>NZ_JBIOQK010000003.1:0-7987 GCF_051713685.1 Enterococcus sp. DIV1059_2 | reverse complement strand
TGCGCTATCGGTCGCATATACCGATGGTTCTTTCCAAAGACTGTCCATTAGGCTATGTAAAGAAGACCTTGGAAAGCTTTTATGAAGGGTTTAAGGATAACTCTGTGATCAGATAATAAAAAGCCACTAGGAACTATCCTAGTGGCTTTATTTTGTATAGTCATGAAGCAGTATAGAATCTTTTTTACTGGTCGGCTTAAAGGTAAATATAAGCTTTACCACTGATATTCCACGACTTCCAGCAACCGATCGCTTAACCTTCTCACATGCTACATCTGGAAAGATCTCTGATAACTCTGTGAGTGCTGGTGTGAGTATCGTCTTATTAATATCACTCATGCGGTAGCTCTTTGGAACGTCCAATAACCGTCTAAAGTCTTCGATAGGCACCTCATAAAAGCCTGTTGACCTAAATTGTTTCAGTAGCCTGTACATACCTTTGGAGTAACTGCTTTTTAGGTTTACAAACTCGGCTAACTCGAATCTAGTAAAGTTTGCAGTCAGTCCATTGAGGATATAGAAATATTTCTCCTTAATCGTTATGGAGATAGTTTCCTCATCAGTATCGATCGTAAACTCATCAAAAAGCGTGAAGTACGTTGTCCGACTTCCATTTTCCTCTTTAAAGATCAGTGCAAGAAGCTTCTCATAGGTACTTTTAAGTTTGGATACAAAGGCTTGTGTAGATGTCATCTTGAATTGGCTTAATGATCGTATCTGATGGAAAGTAAACTCCACCTCATTTTTACCCTCGTCCTTCATTTTGGAGCAGATAGCAAAGAACAGATCTAGCTCCACCTTGCCAAACCCCCTAAATGCCACGGAATTCATATCGTTATGGTACTTTACAACTTCATTCATGAAAGCCCTCCAGCGATTTTTATATAGTTATCATACCACTTGGGAGGATAGTTGTATACACTCCCTCTTAAAGCAGATAAAACTCCTCCCTAAAGCAGATAAAACTCCTCCCTAAAGCAGATAAAACTCCTCCCTAAAGCAGATAAAACTCCTCCCTAAAGCAGATAAAACTCCTCCCCTAATAGCCTGTAACGCTTGGTGGAGTAAGGCTAGAATCTCCCTAAAAGGTTTTAAAAGATATTAAAAAGATATATAAAAGGTTTTAAAAGAGAATCAACCAGAATCAGCCGATCTTTGGACTACTTAATTTGGATAAGTAGGAACAGGTCAACAAGGCAACGTCAGAGCCTCGTACAGCCGTCTACAGGCGTTTTACTATGCTTCTGGTTTTATTTATAAGCAGATCATGGTAAAAGCTCTCACAGGCTCATATAGACGCCTATAAGCCCTATATAGAAATTCCAATAAAATTAAAATTCAAGAGGCTATTTCCAAAGCTCCACATGGGAATTTACAGAATTTGTATGAGGCCCACTGTAAAATCTCTCTGACAGCTTCTCATTCCGCTTTGGTATGATCCAGTTTGAGAGTAGTTTGATAGGCTGTACGGTCATTATAGGACGGTCTGACGACTATCCAGCACACCATTATGAGAGCATATGAAAAGAAGCTGATCGGCAAACTTGATCAGCTCCTTCGAAAAGGTTTATTTAATTAGGCTGGCATAGATCTCTGGATTGTATCTGTAGATCAACTGCGCAACGCTTGGTTTGATATTGCGATTAACAGTAATACTCTTGCTATTAATAAAATGATTGATGCTGTTTGGCAAAAGAAAAGAAACATGAGTGCGACGAATTTTAATAAACACGCTTGACGAAAAAAGAGTACAGATCACTTACGTGAAACTGTACTCTTTTTTCGCACAAACCTATCAATTTTTCGTAAGAAAAATTTGGTGGGTATAAGTGCGCCCTTAGTAAAAATCGCTAAGGGAATATTTTTCAAATTAATTTTATCGTCAGGCGTGTTGGTTAAAACTCACGCTGTTCGTGTGATGTTATCGGCATATTTTTTTATCGTCCGTAAATAGTCGTGATAGGCTTCTAATTCTTCTAAAGATAATTTAAATAAATTAATTTGGTTCATGTTTGATAATTGTTTTAATAAATTTACTTGTAGGTTTGTTGAGTCACTTTTATCGAGTTTATTGTTTAAAACATAGTTCAACATTTTTGAGTGAATCGCTGATTGGAGTTCATTGATTATTTCAATTTCAAATGTTTTTCTGTAGTCTAATGTCATGTTGTTTGCTCCTTTCTGGTTTCGCTTTGCTCAACTAAACATTTACTTTTAATTAAACAGACTTCGCTAGTTTAATCAAAAGTAAACGTGCGAGTAAAAACCAAATTATGTTTAAAGCTCATAAAATGCGTTCTAAGGCATTTTAGCGTTTATTTCGTTTAGTTGTCGGCATAATCGTTAAAACAGCAGTTCTCGTAACGTAAAAGCCCTTGAGCGTAGCGTGGCTTTGCAGTGAAGAGGTTCGCTGTTAGATTATGAAAGCCGATAACTGAATGAAATAATAAGCGGTAGCCGACCATTTCGGCAGGGAGAGGCTCAAGGGAGTTTGAGGGAATGAAATTCCCTCATGGTTTTATGATTTTAAAAATTGCGTGCAATTTTGCCGAGCGGTAGCGCTGGAAAATTTTTGAAAAAAATTTGGAATTTGGAAAAATTGGGGGGGTCGTAGTACGGAAGCGATTTTTGCTTCCGTACTACGACCCCCCCAATGGGTGCATTGTGCCATTTTTCTTTTTTTATTCTTATTTATAATTATATATAAGTATGTTATCCTTATATTATATTTTAGAAAGGATGTGTTTTTATTGGCTAGAGAAAAATCTACTGTTGAATACCAGAATGTGACTGTTCGTATTCCTAAAGAGCTTTATGCTTCGTATAAAAAAGTGTTGATAAGTCAAGGGAAGATACCGACTTATGATATTAGAAATCATATGTTTGAAGTGGTTAAAGATGATTTAGAAAATACGAAAGGAGAAGAATAATGGGCGAAAAAAAGACACCCAACCGGCAAAAGTTAGTGTCTTAATTTTATCCTTGTAGCCTTTCTGGTGTCACTTCAGCTTGCTGTGCGAGCTGAAGTGACCGTGAACCCCCATTTACTAATAGGGGGGTTAGGAAACGACTTCCTACATGTAACGAGATCAGAAAAACCTTAGTGCTGCAAGGGATTGAGCAATTTTAAAGTTGGTTACATTTTTGACCGATAAAAGTTGAGAATGTAACCAACTTTTTTAGACAGAAAATCGCAAATAGTTTCAATGTCAAAAAACGATCGGTACTGATTGCTGCATTTTGATTTTTTCAAAGTTTCTTGATATAATAAGTGTGCGAAGCGAAATTAGTTTAAAATCATAGTTACACCAAAAGCCCTCCTACAGCGAATAGGAGGGCTTTTTTTGCGCTGTTGCGACTCCAGCGTTGGGGCCAGATGGCAACTGCTTCGACTATCGGCTAATCGTCTAACCAGCGATCAACTAGCAAAAGTACTAGACCCACCAAAAGTGGGGCGATAATCAGCGAAATTAGTTCCTTAATCATAGTGACACCCCCTTACGGGGCAGTTGCCATTAACGAGTATAACATGAACAATTCAAGTGATCAGTAGTTTCTTTATTTTCTATTGCCTTTATAATAATCCATAAAAAGAGGAGTTGATCTTGTGCACGATGCAGAGGATTCTCGGTTAACCTATGAACTTTCCCACTACTTGACCAATACAGAATGGGATCGAATCGAACGAACCAAAAAAAAAAATCAAGAGTGAGGAAGAACTAAACCGACTCAGTAAATCCACAAAAATCCCCTTCGACCATTTACGGTTGATCATGCAAGGAGAGATCATAGCGGAAGACTATATACTAAAATTACTAGAATAAAACATGTAGTTTTCCCCTTATGTTGACAGCTATCCGATTACTGCATATATCGTGGGACACCTTGGTTTATCGGTGAGTGATTTTTGTCGAAGGTATGAATTCGATCCCACGATCGTCACGGGGTGGCAAACAGCGAATCGTTCCGTTTTCTCCTTTCCTGCTGACTTTGTGGAATGCCTAGCCATTGCGCCCAACAAAACAGCGGATCAAGTACGCTGCATTTTACGCTTGTTAGAAAAGCAACATTTCGCCTATCTTGCGACAATTCCAGCGTGGAACATAACACCGTTTCAAATCTACTCCTTGTTTTCTTCACAAACGGCGCAAAGAGAAGATGCTTGATTTACCAACGGTTTAGGATCCCGACAGAGCTAGACCAATTGAAAATCACAAAGAACGCCCGTCAATCGCTTGATTGACGGGCGTCTTGTGTTAATACGTATTATGTTAACTAAATGTTAAAATAACTGAGTTAAGTTAAAATTTCTTGGGATTATTTTTTAGCTCGATAATTAGTGAATTTATTAAATACTTCCGTCTTTATAATTACAATACTAATTGCAATAATTACAAAAATAACTATCGTTAAGAGTAAAAAACCATTCTTATAAGTAAGTGCTTCGTTGGGAAGTGGTACAAATCCAGAACCGCCAACTATTATATTCGCTATATCAAAATAACTTAGCAAAATAAACGGAAGCAATTGAACATTTACATAAGTATTCAAAATACTAGGTTGGCTTACTATTAGCGGAATAACAAGTAATGTTAAGCCTATAATAAGGTTTTTTGATACCAAAGAAATCAACATTCCCCAAAGCAAAAAACAAACCACTAATAAAACGTAAAAAAGAAGGTTTTTGAGAAGAAATTGTTTTGTAGTCATTATAGTCACTTCTGAATTATTAATGATTCTAGCGATAGGATATTCGCTATTTCCAGTACCATTTTTTATTGCGAGGAACAAAAAGATAAAAGTGAAAGATACTACCAGATTTGAAATAATAGTAATACTGTAAGCTATAAATTTTGTAACATATATTTTTAGCTTACTAGTTGGTGAAGCTGAATAGATATTTAGATTTTTTCCTCTGGAATCTGAATTTACTAGAAATGAGATATGAATAGCGATCAAGATCAAAATAATTAATACAAAACTGAAATTAGATAATAAAATACTAAAATAATTAACACTTCCTAACTCTCTTAAACTACTGCTCAATTTTTCCATATTGTTATCTTTTATATTTTGAAGCGTCGCAACCAAAGATTTTTGGTCTACTAAAGGAATAGAAACAAGCGTTCCAGCTTCCATATCATTTAGGTTTTTTTTTTCTAATTTTAATTCATAGTTTACTATTTTTTTATTATCATTTTCTTTAATTCCGTCAATAATTTCTTTCATGTAATCTGCGGTTTCTTGCACGTCTTTAATTGCTTCCTCTGCATTAGGATCATTCTTCATAGACTCAATAGCACCTAAAGCCATATCATAATTACTTTCGTAAAAGAATAAATCGTTCGATTGGCTTTTAGCTAATGTAAAGGGCAGTATCAGAGATAATGTTATAAATAAAAAAAAGATATACGTTGTTTTATCTCTGTATATTTTTAATAATTCGAATTTTAACATACTAAATTCTCCTTTTATGAAAAATTTTCAAAATAAAATTGCTTGATTTGTGTATATTCCAAAGGGGCTTCTTTCAAATATCCATCTACTAAAAAAAAGATTTCGTCACAAATTTTACTAGATTCAAAAATATTATGTGAAGATAGCAAAATTGTTCTGCCTTGATTTTTTAATGTCAAAAAAATGTTTGTAACTAACTCTATATTCTCTATATCTAATGCGTTTAATGGTTCATCAAAAATTAAAAATTTAGCACCGCTCGCGATAGCAACTGCAATTAAAACTTTTTGCTTCATTCCTAGAGACATATTTTTAACTAACTTGTCTTTGTATGATCTAATACCAACTAAATCTATAATTTGTTCAATGTTACAATTATTTTCCCAAAGTTTAGAAATAAAACTTATATTTTCATAAGCAGTTAGATTTTGAAATAATGAGTCGGAATTTTCTAAAAAAAATAAATTCTTATTATATTTTTCTCTTTTATCTTTATTAAAACTCTGCAAAATAATTTCTCCTGATTTTGAAGCAATTTGATTATTAATCGTTTTAAATAGCGTTGTTTTTCCACTACCATTTGGGGCTATAATACAAATAATAGATTTATTAGTGATAGTAAGAGCTAAATTGGTAAGTATTTCTTGTTTTTTTATTTCTACTGATAAATTTTTTATATATAATATCGGCATTTCCATAACAAATCCTCCTTTTAAAATACTTATTCCTATAATATAATAGCATTGCACCAAATTATATTATAGGAGGGTATAAAATGAAAGCGTTCAAAAAAATTATTTTTACTTTAGTTGGTTTGTGTTTTATCATACCAACAGTGAGTGCCTCTGCATCGTCTATTGAAAATGATATTGCTAGTCAACCAGATATTACGATAGTTGATGCCCTAACAACTAGAGCTGCTACACAAGAAGCAATAGTCAAGAATACTGCCCAGCAAAAAAAGACAGACACTGGTGTATGGAGTGCTTTGTATAATATTACTTACAAAAGTATTTGGTTCACCAATGGTGTTACACAAACTGGATACACAACTATCAAAGAAGCCTACTTTCCAAGTCATATAGAATATACCTTTGCCTACAAGTATAGAGTTTATTAATAATAAATAATTTATGTTTTATAGTCGTTACTGCTAAATGTCGGTAGCGTCTTTTTTTATATGTGGTACATGGAACATAGAAACGAAAATGCACTGTAGATAAAACCTACAAATCATTCGCTTTCTTTATTTTATAAATTATTGGTCTGGAGAGTCCGTTTTCCTTAGCGATTTCCGAAACGGGTATTCCTTTTTTTTAGCACAGACACGACTGTTTTAAAAACTATACGTTTTTGCGGATCTTTTGAATCTACCTCTTGAAAGCTTCTTTTTGATCTAGGGTTGTTAGGGCTTGCTCTGACCGCCTGTAAGGCGTTCTTTTCACGTAGTCTTGTGGCTTCCGTTGGTTGCAGTGAAAGGACATCTTCACGAGAGATCTGATAAACAGGTTGAGCAGCCTCTTGTTGCTTATCCATGGATTGAAGGGTTCGTTCGTAGAAGTCCTTTTGAAGGCTTTGAACCGCAGACTCTTGATCAGCTTTTAGATCTTCAAGTTTGCTGCTAAGATAGCTGTAGTAGCTGTATCAAGCGGTTCAGCCGTTAACATTGTGAAATGAAATTGGTCTAGTTTATGAAAGCTTATTCTATCGCTTTTTGCACATTTCAAAACTTAGTGAAATTTAGCTGTTTTCATAAGCTGATAAATGGATCTTATTGTTATTTAAGTGAGTATTCTATAAGCTAGATAAATGAAATGGCGTCAGAATGCTCCTCTGCCACACCATTTTAACATATTGGATAGCATTTGTGTTATGATTCCATTTATAGGATATTATATACCCCTTACTATACTGATATGTAAATATGATTGGAGTGCTAAGAGCTATGTATAACAACGATTCAGAACAACTTTTCGATAGCAGTGAGGTTTCTAAGCAATTAAAGATCTCTCCTGTAACCGTCAGAAAGTATTCAAATGATATGGAAAAACTAGCTAAGAAGCCTGTTTACACAAGGAGTGTAGAGAATCGCACTAAGAAACTTTTTGTTGCTAAAGACATAGAGGCGTTTAGGTATGTCATGGAAAATAAATCTAAGCCAGATCTAAACTATGAAATGGCTTTAAGTCAAGCTTATATAAGGTTTTATACTGAAACTGCTATCCATTCATCAGATCAAATTACAGACATATCACTTCAAAATGGACTATTAAAAGAATATCAGTTACTTATTAATCAACAAAATACAGTTATTGAAAAGCAATCAGAGCAGATCAGTGATCTAACTGAAAGACTAGATAGGCTCATTGGCTTATTAGAAGAGCCTACCGTTATAGAAAAGCCCTCCATATGGTCAAGGATATTTAAGTAATTTGATTTTTTAGTGTTCCAACTACAAGTAGCGCACTGTTTAAGGAAAAAGCGAGTTGCAGTGTTTATGGAAATGGCTGTATAATGCTTTTAGGGTTTT
>NZ_JBIOQK010000002.1:0-207273 GCF_051713685.1 Enterococcus sp. DIV1059_2 | reverse complement strand
ATTAGACTAAAAATCTGAGTTGTCTCTATCACAAAAAGTGCAAACAACATATAATTTCTTGTACTTGGAGCATTATTCAGAAAGATGTCGAATCCATTTCCAATGAAAATCAGAACGCTGTATCTAGCAAGTTTTGAAATGGTGTATTGGATGAATTCAGAAGTTGTTTTTAGAGGAGATTTTTTGTGTAGGTTGTAATTCATTGCTAGCTCGAGCAACAAAATACCAATGAAAATATTGAGACAAGCATGAGGCGGTCCATAGACGAATACCACCAATCCTGTAAGAAGGGCTAATAGTTCGTCCTTCCAATCAGGAGTGGTTACAAATAGCGTATACAAGAAGGTCCTCCCCCTTTCTAAGTAATGTCGTTTGTTTTAAAGGTGTACGGGAAAACCATTTGTTTGATTACTGGAGTTTTATCTCCGAGTTTCCTTAGAATTGTTTTGATATAAACTTTATTTAAAGGAGCTACTATGTTTGAACCAAATTCGAATTCTGTTGAAAGTGATTCATCATAATATAGATGGTGTTCTACGAGGTCAGTTAAATCTGTCTCAGATACATCAGCTGGGATTGCTTCTGGCATCTGAATGATTTGGAAGTTTTGTGAGGGGTTTGAAGTTGATAACTCTGAAACAAATTGAGTATCTTTTTCTGAATAAAGATGATATTGAAGGTCTATTCCCTGAAAACCATAAGCAAATACTCTCTCATTATTGTTTTCAAACCAATAGGGTTGACTAAACAAGATACGTAGTTCGGTAATCTCTGTTTTTTCAAAGGAAAAGAATAGATTCTCCGCATTTTCTATTGGAATAGGTGTTTCTATATCATTAACTAGTTTGGTTGGAAAGTTTTGAAGTCTTGCCCACTGGTCTCCGTATCCCCGATAGAAGACATCTTCTATCGTCATAGAGCCTAATGGATATGGTGTGATTGTGAGGACATTTGAATAGAGATTATTTAATCCCTGTGTTGGTACTTTGATATGTATTTCTCCGAAAACCTTTGTAACACATTCCTCTTTCTTGAATGTGCTGTTTCTAATCCAATAAGTTTCTTTTTTTCTATCTACTATTGAAGCTAGTCCTTCACTAGATACGTCTTGATAAACTCTCTCTTTAGTTTCACCGTTAAGCGAGGCAGTATCATTGGTTTCTCTAGCATAGACTTCCAAGCCTTGAGGTAAGAAGACTTCTCCTGAATCTGTTTGGTAGCTAAGTTTTGAAGTGATATTCGTAGGAAATGTCGTAGCGATACCATAATTAGAATCAATATAAGCCTGTTGCATGGAGGCGTTCAACTTTATTCCCTTTGTATCATAAAATGAACGAAGAACTCTCATTTCATTTGCCTTGTAACCCTCAAGATTGTATCGGTCTTGAAGTTCTTTTACTTTCATTTCGAGTTCATATAGCTTTTTCTGAAAGAAGTGATGTTCTCTCAAAACGATATCCATATTGGTTTCTATCTTCATTTCATTTGAATTCAACACATCAAACAAAGAAGCTATATCTTTTTGTATACTTGTAACTTTGGAATTGAACTCTTTAGATGAGCTAGGACCCTTGTGAAGGTTTCTCGTTCTGGTACTTTCTAATTGCAAAAGTTACTTACCTCCTTTAATAGATGACTTCAAGAAAGTAGTTGATTCTTCTAAGCTATCTATTTTTGATTTAATTCCAACATTTAGCCCTGGTAAAGATACTGAAGTTTCCTCTAGATTCTTAATTAGGACTTCTTGAATTTGAATTGTTGTTGCTTCCAAGTTCTTGGGCTGATAATGAGGATAAATCCTCAAATTTATTTTTTGGTTTTCAGTACAATAAATCTTGTGGTCTACGTAAACAAAGTCGGAAGAAGGAAAAACTACAGTTTTTAAATCTGGTCCTGTCCGATTGATATCGTCTACTCCAAATTTTACTGCATCACAATTGCCTTTTATTTTCTTCAACTTTAATCTTATATACAGAATATCTCCTGGCTTTACAGTCACCGATTGAGAAATAAAAGCGGGGTCCAGATTTCCGTCTGACGACACCTGAATTCCACCGTCTACAGATGTTTTAACCACTCCATTAGACGTTGTCCATACGCTATCTAAAATATTTTGGGAAATACCAGCAAAGCCTGCTAAGCTGCAGTAGTGCCCTGCGGTACCAATATTTGTAGTAGCTTTTGTTCCTTCCCCAAAAAGAACAAGGTCAAAATTATCTTCCTCATTTTGAACCTGTCCCCTCTCTCCTTCCTTCTCACCACCAATCCTTTGCACATAATAAAGGTCATGGCTCATACCCATAGTAATGTTTATGAAATCCTCTCTAGAAGTAACGCCTCTATAAGGTGCATGGATTTTTTCAGTTGTCGGACGATGTTTTCTTAGTAGTTTATTATTAGTGAATGAGGTATTATTTGGCATTAGCTGAACTCCAATCGATATGATTTTATAACTGGTGAGGGAATATTTTCGCCATTCTCTCGTTCTAAATAAGCTCTTATTAGCATTGCTGGTTCCTTATCTAAAGCCAGTTCATCTGCGTAATCATAATAAAGGTCAAATGGAAGCCCAGGAAGTGCGAAGTTGGTTAATATCTCAATTCCTTCCGAGGTTTTTCTTGTACTAAATACTGAATGGTCATTTTGCTTTGTATTATATTTTAAGTCGAAAAGAGGAATTTCTTGGAGGGGTTTAGAGGAAGAATACGAATAGGTAGCTAAAGATTGAGGATTGAATCCTAACGAAAAATTCATACCTGCTGCTGAAGTTGCATTCTTACCATTGATAAAAATTGCTATTTCATTCCAGCCAGTTTTAAAAGCAATGTTAACAGTTTTTTTCTCTCCTGGAGAACCTTCAAAGATGATATCTCCATTAACAAAAAGTGCAAATGGGTCGGAAGAGATGGGAGCTGTTGAGATAATTATGTCGTTACTCTCGTTGTAAAAACCGGCTTTACACAAATATTTACCAGTTTGTTCGTCAGTCCAACCTTTTAAAACATCGCCAGACTTTGAGTTGTTCATTAGAGAGTATCTAAGTTTAGTTCCATCATGTACTTTCTTCCAGTCTTCTATTGAAGGAATACTATCAACATCTTTGCTTGGAAACGATGATATCTCCCATGAATCACGTCCTGTATATAGCTTTAAACTACCATCGATGATTGCTTTATCTGGAATGTATTGAGTCACTTTATTTCCAGTATTGGTAGAAAGCCTATAAATAGGTATGCCATTAGTAACTAACCCCTCCGCTTCGGACTGAACAATTGAGTATTCAGAAGGGAAGAACATTTTTAAACTCTCATTTCTTTTAATATTAGAAAACTGTAATATCTGTGGTTCAGTTGGATTAATTCTTTCTATTGGGTCTAATGGATGCCAGTCATAGTTATCATCCTCTTGAGGTAAGGCTACTTCATATCTTATTGAAGTCCCTGTTGGAACAACTTCATTTACACTTAATCTGACCTTATCAATGCGATAGTTTTCTGAAGCATTTTTTAAAGACAATGGTTCACTTTGAAATAACCCTTTACTCGGATATTGCTTATTGTAAAATTGAACTTTTTTCAAACCAAATAAATACATGAAATTATAACTATCTGTTGCAGGAAGAATCTCATCAGATTCAATTTTATCCATGATTATTCTGACGGCTTTCATATTCATAGAAGGAAATTGAACTGAGTAACTGTCTTTCACTTCCACTTTCTCTTGGTTATAAGGAATCTCATACCAAGAATATCCATCATTTGTAAATTCTACTTTTGTGAAAAATCGCTTTATACTCATGAAATCAATGTCTATTTTATTAACTGTATAAGATTTATCGAATTGAATTTCTACAAGTCCAGTTAGTGAGCGGTTCTCTTTCAGTATGTATTGTTTCTGCCAAACCGTATCAGAATTATCCTTTAAAACATCTTGTAAACTTCCTGTTAGAACTGCATCCTTCTTGTCAGGAATAGATTCAGCGATTGAAAATTGTGTTTTGGCATCAGGATAGATTCTTGAAGAGGTGTTTTTTTCCTCCACTAAACGAACTTGTTTTTCTTTTGTATCAACGAATATATCTGAAGAAACCTTTTTGTCTACTTTGGATAATTCATCAAAAGTGTCGTAAGCATAGGCAAGATACCCACTAGAGTTATATGACATAATTTTTTGTTTAAGTTCGTTTTCTATCGACGAAATTTCTGTAGCCAATTTTTCTTTTTCAACTTCAAAATTACTTTGGTATTTGTTTAATAGTTTGTGAACATCAATAATGTTGTCGTACAAAATACTTAAATCATCATGTATTGAGTTATTATCTTTGTTTATACGTCCTGAGGAAATAATTTCTGTTGTTCGATAAGGTTTAAATTTGTATTTTGGCTGACTGAGTTTTTGGTCCCTCATCGCCATATTCAATCTCCAGATAAACTCCTTAGAGTCTGGTAAAATACCTCTTTGTAAGGAATCTTGGAGTATTCCCTCTGTGATTTGATTCAATCTTTTATTGTGAATACTCATAGAACATCCTCCTTCTTAACAATACGTAGTGCAACATCTTCAAGTATTGGAGTTGTCGTTTCATAATCAATACCATCAGGCCTGCTAAGCGAAACTCTGAATCTTACGCTATTTGGTTTTTCTTCCGTTTTTAATAGCTTCTTATGTATTTGAAATGAACTTGCTAAATCAACTTCATTCGCATTTAGTTCATATATCTTAGGAGGAAACTTATCGTCAACCGGTTCCTGATGCATCGGACTAATTCGGTGCCAATTTACATCATCAAAGGAAACTTCATACTTAATCCAATCATTCGATTCAGAAATTATTTTCATATACTCTAAAGGGATTTTTTCATTGGCATAAAGCATCACTTTAGCAATCTCACCATCAATCTCGTACTTTTGAGAAACAAATGAGGATTTGGGTTCAAAACGGTAACTCATTATATTGATATCTCGCAAGGCGATTACATGTCTCCAACCTTGGTCTGTGGCAACAATCTCTTTTTTGTAAACGACAGACTCACCATTTAGTGAACGAGAATACTCTCCTGTTGGTTCATCTTTTAATTCTTCAACCTTAGGAATTTGTGTCCAATATTCTTGATTCTTTGTACGGACCTTATATACCTCTTGACCAATAGTCTCCGTATAACTTTCTGTTTGGTCAAAAACAAATTCAACGAAGCGTGCTTCTCTGGCTTTAAATCCCCATACTCCCTGACCTGTGAATTTTGCGTCAGCGGCGTTATTTGAATTATCAAAAAGGTCTTCAACCTTGTAAGTTTCTGGTGTTTCATTCAAGTCTTTATCGATAACAAAATTATCTTTTTCAAAAAGTCCCTCATACTCAAATCCATCTTTTGAAGTTCTTATTGAATAGACGTTAACTCTGTTAGTAGAATTTGCAGGATAGTATGGATTTACGTTAATCCAGTTTATAGTTTGCACTTTGTCTAGTTCCACAACAACCTTGAGTCGTAGTCTGGTTCCCATTTTGTTTCCTTTAATCCACTCAAAATCATATCTTTTATTCTGATTTATAAAGTCAGTAGGAACATTAACCATTTGGTATTCAAATATAGTGTCGCTACGATTGTCTAAGAGCACGTCTGGCGCATCATTGCTTACGGTAGCGTTACTATTAAGAAATATGTATTGGCTGCTCTTAGAGCCGTTCTCATCGGTAATTTGAATACGTCTAGCGATGTGGCCAGTCCCCGCCTCCCCATTTCCTTCCAAAGAAGCAATCCTTGCATTTTCAGATATGTTCTCTGTCTTGCTTCTAGCTAATGTCAGGACTCCTTCTGTAGAAGATACTTGAGCAGATGATATACCATCTAGTTGAAAATCAGAATCCTGGCTCTTTGGATTCTCAAAGCTTTCTTTGAAGTACAAATTCGTAATATTTTGTTCATTTGAAATTAGATTCAAATCGCCCACAAGACTATTCAGTCCACTAATCTCAGAAAGTAATCTCTTCTTCTCCGAATGCATATAGTTGTAAGTATCTGTAATGAATTTACTAGTATTATCATGTTCTTTATACATAATATTTACATCAGCCGATATTGTATCCATTGTTTCAATAAAATCTTCGACGAATGGAACTTGGTGTCTATCTACAAGCTTTCGCTTATATAAGGGAGAACCAATATTCTTTATGTAATCTTGATAGTACTCTTCTATTAGTAGTCTTAAATCTTCTTCATCTACACTAGTTTGTAAGTCTTTCTTTGCTTTCTCAACTATATAAGCTAACTGGTTATCGTGTATTGTAGAGCGAAGATTAAATTTTGCTTCTGCCATACTCCCACCCCTATTTTACGGTCTTAAATTTTATTGAGTAATTTAGTAACTCTGGTGTTGCAGCTATCTCCGATGAAGAATTCCGTCTTAATATTGCTTTCATTCTAAAGTTAGTAGCTAAGTAATCATATTCGATTTCAATTGTCGCATTTCCATGAGTGTGTTGATGGTTTTCTGCTATCTGAGCTGCGTTAAAAGTTTCAGTAAATACAACCTTGTTCTTCCATTGATAGTAATCAAAAGCTGTGTAAAGGTCATCTGGGTCCAGTGAGTAATCTTTCATTTCTGACCAGCTTTTATCTTTGTATAAGGTCTTATTATAGGTGTAAATTTTTTCTGTTTCAGAAAATGGGAAAACAGTTTGTAGACGTGTATTTCTAGGACCTGCTATACTCCCATCAATTAGTTTTACAGAAATCGGCTGGTATTCACTAGTGTTTGGATTGTAATCCTCCATACTGTTAATCATCTCGTAGTCAATATATGGATAGTATGACAGTTGAATTGTCTTGTTATAAGCAGTACCTTCAAAAGTCTCTTTTGCTCTTCTTACGTCTGATTTGAAGTCGTCAAGAGCAATGGTCCATGGATTACGCTTAGTAGCGTCAGGTTTATAATCCGCTGTATAAATATGATGAGGAGACATATTTTTTAGAGAGACAGTGGAGGAATTAATAATAACGAATTCATCTTTCGATAAAGCTATCCCATTTTTGTACAACTTAATAGTTTGTACCTCGCTTGGAAATCTCAGAATAGCTTGAATTCCATTAAAAAATAATCTTTCTCCAACAACATTAATCTGTCCTTGAGGTAGAATTGAAATCCAATCGCCTTGACTCGGGTTATCTTTATAAGAAATGTAATATTCGATTGATGTTTGTCTAGTTGAAGCAACGCCTCCTACACTATCAAACACAGGATGATTCTCATTCGTTACTAGTTCTATTTCTTTAACATTACCTACTACCTCTATTGGTTTAGTTACTAGAGCCTGTCTTTCAGCAAAATTTTGATACTCTAATGCTACTTCTTTAATCCCCATCATATACTCAAACATATTGGTTGCTGTTACATTTTCTCCGTTACCCGTAGACATGCTAGACACATCTGCTGCTTTGCCAGGTGTTTGAATTGAAGGATTAACTGTTGATGTATCAGTATTAAATAGTAACGCCCCACCATTTACTGCAACATCTGATAAAGTAGACTGAGAATTAGCAGGCTTGTCAGCTGTAAGCTTCCCAGAATTCGTATTTGTTGATTTAAATAAATCTTGTACAGATTTAGTTGCCATTAAAATACCTCCTTAGTAGCCACTTGTCCGTTATGAATTGCAACAACATCTGCGACTGAACCTGAATAGGCTATTGTTTGTTTAGATTGAACATTTGGGTTGTAGGTTGATGTTATAGTCTGACTAAAGTTTTGTTTATCAACAAGTAACGAATTAACCTTTTCAGCTGTTCCCCATTGTTGAGAAATAGTTGTATCTTCCTGCTTATCTGAATCAAGGTTCACACCGTATAACACAGCTTCTGATAAGTAATTTATAGTCTGATAGGAATTCTGTATGGCATTATTTTGAGCTAAAACAAAAGTAAGTCGACGTGCAAAAATGGGAACGGCTAATTTAATAGCCATAGAATAGCTATCTTGATATACATTAACGTGGTCAAGGTTAATCTTTTTCGCATTTTGATAGGTCGTAGTATCTGACTCGTAAACCAGGGAAAGCAGCTGCATAGGTTTAGTCGTATGCAAATTAAGTGCGATAGAAGAAATCGGCCCAGCTTTTCCTAAGAGAATAGAGAACTTAGTGAGAAACGAGCCACTTACTTTCTCTTCTTTAGTTAAATCCGTTTCGTATACAGGGGAAGGGTTTGAAATATTACACTTTTCCCAAACGATAGTTTGTGCTGACTGTACGATTTCAATTCCCGTAGTTATTCCAGAGGAATTAAAGTCGGTCTTAAAATCATAGCCGTTTGGGTCAATTTTTTGTCCTTCTAATGGCCATTGATAAGGATAATGGTCTACTAAACGAATAAATATATCGTCGAGTATGTACGCTAATTCTTTACCTGCAGTAATAACTGGGTAATCCTTAAATGTACTGCCTGCAGCGTAATAAATGTTTTCAAGATAAACAGTTACCTTTTTATTTACATCTAAAGGATGAGAATACTCGATTTTCCAAGGTTCGAAATAGTCGGCTTTAGAAATGGAATATGCTTTTTCAATGTAGTTAAATTTATCTGTCGCCATTAATTAATCACCTCGGGATTTATTGATACATCATCTACAGAATTGTTTGGTTTCAATGCCACTGAATACCAAAAACTTTGATTATTTCCATCAATAATGTTTTCAATCTCATAACTATCAGTATTATTTTGAATTGTATATGGAGACTGATACAAGATTTTTACTGTAGCTGTTCTATTCCCCTCTTCATCTTCTAGTAAATTTATCCGAACCGTTTCCGATAATCTTGCATAATAATGGTGAAAAGTTCTTGATACTGAAGCAGGAGTAAGAATCATCCCATCTCTGTCTGCCCATAACTGTGACGATACTTGTGCAACATCCGTTTCTATATATTTTGCTTCTTGGTTAGGGTCGAAATTGTATGAGCTTACTACCAGCCCCTCTTCCCCTTCCTTTTGCATATCTAACTGAGCAACTTTTTGTTTTAGCTTGTCCAAATGATTTTTTATATCTTCAAGATTACCTTCAAAAATTCGTTCGTAATTTTGAGATAAACCTTCTAGTTGATTTTGCTCCAGAAACAAATGGATTAAATCTATTTGAACATTTGAATAAAACTCATTAAATTGTTCTGCAGTAATTTTTTCACTCAGTTTTACTGCTTTAGATTGCGGAGATTCTTTTTTTGCTACATTGTCAATTAAACGTTTGAACTCTTCTTCAGTTAGATTTTGAATTATCATCGTTTCCTGATTTTCGTTGATTACTTTCATGATTTCTCTTGCATCAACTGAAGGTAAAGTTCTCAAATAGTCATCAAAATAGGCCATTAATCCCACCCTTTCACAGAAATTATTTTATCGTCAAAAATATTGGTTCTGACTCTTACTTTGTCTAAGTCTCCCTTAATGGAGATTGAATTCATATAAATATACGAGCCACAATTATCACTTAGTCTTAGTTTGTTTATCTTCTTATTCAATGTAACTGGCGAATGTGAGTAAATGTAAACTAGCTTGTCTCCACTTCTTACTCCAATTCTTCCAGATAAGAGCATCGCTCTTTTTATTTCGCCAGATTTAGATTCATATTTTCCGTATTGTTTTATACCGTATTGAAATCGACTGTATCTAGGAATAAGTATCCCCTCCTGGGCAAATAAATAGAGGCTCTCCGGAGAGAAGCCTCTTTGAAAAATTAACCAGTCTAATAGGTTATGTCAATTGCTTTCAGCTGGCCGAAGATAATTTGCGACCTATTTATCAACTACTGGTTTAGCAATTGGCTCTAACGATTTGATAATTTTATCTGCTACCAACTGTTTCAAATTTAACGGATTATATGTTTCAGATTCTTCTTTTGTTAGCTGAATAGTTCCAGACATAACACTGAGATTTAATCCATCATATCGAATATCACATTGGAACCCGGCAGCAACACTAATAAGTTCATCAGTGTTTAAATCATAGTTAAAGTCAGTGGAATGTAAGATTAATTTTACGTTCATTTATTTTCCTCCAAAGGGGATACTTCCCCGAAAATTGAACTGTAGGCTATGCAGCTGTAAGGACGTTTCTAGAAATGTTTTCTATTACGGCTTTTGCTAAATCGCCAACAGCAAAGCTCTTAACTTCTTCTGGAGTCAAAAGCACTTGTCCATCGAAATGCCCTGTTTCAATTTGATTATCTAAAATCCGACAATTGAAAAAGACATTAATGTTAGATACTTCGTCACTATCTCCTGAATAGTTAAACTGTAGATTATTGACCGTGAATTTGCTCGTTTTCATAGACTACTTCTCCTTCTCGTGCAATAGTTAGTTCGTGAATTTGTCTTTGTAAATCTGAAACTTGAATTTGTAAATCATTGTTTTCTTGAGACATATGTTGTACTTGGCTTGACCAATTCTCAATTTCTTCTTGATATTGAAGCTCTTGTGCTTTTAACAAAACAATCTGATTTGCTAAAGAACCAATTTCAGCATTGTATGCTTGAAATGCCTTTTCAGAATTTATCTGTTTGTCCAATATTAGCTCTCCTCGATTCCTTTATAGAAATTCCCAAGAACATTCTTTTTGATTATGGCTTTCATATCAATCAAAGTCATAGACGAAAAGTCACTTTCACTGATAAATACATGCCCATCAATATGAGTCTTATCTTCAAACTTTGATATGAATGAAATTTTGTAATTACCAGCTGGTTGTCTTGAGTTCGAATTAATTACAAGCTCTTGAATTTCATTTGTAAAGTTAAATTTCGTCTTTTCTATAATAGCTTTTTTCATGTCAATAATTCTCATCGTTGCTACCTGAGCTTCTGTACAATTAATTTCTCCTTTAACATACGTTTTATCTGGATAAGTAACTGTAAAGGTAATTTTATAAGTACCGTCATCAAGACGAGAGTTAGTATTAATAAGGATTTCATTCATTGATTATTCCCCCTGTAGTTCCTTGATTTGTCTTTGCAAGTCTAAATTTATTGATTTTTGTTCTGCTAAATGTTCTTCATGTTTTCTAATACTTGGTATGAGAAGTGTCCATAATCGGTCGTAGGCTATACCTTCAATTTCTCCAGTTTCATCATTGTAAGAGAGATAATCATGAAGCCCTGCATCCTGTAGGTCCTCTGCTATTAAACCAAAATACTTTTTGGCAACTAATGAATCCTCAGATTTAGTCACACCTTCTGTCATCTCATCGGCAAGTTCTTCAATTTGTCGTTTATCAAACCAAGATTTTGGTTTAACAGTGAGTAAATTAGATGAGAGTTGGTCTGCATCTACAATATCCGCTATCGACAGTTTATACTTAGAAGCTGAGGTGGAACGCCCTATTGTTCCTTGGCTAGTTACAAACATATTTACAGCATCAGAATACGTCCGGTCGTAGAGTCCACGTCCAGCCCAAATACGGGGGCTATTATCAGTTCCTATACCAAAGTTCGCCGTTTTTGTGTTGTTATGTTCAAAAACAATACTGGGATTTTGATTCAACATTATTCGATGTAAACCATTTTCGAGTTTTTCATTTAATTGCCATGTTGTCCATGTTGGATGGACCCTTATACGTGGCACAATAATTGCATTCCCTTGAAAATCTGCTTCTCCTTTGAAAACTGTAGGTCTATAAAAATTTACAAATCCAGTGCTTCGAGCACCTAATGAGATATTTTTGCCTGGTGCAGCCTCTATATCCGTGTTTCCACTAGAACCTGAAGCTTCACTCGCTAAAATTCTCGCATACCCACCAATATAAATATCGTTAGCGAGGTCTAGAGAACCTTGCTCCCATATTTTACCAATCCCTACACCATTTTTTCCCCAAGACATTGCTACTTCTGAGGTTGTTATCATTCCTCCTGAAATGGTAGTTTGATTTAGGGAATCTCTAACTACTATTTGCCATGGATAGGAAGTCAGTTTTGAAAACGAGTAAACGGAGTTTGCAGTTTTCTCATTAAGAAAGCTAAACGTGCCAGCTGTGTTACTATAAGCCGTCTTGGTTAATCCTGCGTAAGTGGTCCAGGCTGTATCACTCTTTGAAGTCTTATACTGAAACTCTATTGATAATGTGTTTTTCCCAGAAAATGAAGAAAATTTACCTGCCCTACTTACTATCAACTGTGACCCGAATCCATCTTCATCCCGCAAAATTGTTGCTGTAGTTATATCCGGGGAACTATAGGCTGTAATTGTCACAGCAACAGATTTCGTAGCAATTAACCCCCTCCCATCTATTACAGTAGCAGTACAAGTCAAGGACCCCGTTTTACTAATATTTGATGCCGTTGCTGTAGATGTATTCCAAGATTGTCCATTAAAGTTCAAAGATGTTTGAGATACCGTACTACCTAAACTGGCAGTCGGTGAATTTACAGTAAACTTTATTTGGCTCAAGTATTGAAGATAAACTGAAGCACCTAATACTGTATTTACAGTAGCGTTAAGGTCAGCTACAGAAATACTACCTATCGATGGCTTTATAGATGAGGGAATCATTAAACTAATCGGAATTTGCTTGGAACCTATTGTTGTACTACCATTTTTTGTTACTACCGTTATTGTTCCTCTTCCGGTCATTGCTTTAGGGATTTGCGAGGCGAAGTCTGATGATTTAGGGGTATAGGTAACTGAGGTTGTAGCAGCTGTAGATATGGTCACATTTTTGTTACCAAAAAGCATTGTGACGGTATGAGTAAAAGCGCTAGAAGCTCTAGGTAAGCTGATAGTAAATGCACTATCCATATTACAAGTTGATGGAGAAACAGCTGGGGTTGTCGCTCTAGGAATAGTGTTTAAAGAGTACGAACCACTAGTCGTTACCTTTCCTAGCTTTCCTCCATGCCACTGAATACCTGTATAGTCAACCGATGCTGTAATATTGAACGATTTAGTACCATCAGCATTATGCCCGACCGTTACAGTTTTGGTGAATAATGTTTTAGGTGCATCTCCCGGAGAGATATTGACATTAACTGATTTTGATTCACTTGTTCCATTTATATTGATAACGGCGGTTTTGTTATACCACCCGCTTGCTTCACTATAATATTTGTTGGCTTTCAATTTGAGGGTGGCAGTCACACTCGATGTATTGTTCGCTACATTTTGTGTGGCTGTCCACGATAACTCAATTGTAAAAGCACTATTATTCGTGAAGGTTGTTGAACTACTTCCTGAAAGTGCCATTAATATTAATTCCTTCCTTTAAGCATTGCCGTCATATCTTACTACCGTGATTAACTCTTCACCTTTGAATTTCTCGATTTTATGATTTCCTACTTTGATAGAAGAAGAAATTTCCGCTGTATCAATTTGTAGCAAATTCCCGGTAATTGTTGCTATTGCGACGTTATCTTGCAAGAATTTCATATCTGTATTTGTTATATTGATTTTGAATTTGTTTTGTTTTTCGCCAATCGTCAAAAAGTTATTATCAAACATCATATACTTAGTTACATCAGCGATTACTCCAGTCGCATCAGAAAGTTTATCAGTAATATCAATCTGAAAATTGCCGGCATCAAGAGTAACTTCTGAAATTTTGGTATTGATAATATCTGAAGCCTCTTCTAAACCACTGATTTTGTCAGTCAATGCATCGACTGATTCTTTATCGGGTTTAGACTCTATGGTTTCTTTCCAATCTGAGAATTGTGTGGACTGAGAAACAGAAGCAAAAATTCCTTCTGGAGTTAATTTCATTAATGTCTCGTTAAATTGAGCCAGAGGTGCTGCATTAGGAACCCAGTTGTAATCAGTTGGATTATTCCCACCCACTAACGAAGTTCCTACGAATTGCATTTCTGCTTGGACTGGGTCATCTACAGGAGAAGGGGTATAAATGGTTCTAGAAAGACCTTCTTCCAACTTCAATTCTTTATATTGAACTGTATTAGTTGGAGTCGTAGCTGAATTGCTTCGAACTGCAATGACATTTAGAGATTGACGGCTCGCTGGAACCGTAAATGATACTGTAGAATAACCCTCTGTATTCGCTGAAATAGTATTTCCGAAATGGTCAGTATAAGTGCCTGTTCCATCTGCATTGACAAATGTTCTACACAAAATTCTGACATCGGCATCAGACGCTTTTAGGTAGACCGTACCTGTATATGTGTCTCCGGGAGTAACAGGCAGTGCTCTCCCATTAGTATTCGGGTCTACATAATCTCCCCAGTTAGTAAGACTATAAGATTGATATATTTCACTCGTACCTGTGAGGATATTTTCATTTGGATAGACTTTAGTGAAATGGAGGGTGCCGTCTTCACTATCTGAGTAAGCTTTTTGCACGATGCCTGAAGGATTTGGATTCCAATTGTAGTCAGCATAATTGTTACTATTAATTGGTGAGTATCCGATATATTTCATTTTTCCAGTTGGTTGGTCTTCAGAAGGTGATGGGGTATAAATCGAAGGAGTAGTAGAACGTTCTAGCTTAATTGACCGTTTTTTAACCTCAATCCATTGGGTATTATTTGTTAATATCCCAAAATAATTAACTGTTTCACTTCGAGACGGGAATGTCAGCCTTTGAGTATAGGTTTGCCAAGTTGTAGTTGAAGTTGCATTCACTGTTCCGAATGTGAGGTTGGCTCCACCACTCATAATAAAATATGGTGTGGCTGAACCAGTACCACGAAATTGGAAGCTGATTGTATACACTTCTCCTGCAGAAGGTTCGAATCCCAATTTTTGACCGATACCGGTTTGTGGTGTTCCAATCGCTGCAATTTTCTTTCCGTCAGCTGTAGATGTAAATGTTCCCCCACCAGCATTCCACATCGCTATCCAATCTTTTGCTGAAGTAAATGCGGTACCGGTCAATAAGTTATCGTTTGGAATAGTTCTTGTAAAATCAACACTTCCATCCGAACTATTGGAATAAGCAACATTCAATTTACTATCTTCTGGAGCCGCCGCCCATTCGGTTGGTATCGTTCCTTCGACTAACATAGGCGAGCTGATAAACACATCTCCCGAAGCTGTAGATGCAGATGCAAATGTTCTTCCTATAATTACTGTTTTAGGAGTAGCTGGTTGAGATTGAGTCCACCTCACCCAATATCTTTGCCATGTTGTAGTTAGGTTAAATTGTATTGTTCCATCAGCATTCGTAGATGTTTTACCTTGTGAGGTTTCTGCGAAGCTTGTAGTATTTGGACTATAAAAGTAACAAGCCATCGCCTGTCCATTAACTGATGATTTTGCATAGAAACTTAAAACATACTTTGGTTTATCCGTAATCACTGTTAGTCTTCTCGCATAAGGGTCTTTGTAAGCCGAATTATGTGCCGCATTTTTGAATACAGCATTACCATTTAAAAAGACCTCATCCGTCAATATCCCTGCAGCTTGAAGTCCTGCAGAAAAATCACCAGTATTACCGAGCAGATTTCGATTACTCGTTGATAAATTGTTGATGGAAGATACGACTCCAAGACTTATTTCATCTGCTTTTATACTTAATTGTGCATCTGTATAAGACTTAGCAGTGCTTAAAGCTGTCGTGATATCTGCTTGGTCTGCAATTTTTACCCATGCACTCCATGCTGTAGTACTCGTAGAAAATCGTTGGTAATTAGCTATGTCACAAAAAGCTGTCTGATTTATTTTTCCTCCAGAAGCATCGTTCCAAGGAACATCAGTTTCAAGTTTACAATATGTTCCAGTTGTCAAAGTATTCAATCCTAGAATAGCTAATGTCTTAAATTCCTCGACTTTTTGTTTTGGATACGTAGTTTGGTACCACTGAGGGCTTTGATTTACACTTCTTGTATCTTTTATTGTCTTGTCCAATAAAATTGAAGCGTCAATTGCTGACTGCTCTACTTTTCTAGAAACATTAAGATTAATCTCATCGGATTTTATTTTTAGCTGGGCATCGGAATATGTATTCGCTGTTGTAATCGCATTAGCTATGTCACTGTTAGCTACCCCTGTACCTTCATAGATATATAACTCTCTTAGTCTTACCGCTTTTCCAGGTTCAACATAAATACAAAAAGCTGTATTAGTTTTTACACGAATGGTTCCATCCATCCAGAATGGATTCTGATTAACTGTCTCACTTGAGATGTTTTCGCCACCTTGCGTTCCCATCTCAATGGTTCCGCTACCGCCACTGTTTACATTAGCTTTAACAGTATATGTTTTATTAGCTGCTAGAGAGTAAGGAGAAAGAATCCAGTAGGCTCTTGATTTTACTGTTCCAGTATTGTTTAGGACCATTCCACCTGAATCATATGTTACTGTTATCCCGGCTTCTGCAACAGGTTTTGGTGACTGTTTTGAGAAGGTAGGGTCTTGAAACATGTTAACTATTCTAGCTATATCTGTTTGGACATTCGCTACCGAAGTAGTTAGTCCCCTGACTCCTAAATTTATTTCGTCTGCTTTCAACCTTAACTGTGAATCAGAATACGATTTTGCAGTTAGAATGGCATCGCTTATTTTTGCATCATTATCCTCTGGTGCTTTTGTGTAGATAGTTGCTGCATTACCTAATTCAAACTTTATATTTTTTACAGAAGGAATTCGGCCTGAGTCATATGTCCCATAAAATGCTAACAGAGCTTTCGGGTCTGTAGTTGAGCCCGGCATTGGTCTGAAACTATAAGAATATCTAACATATTCGGTCGTAGCACTAATAGTCTTTGAACCAATTTGATACTTTGTTGCACTCCCGTTTTGGGAATAGACATTAATTGGTCCAGCAATCTGAGATTTTAAATCAAAAGATACTGTATAGTACTTGTCCATTCCATGCTTATCTATCAATGGAGCCATATCCCATGAAGGGTTATTTAAAAACTCGCTTTTTGAAGTTCTTTCAATGTCAGAATTTAAGAAGTAGTTAATCCCTAATGCTGTTGAAGTTTCTCTTAGACTAGACACTCCTGCTGTAATTTCATCTGCTTTAATTGTTAATTGTGAATCGGTATAAGATTTTGCCGTAATAGTTGAATTTTCAATAGCTTTGTCTACATCTTCTGGTGCTTGCGACCAATCGGTAGGCATGGTTGCAAATTCATACTTAATCTTTATGCCAGGGTCTTGGGTTGGGGTAGCAGCTACAACGGCACCTAGTCGGACATAGGCCGCAGTTGCTGGAATATCAATTATTTTAACTTGGTAATTTGAACCATCCAAAAATGGAAGTACAACATTAGAAATAAATTGCTGATTTGAATTAAAAAACGCCACTCTATTGGAATTCACTGAGTTTACGATTTTATTTGCATTCCAAACCTGATAAATTAATTTGGTATCTGCTTTGATTTCAAAAAGTTCTGGAATAATTCTATGTTGAGCGGTACTAGATACTACCGCTCCAGTTGTTGTCTCAACATACCCACTTACTGTTTTTGAGGTAGCCCAAATATTTCGACCACTTATAGCTATTTTCCCTAAAGATGAATCTACACTTTCTTTTACTTGTAGACTTATACTGTCATTAGCTATTTTAAATTTTGAATCGGTATAAGAAGTGTTTGTCGTAATCGCATTATTGACATCATCTCTAGTCGCTACTTGTGTTTTCGATGCTCCAATAGTCATACTTGAAACATTCATTGAAATATCACCAGTAGAAGGGTTAACAGAGAACACGTCTGTATTATTTTTCTTATTCGTAATTTTAAACCCGTTTGTAGAGTCTAAATAAATCTTAGATACAGTCGATTCTGCAACTAAACCAGTTGTAGTAATCTTGACTCCTCCGTAACTGGTATCTGGTAAAAGAATAGCTGTAGCTATTAAGTGTTCAGCTGTGATGGACCTTGCCTTAATTTTATTCCCAGTTATAGAGTCTGCTTCTATTTTCCCACCATCGATTGTTGTTTTTCCTGTAGTCTTCCATTCAGACACTGTTGAGTTTGCACTGGAAGCTTTCTGTGCTGTTTCATTCAAACTGTTAACCGTGGCATCATCAAAAGAAGAAAAAGTTACATGTCCGTTCAAATCTATTCTAGCTGCAGATAATTTTGCTGTTTCCTTAGATAAGTTGAATGATGCTATAATTTCATCTGCATTAACTTTGGATTCTACTTTAATTTCTAGGTTAGTAACATCAGAAGTAGTTGCTACTGGAACTGTCTGAATATTTAATGAAGATACATTTAGGCTGATATCTCCTGTCTCAGGGTTAATACTAAGGATGTCTATTGCAGACTTTTTGTTGGTAATCCGCATTCCCTCATGAGAATTTATTACTATCGTGTTTGTCAGGGAATCTAATGTTAAACCTCTCGTTGAAATTATGACTCCGCCATATTCTGTATCGGGAAGCAATATTGTTCCAGCTTTTAGGTGGTCTACAGTAATTTCTCCTGCTAGAATCTTGTCTCCTGTTATAGAATCCGAAACAATGTGTCTGGCGAGAATTGAATTTGCTGCAATCGCCCCGGCTGTCACACTATTTGTCATAATTCTTCCGCCATCAATAACAGTGCGACCATTTTCAGTTGATAGGACGATATCGATTCTTTCTTCGTTAAGAATATCTACAACAGTTTTTGAAATGCCATATATTTTGGCTTTCATGGCACACCCGCTTTCTAACTTTCTGCCAGAAACTTAAGCATTCTGATAGTGTTAGTCAATTAGAAAAACGAAAAAAGGACACAGATTACTATGTCCTTAAATCTAAATCTCCTATAACAAACGTGGACTCATTAAAGATAAACTCTAGCTTGTCATTCGGTTGTCCTAAATTGTGAGCAATCCATTTTTCTGAATCATTTAAATAGATAAAATAAATTTTCTCTTTTGTATTATCGTATACTATGTATCCTTTTACTTTAGGAGAATTTGTTAAATCAAGTTTTTGTTTAGGCACCTCAATACTAACACTTGAGTCCCAACTTCTTAACCTTCCGTTTATATCATGAAGTTCTTCTATGTAAGTTTCTCCGTTAATTTGAAGCCCACAGAAATATATACAGTTAGAGTTTATGGTGTTGAAGGTTGAATACCCCATTTTCATACCAATACTTACACTCGTTTTTTCAGCGAGAGTAGTCAAACTTCTTTGCGCTTCCTCAAGAGACTTATTAACTTCGTCAATTTTACTATCTGTTTCAGTCTTATTATAAATAGAATTAGATTCAGTAACTTCAATACGACCTTTTACAAAGACGTTCCCCTCTAAATCCGTATTAAAGATTGTTTCATTATCAATATTTCTTCTGATTAAAATACCTAGAGTAGGATTGACCGTAATTGTATTTCTAGGCGACCATACAGATAAACCATCAGTACCTGTAATTTTGACTTTCCCCTCATTAAGTAAATTAAAGGCTCCGCCTTTGATAGAGATACCATCTCCATCAATTGTTACTTCGCCAGTTTTAGCAGCAACTAATATACCTTCATCAGACAAAGTTATAATTTCTCCTTCGCCAAACTTGGTTCCGGAACCTATCTTGATATACTTTGCATCAATTCGGCCTGTAGTAACATTACTACCGTTAATCATTGTAGTTTCATTGGAACGATACCAACCTGGGTCCTTTTGATTAACCATAGCCCTTTCAACCTGAATTGCATCAAAATACACTTCAACATTAGCGTTTGATGTTCTGAGTAAAACATCAAGATACGGATAATCCGCTAGAGGCTCTATTGATAAAAACGGTCGAATGAATGAACTTCTACTTGTTGTATGAGTTGCTGACCACTCATCAATAAACTCTCCGTTCTGCTTGTATCTTCGTACACCTATCGATACTTGTGCACCAGACATAGAAGGAGAAGTGACGTAGGTACTTATAATATGGGAATCTTCAATACCAATAAGTATTTTACTAGAGTTTAGATTTTCATTTTCATTTAGAATTACAGTATTGTTCGCCGAATTCCCCATAATTAGGAGCGATTTTTCACCACTATATGGATATCTTTTAATAACTTGAGAGTTTTCTGCACCAGATAACACTCTTCCCGGCACTTTCCCTTCATCGCACTGTTCAAAAGAATCCAGACTATTTTTTATCAAGTTGTTCTGATAACCAACTAGTAATTTATCCCCTGTGATAGATGCTGAACGCAAATGTTCAGAGGTAATAGTTTCGGCTATAATTTTACTACCATGTAGCTCACTGATTTGGGCACTACCAATTGCACCCTCAGCAATTACTGCTGAACCTGCTACGATACAATTTGCGGCCAATTGAACTGCAGTAATTGCTCCAGTTGCGATGTGCTCTGTTGTTACCGCTTCAGAAGTAATATGCTTTGAAAAGATTTGTCCAGCCATGATGACTCGACTGTCTACAGCATCTTCTTGAATCTTTTCGTTAGATATTGCATTGTTTTTAATGCCTTCGTTATACACGCCAGAATGGTCGTAGAGGACGGTTGTTCCATCAGCCCCCATAACTACTAAACCGTACTTGTCTGATTGTCCCAATACTTCAGAGACATCTCCAATTTGAACTCTTTTCCGTCTAGTTCCTTCTACATCGACTTTGTCATATATTTTCATTGCATTATCTTGGATTTGTAGGTATCCTTCAGTGCCTGAAATAGTAACTAAACCTGTATCAATGGTACCTGCAGTTAATTTATTGGCACTAACATTAACAATATGTGCATTTATTATTGTTCCTTCTTGAATCAGAGCGCCATCCATGACAGCTTCCCCTACCATAGAGTTAATGGCTGTTATCAAATCTGTTTTTATGATTGCAGATTGTAAATACTGGGTCACTATGGATTGGAATGTACCATTAGTTATTTCAGCTGTCACAGCTTCGATTACAACGGCTTTAATATTGTCTGCTTGGAGATTATCTACTTCTAAGGTTTTTGCTCTTAAAACATCTGTGGTGATTATTAAAGATGTGACATAATCCAAGAAAGCTTCATAAGATGTAACTGAATTTGATGCTTCTACAAAAGCAGCAGTAATCGTCTCAGTTACGTTCGCTCTTTGAAAAGTCGCTTGTTCGGAGTTAATAACGGTGGATGTGATGGTGGTAGTATTGAGGTCTTCAATTTGTGCGTGTCTAACATTGATGTCTACAGAAGAGGAATTTACAGCAAGGACAACATTCCTTTGCATTTGCTCCTTTGAAATATCGCCTTCCAATTTTGAGGCAACAAGATTCTTAATTGAGTTATCAGATATCCTCTGGGTTTCAGTTGAATTAATGTCATTCTTTTTGTTGATAGCTTCAATGACATTTTCTTTCATGTTTGTCCATGGAATGTTTATCGGAAGTGAACCGCCATTCTCAGAATCAATCATTTTAGGGTCAATTTTTATTGTAGCTTCGGTATTTAGTAATTGGATAATTTTGTTTATATCATAACTAGATAGAGCTGCCGGTGAAAGTGTACCGTCTTTTATATATTTACCGAGCAGAGATTGGCTCATCCATTCAATATCGTTCATTTGAATTTTCATTCCATCAAATCGAATTGACATATCTTTGTTGATAACTAATTTTCCGCCTTTAATAACTCGTTCTATCGAATTATCAGTTGCAAATAAAATAGGGTCCTTCGTCTGCCATGAACCTAAATACTTAGGGAAGTTAAAAATCTTTTCTTCAGCAGTCTGACTAAATTCCCATGGGCCAAAATAGATTCCATCTAAACTGTAAATAAGTCCATACATTTGAGCATAGCTGTACTGGATTTGTGATTCTATCTGAGAAATACCTATTAAAGGAGAACCCATTTTTTTTCTAGCTTCTAGAAATGGTGCCATTTTTAAATCCATTTCAGAACCAAAATACTGTCTATTCCCATAATAAGCAAAATTTGGAATCATCAGAGTCGTATCAGGTCCCAGTGCAAGAGTTTCTTGTTCAGGATTATATTGCCCGGCTTTATTAGTCGAAAAAAGCTTTTCCCATTCAGATGAATGAATAACTATCTCTAATCCAAGGTTTCTAATCGCCGTAATGATTTCATTTTCTACCGAGCGGGTTGATTGAAATTTCCCGAAATTATATAAGACGATTCCATCGATTCCAGTAGATTGATATTGCTTTGAAATGGTTTCAGCATCAATATTTGAAAATTTATTTGTCCCTGTATCTACAGTAATAAAAGCTTTCGTTCCTTGAAGCTTTAGTTTTGGAATGAGTGTTGAAGTGAACTTGTGTGGGGATAGGGAGACTTGCGAATACCTAGAAAGTTTTTGAATAGTATTCGTGGTATCCGACAAAGGATATGTAGGATAAAAATAATTGTGTTCTGGAGTTTTTAATTCCTGGATTGAGGCTATATCATTTATTCTCTCATTGATTGTTTTGTTTCCCGAACTATACAGACCAATCGCTTGCTCAACTCTTTGAATTGCTTCTTGGAGTTGATTAATGTCTTCAGCCATAACATAATCGCCGTTAGTATCGCCCTCGTACTCAGCGTTTTTCTTAGGCAAAAATTCGGTATAACTTGATGGATAAATTAGTTCATCTGACATCCATCCACCTCCTAGTAACTATCTTTTTCTATGATTCCCATATGTCCATCGTAAGGAAGCCATTTTCTTTTATCTGAATCATAGTATTCGAGCACAAAAAATTTTAATTCAGGATTATCTCTATATGACCAAGAGACAGATGTGGTGTCTGTCTCTGAATCATATAAATGGACTAATCCACATAGTATATTACTATCCATTTAAAAACACTTCTTTCACTAATATTTGACATATTCAATGATAGGCATTGAACCAAATGCGACGTATTTTCTTACTATTCCTTCTACATCTTGTTCAGAGAATTGTCCTCCATTAGATTGAAGTACACTAGCAGGTATTGATAGAACCAATACGGAATTTCTGTAGTAAGCTAAACCATCAAAGGAGCCAATATCCCAAAATGCTGAGGTCTGTCCAACATATTTTTCTAGTTCCTCTTGAGAGATTTCTTCCTTAATTCCTCCGCCATACTTCCTAGCGTCCATTACGATTAAGTTTTCGACATTTGTATTCTCACGAACTTGAATATTTGCTAAAAGAATAGCTTCAACGTGAGTCTGCTTAACTTTTAGCCATTCTTTTTCTGACAGAGCATGTCTTAGACAGTTTTCTTCGACTTTCGTAATTTCATTAAAGGTAGATGTTGATGGAAGGAGATAGAGAAATATTTGTTTTCCTAGAAGTTTCTCAGTGGGGAGTTCAATGTAGGTAGTTAAACCTTCGATATCTTGTCGACAAGTATACGTGTGTCCAGTTGTGGGGTTTAAATCGAGGTGATGAAACACTTTGTTATCGTCATCATAGTAGCCTTTATACTCTAAGAAATCCTCTTTGTAGATGTACGAAACGTATATTTCATCTTGAAAAGAAATTTCTTTTTCGAGTCTTATTTTTCCTTTTCTAGTATCTGTGTCTGTGTATGATAATTCTTCTTCTAAGTAATACCCGTAATCAACGTATATACGTTGTCTGGTCTCTTCGAAAAAGATAACAGCTCCTTGCTCGTAATCAATATAATACTCTTTGGGAGATATGATAAATTCATTACCAACCTGTTGCCGATACAATCTAGGTTGGGGGAAAGTCATCCAATTTATATTTTTAGAATTGAAAGTAAAATAGTCTCTCGTAGTTAATAGCTCTTCTCCTACTTTCTCATTCACATACTTCCTTTTATATATTTTAAAGTTGTCATGCTTATAAGAAGCATAAAGGACTCCTGATGAAAGTATATTTTTAAAGCCAGTAGATAATTCTGAATCGTTGATTTCAACTAAACCATCTTCAAAGTTTATTTTGTATCCGGAATTTACAATTTTTTCTTCTGATGACTCCGATTCTTTCCAATAAATTGTTGGTAAGAAGTCTTTTCTCCACCAGTTATTTCTAGATTGAAAAATTATTCTAGAGTTGCTCGTAGCAATCAATTCTTCCTTGATTACAGTTTCTTCTCGGATTAAGAGAGGTTTTTTCTGTACTTCAATGGTTTTCCTATCTACGTATGTTGCTAGTTCTGCTTGTACTTTTCTTTCTCCAAACTCTGGATAGAACGCCTGCTTTTTATATTCGGGAATTGAGTATTCATGCTCCCCAATCAAATGTTCCGAATAATAATTTATGCGGCCAGCTTCGTTTAAATCTTTTAATTGACCGACATTCAACCCACTCTTGAAAAAGGACCCATTTGAAACTTGAAGATACCATCTATCTCTTTCATCGGTTGTTCCTGGGTATAATACGTTAATTTTGCGCCGTTCATTGAGCTGCAGGGAATATTTTCTACTTAACAGACGCAGTCCGTAAAAAGATGTTGATGCCCGCAATGATACCGTAGAGTGGTAACTATCATATTTTAAATCATCATAATTAATAAGAATGTTTCCGTCAGCACTATAATAATGCTTCTCGATTGAAGGGTCATAGAGCTCAATATTTATATATTTATTATCTTCTGTATCTAATAAAGAAATTTCATAATAAACCTTTGATTTATCGGCCCATTCTGCCCCATCATTCATGCTAGGGATTAATGATATTAGCTTATCTAACTCGACCATTTTTTGGTTCTTCGTAATAGTAAACCTGTGTCTTGCAACATTTCCGTATTTTTTTCTATATATAGCACCTTCGTTAGCCCAATGGTATACAATGGCTTTGACTTGTAAGTCTACAGTCACAGGTGTGTTCTCAAGAACAACGTTTTGATTGTCTTGATTCCATTGAGTTATATCAAGACCTTGTGGTTTCGGGTTTACAGCATAAGCATACAGCTCTTCCCTACCATCGCCATCTGGAGTCATCACTACACTATTGTTTAAGATTAGTTCTACTGAATCATAATAGGCTGTAAACGTACCTTCAGTTCCGTGGGCACCTAATCGTATATAAGCTTCTGTATCTGAGTTTAGAGTAAAAGGGATTGTGATTTGTTTCCAATGGAATCCAGTGGCTTCGTTAGGCGCTGCTGCTATCATCGTACCTGAACTATCATAAATACCAACACTACTTCCAATAGGAGTATTGTTTTGAGACGATGCTTTGGTCCAAACTTTCAAGACATAGTCTCCTGGAACCAAGCTTCCTAATTCATATTCCCAAAATGCTCTGGATGAGGCTATTTCAATTCCTAAAGCATAGTTCCCGTTCTTAATTTCTTTAGACTGTTGTGTAAATATAGAAGTAGCACCAGAAAATTTTATTGCGCTCCATGAAGGAATTGCGTTTTGATGAGTATTATTCCATGTATCAGTGCCAGATGTAGAAGTTTTCTCAAACTCATTGTTTTCAATAGGAACTTTACTGTCGTTCATAATTTCTACATGGTACATTCCTTCTGCTTTTTTCAGATACTGTGGAACGTAATCTAATAAGTTGTCTTTAACAGTTTTACTCAATATTTTTTTTGCTACAATCTGTGATTGATTGAAATCGTTGAGGTCATCAACATAAACAAGATTGCCATTCTCATCATTGTATTCCTTAATAAATAAGGAATCTCTATGATAAACATGTTCCTTAAAAATCGGTGTTTCAACGTATTTGTTTTCGACTATGTATAGAATATAATTAGTTATAAATTTCAGGGTCTCGGAATTACTAAATAGCACATCTAACATCAAGCCTGCATTTGAAACCACTAAGCGCCCATTATATTGTTTATTTGATTCAATTATGGATGGACCTTGACCGTTATGCTTTAAGTATATTTTCCAATCTTGAACATTTTCTCCGTCTAAGAAGTCAATTATTGAATTACTTTTACCAATCATGGATGGATTTGTTAAATTGTAATAGCGAGCTAAAAATGGTTCAGCATCTGGCTCATATGTTCGTGGGTTATCATTTTCTGTTTCACTAAAGTTGATGTTCCGTATAAACTTTATGCCCTCACTATTTATAGGCTTAAAGTTTAAATGATTTCCGTCTTGCGAAGCAGAATCCACGAGTAAAGTTCCGCCAGCCTCAAGAAACGAAATAAAAAATTCGTTATATTTAGACAAGTCCACTTTGCCTTGTCCCGACAAAATAATTAAATCATAATCAAGATAGTGTTCTTTTGGCATGTTTAAATCTGCTATCCAGTATTGGAAATTCGATTTATCGTTGTAGCCAGGACGTCTATGAGGATTGACAAAGGAAATTGATTTTGGAAAGAGAGTATTATCATAGAAAAGTTTCTTTCCAGCTCCAGAAATATTTACTTGATTAATAGTGCTTGTATTTAAGTAGACCAACCCAACTTTCATTTCATATGGATTAATCTCTGTCAAACGTGTTTGTAAGTTCGCTTTAATTTGATAGTCAAAAAAGTGAGCGGTTCTTTCTATGCTGTTAAACTCGTTTGAGGGATTAGGCGCATAAACTCTATATCCCCCAGCCTCGTCCCCTGATATAGAAAAGACTTTCTTACTCATCCGTTCTTGTTCCGATAAGTTAACAAGATTGTCTATGGGCACTTCTTCAAATATACTAGTGAAATTTAGATATTCTGTTGTAGCTATTTGTCTTTTACCATTCCAAAAAGGATAATGAAGCTCATAACTATTGTTTTCTGAATCAAAATCACTATAAATTACTATTCGGTAAGTAAAGGGTTCATTACCTTCCTTTATGAGTTTAATTTTATAGTGCTCGTCTGAAGTTAGTGCTTGACCGTTTTCTTTTGTAACAACTATGCTATTACCTCGATACAACAGTTGGGAATCATTTCCCGTGTGCACTTCTTCAAATCTTTTTGGACTACCCAAGACACTCCCGCCTGAATAGATATATACGTGAGATAGCCTTGCATCAAAAAGATTTCTCGAAGATGCTTCAAAATAAAGTGGTTCCTTAGAACCGCTAAAGACATTATATTCATCTGTAATATCAATATCTGACCTAGGAAATGTGTTTACTCCTTCTTGCGATTCAACCATAAGATTTTCTTTAGTAAAAACCTCATACTGGAACTTTTGTCCTGATGACAACTTGTTCTCTGGAATTTGTGATGTCAAATCGTTGATAAGTAGATTTTTTATAGGAGATGGAGTATCTGCTTGTACATAAGCTAAATTAGCTGCATTTCCAGGAAGGTTCTTCCCGACCCGCAGACTATACCCATTTTTTGTATTCATATGTGGCTTTGTAGGCATTAATTATCCCCCAATTCTTTCAATAACTGATTAACTCTAATATTTTCACTTTCACTGTATTGATTCGTTGCAAATATATCCAAGTCTTCTTTTGTTAATTGGCCATTTCCGTCGAAGTCTAGAGCTTCTAATACTTTAGCTGGAATAGAACTTCTTTCGAAATATCTTGATAGATATTCAAATCCCAAAGCAGTATCAGCCAAAACTAGAGTATTTCTGTTCTTAATGGAATTTGTAGTAGGCTTAAGAATAAGTGGTATTTGAATTCCTATTTTTTTTATTCTGTCATAAGCTACAACAAAAACTTTCTTTGTTTTTCTACCAGAGCTTGCGTACAAATAAGGAGAATAATATCTAAAATATAGTCTTCCAGCTGTATTTCTAGATTTCAAAGTATCATAGGAGATTATTGGACGAACATATCCTAGCTCTGCTCCAGTATTTCCTTTTTCATCTACAAGGAAAATATCTATATATGGAGATAGGACTTCATTCCCGTCTTCATCTATAGCCTCTACTATGACTTCCGCAGAATCAAGGCCATTAGCGTGGACCATATCACTAGTGACATTCATCCTAAAGCCGTTAACTTCTTGATTGTTTTGTACAATATACAAAAATCCTTTGTGACGTGGATTGACGATAGGATTTAGTTCAATTTCTTTAGATAATCGAGTTTTAGAGAATCTGTTGCCTTCTTGCACTACATTGATATTAGATTTTGGGTAATCACTAAACTTAATCTGATAACTATCTAAGGCAGATGTCTCGTTGAATTCAACCACAAAACTTCTTTCAAGTTGATATGTCACAGTCAGTACTTCTCCAAGTAAGTCTTCTGACTCTTGTTGACTTAGGGTTAAGAAGACTTGGTTTCCCTCTTGATAGAGAGGTTCTCCCACCAGCTCTCCGTCTTTCTTAGCTACAGTAATTTTGAAATTTGAATCCAAATTTTCATAGGCCAGAACTAGTTTGTAATCTCCTGTGTATTCAAATTCTTCTTTAGTGTATGTCTCGTATTTACCAGTTTCGTAATCAAAGAAATAATTCCTTCTTAAATCTCCTATATCATCACTTACTAAAATAGGACTACCATCAAGAGGAGCTAAAGAGTTTTCAATAAAAGGATTTTGTTTAAATTGCGTTTTCTTAGAAAAATCGATATATAGTAGAGACCCATTTTGAAGGTTTTGAAGAATATTATCAGAGCATTGCGAGTATATGAAGTTATCGGAAGAAATAAGAAGAGAAATGATTTCCCCCTTAAATAAAGGGGAACTATAGAAATCAATCAAGCCATAATCTTCGTTCATCGTGCCATTCATATTTTGGACTTCGTAAAAAGCGCCGTTATAGCCGACAGCGAGCTTATGGTTATTTTCCTCCCATGTCCAGGCCAAAATAAATTCACCCTGTTTTGAAGGAGCTGGAACTTCAATTTTTTTAGTTACTGCCTTTACTTTACCTGACAATAAACAAAAGGCATTGTTTTCGTAATACAAACTAAAGTTACCAACAGAGCATATTCCAAACGATTCTTGTATTTTTTCTATAACTATCTTTGTTACAAAAGACCCACTTCTACGGTTAATATTGTTTTTCGATGGAATAGTTAAAGTTGAGTTTCTCCTAGTTTCAGAAGTTTCTTTTGTAGGAACATAGTCATGTATTGTATCTCCCTGTTCTAACTGGAACTTGCTTATATAAGAAATACCTAGATTAGATTTAGAGAATCTAACTTCAATTAGTGCAGTAGCTTCAAATGAGAACGTAATATTTCCTGAACCTTTACTCTTTTTAATCAATAGATTAGGATTTTGAGAAATATCAACTACTTCGTAATTAGATTCTGTATCAGAATAATAAGAAAAAGAATAAACAGAGCCGACATTAAGGGCTAAAACCTTTGAGATATAAGCTTTAAAATTCTCATCATTTGGAGTGGGCAACTTTGAATCATTTCTAATTTCAAATCTATTCTCATCTTCCCTTACAAAAGTAAAATTTGCATTTGGAACAATCGACCATCCTGAAGTCTTAGGTTGACTGATATGGAAATTAGATATAGCTATAGGGGTGTAACCTACTAACCCTTCAAATAACGCATCGTTATATACTACATATAAATTGATGCCATTATTCTTGAAGATAAATGCTTTATTTTGATATTCTATCGAAATACTAGCCTTGTTGTTTTCAAACATTTTTGAAAAACTTTGTTTCATTAAAAGTTTAGTTTGTGATGGAGAAACATAAGAGAATTCAACTGTAGCTTCTGTATCAGAAATAAAAATAAACTTGGCTTCATAATACATCCGTTCATTAATCCACTTTGGGATGATAGAAGTTGTAAACGGATAAGAAATTTTAGTAATATCACATGTGATTAAGGTATTGTCTTTAAATTGTTTAGTGCTTGGGAAAACTATGTTAGTTAAAGTCATAAATGCACCGTCTTTCAGTAACTTTTCTAGATGAACCATAACCTTATAAGTTTCTGTTTGTCTATACAAAAAAAGCAGATATACTATATCTGCTTAGGCTTATATATCAAAATCAAGTTGAAGCTGAGTGGAATCATTTATCCTTTCTGCTTCTTTTAATTGTTTATCAAATGTGAATTTTATTTTATGCCATCTTCGTCTATCATTAGGGTCTTGAATTAACTCTACATCGAGATTCTTAAATATTTTCTTTCCTTTAGGTCCATCGCCTAGCTCTTCAATTGAACGATTAATTATTGTCTTTTTAATATCAGAAGCACTCATATTTGAAGCATTCATAAATTTGACGAAACTATCTCTATCGACTTCATATTCCCCAAGTTCCTTCGCAGCTTTTAGTTTTATATATAGTATCTTTGAGTAAACTCTTCTCAAACTAGCCAACTCAGACATTTCAAATGATGTATAATTTTTTAGTACATTCAAAATTAATGTACGTGCAGCATCATTTGCTTGAGCCATGGTTTCTTGCTTAACTTTATCTACTACAAATAGTTTAAAGAATGGAATAGAAATAAAGGCTTCATCATCATTGCGCCTGAACGTAACACTAGCTATTTTCTGCTGAGATTGGGCTAGCTGCTCATCATACTCTGCAATCGAAACGTTACTTCTGTCATTTGTGTACTTACGAATGAAACTATTCGGTACTTGTATGAAATCAGTACCCTCATCATTCATGATTCCGATAATGGCGTAGAAGGCATCGATTTCCTTAGCTGTAAAAGGAACAACTTTACTTCTACCCGTTCGTTCATCAGTAACCGTTCCTTCGAAGATGATATCAATCATCTGTTCTTGATATTTAATCTGAAGTTCATGATTTATCTTCTCAATAACAACGGCTTTTTGTTCAGAATGCATATAGGAATCCCTCCTTACATGTAAGAATATCGTAGAAACCCTAATAAATCAACTCCAAAACTACCCTTCTATTTTTAAAAAGACTTTTAAAAACTTTTTTATTTTAGGGGTTTCCAACTCTATTAGGATGTAGTAATATGCTAAACCACCCTTTTTATTGGCTTATTTTTACAATTTTGAGCCAAAATCTTATAAATCAGTTTTCTACCCATCTATTTCATCAATAAACGACTTATTCAGGTTTTTACCCTTCTATTTCAGTTTTTTACCCTTGTAATTCAGTTTTCTACCCTTACGATTCAGTTTTCTACCCCTATAAATTATACGGAAATAAAAAAACCAGTTTTTTACCCCTATAAATTTCAGTTTTTTACCCCTATAAATTCTAGATATATTGGTATGAATGCATTTATATAACTCATGAAATCCGAATATAAAACTGCAAACGATTTTAAATAACAGTAAAACAAAACATCTCAATTTAATGGAAAAACCTTTTAAATCCTAAAGTTGCCATTATATCAATGATTTAGGCACTTATCCACATGCTGATACTTCAAAATCTTTCAGTTACTAGACAAATTTATCCACATATCATAAACTATATATAACAAAAGAAAAAACACCTTAGCCGTCAACTAAGATGTTTTTATTGAGAGCATAATCATATATCCGTCTCCCCAGACAATCAATATGCTTTAATCTTTTGTAGTCAACAAAAGATACGCTCTAGTCTTTTTTGTGTACCCTAAGTATACGTCAATTCGTTTAAATTTACAATATTTAAACGTTTATTTGAGTAGCTTTTGTAACAAAATTTTAAGACTAGGCTGTATCAGAAAAATGTTTCTGATACTTTTTTTGTTGCAGAATTACCTAGTCAGTAAGGAAATTAAATAATGGTTTTCGTGAGGATACGCACGTTAAGAGTATCCAAGGGCAGGACATAGCGTTTCCTATTGTTCTGTTCGTCATGGGGTAAAGAATCACAAGCCCCTAGGACCATGACTGGTTCAAGGCTAAGTCAATTGACGGGTGATATGTCAAAGCGTGATAACATTTTGGTAGAGGTAGTAAAATCGATAGTATATGGTACGACTGTAGATACTCACAGACACAGAGCTGATGATTTTCTAGTAAGCGGCTGCTACTATTGAATGGCGTCAAGACAAATGATAAAAAGCGAAAGCTGAAGTTGGAGGGGCGTTTCTAAGCCAACTTTCTGTTAAACAGATAAACATTTGAGACTCAGTCTAAGTCAGGAAACAACGAACGTAGGGCCGCTCAGTCCTAGTTGGTTCTCTATAAAGAGGCAGACTTTCTCCCGGATTCACTGGGGAAAGTCTGCACTCACTTCGGACACCTTCTCGAGCCTTGTTGGAAAAACCGAAAACCAAAAAAAGTTATCCACAATCCGAATTATTTATTCTCATATTTTTGTTCCCATTTCTAACCCTGTTAATAACTTAAGTAAGTTAACACACTATTTCATATGAGGGTTCTACTAATTCTAATGTACTATTTTGAAGGAGGTTGGTTACTTCTTCTTGAAGATATAAACCAGTATCTGAGTATAAAACATTATTAATTATTGGTATTTCTTTATCTTGATATGTTTTACTTACTTGCTCGCTGAAGAGATAATACTCTTGGTCTTGCAAGTAGTAGAAGCCAGTATTGATTTCTGGATACCAGTTCCTTTTGGGATTTTCGTTATTCATAGTCGCATGGAGGAAACTCTTATTTCCATTAGTTTCAATATAAGTTTTAACCCATAAATCATCGTCTTCTACTACGTATTCAACATCAGTTAAGCTGGAGTTAAATCCTGAATATGAAGTTTTATTAGGAAGTTCAAGAATGTAATCTTGCGAAGGGGTAACTATTCCTTCAATTGTTTTTACATCTTCTGAACGCCAAAGTTTGTCATATCCAATAGATTCTTTATAGTCACTTGTCATAACTACTCTAATTGAATCAATAGTAGAGTATTGGAGTACAACTGTATACTTAGTTCCCATAGCAGGTTCTTTAGATAAATTATGATGAGTTGACCAATCGACATAATTATTTGTTAATTTATAATCGCCTGTTTCGGTTCCTGAAGCTGCAATAGAATGTGGAATATAATTGATTCCATTAGCATCAATTATGCTCAGAATTTTGTTTACTCCTGCATAAGGTAAAGGGTCTTGACCATTTTTTTCTGAACCACGAACTAAAGAAATAGTTATCGGTTCTGAATTGGTGTATGTATAACTTAATGGTTTTTCATCATCAGAACCTAAAGTAATAATATCATCTTTTAGTAATTGTTGGTCTTTACGCTTAACAGAATAAGGAATCAATTCAACTATGTAAGGATTTGTGTTATCAAAAATTGCTTCAGGGTTAATAGCAGGTAAACTAAAATTTGCTGGAATCGTTATAGATGACCCGACTACTAGAACTTCATTGTTGTTAGATTTTTGTAAATCATAAGAATCAATACCGTATTTTTTAGCAATTGAATCATAAGTGTCGCTATTTTTTACTACATAAGTTGATTCAACACCAGAAGTATATTTTACTTTTTGTGTTCTGATATATGGATGCTTTTTATCGTTTGCATTTATAAATCCAGTATATATTTTTTCCTCTGACGTCCAATCAGTATAAGAGAAGTCATCATCACTTGGTATTTCAGCAATTATATTGTCATTCGAAAGACTATTCCAAATAGATGAATCACTGTAGTAGTTAGATGATAGTTTAAAGCGCAGGTTCACTTTCAAATTAAGAGAAGTATTAGGGAATTTAACTTCTAAACCTTGAGGAAGTTTTCCATTATAAAGTCTTATGTTGGGATTAGACTGAACTAAGGTCGTTTCATTTTGACCATACATTTCAGCAAAATCTTTCCAAGTCATAGAAAAAGGAACCAGTTGATATTCGTCTGGCCATCCTGAAATGAATTTAAACCGATATTTTTTCCCGTCGATTAAATCTGGCGTGTAATTTGTAGGTAATTCTATAGATGTTGCATTAGGAAACTGTACAATACCTCCATCATAAGCATAGTGAAATACCAATCGGTTAGGGTCTACTTGTTGAGTAGAAGCAACTGGAGTATCGGCTATGGTGAGAGCCTTGACCTTTTCTATAAATGTATTATCAGTAGCAGATTTAACAACGACATTTCGATTGTTTGCCTCTGTCGTTTTTGATTGAAAATATAGCTCAAGTTGTCCTGGATATTTCGATTTATATTCGATAGATATTTTTCTTTCTGAAGAGGAAATTAGTATTCTGTTTTCAGGTAATATTTGAGCATTAGAGGGCCAGTTAAAATCTGAAGGGTTTACAGTAGCATGTGTAATGCTTTCTTGATTATCCATGATTGCAGATACCTCAGCATTATTTTCTTTACTAGTACTATAATTACTGTATTTCAAAGTTCCATACATATCTAGAAAATCTACAACAGGTGTTTGAGCATTAGCTACCCTTTCCATTTGAATACGGACGTAAAAATACTGGTTCTTGAAATTGGCTGGTAATGAGAACGTTCTATTTTTATTATTCGGAACATCTGTAATTGTTAATACAGGAGGAATTCCTTTTTCTAAATCATTTTTATTGATGTAGAACTCATATGTAATTTTAGTTCCAGCTGCTTGAAGTGGATAAAAAGATTGGTCATTCCAAGAATTCCAATGAGTATTTTTGGTATTTGCCAGACCGTATTGAGCAGGAGACATTTCCCAAGACATAAGTGATGATTGTTGAATGCCTTTTTTTAGTGCGATTCTGGACCAAGGAGTACCGTAGCTATTTTCTAAACTTGTCCTGTTTACTACATATGGAGCAGATTCTTCTTTCCAATAGGTTGCTTGAGAAACTTGGTCTTTGGTAGGAAATGTATTTTTTGTTGAGGTACTGCGAATTACGGTCTTACATTGAGGGTGTGTTGCTTCCTTCCACTCGACTCTTTTTGCCTTTTTGAAGGTTGTTCCAGCATTCCTTGCTGCGGATGCTAAATCTACTGCACAATACCACCAACCATCGTTAGCATATGTACTCGTATCTCCAGATGATACAGTAATGACATCTACTTCTGGAGTAACAGCTATATCCGAAGTAGCCAACGCCACTTTAGTTTGAACAAATCTCTGTTCACTAACAGATGTAGATGAGCCTGTCCATTCATTAGAAGAACCTATTTGCGTCATATGAATATCCTCATATTCGTTCCAAACTTTATTATCCTTCGAAGTTCTAGCAGCTAATTTAAAGCTTGTAACACGCCCCTTTAGACTCTCTAGTCGAAGTCTTTTCCCATCTGTATTTTTGACTTCAATGTAATACAAATCATAATTAAACTGTTGAACAAACTGAGCTGTTGTAGAAGTATCTATTGTTCCTTCGTAAACAACAGATTTATCTCTAGCTCTTGAAACTCTGATGGAGGCTGTAGAGTAGCCAGTTTTCGAATCGAATATTAAAGTTATCTTGTCAGTTGAAAGATAATATGAAGCGACTGCATTCATTTCTGCAGTAGTTAAATAATTGCCAGATACGGACCAAGATGAAGAAGTAGGCAATTTAGCCCACTCTTCATCTTTTCCGTAATAAATACATTCTGGAAGAGCAATTTTAACTTTGTAGTCAACAGTTCCTGTAAAGGGTTCGTCAGCATCTATAACCTCTGTAGTATAAACTCCTTCAAATGTGTTTGTGTAACCAAAGTATGCTGAACCAAATAAATGTTTCTTAAACTGAGCCATTTACTTCCACCTTTCTATTGGTCAAAATAGGTAACTGAGACTTTCAAATACTTGGTAAACCTCATATAAGCCTTGTCCATTCTGACTTTTTGTCCTTTATAATCTTTGTAGAGTCCAAATCCTGCTGCGTTTCCGTCTACTATTCTTGTTATAAGAGTCTTGGTATTCTTGTCAGTTATTTTAGAAATACCGTTCCTATCAATTTCTACTTCTGACTTCAAAGCCCCGAATACTCCAGGTCTTTCACCACTTCTTTTAGTTGATGTAACATTATGAGAAACCCAATGAATTGGATGTCCAGTACCCCATCCGTGATTGGTACCTTCTCGTTTCAATTCTATTGTTACAGATTGGATTCTTTTATTCTTTAGTGTGTTTCTAATATCAGCTGTATCTATAATATAGTAACCTGTATTTATTCCCCAAGCTTGGTCACTCCAAGACCAGTATCCTCCACCAGTACGCCATTTCCAGCCATATTCGTAGTAGTCAACCCATTCACCCTGAATAACTTCGTTCTCAGTTCTCCATCCTTTATTGTGGGAAGTTTTATACCCATAATAACTTTTGAATGTGTACCCTCCCCTATAAGTTTTAACTCCTTCTAATCCCCATGTTTTTGTTTTAGGGGTACGTTGTTTAGTTCTTATCTGGCACGACCCTTCTGTAAAGCCTGAAATGTTTACAGCTCTTACCGTAATTCTATGGGTTGTGTTTTCGTTTAAGTTCGAAATTCTAGCAGTTAATCCTGTAGTTTTTATGTATTGACTTTTCTTCTTAGCCTCATCGTAGCTATATCCATTATAAATCTCGTAATAATCTGCATGAGCTACAGCTTTCCATTGAACATTTACGAAATTATAATCTCCGGTCCCTGAAGGTGCAGGCTTTCCTGGTTTGGGAGCCTTATTATTCAATGTTACTTTGTTAGAGTAAGCCCATGCCGTCTCGAGACCGGAATTTAAATCTCGAGTTTTTACACGGTATTGTGCAGGACCATAGGTATTATAGGCCAAGGTCTGACTAGCTGTTAGGTTTTTAGTTACTGAAAGCTGAGTCCATTTCCCGCTATTAATTTGCCACTCTACCACGTATTCTTTGGGGCCAGCAGGAATTTTTACAGTAGATGGATAGGACTGATTCTGTGAGCCGATTTCACTGTAATTTCCACGTTTATCTATTGATTGTACTTCTGCAATAAGGTTTACTGGCTGAGTTAAAACATCAAACCACTTGTGCCAATTTAGGCTTAATTTATAGGATTTTGAGTCTGTCTTACTAAATTTCTTTACATCTTCGAAACTCCCAGCGGCTATTCTCAAGACATAAGATTCAATATCTTCTATCGTCCCATCAGAAAAAGAGATAGTTCCTTCAGCTGGAGTAATTGGTTGAACTGACCAATTAATAGTTACATTCGAGGTGAAGTTATCATTTGAAGATGCTGATACATTGACAGTATCGTACATTGTTGGTTGAGGCATTGAAATGGCTACTGAGGACTTGTCAGGACCCAATGTTTGAATGTAATCCAAAAAGTTTTTTATTTTCTCTAAATCAGATACACCTAAACTATCTTCGATGTCTGAAAGAAAATAGTTGTATCCGTTACCTAATTCTTTAACTGTAGCCAAGTGGTTTAAAACAGAAGAAATAATTTCCCAGTCATTTCTACTAGGTATAATCTCTCCGATAAACAGAGTGTTTACCTGAGAAATTAAATTTTGTTCGTTTTCTATCCCTGCACCAGCGTAGTCTTGGATTACTGAAATAAGATTTGTTTTCAGTTCATCAAAAAATATACTTTTGGACGGAACATCACCTTCGAGGATATTATCTGTCCACGATGTTTTTTTCTTAGATACAGGCAATGAAGCAATTATTAATTCTTGAGTTTTACTGGCAATAGCCATTTTGGCTCTTGTAGTGATAGCAGGAGCTTCTTTTGAGAAAGTTAATGTATTTGTACCAGGAGATAATAGAGATGCGTCAAAAGCGATATCAAAGCCAAAAGCTGAGTGTTCATATTCTGGAAATTTATCTTCCAAGTCGGGTCTACTTATACCAACTTCCATGAAAAATGGTTCTAGTTCGCCTATCTTACATCTCAGGTTTGTTGATGGGGTTTCAGATAGATAGTAGCCTGAGACAGTTATAGTATCCGACTCCTCAGCATTTTCAAGAGAGTTTGACTCAATTACAAGTTTTTCTTCTAGCATGCTTTTTCTGACATTGTATATAAGTGAGAAACTAGATTGACCAGAAGACACGAACTCTATTCTTAGGACATGATTTCCTTGTGAAATGTTAGAACCATCAAATGTGAAAGTCCACCCTGGCTCTGAATCCATATACTCTGGATTTGCTAAAGAAATTTTATTAGATTCGATGTTTAACGTTGCATCTCCGATTGGATTATCATCTAAATAAACTCGAACTCTTGATTTTGTTGATTTAGATAAGAACCATCCTGTCAAAGTATTACTGGCTTTTATTCCACCAAGGCCAATTCCCGTTGTCATATCTCCAGCCATCCCCGCCCCTTTTCTTGTTATAGCGAGAGTATGGGTTACTTGTCGGCCATTTTCATCTTCGAATAGAAATCTCAAGAGAATATCATCAGTTAAATTAAACGTATTGAAGACAAATTCAAATCCTGCATCAGGTTGATTGTATTCTGGATAAATCTCATGGATGTCTTCTCTGTGTATACCAGTAGTTAAATCGTAGGTTTTATTGTCTATAATAACTTGCTGCCTAACTAACCGTGGGGAGCTTAATGCCCACCCTGTAATAGTTAAGCTATTTCCAACAGATTGACCTGAATAAGGAGAGTCGATGGAAAACAATATTGGTAATTCTTCTTCCAATTTGCACTCCTCCTTATCTGTCTAATACACTAGGATGCATTGGTTGAACTAATACATTGTCGATTGATATAGCTGCGCTTTGTGTTGTTGCTAGTTTTTCAATGATGAGAGATTCTTCTTTGATTGTATGGTCAAAAACGAAATAATAGTTACGGTAAACGCCATCTACAGTTTCATTTGCAAGTATTTGCTGGGCTTGTGAGGAACCTATTCGACATCTGAGGATAGGAGTTGTAATTGGTAAATTAGAAGATTTGTCTACTTTAAATCTTATATTTGCAACATATTTTCCTAAGTGGACATTATTAAGAGAGGTATTAAGAAGCGTACTCAGTAAAGTTTCATGACTTTTAGTTACTTTACCAGTTAATGTAGGGGCTGATACCTGGGAGCAATTAGCATTAATAGCCATGTTATCTGTACTAAATTCTCTGCTATAACGACTATTGAAGGAACCTTCAGCTTCTAGAGCTGCTTTTACTACCCCGCCCTTCGACTTAGATAATTTATCTGCTAGAGAGTTGGTAATCGTTGTAGCATCTGTTTTACTTAATTTAATGTCTGAGGCTAAAAGTCCTGTATCTGATTGTGTCAGATTCAAGTTAGACTTAGGTAATAACCCAGAAATCTCTTGTGTTAAGGAGATTTTTGGCGGTTGGCCATTAGTCCCAGTATGGGAATGTTTTTTTAGAGTGGGTCTTGATTCATTGTTTACCCATCCAGCCCCGCCGTATCTTTCGTCAAAAAGTCCGTTTTCTACCCTTCCAATTCTTTCTGAAACAGATGAATTTTCAATGATTGTTGCTGTATTTGTAGCCCCAGTATAAACCATAGGAGTCACACCTAATGCTCGTTGAATAGACATAACAGCGTCGTATAATGAATTTAGATATTCAGCCATTACAAAATCAGGAACTTCTCCTTCTCCTACGTTCACATGACCTTTCATATTCTTGTTTGAATCTCTTGAATCTAGGTTATTTGGGTATAGTGTCATACTTAAATCTTTGTAGTTCTGTTTATTTGTGAATTTTCCGTTTTCGGAACGATATCCTGCCATTTAAAATTCTCCTTTAGTTTCTAAGATAACCAAGAGTATCTAGATTCAAAGAAATTTTTCCATCTTTGATTAGGATACTATTTGTTTCATAATAGCCAGTTTGGAAATCGGCTGTTGTATCGTATATTTGTTGGAATGCACCATATCCCAATTCTAGTGATGAACCATTTGTACTTATATCCGCATATTTAACCTGGGTGATTGGTGAGCCATCTTTTCCATTTTGCGGATTGAGCCATTTATCACTGGTATCGAAAGCCAGTTTTTTTTCAGTTCCTTGGCCATCTTCGTAGATTATATTTAGTTCTGGAATATTTGGAGACTTGGTTTCATCAGTAGTGCTCATTCTTACTGTGAGTTTCATAATGTTGTCTGTAGTTTCATGCAGGAAATCATTAGATTTGATAAAGTCTAAATCGCTCTCCACAGCTGTAACTGCATTCGGGTCAAAGAAATCAATTCTGTGATTATAATCAAATTCTTGTTCACCTTTGATTTGAAAAGGCTGCTGAACAAGTTCAGAAGCTTCAATCGTGTATTTGAATGGCTGCTCTTTGTAACTTTTGTCGGGAACTTTTCCTTTGGCATAAATTTTATATCTAAATGAAATTTCAGGGTATAACTCTTCTGCATTTTCATAGAACCCCATCAAACCTATGTAAGCTTTAAATGTTCGTTTGTTTTCTTGTTCAATTGGAGGATGGACTAACAGGTCTTCATCTGCTCCTACACCAGATTGAAAAAAGGAATCAGGAAGGACTGTAGTATCAACATCCCATATATGAGGAAGATAGTAAATTCCCAAATTGTCTTGTTCTAGAGAGTACCAATAAGCTTCACCAAAGTTCATTTCGTCATATGTGAATTTTAGTGTTTCATTTATCTGTTTCGCATAGGAAATGAGTCTTTTAGTAGGTGTTCCATCCTTATTAGTTAATGTGTCTAAAAATGCATGGTCTGAAAGATAGTTAACCTGTATTTCTGATTTTGATAAACCTAATTCTCTTGCTAAACCATTTTTTATGCCTGAAGCTGTTGAGTTTGCAGGATTTTTAAAAACATCTAGAATGCGCTCTTTAAATTTTTCATTGGTTTCTCCAAATAGTCGTGAGAGTCCAACTAACAACCCAATTTCATCGAAAGCATTCCATACATGATGAAGAATTAAGTCGTATTGTTTTGTACCGTTGACTTCAACATAGTCGAAAGGTTGGTTTACGTCAGGATAATATTCAAAATTTACTCTCAGATATAACATACCTTGACTTCGGTCTAAAAATGTTCTCGGAGAAAGGAAGTCATCGTATGAGTAAAATTCTCTAATTGTATTGCAGTGCTTAACAGTAGTTATTGTGTTTGTTTTTTCATAGATATTAACACTTATAAAAGAGTCAAAATCTGGTATTTTTTCAGTAGCTAAAGGAATTTTATATAGGATATCAATCATGTCTGTTCTTGCAGTACCAATATAAAAATCATTTACAATAGCATCTAGTTCAATCTTAAATCTTTCTAAGCTCATTCCAAAAACATCTAAAAATTGTGCGCCATTTGATTTTTGGTCTCTAGCCATTTTCATCCATGAAGGAAACTTTTCCATGATATTCTGGGTAAATGGACTTACGTAATTTGTCATATCTGTCATCTCCTCATAACACCGTTATGGTTCCTGGTACAAATCTCTGATTACTTAAAGGAGAGGTATTAGAAATTCGAAGAGGTTTCCCGTTAATAACTAAATTAATTACCCCCATGTCTATAATCTTCTCGGAAGTATCCATAGTTCTTTGAATGATTTCGTTTATAATTAACATTTCATTCTTCTTCATTGAATTTAGATAATTTGTAATTGATGAAAAGACCTTATTTCGTATATCACGTTTCTCCATTTCCGTTGATTTATCAGTAAATTGTAATAAAACTTGTAAGTCTACCACCACCGAAATTGGAACTTCCACTTCAAATGTAATCCCTTCTGATACGGCTTCGGATATGGCGTTTTTAACTTTTTGAACTAAAGCAAATTCATTAGTTTGTCCTTGTTCAGGATAAATATAAACTGTGAAAGAACCAGGACCTTTAGAGTATTTTCTAAATTCGTATTCTGCTACACCAGAAACCGACATTATAGCTTCTTCTATTGCTATGAAATTTCCTCCTGATAAAGTATAAACGGCATTTGTGGTTCTCCTTTTTAAGTTTTCATCAGATTCGAGCTCTTCTCTTGATATTCCTACTAGTTCAGCAAGCTTGTTTAAATATTCTCCTGTAGAGGTTGATACATACGACATATCTTGCATGAATTTTGCTTGTTCATATAAAAAGTAAATTTCTTCGGCTGTTGCATCGACAATAGCTTTAGCAATCGAGCCATCTTGTGTAGTATTGATTCCTAACTTAGATTGAAGGGTTGCATACATTTCTTGAATCATTTCTTCTTTTGTTTTTTGTACTATCATTTGTAAATACTCCCTTCAATTTCATAGTAATTTAGAATTCCAATTTCTAAGTCTAAAACAAAATTATATTGGTAGGTTGTTTGTTCGTTTCTCTGCAACCGAATGTTATACATTATTTTTGTTGGAGATACAGGAACTGAATCAATTTCAAAATCAGTCGTTTTTAGATATCCTGAAGAGGTTAACGCATCTGAAATATTTTTAATTCCCTTTGCAGCTGTCTTCGGAGAGTTTAACTCACCAGCTAAATCAGAAACGTTTGCTCCAATTGTGGGATAAATACTCCAGTCAGGATTGTCGGTTCTCAAGATTGATTGAATCCATTGAAGTTTCTCATCATACCCAAAGACAGTATCAATGTCCCTTATTGGTACAGAATCCGATAAAGGCTCTGTAGTTACGTGTCCATTTGATAGTTGTGCTGAAGAGGAGTAATATAGCAGATTTCCATTATCATCAGTAACTTGCTGGCCCAAAGCTAAGTCTCCATCCGGAGTTAGTTTTAAATCTGACATAGGTATCTCCTTTCTAACCTATTTCTAGGCCTGTTTTTTTATTAACTCTTTTAAGCTATTCGTTTTCCCTTTTTTTCGAGGAAACTCTTGAATACCACTTTCGTTTAATACGTATCCATTAGAAACTAGTCCATTAGCGCTCGTAATATTCTCGACTTGTTTAGCAATAAACTGTATTCTATCCGCAAAGAAAATCAATCGCTTGTCCGATGTAAACCTGAAGCCAGCACCATTTTCAGCGAAAGCATCTATCGAACCATCATCTTTGATTCTTAAGTATGAATGGTTTTTTGGATGTTTAATCCCGACTTCTTCTTCTGTTATTCTTGAACTTTTTTGAGTTTCTTTAAGATAGTTTTTCTCAGTCGATTTTCTGATGCTTTCTATATTTTTTCTCCATTGCGGAATATCAAACGTTATATCTCCATCTTCGAAAGTTCGCTTTTCAAAACCCATGATTTTATTCCTCCTAGAATAGATTTGTAGAAGTCGGAAGATTTTTACCTTTATCAAAAACGAAATCGTAAGAGTTTTGGGCTTTCTTGATTACACTTGCTATGTACATGCTTTCTTTCTTTTGATTCCGATAAGCTAGCTCTACGTAATCCCCGGCTTTTAGACTTTCCGAAAATATACCATCCCCATATCTAGGAAAAGAAATCTTCTTAGCAGTCCTAAGAATATTGTCATTGTCTTTGTAGGTAATGTCTACTTTCCGTTCATCGTGATAAACGACAGTAACAAATCCGACCACTGCATGTTTTACTGCAGAGATAGCAGGGTCAATCAATTTTGATTTTATGTTTTGTTGAATCGAATTACTCATCATAGATTAAATCACTCTCTTCCGGATTATAATCGGTCCAATAAAGTTCATCTAAGAACATTGCTTCGTGATATTCAATAAGTTCCAATTTTTCTTTTATAGTCTGAAAAGAACCAACCAAGTGATAATCAGTTCTTTCAGTTTCAAACGCAGAAACTAAGTAGCAGCCATTAAAGTTACCATATAATAAGTTCATAGATTTTCCTCCTATTTTTAGGACCAAGGACCTTCATATATTCCTGCATTGTATAAAAATATTTCCTTTGGTGATATATCAAGATGGACATAGCCTTGTGATTCTTCGAAATCGCCACCTAGTACTATATTTGGAATACCAGCTCTGAATGCGGCATTGGTTATTTTTCTAGCATGTGTCTTATCTGCTGCTGCAATATCAATAGCTAATCCAGCGTTATGTGCATTTATTCCATATACGAGTGGAGACCTGAAACCATGTATAATATCAAGTATTCCATCACCGTAATATGATAGGAACAATTCAACTGCCTTATGCATATCTAAAGGATAATAATCAAATGTGTCAATGCGGTCTAAATGATTTAGCTGGCTATTATTTAAAGGTTTATACTCAGAAAAATCATCTTTAATAGCTTCTATTATTCTTGCATTTAGATACTCTTTTCTTTCGATAGTGGGAGGATAATATCTACCTAATTCGAAACGTCCTCGTTCGGGATGAATATCTGGGTAAGATTCCTTAATTTCACGATTCTTGACTACTTGCATGCTCATCACTTCCCTTCGATAAAAGATGCTCTGCTAACTACAGATGCGTTAATGACTCTCCATGAAACACGTCCACTTCCTGGGTCTCTTACGTTACATTCAGAAACAAGTACACTTCCATCAGAGTTTATGTGCTCAACAACTGTCACATGACCATACAAGGGGCTACTACCAGCATCACCCGGTCTAATACTCATAGCTGTTCCCACTTTGGGAGTACTAGAAACTTTGAATCCCTTTTGTCTACCAGAATCCCCCCAAAAGCCACCATTGCCCATATAGTCATCTACTTTAGAATTCAATTGGTACATACGGTTGAACACATAGAATGTACATTGACCAAATGGGTACGAACCTGATGTATTATAGTTGAATCCATTGTAGGATTTGAGTTTCAGTTTACCTTTGTACTGTGGAAAGTCTGTTTCAACTTTGTCGATTACAATCTTCATTTTCTTTCCACCACTTGGGTCTTTTCCACCATCCGTTCCTCCAGAACTTCCAGAGCTATCGGCTTTAATACCTTGTAAAGTTTTGTAGTTGTTATTAGCACTAAGTCCAAAACCTTCGTATATCTCTGCAAATGCATCTCTATACTTAGCCCCGTTATTAGCCCCTCTGACGTCGTAACCATTCCATAAGTGAGCTATATTTTTAACTGAAGTGGCTATACCTATGCTTTTGGCAACTGCAGCCTTTCCTTCAGCACATTTCATAAACATCTCGATGTTGTAGTCCGGTTCATATAATTTTTCTGGATGAGGTATGTTTACCCCTACATTTCCTGGTGTTATCTGAGTTAGCCCTCTAGAGTCTGCATCAGAGGCTTGTGTATTTGGGTTTCCCGAAGATTCCATTAAGGCAATAATTTTGACCATCATAGGGTCGATTTTTGCGTTTTTTGAATGTTTCAAAATAATGTCATCAAATTCTGCCATCTTTTTCAACTTTGCTTTTATACCAGATGTAAATGGTCCACCATTTGATGACCATGGGTTTCTAGTTGCAGTAGAGTCTGGTCCTTTGTATTCGTCTAAACCAAAAAGTTTGCTGTTACTAGTTCCTACTGAATCTAGATTTCCATCTGAATCTTCTGTACTTGAACCAGTCGCATTTTCATCTAACAGGTTTAGTTCACTCTTCATTTTAAAAACACCGAGTTCTTTTTCTATGCTTCTATAAGTTGAAGCAAAATCTCTACTTCGTTTGTGAGTATCTTCCTGCTGACTAGTAATTGTTTTTGTGTCTGAAGCAATAACGGATGCAATTTTTACAGTTCCCGTAGATAATATTTCGCTGAATAGGTCAAATACGCTCATAAAATAAGTCCTTTCATTGTTTTCTAGCATAGTTTTAACCACCACAATCTAAAAAAACAAGAGGAAATCCTCTTGTTTATTCAGACATAAAATTTAGTAATTTTGGTATGAAAGTAAATGCTAACTCATCATTCTCAGGATTATCATCCCCAAACTCCGCATTCATCCATCGGTCTCTCATGCTCGCTGCATCTCCTACCACACTTCCCTGGTGCCCATTGATACCTGCTGTTAAGGACGTCCCTTTGTACTTCAGTGGGAATATCATAACGCATTGCATATCTTGCTTAGTTCTTCGCCAAGCCTCCATGAACCCAGAAACAGCTATTTCAATTGCTGTTGAAATAATAATATTCCAAACTGTTCCAGATTTAATGAGAGTCTTCCCAATCATAGCAACCCTTTTAGTTGTCTTAACTGCGGTATTTAAGTGTTTTACGGTTGAAGCGTAGCGTACCTGTTTCTTGATGGTTTTCAAATCATTTAGCGTATCTAATGCATCGTTCATAATTGTTTGTTTTGCTAGTACATTATTAAAACTGTATTTACTGTTAAATGGTAATTTGGTAGAGAGTCCAACTAGTTTTGTTCTAAATTTGGTCGATTTGTAATTCTTTTTAGCTACTTTTACAACATCAGCAATTTCATCTATAATCCCTGCCCTACTCTGTCTCATGCTCGATTGCAAAGCAAGCATTGCCTCATCACTTAAAGAGGATGTTGTCTTAACAGTTCTTACTAGTGAATTGTATTTTTCCATGCTACCTGCTAATGAAGAAGTTCCGTTCAACCCATTTAATGATTTGACAACAGAACCTAAGTATTTGTCAGCTAACCAGTTAGATGCGCTTAAAGCTTTATCTTTGGCAAAGCCACTTACTGCTGTCGCTCCAAAGGACTCTGCCCATGAAGACAGTGTTTTTATTGTGGTAGCGGACAAGTAGTGTCCGACTCCTAGAACTATACTGTATCTTGCTAAATGAGAAGCCATGTTTTTGCCAGCAGAGGACAATTTATCAGCTAGATAAAGTAACTCGTAGTCCCAATTAACCACGTAGGCATCAGGCTCAATAATGGTGATAAATCCAGTCTCTACAGATACTTGATGATGAACGGCTTTAACTAGATGAGTGCCGTGCATATCATTTATTGTATCTGATATTGTGCAAGCATCATGAGGTTTTATAGTTGAGTCGCCAACGACAATCAACTCTCCTTTATACATATCTTTCATAAAATCACGAACTGTAGAGTGCCCATATTTCTGGGCTTGAGCTTCCGTAGTCCAATAATTTGATAGCTTCCATCTAGCTACCAATTTAGCTTCTACTGTTACAGTTTTTTGTTTATCGAAACGAATATCATTATCTGCTTGCACTACAGGTGCTACTCGCCCATCATAAGTGACGATAACGTTGGGATAAACTCCCTCTTCGCTCGCCGTGATATTGTTTTGAATTATGTTATGTGTAGAAGAATAGAAATGATGTTGCATGAATGATTTTCGTTTAGTAGCTACAATCGAACGTTTCCATTGGACGCCATCATTATCACTTCCTGGTTTATATTCGCTTCCTTCTTGAGTGTATTGAGAAAGGTAGCGATAGGTGTAAGGCCAATGTGGTTTTCCAAAGAATAAGGTACTTCTGTATTCGAATGGTACTACAGCTGCAATGTAATCAGAAGAACAGTAGGCAAATGTTTGAACAATATCCCAAACAGTACTTCCATATAAGGAAACAAGAATGTTATCTTCATCATATCCGCTTTTGGCTTCATCCCAATTTCCGCTAAGTAATTCACTCCAATTAGGCATGATGGTTGGTAATAATTTTCCTTCATCTGATTTTTGAGCAATCCATTGTGATGAAGTCCCCTTACCATTTTGGCTATAGACATTTTGCATTGTTTCTCCGTACTCATCAGACCAAAAGTACAAATTACCTTCGGGTGTTACAGCAGATTGTCCGAAATGTGAAATCCCTGTTGGTAATTCCTTATAAAAATTACCATTGCTGGCAGAGTTTACTACATCTTTAAGCCAGTTTCCCCGAGATGTGAGAAGTTTTCCTATAAATCTTGATGGTTCAGTTATAGTCAAAAGACCTTTGTTTGTATCGTCTTCATCACCAGAAATAACATTGCATAATTCAAGCCCATCTCCTTGCGCAGTTAAATTCAATACGTCTCCATAATCAATTTCTGTTATAGTACCGTTGAATAGAACTGGGAGAGCACGTGCGTCTGAGCCATATCCAAGACGTATATGAAGCCTGGCTCCAGTTTCAATATAAACTGATTCGTATAACTCTTTACGTGCCGAGAATACTTCATCTTTTGGTTTGCCCCACAAATATGATTCCCAGAATTCACTAGAGAAAAACTTGGGAAGATTTAAGTCGTCGTAATCCATAGAAGGCCGTTTGGAGGTTAGACCACCATAAACATTTGAAATTGAAACCATTGCAGTATCAGCAGCAATTTTCCTAGAACGGTAAACATCCATCGATAGTATAGCGTTGGTTCCGTAAAAGTTGTCCCAGCTACGAAATTTCGAATACCATTTTCCTTCATCAATTACTTGAACAAGATAGGATGGGAAAGCTCTAACTAAACGACCCACGTTATCATATAGAAGCATATCTGTATGCATAGATTTGAGAAGATTATCAACACCAGTTCTATCTTCTAATAAATCCGTAGAATCGCCAATAAGTGTCCAATCTTGGTCAGAGTCTGTTTCTGAAGATTCTTTTTTAGCTAGGTCTTCAGCTTTACTGTTTTGTGCTTTATCTAGTTCTTTTCCAGTGTACAACTTGTAAATTTCTGGAATTGCTGTTCCGGAAACGTCGTTGTATAGCGCAGGAACGAGAGAGTTTGTTACCGAACTATAAAACCCGCTCACAATTTTATCTAGTTGAGCGAATATCGCTGATGAATCAGGTGATATTTTTCCTCCAAGATAATCCTGAGTATCTACCCGCAAAGCGTCTACTGCCTCTTGACCAAGCTGAGTTGATGTTTGAGAAGCCTTGTCTGTTAAAAAGGGCATTCTGGTTCCAGTCACACTTAGTATTCCGTAATCAAAAGCACGAGCTCTGAACTCCAAATAATCAGATTGTAAGAAATCTTTGTAATGCTTTAAGAAAGTTGAGACAACAAATTTAACATTGTATTTCCAATCCCAAGCTAATTGTTGTGCTTGATATTTTGTTTCGACGTCCCCTAAGTATGCGCCTAAAATTCCTATTCTGTTGGCATTACGGTCTTTATCAGTACCACAGATTTTGGGTTTTCCATCAGTAAATTGCTGCCAACTACCTGTAGCATTCATAATCGCTTTAAAATAAGCCATTGCTCTTTGAAAAGGTACTGGAGGGATTTTTTTATAGCTACTACCACTTCTGATAGCAAATAACTCTTTTACGTCAGAGGGTTCTTTGGTTGGTTTGGAACCATTTTTAAATGTATCTTTTAGTTCTTTATTTGCTTTATGAGCTTTGTAGTAAGCACCATATACATACTGACTGTCATACCAAGAATATTCATCAAGGTTTTTTGCGCTGTCCGAGCGATAATGCTTAGTTAAATCTTGAGTTGATTCTGCTTTGCCAGTTATAGCATTAAATTCTCCAGGAGCAAAAGTCAAATAGTCAGGACCGACTTGCACGCAGAGTTCATATGCTATTCTCTTCCAAACTTTATCGGCTGACAGTTCTTTTCCTACACCTTCTGATAATAGCCACCGTTTATATCCTGATTCGGATTTTTGATAGGCAGCTGGGACATTCGACAAATCCCATAGGTTAAATTCACTATATGAAGGTTGCCGATTGATATCTTCTAAATATTTAAGAACTTCATTATTTAATTCGTTTCTAAAAATGACAACATTAGCCGTTTCCTCTTTTTTGTCGGAGTCCTTGGTCGCTGTACTATTTCTAGCATCACCTAATGTAGTAATCGGGTCACTCCACTCCCAATCTCTCGAATTTACCAAGTCAGATTTCGGTCCGTAAAGCTCATTTACCGCCTTAGTTGCTTCATCAGATAATTGATAAGCAACTCCCTTTTCTTTGGAAATTACAGTTGATGAAGTTGCAGAAACACCGGAAGCATCCTCAAAATCTGTCGCTATACCTAATGTGTTATCTTCGAGCATCTCTTTCAAGAATTTGCGAAGAGTGTATTCGGATGAGACGTAAAAGTCAGGGTCTAAATAAACTTGATTCAATCGGTTTTGCCATTCACCAATTTTATATTCATCTGGGGTATTGGCTTCTAATAGTGGTAAAGCTTTGACTAATTCAGATACAAATGGTAACTCCAAATCAGGGTAAACTTCTAGTTGGCGTAATTGTTTTTCTATGTAAAAGGAATCTTTACGAGGTGAGTATCCTCCATCAAAAGCTCTATTTATTAGTTCATCATCGGGGTTCGCTCCCATAAACTTATATAGCTTTTCTTGTTGTCTTTGAGCAACATCAAATCCTACCAGAACCATCTCAACCATTTTTCTGTCTGGAAAATTAGGAACAGTGCTAGTAGATACTGTTTCGGGAAGAACGTAAGATATCCCAGTCATGTTTATCAAACTGTTTTCTATTTTCATGAAACCAGACACTATGCCTTCTCTATATTGACGAATGTTTGAGGCTATCTGTCTAAACATTGAATCTAACATTGCTGCTCCATCAGTGGTTGTTTCAAATGATAATTGGACTTTGGGTGTACCTCCACCCAAATATTGTAGTGTTGGGCCATCAACATTCTGGACCTGAGCAGAAGAAAAATTATTTTCTAGATGGACATTCATACCTAATGGAATAATATTAGGTATATTCCAAGTATCGTAAATTACATTTGATGCATTCTCTGCATCTCTAACAAGTGCTATCAAATCCGAATACAGTTCATTTGATTCTGCAACCTCTTTTGAAGCTTCTTTGTGCAAATTCGTCAGTTGAGATAAGATAGTCAGATAGTTAAATGAAATTCCTTCAACATTATCGACTGGAATTATGTATAGTGTCGCCCCATCCGCTGTTACGATTGTTGTTTTATATTTTGAACCAATCAATTTGGCTGCTTCTTCAGTCAATATTGGAATCAAAGCGAATCCAAAGCTATTATAAACAGTGCTCGTTTCAGTCTCTTTGATGACAATACTTTTTAGTTCTGGAGACATAACTTTTACCAGATTTGCGAAAGCACTATTAGCAAATGAGTATCCTGACCCGTTTTGAATTAATGTACGATATTCTTTAGGGAAGAACAGGCCCTTATCCTTAGGACTAGATAAAAATCCAGAATAATCCTTAGAAAATCCAGTATTGGACGAGCTCTCTCCGTAGATATCTATTGCATTAGCTATACCAGCTTTCAACCACTCATCAATTTTGGCCTCACCTTTTTTATCTGCAATTGTTGGTTGTAAGTTGTTTTTTTCAGCTTTTCCAGCAACCAACGGGAATCCACGTGAGTGAGATTTCCATTTTTTATTTGCTTTTGCTTGAATAGAAGTCCAATTTGAAATTGCCGAAATAATTTGTTGAGCAGATATACCATCTGAGTATTTTGCTCCTGTTTCAGTCTCCTTATTGGTAAGCTCTGTTTTCATCTCGCTTGGAGTTTTCATGTTTCTTAGCTTGATTAATGCTTCTTTTCTTTCTTGCAGGTAGTCTTCGTTAACAGTTCTAAATGTAAAATCATTTGATAATTTATCTATTTTTGGAAGGTTCGATACCCACTTTTTATTATCTACAGAATCTACTAATAAATGCTGGTAGTACCATCTGAGTAAAGGATAATTGATTCTAGTTCCGAGTTTTTCATTGTCCATCATATAAGCCTCTGAGTGGAACTGCTCTAGAACCATGGTTACTTTTAGGCTCTCTGGATAATCAGCAATGGTTTCTATAGAAATATTCTTTAGGGCTACATTATCGATATGTAAAGTTTCGTTAATATACTCATTATCTATTGGTAGAAAAGGAGCTTTTTTAAACTGAGCAAGTAGTGGTCTTAAACCGTCAACGTACCAAATCGAGTTTTTCTTATCATCCAGAATATTCACAGGAGCATCAATCTCATAACCGTTTATTTCTTGTAGTGTATTGATGTACAAATCAAGTGTAAGATAATTATCGACATCAGTTGACTGAGTTAACAATGTACTTCTTGAGCGCATCACGTTTAGCTCTTCATTTTTATGAACCTTATCAAGACGAATACTTAAAGGTGGGATAGTAAGTAGAACATCACCAATTCTAACTTTGTTCTTATATTCCCATAATTCGTCAGCATAGGTAAACTCGTTATAAATATCATGGTTTAGAAGTCGGTCGTCATATGGTTTTACATATCTTTGGGAGTTATCTACGAAGTGATTAGGAGCTTCTTCAGTATAAGATTTTGAAGTGTTTTCGGCTTCTTCTTTAGAAGCACTAGAAGTAGTTGTAATACTTGGAGAGTCTGTACCTATTTCTTCAGGCCAACCAGAAACATCTATAGACTCTTGATGTTTGGTGTCTGCTACTGTGGCGAAAAGCAATTTTGATTGGTGAGCGTCCTTCTTTTCTGAAACGAGGGAGTCAGACGTTTGATGTGCGCCGCCAGAAAATCTTGCAAATGGAATGATATTTGAACCTGGATAATCAGTCTGAATTTCAAAGTTTACTAATGGATAACCTCGTAACATCTCCTTATTCACATTCAATGCAGTGAATTTCCCGGATGAAAATACTTTTTCTAATTCTAATGTTGAGTCAATTTTTGTTTTATAAACAACACCAATCGGAGTTGATTTAGAAGGATGTATGGCGAATTGTCCATTTGACTTGTACAAGCTTACCGCAAGTATTTTCGAAGTTTTAACTAATCCCATATTTTTAGTTTTAGATTCTTCGGCAGCTAGCTGTAAAGCTTCTACTGGAACCTTATACAATTCTGCTAAAAAGCTATTTGCTTGATATGTGCCTTGAGACTTAGTTACTGGAGCTTGAACTCCCAAATAATTAACTGTAATTCGTGAGCCTATTTCTAAGTTTGCTTTACCTATAGCTTCAGGGATAATCTCTCCTCGAGGCCATAAAAAGCCTGCCACTGTTGCTGTAACGTAATCTCCTGAATCAACATTTGCAGTTGTTCCCTCAAGGAATACCCAATACTCATTAGGCACATCTGAATTTATAGGATTAAAAGAAAAGTCAATATTAGCATTATGCAGTGATGGCGATTGTTGAACAACCTCATAATTTGAAGAAGGAAATGAGATTCCTTCTTCAAAAATAGTTATTGGTCTATAAGAAATAGTTTTAGTAATAAATTTATAAGTCTTTTCTGAAATCTCGCAATAGGCTGGTTTATCACCTAAAAAGTTTAAAGCGATAAATCGATTGGTAATATCTGAAACTTGGTGCATTCCAAACGTGAAAGGATATTTTTTTATATTCGCTGCTGCTTGTGTAAGAAATCGAGCTAATCGTTGTCCCACTGGTGATGAACCAGCAGGACCAATTGTAAAATTCATTGTTGAATTTACTACGTTCTCAATATTTACGCTAAGCAACCAAGGAGATGTTTCTGTTTCCTTTGAAAAAGCGACTATGACCCCATCGGTTACATTCATATATTTCCTCCTAAATTAGAAACCCATAGCATTGTTGACATTTTTCTCAAACCAAGCTTTATTCAGGGTTGTTGTATTGTCATTCACGTTTACGTTCATATTCATAGAGACACCTGTCATTTGGGATATCTGCTCGTTAATAATAGCAGCAGCCTGGTCATGTACTAAGCCACCAGATGAACGTACTTTTAGTGAAATACTCTCTGAATTAGGTGTAACCCTTGCTGTAGGACTCGTCAATAATAATGATGGATTTACTTCAACTTGAGTGGCTTCTTGTTGAGCCTCATTCCCTTCAGGGGTTGGTTCTCTTCTAGCCATTGCTGAGGCAGCCCATATTCCACCAATTACAGCGCCTGCCGTCAAGAATCCACCAGCTGAAGATTTCATTTTGTTAGCACCTGCGGCAACCTTGTCTGCCATATCATTTGCAGCTTGGGAAGATGAGTTCATTATTTTTTTCCCTCTTGAGGAATTTAAAAACTCATTCCAGTTATCCAAACCTGTTTGTTTAAAGGTTGTTGTACTTGTAGATATATTTCTAGAAGAATCTGTAATAATATCAGTATTTAAAATATCTCCTATAGAAATACTATCCGTATTTCCCAAAATGTCTTTTAATCGACTATCAATTCCAGCTATCTGCCTTGAGGGTAAGCTTGTATCATACATCGATGAAATGTCTTTTAAAGCCTCTGTTGGAATTCCCGTTGGAGATAAGAAGTCTTTTCTTATTGTGCCTAAGTCACCATGATATCCTAATTGGGCATTTTTCCCGACAGCTTGATTAGTTAAAGCAAAGTCATTAGCTAGCTCATATAAATGTCCCTTATAGTTTTCAGACGTTACATCTTGAAAGCCACCCTTTTTCAATGCACCTATTAGTTTGTCTTGAGGGAGTAAAGAGTCAAAGTATTCAACTGCCTGGTTTAAGCTTTGCTTATTATTGTATTCCAAGCCTTGGATGGTATTCATGGCCTTAGACATGTTGTTTCTATAATTTATGTAGTCCTCTGAACTAGTTCTTCCAGATTTAAGTAGCTCTCCAACATCTTTTCCATCAAAAATACTGCTCTCTATATGTTTAGTTCCGATTGGCATTTGAGCAAAGACATAATTCAAAGCATCAGTTCTTCTTCGCAAGTCTGCTACTTGAGTATGTGAAAACTGATTAGTCGCTAATAATCTATCAGCTACTACATCAACAGCAGCGTTCTGTCTAGCAGTGAAGTTATTGACTTGTCCGATAAAGCTTCCTTGTTCGTGAGATACAATATTTAGAAATTCATCACCTATGTTGTTGCTTCCATAGTCGTTATACTTAATTCCCGAAGATAATTCTTTCATCAAATCTCCGACAGATGTTAGCTCACTTGAACCTATACTTCCAAGTTCAGAAAGAACATGTTGTGGACCTAATTGTTTAACCATATTAAGTTGATAATTGGAGACTTTTCCTAACTGGTCATTAATTAACTTAGCATTCTCTGGTTTGTTGTACATTGATAACATACTGTAAATATAGTCACCATCAAAGTCACCATTCATCAGTTTATTTGTCATCGGACCAATATTCATATTTGATTTTGCTCCTGACTCCAGAGCACTATCCAAAACTAATCTTCTTGCTTGATAGGAGTCTGAACCAGTTGTTGGTTGTCTTGAGAACATTGCATTCAATACAGCAGTATTTTCTACACCATTACGAACATCTAAAGCTTGTACTATTTCTTTAGTTAAGACGTCTGTATTCATCTTAGATAAATCAGCAACTGATATTCTGTCTTTCAAATCAATTGCTTCAGCAATAGCCAATTCATTCCCTGATATCATTTTTCTGAATTCTTTCGGAGATATAGCCACAGTTGCTTCAGCAGCTTCATTCCTTAAAGAAAGACCAGCAGAAGTTCTTTCATAAGCAATAGATACATTTCTAGAGGAAGCTTTAAATGCGCCAGACATTTCTTGAGAAACACCTATTGCACCCTTTTCGAAACTCCCGGAACCCGTACCAGTTAAATATTTGTTCAATAATGATTGATGCTCCATGATGGAATCATTAAAACTTTCAATAGCTTTTCTGGATATAGGTCCATCTTGATTTAACATTTCAGTAGCATTTTGATATATAGATGCCTGGGAAGTCTGTATAGCTTTTAAATGAATTTGAGTATCTTTATCCAAAACAGAAAGTCTTTCAGGTTTAACATCTATCATCGGAATATATTTGGCGCTAACTCGAGCCTCTTCAGTGGCAATATTAGGAAGTTTCATAAACATAGCTGATTCACTTCTATTGGCTGCAGTCATGTTGGTTGCTAGGTCACCGACAGTTTGCGTACCATTCTCAAGGGTGATATTCATGCTAGAAGGCATCAATATGGTGTTTAGTGCTTCCGAAGTTCCTTGTCCAGGCGTTTGTCCAAAACGTAACTCACTATACATTTTCTTTTTTGTATTGGACATGTCGATATGAACGGCACCATTATAAGAAGTAGCAGCTACTGATGTAGGTGTATCGAGAGGAGAACCGGAATAACCACCTGAGACATCAAATATTATGGAGTTTTTTCGATGAAGTGGGTCTATGCCTTCACGTACAATCTTTTCATGATTTATAATCTGAGAAGCTATTGTTCTAGCTTCCTTGTGAGATTCAATATCCATAATACTTGTTGGAGTTTTGAAACGGTTTAGAATCTCATCAGCAACTTCATTATTAACTCCTGATTTAGACAACGTGTTTTTTATGGCCAGATATTCTTTAGAAGAGGTCTGAGCTTTTGAGGACGCCCCACCCCATATTGCGACGTCATGGAAAGCCACTTCGGTATTCGTAACGTCCCCTCTAATGTTCAAGCCATGTTCTTTTGAAAAAGAATCTAAGACCTGTCCAAATTTTGAAGCCGCTTCTTTGTTTCCAAGTATTCCTGCATTACTAAAACTTTCAACAAGTGATATTCCATTGTTTGATGTCTGATAGGAAATCTGTCCATCCAATCCAAGCTCTCTGAATAATGGTTTCATTGTCTTGTTCAATACATTTGTCTGAACAGCTGTATTGGCTAAGTCTTGAATAGTAGTCTTGCCGATATTTTTTTGTAAGGCACGTGGTAGACTTGATAAAGATTTTCTGCCCTCAGCAACATCTATCAGAGAACTTTGAATTTGTTTTCCAGCCGTGTTAATTAATTCTAACTGATGGACACCTCCAGCGCCTTTTGAGAGGCCCGCTGCTGTTCCAATAAGGTCAATGTCAGAACCAGCAATTGCATCTACAACATAATCAGGTAATATGTTTACGGTAGCCCGTTGACCAGATTTAGTTATAATTTTGTCAGAATTATTTAAACCTAATCTTTCTTCGTATCTAAAAGCTTGGAGTTTTGCATCATAGCCGGTTATTTTGTAATCTTTGGTTTTAATTCTACTTTTTTCTGTTTGATAGTCAGCTGTTTTACCGATAGTTACCTGACCATTTTTATCTAGAAGTCCATACTTATCTAAATAATCGTGATGAAGACCGCCTTTATTAAAGTCTAGACTATTTGTAAAATCATAATCAGTATCTACAAATCCATGTTCTATTAGGAAAGATTTAAAACTTCTATCAATTTCTGTTCCATTTAATTTTATATGTCCTGCATTTACTCTGGTCATAGAATCAGCCATGCTTTTGCGCATAATCATTTGTCCATCAAATGTTGATGCTGCAGATGCTTCATTCAGAATTGCTGATACTTTTTCATATTCCTTTTGTTTAGCAGCAATTTGATGCTTAATAGAAGGATTACTGGTATCAGCCAGCTTCAAAGTATTTATTTCTTCCATAAGCATTGAACGTTTCTTGTCAAAGCCAGCCAATTTTTGACTGATTTGTTCATCATTCATTATACGGTGAGTCATATTTAAATGTGAAGTTTCATTGTCTGCTCCAAAGTATCGACCAGCGTTTGAAACCATACTATTGCCCACAACAGATTCGGCTTGAAGTCTTGAATACTGACGATTAAGCATTAGTCTACTAATAGTTTCTTCTCTATCAATAGTGGCGTAATTTAAAGCTTTTTCTACTCTTTCGTGAGATGTTGACTGGAACATACCTCCAGGAGTTAATTTCCTAACATCTAATCCACTATAGATACCTCTCCCTGCATTTTTTCCACTAGTCCCGTTAACGCTAAGCTTAACGCCATCCTTCGAACCAATATTATTGTTGAAAAAATCTGTAAAACCGAAATTCATTTGACTACGCAGATTATTAAAATCGTTGATAGATAATCCATATTCTTTTGGTGCAACGTCAAACCATTTGTTAATTTTAGGATTGTTCTTTCTTTGTCTTTCAAAAATTGCATTCATTTCAGGATGAGTCTTTGCAAGCCACTCATTAACTGCTTCGCCTGTATCAAGTTGCATTCCCATTTTTGCATTCGACAAAGGGGATGTTCTATGACGCTTATGTTCTGAGCTCTTGTCTCCTAAAAATGCTCTTTCAGATAAGGATTGAGTAGTACTATAAATTTGTCGATTTACTCTTGAATTGGCGACATCCTGATAGGAATTAAATTTTATACCATTAGTTCTTAAGCGATTAATCTCGCTTCTCATATCGTCTGGCAGATATTTCAAATCTTCAAGGAATTTTTGTGATAAGTCTACATATCTTTGGGCAGATTTTTCTCCCTTGTAAAAAAATCTGTTTTGATAGTTGGTACCTTGGAAAGAAACTGTGTTATTGCTAGTTAGAATAGGCAATTCTATCTGAGAAACAGACCTCGAACTTCTCAGGTCTTTTGCCTGCTTACCTACTACTGTTCCAGATTCACCAAAAAATAACATCAAACGATTTGTTGTTTCATCTTGAAAAATTGACGTTTCAAATTTATTTCTGTCGAATCCGTTTAAGATTTCATTTAGTGAGTTAAAGTACGCATTTTTATTGGAATCCTTATACAATCCGTTTACTTTTGAATTGCCCCGAATCATTGCATGCATTTTATCTTGAAAGTCAAAATGGTCTGTAACAAAACTTGCGTTAGCCACTTCAGCAGAAATCCTCGCAGCGCTCGCTCCGAAAGTTCCTGATGAAGAAATTGTACTCATTATTTCTTCTAAACTTTGTGTTGCCCAAGAACCGAACTGATTTTTAGCATAGTTAGAACTTTTTGAGCGGAGTCCATTTGAAAATGCAGTTCTTCTAATTGGTTCTGTAACTTTCTTGTTTATATGTACTTCGTTCAAAGCTGTTGGAAGCTTACTACCATTTTCTTGAATAAAAGTAGATATTTCATTAGCCAATGTTGCTGAGACCTTGTTTTGATTTTTTAAATCTTTTCTTATTCTCGATGTAAAAGATTTGACCTGGTCTTGAGATAGAGCTCCGTATCCAGAAATATCTGTAAGGTAGTCTTCCATTCTCTTCGAAATACTTGCATGATTACCTGAGCTACTTAAGCTGAATATTTTATTTTTTATTGAATCAGTTGTTGTAATATCTAGATAATTTACTTCCCCTCCTACACTCCTTGGTAAGAAAAGACCGTGTCGCTCTTGAACATCATAAATATCTGCTCCATATGCTTCATGATATTTTCCAAACATTGATTCAACTAAAGCATTTCTTTGTTGTTTTGAATTTCCATTCTTTGTAGCGTAGGCCATCGTTTCTTCAGCGAATGGTCTGATATCTGTTAAGGTTTTTTCTAAGTCTACAACACTACGGATTTTGTCGTATGAGTAACGATATTGAAAGTTATCTAGATTTTGACCATCAACTGCTGCTTTATGTACATCTCTTATCGCTCTTTCTTGAGCATTTTTGATTGAAAGGTTTGGTTCGGCTTCTTTAATCTGTGCAAGTCGAGCTTGGTAGTTGTCTAGATTTTCATACATTTTCTTTATATCTGAAACAGCATCATTTGTATGATTATTTTGAGATGGTTTGACAACTCTATCCCATCTTCTTCTGCTATTATCTTTTCTTCTCGATAATATAGAAAGTGCAGAGTCAGTTGAAACATTGTTTGAACTGAAGTATGACCCCAGTTGACCCATCGACTCGGCTACGATAGCTGAATGGTCCCCTGTATCTATATTTTCCAGGACCATCATGTAATGGGGAATTTTATCTGCTCCGAAAGGAACATTTTTTAACTGTTGTTTTATTCGATAAGAATTCCCACCAATAATAGCAGGCTCTCTTCCAGGACGAGACATTTGCCATTGACCATCCTGACCTTTAATCATCGAGACATTATAGATACCTCTGTGATTGTTATAATCTGCACCTGGCGTATTTGTATAAGTTCCAGGGCCCCTCTTAACATGAAAAATTGAATTCGTACTTAGATAATCTTTTTTTGAATTTTTAGCTATTGTTTGTGATTCCCTAATGGATTGATTTACAATGTCAATATTTGCCGAAACATCGACAAATCCTGTATGGGCGCCATCTAGTATTTTCCCAGTAGAATTGAAATAAACGTTACCCAAGTTCATGTTAGACCCTAATGCACTATTCTGGTTGGGTAATAAGTTCATCATCTCATAGGAATCTAGTTTTTTAGCATTTTGGTACGTAGCCCATGTTTGACGTCCTTTATTCTTTGTTTTTTCATTGGACATCAATGATTTTGATAAAGAATAAATACCGAATTGGTCGAAGTTATTGATATTCTGTCCAGCAACACCAGCACCTTTTATCGCTGAATTAAAAATATCAGCTGTAACATCGATGGGCGTTCCGCTTTTAATCAAATTGAAACCCTTTCTGATTGTTGGTAAATCCTTTTTAACAGTTAATGCACTGATTGAAGTTGGGGTTGCACCTGCGCCATCTAATGAAATGTATTCCATTCCGTTAAAAGTTTGTTTAGATGTTTTAGCTTCTCCGTAAGAAAACAGGCGAAGTAACAATCGTCTGTCATCTTGGTCAATAGAACCATTTGTCAATGAAAAAGGGTTCTTATTAATTGTGTTCAATAATCCTTCAATATGAGTTTCCATTTCTTTTTTTGGTTGGATTAATATTGAACCAAAGTCTGAAGTTTTATGGAACCTATTATTTTGAAACTTTGTTTTTTGAAAAGCAAGCTCGGTAGGAGTGAATGGTGAAGGAAGACTAGAAAAATGGTTCTGTTGCGGCATTTTCCCGATTGTTTCAAAATCGTAGAAGACAAAGTCTTCTCCATCAACCATATTGCTAAGTGTTCTTTCGGTTTCAAGTGTGCTTCCAGAGCCTACACTTCTCCTAATATCGCTTGAAAATATTCCTAATGAATTATTATTGTTATCAATATCATTTTTGTTTAAATAATCTAATACTTCAGACATATGTGTTAAGTCTTGTACTGGTTCGATAGTTGTTGATGAGAATATATTTTGTCCACCAAAAATATTTCGTTCTGGGATTTTTACCATCGTTTTTACCTCCTTTAAAGTAAAAATAGAGAGAGCCTAAGCCCTCCCTATTAATTGCTAAATAAATGATTGAAGATTCCTTTTTTTACTTCCTCTGTCCGGTCTTGATTTATATCGACATCTGCATTGAACGATAATTGAGATGAAGGCGCTGTTTGCATAGAAACAAAAACATCTTTCAGGCCCGCACCTCTCAGTGCGTTTTCTAGTCTTCTAATATCAATATTTTGAGATACCGTGGGAGTAAATGGTTCTATCGCTGATACATTACTTTTCGCTGCTCGTTCTACATCATCGTCCCAGTAGTTTGCCTCCGTCAGAGTCATTCCTTCTTGAGACATTACTTTTACTTTGATGTCATCTAAGCTTGTACTCGCTTGCCATCCTTCCCAGTCTCTTCCTGGTAGATAATGGTCTTCAAAGAAGTCTTTTAAATCCTCTTTTTCATCAACTTCCATATTGAACATCTGTTGATAAATCCGCCGTTGGTTTTTAGGAACCATCCGAATGATTTCTTGTTTTTCTTTTGGCGAGGCTTTTAAGAATTCTGTGAAGAACTGGCGGTCTTTTGCTGGTAATGCTCGATAGATTTTTTGGAAGTCTAAAGAATCTTCAGCTCCATACAAAGTTGATTCCATTTGTTCTTTGTATCTTAGAGCCATAGCAGTATATGGGCCAACTTGCTCGAAAGACCTGTCATTATCTATTCCGCCCAATTCAGAGCGAATATACGACAATTGATTGTCTATTAAGTCTTGATTACCATAACCACTTTTTTTATCGATTGACAACCACTTTTTCTTAGATTCAAGGTAATTTTTCTGTTTTTTGTTTCTTTTACCGAATTTTTCTTTTTCGTTTAAGTAAGAATCAAGATTAAATCCTTCTTCAGATTTTGCTAAAAGTTTAGCTTTCTCGTAAAGTCCGCTGTATTTGATATATTTCAGCTTGTCAAAATATTCATCTATATCTCGTTCTTTTTTGCGTCTAGTAGGCAACCATACAGAATCATCGGGACTAGCTGCATGAATTAATGCTCTAGTTGATGCTCCTATGCCTGACAACAATCCTAACCCTAGTCCCCAATAGGTTTTATTACTTCTGGCCATCAGTCTTCCAACGCCATATCCTGTGCCAAATGCTAATAGTGGGTTGCGTGCAATATTTGTTTCTGCCGCAGGAATTACCCAATCTTGTATAGGATGAGCCCAATCTCGCCAAGCCTTCGAGTAGATATCTTTCCTGTATGCTTCTACAGGAGATTGTACTCTCATAAATTTGTCAGCAACGATACCAACAACAGGAATATTCGGTAATAGCCGATGAGTCGTCCACTCGCTTATCTTACCAACAGTAATCTCAGACTTATCATACAGAGCCTTTGTAGCCACCGCAGACCCATCATCTTTTATTGAGACAGTTTCTTTAGCATCCATGTTGGCCAAAGCGTAGTTTAAGTTCTCATTCTTTGTAATACCATACATGCCAAAGTAATTTCCCTCTTCTCCATGAGGGGTATATACAACTGCTCTCATTGTATCCATCATGTCTTTTCTGACCCGTTTGCTTGGGTCTGCATCTAGTTCCACTCGAAGCTTTTGTCCGGGTTTTATGAACTGGTCAATCAAGTTACGTCTTTCAGTATCAGTTGATTTGACTTGGACACCAGCTAGTTTTAACGGATTATTCCCGTATTCTTCAGTTAAGAAAGTATTTGCGTCAATAACTCTTGATACGGTAACAGTTTCTTTAGTAGTTTTTAATTTATCATCTATAAATTTTGTAGGATAAAACAGTCTTTTCTTTTTCTTAGCCGTCACCTGATTCCTAATTTCACGATATTCATCTGTTTCTTCTTCTGAGAGAAGACCGTTTTGAGAAAGCAAGCTAACTTCTCTTTTCGATAATCTGAACTGGTCCGAGTAAGGTGCAATATCCGAAAGTATTCTATAGCGGTCTAGAGCTGAGTAATTTCCCTCTGCATCTTTCTTTACATTGTAGAGTTTCTCGTATGCTTCTCCAGGTAATCTGGCTTCACCATGAGCAATCCTAGAATAAGGGTCTCCATGAAGGAAATCTGTAAAGTATTCAGGACCAGGCATCCATCCAGGCATCGTATTACGTATCGGATTATAGTAATTTCTAGCAGTATCTCGAGGTAAATATCTACGGAATATTTCTGAGATATCACCACCTAATCCTCCGAGCTCCATGTCCCAGAATTTTTTATTATTAGATGACATCAATGTAGAGTCTTGTAAAGTTGGATTTTTTCTTGCTTCTTCCCATGAAAGACCACTTTTTCCTAAAAATCCAAACAAGCCACCCATTTCACTAATGTTATACAATACTTCACGGCCAGAACCAGAAACTGAAAAGGCATTTTTATCAGTGGCAGAACTCAAATCATAAACTGTACCAGGGTCGATTAAACCAGAGGGGCTTGCAATATAAGACCGAGAAGTCATTGTATTTTTAGAAGCTAAGCTTTTGTTCATCTGGGAAATTGCTCCTCTAATATCTCCCTTATATGAACTCATCGCATTTGTTTGTCTCTTAAATGAACGATTTCTTGAAGAACTTGAACTAGCGATAGATTCAACATATCCAGATTTGCCTCCGACTTCTACACCGTCATCTAAGGACTCTTGGTCTATCTCACCATCTTCATCAATTATCTCAGCATTAATTTGATTTCCAGTGAAGCCTATCCCACCACCAGGTGACGTAGAGATAAGTCCACCGGAATCCATAGAAGTATAGCCTTCAATCAACCTTTCATTGTACATTCGAAGATATTCTTCATGAGCTTTTTCAAGTTTTGGATTAATTCTGTGAGGTTTTAATATACCTGACACAAGTGAATCTACAGCTGGGCCAATCAGCGGAATGTTTTGTAATTCAGCAAAACCTCCTGTTATTGCAAAAGGACGGTCATCTTTATGTTTGTTTTCATAATGATACGGGTCTGTAACAAAGTGCTTAATAGGGTTGACCATAGGATGATTTGACCAATATTCAAACTCAGAGCCATAAGCGTTTTCTGAGAACATATAGTCAGATTTCATTTTTCGATACCAGTTTGGTTCATACCTATCAATCTTATCTCCGATATATGGAGAGTTGGACCCTATTCCCCACCACCTACCTTTTCTTATTGCATCTTCTCCTGAAGTCCAATATTTGTTTTCTTCATCTTGGTCCCTGGTTCCAAATGCTCCTAAAGTAAGAAAGTCCGCTGCTTTGCCTAATGGTGTTTCTGTCAGTTGATTTGCATAAGGGAATAAACGTGCTATGTTTTTCTTCATGCCGGTTAACCCAGTAAAGTCACTGATTCCAGCAACATCACTTCTCATGTTCACATAGCCATCTGCAAGATTATCAGATATTCGGTCTCCTGTGATGCCATCTACTAATTTAGCACCTGTTAGGATAGCTGCTGGCATAGCTATTCGTCTCAAGGATTGGTTCATTAAAATACTTTGGAATGAACCTTTCATATGATTTGGCAAACCAAGTCCTACATTCGTTAAGGCTGTGTCTAAACGGTCAGCAAAGAAATATGAACCTGCAGTACTTGTCGTGACAAAATCTCTGTCATGTGCTCCAGCAAAAAATTGTCTGAAATAATCAGCTGTTCCTGCAACTCCAGAGTACCCTTTTGAAAGGGCATCTGTAGAAGATGCATTTACATACTGTTCATTAATAGATTGTATTAGCCCCCTGTGTTTTTTTATCGGTGTGTAAGAAGCTGTATCTCCGATAATTTTTCTAGTCTTTTCATTAGCAGGTCCGTATCCTATAAAAGGGTCGGACTGTCGTAATGTTTCTACGAGGTCTGCCGTTTGAATAAAATCAGATGAATAGTAATCTGAAAACTGTTCTAAACCTTCTAGAGCGATTTGTTCTGTACTAGAATTAATCTTGGAATTGAAATACTTTAATTTTGAATGATGGTTTAGTGCCATCAATTCTTTTTGAGTTTGACCATTAATCCCATAATCTGAGACTAAGTTAGACATCAAGTCTCCGATAGTCATTAAATTACCTTCGGAATCACGAGCACTTGCTATTGCTAATTCTTGAAGTAATCTTTTACTGTCTTCTATAGAACTGACTGTTTTTCGCTGTGATTTTTCGAATGCAGACACTACAGGGCCGCCCAAGAATTGTGGCACTAATTCTCCCGCAGTTTGTGTCTTTCGAGTTCTTGAGTCTTTCAAAAAATCAATTGCATTAGAGTCATACCTTTTTACGGTTTGTGAAATCTGGTCTTCTATATTTCCTATAATACTATGTTCAAATGAATTGGAAATTTTATTGGGGGAATTTTGTGCCAAAGAAATTTTCGCCATTGCACTAACGACTGATTCTTCGTCAAGCAAAGTGTCGAAATTAAGATGAAGCCCATAATCCTGATACTGATTGTTTAAAAAGGAACTTAAACGCTTATTTAAGACGTTTTGAGACTCGGAGGATAAGTTCTCTGCATAATTGTTTATTAACGATTCAGCAGCTCCTACGAAGGTTTTAGCACTATCTATATCCAGGTCTTTTCCTGAAGAAGCGAATAGATTCTTTCCAAGATTTCCACCGTATTCTGGATTATTAAACTTATTGAAGAAACGCTTTGTTTTTCCATACATCGATTCGGCATCTTGCCCTAATCCAAGAACATCTTTAATTGGATTACTTGTATGTGAGTCAGAAGCACCGTTGATTCCCTTTGCGAGTCTTTCATATATGTTTCCGCTAGATGGCGCTAATGTAAGTCCATCCTCAATAAGCAAAGTATCGAGTTTTTCCTGAATCGCGGTATTAGCTTCTTGAAAGTTTTTTGCGCCTTTAATAACATTTGAGTCCATCCGATACACACTATCATGAGAAAATACTAAGTCTTCTGAGATAGGTAAACTTTCAGAACGCATATCTGAGATAAACTCACTCGGTCTTGTAGGCAATTTGCTGGGATTTATGAAGTCGAGAGTTTCACCAGCACGAAATAGTCGGTATGATGGGGCCTCTTTGAGAGAATCAAATGTCCTTGTTTGAGCGATATCATATGGATTGAAATTCATTACTGGAACTTGAAGATTATCTTGTATGAATCCTCTTCTAGCCTTCTTAGCCGCATCTTGTCCCGTAAAGTCTAGAACTTTACCCGTTTCAGGATTTATATAGATTTGGTTTGAGAATACATGTTGTTCTAAATCTGATTCTTTATACCCTAACTTTCTACCTTTAGAATAAAAAGCATCAACGCCTGAATATTCTTTAAAGTTTCCAAGTTTATCTACTTTTTTTAGAGAGTATGAATCTGCTATCGTTTTCCCATTTGGTAATGTGTATTTTGTCGCTTCATCCATACTCACTGGTTTATATCCAGATTCTGACAAGTTCAATGTTCGTTGTGAACGTTTTGCTTCTTGTGTGGATTTCAATAAAGAATTAAACTCTAAAGCTTCCATCTGAACACGTTGAGAAGCATAGGTATTCTTCATGAAATCAATTGTGTTTCCTTCATCACGAGTAAAACTTTTATATTGAGCTACATATTTGTCAGTTTCTTTATTGGCATGATTAATTATTTTCCAGACTTCATCATTGTAGCCTTGCTTGTTATTTGAATAGTCTTGTAGCTTTTTCTTTAGTCCCTCTGAATGGTGTAAAGAGTCTAGAAATTCTGAAACATCTTCTTGTGAAGTATTTTTTGATAGAACTTTTTGTGCACTTCTATTATTTATTGCATCACGTAGTATTTCTGCATCTCTATTAGTTACTGAACTAAAGGCGTTTTCTTTTAATGCTGCATTGATATGGGAGGAAGCCAGACTCTTCATTTGATTCTCTCTGGCGATTATATGGTCTCTAATAGCGGAACCTTGAGTTGCTTGATGAATTCTAGAAACGTCGGTTGGTAATACTCGGTTTGGGCGTGCGTTTACAAGGCCTCTTTGTTTAATTCTGTTGTTCAAAGTTCCATCAGTTAGGCGCCCTCTATTTTGAGCTAAACGAAGTAAGCCAGGGTCGTGACCAAACGTATCGGTAATACCACTACCTATTGCTCTAGTTGAAGTAGCAAGCTTTGACGCTCTAAAAGCATCGTCCACTTGTAATGAAAATTGAGAAGCTTCCGAAAGAAATTTTCTGCCAACGCCCTTCTTGTTAAGAACATTGATTGAAGCTACTCCAATACCAAGTGCTACTGCCTTTTTAAAAGGGCTATCTAACAGCGATGCTTTCTTCTCTTCTTTATTATCATATTTGCCCATTTATATCCTCCACTCTTCCTTGCCTATTTATCACCAACGAGTTCTAAAGTAAATGTTGGATTATCAACATTGATTAACCACTTGGCATACTGGTAATACTCGAACTGCCTTGATAAACTCCATGACCTCAATTCCTCAAATGAATACTCTGGGAATGCTTTTTTTATAGTTAACGGTAAAAGTATTTGTAAAGAAGAAATCTCAGTACTAGCGTTTTCAAGTTTTTGCTTGATTGTTTCTCCGTCCCACCATACTCCTGCATCGTTAATTATCGCTTTAGCAAGGCTTTCTACATAACCAGCGGGAATATTTTCTGACCAGTCTTCGATAACCGGGTCTAAAACATATTCTCTACAAACGGCTTCTTGTAGGTCATAAATATCTGGGAATCGAGTTTCTAGTTTCTTAAAGTCCTCAATTGAAGGAATTCTGTAAATGAAATCTTGGTCATAGATTTGAATGAAATAAACGTCATAATATCTTTTTTTGAATTCATCAATCGCCATCCAGCTCTCTTCGTTAAATGATAAATCTGATTGAGCTGAATTTAAGCTTAAATTTTCCTCTGGATTCATTCAGTTTTCTCCTAACTAAAAAAGGATGGGCGAATGCCCACCCTTCATATAATTGTTTATAATTTCATTGATTGAACATTGTTAGTGAATCCAGATTCTTCAGAAATAACTTCTGACAATAAAGTTGCAATGCCTGCTCTACCTAAGCGGAGTTCTTTTGCAGCATTTTTTGGATAGACTACACATTTTTCACAAATCTTTTCTTCACGGAAGTATGAATCCGCATTTTCGATTCGCATGATTTCTCTATATTCTAGTCGTTTTAATGGTCGCCATAAATAGTAGCTATCAATGATTCGAGTCATAAAGAGTTCTCCGCCTGTTTTTACCTTTAATTCTTCAATTTCTTCTTCATTAGGTCCTCCAGGAAACAAGCGACCATCATCTTCTTGTTCATTCAAATCTTCAACTATTTCTTCCACTTCTTCATTCACACCATCAATTAAATCAGTTGCTTTTTTACTTTTTTTCACCATAATTCTATCTCCTCTTATTATGTAGTTTTTTAAAATTTATATGTGTATTTTTCGTCTAGGGCTGTAGACACTACACCTTCACCATCAACATCTTTTGCTAAGAATGAGTATGTTTCTTGAATAACTTGTCCATCATTTCCAACAACTTGAGAAATATTATAGATATGAACTTCATTCAAGATTCTGTAGGTATGATATGCTGAATTACCTGAACCAAGGTTCCTTAGACTATTTTGAAAATCAACATCATTTGCATCGGGTGAATATTCAATTCTTATATCAAATCCTAATGATTTCAAATCCTCTGTATCTCCTGAATAAAAGTGAGAATCTTGATATCTAGTATTAGATACTGTTGAGTTGTAGTATTTTTCCGAGCCCCAAAGAGAGTTCTTTAAATCGGCTTTTAAGGCCGCAGCTGCTGCTGAATCTTTTGCATTCAGAATCATTTTTATGTTTTCATCTGCACTAGAAACATTGGTGTATGAGGATTCTGTATTGGCTACTCCCTCATCTGTAGTTGAACATAAGGCTTTAAGTATGTCTTGTAAATACCCTTTTGTTACAAAATTCATAGAAAATTGTCCTTGGACTATTCTATTTCCTCTTGCGATTCGGTCAAATGTGTAGGAATTGAAACCATAAATTGGCTGAACATTTTCGTTCATCTGAAATTGAATTGATGTCATCTCTTCAATTTCTTTATTGTTAAAAAACACACGAACATTTGAACCTGAGAAATATTCAGAGGAAGAAGATTTTGACGCATCATATTTATCATTTGAGTAATAGTTCGCCATAGTTTTTCATCCTATCCTTTTTCGTATATATTAGGTTCCATTGCACGAATATCGTCAGCTAAGAACTGTACTGTATTTTCCGTAATCATATCTTCAATAGACATCACTTGTCCTTCTGAAGCTATTTTCGCTCCGTAGATTATCAATTGAGCAGATTGTCCGTATTCATTTAGAAAAGTTATGTGAATATCAAAAGGTGGTAATTCATCGGACAAAATACTGTAATCTAAAAAGTTTGATGAACTATCTTGAAAAGCTTTGTGTAAGGCGGCTACTAAGATATTCCTATCAAATACTGTAAAAATAATTGTGCCTGCTACGGTTCTAGGACCTCTTGTGTGTCCAACAGGTTTTGCCTTACCCAATCGATAAACAGGAGTTGTGGGCCGATATGAGCTATAAGTGATAGTTTGACATTCACCAATAGTAATTGGTCGTCCGCCTTTGAAAACAATACTGACTATTGCATCAGCACCTGAAAAAGAAGTATATGTATTATTTACTGAATAGGAGGCCTCGGTAAACTTGGCATTGTAGCCTTTATTTATCTTCTTTTCTTTTTTATTTGATGTATAACTAGTTGATGCTCCTGTTGAGTCAGTAGATGAAAGCAAAGACATTTTTTGATGATAAGCAAAGTTTTCCCAAGGAGTTTCTCCTTGATTAACTTCTAATCTTTGGTCAATGAGATTGTCGAAAATTGAGTTTTTATCAATCATTTTTCTGCTCCTTTCTAACAAAAAAGGGACCGCTTGGGCCCCTTTAACGGTAGATAATTAATCGATATTTTCGTATTTGTTTTCAGATAAATCTTCGATAGCTCGAGCAACGAATGTTACTGCACGCTCTGTGGTAATGTCATCAACAGACATCCCCATGCCCTCATTTAAGCATTCAACACCGAAAATAATCATAGAAGCTGATTGCCCGTATTCATTCATAAATGTGATTGTGATATCGAATGGAGGAATCTCGTCTGTGTAAACCGGATTTCTTTGAGTTTGCCATTGAGAAACGATACTGTCTAAAGATTTTCCTGCAGCAGCAGACACACCTTCAGGAGCTGTTCCAGTTTTGTGGATAGAGCTAGTATTTAAACCACTTGCATTAATTAAAGATTGGCTTTTAATTTCTTTTAAGCTGTCTCGGTCAAATACAGTAAATACTAGTGAACCTGCGATACCACGTTTTCCACGAGAGAATGATTTTGGATTTGGGTCTCCCATAGTATAAATTGGGGCTTTCTCACGGGTTACAGAGTAAGTAATTGACTGTAATGTACCGATAACTACTGTTCCGATTGTTGCAGTAATGTCAGAACCAGAGAAAGAAGTATATGTTTTAGAGTAATCGCTTGATTGAAACATACTTATATGTACCTCCTATTGAGTTGTTGCGTGGGTTAACCATCGCATTTATTTGTTGCCCAGTGGGCTAAGAATCTCCGCTAAGAGATTCTTATAATTCATTAATTTACTCAGACGTGAAGTTTGTCGGGTCTGACAAACCAATTGTTACTGCGATGTTTCGCAATTCAAATGTTGGTTGTACAGTCAATTTAATAACTATACTGTCAAATTGCTCACCGACAGTTAAAGCAAATGTTGCATCGGAGATTGCACCAATGTTGATACTATTGTCTATTACTGACTTAATGCCAGCTTTTAATGACGAGTAAGTAGGAAAACCAGTAGTGATGCCGATATAGCTTTCACCAAGTTCTCTGATTTCTTTCACTAAAGAGTTAATGGCTCTAAGTGTAGAAAGTCGAGAGTAATCAGATTTCTTAGTTTCTTCACCAATTTTGATGTCTGGAGAAGTCGTAACGGCGTCAACTACAATGACGTTTCCGTTCTTAATAGTAAATACAACGTATTTGTTTCCAATCAAGGAGTCGATTTGACGCTGACTAAACATCCAACGCAATGTACTTACTGATTTGATTTTTTGATTAGTAGGAGCAGTTGTGATAGGTAATTGAGATACTTGGGCAGCATATACTGCCGGACCTAAAGCCCATTTTGCTTTTAAGCTTGTTTCTACCATTACTCCGTGTTGTGGCCCAACGATAACTTGTAAAAATTTAGAGAATTCATTTTTTTGCTCAACCAAAGCTGAAACGTAAGTTGCAATATCTCTAGTACCAAATGCAGTCGGTGGTTTAACTCCAATGTAGCCAATGGTTTCATTCGAAGATAAGCTTTGACGTTCTGCATAGGAAGCAATTAGATGACCCGGTGAGCCAACATATTCAGTAGTTGTTTTACCTTCACTAACTTCTTTTTCAATCGCTACGATACCTGGAAGAGATGGGAAATCTGTCTTATCATCTGGTTGAGTAAAATCTGTAACTGTTAATTTATCCGTCAACTCATCAGCATATAATCCAGTTAACACCACATGGTCGAATTGCAAGTCAATCATGTATCCATTAAGTTGATTGTATAGATTCAAGAATTTTTGTTTAGGTGTTGCACCTTTCAACGCTAACAAGTAGACATTGGCTTTAGATTCATCCATAGCTGCTTGCCATTCAATAGCTAACTGGTTGTCTACACCGTTAACTGAGAAATCTCCGAAGCCGGCTCTTAAATCAGCAACTGTTCGAACTAGAACAGGTTCGTCGGGAGTCGAAACACCCGTTGGAACATCGCCAATAATTAGTAATCTAGTTCCAGAAACTTGTGTTGACGTAGATAGTTGTCCATCGAGTAATGTAATATCTACACCCGGAATGTTTTTGTATGTTGGCATCTTTTTTCCTCCATTTGAGTTTATTTATAAAGATTTCTCTTTATTTTTTTTGGGATGGTAGTTTGTTTTCTTGAGCTAAAGTTTCATAGAGACTCTTTGCCTCAAGGGAGATAGTTTTGATTGAATCGACATTTTGTTGAGTAATATTCTCTAACCGTAAGAAGTATTCTAAATATCTAGTTGAGGTGGTTTCTTTAGTGTTAGAAGTATCAAGCAACTTCGTTCTGTTTTCGAAAATAAGTTCCTTTAGACCTTGTTCTCCTAAGTAACCTTTAAATGTGTCTAATAATTCCATAAAGCGGTTAGTTAACAATTCTGTTTCTTCGTTAGAAGTTCCGTAAATATAAAAACCTACTTTACAGTCCATTATTTGTCCTAAAAATCTTGTCTTTTGACCATCTATCGTTATTTCCTCTCGAAATCTTGGTTTAATTTCTCGTGTATTTTTACCGATACGCCCTGGAACCATAGATTTTAGTTCATACACAATTTGAGGGAATACAGAATTTTTACTGTCGGTAGATGTCGGAGAAGTTTCAGTAAATACACCCCATTCATCTCCCCAAGCGCTATTCAGAAGTACATATATATGGTCGGTGAAATCGTCAAAAGACATTTTCTTTTCGGATTTCAAGAGAGGAGTTTCCATACGTTTACTGCTCCTTTTCTATCTTCAATAGAAAACCCAGCTTGAATACTATGAGTCTCGTTATAAAGTGAGAGATTTACTGAAAGATTTAACTCTTCAGGGTCATCAATATCTTGAATTTCTGGGAAGTTTAATGAAAATGTTTGAATTAATTGTTGATTGGTAAACTGACTTAGATAGGAAGTGATTTGATTCGAGAGAATTGCGGGGTTGTATACTTCTTTTTTCTTATATCCAATAAATGAATCAAAGATTTCTTTTAAATCATTTACAATAATTGAAACAATGCGTTGATTATGTAGAAAACTTAGTACTGTTCCTTCTTTTCTGCTGAAACTTTGAGCTCCAAAAGGAACACAATTCCTACGAATACTCGGAACACAACATATATAACCACTACTTTGAAGAATAGCAATACTACTTTTTGATATTTCTTCTCCATAATATGGATTAGTCATTTGTTTGTTGCTTACTGGTTGATAGAAAGGGGTCGAGATGAATGTAGCAGCATAATAAGGAGAAATTGGTATTTTTGTATTTTGATAGAAACTGTCACCGACCGTAACTTGCAAATGATTCATGTGTGAAGCATTACGTTCAGAAGACAATCCTAGTAAAGTCAGCCTGTCTAAATAGCTATTGACGTCTTCATATGGGTCTATTGTTACCTCACCATCTTCACTCATCCATGTGTTTGGTCCCGTTTTAAAGTACCATTCTGGAGGATTCTTTAATCCAGGTACAGGACTTGTGTTCATTAATGAAAAGACTTCTCGTCCACATTCTTCTGACTTTGCTTGAGCAAATCTTGCAATTATCGAACCAGCTTCAGGGAATGAGTCGTAATAGACATCTGTAAAAACCATAATCTCTGAGTTGATTAATTGAAGCGCAGGTTGAAAACTCATACTGTCGTCCCCAATTATTCCTGAGAATAGCTTTTCCCAATAGTTTGTTTTGTGTGTTTCGAATAAGGTACCTTCTTCGAGAACATAGTTTTCTTGAGAGTGACTATTTAGAAAGAGATATTCTTTCTGTTCTACAAAGTAATCGGTACAGTAGCCATTTTTGAGGTTGTTTGACAATACTTCAACAATCCCTAATGTTGCATCTCTGTTAATTGCGTCGGTAAGTAAATCTAGAGTCGGATAAATGTCGAAAGAGAATGTCCGTGTCTCAATATTTTTTATCTTTGAATCTACTATAGGACCATTTTCAGTCGTCAATTCGTACTCTTCATAAATAGTCTTTTTAATGGTGATTGATTTGAATCCTGTTTGAATGGCTATGGTCCGGTCTTCATCACTTGCACCTACGGTTATCATTCTGATAAAAACTTCGTTGTCTTTACTCAATTCAATACTTCCATGCTCACCATTCAACCTATAAATACTAATTTTTTCTCGAGCAATTCCTGCCTTCTCTATAGCGTCATAGGAGTAAGCCATCTGATTTTCACCTAGTAAAGAAAATACATCTGTGTCTTTATTTAGAAAGAACGGTTTACAGACTGGACCATCTGAGGCCATACCAATTAAGCAAATGTTTTGTTTCGGGATAGAAGTCATTTGGTTGTCATAGATAATATCAGTTAATTTCATCTATTCTCACCCTCTTTCTTCTGATAATTCATAAAAGACTTTATTGTTGTCTTGCACTATCTTAAACCCTCTAATTTGTTTGTTTATGGGGGTATCTTTGACATATGCTTTATTAAAAATCAATTCCCCACCTTCAAACCTTTGAGGGTCGATATGCGCTATTTGGTAAATGCCTTTGCCTGTATATATTGGAGTATCTCCTTGCCATTCAACATCTATAATCAAATCATTTTCCGTAAGAGTTGCTTCTGGAAGAAAATAGTATGCCCTCGTTGCGACCGAGAGACCACCATAAGTATTTGTGGCAGTAATCAAAGGAAGAGTAACAGGAACTCCAGAGTCTATATCTCTGATTTTTTGTCTTGTTATAGTTGATACGTATCCAAGACCGTAGCAAAATGGACATCTACGGTCAGCGGATTGAGTTTTTTCGTCATAGCAACTGCATCTTCTTTTTTTGTTTTGCTGAAGCAAAAGGATATCGTAACCATATTTACTGATAATTTCTTTATATTTGTTTTTTAAATCCACGATTATCCTCCTAACTCATTAAACGGGACTCTGGTCATATGGTCAGGATACGTTGCACCATATTCGTTGGATGATGCTCTTATCGAACTGCTCATTTTTGCAAAAGTAACTGCTTTGGCAGATGATTCCAACGGTGTCTCCCACTTTTCCATCTCTTCTTTTAGAAGCCCAAGCAAATCGACTAATTCACTCGAACGAGAAGCAGATTCTTCAACTTGTAAATCACCTAGTTTAATGTTTTCAGATTGTCCTACAGTATCTTTCACAACTAGATTGAGAACCAGCATATAAGCAGTTTTATATTTAATATATTCAACAACATAATATGGGATACCCGAATCCTTCCATTTTGCAGAGTCGGAAGTAGTGTTTCCTAAAAATCTTGCATACAGCTGATGGGAAAGCTCTGCGATTACTTTAGATATTTGTACGTCATCGAAGGAGGACGAGAAATTGCCGAGAATTGTTCTAATCGATTCGATGCTTGCAAAAAAATGCTCCCATATTTTTGTAAACTGAATGGTCTTGGATTCTCCAAGATTAACAGTCGGGTTTTCCGAAGAATGTATATTTTTGGAAAGAATTAATTTGTATGTTTTACCCGCCTCAAATTCAAACTGAGGAATAATTCGTAAGGTTTTTTGAGGAGTCTCTGTTAAGGGAATAGTGTATTCGTAAGACTTGATTTCGAATAGTTCAGCCATGAATTCGTCTGTATCCGCATCTAATATTTGTAAATCTTCATGTGAAATAGAACTAAGATTTATATCTTCTGAAAATACTACTGCTAGCTTATCTAAGTTTTTAGCGATTGAATTGTTTTCCGGATAGGTTCTTACAATGTTTAGATTAAAAGGATTTGTGGGGAGCGGGATAGGTGGCTCTTCCTCAATAACGATAGATTTCTTAATGTAAGTACTAGAAGAAGTTTCCTCTCCTTTGTCGAGCTCATGTTTTATCCAAATATAATAACTACCTGGATTAATCTTTTGAGGTATGTCAATTTTGTTTTCCGTTGATTGAATTGCATAATCTGAATTACTCGGCCATATATATTTAGCAATATCGTCCTCAGAGCTTCTTAGAGAGACTTTAGTTCTCTGACCTACAGAATTCCAAGACACGGAAATGTATCCGTTAGAAGCTTCGACAACTACTCCAGATGGCGTTATAGCTTCTGCAGAACTCGGCGTTTCAGCTTGGGTTCTAAATGTGAACGAAGACAACCTGTCGTGTTCGGTCTGAACTATACTCATCGGACCGACAGCCCCTTTCTTAACGTAAAGGGTATAACTAGTATTTTGGTCTAAAGGAGATGTTGGGATTAGCTCCAAGGTTTTTGTGATGTTCTCGTACAAGTATGATAGTTTAATTACTTCACCGTTAACTTTTTGAAGGAAAATTGTGTTTTCGTTAAGGGAATCAACTTTCATAGATTCAGTAAATACAATGCGAATCGATGGCATTAGAACAATATTCTCTGCATTTTGCGTTGGATAGACTTTGGATACTAAATTTTTTTGCATCGAATACTACCTCCCATCGTTTACTTAGTTAATGTTTCTGGAACTTCGATATTATTTTCAGCTAGAAGAGCCAATAAACCGTCAATAAGAGTATCTTTCTCTTTAACGATTTTATTATGCTCTTTTGTCACTTTTGTTTTGTCTGCTTTTAATGCTTTAACTTCTGCATTAAGAGCCTCAATCGTAGTATTAAGCTGAGTTTCTTTCTCCAAGAATTCTGCAGCTGCCTTGTCTTCTGCCTGAGTATCTGATTTTACTAGTTCTTCTAGTTGCTCTGTATTTAGTTCTGCAGGGTCTAATTTAGTGGCGGTTACGGACTCAGCTGGAGATAACGTTCCTTTTAGTAGAATTAGTGAATTTAATCTTAAAGAACGTCGAATGCCTGTTAAATCTTGGTCTTCGTTGATTTGAATAGGGTGATAAGCTTGATTTGGTTTAAATACGATACCTGTGAATGAATCTTCCCAACCTGCGCCTGTATAAAATGGACTTACTGCTACTACGATATTATTACTCATTAAGTTTTCCTCCTGTTATATGAAAAAAGGAGCCCTTCGGAGGGCTCCCTTTAGGGTCTGGAATTTTTTAGTTTAGTAATTAGAGTTTAGGTCTTCTCACTAGATTTTGTCGTGCTGTTTTGCTTCTTCACCAACATAGTCAGTTGGTAAAGCCATTTCAGCAAAACGACGTTCTGGTGCTGGATAAGTCTTAGCAAATCTGATGTTTTTAGCAACGGCGATACCTAAACCACCATTTAACACGCCAATGCCATAACGCTCTTTTAATTTAAGAGCTTGGATATCACGTGTTGGGTCATCAAACTGCTCTGTAGAAATTTCATCTTTCACCAACAACACTCCTACGTTGTTTCGGTCAACCAAATAGAAGTCGAAAGTCATTTCTCCTTGGTCAAAAACTACATATGGACTAAACATTACATTAATACCCAAAGCATTAGAAGTGTTGAAATTTCGTGGGTCAGTCCCTGCAACACCTTGGCCAAATGCAGCAACAGAAGCGCCTTCTAACGCTGCGTTTTTAGCGAACAAGCTCCAGCATAATGGATGCATGATAATGTCAGTTGGGTTGAATCCAGCTGCCATAATTGATACAGCCATGTCGATAATATCTTCAGCTGCTAATGTTCCATTGTAATTTCCATCAAAACCACGACCTGTAGGATAACCATCTTCACCAGCAGCGAATAACTTACCGTCAAACACTACATGTCCATGACTAGAGAAATGGCGGAACATATTTTCTTCTTTCAATCGAGCCAATGCACGACCTGCTGCCTGTAAGTGTAAACCAATTACATCCCAAGAACTGTCAGAAATCATTTCGTCAGTAATACTGATTTTCAAACCGTATTTCTTAACTCGAACATCGACAGTACCAGTTCCATTTTTAGTTAGGTTCAATGTTTGTTCTGGGTATTCTTGGCCTTCAGCGACTTCAGAAGCTCGGATAGCTCCAAAATGGATGAACTCCATTGAACGTCCTTCAGAAATTTTGATTTTCTTGAAGAATAATGAAGCTAAGTATTCAGCTTCGGCTGCTTCTGTAACAACTTGTTGGATTACCTTTGGCATTAGAATGCTAGCATCTTGTGAAGTCAAAGCTTCCATGACTTTAACTGATTGTTTTGCTTCAGAGATATTTAAGACAGAGTTTGATGTAAATGAGCCAGAATATTGTGCGATTTTTTCTGTCTGCTCTGTTGTAAAAGTGGTTGTTTTCATTTATGAGGTATCCTCCTTGAGGGATTAGTTTTGAGGTATTGGGTTATAAACCCAGAGGGTAGTCCCGGCTAAGTGCCGGGAGCGAGGAGATTCAAAGATTATTTTTGAAGCAAGATACGAACAGCACCAGTAGAACCAGCGTAATCCCATTCAGTAGGTAATCCAGCAATTGGGTTAACAACAGCGTCAACAGCTACGGCTACATCTTTGTAGGTACCAGGAGCTAAGTAGAATGCGACAGTATTAGAATCAGCCATAGCTTTAATGTCATCAGCTCTTAATTTGACAATAGTGTCATCTGTTCCGTCGCCTTTAGGACCGACCTTTTTAACTGTTACTTCGACTTCGTGCAATTTGCGAATATTTAGTTTATGCTTCACTTTTACATAAACCATTCCCTCATTGTCTTTATCTTCGTTAACAGTTAGGACACCAGTTTTCGTATCAAGTTTTGTGTTTTCGTTAACACGAACAGCTTCAACATTTTGGTCGTTTTCTTTTAACGACAAAGAGATACGTTCTTGAGCTCGGAAGAAACCATCAGTTAAGAACGGAATACCGCCAGGTTTTACTCCACCTAATTGTTTTAAGAACTCAGGTTTCCAACCTTTAACGGAATAAGGAGCACCATACGGATAACCTTTTCCACCAGGAGAAGCTGGGTTAGAAATTTGTTTCATATATGCTTGAAACTCTGCATTGTCAATGTCCATGTAATATTGCAAGAATCCCATTGGAGGTAGGTCACGAGTAGCGTTCCAAACCTGGCCAACAATCATTTGCGCATTATGTTTCGCTTTATCAAATTTCTTGAAATTACCATTTGACCCAGAAACAACATAGTCACCAGGGTTTAATCCGCCGGTAGTTCCATATGCAGCTCCAAATCGCATCGCTTTTGCATATTGTTCTGCTGTAGCTAGTTCCGCATGTTCAAACAGTGGTACTTCGATATAGTTACGAGTTAATACTGTTGCTCCAGTGCCTTCCATAGCACCACGACGAGTTTCATAAACATTGTGTTGGTTCAAACCAATAACTCGTTCTGACTCTTCAGTTGCGACTTTAATTGCTGTAGCTGTAAAACCAGTTCCCCGGTTGTATTCAGCTCCTGCTGTCTCAACGATTTTACCTTTAGGAATAACAACAACTTGATTACCTTCTGGACCAAATTCATAAATGAATGGGTCGAATTGGTTATCTGCTGCCACCACGAATTTTTCTGCTGGGGCATTACCTTCTGATACGACTAAATTAGTGTGAGATTTACCCACGGTGCCGTCATAAGTAACACCTGCATTGTATGTATTAGGGAAAAGTGCCATCTTAATGTTTTCCTCCTTGAGAAAATAGTTTTATGTTCATTTTGTTAAAATGTTTTTTAAGAAAGAGATAGTTTGTTCTTGTAGCTGTTCTTTGGTAATTTCTTTTTTATCCTCAGCAGCTTCAGTTGCTTTACCTGCGGGATTTTGAACTTTAGTTACTTTACGCTCCGTAGTTGTATTCATATCTGCTTTCTTAGAATTTTGTGCTTCAGTTAAGCGTTCTTGGATTTTTTCAATTGCTAGTCCATTCAGCTCTTCTGACAATTCTTCAATTGCTGCACCTTCCGTTAAAGCCAAGATTAATTGAATACTTAATTCACGGACGTTAGTATGTTCAGTGTTTAAAGCTTCTTGCATGTCATCAATTGTTTGATGCAACTCTGCGAGTTCTTCTTCTGAAATAATCTGTGTTGATTCGTCCGCTTTATCATCATCTGCAGAGGATTCTTTTGTACTATCAGCTGTTTCTTTTGTTTCTTCATCTTCGGATGTTTCTGTTTCAGTATCTGTTTCAGTTTCCTCAGTTGTTTCTGTGTCTTCTGTAGCTGTAGTATTTTGTTCTTGTTTATCCTCAGAAGTGATATCGTCATCAACTGTGACATCTTTTGGCTTATCTGCTTCTTTTTGAGTAGAAAGAATGGAGGCTACCATTGTAGCGAGTTCTTTCAGTTGCTGTTCATTCAAGTTTTCAACCCCTTCCGTTACTGAGTTTTCAATATCGTTTGTTTCTTTGTCTTCTAAAGCTTCTGTAAAATTAATAGATTCGTTTGATTCGACGATAATTGATTTATCTAACTTCGTGATTGTTACCGGCTCTTTATTATTGCTATTTGTGGCTTCAGTGACTTCAGTATCTCCATCAAGGATAAAAGAAGATTCTGTATCAACAACCATCGCATCTGAATCCGCTGGAACGTTTACCCATGAAACTTCATCAAACTTGATTTCACCGATAATCCACTGGCATAGTTGGTCATCATAAACTTCACCTTTGTAATGTCCGCAAAATCCTTCTTCTGCTATATCTGTATGACAAATATTGCATCGGACATGAGAACTTTCTCCCCCAATAGACACTGTCATAAGACGTCCATCTTTAATTGCTTGGATAGCGTCAGGACTAGTAATTTTGGGATATAAAATAATACCAGGTCGTCCAGCTTGTGTAGTCTCAGAAAAGACTGCTTTCATAACTCGACCCGTCGCTTCTGTAAATGTATCGTGGTTGTATATAACTGGTTTTGGATAAGGTCTAACCCAGGAATAAACACCAGTACCTTTTACTGCATCACCTTTAAGTTCATGCGCAGGATAAATTGTGTCATTACGAGTTGCGCCTGCGTGAATTGCCTCTATTTTTGGAATAATGAATCCTGCATCAGTTACATAAGTACTTTCAGCTAGCTTCTCTCTTCCTGAAATTAGAGGTTTCATGGTCACAGATTCTATAAACTTTCTAGGGTCTGTATTTAGCTTTGGGAATTTTAAATGATTCGCCAAATCGCTACCTCCTATATTTAATTTTCAAAGAAACTACTAACTTACAAAGCACGAGCAGTTAGGATGATAAGGGGGAACTTTTTTAAACCAGCCATCTTCTCTTGTGAGAGTTTGAGTCTTGCATTTTGAGCAGTCACTGTCATTAATACTGATAGTTACCTGTTTATGACCTTCGTCAAAAAGATTGATGCAGTCAGCAAGATTTTTACCGAAAGCTGTATTAAATTCCTTGATATCACCTATACGACGACTAAAAGTTCCGAAAATTGATTCTGTATAGACAGAAGGGTTTTCTTTCTTTTCCAAATTGAGTAGACGACTTTTTAGTGAGATAAATAACCGTTCTACAGTTTGTTCACTTTCGCTTCGTAAATAGTTGTTTATTGATTTTAGTTCTTGGTAGGTTTGAGATGATGTTAGAGTGAGGTTCGATGTAAGAGATGTTGAAGCTATCGAAAGAATGGTTGTTGTAACCTTTTCTCTAGCTAGTTCGAGGCTGAACCCGATAGCACTTTCAACAGAATTTTGTTTCGCAATTCTTTCATTGAAATCATCACGAATACTAATCCATAGTGACTCTAATTGATTAGAATCAGCTTTTTGATTTTCTAACAACGTGAATTTAACCAGTTGATGTTCTTGGGTCAATACCTTTTTAGAAACTTTTTTCTCTTTTGTTTGTTTATCTGAAGGAGAATCTTGTTTACCATGCTGGTTTTCTGGCTGATTAAGGTTATCAACTACGTTTTCAGCACTTGAGGATGAGGAATTTGAGGTTGTATTTAGCATAAAGTGGAATCTACTGAGGTCGTCTGAAGGGTCATAACCCAAGTTTTCTCGAAGTTCATCGAAGCTTATAGCGTTATTATTATACAGATTGATTTGATGATTCTCTCTGGCCATTTTGGCAGATTGTTCTATTTCGATGAAGTTAAAAGTTACTGCATCGTCGAGGTTTAACACGGGGTCATATCCACCCTCGTATAATATCTCATTAATTAATTGATGCTGAATTTGGGATTGAAATCGTCGCTGAAAGTCCTTAACGAGGTCGTTTAAATCCGAGTTTTGGTTATCTGCTGTAGATTTATTAGCAGAACCACTTATACCCATTACTGATTCAGACATTCCCAGTCCTGTGAAAACTCTTTGTCTGAAATAAGATAAGTAACTGGACACATCCATAGCTGCGTTACCGTTATTGACAGTTTCAATCTTATGGCGCTCAGGTAAAACATGAATTTCATCCAAACGCATTTCTGAAAGCTTTAGGGCAGTTTCCTCTATTTCTTCATCGGTTGCTTCGTAGCCTTCTTTTTGAGCACCTATCGTATATGTTGTCAGGGGAAATAAATTTCGGTAAATCAGTTGAGAAACATTTTCTTCGATATTTCGCAGAATCAAGACATCGTCTAATACGTTTTGAAAAAAGGGTACTCCGAAAGCCATTCCTGTAGGTCTTCGGTAAACTAAATGCCCTACATTTTCGGGTTGAAGGTCGATTGTTTCACTTCCATCACTTGCTACTTGGTACGTCTCTATTTCGCCTAAAGAATCTCTTTGTACCTGAAAAAACCTAGGACTAATTGGGAAGACTCCTGAAATAGGTTCTCCACCGTAATAGCCAGTAGCTTGAAGTCCGCCAAGATTTTCCGTACCTCTCGCTTTCACTATTGGAGCATTTGAGAAGAGAACAAAGTTATCGCTCAATTCGGTAATCAAATCATCGAATGACATATCTGTTGCTTCTTCCATCAATTTCAATCTAGTTTTGACATAATTTAACGTATCAGCATTACGCCCCTTTAGTTCGTAACCACTTTTAAGCATTAGTGTTGATACTGTATCAATCGCTCTTCTAATATAGCCATCCGAAGAATACGCTTGATAAACAGTTTCTAAATCTACAGGAGACTCTTCGAAACTACCCGTGTTTCCTCCTAAAGCAGGAGTTACTTTTGCCACTCTCGTTGCGCTTGGGTCTCTTTTCGAAGAACTGCTTTTGCCTCCTGCTTCATCTAGCTGATACTTTCGCTCATTAGTGATACGATTGCGATTGGCAGCCCAAAGGTCTCGGATATTCATTTTATGCGCTCACCTCTCATTTAAGATAGATAATTTTTATATGTTGCAGCAGTTGGTTTACCCTTTTCATCCACTAGCTCAAAGAGTTCATTACTGAAGTGAAAGCTTTGTCTAGCGTCATCTTTGTCAAAGACGTTCTCAATTTTTGCTCTTCTCAGATTAGCGGCTTCTTGATTCAAGGAAAAATACTCCTGAGCTCTGGTTTCTTTCAGTTCGTATAGCTCAGCCATTCCTTTTGTCACTTTGTTTAGATACAGAGTCGTATCTGAGTTTTGATTGCCATTGAAAAATGAAAAGCGATGTTCTAAGTCCGCAACAAATTGGTTGAATAATCGCTCGTCTAGTTCATAATCATCTAGCAGCACATCTCTATTAGATACACTGTAGGTATTTCTAAGCTCATTTTTGATAGTATTCTTTTTATTGTTCTCAGAATCTACCGCCAATTTAAGCATTACAGTTGAGCTAGTCAATGCTTTCTGCATATCTTCTTTTGTTTTTGTAATTGAAGACAAGGGTAATAAAAGATTAGACCTATCATTGAATGTCTTTCGGTCTAGATTAGAAACGATTTCTGAAACAATTATCTCGGTTTCCATATTTTTCATTTGTATTGTTTGATAGGCATTTCTTATGGACAAATCTGTGTTCATAACTTGGGTCTTGTAACCTCTAATTTGATAGGCATTATCTTTTGCTGATAGTATCCCATCAGAATTAAAAAGCGATGCTTCCATAAGGTCTTTTTTTGCTATAGTTTCCCTTTCTTTTAATTCATCCATAAGTTTCTTTTGAGTTTGTTCTGCCTTTAAAAGAGTTTGTTCCCATCCTTCTTCATTCATATCTAAAGCAACATCAAATAAGGCTTTGTTTATGAAACGTTGGATATATTTTTCAAGATGGCTGTATTCAATAGAAAGTTCAACTAAGTCGCCAAAAAGTTCAGCTTTTAAATTTCCTTGTTCGCTTTCTTGCACTTCTTCCCAAAGTTCCACTATATAGGCTCCGCTTGGATTATTTATGTGGTTTAGAGCATATTCGTAATCCCCAATTGATATTTGACCATTGCCTTGAAGCCCTAATGATTCTTTACTTTCGTTAAGACTTTTTAGATAGAAACTATCTTCTGGTAAAACGACTAAATCCTTGAGTTCGAGTCTTAGGTTATCAATAGTTTGGTTAATAGTTTTCTGAATATCTTTAAAGTTTTCTATCTCATCGGTTAAAAGACCAGTGCCTACTTCTTTATCATCAGATGCAGAAGGAATGTATTCCTCAATCTCTGTATCTGATTTAAGGAACCCACCGATTACTTTGCTTGAAGACACGTCTAAATTAGGACGGTATTCTAACGGACTAATGGTTTTTTGAACTAAGTTCGAGTTCTCTTCATTCATGTATATCACCTCAGAATATAAAAATTAGCCCCAAGATTTTAAACTCGGGGCTATTGATACAATATTAAATATCACCAGGATTTCCTTTTTATTGGTGCCCTTCTTTTAGCAAGTCGTGAGCGGTCTCCCCAATTTGACCCCATTTGTGCAGACGTTGATTTTGTATGACCCACTTTGACCTTTTGAAGAGGTGGTTTTCCGGGTTCATCCCAGTCAGATTCCCCTTTTATTCTGGCCGAAGCAGCTTGTCTAAGTCCGTCCAATGTTGTGGGCATGGAAGAAGGGATGGCTCTGGTGATTGTTGCTTTTTTAATCTTATGTATTGTATTAACAAGGTCTGGATAGTTCTCAAGAAATGCGAATAAAGCAAACATCATGGCATCCAAACTATGTTCATCCGTTGAGCTAAAGACAGGCTCTTGTGTTTTTGAAGAAAGCCTAACCACTTGGTAGTTTGTCATCTGTCTTCGAATGGTATCTTCAGTTTCAATTGACGGGATTCTCAATTGACCACGTTCTAATAAGATTTTTGTATGGTTAACAATGAATGGTTTAATTGGTTTTCTTTCTGTGATACGTGTTACTGGGTCTTTTACATTGTAATAGGAACCTAAGTGAACGCCTTTTACTTTATCACCAAGTTTTTCTCTTAGTAACTCAATCTGGTATTCCCCTGCCCCTCGGTCACAATATATTGCGAATGGTCTGTATTGTTCATCTAAGGCTTGAATTAGTTTTACGGCTTTATCATAATGCATTTCACCTTTTGAAACTTCTAGGCGATTAATTACTTTAAATCTTCCAAATCCGTTGTCAATCTCACCCATTTCTGGTCTGGGACGTCGCTTGTCATAGGGGTCGTACTCTACTACAACTATATTAGTTGCAGCCCCATATTTATCCCAGTCGACACCGATTGCTACTAATCCATTTCTATCCAATGGTGTCTGAGATAATCGATAGCTCGATGATGCTGCTTCATCTATCATATCTTTATCAAATACACCTATCATCTCTGAACCGAATTCAGCTAATACTTCGTGTTCATAAGCAACAGCCGAAAATTGTTTTTTTAGTTCAGATTCCATAGATTCTGACCAATTGGGGTTAACCATCGTCGGGAAATAAAACTCTTTCCATCCCTCGGCGGTTTCTCTGTCGTAGGTCTTCGGATTGTAGATATATCCTTCGGGCGTGTATTTGGGTATTACTTGCTGGTCTTGGTTGAATTTCAGTTCAACACATGTTTTATAGAACATTCCACGTCGACCAGTTGGCGTAGAAGCTATCATGATTCCAATTTCTTTTGGATTTTCTAAAGCAATGGCTGAAATAGTATCAAAATCCGCATCCGACATATAGTCAACTTCCTATTTGGTTCAATGCTCGTTAGGCATTTCTCAGATTACTCTGAGGTTCAGACTATATCATCATCTTCTTGAATGAGGTCCGAATGGTTATGTTTTATGTTCCACTTAGACTTATTGACGTCTGGTCTATTTACTAAATAGCCAGCTTTAGTATCCATGAACAAATCAAATTCTTTTCCTTGAAAATCGTAATACCATAACTTCGTATTTTTATTTGAGAATTTCAAGTTCTTTACACGAATTTTTGTTGCCATAATCATTCTTTCTCCTTTCTCGAGATGCCTTGCGCTTCGGAAACACTGTTTCCTATGCGATTAATTAATCGGCTTACTAGTCGTTGCACTTTCAAAATAGGTAGCCCATGCTTCTTGAAATGACGATAATGGTTCAGCAAAAATGCTTTGTACCGGATACATTTTAGAGTAGTTTTCTTTACTAATTGTAAAAGGTACATCATAGAAGGTCTCATGTCCTCCATCTTTTGCAATATACATTAGTATTGTCACGTTTTTATCGTCTATATCAACAATTTCATCATAATTGAAATTTACATTTTCGCCATCAACATCGTAATAATACCAACGTTTACCTATTAAGCTTAGCTCAGTATTGCCCGGTTTTTGGTAAGCAATAGTTGTTTTATGTATATCATTTATTAATTTTTCGTTCAAAGCTTGTAGAGGGTAATCAACAGAATCTGAGTTGAAAATTCTGTCTGTAGGTTTGTATTCCTTAAAATGAACCATTTAACTATTTCCTTTCCGGGTTTCACTGAATTCACAAGGTTATCGACATACGTCACCGTATGAAGGGACAAAGTTTTATCCATGTAGAGCCAGTCAGCTCTTTGTCCCCGTAAACTACCACCTTCACTACCTGATTTGGTACCAGCAGTAAAGAGTTTTATTACGGAGCCATTTTTGAATGCTATAAAGTACGGATTTTTTGTTTTGGATTTGATTGATTGTGCTAAAATTTCATTACTCTCGATGTTTTTAACGAGTTCATCGAATATCAGACGAGCCTGGTTATCATACGGAGTAGCTACCACACACACAGAACCATTAGGGTTTTTGCCCCCATTACAGGTAAATGCTACCCATAATATATGTGCAATCATGGTCCAGGTATTATGTACATAAAAGTCTTCAACAACAAGATTTTGAGTTTCAGGAACAAAAACATCATAGGTTTGTTTTTTTCCAAGAGGTTCAATACTTACTATCTGGTCATAATATATATCAGATTGAGCAATTTCTTTTAAAATATCCGAATTGTATTTTTCCCCTAGAAAAAGGAGCTTATCTTCTTGGATTGTTTTTGCACTGGATTTCCTTAGCTTAATGTTCTTTCTAGCTACTTCATTTTCAAGGTATTGACCACGTGGGATAAGTAAAGGCCTATCTTCTTTTGAGATTGCAACCACATAAACATCCTTATAGTTGCGTATAGCCTCGGGCGCTATTTCATTATAAAAAGTAACTATGTCAGAGCACTTATAAATCATCATTTGAATATAAGGGGCTTTATTTGCTATTCTATTGACCATGGAAGCTTTTATTCCGAATCTAAGCAATAGATGACTCAAATCGAGTAGGAAATCTTTATTTCTGCCACCATATCCAATTTCGGGAGTTTCTCCAGCAAATGACCATCCTTGAGAATCATAAATAGCGGCCAAAAAGATGCTCAATTTTAATTGAGTATATTGATAAACTTCGGAAGGAATTCTTCCACCTGATTCTCTAAATAGCTGGATAACTTCGTTAGATTTAGACCTATCAATCAAGTAAAAGAGCTTTTGACTCTTTTGAATAAGTTCTAACCCTTCTTCACCACAAATGCGGGAGATATCTGATAAAACCTCATCATTTTTGATTTCGATTGTAAGGATATTGGCAGAGGCTTTGCAAGAAGTAGACAGATAAGCTAAAAGTTTTACAAAGTTATTGCTTCTTTGGTCATTACTGCCAAACACTCTGAGATTCTTTGGAGTTGCTACAAATTCGCCGACATTTAAATCTTGAACTTCTACCCAACCATCCACGGTTAATAACGGGTGATTTTCGGTCAGTTTGATTTCGTTTCCTCGTCTTGTTGATACTTTATATACAGGCTTCATGCCATTGTCTTCGATTTCGAATACTTCAGTAAATACATTCTTAGGTTTTTCTCCCAGTGATACTACCTTAAATGATTCTCTCTGGTCGTAAAGATTTTTTACTGTTTCATATCTTCCGTCCGCAAGAAGAATTCGTTGATTTTCTTCTATGCATTTTCCGATACGACGTCCACATCTTAATACTTTACGATTATGGGGATGTCGAAGAATCTGTTCTTGATACCATCGTGGAGGGTCTGAAAGGTGATGCTTGGCCCACTTAACTGGGTCTTTCATAATTTTCAGCATCTCCGTCGAATGCAAACTAATATTGTCTTCTATCTCGGACATAAAAAAAATCACATCCTTTCGGGTTGAATACAACCCTTAAAGTGTGATTTGTCAACAACTTGGAATTATTTTTCTCCAATATCGAAATTTGTAAAAAACCTGTTTACAAGCTTTTCTGAAGATTCGTCTCCCTCGTTTGCTTTTGTTTTTAGATTATTTAGTGTTTCTTTATCTCTAGTAGATTTTGGTTCTCTATCGAAGTCTTCGTCATCTTTTGAGTCTGAGCTATCACTTTCAACTTTATTATTAGGTGTGTAATTTACAGGTGTATTTTGTACATGTACTGAATCTTGGCTAAACTTATGAGTTGCTAAATATTCTGACGATGCCCCGTTAATTAATTCGATTCCTGATTTTTGTAAATAAGCTAATGTTAATTGAAAGTCTGTAAACTCATGTCTGACTTCTTCAGGTATTGAATGATACAGTAATAATGCCCTCTGAATGTCCCTAGAAAGAGTAGATTTACCTCTACCCTTTCCTCCTTTAAGCTCCGAAACAAGTTTAGAAAACTCTGGACTCTTCTCACTATTAAATACGAAGTTTTGCGTTTCTTGAGCCATTTAACTTCCTCCTAAATCATTGAAGAACCAAGTTTATAAAAGCCACTAACTCCCGCTGTCTGTGTATTCTCAGGTGTTTTGATGTCTTTTGGGTCTACTCCAAAAAGATTAATAAACTTATCTTTGACGATATTGACGCCTCCGCCTGTGAGAATAAATACATCTATACGATTCTTGTCAGTTAATTGAGCATCAATCTTGTTAGTCATTTCATTGACAAATCTTGTTACTGCTCTATCAGCTTCTGTTGAAATATCGATAATCTCTCGTTTTGAATACGTGATTTTCATCCCGTTTTTAAAGGCTTCTTCTACTTCGGTTCTTGTAATTTGTAAGTTAGCATTTTTACTATTTACTTCTTTTAACACCTGGTTATAAATGGTCTTCATACCTTCTCTGAATGTTTGACTATCTTCTAACCTCTTCCCTCTTTGAAAGATATCAAGGATAGTCGTTCCTGCTCCGAAGTCAACGATAGCAATTCTATCCTCTTCAAAGTCGGGATGCAGGTCATTCCCTTGCATGTAAATGTCTAGAACAGTTCCTAACGGTTGCTCCATTATATTTACTGCCTTGACATTGATGATATAGTCTACCCCATCTCGAGTAACCAAGTGCTTGCGTTTGAGTGATTTAACTAGATTTTCATGATGCTCAGTGTTTACTTCTGATGAAGGAAGTCCTGCTACAACAACTACATCAACAGTTTCTCCAAAGTCACTTGCTAATTCAGCAAGAACAAATTCAAACAACATTGTAAAGTACATTTGTTCATATCTAGCTTGAGTTTTATAAGTTTCAATTAGTTTATTTGGTTCAATAAAATTGGGATTGCTTATCTCAGTCCCCCATACGTACTCAGCATCATCATTCGCTTGCTGATATATATGGTAAGTCTCTCCTCTTTTCTTGTCTTCAAATAAACCTTCCTCTCCTATTGCCGATAAAGGTGCTAAATTTGAAGGTGCTAGAAGTTCTCTTACGGAACTTTTAGCTTTTACGAATCCGTTACCCAAATCTACTGCGAATACTTCTAGTTTTTTGGCCATAAAAAAATTCACTCCTATAGTATTTCTTTTTTATAAATACATCCTATCAAACTAAAAGTAATATTTCAATAGATACAGGTGTATTTTACAGGTGCATTTAACAAATGTTCCTAAATTCTTAGGTGGCTCTAATAATACAGGTGTAAAAAGCATATGTAAAAAGCAACTGTAAAATTAGAATAAATGTAGTAATAAAAAATTAAATATAAAAAACAGTAAATAGTTATTTCTTATAATACTTAAAATAATAAGAAATTTTAGAAATAAAAATATAAATATGATTTTAAATATAGTTCTATTTAATTTCTTAAACAAATTTATAGTTAAAAATAAAAATAGATATATCAATAATAAATACAATAAAGAAATTCATAATAAATTATCTAAAACTAAGCTTAATAATAGTAATAAAACTAACAATAAAAAAAGAAACCCAATTTTAAACGGATTTCTTCATATAATTATAAATATATTTAACAATAAAAAACGAAATAATATATTAGTGATTATTATACGTAAAATGTTATTCGTAAAAACGAATAGTAAAGTATGAACAAATAGTAATAAAAATAGAAATATAAATATATTTAGGTAATTAATACAAAAATTATTGAAAGTTACCGGCTTCCATAGGGTGACAGCAATCGTGCTTCGCCACCTAGAGCGGACCTGGCGTTGAGTTTATTGCCCTGAATCTGTTGTACAGCTGCCTGACGCATTGTTTGAGCCTGTTGTGTATCGACATAACCGCCACCAACAAAGCCTCTACTTTGAGACTCTAAATCCATACGCATCTGTTCTCCACGTCGTTGTCTAAATTCATACGCTCCTTTTGCGCCGGCGTATATTAATGGTGCTGTTTCAAACGCACCATACAATAATGGGTTTGTATAAGAGAAGAGGGTAGAAGCTGCTGCTTTTGCCGCAGAGCCAGCTAATGAACTACCGTTAGCACGACTTTGCTTGTAATCTGGAATAACAGTAGCAGCAACTCCTACAGAGCCGAGAACTTTCATAGGATTATTTTTAATTCCTGATATTGCTTTACTCGTTATAGAAGAAATGTTTGCCAAATTTTTCAACTCCTATCCATGACGTTTATTGTGCATTCCAAACAACATAGAGCCATCGGCGCCCAGTGATTTATCCACCTTAGCATCTGATGTCATGGCTGGAGCTTCCACAATTCCCATCGATTGCTGAACGTTCTTTTTTGCACCTTTAGTTACTGCTATCAAGTTATCCATATTATTAGTTCTTGCATTTGTTGGACCCAATAAGGCATCAACACCATTTTTAGGAGAACCACCTCCAACAACAGCCAATCCTCCACCGACAACACCTGCAGTTACTAATCCAGTAGTTAATTTATTTGCTGAATAACCAGTATAGAGATTTTTCAAGCTTTGTTTAGCTTCTTTCTTTAAGAAGACTTTTTTTGCGATTCCTGAGGCTTTACCTAATTTTGACATAGAAGGGACCTCCTAAATTTTAGTATGTCCGTTAAGACCATTTAGTGTTTGTGCCATTCTTGAATTTTTGAGGGTGTCAGTTAATGTAGAGGCTGATTTAGTCATACCTTGTTTAACATTGTTAAATCCCCTTGTTACTTGTTCTTTTGAAGGTACACCAGCGGCTTTTATTCCTGTTGAGATTGTATTTATTCCTGCACCATAGACTGCTCCTCGACCGGCAGAGTCCCAGAAGTCATCTCCAGTTACTACAGAAGAAGCACCGCCTACTGCAGCTCCTGTAATAGCGCCTCTAAACATCGTTTTCCCAACTCCAGCTGCTTGAACTCCTTTCCAAGCGTCCATGCCGTAATCCATTGAACTTCTAGCACCGGCTTTTGCTATTTGTCCTGCTTTCATTGCGTTTTGACGTAATCCCATTCCAGCCTTTTGGCCCAGTGGAATACCTTGATGCTTTAATGTTCTACCTTGATTGGCTAATACTCTTGCTCGTTGAGCAGCTGGTACTGATAAGCTACGAGCTTTTGAAGCAGTTACTCCAGCTGCTTGACCGAGTTTCTGACCTAATCTTTTTGCAACACTTATACTCGCCATTTTACTTACTCCTATCTAGTGTATTTGGAATTTCCCATATTTGTATGTCCTATTCTTTGATTGAATAAGTCCAAGGGCATTTGTCCAAGTTGATTGGAAAGCGCCTTTCTTGGATTTTTTCTGTGATTCATTTGGTCCTTTTGTTGTTTTTTTAGAGCTTTTAAATCTGCTCTTCTTTGATGCTTTACCTGTTGATGTTCGTTTATCTTAGAGCCAGTATCAATAGCAGTTCCTAAAGCAATATACCCAGCAGATATCTTCATTCCTAAAGACATTGCCTTACCTATATCAACACTGTTTGTTCTAGCAATAGCTTTTTTGATTACTCCAATTTCAGACATAGCCAACACCTTTCATTCAGTAGAAATACCGATTAGTTAAAGGGTTTTGTTCGACGAAAAATTTTTTTTGAATTACCCTGTGCAGTGTACAAACTATTCACCGCCCATTTCTCTTTGCCTTAGTACATATTCTGGCTCTTCAATTTCAACCAATTCTTCAAAGTCAGCTTCAATAGGTTCCTCACCAGACAATTTGGCCTCTTTGAGTATCTTAGCGGCATATGAAGAAGGGTCTAAGTTGGCGGATATCCGTTCACCTGACTTATCTTTTCTAGTCGAATTCAACAGTTCTAATGTTCGATTTCTTTTTGTTTGAATTTTATCTTTATAGATGGCTGCTTGAGAAATCTCTTCTTTGTAAACTTCATCTCCACTTTCTGTAATAGACTGGAGTACGTCTTTTACGAAGTCACCTTCAATAGCCATCTTGTTCTCAGCTCGGAGAATCTGTACTTCATAATCAATTAAATCTTTGAGTAAAGACAAATCAACTGAGTCATCATCTCCAATCTCTAATTCAGTTTTGTAAGCATCGTATCTAGTTATTATCAAGGAGATTTCAAGAGGACATCTTTCTCCGAGTGTACATAAACCCGCTTTTAAAATCGGACAGACTGGTGCATATTGACATTGTTCTTCTTTACAAATCATAGGTATTGAAGAGTATAGTCCGTGTTTCGTCTGATACATCTCTACACCTTGCTGAATCGCTTCTAATCCTTTAGGAGATAAACCCCAAACGTTTTTTTCTGGTACAGCAATAGGGGCGGGGGTAGGGGGTTGTATTAAATCAGCTTTGTCTTTTAGTGCTTGTAAAGATTCCACACGCTGGTCGATACTATTTTTTTCATTCACTGGACCTTATGCCCCCTTTTTATATACTTCGTGAACCTCAATGTTGTTAATGCCAACTAAATCTATCTTTAAGAAATCAATCTGTTCAGTCGGCTTATTTATTTTATTAATTACAAATCTGTGATTGTTTATTACATTCTTTTTAGTTTCCTGTTTCGAAACCTCTCGATGATGATTATTTCTAAATCCTTTAATAGCCATTAAGCTTTCCTCAATTCTTTTTTCAGATTTTTTGCCAAACTAACTTTTTCTCAATCATTGTGTGATTGTTTATGTTTTTATAGCATGTAAGTCGACCTCTTCTTTTGCAATTTGGACATTCTATACAGAGAGTCGGATAAAAAGCAGGGGAGGAGAGAGGTTCTAAATGACTTTTAAACTTATCAAAGTCAAAATGCTCGCATCTAGTCTGTGTATAAGGGACAGGCTTTAATCCGAATATTTCTTTTAAACCGATTTTTTTTAGATGCTCGATAATTGTCTTGACCAATAGATTCACCCACTATTCGATTTGTCTGAACGAAATCTAACCATTCGCATTCAATATTTCAATCCCTAATAAAAAAGAGGGAAAAGTCCCTCTTAAGTACGATAGCTAGAAAACAATTTGGAATGCATAGATTACCGCCTAGTTGTTCGTTTAAAGCCTTTTGATATTTTTATGTACAATTTACTTATTGCATCATTTAAAAGCCCTCTGAGCTATTCTGGTAGCAATAAATGGTTAAACTGCCGAATCCATTACTTGTTGTTGAAAAGTAAATATTTCAAGAATTTCAATCCATACTCTTTGTAGAGAAAGCAAGTCACAATATACGTTTTTTTACGTAAGATTTTTTTAGGTAGAGTTTGTCATTTGATAGAATGATTTTCTTCTACAATCAGCAATAGTGAGATTTATTTAATACTGAGGTACAGGCCCATTTGCTTTCAAATTTGCAGAAACAGTTTCCTCTGGAGGGAAACAAGAATGGGTGGAAGGGAAGCTGCCAACTGTAAAGCTGTCATCTATTAGAATAAAGCGAAGGTTTAACTCTGAATCAGAATATCCTAATATTACTGGAGTTTCTGCTTTGAACTTTTCTTCCGGCATAAAGAATTTCATAAATGGTTGATACAGAGACTCTTTATAATTGGGTAAAACAATGTATTCTTTGTTTGGCTTCATGTACTTACCTAGTTCAATCAAATTTAGTTTGTAGAATTGGGTCACTCCACCAATGTTGTCTTCATACTCTCGTATATGAAACTGGGAACTAACTCTCACTCTTGCCTCCCCAATTTCTTTCAAGCCTAAGTCATCTTTACAAATTATTCTCATTACTTCATTTTCATTATGGTATAAAACTATTGGTTTCATAGACGATTTCCTTTCGATGTGGGGGGTTAGGGTAGGGAGAGAGAATGGAAGGTGGTATCGTCCAATTGTGTCTCCAACAGGGACAAAAGTTCTTCTTTAGAAGAGGCCTTTGTGGCTAAGTCGATTAATTGTGTTTCAGCTTCAGTTCGTTTGATTATATTTCTGTTAAAGTATTGAGTTTGCGCATCTGCCCAACGGATATTACCTCTGACGTAACCTCTAGAATTATCGATTCTATCGATAGAATAATCAGGGAAGGGTTTTTCACCGATTTCTTCGAAGAATGCCCAAGGGTCCGTAATAAAGTCTGGTTCAATCTTTTCTCCATACTCAATTACTTTGTCATAGCGCTCGAAACTCGGTGATTTAGGATTAGTTGTTCTATACACCATTCCTCTCCAGTTTCCGTACCAAGGTTCATGTGATGCCCCATGGGTTTTATTTAATGAGCTTGCACTAAGTACCCTAAGACAACCGCATGACTTTAAATCTCCTCTACGAAGTTTGGTTCCAGGTAATGAGACTATGTTTCCACACTTGCACTCACACTTCCAAAATGCGCCTCTTCCACTGGAATTGTCTTCGTCCAATTCGAGAACTTTCAGCCAGCTAAATTTCATACCTTGGATATCAATCCGTTGTTTTTCGTAGCTTTCTTTCCGCAACTTGTTACTACAAGATGCACACTTTTGGGCCTTTAATCTAAGAGTGTTTGCTCGAGTAGAAAACTCATTGCCGCATGCGCATTTACAAATCCAATATTTGTTCTTCTTAGTCGATTTATTGAAATCTAAGCGAAGTACTCGGACTCCATTTATAATTTGGTCTGTATAATCTATCGTGTTCGTCTTTCCTTCCTCCTATCTTTCATCTTTTCTTTTTAGTAATTCCATTTAATCGTAAAGTAAAGAGGGTTCTTGGTTATATTTTTTAAATTATTCGTATTTATATTTAATTTTAGAAATAAAATTTTATTAAAACGTCTTCGGCAAGATAGTGTGCAGGAAGGGGGAGGAGAAAAAGAGCCTTATCAACTAAGATAAGACTCTCCAGATAATGCTATTAATCAAGTGAAACCAGTTGGACATTTCCTAGACCAGGAATGTTAAATGTCTGAGTCTTCATCGAACCAGGTACGTTTTCTTTATCGGTTTTTGAATCTGCTAAGGAGGCAAGTTTATTTTCGATTCCTAAGCTCATAGCTTTTGATAGAATGCTGTTTAGAGTTTCTTTTGCAGCAGGAACTGCTTTTTCTTGTAGCAAAGAGCTTAGAAAATCAATCTTTTCATCGACAGCCTTGAAATTTTTTGATACTTCGGAAATTTTCTCTTCTGAATTCCGTGTAAGACTAGATAATAGGTCGATAAAACTCAATTCATTTTGCTCATCTTCAGAATCGGAAGGTTCTTCAAGTTTGATTCCTAACATTTTTACAGCTTCATCTTCAGTCAACTCATGAATACCATTTTCATCGACTGCATACATCACGTTTAATTTTGAAGGATATTCTTCGATGTCCTCATCATTCTCGAATTCAAAACCCTCTTCATAATTAGGGAAATTCATTTGGTCTTCAGTTTTAGACGACTCTAGTTCTTTTGCTTTTTCTCCAGCAACTAGCAAAGCATCAAAGAATTCAGTAATCCGGTTTCCAAGAGCTTCTTCTGAAATCTTTTCTTCACTAGCTTTGTCATCAGAGTAGTTATGGATGAAATCTATTACTTCAAAAAGAGATAATAATTTGTTTTCTAACAAATCATCTTGAAGTGAGAAACTCTCAAATGTTGGCGTAGACAAGGCATCAATCACAGCTAGGCTAACAACTTCAAAGTTATGGTCTAGATTCTGTGGGGAGAGATTCTTCTCCTTTGCTACCTCTCGTGCATGTCCTACTTCGTCAGATAGTAATAAGTGGCTGTTTAAAAGGGTTAGCTTTTCATTTTTTAAATCTTTTGTCATGTTTATATTCTCCTTTAAAGTCCGTTTAGTTTCATCATCATGCTTAACCTAAAAGGGGATATTCTCCCTTTCGCATACCCAAGATAATGTTAACCAATAGACCTGTCTAGCCCTAAATAAAAAAAAGGGAACCTCTTGTGGGCTCCCTTGCTTTTTCGCTTATTTTCTTATTTCATTTCTAAATCATCGGTATCTAGTTGCGATTTCTTCATGTCAATTATAGGTCTAAAATCAAAAACGTATGGTTCTGGATTTTTGAAGTCGTTTGGAATACCGGTATTAATGAAAGATGCAGCTAAGTCTACCTCAAGGTTGTCAGAAAAGGTATAGTATCTAAAGAATACAGATACCAGTTCACCTTCTTCCTTATAATCAATCACATTCTTAATCATCAGGTAATTGCTGTTTTTTAAAGGCTGATTACCGACAGTGACCATTTTGCCTTCAAACAGTTTTTTATTGATTATAAAGCTTTGTTTTATATTCTTACAATACTCTTGAAGTTCATGTTTTTTGAACAACATGCTCAGAACACGAACATATGGAGCTTCACCAGCAACGGTCATTTCATTTCCCGTCCTCACGTCCACATCTTCAGTCTTCCAATAGTGAATATCTATTTTTGAAGGTTTAAGTATATACTTGTTCATTCTAGATAATTCTGCATCTGAATAGTTGTTAGTATCGTTAACTACAGTGAAACTAAAGTTTTTCTTTGGAACAAACTCTTTGAGCTCTCTGTCATAAGTCTTACTATCAAATAATTTGAATTCGTCAAAGAGTTTATTTTGGTTGGTTGATATATCTGGCTTGTATTCTATCAAAGGTCGAGAGACCTCATAAGTTTTACATTCGATAGTAAGAGCCTCTGTATCTCCTTTAAATACTAGAGCATATAGGCCGTTAACCACACAGTTTTCCCACGGTTTGGCCGATATGAAATAAGTGAGGTTTACTTGGTTTTGTTCATAAGAAATGTCTCTTGAAACAACTTTTCCTATTGAAGAGGGTTTTATCCTAGACCATAAAGCTCTATTAATTGCATCCACAACAATCTTCATTCTTGCAGCTCTTGAAATCATTGTCCGTTTATTATTTGTGTTTGTTGTCGCAAGCATAAACATGTCAGTATATTCTGAAATATCTATATCCCATGACGAAAGAATGTATCCAGAAACCTCATTCATCCGTGACCAATGAATCTCTTCAACTGGCGTATGCCCATCAACAGAAAGAGATTTTCCAGATAACATTTCATATTCTTGAATATCATCAATGGTTACTTTATGAATTTCATCACTTAGATAGCTAATGCTTAAATATTCTTTTGAGGACTTCGGTTCATCCGACTTTTTTTGAATGTCAGCTATTTCCTTTAGATACGTCTTTATCATTGCTTCATCATAACTTGGTGATGAGCTCTTGTCTAAAAAATTCTGTACGATAATCATAATACTCATCTCCTGAAAAGTTTGAACTAACTACTACAACTTATTAACTTTTATAGAGGTAAATAAAGCTGAAATAGGGATGAACACAATGTGTTATCCTATCCTAATTATACACCAGAGTGATAACTAAAACAAAATGTTAAGTTTTATCTTAATTACATTTTTTTGAGAAAAAACTAAAAAAACATAGTTATTCATTAAGAGTAAAAACTTTCACCCTTCCAATCTTCCACGCCTTTATTTAACCGAATTAGACTCTCTCAATCAAATGAAAAAGTTCTATCAATCAGACCCCCAAATGAATAAAAAACCTTTTCAAGAAGGAGTTAATTTTCTCAATAAGGTTATGACTATTTATTTAAATCAATCTAATTACTTGAAGACATACTGGTCCCGTCAAAAACATAAACGGGGTCTAGCTGATTATGGCTAAACTACTGTGACCTGCAGAGTTTTTACGCTCACCTGAATACCTTGCAACCTATTTTCTCCCTTATTTTCTTACTTCACTGGGATTCTAGGTAATATTCTGCAGTCCCCTGAACATATGTCTATGTTCAAAACAGGCTCCACTCCCTACCGATATTCAAGTCCTACACACATTAACAATATTCCAATTGAAGATAAATATAATCTATTATTTTATGCCCATTATATTTACTTGTGTCGCAACCAGGCCCCGTAGTCAGGCGCAAGCTCTGTATATCAGTTTCATACCGGCTTGTTTTATGCTTTTGAGAATTCAGCTAGGGTCCTCATTGGCCCATTTTGCAGATAATCATCAATTCTCTCAGTCACCATATAAATTTTCTAGATTGAGGATGCTCGTGGCTCAGTAACCGCACCACATTATTCTTCCACTGTTTGTTCCTCACTTACAGTCATGTTATTAGTCTCTGGCATCTCGGATGATACTCTCACATATCAAACTGAGTTTCGTTCTTCGCTTGCTTAGAATAAAGCCAGTTGGACGCTGTGTCTAGCCCCTAAATGAAAATTCACTCAATAAAGCTCAAAACTTAGTAAATTTTAATTTTGAGAAAATGTAATTCAGCGAAGGGGGGACCCCTCTGATTTTAGCCCACCCCCTATGGTGACCGTTGTGCACTGAACTAGGTACACCCTATAGAATGTAGAAGTTTTATAAATTTTTCTGGCGCAAGGTAGTTGTATAAGAATGATTGGTGGATTCTTTCGGTGCCCACCCATCAAGCTTATAACAACAACAAAAGAAAGAAGGAATTGTAATGTTTAAATTTATGAAGGATTTTTGTGAAGGATTCAAAGAAGGAGTTACGGGTCAGGTAACAATGGTTGAAGAGAAGAAAGATACACTAGTTGCTCAATCAACAGGTTGGACAGTTGATTCTTCAGTGACGGTGGTTTCTGATATCCATAATGTTATTGCTGATGATGAGCCAGTAATAGTTGATGAAGTGACCTCTGCCGCTAAAACTGGCGAGTTTGTAGGTAAAGTTTCTCGTACTGTTTTAATTGGCGCAGGCTCTTTGTGTAAGAAAGCTGTAAAACTAGTATGGGATACTGGTATGTTCGTTTTGAAAGCTCCTTTTAGAATCTGCATGTATGTCATTAGAACAATTCGCCGTTATAAGAGACTAACCTCAATGAGTTATGAGTGGATGGTGATGTCCCAAGGTAATGTTCCTTTATCAACACGTACTGCTTTTATCTTTAATAGCATCTACAGAGCAATCGTCACAGAAATTAAATATGGTTTAACAGGATTAGCAATAGCATTCAATTAATAGAATTTTATTACTAATTTTAAATATAAAAACGAATATGGAGGAATATATGATGAAAACAAAGAACTTTAAGGGTGGATTTAGAGCGGTATTAGGAACAAGCGTGTTCTTCACTGGATATGCATACGGGATGATTGAATTGACTAAAGCGATGAGTGTTATGGCTTATGGGAATCTTATTGTTGGGATAATTGGCCTGATATTCTTTGTATTGCTGCTTAAATGGATTGGATTACTTTCAACAAGTTTAAAGTATCGTTTCAAATTACTCGGTGCCCTGTTAATAACTGTTGGATTACAAGTATTTCTTGGAATGACAACAATAGCTTTTCTTACTGCAGCAGTGTTGATTCTATTCATCAGTAATGATGCTCAGATTGAACAAATTATCAAAATGAAATAAGAGAGCTCTCTCTTGTAATAAACAAATAGAAGAAAGAAGGAAAATATAATGATAAACAATGCAAATTATTCAATGGAGTACGGATTTAATCATGGATGGGTACTAAATACAGATACAGGTAAGAAAGAACAGATGAAAAAGGAGGACTATAAAATGGTCATGGCAAAACAGGTTGAACAAAACAAATTGATTCAAGCATTACAAAATAAAAAAGAAATGAAAGAAGCAGGGGATATGAGAAAGAGACTAGACGGTGTTGTTCGTAGAAATGTTGAGTCTTCATCTTTGGAAGTCTTATTCACGACAGATGAAACACCAACAATCAATTCAGTGTTTAAATCTTCTAAATTGATGGGGTTAAATGCCAAACAGTTTGCAAAAGTATTCGGAACACAACAGTGGGCTATTCAAGAGTTTGAAGAATTGAAAGCTGCAGCTCTTCATGGGGGTATCGTCATAGGAGTAGAAGAGAATCTCTATGATGCGACAAGTCCTAACTATCATTGGGCTCTGGATTCAGCTGGACAACAACATCGTCAATTAGGTAGATTCATCGAAAACTATAAGATTCAAGTTGTTGAAGACTCTATTGAAGGACTCGTGAGCAAAGAAAAAGAAGTAGATGCATACGTATTACCGCACATCTACTCCCTTGAAATTAGTGGACTCATTCCTGGATTGTTGAAGAATCCAGTTACAAATGAATTAACTAATGAGCTAGGCCGCTCTATCTTGGATTATATCAGATATGCTATTACATTTGAAGAAGCATCTTCAGGTATGGATTTTGTTAAGCCATACAACTTTTTGGAGTTTGCTTATGGTTCAGTATCCCAGTTAAGAAAAGGGGATAATGATGCTGTCGTAACTGCTAGTATTGACGCTAATCAACCAACCATTACAACTTTGGCGATGCTTGCCCAAACAGGAGTTACTTTTGATAGCTTTGCCAAAAAGGTAGGAGACGACAAAGTTAAGTTTCCTATGAATAAAATCTTCACTCGTTTCAAATTAGCTAACTCATCAGGTATTGAGCTAGGTTTGTTTGACAATGTTGGGAAAGCAGTTGTGACAGAAAGAGTCTTCAAATTTCATGAAAAAGATGGCGACTCGTACAAACAAGTAGATGTTGTTGGTCAACACTATGCGTATGAGAATGGTCGTACTATCCTGGTGTTACCAGAAGACTTTACAGTTATCAAATCTCATCTGATTGAAGCTCCAGTATTCAATGAGAACAAAGAGATGGAATTAGTTTCTGATTATGAAGTTGTCATCGATGCTCCTAAGACAGATGGTATTTCATACATGGACGAATCTGTAGCACGTGAGATTTACCAAGAGATGAATGGTAAAAAGGGCATGCAAGCCGCCGTTCAATTTCGTATGACTCCTTACAGCAAGGGTTTGATGTTAGCAGTGCCTGGTCTTACTAAACGACTAGATGCAGATATCATTTTGTTTGCTGGCGCAGTGAAAGCATCGATTCATCACTTCCTTGAAGAAGGCGATATCTTCTTCTCAGCATTAAATGTCAATCGCAAAGTGGAAGAAAACATGGTGGGACGTTTGAGTCGACAAGGATACTTGAACCTATTTAACAATGCAGAAGCTGCTAAGGCTGCAATCGAAGAAAATGCTGCAGTATGGGAAAAGGTATCTGATTTAGACCCTGAGTATGTTAAAGCAGTATTCAATGTAAATGATGATATGGAATTAGAAGAACTATTGGCCAATGCTAGTGCAGATGATTTAACTCGTCAATTAGTAAAAGCTAATCCAGTAGCAGCTTTGAAATCTGGAGCAACAAGAGAGAAAGTTCAAAGTTACTTGAAAGGAACCTATGCGAAAGTTGCATCAGGACAATTCCTTTATATGAGAGATACAGCATACGCATATCTAACAGTTGACCCTCTTCTAGTAGTTGATTACTTAGTAGAAGGTCTTCTTTCTGTCGTTTATGAAGAAGGGATGGAAGCAGGGATTAAAGTAGATGGGATTGTTCTCCCTAGAAAAGTAAATGGTCAATTAGTTCCAGCTTATGGAGAAGCAGGATGTATTCGATTCCCTATGCTGCATACTAAAGAAAGTAGAAAGGTAATGGCTGACGGGACTGTATCTGGTTTTTATCAGACAGCAGGTGGCCATTCAAAAGGTGGGTATGCAAGTCGCTACCGTGAAGCAGTTAAACGTGGGTTCTTTGAAGGTTGTGTGGTATTCAGCTTGTGGGATATGAATCCTGAAGCAATGAGTGGTGCCGACTTTGATGGAGACTTTGCCATCATTACTCTAGCTGAGAAAGTTGTTAAGCATATGAAACAACAACCATTGTTCTTAGACTACTCAATTCTTAAAGACGCTAGTGGTAAAGAAACATTAGTAGCAGGTTGCCCATTTGGTCAAACTATTGGTGGTGGTCTTCCAGAAGGTCTATTAACAGAACGTGAAGAACGATTTGCAAAAGAAACTCTAGAGATGACAATTAATGGCTTTGATGTAGTATTCAACAAAGAAAAATACAATCAATATGGAAAAGGCGCAAGTTTAGTCTTAGATAAAATTTGCCGTTTCTTCTTGATGACATCACTAACAGGTAACGATATCGGTACATTGACAAATATCCTGGCATCAGTCACAGAAGCGAAACAAGAGGCTGAAGCAACTGTAACATCTGCTGAACTTTTAGACCTTGAAGTTGAAAAAGAATACTTTGGTAAAGAAGTAAGTGGATACGGCAAGTTGGAACATTATATGGCAATGGCTATTCGTTGGGAAATCGATAAAGCGAAACATGGTGGGGCATATCGTGAATTTATGCCTTTCATCGATAAAGCTTTGTTTGAAACAGGCTCATCAGCAGAAGTACTTGAAGATTTGGAAGAAGAATTTGGAATCAGCTTGCAACGTCTATTCGTTAATCGTCTAGGCGTTGAGGCGTAATACCTATATAACAATAACAAAACTTATAACAATTTGGAGGAACTAACAATGACAAAATTTACAGATATGATGAATAGCATGAACTCAGCGGTACAAGCGAATAAAGCAGAATTGGTGGAACGTTCTGAAGGAAGAAATATCTATACGAATCGTTTCCATGTCAAACCTGATGAAGTTCAAAATAAAATGGTTAAGTCTCGTACTATTTTCATTGCTAAAAACCAAGTGAAGGGCGGTTATTTCCAATCCGAAATCACTCGTATCGTAGAGAAACTTGTTAAGAGTCAAGAAGCATTGTTTGGCAGCCGCTATAATGAGCGGAATTATAACTTGGTATTGGAGTGCCAAGCGTTCATTCAATATGTCTTGAATACTAATCCTGAAGTGAACCTAGAAGATATCAGAACGCAAGGGTTCAATATCACTCGTCGTTACTGGGATACTGTTCAACCTAAGAAAAATGACTATATCAATATTTTGGATGTATTGATTGAAGAAGAGATTAAAGAAAATCCAAACGGTCGTTTCGTTAATAATAACTTCAGCAACTACTCAACTAGTCGCAAATATACTTTCGTTAAAGACAATCTACCAAAAGCAAAAGCAAACTTGGCAGTCGTGAAGTACATGGAGTACAAACAAATCCAAGCACAGTTTGAAGTAGAAGCACGTTTGTTGTGCGATTCAGATGGGTATAATGGTGCATTGCTATTTGCGACAGTATATCTGTTCTTGCTGGAAGAAAATGCATCAATTGAACATGCAAAAATTGCTCAAATGACTCGAGGAAAAGCTCAAGACACTCAAGTTATGAATGGAATGGATGAAAATGGCGAATATATTTATACTCGATTCGCTTCAGTATTCGACTTGTTTGCTCAAGGAACTATCTCATTCTTTGCGATGCTTCGTGAGGGTAAGTATGACTTGAACATTCCTATGAAGAAAGTAAATGCCATCACCGAGTTCTCAGTGCCAGATGAGAAAGTGGACGCAGTGAAGAGCTTCTTGAAGAATTTGTCTGATTCAAATAAACCGCTAAAAGTTCAGAAGGTGAATGGTCAATTAGTATGGAAAGGTTTAGTCATGAGCCCAGAGAATGCTTCTCTTACAAAGAAAGAAACAGTAGGTGCTTTGACTAATACCTTCTTGAAAGATGTTGCTCGTGCGGATGAATTTGCAGCACGCTTTGGTGGAGACAAATGCTTTTTGAAATCTTCTGTCTTCACAGGAGTTTATGATTTGTATCAAGGTTCAGTAGTTGGGTTTGCTTCTTATAATCGCAATGGCGTTACCTTTGTAAAAGTCTTCTTGGCGGATGTCGTTGCAGCATTCAATGAAACAACCAAGAACAATATTCGTACAATGGTTGCTCAACGTGAGGAGAAATACGGATATACAGAGTCAGATGAGGATACTTACTCAGAACTAGGAGAAGTAGGGGGAACCATCAATGAGTATTCAGATAGCACAGATGTATTTATGAATGAAGAAGTTGAGTTGTTCGGAAATGTCGACTTTGATTATTAAACAAAAGAATTTGAGGAGCCTCCGGCTACGGGTAGTTGAACCGTAGACTGGTAGCTCCTCTTTAATTTTAGGAGGGATTCGAGATGAGATATTGGAAGCACACGAGAGATGAAATAAAGATGATACTGTTCCTGGAACAAGAAGCGAAAATGCCTTATACCCGAGAATGGTTCTTGAATGATAGTAAACGACTCTTTCTTATGTATGAGAAGGAGTTTGCTAAATACCGTAAACGGTTGTCTACAGAATTAACGATGGAATATAAGAAACAGATTGAAGAAGAGAGACTATCTAAACAAAAGGATGTCTCTGTTAACCAGTTTGATGAAGATGACGATTTGCCCTTCTAGCTTTCCCCCCTGCGGGTTTTCCTTTTACAGTTAGTTGGCAAATTTAGAAGAGTGTCCCTCTCTAGGAATAGAGGGGGTCTACGCCCTTCGTAGAGATTGATAATTTCTTTACCCTAGAGATAGTCTTCTTATTTATTAGATGATGGGTATGGGAATGTAGGTGAATGGGGATGTTTGATATTGACCGTCTTATGGAGAAAAGGTTTAACTCAAGACAAGAAAAGAAAGGACTGTTGGCTATGTTTAGTAAGAACTATAAAACAGATTTTAGTCGTGATGGTGTTACTCTGAAGTATTCGGTTGATGTGAATTATGGTCACATAGTTGAGTTTGCAGAAACAATGGAGAAGATGGTTGATGCAGGTATCCCTCTAGTAGTTATCTACTACACAGTACAAGAGATGGTTCATTCTCTAAAAGGTATTAGTACACGTATCATCGCAGAACCGGGCAGTCTGGTCCTGTATCTGGATTTAGAAAAGGTTACAGAAGAGGAGAATGATTATGAATTCGAATATAGTAGCATTACCAACTAAGTATGAACGTTTTGCCGATGGCTTTATCAGATTGGTGAATAATATATCCACCATTGAAAAGAAGACCACTGACAAAGTGTTGGACGATATTCACGCAGGGGTATATGAAGGGAAGCAAACACCTATTCATAATATCTACCTCTTGATTGAGCAAGATGATGATATGTCTTATTATGTGATGAATAAACTGGGACTGCTTTCTGAGTAGTCCTTTTTTATATTTACAAATTGACTGAAGTAGAATAGTTTGCCGTTAACACTAAAGGAGGAACAACCGATGAAACTAGATGTAGCATTGTTAGATAATCAAATTAAGACGCTTTGTGAGATAAAGCGTGATAGACTAGGTAACACGAATGAAACAGATGTACTGGAGGGAGTAATCAACTTTCTTGAAGGTATTTCTGTCATAGTAGGAGATAACTACGGTGAAGATATCGACATCACCATTACTCCTGAAAATAGTGAAGTAATCAAAGCTGACTTTGATAAGATTGAATCTATCTTATATGACCAGTATCGAAATACAGGGAAACTTCAGTACCTTGGATACAATGCTCGATTCATTAATGCATCATTTGTAGTAACTAGTAAGTTCAATGATGTTAAATCTAAGTTTAATACTCTTGAAGAAGTTGTTACCTATATTGCGTTGAAGATAGTTTATAGAGACTAACCTGATTGATTCAGGAAGAAAAAGGGAAGGGGGGATGCAAATATATGGCGGCATTTCTATTTATTGGAGCATTTTTTGTTATGATATATTTTGCTTTATCGTGGGGACGTGGAGGGTGTGTAACAACACTCTTCGTATTGTTTATCTTATTTATTTTTCTGGTCAATCCGTTTCTCGGGTTACCAGTTATTGGATTAACCGTCCTAATCAGCAGAGCATTCTTTAAAGACTAGTTGCAGACAACTGAATAGGTCATTGAACGAGAGCCGGGGGTTTTTCCCTCCGGGTCTTTTTTTGTTAGTCAGAGATGTTCTTACAATGAATTGTTGTGGGCTACGCCCGTAGTACGAGGAGAGGCTTTGCCTTAATAGAAGAAAACTTTGGAGGGAATACTTATGACAATTATGCACACATTGGAAGACGCACGAAAATTTTTAGCTGACGCAAAGGTCCAAGAAAAAATGCCGCAACCTCTACAAACGGCAGTTTCAAGAGACCTTAAGGCCATTAAGAAATGTAACGAGATTTTGGAGAATCCTTTTTCTTCAAAACTAGACAAAGAGATTGCCCTAAGTGATTTAGGCTATTACGAAAATGAATTGTCAATGGATTATACATTAGCAAGGAGTGTCGTACATGGCTAAGATTGCATTTATCAGTAACCGGGAAGACCCGAATAGTTACTTTACTCGTAAAGAGGATTTCAACTGGAAAGCAATCAAGCATGCAGTGTGGGAGGAACTGTCTAAGCCAGAGTGGCGTGGGCAGACTTTTTTGATTCCTATCTATTCTCGTTTTGACCGTTTTGTACTGTATTGTGCTGAACGTCTTCAAAATGATGTGATTTTCTACATTCCTCAACAAGAGTGGGGAGAGCATGCTATTCCACAAAACCAGATTGATTTAGTCAAACGTATGAAAGCACGTTACCCAAAAGTAGTTGAGCGTGGCAATCAACAGCGTTTAGAAAGAATGCTCGATGATTGTGATGCAGCATTTGCTTTGATGACTGGAAGTTCACTAGATTGTGACACCAGCATGATGAGAAACAAGAAGATGAAACTGTTTGACTTTGAATCAGCAGTGGCATCTTATACGTATCAACAAGAAATGAAGCAACAACCAATCACAACAAGAAGATAATGGAGGAATTACTATGTTAGAAGGATTACGACTTGCATCAGGAACCAAAAAATTTGACCGATTTTTACCAGCTACACGAAAAGATGTAAAAGAAGCAGTTGCAGTGGCTCATGTGTCTGCTAATGAGGCTGCTGTTCAAATTGAACACATATACAGTGTCTTAGAAGCTAACGGCTTGAAGGTTGACCGTCTTGATGATGAAGAAGTCTTTGATATGGCAGTATCTGCATCAGTCAATGACCATGCATTATTGAAAGACTTAGCTAAGGCTGACTATGAAAACCGTCTAGCTAAACGTAAAGCCGACCGTCTAGAAAAGAAAGCACGCAAGGCGGCGGAAAAGAAGGCAGTCCAAGAAACTAAGTTATCAAACTCAGTTAAAGAAACTGCTAATGTTGCTACAAAAACACAATCTCTAGTTGATGAAGCACTAGAAGCCGGGACAGCTGTTTAACAGTTGTCCTCTTCTCTTTGAGGAGAGAGAGGGGCTACGCCCGGTATTGACAATGAAAGAGTGATTGATACAGCGTATCACCTATACACGATATAGGGGAAATTAGTATTCGTCACTCTAATAAAAATAAAAAATTATTGGAGGAATTAACATGTCTTTTGCACAAAATAATACTCGCACAGGTTACAACACAAATCAAAACGTCGCTGGGCAAGGCTATGGCAGTCAACAATCTCAACTACAAGCACTTTCTATTCGTTCTACAAAACCAGGGGATATCGGTCCTGAATGGTACATGACTGACCAGTTTGATGGCGCACACCTCGTGACCAATTACTCTTCAAACGATAAACTGCACATCGACTCTATCTTTCTACAACCTGCTAACAACCCTAATCGTCCGAAGTCAGTTGCTCGTGTGACTATCACTATGGCTGGCGGCTTAGTTCGTACCGGTGGTTGGATTAACCAAACAGATGAAGGTGCATTGCGCTTTAGTCCATACCAAAGTGAATACCTAGATGAATCTGGTGCCAAGAATTACTCATCACCTGTTATCTTGAATAAACTAGTTGCAGCTCAAATCTTGCGCTATGCTCATAAGTTGATTGTGCCTTTTGACCCGTCTATGATTGCTCGTCCTAACAATGGACAAACTCAGAACCAAGCGCAACATCAATTCCAAGGGCAAGCTCAGCCTCAAGGCAACTTCCAAGGTCAAGCTCAAAGCCAAGCTCAAAACAATTTTGGTCAAGGCCAGCCTGCTAACAATTTCGGTAATCAATTCGGGAATTCAACTATTGATATTTCTGATGATGACCTGCCGTTCTAAGCAAACTTTTCTGACTCATCGCTTATGTGGTGAGTCTTTCTTATTATGGGTACTCCAAAACCCACCAATTGTTTATGTTATAAGTTTCTTCATTGAGGAGAGAGAGCGAGTGCTTTCTCTCTTTTTTTTATAGTTCCACAATCCTTTGTGGGCCTGAAAATGACATTGGATACTACATATTTATTTGACAAATTGATTAAAAGGGAATAATCACCATATAGTGAGTCCCTAGAGGGTCTACGCCCAGTTGAGCTAGTTGATTACCAGTGGGATGAAATGAAGTTCCCATTGCTAAGTTTAATCTTTATCTATTTCTTATCACATTTACTAATAATAAGGAGGTACAGGCAACTATGCTAACTATGGCACTTAATCTTAAACAAATACATGACCCTGAAAAACTGACAAACGAATCGAAATGGTACCCAGGAGTAAGGATTCATACTAGTGAAAGAGTCTGGTATCGTCAATTCTTCCTAGAAGACTACTTATCTGAGGATGGTTATTTTCCTAAGTTGAACTCTGTCCACAAAGACGGGTCTACTTCCCTTCCCACTTACTCGCTTGAAGGAGCTAGTCCTATTAGAAAGGATGTCCCTATCCAATGTGGAGACTTTCTAATTATTGGACACACTCTAGAGGGTATCTGCATGTACTCTATGAGACAAGACCTCTTTTACGAGACGTTTACCACCTCTGGGGAACTTCCTCTGGAGGATTTCGTCCCTATTTTTCACTCTGGAGTTTATAACAACATTCTCTATAGTACATCTCATGCTTCGTAAGAGTCTCATGCTCTGTATATTCGTTTAGAGAGAGCAGAGAAGAGGAGAGGAGAGCGAGTAATTTGCTCTCCTTTTTTCGAGAGGATTTTCTCGGGATTTTACTCTGGAGGACTTTGTTGTTTCACCTCTGGAGAACCCCCTATCTTTTAGAGGGGCAAGGTCCTAAAAAAGAAAACTTTAATGAAACAGGGTGTCTGATTTTATGGTCCTACCTTACGTTCTACGGCGTTTTTATTCCAATCTGGATAAATTCCCTTTTTAGAGGTTAAAGGTCCTCTAACCGCAAATAGGTCTACACATTTTTTATTACTATGGTGCCGCAATCTTACGATTTTCTTAATTAATGAAGGAGGATTTAGTATGCTCGAATTTCGCTATGATAACTTTTATGAATTGATTGATAAGACGTCCAATCTTGATATTAGTCCTTTAATTACTACTGTCTTTGAATTACAAAATATTGTCAGCATTACAAAATTGGGAACCATAATCAAGGTTGATAGAATTCAAAGTCCGTCAGTAAAAATCGACCACAACAACTATAGCTATAAGCTATTTGATTGGTTTATAGAACAGATTATTTCATGTTTGCCTGAAAGTGTTTTGAAATATGCCGATGAAAATAAGCTTCGGAGGGTGGAGATTTTTTCTAGCAGAAGTTCTGGTACTGACATTTCGTTTTTACCTATTGAAATTGGGTACACAGGCCCTATGGTGATATTTTCCAATAGCGGTGAATGTATTGGAATGATTGAGTCAGTTTCAGATTACGATGAAGACTTATATGAGTCTCAAAAACATAGGTCTTACGATGTCAGCAAAAACAGATTCTTGCGACTTTTCGAAAAATATCCGGAGGTAAAATAATGACGAATATTATTGATTTTGAAGATAATACAATACTTGCTAACTCTATCCTCAATCTGGAAATTTCCCCTTTAGTGGCTATATTCTTTGAAAAACAAAATATAGAATCTATTACCAGATTTCCTACATCAATACGCATTGAGTACAGGACTGGGGAGAGGATGTCTGTTGCACCTGACTCTGACACTTTTTTATTGTTAGATGGCATGTTTCAAAAAGTAAGAGGATGTATTTCTGAGGATATATGGACGTATATTAGAAGTTTATATTTAGATGAAATGACTATCTATTCAAGCATAGCATATGGAACTGACGTTTCGTTTAACCGAAACAAAAATCATGAAGATGGCCCTTTGATTGTTTGGAACTTAGGAGGCAGGTGTGTTGATGTCCTAAAAAATTGTTTTCACTATGAAAGTAGTAATTATTTTATCAATCCAAACTATTGGCACTCATATACAGGTGGGAGTCCCTTTTTACATGCTTTATGGAATACTGTGTAAATTATTCATCTAAATCCTTTCCTGAACTGCTGTTTAAATATTTATTGACTTAAGGAGGTAAGCTACATGATGAATGAATATCATACAGAGAATTCTTCTTCTGGGGTTCAGTATAATCCCCTCATTGCAAAGTCTTTAATTGGTTTGTCTGAAGGTATTGGGGCTACTTATTTCTCATGGCTTAGTTTTTTGAGAACTGGTCACTATCAGATAGAACAATCCGCTTTTTATGAATGTTCTCCGATTTATATGGAGCTAATCGACTTATTTTATAAAGAAATTACCCATCTTAATATATTCCACGATGACATATATCTGGATTATATTCACGTTCAAGAATTTAATATCATTTTTTACAATTATGGACGTTCTGCACGTGTAGATATAAAAAGTAGAGATGGTGGTAAATATCAATTGTTCTTTGACCAAAATGGAGAATACCTCCACAGTAGCTATTTAGAATATGAATCTGACTTGTTGGATGATGAAGATGGGGATGAGACTGAAGGTTATTGGGATGATGATTATGATGATGAATAATCTTTACATCATGAATCTCCTATTCTTTTTTCAACAATTCAAAGTGTCAGGAGGAAAATTATGGAAACCGATGTAGAAAAATATAATCCTTTAATTGCAGAAACGTTATTTAGATTATCAAGAATGCAAAATATTATAAAGTTCTCGTGGGATGGTGTTCTTGGAAATTCGAGTTACAGGGTTAAAGATGGTTATAACCAGATTTGTCCTAGTATATATACTAATTTATTTGAACTATTCTATGAACAAATCACACTTCTTGATTTGGATGGTCCAGAGATTTCGAACTCATTGAGTGAAACTGACTTGGTATTGATTTTCTTCTCTTATTATGAGGACTCTTCAATCGCAGAAGTCACGTTTTCGGATAACATGATTTATGAATTGCATTTTTCAAATTCTGGTGAATGTACTCATAATTTTTTTTATCATGATGACGAAGAAGACGAAGATGAGGAATTTTACTAACGACAGAGGCGATTGTTATACCATGTGCAACAAGTTACTTTAAAAATTCTGTCAGAAAATAATGATTATTGAGTAACTATTTAAGCTGATTTTCTCTATATATATATTACCCACCTGCCACCCATACCCACAACCTTACAATCTTTTTTTGCGGCAACTAATCATTCGTTAGCAACATGACTTAGCAGCTGATTAAGATATCCGAACTTGATAGGGGGATAAACTATATATAGAGATTCCCCTTTATATTTTTTCTATATACAAACAACCGAGAGGAGCATCACCTATGTATTACATTGACTACCAGAATTTGACTATTGTAGAGATAAAGACTGAGGTACAGGAGAGCTATGAGATTGAGCGTACAAACATCGCTGGAAAAGAGACATCTATAAGGGTGAACCATCTATATATATATGATGACCAACACTCTGCCTGGCAAGCATTGATAAGCAGCTTCGTCAATGCTGAGTTAGACCAAGTATTTGATAATCTAGTAGCGGTTCCTGTTGAAAGGGAGTCTTATTTATCTGCAAAGGGGATGCTGGAACAGCTGGGTAAAGAGCTTGACTCTATATATAGGAATGCGCCTATAGATACATCTGGTTGTGTTTATGGGTTATGCGTTAAGAGAGTACAATACTTTCTACTGTTTTTGAGGACTTACCATCTAACGATTACCATACCAGAGGATTACCTACTGTTTATAGAGCTATAGCTATATATATATATAGCAACCTTCCTCCCAACCCCGTTTCCCTTTTTTCTTTCTTTCCCTGAATGATTAAACTGAATGGAATCTTATATAGGGATTATCTATAGAGGTTATATATAGTGAGTCTTCTCTTATAGAGATTTATATATATGTAATAGGTTCTATTAGGGGGATTGCTATATATATTAGACGGGTATATATAGGGAGATAGTAAGTGATTGGTTTCAGGGGTCTGTATCTCTGTATATAAAGTTAGAGAGTCAGTCCTGGAGTCGGAACTTTAAAAAGAAGGAGGTCTGGGTGTAGGGATGAATGTATTAAAGCGATTGGTCAAAATGGTTTTCTATAAGTGTGAGCATAGTTTTCGTTATCTTGGCCAAAACAATTCTGGTCGAAAGTTGTACGAATGCGAGAAATGTGGAAAAGGGGAAAGATTCTAGGATGAAGAATAATGTCAAAGCATATTTTTTAGATAGAAAAAATAAGGCAATTATTCCAGTAATACTTATAGAGAAATACTTTTCCTCAGCAACAATAAGCTTAAATAAGGTAGCAGGTGTTACAAAGAATGTTTCTTCGGAAGACGTTTTTCTAAACAATGAATTAGCTATCAAAGAATATAATCGAATCATTAATAATTAACAAAATTATAGGAGGAATGGCTCATGGCTTACTATTTATTAATTGTAGTTGGTATTTATATGATTTTTCAAACAACTTTTACTAGTACGAGTAATGCTTTATCTAAACTTTTTTTCAAGTTTGTGCCTATGATGCTGGCAATAGCTTGTTTAATGGTCGCAGTAATTAAGCTGAATTTGTTCGGCATTTTGAACTGATTATTTTTCAAATTGATGTAGTTATAGGGGTGTAAAGCGATGAAAAAAATGATTAATAATTGGTGTTCAACAATACATCATAGAAGGATGATTGCACAAACAAAAAGATTACTCTTACATCACATTAGAAATAAAAGTTATCTCCCATATTTTAATCATCCTAAAAGTGACCATGAGAACGTCTTAGAAATGATTCGCTTTTTTAAAATTGGCTATGAGGATGGTTATTTTGCTCATGGCGATAGTTTTGATGTTGCTCAGTGGATGGACGCTAACAAAGATAGGGTGTTAGAGATTTATGATGGCTTAGTCCAAAAAGCGTAAATATAGTTACTGAGTGCTTAGAACCATGCATTTCCTGTCATTATTGGTATCAAGTAGGAAAGGAAAAAGTATAAATGGATGAAATACTTATTTGTGAACTTAATAAATTCGATGTAATTGAAAGTCGCAGCACTGGCTGTGAATTGGAATATGTTCTGATAAAAGATACCAAAGAACATAGGGAAAAAATAAATTATTTGCTTTGCACGATTAATACTTGGGCTTATGTACCAGAGAAATTCTCACCAACAATGCATGAGTTTCTTACATTCTGCGAAACAGAGTGTGAAGGGTATTTGGATGTAGCCCATCTGGTTTATAATTTCGTTCAAAATGTAAATTTGGAAAAAATTGAATTTAAACAGAATAAAAATAAATGGGTATCAACTATTTAACGGAGGTTTAAATTTTGAGAAATAAGTATCCAGGTTATTGCTATCGTTGTGCTCAACGTGTTGAAAAAGGTAAGGGTCACTTTGAGAAAGTGAAGGGTCACGGATGGCGAGTGCAGCATGCTGAATGCGCTATTAAATTCAGAAAAGTTAAAGAACATCAACAAAGTTAAAAACATTTTCCAACCAAATAAATGATTGGTACATCTGGTAAACAAATAGGAGGAATCGAATGTTGGATATAACGTGTCCTTATTGTGCGACGACTTATAGTACAGAAATAAATGGAAAAGAACCCAATACTGAATTCACAAACGAGAAATGTAATAGTTGTGGAAGAATTTTTGCTTTTGAATATGAATTAAAAGCACTATTACTTCACACAAGGGAATTGAAACCTGCGATTTTTGAATTATCAGTAGGAGATTTAGTTATTCGCAAAGGAGCACATGAAGCAAAAGTCTATTTTGTAGAAGCTATAGATGAAGATGGTGTTTTGTTAGTAAATGGCATAAATGATGAGCTTTATAGTAATGATGAAGCAGGTATTCAGGATAACTCTTTAGATTATTTCTACGATAATTTCCGTTTATTAGCCAAGAAAGAGAATCTTGAGACTGATTAAATCTGTAAGCGGAAGTATTTAAGTTAATAATCAAGAAGATAGTTGATTGGTCGAAGAGATAGCGGAATATGAGGATATAAAATGCACCCAATTTTTGCTAGACTGCATAAAATTATTAAATCTACGATTTGCAAATACAAAGGTCATAACTATGCGGTTTATCCCTATTATTACAAAGATGACCCGTTACCTGAAATGGCTGGAGAGTGTACACGATGTGGACATGACACGCACGAGGATTTACATTATCTGCCAAGATAGTTCATTAGTGAAGGAAATTAAGGAATGGAGGAAGCTAACTTGAAAGAATGTAAGTACTGCACACCAAAAGAAGGCACTTGTTATGGTGAATCACTTGAAACTGATTTCAATCAAATTGATACCAGAATTGATGGTCTAAACGGTTGTCTAGATATTAGAGGGAACAATGATGATGATATAGTTTTAATTAATTTTTGTCCTATGTGTGGACGTGATGTTTCAGAAGGTCATGATTAAGTACGATAGTGACAGAGATAACGAAATAGGAGGAACTTTTATGAAGTTAGAAGTAGGAGATTCTGTAAAGGTTATTGCAAATAGTATGATGGCAGTTAGGGCTGATGATACCTATTTTGAAAAAGGTGATTTAGCAGTAGTGAATGATGTAAACATCAATGGAAATCCTAATCTCATTCGTATTGATGAACATAATATCGGTAACATAATGAAAATATCTGATGTTGAAAAAGTAAATACTTACTAGTCAAGATAATCCTATTAGAAAGGGCTAATTTTTTAAGATAATAATCTACCAATATATTTGATTAGAGGAAGATATTACAAATCAGAGAGGAATTGAAAATAATGAATGAAATTTACAAAGAGTATAAGACACGTTATCCAAGTATCGTGCCTCAAGGGTCAGTTGGTACTTGTACTGAAGTAATAAATGCGCAAGTCTTTGCGTTAAAGATTAAATTCGATAACGGTGAAGAATTTTGGTTTATGAGAAGGGACTTAGAAGAAGTCTGATTCCACTATCCACCAAAATAGCAAATTGTAAGGAGGCAGAAAATGGAGCAATCAATCCATATTAATTATGCGACTAGGAAATTTTTATGTACAAAAGCTTTTTCATCAGAAGGAAGACATTGTTTAAAAGATGAAACTTATACAGCACATCCTATTGGTGGAGGGTATAAGTTAGTGTTTGAGAATGGCGATATGAACTTTACGGATGAACTATTTGAGCGTGTTGTTGAAGCGTGGTCGAATATGTTAGTTGAAATAACTGCATAGTTAACTATCCGACAAGCTAGCAAATCTAAGTTTGTGACCGTCAATTCTGATGGTCTCAAAAAAGTAGACCGACAGAATTATCAGTCAGTAAAAAGAAAACGAGGTATGAATGTGAATATAAAAGAAGCCATCCAAGCAATTGGGGACCAGTGTGAATACCCTGGGAATTTTCCATGTGCGATAGTTCGAACACCTGCCGTATTGGACATCGTTAATAAAATTGATGGACCAAAAGAGGTAAAACTCAACGAGAATCAGCAGATAATTGTCAGAGACGTTAAGGAGGACCACTACGCCTATGGACATTCGAAACTTATTGCTATTCATTCAGCTTTTACATCATATATAACCGGATATTATCGTAACCACATAAATAGCGATGAAGAGTTCATCGAAGTCTTAGATACTTTGAATGAATGGTTAAAAGTAAACGATTGACATTTGTAAACTGATTAAGAATAAACTATCTAGTTTACCCAAAGACTTAATATTCATCTAAGACATATGAATAGCTTGGGAGGAGAGCTGTAATGGATATAGAAGAACTTAAAAATGTTCTAAGTAATACTTCGGATTTTCCATTGTTGATTAAGATTTCATTACCTTCTCTAGAAGAAGAAATAACAGTCGATTCTAATACTAACGCTATAAGGACTTATCAACTATTGGCTGAAACCACGGTCTATTTAGCTGAGGAGTATGGAAAAATTATTGGTCAAGAAATGGAAAAAGAAAATTTTTTAAAGTATATGGATGCTATGTATGGTATATCAAAGGGTAAAAAAGGCTGATTTTCAGATATAAAAATATACTGAGAAAGTTGATTAAAGGAGTGATAAGTATGTCCAAAAAAATTAGGTTAGATATTGAAACGACGTGGGCAGGTGTTGGTCAAGTTGAATTTTTCGAAGTCGAAGACAATGCGACGGCAGAAGAAATTGCCGAAGAAGCTCAAGATATCTTTTCGAGCTATTGTAGTTATGGGTGGTCAGAGGTAGAGGGAGAAGATACTAATGAATCGTAGCCTTTCTATCCTTGCTATTTTATTGACCATTGTCGGTTTAAGTGGCATATCCTATAAGATTATCGACCAGCATCAAGAAATAGCTCAACTCGAGGAACAGCTAAAGGATGAGCAGCTTAAGTATAAAATGCTCTTTCGTGATGAAAACGTAAGAATGGCCATCGAGAGCGGTGGTTAAAAAAAGGTTGACTATTTTATTGGTTGACATTATCCGTATGTAAGAAGAAGGACTCTCCTTTTCCCCCTCTTGCATACCTGCTTTTAAGATAAGAGGTTCTATTCTTCATCGAATGGATTCTCTTATCTTTTTCTATATATAAAGGGACATTCTCTATAGGTAGTTCTTCTATAAGGAGTATGACTACTCTATTAATCGTTCCTATGAATTGAGATGTAGGAGATTTAGGGGCCTGTATCTGGAAATAGATAGGATATAGAAAATTGTAGGATATCGGAGGTTAGCTATGATAGCTAGTGGAGAATTTGTTAGATATACAAGTGAAATCTTGAAAGTAAAAGCAGTTCTAAATACTGGTGTGATTATGAGACTGCCTGATGACCACTGCAAAGATATTGCATTAGATGGTTTAGATGTCTGGAGTATGAATACTATGCTATGTTCATTTTCTGAAATTCAACATATAGGAGATGTTAGTTAATGCAAGCTTACTTAGTATATGAAAAAGGTAACGAAGAAGCGGGTTCAGATATCGTATTTGCTAAAAATGCACGAGTGGCAAGATATATGATATATGGAACTTACCTAGAGCCAGAGTCTTTTATTGATATTCGAGCTGTTAGGGCTCCGGATTTTGATGACTGTTTATTTTTTAGTGAGCGGGATATTTGTCATAGAAAATGGAAACTTGGTTGGTGGTTTGACGCAGGTGATTTACCAGATGCAGAAACTGCCGATGATGAAGAATTCTTTGTGTGGTATTTCCAAAATTACGAAAGAGAGTGATGCCTCAGTGGCTCAAGAAGATATTTTAAATGGAGCAGTTTTGTTAGAACATTTGGGGTTGTGGGTGAAGCAGAATGGTTCAATTTTCAAGAGACTCCCTAACGGGAAAATTAAAGAAATGAATATATTGAAATTAAAATCTACTTCACGAACATACAAATTTGTAAATCACGCAATCGATGGTGAACAAAAAAGATTTTATCAGCACAGATTAATTGCTGAAGCTTTTTTACCTAATCCACACAACTATAAGATTGCAGAACTCATTGATGGTAACTCAGACAATATTTCTTTAAACAATATACGATGGGTGTCAGCTAGCTATATTAGAGCAAAAGGCAGTATGACTTATGAAGAGAACTCAATCATCTGCAAAAAATGCGGTAAAAGAAACCATAAGTCTTTAAAATCGTGTCAAATATGCGAAAAAAATAAGCTAGATTTTGAACGAAGACTCAATAAATCAGTGGAGATTCTCAGTTACAGAAAAACAGAATGCCAATTAATTAATTTAGTATCTCTTCGTCCTAAAACAAGGCAATATTTTGAATTATATCTCCAGGGGTTAAGCATTACTAATATCGCAAATCAAGGAAATACTACGACCTCAAATGTTTCAGGTATAATCTCTTCTTATGTTTCGAAATCTTTACAGGATAATCCTCTAAATTTTGGAGACAAGATTTCGTCAAAAGTAGTAGAAAACGGAAAGTTGGTTCTATTCGAGGATGGTTCATGCTTTAAGATTTTGAATAATGGTGACTTAGTCCCGGCAATAATGTCCACTGAAGGGGAAAGTGACGGCTATCTCATTACTGCAGTAACGAGAAGAGGTAAGAAAAAGATAGTTTATCTGCATAAACTATATGCTAAGACTTTCATTCCTAATCCAAAAAAATACAAAAACGTCCAAATTCTTGATAACAATCCCTTCAATATAGTCAAAGAAAACTTGCGATGGGTTAGTCAAGAAGTGCCATGGGTGGAAGACAATCTCAGTGAGAGAGTAAGTTGTCCTAAGTGTAAGACAAGTTATTCAGAAGATGATTTGTGTCCCTTTTGTGAACAAAATAGGATATTATTCGAATCTGAAGAAAATAGAAGAAAGAAAAAAGTCGCTATTCGTTTAAAAAAATGTGCGAATATAAATACCCTTCTTTTAAACAACCGTACAAAAGAAATTTTCTCGTTATATCTTCGAGGTTTCACCTATACCGAGATTGCGGAAAAGATGGACAGTTCTTCGCAAAATATATGTAACGTCATTCGTCATAATATAAGAAAACAATCTGCAGCTTAAAATATATGAGCATCAATAAAAAATGAACGGAGTGTTGGTATGAAAGTGAGTGAATTTTTAGAGTCAAAAATTATTAGTGAAACTAGAGTAGTTTCTTTGCTAGAAATGGGAATTGAAGGCCTTCATTTTGACAAAATGGAGCTTGAATATGTTGAAGAGTTTCAAAAATTTAATCCGTATAGTTTTAAGGCCTACAAGATAGCGGAATATTTTCATGAAGATGGTATATCTGAATATGGATACATTAAATTCGATGGTATTGAAATTGCTATTTACAAGAAGTCTTATATTCATCGCTCGATATCATACCGTATTGTGGACCGTAAGAAATACCAGGAGTTCATTAAGTTGTTAACGTTGTTTAAGACGTCGTCTGTTTATGGAGAATCAGCCTATGAAGATGACATAAGTAATTGGCTACCCGTGGATAGTATTACTGTGGAATATAATGTAAATGGTGCTACTACAAGGAAAACTAGACCATACGAAACCTGGACCGAGGAACAAATTTTTACTCGTCGTGAAAACATGGTTCAGTTCCCCGCTGAAAATACTATGAGTTACGGTAGCATTACTTATTATGAAGATACAATCACTGCTCTAGAAGATGAGCTAACCATCCGAAAAGTGCCTTTTACAAAGGCAAAAAGGATAGACTAAAGGATTGAGGGAATCTAATTTTATGAAAAGAATGTTGTGGATAGCTATTTTTCTATCAGTATTTATTCTGTCCGGATGTAAATCCGAAACTGAAGTCGAACGCAATAATTTGCGTGAAGAAATAAACGAACTGCAAGTTGAAAAAGAAGAGCTAAGTAAAACAATATCTTCTTTGTCTTCGGCAAATGATTTTGACCGATATATTGTTGTTGTGGAAGTTGGTCAAGAACATTACTCGATAGATATAGAAGATATGATGAAGGACTCCATGAATCGAATTGAGATTGCATTTCCCGTTGATAAAGCCTATTATGATGCGGTTCAAGTGGGAGATGTAATCGATAATAGTTTTAGAGCAGGTTCCTTTTTTACAAAAGGTTCTTATGGCTCTTGAGATATAAGCATCACAGATAAATATATAGAATAGAGGTTTTCATATGAAATCGGAATTTTTTATAACTTTAATTTTTTGGCTAATAACTTTAGCATTCTTCAAATATTCAACTTTTCAGTGGAGAAAAAGGTATGAGACGCTGCACAGTCTTTACAAATCTGAGAAGCGTACTGCTGATACTCTGAAAAACACAAATAAACAAAATACAGAAATGATTACGAACTTGACCAATAGAGTCAATGAGTATAAAAACAAGCCTCTAGACGATTTTGTATTCACACCTCTTCAAGTAAACAAAATTATTTTGAAAATGAAAGAACATGGGCATAGTACCAAAACTATTTCTGATAAATGGCATACTTTTGAAGATTTGTACACCCATCGCATGATTCTATCCTTGTTGGTGGCCTGGTCATTTCCCCAGAACTCATCAAAATCTTTAAAACATGCTGATGGTACCATGTTTGATAATTCATTCATTCTAGTTTTCGATACACCAGCCGGTACTTACTCTTATCATTACGATTTAGAATATTGGGATATGTTTACGGTTAAAGAAACTCCTAATGCACCAGAATACGATGGGCATAAACCCGAGGATATCTATCGATTATTATCATTATTTAATGAATACAAAAAAAATATTATCAAGTAGGAGAAGATATGGATACTGTTACTATTACTAGACTAGAATATGACCGCTTAAAAGAAATTGAAGCCGAATGGAAGAAACGGCAGGAGGATATTCACCAAAATAAAAGCCGTCAAAGTGGGGATGGTTTAAAATATGAGTTAAATAATAACTTAATCTGGCCCTCTAAATATCCAAGAGTCAAGTTTTGAATTTATCACAAGGATATAGATACATCGTATGGGACCTCAACATTAATAATGGAAGACCTAGTATAAAGGGTACTACTTACGAAGCTTCATTTATTATCGAAATTTTTTTCTCAACTGATACTTTTGAAGAGGGGCACGCCCTTCTGGTCACAAGATACAAATTTAGTGAATCTGAAATCAGCGAAGCAATTAGACTCTTTAAATATGACTGCTTCTTATCGAAAGACTTTGATTAAGGGACCTTGTGTCCCTTTATTCTTGACCTTCAAACTCAATACATATTTGACTTACCTTTCCTTTAGTTTACTCCCTATTACTTCTTGAAAAGTAAGTTGAATATGTATATAGGGAGAACTGTCGTGAAACTTAGTTTTTTAGCTAGCTACTTAGGACGTCATATTTTCTTCATGTGACAATCGTTGTAGGTAAAAGGATAAGAAATGAAAGAGGAGTTCTAGTGAACAAGAAGAAAGTTTTATTATCTGTTGTCGTTGCTTCAGTTTTTGTGTTTGGTGGCATTGTTGGATATGCTGCTTCTACAAAATGGTCATTTGCTCAGAATATTAACCAAATATATGAGAACTTTAGTAAGTCTTTGAGGTACGGAAAAGAAAAAGCACAGGCTGTAGACGAACTGACTGAACAGCTAAAAGCTGAAAGTCAGATAAAGAATGGTCTTCAAGAAGAAATAGCCAGCTTGAGAAAACAAATTCAGGAAAAGATTGATGAAGGTAATAAAAAGGTAGCAGTCAAACAAGCTGAATTAGACCAGAAGCAACTTGAATTGGACAATCGAGTTGCGCAATTAGGTCTCGAAAAACAACAAGCGTTAGATAGCTTGAGGGCTGAGTACGAGAAGAAGATATCGATGATTTCTTCTCAAAATGAAACAGTCATAAGACAATTACAAGACTCTTTATCCTCAAAAGAAAATGCATTATTAGAGTTAAACGGCAAAATTAGTTCAATGTCTTCAGAAATTGAAACTTTGAACAATAGTAAAGAAGACTTGGAGAGAACTGTTGAATCCCTACGGGTATATACAGATGAAGAACTCGCTAAGCAAAACAAGTAAATTTATGTTCCCTCTTATTCTGAGAGGGAACTACATAAAAAGGGGGGCCTACTCATGGTAGATATCAGAACAAGCTATATCGTTTATGATGTAAAGATAAACTCACCATCATGCAACAAAGAAATCAAAAACATAACTAAGCTGGAATACCCTCAGGTTAATTTGTTGAAACTTACAAAATCTGACGGGAGCATCGTTCTTATTGTATTAGATTTACTTCATGACCCAGTTATTGAATTAAATGCTTCTGGAGGGCTCGTATAATGGGTATCATAGTTGAAGGTAATATCCTTAATATCAAAGAAGGTATCATCATCCAGCAGGTCAACTGTAAAGGAAAAATGAATTCTGGAATCGCAAAATCCATCGCTACAAAGTATCCGATAGTAAAAGAAAGATATTTAAAGGTTTGTTCTCTGAATACGGCAGATAATTTATTAGGAAAGATGCATTTAGTAAAAGTCGATACTAATTTATTTTTCTTGAACTCTTTTAGCCAGTTCTCCTATGGTCGAGACAAGAATGTTAAGTATACTGATGAGCAACTGTTAATCAACAATATTAATAGAGCTATGAGCTTGTCGGTACAATATAAATTACCCTTATTTGCACCTTGTTATATCGGTTGTGGATTAGGAAATGGTGTTTGGGAAAATATTTTAAGTGGAACTAAAAATACGCAAGTAACATATTTAAAGATTTAAGGAGGAAAACCAATGTCAGATTATGTATTCTTTTGGGGACATACTGGAGACGGTAAATCTCTTGGAAAAGAAGTTTTTAGCCAATGGTTCCCTGCAAGCTTCCAAGCAGACGGACGTATCTTCAGCACAACAGAGCAATGGATGATGTTTCAAAAGGCTGTTTTGTTTAAAGATAATCATACAGCTAGTTTAATACTTCGTGAACCAGACCCTAAAAAAATTAAAGCACTTGGAAGAAAAGTTAAGAACTTTGATGAAAAGACATGGGATAAATACAAGTACGCTATTGTATTGAAGGGTAACTACTTGAAATTTACACAAAACAGAAAATTGTTGCAGGTACTATTATCTTATGAAGGGAAGACATTTGTTGAAGCATCTCCCTATGACAAGGTATGGGGTATAGGCTTAAGAGCAACGGATAAAAGAGCTTTAACTGAAACTACTTGGCAAGGAGAAAATCTTTTAGGAAAGGCTCTAACAAAAATTGCTAACGATTTAAAAGATATGTATTAAAAACAGGAGGGTTCACTGTGGAGAATCATGTTCCTATATTTTTCAAAGATAACCACGATATCTTAAGAGCGGGCTTCTTTATTGGTGAAGTTGAGATTGAAGGAAAACAATACTCAATTATCGGGTCAGGCTCTTCTTCTGAAAAGAACATTTATCTACCTTCTACACGAGTATCTCTAGACCTCAATTATTTAAAAAATCTAGATAGCAAATCAACTATCAGAAATATTGAGAAAGGTGTTTCGCTTTCCAGTAAATCAATGGCTAGCAGAAAGATATGTCATACTTATTATATTGACATATAAATTGAACGGGAATAGAGGTAAATAAAGAAGGGTGGAAGGAAGTTATGAAATTAAGATTAATTAGTGGATACCACATCAATAAGAATGGAGTTTTTAAACAGAAGGAGTTTTATTGGCGTGTTCCCAATACTCCGATATTTAGTAATCTGGCTCCCGGAGATGTTGTTATGGTCCGTTCCAAAGCTCAAGTGTCGCCTGTAGTTGTTGTCTCGGTAATCAATGATGTCAGTATTGATGACTACCGTCAACACAAAGAAGTGACTTCTCTTATGTTTAAGAAAGAGGTACTTAATGAAGTTATGGGAATAAATAAATTGCGATTACCAAACAAGAAACTTAGTGTGTTTATTCCTAAAGCTATTACAAGTATTTAAAAGGGGAGAAGAAGTTTTGCATGATTTAATTATTCCATTAATTAAGAAACTTGATTTAGAGGAAGAACTATTCGAAGTAGCAATTAAATTAACAGATACTGAAAAAAAGACTGTATCTGAATTATATGATTGTTATTTAAGTATGGCCGCTGAACTAGATGATGAACATCAAGCATTTAAATTCACTTTGAATAAGGTGATTGACTCTGCAGAAATTAATCAATCAATACTTTTAGGAATTCTATTTAAGATTAATATGGATGAATATTGTATTACGGAGTTTCAAGATGCATGAAGGTTGGGGTCGTTCTCTTAGCAATAGATTGAGCATTTTTTTGGAAATAAAAGTGAAAACTAGAAGTACTCGAAGCATAGATACAAACTACCTTTCAATAAAAAAGTTTGTTGGCAAGAATTATGAGATAGTTGATATTTCTGACGCTATTTTTAATCTAGAAGATTTTAAGGAGTATGATTATTTTACAGAATTTACATTATCTATTGAATTTAACGGTTACATGAACAAATACTGGGGAAATGATATTGGCCGTGGACTTAGAGATTCTCCTGATTTTATCTATGGAGGTAATTTCATATCAGATATTTTGTATGACAAGAATCTACTGCTATTTCAACTGGAATATACAAAGGACAATTTATCACTTAATAACTTAAATTCATTTATTCAGCTTGATTATTTTGAGATAGATTTTAAGAGTAGAAGGCATAATCATATGTCCAGAAAATGGCTAAATTTCCCGTTAAAAATAAATTAAATCTAGGAGGATAAAGATGTTTGAGTTCCTAAAATCACTTATTTATACAGATACAGAACGGTTTTTGTTTTTATCTCAATGCCAATTTCATATTGAGCAAGCAACAGATAGTAGTGCTTCAGAAAAGATACTTAAAAAAGTCAATTTAGAAGAACTAAATCCCAAGTACATCCCATTGAATACGACTGTTAAGATAATCCGTGTAGTTAGTCCTGAAAAAGAAATTCTCTCTGTCGGTGACACAGTTAAGATAGAGAAGTATGATGAAAGTGGCTTTCCTATGGCGTATACTAATTCTGGTATTCTTACAAGAATTTACCCAGATGCGTATGCTTTAACTACTAATGCTTATCACAATGTAAGATTGAAGGAGCAAAACCGGCTAGGTATTTTAGCAGAAGTAAAAAGTATTCTCTGAATTTATTAATACCTTTCCTCGAAATAGGTTTTTATTAATTAGAGTGATTAAACTAAATGCATTGATAACTAATCTCATAACTTCTTAACACATGATAAACCCATTTTCATTTGAGTATGAAGTCAGTCAGGTTCATGTTATCTGTCAGTGTATGGTAAAAGAGTATCTCGTAATTCATACAGTTATACTTGTTTCTAAAAGTTACGATTAATTGAATCGTAACATGGAATAGACTAACAAGTTGCTCTTTTCCAATTGATATGAAAAAAAAGCCCTCTTAGTTTCCGCTAAGTGGGCCGTAAATTATTATGCGTAAATAATTATACATTCATCAGGTACTATTATCAATAAACAATCTGCAAACAGGCAATTTATACAATTATTACAATTTTTATGCCATAGATAAGTCGAGAGACAGGAAAAATCCTGTCTCTTTATTTTGTTATTTGTTTTCGATTAAGGATTCTAGATGACCTTTTATCGTTGCTGCTTGAGTAACCAACAAGGCTCTCATCGAAGATAAATCAGTCCCCAGGCTCTCTGCAGTTAAAATAGATAGTGATTGGGGAAGTTCGTTAATTTCTTTATTCAAAGCAGTTACTTTTTGGTATAGTTCTCTTTCATTAGTTACACCAATTTTTTTAAAGAACTTAGGTTCAAGATAATCATCTCGGAGTTCAAAGTTTTCATTATCCTCAAATTTTGAAGGGCGCATTTTGAACCATTTTCTCAATTCTTTTTCTGCTTTGAAAAAAGGAAATATTTCCTTCCCAGCTTCCTCAACTGCGACCCCTTGTTCTTCCAATAGTCTCAGAATCGCAATATCGACCAAATCACTGAATTTCAAATCTTTAGAGCGAGCGAACGTTTTTAGCAAGCCAATCGATGTGTCTTTTAAATTAAAGGTGATTCTAGTTGAACTTGTTCTAATCAATGATTCTAAAGAAAATTGTGGTTGGCTTGTATTCATGAATCCAAATGCGTTAGATTTAACAGTATCTTTTGATTTGTCATGGAAATCGTTTAAAGCCGGCATTTCGATATTATCAAATTCAAATTTTTTAGCCATTATTTCTTACCCTTTCCAGACAAAACATCAACACGGTCCATAAGTTCTTTAAATGCATCTGCATAATAGACATTAAGAAGAATTGAATTATCTGAGCCTTTCTCTGAGATTCCGTATTCGCTCCAATCCTGAGCTACGACACGAGCTGGTACCACTGTTTTAAATACACTTGCACCGTAAGTCTCTTGAATTTCAGCTAATTTACGTTTGTTGTGATTGTTTCTATCTCTCATTGTTGCAAGGATGCCTGCCATTTGCACTTGGCTATCCGTTTGCTGCTGAATTCGATAAATAGTATCTAATTGTTCACTTATTCCTTTTACAGATAGGTGATGGGTTTGAGTACTGATTAATGCATAGTCGGCGACACCGATGCCTGCTAGGGATGCAGGTTGCAAGCCTGGAGGATTATCAATAAATATAATGTCATAAGGTAAGGATTTGAGCATAGCTCTAAGAGGTTTGATTACCTGAAGGGCTACCTTTGGTTCGAACCCATAAAGTGATGGTCCGAAAGTAATTAAATCTAGGTTTTCTTTGATTTCATTACTTTGAATATTTTGCTTTAAGAAATCAGAACTGACAATATCTTCAGTATTCTCTGTACCTAAAAGTAAGTCTTTAATTTGGTCTTGCTGGTCCAAATCCATAGCGCAAGTTTCATAATTACGTTTTGCTGATATAGTTGATAATGCTGCTACAGTAGTTGATTTCCCTGAACCGCCTTTACCATTTGTCACAGAGAAAATAAGAGGTTCAACAAATTTGGGCATTAGTGTTCTCCTTTAAATCTTTTTTCTTTCATTCTACCAGATAATACTTATTTCAACAAATTTTTAAATAAAGTTAGTAATAAAAAAAGTAATAAACATGAGGGGGTAGAAAATACCGGTTTGTTAAATGAAAGTTAACAGCCATTATTGATGCATTACAGTAATATAATGAGCGTAAGATTAAAAAAATATAAATAGCAAATTTTTTTTGCAAAAGATATATATGCTATATACTTCATTTTTTTGGGACTACAACTGCTACTATAAGGATATTTCTCCTTAATCTCGACACTAACAATAAAATAATTTTTATAAAACATAAGAATGTAAACGTTCAAAAAGTAAAAGTTTGATTAGTAATTAAACTAAATTATGAGAATTCTATTATATCAGTATATTAAAAAACGGTTGATATCCTTTAATAACGCTGATTGTAAGTTTTCTGTAAAGAAATAGTTCTCATTTGAGCCGTTTTTTGGCTCCAAAGGCCTTTGAATTTTTGTCATTTTTTATATATAATCACTTTATCGCTTGAGACTGACGTAATTAACAATTCTTCAGGCTTTAAGTAATTTTTTAAACACGTTTCGACCACTAACATTTATATAGGCTGAAGGAGCAAAAAGCATGGTAAAAATTATGGATAAAGAAGAGTTGGTTTCATTGAAGGTTTCTCAAGGCGAAGCAGTTGTAACAGCTGAACCTGTCTTAGAGAAAAAGGCAACAGTTTTACATGTAATTGGTGACAGCAACAACTGTGTTAACGAAGTCAGATATTTGTTGGCTAGAAAAAATGAAGGATATCAAGAGGTGGATATGTCTCAATATGGTATCGTTTTCTTAGGAAATTATTTTAGTGGGGACCCCGGTTTTGTTGAAATGGCAAAATACATGTTGCTGCTAAGAAGCTCAGATAGAAAAACGATATTTTTGAGAGGTTACAATGAAACACTTATCGTTAAATACTTATTACAAGAAAAGTTAAATGATTCTGAAGTTGATGATACAATGGAACTTGTTGATTCAATTTCAAGACAGTTAGGATACCCGTTGGAAAATTTACAAGAGATGAATCTTCCCCTTTATAATCTCTTTCTTGAAACAAGATTATGGTACGACAATTATAACTTTATTTTTTGCCCAGCTTCAATAAATCTTGATGCTGCATGGAAAACCACAAGTGTTGACAGATTTTTCCTGGATGAACAGGATATGTCTAACAAGAAGAATCACACAGGAAAAGTTATTGTCTTTGGACATTATGCTTCTTCAGAATTGAATCGTTCTATTGGGCTAAAACAAAGAAAACACGATGTAGCCTTTTGGCAAAGTAATGACCAAACCAAAATATGTTTAAATGGTGAACCTGCTTCGCCTGGTTCTGGTAAGGTATTGGGTATGTTCATTCATAACGAAGAAACACACCCACTTTCCAGCCGAGTAGGACGTAAAAAGCCTATTGTTGATGAAATTTGAATATAAAGATTAAAGAAGGATGAGGAAATCCTTCTTTTTTTTTGCGTATTTTTATTTTTTTGGTGTTTACAAATTGATTGGGTGGGTTTTATTTATGATTAGTCGAGAGGGGCTACGCCCATTATTCAAAAGGAAAAATAAATAAAAAAAAGGTGATTATATGAATGTTAGAGCTGTTCTTTATGTGACCGATTTTCAAAGTAAATGTCCGGATTGTCAAACAGAATTAACCGTTGCCTCTGATGAAGCATTACTTGAAGCTGGAGAAGGATGTTACCTCTCAGTGTGTCAAGGTTGTGGTCGTGCAGTTGCAATTTTGTCGGAAGACGTCATTCTCCAAAATGAACTCAGAGTAGCATTGCCACTAGAAATAGGATTCTAGAGGGGCTACGCCCATAGGAATTAAAGGGTTCTTAAAACGAAACATTGCCATTATGGCAGTGTCTACACCTGGTTGCGCTGGTGTACTGAAGAAGTTAGCAAAAGACCAAAAACAAAATTATTGGAGGAATTTGACATGTCAAAAAATATTTTGAAGTACCAAGGTAACGTAATTGAAATCCCTGCAGGAGTAACAGTTGAAAATGCTCGTACATTATTGGCTAGTACTTATCCTGAAATCGCAAATGCAGAATACACACAGTCTATGGACCCAGTTACTGGAGATGTAACAACTGAATTCACTGTTAAATCTGGTACAAAAGGTGCAGATACAGTCCAAGCTGTTTACCAAAACAGTACCATCCCATTGCCTGCTGGAACGACAGCTGACCAAGCAAAAACATTGCTTGCATTGACTTATCCTGAAATTTCGAATGCTGATGTAAATGAATCAGTTGTAAATGGTGTACGAACTATAGCATTTACTGCTAAGTCTGGTACAAAAGGTGCAGATAGCGTTCAAGCGGTCTATCAAAACAGTATCATCCCATTGCCTGCTGGAACAACAGCTGACCAAGCAAAAACATTGTTGGCTTTAACTTATCCAGAAATTTCAAATGCTGATGTGACTGAAACTGTAGCAAACGGTGTGCGTTCAATCACGTTTGCAGCTAAGTCTGGGACAAAAGGTGCAGATACCGTACAAGCGGTTTATCAAAACAGTATTATTCCTTTGCCTGCTGGCACTACGGCTGACCAAGCAAAAACATTGCTTGCGTTGACCTATCCAGAAATTTCAAACGCTGATGTAACCGAAACTGTAGCAAACGGTGTACGTTCAATTACATTTGCAGCTAAATCTGGGACTAAAGGAATTTAATATTCTTTTTCCATTATAGAGAGAGTCGGTCTTTAGGACACTCTCTCTATTTTTAAAAAAAATGAGGTGGCGTTATGTATGATTACGAAACTATTGGTCAATTTTTAGAAAAAAGCGAACTTTTGAAGAGTCCAAATAGTATATCAGATGAACAAAAAAATTTATTACTTATGACAAGGCTGGAATCAGTAGGACAATCAGCTGATGAAAACCAAATTAATGTTCAAAAAGCTATTGTTAGCAATGTTCTTACATTCTTCAATAATTCAAAAAAAAGGGTAGAAAATATCTTAGCAGCTCCTATTCCTAAGGAAGAAGTATTCTTACTACTTGATGAAGAAGGGAAAACATTATTTGAAAGATTTTCCAAATTGTCTTTCGAGGAGTTTAGTGCTCTTTCGGTGGAAGAAAAAATTGAATTCGGCACACTTAAGTTAAATCTTGTCGCAGCTCTTCAAACAGTTGTGGATAACTATAAAGAACAGCTTGTGCGTCTACAGGACCAGGATTATCGAAAAGTTAGAGATTTAACCAGTAGAATTTCAATGGTACAGAGTATCAGCATTCCTATTGACGACGAGGATGATTTTATTTAGAAAGGAGAGTTCCAAGTAAATGGTTAATATTTACGATGCGACACAACTAAGTAATTTTCGAGAATCATTAGAAGTATCGAATTATTTTTTGGCCTTATCGATGGCTTCAACAGAGCAAATCGCTGAACAAAATAGAGAAGTTAAATTGTCTGTAAATCCAACTATCAAAAGTCATCTAAAAGATTATTTTGGTCTTAATAAAGACAACACAATCTTTAGTGGTTCTATGTTTGATTATGATTCTGCCAGTGACTATTTGACACAATTGATTTCACTTCATATCAATACTGATAATTTTTCTTTTTCTACAGGTTTAGAAGAAAGAACATATAACTTTACTTTTAAAGGTAAGAATCAGTTACGTGCTTTGCACCTAGCTCAAATCCATCAAGACAATCCTATTTGGAAGGAAATTGTTGAGGGAGAATTATCTGAAGACGAACTTTCAATGCTAAATACATTAATCGAGATTTTAAATCATCGAACTATCTTTTCAGAAAGTAGTGGGTGGCACAGTGCAGAATCATTTGGAACTCATGGTTTTACCATAGATAAAACTTATGATGTAGGTGACTGGACTTGTATTGTCGATTACACAATGATAATGATTTATGTGCAAATTGCAACTGACTTGTTAGTCTTAAAATATGAACAACTATTAAATGCTTTGAATGAATATCGTGCAAATCAAATTCGTTTCATTAATGAAAATATCAACAAGGGAAGAGCCGCCTTTTCTGATTATTTGAAGAACAAGGTTGTATCCAATACTGATGAGTTTTTAACCGATGAAATGAAGAAATTTATGAGTCAAACCAATGTAGATAAATTGCTGATTTGGGAAGATTTCAGTGATAGAGGTTTGTATTTTAACGTCTACTCTAATGTTAATGATGAAGAAGAGCCTTGGATTATTTTACCGCCAATTCCATTTGAGTCAGTTATTGAAGGCTATACCTATGAAGCTACATTCAAGTATGTAGGAAAAGTAGATAAATCGACTGACGGATATTATCAAGAGCATGAGATGGAGAACGATTATGTATGTGCAATAAATACAGAATTGTTTATGGAAGTTCTTAGACAGGAATACAATATCGATTTGTCAAATGCAGAAAAATGGTTTATGAATCAAACTTACGAAATGTTATTTGCACAAGAGCATTTCTCATTTGACGAAATAACTGGAACTTTAGAAGTGGAAAACAACCTTTATGAAGGTGTGTCTTTCACAGAAGATGACCATGGACAAATTTCGTTCTTCTTTGAAGAGGAAGACAATCAGGAAGTCAGAACCAGTTCCGAGTTTAAAGTAAATATTGGTGGGACACCCCCTGTACTAACTGTAAAACATAGGGACCTAGAAAATAGACATGAATTTGAAGAAGGAGAGTTTATCGATAATTCTAAGATACAGACTGTTGGATATGAACTAATTCATTCATTTGAAAATGTTGTACCTACACCAAGTATGTTGATACCTGTTATGGGACCAGATGGAACTATGCCTTTTGTTATTCGAAACTAGAACGATTATGGAGGAAATTAACCATGCAAGAAACAACTATAAAATTAAATGAATCTGGCATCGCCACGATTCAAACCAATAATTCAGGAATTAATTCTGAGAAAATTATCTCATTTGAACAATTAGGAATGGCTTTTAATTCTTACGCTTCTTTCGAAAGTCCGTTACTACCTGGCGACTCTGGTTTACTAAAGTACACTACATCAGGTGATATTGAAAAGTACATTTACGTAACTCCTCCACAAAAGATTATTACTAATCATTTTTGCGGGGATGAAGACCCTGAAGATTTTGAAACAGCTGTTCCTTATTTAATTTGGTTTATTAAAGTAAGGAAAATTGGTGAAAATCGTCGTGAAATTAGAAGCTCGTATGTGTTTAGTTTACAACATCAAATTTTATCTGAACAAGATACTTTGTATGTTTGTCCGCTTCCGAATGTGTTTGACAATGGAAGCATTTGTTGGGGTAGCTTTAATCCTCAGTTTACTTCTGTTCGTTCTATCCAAAGTATTTTCACTCAGTTTATGGGGTCAAACACAAACCGTGATTTAGAGTGGAGTAGATTTAGTAGTGGTTTAGATAATCCTAGCTCAAGAAGACGTTCAGGAAGTCAGATTCAATCACCAACAGATTATCTTGAAGCATCAGATTACTTCTATAAGCAGGAAAATAAATCTACTGAAGAAATCCTGAGTTATATGCTTTCTAATCTTCGAACTGCAAACCAATCAATTAAGCATGTCTTTGACCGATTATAATAATGAAATGGAGAGATATTAATGTATCAATCAAAAAACACCCCTTTAGTTGGGGCTTATAAAGCACCTGCACCAAAGCCTGTGGAATTAACCCCAGAGCTTATTGCTTTTCAACAAAAATTCTTAGCTGAAACTCAAGATAGAAAATTTGCACCGGTCGCTGAATACGAAAAAGAAGTGACGATTGTAAGTGCTGGAAATGGTATTTTCCGTGTACGTAAAACGCCAGTAGCGCTATTTATTCAAAAAATTAGCGACGCTAAAATCCCTGGAGTACCGGATATGAAAGAAGAAGCTATTTTGCTTGTTCCCAAAATCCCTATGAAATATATTGTTCAAATTCTTACCTTTTATCGTGATGTTCACGCTAAGGACAAAACGGAAGCTTGTGCAAATTTCTATTGGAATCACAACAATGTTCCAGTACCTAATTATGATGGAGTCGTTCAAGACGGACAACTAATTGTTTTTTGTCCATTCCAACGCAATAGCAGCGCAGAAACAAACTTCGAATCTGGTGTAAACACTCGTGGTGAAGAAATTGCTTGGTTCCGACAAAACATGTCACCTTTATTAGAAACTCATAGTCATCATACTATGGATGCATTTTGGTCTGGCACTGATGATTCAAATGAGAATTACCCTCAGTTTTATCTAGTTTTAGGGAAAATTACTTCTGACCAAATTCGTTTTGAGTTCCGATGGTGTGAAGGGGATAAGAAGATGAACAAACTATCCCCATCTCTTTTAATTGACTGGCCTCAAATTACTCAAGTACAAGAAAAATTTGAAACAACAAAAACAACTATTACAGTGAGTAGTTTAGAAGGTTCGTTTTTACCTGAATCTATTGTTTCTGATTTAGACCAAAATGCATCTTATTCACAAGAGGCTAATGGAGAAGTTAAAACTGAGACACTAACTAAGGATTACGATGGGCCTTTTGAACGTGCTGAATATCCATCAGAATGGTTAGAAAAGCAACATCATCCATCATTTGTCGCATACAACTATGGCGGATTCTACGGAGGTACAGCGGCTGGAAAAAAGTCGGTAGGGACTCCTGGGATTGGGATGACTCCGAATGGGACAACTGGGAGAAATCTAGGGTATCCAAACGTGGGAACAAACCCAAGGGGAATAAAAACGGTAAATGGGGTAGAAGAGTTAAATGATGTTCAACAAGTAGATTTGTTTGAAGACTCTATTGGAGGTAATTATGCCTATCAAGGTTCTTACGAAGATTTCGGAGAGATAGGCATTTATGAAAATTATAACCAACTGCCTTATAAAGAACAGTTAGATGTAGATAATATCGTAAAAGAAATGGCAAACGGTCCATTATCTACGCTTGTGAGTTGTATGGATATTGAATTTAATCTAGGTGTCGATTATGACCAAACGTTAACTAAAGAACAGGAAGAAGAAATGAAGGCTATTGAAGATGATGCTCAATTGTTTTCGGAGAACTTAGTTGAGGCAATCACTAAGAATCCTAACAAAGAAGCATTAAGAACTATTCTAACGACAATGTATAATTAAGGGGATGTAAAGTAATGGAAATTACATTAGAAAAGGTTTTACAATTTCAACCGGAAGAACAAACTACGTATCACTTTTTAGTAGTAGGCGCAGGGGGCACTGGCGGGTACCTTCTGCCTAACCTTGCTCGTCAAGTCTCATTATCAAACCAAGTGATGAAAGGCCAAGGATTTCGACCTCATACAATCACAGTCATCGATGCAGATGATGTAGAGGAAAAGAATTTAACACGGCAAAACTTCATTCCCAATGATATTGGCAAAAATAAAGCAAAAGTTCTCGCTACAAGATATGCGAAATCATTTGGTGTGCCTATTTCGTATATCGAAGAGTATATCGAGAGTGTAATGCAAGTAAATGAATATTTGCAAAATATTACTAGTAGTGTGTTTCAGAATCCTGATAATGGGTCTGTAAAACAAATGCGTGTCGTGGTCATTGATTGTGTGGATAATACAAAAACGAGACATTTTCTTAAAACTGCTGTATCTAATTTTACTCGATGCCCAACTGATTTTATTTCTTCGGGAAATGAAGAACGAGCTGGTCAAGTTGTTTTTGCACCGAATCAAAATATTGGAAATAAGCTTTCCTTATTTAGAGCTCTTGATAAGGATGATAATAAACTAATTGTAACTAGCTCAAGAGCTACTTTCCCGAATCCTATGGAAATTTTTCCAGAGTCGATGCGACCAAAGGATAAACTTCCCTCGGAAGAATCTTGTGCAGAACACGCAGTATCTGCTCCACAAAATATTCATGCCAATATGACAGCTGCGAATATTATTTTTGGTTTTGTAAACAAGTTAATCAATTGTGAACCAATTAGTGAAATGGCCGTATTTTTCAATACAAGTAATTCGTCCACCAAAACTTATTTTGCTAAAAGAAGTGACATCCTACACTTACTTACCATCGAAAATCCTAAAAATCCTTATATGACTTCTTTCTTATCCTTCAAGGGCTTCATCAAAGAGTTTGGGGAGATTAGTGAAGAAGACTGGACAGCTTTGACAGATGCTCGAAAAGAGCTCGTTAAGGAGTCAGAAGAAGCTGTTACAGTAAGACATGCGGATAATATCGATTCTCCTGCTGAGGGAGTAGCATAATGCATTCAAAGATTGAAAAGACAGAAGCTGGGAATTTTTCAGCTTCTCTTTTCTATAATTCAGATAAGCGAAATAAAGGTTTAAAACAACTTACAGGATATATTGATGGCTCTGTTATAGGTAATGATGATTTTAGAAAAGGTCAGGATGAAAGCTTAAAGTTTTTAGGTGCAGGATGCTCTTATCAATTGTTAGATAATGATACTCTCATTTCAAGCGGGGGTTCAGTATTGGAAACTTTCTACGAATTTAGAAATGAAATTATGGCAACAAACTGTCATATTCCAGAATTTGAAGGAGTTTATTTATTACTTTCCAATATTAAAGAGATGTTTGACAGCTTAGACGACATACACTTAGTTGTGAAAACTGACAGCCAAACGGTTATTGAACATCTTTATGGTTCTCGACTTACAAATAACCCTATACAAGCTAGAATCAAGAGCAGTATTTTAGGGATACTTTATCAGTTAGGTAGTTTCGAACTAGAATATATACCACGAAGAGAAAATCATGTCTGCGATTCATTGGCTAAAGAGTATTCAAAAATGAAGATTTCTGGAAAAGGGACAATTAAATGAAGACTATTCTTTTCCATTGGCTAATGAGTTTAACTCTTAAGCCTAGGAGTTTTAATAATAAAATTTTAAATAAAAAATTATGTAAATGTAGGGTTTACACTCTTGATGAGGAAGCTAAGATGATTTCAAGTAATATCTGGAGTGTATTAAAAGAAATAAATGAAGGCAAGTATAAATCCGGATGTTTATTTAACAAAGCTACTAAATTCTCGGAGAAGCGCTACTTATCAGGTCTTTACACATACAATCAGATAGAAAATATTTTTAACGAGTACGGATTTGAACTTTTCTGTACTCCTTAAATTTATTCTCTCATAATAGGAGGAAAATTTTTGGTAAACTACTTTGTTTTTGAAACCTTTGTAAGGTCTGAATATGATGAAATGACATTCTATTTCGATTATGCAATTGATAATAGTCTTTCTTCATCAGAATTTGAAACGGTTAAAATCATAAGAGCGATTGAAGAGACGGCGAATAATTACGACAATGAGGAAATAAATTGTAAAATAAATAGTTTGACTCATAGTATTGAGTCCTACTTTGACAATATAAGCCCTAACATTATTTTTTATCAGTTATCTCGTGTTCAAAAAATGCTAGAAAAGGCATGTAGTGAACTTTATGGAGATAAAGTATTTATTCGACGAAGTAGTATAGGAACCGATGAATTAAAGATTCCTATCTACTATAATAAACTAGCAGAAGAAATGGAGCGTTAAGATGAACATTTTCTTTACCTCGGATACACATTTTGGACACAAAAATATCTGTGGTCCAAACGGCTTTGAAGAGAAGCGAAAAATTTTCAAAGATACCCATGAAATGGATAAAGCAATAATAAAATCATGGAATAAAGTGGTAAATGAAGAGGATACTGTTTATCATTTGGGAGATTTCTTCTTGCATAATTCATATAGAGCATGTATTGATATTATCAATCAATTAAATGGCTCTATTGTATGGATTGCTGGCAACCATGACTCTCACAAAAGTGGGAGAAGGCTAGAGAATTATTTTAAAAACAACAGTGAAGGCTCAAAGGCGAAAATTCAGTTTTGTCCTTCGGGTGAACGCTTAATTGTAGAAGGTTACACCCTTTATTTGAATCATTTTGGACTATTAACTGGACCCAGAAAGAAAATATTCTCAGTCCATGGACACATTCATGCGGCTAAGCCAATGTATCTGAGCCATATAAACGTTGGAATAGACAATATTGAATCTGAGTTCAAGGACATACCTTTCGGAGAACCCATCTCTTTGGATAGTTTGTTGGAATGTGTAAAGAGAAGAGAATCAATAATGGTTGAGAATGGTACGTATTCTATCTATCACAACACAAAATCCATGGAAGTCGGTCAAAAGATTCAAGAAAAGATTCTCCTAAAAAAGGAAAAAGCTTCTATAGACCAAATCATTGAGAGAATAGAAAGTTTTCAAACTTCAGTGTCTTCAAAGAAGTCTTACGACGAACTTTTGAAAGATATCCAAGAATCATTAAAGGATATACAGGAATTAAACCAAATCAAATTCATTGGGGTTTCAGAGGATATCACTAGAACATTTTTTGAATAGAAAAATTAGACTCTTTATTCTGAGAGTCTTTTTTTTATTTCTAATCAAATTTGCTATGGACTTTTTGATTCACTCAGATTACTCAAATTAATATAAAGCACTAAGGAGGCTAACAGATGAGTTTGAATAGATGTTGGGTTTTAGATAATAAAGGAGTTTTTGAGGATACGGAAGAAGGTAGAGCGGCAAGTTTAAACTTGTTTCGAGAATCTTTAAATCTTATGTATCCAGGTTATGAAGTGAGAATAACATCAGAGCTTAATGAAACGGGAAAAGTTAGGGCCTACCATGGAGAAATACTTAATGAATTTGATGAAGTCTGGTATAGAAAATCAAGTCTTACGCTTTTGAACAATCTTCAAAATGCGATTTCAGAGGTGGAAAAATATGTCGTTAACTAATCCAGTTCAATTTACTCACTTGCATACACACACGCCTAAAGGTTCCTTGCTAGATGGATACATGAGAATTGATAAGGCGATTGAAAAGGCATTGGAATGGGGGATGGACTCGCTAGGTATCTCTGACCACGGAACAATGGCTGCTCATCCTGAGTTTAATAACCTTTGTAAAGAAAATGGTATTAAACCTGTTTTTGGAATGGAAGCATACATTACTCCAGATAAAACATTTAAAAAAGCGGACTTTGAGTCTGTTAACTATACAATTTTAACTGATGATGAAGGAACAGCGATTTTAAACAAAAAAGGAAAAGAGCAGTACATATTCAAACTCTTTTCAAAGGAAGAATTTTCTTCCCATTCAGAGAACTTCAGCAATGTATTAGAAATAAGCCCTAAAAGTACAATGAAGAAATTTCTAACTGAAGCCAAGCCGCATATTCAAACCAAAGCTCTTGAAATTCTAGAAAGAGACTATGAGGAATTGGCATTAGCGATGGGAGAAAAACGTCCATTATCCGAACTCAAAGCCAAAGAAAAGAAACCTTACTTACAAATTGCTTCGGATAGAGTGTTGATGGAGAACGTACTAGGTATTGAAGGCGATGCAGCAAGAAGTAATTACTTTCAATGGTTTCCAAGTATATCTCATCTACTTCTAATTGCGCTAAATGACGAAGGATATCGAAACTTAATAGCTTTGAACAACATCGCTCATTTAGAAGGGTTTTATAAAAAGCCCCGGATAGATTATGGAGACATAGCCAAATATGGAAAAGGTATTGCAGCTACAAGTGCTTGTTTAGGTGGAACCATTCCCCAGTTGATTATGAAAGGAAAAATAGAAGAGGCGAAAAAAGAAGTTGAACTTTATAAGAACGCTTTTGATGAATTTTATTTTGAAATTCAACCCTCTAAGCAACCTGAACAATGGCATGTAAACAAAGTCTTGATTGAGTGGTCCAAGGAAATGGGTATTCCCTTAATCGCAACGAGCGATGTTCATATGGTAACACACGATGAGTTAGCTATTCATAAGCAACTTATGAACATAAACAAGGGGAAAGAAGACGATGATGACAATGACATTTCTGTATATGACTCATGCTACTTCATGCATCCGCAAGAGTTTTTAGATAACGGTATTCCTCAAGAAGCTCTACAAAATGCCTATGACTTAGCTCATCGAACGAAGGTCACCATTTTGGATGATAATGACTGGCGCTATCCTGTATGTGAAATACCAGAAGGAGAAGACTACGATACTTATTTAATGAAGCTTGCTGAACAGGGATTATTTATGCGTTTCATGAATGACCAAACCGGGAAGATGGATTGGAATTTATATCATGAGCGACTGTATTACGAATTAGAGGTAATAAGAAATAAAAAGATTTCTGCCTATTTTGTTATTGTATGGGACTTTCTAAATTTCTGTCATGAGAAAAATATTTTGACTGGTCCTGGACGTGGTTCTGCAGCTGGAAGTTTAGTGGCCTATTCTCTCGGTGTGACGAACATTGACCCTATTCGTTGGGATTTGCTATTTGAAAGATTTCTTAATCCAGAACGACCTGGCTTTCCAGATGTGGACTCGGATGTTGATGGAACGAGACGTGCAGAAGTAATTGATTATCTTGGAAATAAATATGGGCACGACAAAGTGACCCAAGTGGGGACCTATATAACGATGGCCTGTAAATCAGTGTTGAAGGATATCGGTAGAGTCCTTGGTATAAACCACGAAGAAATCAATGAATTAAACAAAAAGATTCCAGACCAAATGAAATTGGAAGATGCACTTCTACAAGTTCCAGAAGTCGGAGAATTTATGGAAAAATATCCTGATTTACTTGAACTAGCTTTAGAAACAGAAAGTATGCCGAAAACTTCTTCTGTACATGCTTGTGCAATTGTTGTATCGACAGATAGTCTTATGGATTCAATTCCCTTAATGCGTGGGAAGAACGAAGAGATAGTTTCTCAATACGAGGGACCAGAACTTGAATCTATAGGATTTATAAAGTTTGACTTACTTGGTTTAAAGAACCTTTCTGTTATTGAAGGTGCAAGAGCATTAGTCGAAGAAAAACATGGTAGCGCAATTGATGTTAACAATTACTCCTTCTTTGATGACCCTAAAGTTTTTGAATTAATTCAAAAGGGTGACACTGATGGTATTTTCCAATTAGAGTCAGATGGAATGAAGGGTGTATTCAGAGGTCTTAAGAAAGTTGATTTCGAATCTGTAATTGCTGGTGTTGCTTTGTATAGACCAGGTCCAATGGCAAATATTCCTGCGTATCAAAGAAGAGCGAATGGCACAGAAAAAATTACCTATCTGAGTGAAGAATATGAGCAATTCACCAAAAATACATTCGGAATATTGATTTACCAAGAGCAAGTAATGATGTTGTCTCAGGTAATGGCCGGATACTCCAAAGGTGAATCTGATGTTTTAAGGAAAGCCATCGGTAAGAAGAAAGTAGAGTTACTTGATAAGGCGTTAAATGAACTGAAAACCTCACTAATGCGTAATGGGCACTCTGAGGAGCTTTCTGACAAGATTTGCGAAGAGATTAGACCATTTGGAGCCTATGGATTCAACCGGTCTCATGCGGCTGCATATGCCTTTGTAGCTAGCCAAACAGCATATTTTAAAGCAAGATATCCTTTAGAATTCTTCACTTCCCTCCTTACAGTCAATGCAGCCAAAAAGAAAAAAGTAGTGAAATACATTGAGGATGCTAAAAATCATGGCATTAAAATCTTACCACCGGACATTAATCGGTCAAAACTTGGCTATTCCATTGAAGGCTTCAATACCATTCGGATGGGGTTAGAATCGGTCAATAATCTAGGTAAAGCCGCCATAGATGAAATTGTAGCTAACCAGCCATATTCCTCATTATCTGATTACTCATTAAGAAGTGGCAAGAATGCTATTAATAAAAAGAATATTGAAACATTGTCTCTTTCTGGGGTATTTGACTCATTTTATCCAAGAACGGTTAATAGGATGGAAATTTTGGCTGATGCTTTTGTATCTAAAGGAGACGCCGAAAATGCTAATAAGGCTTATGGAGAGATTGATGTATTTAACAACGTAGCAAAACTTGAAAAAGAAAAATACTACTTAGGCTTTTATTTTTCAGGACATCCACTTGATGGCATTGGAGAAGATATAGATTTGAGCGTACCTGATGGACAAACCGTAAAGGGGAAAGCCATTGTTTCTACAATTAAAGAAATTATCACTAAAAAAGGAGACCCAATGGCATTTATTGATTTCTCCTTTAAAAACGAAGTCGTTTCTTCAGTAGTATTTCCTGACACGTATAACGAAGAAATTGTATTCAGGAAGAAGCAAACAACTTACAGGGATTTGCTAAAAGAAGGAATGGTCGTAGATGTAAGTGGTGTCTTTAAGTATGACTTAAGAAGAGATGAGCGGAGTTTTATCATTACAAAAGTCAATGTACCAGTTAAAGCAAATCGAAAATTCTGGGAATTAGAAATATAAAACGAAAGGGGTAGTAAATATGTCACCAAAGGAAATACGAGAGGTTAAAGGTAAAAACGGGGAACCCATTATTGATGTAGTTAAAATCATAGATTTAGCGGTGCGCTCTGGTAAACGGAGTAAGTATGCAACCGGGATTCTGATGGATACCTATGGAAATAAATATACTTTCAATTGCTGGGACGAAACTCTTTCATTAAAAATGCAGGATATGTATCAAGTGAAAGAATTGGTAGGAGAAGTAGCTGGGAATACAAACATTTATAATGACAACTTCCAAGTTGTAATCGATAAGATGAATACCGAGATTACAATTGATTCTTCAATTTTTTTACAAACACCATACAATGCAACTGAAATATGGAGTGATGTCAATAGTCTGATTCATACCAAGACTTCTGAAAAGGCTCATGCGGTTCTGAATATGATTTTAACCTCAAAAGAAGGGCTATTTAAACGGTTCTTAGAAGAGTTCTCTGCGAAATCTCATCATGACAATGTACGTCATGGTCTGTTAGCCCATACTGCAAAGATGATAAATATTGGCTCTGTAATTGAAGGTCAGCATCCAAATTTATTTAAAACGCAAGACCAAATTGATTTGTTTTATATTGGTTTACTAGTCCATGATATTGGAAAGACATTAGAAATGTATAACGGTCAATATATGGCAAACAGCTTCGTTTCTCATCGCTTTTTGGGGGCAGAATTAGTCACTGAAGTGAAAACTCAAATCGTTGATACCTATAGTGAAGAATGGTTCTATCAATTGATTGCCATCATTCTACAACACCATGGGCATTTTGAAGAGCGTCCTAGAACACCAATGGCTTTATTAATTCACTACATCGATAGCTTTGAGGCTCAGTTAACTAATCTAGATGAAAAGGTTCAGGAAAGTGACGACACTCCAGTAATAAATAGTGTTTTTGGAGATGACTACTTGCACTTAACAAAAGCAACATTCTAATTGAGGTACAGGGAATGCTCCTTCGATTCAGGAGGGGCATACGCCCATCTCACTAAAAGCAAATCATTAACAGGAAAGGAGAAGGATTTAGTGGTTTTTAAATTGATAGTCGCTGGAAATAGGGATTTTACTGATTACAAAGTTGTCAAAGAATCTTTGGATTTCTTTTTACGTAACGTTAAAAACAAGGAAGCCATTGAAATCGTCTCTGGCAATGCAAAGGGAGTAGATTCTTTAGGTGAAAGATATGCGAAAGAAAATAATCTACTGCTTACTTGCTTTCCTGCAAAATGGGGCACTTTTGGAAATGCGGCTGGACCAATGCGCAATGCAGAAATGAGCAAGTATGCTGATGCATTAGTAGCGTTTTGGGACAAACAAAGTAGGGGCACACAATCTATGGTCAATTTAGCGAAGGCTGGTGGATTGAAGGTTCGTATTGTAGACATTTCTGGAAGAAAGTGAGGAGGGAAGTATGAAGTTTATTGATTTTACAGTTGGGTTAAATTACAAAACATATCATTCGAATTCTGATTCAGTTAAATCACAGATTAAAAGTTTATTGGAAGTTAATCATGTCATCGTGGTGGCTGAAGATGAGTGGACACCTTATCACGACAAGTACAGCTTCCACATTGTTGATGATGATGATTATTTCACTTTGTCTTTTGTTGGAGTATATCAGAGTTATGATTCTGAAGAGGTTATGAATTTAATAAACATTATTCTTGAAAGAATTCAAAAAGATGATTCCCTGCTTTTTATCGGGGAAACCAAATTTGTCCCTGAGGAAGAGGGATTAAGAAATTATATTACTAGGTCAGAAGAAAATGAATTAAATAAATTGATAACAATTTAAGGAGAGAAAATTATGGAAAACAATCAATTGAATGTAGCACAACCAATCGAGGAAACATTATTGCAAATGGCCGCACAAGCTGCTGTTTCGAATAGTTCAACACAAATGCCGGTAAGTCCTAATCCATTAGAGGTGGCTTTCAATCAAGGGTTAGCTGCGGTTCAAGCTATTCCTGATACAAGCATTGCTACACCAGGTGTGATGCCAGCTACTTCTTTAACCCCTGAGTCTCAGGTTACTGCAAGCGTTCATCCACGAGTAGCAGGGGTAGAAGTAACTCCAGAACTAGCAGTTGCTTTGGGATACAATTACGCCGCTTTAGCTGCTGAACAAGGAATTATTGTTCATACAGACACAGCACCAAGTCCCTCTGTATCAGAGGGGGGAGAAACATCCAATACTCTGTCTGCGTTTGTTGTAACAGAAGGAACTTCTCTACATGCGCATCAAGCAGTTATGTATTTAGGGACTAATGGATATGGGCAAAATATCACAGCGCTAAACAATGGGACTTATAGCTGTAGTGAAATTACGGACCAAGCAAAGTTGCTTCCAAACTTCTTTGTTCGCTTGATTCAACGGAATCCTCAAGAGCTTAAAATGTTATTAGAAGCATATGGATTACATGTCGTCTTTGAAACAATTGGTGAGAATAATGAATTCGAATCTGAAGAATCCATCATTAAAATTTTTGGTTCAAGTGAAGATGATACGCCACTCTTTTATATTTTTGATAGTGAAAAGGACCAATGGACTATTAATTATAGTAGTAAAAATGGTTTAACACAAAATCTATTTTCATCTTTATATAAAACATTGGAATACTATATTTCCTTACCTGTCGAAGTTAAGAATACTAGTTTAAAACGCATCGTCTCTGCCGTATTAATGTCTCCTAACAGCGAAGCTGCTACTACAGTTTACGCAACAAGTATCGAAGACTTTTTAAGCAAAGTCAGCGAGCAAAATCTTTCAGGTGATTTAACCGTAGTCAATGGCCGTATTCTGAATGATGTTTTGATGGATGTGCCTTTATCTGAATTTTTAGCACAAGTCACTGCAGTGCAAAATAATCAAAAAGTCCGATACATGGACTATCGAATTGAAAAAGATGGCCTTAAAAGTGTAATTGAAAACATTCGTGCGATTAACGTGACTACAGGTGAACTAGTAGCTACTCCAGAACTAGTAATTTTAGATAGTTTTTCATTTTTCAGTGATGCAGATTCTGTAAACAATCCCGCTAAGTTGGAAGAATTTTACCAATTAGAAGCAGAAGCTCCAGGAATTCATGAGATTTCTGCAGCTGATATTTTTGAAGTAGCAGAATCAAAAGGTCTCAAAATTATTTAAACATTATGGGGAGGTTTGACTCCCCTTTTTTTTATTTTTTACTGGACTTTTTGATTGAAAGAAAATAATTTCTAAAAAACGAAGGAGGAGTTACATATGACATTGCAGTATTTAGTAGTGAACTATGATAAAAAGCAATTTTTTCATCTTTCCGGTAGTAGTCTGGAAGCACACTTGATTAAAAATAAAGAGACCAATTTCTTAATTAATCTTATTGCTGGGGATTGGAAAGGTGAACGTGTATCTGTAATTACGAATACAGCAGAAGCAAAAGGCAGTAATGTATTAAACTATGATTCAATGTTCTTCAGATTCATTGAACTAGAGCTAGGTATTATTTGGACAGATGAAGATGGAGATATTTGTCATTTATCTACAAAGGTTTTTGACCATGTATTAGAAAACTTTTCTGAGATAGCCGTAGAAGATACTGTCATTGACGAAGAATTATATATCTACAATCCTGCGAAAAATTGTTATATTGACATGCAAAAAACACCAACCCTGGAATCAAACCTGATGGTTTTTGATGAAGATAAAATGGTTGACGTTGAGAAGGTTATTATGAATCCAATTGTAGCCTTTTTGCTGGTTGGTTGGCGCAACGAAGAACCTGTTATTGATGCGAATAGCATGCATAACCGAACATGGATTTCAGAAAGTTCTAGAATCGAAGTATTTACTTCGTTGAATGAGCAGCTTAATCGAGAAAGCGTTCATGCTGTAGAACTAGACTTTATTAACATGGGCGAATCCCAAGAGAACTTATTTGGATTCTATACAACAAGAATCGAAGCTTTAGTTGAGCAAAACGAATCTATCAAAGACTACGGAATTGGTTCTGACTTGAAATCGGATTTAGATAAGTCTATGCAGACGTACTTAATGGGGTAGATAGCTTATGAAAAACTATTATGCAATTTCAGATGTTCACGGACGGCTAGATTTGCTTGAAGAGGCAATTAAAACTGTCGACTTATCAAAACCAGAAAATACTCTTGTATTAGTCGGAGATTATGTTGATAGGGGTCCTAACTCATTAGGAGTTTTACAATATATTATGTCTCTCAAATCTAATTTCCCCAAACAAGTTATTACTTTAATGGGGAACCACGACAAGATGTTTCTTGATTTTATTTTTGAAGGCGATACCCTCGGACTGGAAAATGACTGGAATCTAAGTACTGTTAAGAGTTTTTTATCTGAGCATGAATATTTTGAGGACATTTCATATTTTGAGAACAACATCTATTTGAATAAGGATTATTCAGTTGTTACAAATGAAATAAGAGAATATATCCAACAAAGATTTCAATCAGAATTGGCATTCCTTCAATCTCTAGATTATTACTTTGAAAGCTCCAATTTTATTTTTGTACACGCTGGAGTAGATTTTGATTTAGAGGATTGGAGAGAATCCAATAAGTTTCGGATGATTTGGCAAAGGCCATCATTTAGAGAAGTCAATAATACGGGTAAGGTTCTTGTTGTAGGACATACTCCAGTAAGTTCCTTTACCAAGGATAAATCTAATGATATCTTCGAATACTCCGTTGGTATAGGAGACTCTATCTTTTATATTGATGGAGGAGCAGTATTGTCTAATCAATTGAATGTATGGATAGGAAGAGAGAAGGAATATTAAATGAATGAAAAAGATTTGCCTTATTTAGAGTGGCTCGAATGGTACAAAAATCAGGATTTACCTAACTACCCAATGCCATCAGTTACAGTAGACAGTGTCGTTTTTAATAGGAGCGACGAGATTCATGTTTTGGTGATAAGAAGAAAAGGCCATCCTTTTAAAAATATGCTGGCCTTGCCAGGAGGTTTTGTGAATCCATACGAGAATCTGCAAAGAGCAGCGGCTCGAGAACTTAAAGAAGAAACAGGTCTTGAATCTTTAAATAGTCAATTAGTGGGCGTATATGGAGACAAGGGAAGAGACCCACGTGGATGGACGATTTCGATTGCTTTTTCGACTGTAGTAGAAGACTTTCCTGAAGTAATTGCTATGGATGATGCTTCTGAAGCCTTTTGGTATAAACTTAAAGACTTTGAATTGGAATTTTTATTGTCCGGTGACAAAGACTATTTTGTTTTCGGACATAATAGTTTTGCTTTTGACCATGCACAGATTATTTCAGATTCACTCAAAATGTTGAAATAAAATACAGGAACAGGAGAGTAATATATGGAAAAGTATGGAATGTGCATTGGCAAGTTTTATCCATTACACAAAGGGCATATTAATATGATTCAAAAAGCTAGCAGTTTAGTGGACCATTTATTTGTAATTGTAAGTCATTCGGATATTCAAAGTGAGAAACTCTTTGAGCAATCAAATTTGAAAAGACCTCTGACAGCTCGGGACAAATTAAGAATAGTTCAAAAAACATTTCAAATGCAGCCAATGATTCAGCCTATTTTAATTGACGAGACTAATGTCCCAAGCTATCCCAATGGATGGGAACAATGGGCAGAGCTAGTTAAAAATTCTGTTCTAACCTCAAGAAGAACACCTAAGGATTTCACTAACTTCTCAGAGTTAAGTATTTTTATTAATGAACCTTCAGATGTTGATGGCTATCAAAAGTATTTTGGATGCGAGGTTTTAGTCTTAGACCAATACCGGACAGATATGAATATCTCTGCAACTGAGATACGAAAGGACCCAGCAAAATACTGGGAGTTTCTTCCTCGTGCTTCTCGTGAGGCTATTGCACCTACTATTGAAATTGCTGGAGGAGAAAGCTCTGGGAAAACGATTATTGTAGATAAATTGGGAAACTTTTTTGGAACAACTACAGTTTGGGAATATGGAAGAACCTATTGCGAAGCTGAGTTGGGTGGTGATGAGGCGGCTCTACAGTACGACGATTATGCCATTATTGCTAACCAGCATTACCAGGATATTCGGTTCGCACGAAGAAACGCTAATAAGTTTGTTATTTCAGATACAGGATATGTTGCTACTCAGGCATTTTGTTTAGTTTATGAAGGTCGTAAGCATCCTTCAGTTCAAGAGAAGATTGATAATGACCGTTTCGATTTAACTATTCTATTAGATAACTCGACTAAATGGGTCGATGATGGCCAACGGTTAATTGGAAACGATGAAGGTAGGATTGCTTTTCAAAATACACTTAAGCAAATCTATCAGTCCAACAATATTTCTTATGTTGAAATTAAAACTTCTAGTTACTTGCATCGATATGAAATATGTAAAGCAGTAATTTCTGCCTACATCAATGAGAAATACTCTATAGGACAATTACAACATTTGGTTGATATGATGGAACATAGATTTTCTATGGAACCAAAAACAGATAGTAGCTACGACTACTCATTATCTGAACGACAATTTAACGTAATAATTAATAGAGAAACATCGAACGAATCCTCTTCACTAATTGTTTTGAAAAAAATGATAGGAGGTAGATTTGATATTGTTCAAGTTGATAAGAAGGCTTTTTTATCTTCTTCAAACGAATTCGTTTTTACTGAAAGTGAAATCAAGAAACACAATGAAAATTTATTGCCTTTCGCAGTAGATATCAAGAAAGCAGGAGATTAAATGACCACATTTATGAATGGTTTTGACAGTATTTCTTTAAGCAACGGGAAGTATCGAAAGCATTATATGCTTTCACTGATTATATTAGGATTGATTATTGGCTTTTTCATCACTGATTTTTCTAAACCCAATCAAATCGGTTTCTTTATTACAGCTTATTGTTTAGGCGTACCATGCGTGGTGACATTAGGAGATAGATGGCCTATCACAGGTAATGTCTTGGGATTATTATCTAATGTCGGAGAAGTTTTAATAAACTTTAGCTTTGGTAATACAGGACTTGCTTTTGCGGGTTTTTATTATGGGGGAACTCATATTGTAGGTTTGATAAAAGCTGCTAATAAGAATAATCGAGATGAAGACAATAAATACAAAATTTCTAAACTAGATAAATGGTGGGCTTGGTTTGTATTGTTTTCGGGCGCTGTTGGATTGTTCATATTGATTCACTTTGCTCCGCAATTAGGATTTGTGTCAGATGGTACCACTTTAGGAGATATTAGATACTGGGGTAATATCATTGCTTATCTGTTAGGGATACTATCTCAATTCACAATGATTATGGGAATCGATATTTCATGGTGGGGATGGTTTTCTTCAAACTTCTTCTGGTTCTTACTAGACTTAACTTCTGGTAATATTTGGTTCGCAATTCGAGACGTTATTTATGAAGTAAATTGCATCACTTCAATCAGAAATTGGTATGAATCCAGTCGACGAGAAAAAAATATGATTAACCAAGAAGTATCTTATAAGAAATTGGTCTAAATGCTTAGAGTTCTCTTAGGAGGACTCTATTTATATGACATCTCTCACTAAGGCTGAGAAAGAAACAAAAAAACCCACATAATATGTGGGGTAAAAATAAAGAGAAAGAAGAGTGTGAAAGTGTCTCAAGAAATAAGAACAAAATTATTAAGTCAATTGCTTTATTTGCAATGTATTGGTGACTTGCAGGGATTAGAAGAAGAAACAATGTGTCTGACCAGCTTATCGGATGAAAAACTGGCTTTTTATCAAGAACAATTTCAATTACAAAGTTTCTAAAAAAAATGCATTTCGTATTGACTGTTCTATTGATGGGGAATAAACAAAATATATAGAGATAAGATTATGCATCAAGAGAATGCTATCTTTTTGTAATAAGCCAAACTAGAAGGGTCTAGACGCAGTAAATCCAAAAGTTCATCATCAGTTAACTTCGCTTCAGTATTAGCTTCATTTTCATGAAGAAAGTGAATCAAAAAACTTTGATGAAGATTCCGAGGATGAATATCAAAGCCAAGTTTTAACGAATCTCGTTTGAGATACTTATAAAGATGCTTGTCAGTCATCAATGGGTCATTTGGAGAAATACGTATTTTTAAAAATAAATCAGGACTTTTCTGAATCCTTTGTATAGGAGTAATAAATTTTTCGAATTTTATAAAGAACTCAGTTTCATAATTCGTTAACTCAAGATTGTTTAAAATCTGATAAAAACCATCTGTAAGCATTTCTTGTACAGTAAAACCGCGAGCTAGGAATATTAGGCTTAGTTTTGTGTAATAGTGAATTTCTTTGTTTTGCAAAATGATTGGTAAATCATATAACCATCTTGTATCTGTGAAGTCAAGATTGTCTTCTCGTTTTAATCCTTTAAGTCGAATGGTTGGCAAGGTATCAATAATTTTCTCAACAAATAGAAATCTAAAATAGTTGTTTAAAAATGATAAATATTTATTGTAAGTCTCATTGCTGTACTGTCTTTCTTTAACAATCATCTCTAAATATGCTTTAACATCATTTTCAACAATATCTTGTAAATCCAATGTTCTTTGATAGTTTAAGTTGAAATTCATTTCGTAGTTATAAAAGTCTTCTAATACTTGGTGGTAATTTTCAATTGTTATAGGTGCAAGATTCCTCCGGATTAAGGATTGGGTAAATCCATTCTGATAAGGGTAAGCCATATAGCACACCATCCTTCATAATTTAGGCAAGAAAAAAGTTACAGTAACTAATTATAGTTTATCAAATTAATTTTTTTTTGCAAACAATTTAAGTACGAATGAACAGTTTAACTATCTTAATAGGAGCAACAAGACATTGAACTATAATCTTTTTTTTCAAAGATTGAACATCATAATGGCTCAAAGTCAAAAGGAAGTTCTAAAAAGTGGTGTAAAAGAGATAAGTTCGATTCTAAAAGAGGGGGTATCCCCTTAAAGCAAGTCAAAAAAGCATCAACATGCCTACTAAACATTTATAGAAAGGATGAACAGATATGGCTATGGTAAAGCAAGCAATTGTTAATTCTACATTTGATATTGATGTCTCAACTTATTACAACATTAAACTTTCAGACGGTATATATCATATGAATAATCGCATTCATCAATTTATATCATCTCATTATTACGTTCGTACTGATACTGGTAGAGAAACATGCATTTCAGATAAATTATTTGGAGAAGCTTTATTTTCGGATTTGGAAACTCTAAAAAAATCCATTGAACCATTGCTGATAACAGCAAGTCTGCGTCCAGGATATTTTAGATATGCAATCAATGGAGAAGTCGCTAATTTTATTATCGAGCACTTCACTAAATCCGAAGTAACCTCATTTGCAAGAGTTGAAAATAGACGAGCTAGAAATACTGGTGATTCAACTATTTCCAAAGAATCACTTTTGAAAGCAAAGTGCTTAGATATCAAAATTAAAAATTACAAACGTTCATTATCATTAGATAGCTTTTCTTTGCAAACTGTCAATGCTGCTTTGCCCTATCGTTATCAGAAGAATAAGCTTTCGAATGATAGCTCATCATATTGTGATAAGTCAATTCTTGTTGGTGTTGAGATTAGTCAGTTCTCTAATCTACCAAATATATATCGAAATGTTACGAGAATTCATTTAGAAAAAGATTTAATCAATCAACTTATAAGGACCCTTAAATCAAAAATTTCAGATTACACCGAGAAATATGAGAGAGAGAAGAATGAGTACTTAACTAATTATCCCGTTGATAGTAAATTGGAAGATTATTTGAAGATGCATGACTTTTCAATAGAAAATAAACATTCCTCTTATTATGTCGAAGACTATGAAACTTATCAACGTTATGGGTCATTATTCATTAGTGCGTTTGACCAGAAGAAAAATATAACTTTAAAAGACTTTCGTCATAACTCTATCATGGCATTGCCATTTAATGGTCAGTCAAAACCAGATAAATGGAACCTTCTCCCAGAAGTCTTTGCCCTGGCGTAATTATACAAAAAATCGGAAAGGCAGGTAGTGAATAGTGGCTTTAATAAAACAAGCAGTTACGAATTCTACGTTCAATATTGATGTTGGAACTTATTATTATATCCGACTCTCAGATGGGGTCTATCATATGAACAATTTACTGGCTGATTACATGGATAAACACCATTTTCGTGATTCAGAAACCCATTTAAATACATCTTTCAATGAATATTTTTTTGAGGAAGCTAATTTTTTAGAATTAGAGTCTTTAAAAACGTCTATTAATCCGTTACTTATTCTTACGAGTCAAAATAATCAGAAATTTAGATATGTTAAGGATGAGGAAGTAGCTGCATTTATAATTGAAAATCTCACAAAATTTGAAGTAACAACCCTTTCAAGAATTAAGAACAGACGGAGTAGGGAAGCAGGCGATTTTGCTAACTCGAAACAAATACTAAAAAAAGTAGAGAAACTAAATATTAGAACTATAGAAAATTCTTCGAATCTTCAGTATTCAGGCCCAAGGTTTCGTAGATTATATCGTTCTCTTCCTTATAAATATAAAAAGAATAACTATCAAAACGGAAGCAATTTTCGCTTCGATAGTCCCTTACTTGTAGGAATTGCAACTCTAAGTTACTCATCTTTCCCTACTGTGAAGAAGAATAGGCTGAATGTAGAGTCCTCCCAATCCTATAATGAATGCTTCATGGACTATATCAAGGCAACAATAACCGAGTCTAAAGAAGAGTATCAAAATGCTATCAAAAAGTATCTAGAATTTTATCCAGTAGATGAAAAGCTGGAAGAACACTTAAATAAATTACATGTTCCGGTTGAAAGCGTCAAGACTGCTTATTATTTAGAAAGACTCGATTTATTTAACTACTATGGGTCACTTTTTGTATTTTCATTTGATAAACATAACTCTATTACAATTAAAATCATTTCCGGGAAATATTATTTGGCAATGCCCTACAATATCACCTCTAAGCCAAACAAGTGGGTATTATTGCCTGAGGTAGTTGCATTAGCATAACAGAATGCAAAAGAGTCAAGAGAGGAGTAAAAAGAAAATGGCAATGGTCGTTCAAGCGAAAATAAATTCCACCTTTGATATAGAAGTACTGACGGTCCATCATATACGAAAATATGACGGAGTGTATTTCATGAACAAGAATCTCTACGATTTTCTTAAAACGTTTTATGTAATAAATGAACATTATCATACTCGTCGTGCCGTTCAACTTGGTATTTTCGAGGAAGTCAATCTAAATCAATTTGATTCAATCAAGCAATCAATGGATGTTTTATTGGTTTGTTCATCCCTGGAATTGGGTAAATTTCTGTATGTTAAAAATTCTGTATTTGCCCAATTTTTAATTGATAACTTCAGTACGACAGAAAGAACTATTATTTCATGGATAGGAAGTCGACGTGCCAGAAGTAATGGAATTGAAACAAAATCTCAGTCCCTTTACGAGAAGGCAGAAATTTTGAATATTCGCAGAGAATCTATTAAGACGAATAATACACTTAAACAAAAAGCAATGATTGATAACTTACCTGTCTCTTTAAAAGGAAATGCACATAAGGAATCGATTACCTATGAAAGTACGACCCATAAACTTATTGGAGTTGTACAAAGAGTATATAACTCTGTAAATTTCAGCTATGGGGCGACCCAAATCCAATTAAAACAAGATATGGAAGAAGAAATAATGGAAATTCTAGCTGAAAGAAAAAGATTAGATTATCGCAGTTATTCTTCTAATATTCATCATTGTCTAGATTACCACCCAATAAGTAATGACATGGAAAGTTTTTTACAGTCAAAAGGAAAAACCATTAAAGGAGTTTCCAAATCTATCTACGAAGAATCATTCTTAGTAGCATTTAACTATGGCTCCTTGTTTTTGAATAGCTTGAGGTCTTTAGATGGTTTAAGTACAAGAAACGACTTTGGCTTTTTAGCTGTTATCGTTCCTGTAAATTATAAAGAAAAGCCTATTCAATGGATTCTAAGGCCAAAGATTTATGCTATCAACTAATAGCAAAGCATCAAACCTGAATTTTATATCCCAATACAAACGGGAATTTAATTAAAACACTAATGAAGGAGAGTAAAGAAATGAATGGATTACTAATGATTACAGGAAGAATTACAAAAGACATCGTTTTAAATAAGAGAGGTAATGGGGACAACCAATTTGATGTCGTCGATAATTCGATTGCTTATCGACTAAGCGGGAAAAGAAACGGTGAATCGGTATCTGATTTTTATGATTTCTCCGCAACGAACGGTCATGCACAAACATTATCTAAGTATTGCAAAAAGGGTAGCTTGGTTCAATTAATCGGGGAACCTCAAACAAGCTCTTGGGAAGATTCACAAACAAAAGAAAAACGTTCTCGAAAAATCTTGAAAGTTAATCAAGTTGTGCTACTCGAAAGTGCTAGTGGAAACAATCAAAATAATAATAGCAGCAACAATCAATCAGGGCGATTCCAGTCCTCAAATCAACAAAATCAAAATGGCAGCTACCAACAAAATAATCAGAATCAGAACAATGGTGGATTTAATCAAAACACTGGATTTGGTCAAACCCAGAATCAACAATCTAATGCAGGCTTCCCTAATAACAATCCTGGAGGTTTTGGTGGATTCGGGAATAATCTTGGGCAGCCGGACTTTTCTCGGTCAAATGATGGTTTTGGAAATTCAGTTAATATTGCCGATGATGACCTTCCATTTTAATAGAAATAGATAGAGGGGCTAGCCCCCTCTCTTTTTAGGAGAACTATTATGAAAACTAATGTCACTGTGGAGCAAGTAAAAGAAGAAGTCCACGCTTCATTAATGCAACACCTATTTCATTTCTACTATACGTTATTGCCATACACTACAAAAGATAATATTGCTGAAATGATTGTTGACGAGATGGAAAAAGCAAGAAAAACTTTCGTTAATGAAACAAACACAGAGCATTCTTCACTATTGAATGTACTAACTGCTATAAAGGAAAAAATAGAGAACACTATTCCAAAAACAGTCGACGAGGAGATTGAAACAGATGACCTGCTAAAGTCCTTGCGAACTGTAATGGACTTCATAGAAAAGGAGAATGAGAATGCCTAGTGCTAAAATGCTTCAAATTATCAAAAAAGCAAACAAGGAGTTTTCTAGGTCCCATACTGATATCGCCGAAAAAGGAATGAGACACACCGTTCATTATTCTACTGGCAGTAAAATGATTGATTTGGCTGTTTCGTCAAATAACGGTGGTATTCCTGAAGGGAAAATTATTGAAATTTATGGTCCTGAATCTGCGGGTAAGTCAACCTTTTCTATCATTGCTATTGCTACACGTCAAAGAATCGAAAGAGAACGAGCCGAACATGAAGAAGGGTACGAACCAAAGTCGTGTATTTTTGTCGATGCCGAAGGTGGGTTCGATAAAGAACTAGCTGCCCAATATGGAGTGGATTTAACAGAATTGGTTTATATTGACCCGGATACAGCAGAACACGCCATAGATATTCTTGATGGGTTAATTCGTACCGGGGATGTTGCACTAGCTGTTGTTGATTCAGTTCCAGCTTTGACGCCATCAAAGGTAGAAGAAAGTTCAATGAGCCAGCAAACAATGGGGTTAGTAGCTCGATTAATGTCTCAAGCTTGTACGAAATTAAATGGAAGTATTCGGCAATACGGAACTTCGATTATTTTTATTAATCAGATTCGTGAAAAAGTTGGTGTTATGTACGGAAATCCAGAAACAACACCTGGTGGTAGAGCTTTGAAATTTTACTCTTGGTTGAGAATTAAGATTACTCGTGGAGAAGACATCAAAAACGGTGATGAGGTTATTGGTCATCAAATGAAGGTACAGATGGTTAAGAATAAGTCTGATGCACCTAAAAAAGTTGCGACTACGGATTTATACTATACGGTTGGATATTCAGTAGAAAAAGAAATAATTGACCTGTGCAAACTTGCCGGTATTATTCAAGGGACTTCTTGGTTATCTGTTATCGACCCCGAAACTGGTGAAGTATTCAATGTAAATGGCATCGACTTGAAATTTAACGGTAAAGCCAAAATGATTGCTGCTCTTCAAGAAAATCCTGATATTTTTAACTTCTTACAAAATCTCCTGGATAACTTTACTATTGAGGCTGAAGAAGAGGAGATAAGTCCTGATGACGACTATGCTAGAGAAGAATGAACGTCATGTTGATGCTAAATTCAAACAATTGATTGCTAAGATTTTAAATGAAGGCCACTTGGACGAAAATCCTCGGACCGTGTGGGCTTCTGACAAAACCTCTGCAAATAGTATTTTTATCACTCAGGAAATAATTACTTTTGATACAGACAAAGGAGAGGTTCCAATTACCTCTCTACGTCCTATCGCATTCAAGAGTTCTAACGAAGAACTTTTATGGATATACCAAGACCAGACTTCTGACTTATCTGTACTAGAAGCCCGAGGTGTTAATTGGTGGGAGAATTGGAAGATGGCTGACGGAACTATTGGCCAACGGTATGGTGCGACTATCAATCGGTATGAAATGGTTGATAAATTATTACAAGGTTTAAAAGAGAATCCTTTTGGTAGAAGACACATTATGAATATGTGGCAAGAAAAAGACCTATCAGAACCTGGAGCTTTAAGTCCATGTGCTTACGAAACATTGTGGTCAGTTCGAAGAGAAGAAGGGGAGCTGGTTCTCGACTGCACACTTATTCAAAGAAGTTCTGATTACCTTGTAGCAGGTCACATAAATGCGCTCCAATATCATTCATTACAGTTAGCTTTTGCAAAGCACCTGTCTTATAAAGTTGGTAAATTTACTCAGTTCATACAAAATGTTCACATTTACGAACGGCATTTGGATAATGCTCAGATACTATTGGGACGTCAGGGACAACAGAGTGAACCCAGATTTTATCTGGACGTTCCAGATGGTACAGATTTTTACAAGATTCAAGCGTCGGACTTCAAGTTGGAAAACTATGAGCCCGTCAAACCAAATTTAAAATTCGAATTAGCAGAATAGGGGAAAGAATATAATTATGAAAAAAACAATGAAAACTATCGTATTAATGACATCTGGATTAATTCTGGGATTTTTATTAACAGGCTGCTCTGAAGGTGCAGAACCGGTTCAAAATAAAGTAGATTCTTCAAAAATTGAGAAAGTCTTCAAAAGTGAGAATGCAGAAAAAAGTAAGAAAAAGGGTGCAAGCTATTCATCATTTCCTCTTGCTTATTATGATATTGAATCTAAAGTGACTTCAGAAAGCAATCCGTATTTTGTAATCGGATATTTGGATGGCAAAGAGGAAAAATCTATAACAATTGAGTACCGTGATTCGGTTAACCTTTATGAACATATTTTAACTGACCCAAATGCTGAAGCCAAAATGTTAGTTAAAGAAAAAGATGATTCCTATTCCGTCCATGTATATCGCCAACCGTATGCTCGATATATTGAAGGTACAGTATCTGGAGAAGTAACTGACAAGACGACTCAAGAAGGGACTAAAGAGTAATGAGAAAGAAAGCCTTTAAATATTTCACATTATTTTTAGCGTTTTTAACTTTCACTACTGTCTTCATAGTTTCAACTGAGAGCGTGGTAGAGGCTCGGAGTTCTTCACACTCCTCCTCCCATTCTTCTTCTCGTTCTTCTTCAAGAAGCAGCTCAAAAAGCTCTGTAGGAAGTCGCTCACGTAGTTCTGTATCAAGTAGAAGCCGAAGTTCCATTACCAGTCGTTCTAGGGCTTCAACCTCTTCTAAGAGCGCTTCTAGAAATAGTATGAATTCACGAAATTCTTCAAAGAGCAGCCATTCATCTAGTAAAAATAGTCCCGCCACAAGAACTCATCCCAATAGTTCATCAACAGTAAGAAGTTCAAAGAATAGTATGTCTTCTAGAAAAACAATATCAAACAGTAACAAAGGATTTTCAAGCAGTAAAAGCCAGGTATCGAGAAAGTCTTCTTCTTACTCGTCAGCTGCTCGTTCCCTTTCTTCATATTCTAATATTTATATTTATGACAGAAGCTTATTAAATCGATATGAAAGTGTAAACCATTATTATTATAATCCTTATCTCTATCATAGTGTTTACCATTCTGTGGTTCCTGAATATATTTTCCAAAGCACCTTAACCGCAGAACAAATAGCTGCAGCTGATGACACAGAAGTCGATATTTCCGCCGTACAAAATCCAGAGGTTGATACATACTGGATTACCATCAAAATAAAAGATGAAGAAAAAAGAATTTTAGTTACAAAAAATCAATATGAAAAAATCTCTGCTCATGACAAAATCGAATTGATTAACAATAAGATTTATCTAAATGGAGATTTATTGGAGGATTAATAATGTCCGGTTTCATTCAGTACATCTTTGATTGGTTTAAAAAAGACAAAGAAGAAATTAAGCGTGATAGGAGAAAAGAATCAAAGTATGAGAACCCTTATGAAAAAGAGCTTTCAGATGTTTTAGTGAAAATGAGCGCCTATCATACTAAATATATTGAGTACGCTACAATAACTGAAGAGAATGCTTCAATTGTTGACAATATTTCGAGATTCTTTCATGTCGCAGACAAAGACTTGTCTTATGAGAAGAAGATGGATGTATATAGAGAGATGTATATCTATATTGAACAATGGGAAGACTTTTTCTCTATGCTCAAAGAAGAGGAACTCAATATTCATTACTGTGATGATGGCTACTTCTTCACTATCAACGAAGGGTTTACGCCTCTGTATATCAAGTTATTAGCCATTAGATTTGATGTAACAGAAGAAACGGTAAAAGAGGTTTCTGATGATTTCATCACACTTGATGTGGCCTACAATAAGATGCTTAACTACTCAATAAGTAATGGCTTAAAAGAATCCAATAAAGCTTCTAGTTATAGTAGTTTTTAGGAGGGGGTACCCCCATCGTGGTGGATGTATTTAAAAAGGAAGGGTGATGGCATGTTTGATATAACCATTAACTTAGATTGTTTAAATGAAGCCAGAAGTAGAAACTTCAATGCAGAAACATTCATGGATGGCGACGACATCTTAACGGGAACAATGGTTCATAAAGATTCTAATAGAAAATTTGAATTTGGTATCTATGCAAGAAGCTTTGCTTCATCTGGAGTTGACCAAAGAGCCTTGTCCTTTGAATCATACGTTTCTGAAAAAGACGATGACGGTGAAGTTTACCCTCAAAACGCATGGGATGTAAATCCGCTGGAAATGATGAATTTCTCAAATGAAGAAATCATCAGTCGACTAATCGCCACCGTGACAGATGAAATTAATGAAGCTTATGGATTTATAATTTCATAAATTTGAGTGAAAAAGCCTCCTATGGTATGCTTAATATACAATTCTAGGAGGCTTTTTTATGTCATTGATGCAGGTATTTATATTTATACTATTGATAGTTTTACTCGTTTATTTATCAATCAAAATTGCGTTTATAAGACCAGGGAAATATTATATTCCTCAACTTATCGGAGCAATATTCATGACATTAATGACTATTTTAGTTATGATAAATGAAGTCTTTATACGGTTTACAACATCATCTTTTCTAACCATATCTTTTTATATCGGTTTTGCTTTCTACGTATACGGTTTTCTTATGAGTGCAAATTATAGAAGAAAAATGTTGATTTCTATCCGATTGAGTGAATTTGAAGAAAAAAAGCTCGATTCTCAACAAATCAAGTTCCTGGAACAAACTTTTAAACAAAAAATTCGAATAGAAAGATGGAATAAATTTCTTCGAAAGAATTAATTGTCAACTCGGAAGTTTAATGAGAAGGATAAGAATTTAGATTAGATTGAGATAGAACAATTTTAGAATTTTAGGAATTGACTTACATAAATAATCCCTCAACCCGTTGGTGGTTGGGGGTTTTTCTTCGTGAGAAAAGTTTAATAATTTTCAGGCTAGACTCAGACTCTTTAACGGGTTTATCATGCTTCTCGTAGATAGACGAGGGAGAGAAAAAAATGATGAATAAAGTGAAAAGCAATCTAGTCGGAACGAAACGTGGAGCATTGTTGGTTATGAGTTTTTCTCATGAGGAAGCAGAAAAAAGTTATTGGAATTGTCGCTGCACGAAATGTAATCAAGATTTTGAGAAAGAAGAAGCCCATTTTGTTTCTGAAGGATTTGCTCAGACTTGTCCATTTTGTAATCCCGATAAATTTACAGGATTTTACGATACTCAAGTAATTGACTTAACAAAGATTGAATTTAGACCTATAGATACGGGTGGTAAACCCATGACTATATCTAAGAAAGCCCCTTATGTAAATTTGCAGGGCAAATCTTTTGGGGAAATTGAGGTTTTAAATGTTACACCGTATTCACATGCCAGAAGTCGTGTTTGGAATTGTTATTGCGGAGCCTGTAAAAGTTATGTTCAGTTAACTACTCGTCATCTTAACGGTTACAACCGTAACTGCGGATGCATCTCTTCCCATAAAATCAAAGAAGAAGTTGAAAAGCCGCAAAATAGCGGATTCGTATACGATATGAGACCAGATGTTTCTTCATTTTATGCATCTAGATATCAAAAAACAAAACAAGAACAAGCTATTGGAACATACTGCAATGGTTTCAAATTATTGGAAGCAACAAATAGAAGGTTTAGAGAAGAAATTGTTTGGCGTGTTCAAACCCCATCGGGAGGAGAAGATTTCTTAACACGCTATCAAATGAAAAAACTAGCAAAATCAATTGTTGTATAGGAGGAATTGTTATGGACAGTACCTCAGCAATTTTGGATGGACTGAATGACAAACAAAGAGAAGTTGCAACGTTTGTGGATGGCAAAGCTATTGTTTTAGCTGGTGCAGGTTCTGGGAAGACGCATACTTTGACCAGAAGAATTGCCTACTTGATTCACTTAGGTGTTCCTGCCTGGCAAATCACTGCAGTAAGTTTTACTAAGAAAGCAAGCAGGGAAATAAAAGACCGGGTGTTAGACGTTATTGGGTCCCCGGCCCTAGATGTAAAAATAGGTACATTTCATAGTTTATGTATGCGAATATTACTGTCAAATCAGCAAGTACTTTATCGTCATGGTCTTTTAAATCAGGAGACTATGACGATTTTGACTGAAGATGATTCTTCAGCAAAGATTAAAGATTTCTGCTTTATGTTTGGAATTACAGATGATGACAGTATTAAAGCTTGTCAGAGTAAGTTAAATTATTGGGCTAATAATAATATTTCTCCTGATGATTTAAAAAATTCTCCAGAAGAAAACAAGGATTATATACTGGCTTATCAAGAGTATATCATGTACAAGTACAATGCTGGATACGTCGATTATAACGATATGCTTTCTCTAACGTTGAAATTATTGAAAACCGATGAAGAAGTATTACATACGTGGTCTAGAAGAATTAAATACTTTTTAGTAGATGAATGTCAGGATTTAAATAATGTACAGTTTGAATTGATGTTTTATTTAACCAGTCATTTTGAAAACTATATGTTAATTGGCGATGATTTACAAAGCTTATATAAGTTCCGTGGAGCAAACGTCAATAATATGATTGATATAAAAAATATTGAGCCTGAGATACAAACATTGTTATTAGAACGTAATTATCGAAGCACTCAAACAATTGTGCAGGCCAGTAACTCCTTAGTATCCCATAATATTAACCAACTTGAGAAGGTCGCTTACTCTGAAAGAGAGAAAGGCCACCCGATTTATGCATATGTCTCCCCAGATGAAACTAAAGAAGCAGATTTTATATGTGAAGCCATACAAGGATTCGTTGCAAGTGGACAATACTCCTATAAAGACTTCTCTATAATCTACAGAGCTGGGTGGCTATCTCGCCAGATTGAGTTGGCCTTAACAAGTTTGGGAATACCTTTTGATGTTCAAAATGGAACTTCTTTTTATGACCGGAAGGAAGTTAAGGATATTGCTGCTTACTTGAGAATTATTCAAAACCCTACCGATGATATTGCACTAGCTAGAATTGTTAATGTACCTAAACGAGGAGTTGGTGAAGGAACACTGGATAAGATTAAGATGTATGCATTAGAAAATGAGTTATCTTTATACGCTACCATGCGGCATTTAAATGATATCAAAGGTATAAGAAAGACAACTAAGGAAGCTATTGCGAGTTTGTTGGATACTATCCAGGAATGCAGAGAATTTATTTTTGCATCGCCGAATCAATCGGTTCACTATCTTGTAAACATGATAATAAGAAAAACCAATTTCTTAGACCAATTTGACCCGAGTAAGGTAGAAGATGAGACAAGAATCGATAACCTTGCTGAGATTTCAAAAATCGCTTTGAGCTTCGACGTTGAATTGCAACGACAAATGGATTCTGACGATTTTGACAAGTTGGAATACAAAGATTCTTTAACAAGATTTATCGCTGGCACAGCTTTATTTGAGGTAGATGGCGATACTAATTCTGATGATGACTCTGAAGACAACAAAGTAAGGCTTACCACTGTTCACTCGTCTAAGGGCTTAGAGTGGCCTATAGTTTTTGTAGTTGGACTTGAAGAAGGAGTTTTTCCGTCTAGAAGGAGTGAAACAGAAGAAGATATCGAAGAAGAACGTCGAGGAATGTATGTAGCGATGACAAGAGCAAAAGATATTTTGTTTGTTTCATACAATCAGAATCGATACTTTAGCGGAAACGTACTCACTGAGCAAAAACCGAGTCGATTTCTATCAGAATTACCTAAAAGTCATTTAAAAATATTAGGGTGGAAAGCAGGGGTAGCAACGAATGAACAAAGTTCAGCAAGAACAATCCACACCAATTGAGATTCAGGAGTTTGATTTGTATTCCAGAGAACAGATGGATATCCTTCAGAAAATGGTCACTTTGTATTCACCGATGCAGATGTGTCTGGAATCATACAAAATAAATATGTTTATGATACTAGTTGGAGAAATTGCAGATAGTATCTACGCCGCTGAAGTCCAAAAAGAAGAAAACCCAGATGCATTACTTCTCGATGAAGATATTGTTTTCTATCTTGATTTATGGGCAATTATTAAAAGCAAAAATTTATCACTGGTTCAACTAATTTTTGAGAATGATATTGAGAACGACGAGAAAGCTATCTCTGAAGTACAAAAATATATTTCTATGCAAGCAAAAGCAATGGGAAAATGGATTATCGAAAAATAATTTAAATAATTTTCGAATTAGGGGTTTACTTTCCTATTGTGCGAGATTTAAGTATTAATAGAGATAAGAAGTACTTAAATGTTGGGAGCTAAAGAAATGGACTATCTATTTGCAAACAGAAGAAGTGGGAAGACAATGGAATCAATCAAGCGTTCAAATGAAACTGGCGCCAGAATTGTCTGTCAAAGTCAACCTCAAGTCAGAATGATTATGGAAACTGCACGAAGAATGGGTGTTGATATTCCTGAACCAATAATTGCTTCAAGAGTTAGAGAAGAGGCTGTAAGAGGTAGGTTAGTTGGAAGAAACGGCATGTATATTGTTGATAATCTAACTAATTTTATTGAAGACATGCTCGGCGGAGAAGTAATCTTGGCCACAGATACACCCAATACGAATGCTACTATAACTTTACAATAAAAAAGTTACAGTAACTTTAATGCAAATTAGTTCTTTCAAACCCTGCATCTAAGGGATTTCATTTCTAAACCCTTTAGTTTCGACCAAAAACTGAATTTTTTTACAACTCTTTTTTATTCTTTAGCTACCTTGATAGGCTGAAAATGTAGGGGTTTGATTCCCCTATAGCTAGTTATCATATTTTATATGATATTTACTAGGTTGTTTCTAGTGTACGCACAATCACAATTTTCATTTACTTCCGTCAAGAGAGTTTTTCTTTCTTGGCGGCCTCTCCGATGTAGTTTTTAATGAGGTTTTTTTCTCCTTAGAGAGCAGCACTCACATTTTTTTCCTCATAGGTAAAAATGAAGGTTCGATTCCTTCCTACATCATCGTCGGAAGATGCAAATGGTTAGCAGCCCCAGACAGGGTGTGAGATTCATCTGTCAGCATGCAATAAAAATCTCTAAGTGGTTCGACTCCACAATCCGGCATTGAGTCTGATGATAAAGGACTCATGACTTTACTTTCTTGCTTTGGATTCTTTCACGATAATTCAAAGAAAGGACATATGATTCTTAAGTATATTGGTAGTCTAATTGGTAAGGCGTCTCTAGGCGGTAGGTACTTATATGGCAAGACCGATGCTGAGAGGGATGAATGAAGAGTAAGTGGTTCGAAACCATTGAAAGACATCCGTTCGCTAATAGCGTTCTTGAAGGTTCGAGTCCTTCTCAATATATTAAAAACGGCGGAGTAGCTGAGTGGTTTAGCTCTATGTTCATGATAAGGATGTAGGTATGTGGGTTCAATTCCCACCTCTAGCCATTGAAATCGAGCATGAAAAATCGTTTAAGTTTTGTCTTGCTCGTTTCATTAATTTTTCCTCCTTAGCTCAGTTGGTAGTAGCGCATGACTGTTAATCATGATGTCGCAGGTTCGAGTCCTGCAGGAGGAGTTGTTGTTTTGGATGAACAACAAGCAATAGAATTATCATAAAATATGGAAATTCTCAATCGTATCATTGTGGCGGAACTTAGATAGACGCATTGGTTGGATTCATTTGAATCGGTCCAAGTAACGAAAACTAAACAGGAATGTTATATGAGTGGGGCAGTACCACTCCAATGATATTGGCTCACGGATGGCCTTAAATTCCGGTTCTTGTGGCGGAAAATGTAGACGTATAAGTAGCCAATGCTAAAAACGTAGGGTATTGGAGCTTATTTGAGGGATAGATAGGTGACGACTCGTTCCCGACTGCAAGGTGAAAATCCTTGCCAAGAACAAAATGCCTATGATGGTTCTAGATACCGAAAAAAACTAGAAAGAAACTCTACGGTGCTACGTCTGGCAATGTAGTAAGTGTGCTGTATGTGTACACCACCATGTTTCGGTCATTGTGGCGGAAGTAGAAGACGCTTGGTTGTATCAATATTGTTAGGGGCGACCAAATAAAGGAACTAGCCACTCTTTTGTGGTATTGATACGTGAGTGGGGCAGTGCCACTCCAATGACATAGACGAGGATACTATTCTTTATGAGTCCTTTTGTATGATAAAGATACATAAGATAAACTCACTGTTTTTCCAGCAGGAGAATAGATGGAATATCAGAGTCGAAAAAAACAAAACTGGATGTTCGTATAATTCAAAAACATCTTCTTAGCTCGTTGTTGGGACTTGAGAAACCCCAATAGCAAAACTCAACTTTGAATTACAATAAAGTCAGTATAGTTATAGGGGCGCTGAATGCGAAATTATAGTTATAACCCTTTTGGGTGAAGTTGATATATTTTTTAGGGTTTGAATCCCTTTTGCCTCTTATTCTCATTTTCGGAGCATAGCTCAACAGGACAGAGCATTCGCCTTCTAAGCGAACGGTTGTGGGTTCGACTCCCGCTGTTCCGGTTTTCTATTTGAAAACTAAATAATTCCAAACCTAGTGCAGAAAGACTGAACATCTTGCTAGGATGGCATGTTGTAATTCTAAATAGATGTATCGGCGTGATAATGTCGATATGTTTAGGAATCGTTCCTGGTAACAGGGAAATGTCTACTGATAAAAGTCAGTATTAGTTGTGTGCTATTGCTAAACTATCCAGAGATAAAGTGAGAGCCTTTCGGGTGAGACAATAGACGCTACTTTGAGTAGAAAAATCTTAGTTAGGATATGTCTGATAAACATATTAAACCTAAGAAACATCAACCGATTCACTTCTGACGTAAATCCTAGAAATAGGCCTATAACGAAAGAACTCTGCACGAGTAGCTTAATCGTCGGCTCAAGTAGAAGAGTATATCTACTCCAATAAAGGAAGATAAATCCTATTAAAGCTGAATGTTCAAGTGAAAGTTGTTGGTTGTAATGCCAGACCGCACGTTTATTTATGCAAGAATAAGTTACTAGGTAGCTCCTGGTGATTCAGCATTCTTGAGTGTGTGACTGAATGTCTCGCAAATAGTGGAAGCAAGGAAGAAAAGCCTGGAATTATTTAGTTTTGAGGTAGAAAAAAATTAGGAGAGATAGAATGAAAATTATTTCGCATAGTTCACATTATGAGATTTACCCAGATGATGTAAAAACATCTGATTTATTACCCCCACAAACCTATATTGTAAGATTCAACAAGATGTCAGGATTCTTTTTGGAAAAAGGAACTGATTTAAAGAATCAAGAAGAAAAAATCTATGGTCCACATTTATCAAAAGTTGATAAAGTGCTTGGAACTTACAGTATGTTTGAACGAAGTCTTGGCATCATTGCCAGCGGCGACAAAGGAATAGGTAAATCATTATTTATTCAGCTGCTTTCTGAACGTACTATCGCCCAAGGAATTCCGGTAATCATTGTTAAAACTGCTTACTTTGGCATTGCAGACTTTTTAGATTCTATTGAACAAGAAGTATTAGTATTGTTTGATGAGTTTGAGAAAGTTTTTGATGAAGATGACGATAATTGTGAAAGCCAGGGGGCATTGTTAGGATTGTTCGATGGCATGTCGCAACAAAAAAGGCTTTATGCCCTTACAGTAAACAACCTAAATAAAATGAGCGAATTCATGTTAAATCGTCCAGGTAGATTCCATTATCATTTTAGGTTTGACTATCCTGATGCTTCTGAAGTTACTGAGTATTTGGAAGATAAATTGAGTACAAAGTATCACGAAGCCATCAATGATGTAGTTATCTTTTCTTCCAAAATAGGACTAAATTATGACTGTTTACGTGCTATTGCATTTGAACTTAACTTAGGTACACCTTTCAAAGAAGCTATCAAAGATTTGAACATCATGAATTTTACCAATGAAAGATATGATGTAACATTTGAGTTAAGTGACGGAACCTTTGAACGCTTCGATGATAAAATTGTCGATTTGTTTACAGATTCTGAGGAGCTAACTTATTATTTATCACGAAATCGTGGCAGAATTTCTGTAGCTTTTAATCCTAAGAAATTGGTAGTGGACCCTATAACAGGAATCTTTAGTGCCGATTCATCCAATTTTATCTCTTCTGAATTTATCCCAGAGAGAGAATATGATGAAAATGACAATCTTATTGTTTCTAAAGAACCTGCTGTGACCCTTGATAAAATTTTTATTAAAAAAGATAAAAGCGCCTCTTTAGCATATGCAGTTTAAGCAGGCAATGTGGTATAGGTGATGAGCCTATTAAAATATGGAAGAATTTCTTCTAGTTGTTAATTGGAAATCGACGGGTATACCTTGTAACAACATTGATGTCACTAGTTTAAAAAAGAAGCTGCTTGAGCTATAGGCAAAGTAGATAGCAGCAAAAACCATTTGGGTGGTAAAAGCCTAAATTACTGCCCCCAAAAATATGAGTTTTGTATTTCTCATACAGCTAAATGTAGATGGTTCATTAGCTGAAATAAGGACCGGGTTTTCTTTACGCTAGTTAAAAGAGGACGAAGGTGGTAGGAGATTATTCTCTGAAAGGGGGTTCAAGTCCCCCCTGGTCCATTTATCCGGACCTTTAGCTCAGTTGGTCAGAGCAGACGGCTCATAACCGTCCGGTCGTAGGTTCGAGTCCTACAAGGTCCATAACTTGCAATAATTATAAGAATCGAGGCGTTTCAGATGGATAAAATTGAAAAACTAATGCTTTCTGGGTGGGACGTTTTGCTGGAATGCAAAGGTTCTACTCGTGAGTTCTCAATGAGTTATGAAGCACATGCTACTAATGTAGAAATACCTTTCACACTTCATGCTGTAGCCGATTCAATTGAGGACATTGGTTCAAAATTAACGAGTCAGCTTTCGGATTATAACAAGATTGTCTCTTGAATGATGAAGTAAAAAAAGTAACATTACCTGAAAGTTTAGACATTCTCTCTTTCTTTTTCGTTATGAACTCTGGATTTTTTTAAATTATCAGTTTTATGTAAGAGCTTAATGACATCCTAACAACATGGAGGTACAGAAATGCTAGTAAAGATAAAACAATTTTTTTGCTCTCATGATTTCGTTTCGAGCGGGATTCGAGGGAATGGACTTAATAAGTATGTTGACCATCGATGTACGAAATGTGGGCAAAATAGTAAAGAATATGTGTGAGGACAGCTTAGCTGTTCTTTTTTTTAGGAGGATAAATTATGGACTTTAATGTTGGAGATAATATAGAAGTATTTACAACACAATTATATGGAATTAAAGTATATGCTCGGATAATTAGAAAAGAAGAGTCATTTCTATATTTTTGCTTCGTAACTACATTGCCAGACTTATCAAAAGTCATTAGTAATGAAGTATATAAAATTGAGATTTCTAAATTAGAAGACCCTTCAGCTTTTATTTACCATAGAGAATCAAAGATACCTTTCAATTTGTATCCTGAAGACTATGGTCATGAGATTTCTTACAAATTACAAAAGAAGATTTCTAAAACAATAATCAGAAAAATCACTGTTAAGCTTTGGCTTATGAAATATTTCCCAAAAAGAACTTTTGTCTATGTAACTTTTAAAAATTATGGCTATCCAGAACGCTATATCAGACAGATACTAGATGAAGTGAAAGAAGCATTATCTGCCTCTCATTTTACTGTAGATTATAACGAGTCTGTAGGCTCTTTATCTATAGGGTATCTCAGAATAAGCATACACCATGATGGTTCCCCATTATCTATTCCTAGAAAACTGCAAAGAAAGTTATTGCGCTCAAATAAGAAATTAAAACATCGTATAGACAATTAACTTAATTAGGGTTTATGTAAAGAGGAAATAATACAAAGGGCGTGTTCAAATGTTAAAGTTAATAGCAGCAATGGATGAGGGTAGAGGGATTGGTCTAAACAATAAGTTATTGTATAAGAGCAAGTTGGATATGAATCGTTTCAAAACGCTGACTGAAAAAGGAATAGTCGTTTATGGATTTAATACTTTTTCCTCCCTCCCTAATGGCCCGCTTTCATCGAGACGAAACATTCTTTGGTCTGAACGAACAAACGAATTACCCTATTCTCAAGTTGAGATAATGAATACCAAAGAAATTCTTAGTTTATCAGAAAATGAAGATGTATGGGTGATAGGAGGAGAGAATACATATTTAGAATTTATCGACTTTGCTGATGAAATTGAATTAACTATTTTCGAAGGGCAAAAAAAAGCAGATACATTCTTTCCCGGTTTTGAACTATTTTTTGAAGAAACAACATCAGAGAAGTTTGAAGATGAAACGGTTAACGGAACTTTTATTAATTATAAAAAAATGGAGTTTTAGGGGTTTACATCTTATTATGTAGTGCTTATTTTATGAGTGTAGAAATACCTCGTTTCTACGCCTCCTTTCAATTTTCATTTTTATCCTTCTTAGTATTTGATATAACCTCTCTCATGTCAAACCTCCCTCTCCTTATTCTATAAACCTCCTATCTATTTTATTAATCTCATGTGCATTTCTTCTGATTCAATACTAAGACAATCAATAGCATCTAAGGGTGCTATTTTTTGTTGCTTTTTTAGAAGATGTAGTACAGAATAAATAGAGGGACTACGCCCTGAAATTGACCAAAAAACAAAGAGAGTGGGTAACATTGTATGGCAACTATTGAAGAAATGAAACAAGAAGCAAAGCTACGAATGATTCGCCTAAACTTACAACCAGCTGTATTAGAAAAATTTGAAGAAGGAACATTGTATATAACAAGTGCTCTAGGGGCAGTTAGAGAACTAAGTCCTGAATCGGATTATTCTGAACTGGTAGAAAAATTGAAAAAAGGGAATAAATTACCTTACCATCTCTTAGAAGACATCGATTCTGTATCTATTTTATTTGTATCAAATGAAAGCGCTGATTGGCCATTAGAGGAAGAGTATGCTAAGCAGCATAACTATATGGCATACGTATCTGAATTTGAGTATCCAATTTTTGCGGAATCAGGATTTATTAGTATCATTTCAGGACCAACAGGAATCAAACGTGTAGGGTAATAACCTGGACTTAATAAATAAAACAGAGCCTCTAATCTTAGAGGCTTTTTTGGAGGGAATAATGACTAACAGTTTATCGGATTTTACCTATTCAGTTTATCTGAAGCATCGTTTTAAAAAGCAATATTGTTCAGAATTTGATGATTTCGGATGTGTTGCGAAAACAACAAATGATATTGATAAAGCATGTATGCTAGAACTGGGCTCCAATGCGTTGTTCAAAATGCAAGATGCCTTTATGTTCAGCCGTTGGAAAGTTGTTGTAACTCGTCAATCATTGGCCCGATAATATTGAATACGCTTCAAATAAACATTGATTTCATCTCAGAGTTATAAGAAAATAGACAAAAGAGCTCTAGAATAATGAAGAAAAGATGTTTATGGAGGTGTATAGAATGGTAAAAAAGCAATATATTCTACGTACTGTAGATAGCGATTCTGAAAATACAGTTTTAGGTTTTTGGAAAATAGAGACTTTGTCTGATGAGGATAGTTTACAGTTAGATTCAATAAGGAAAAAGTATTTTCACCGGGATGCAAATGTCGCTTTTCAAAGAGTGGAAAGTTTGGGATTCACTATAATCTCTGATACTCTATCAATTCCAAACGGCAGTAACAATTTATACTTTATTGGAAATCCAATAAGTGAAAAAATGGAAGCGGCTATTTTTGGCCCGATTATTATTTGTAAAGACCTCATTGAGGAGAACACTATCACTGTTGAAGGCTTCAGCGATATGGAAATACAAGAACTTCTATTTGGCAAACTTTGGTCTGATGTAATCACTCCTGCTCAAGAGACTGTTCAAAATGTAATGGAGCAACAAATATTGACCGACGTGTTGAGGAATCCTCCGACAAATTTTGGTCGAGTTACTCAGGTAACAGGTAATGAATCGATAACTATCAATTATTACCCTGATTATAACGAAATGAGCAGGTATATAATGGATTTACTATCTAGCTTTAAGGGTATTGATGAGCGGGACCAATTAATCAATCATTTCAATGAATGGTTAACCAATTTTATGTGGAATACTGCAGAGGACGAAAGAAATAAAGACTTGGTATTAAGAATATTTTTCGTCCCAGAAGAAATTATTGAAGAACAATATGCTGATGAACATCTGGACGATTTTATGGTTTATGAGGTTGTAAATGGTACTCTTCGAAAAGATAATACGAAGTTTATACAAGGAAGCCTTGCAAAAAGTGGTTTCTATATTAATTCAAATAAAACTTGAAGAAGCTTAAGGGCTTCTTTTTTTTGAGGTGAAATGATGGAAAGACAAGAAATGAACGAACAAACAGAATTACTAATTCACAAAGCTGACATTTCAGCTCGTATACCATGGTTTAATACATTAACGGATGTTCCTAAAGAATTGAGCTTGAAGAATTGGAATCTAGCAACAAACTATCCAATTGACAACCATAAAACAGAGAATTACGAATGTTTTTTGCAAGGATTAACAAATGAATATGGGGTGCGATGCCATTCCCACAGAAATCCAAACAACTTACTTGATGATTATCTTCACTCGCAAATAGAATTTGACTTCAATTTGATAGTTTCTGACATGTTTTTTATATTTGAAGCAAAAGAGTATCTTCTATTAACTAGGGAGAAAAACGAATAAAAGATAGAGAATGTATCGTCATGATACGTATGCTGTCGACTGTTCGCATTCGTGTTCGTTTATAAATCTCTTTTAGACTGAAAAATTTATCTATTCTCTAAAGATATAATCAAAAAAATTTTTTACTGTTATATAATTAGTTAGAAACATTAATATTTCAATGTTTAAATTTAAAATAGAGGTTTTTTATTTTGTTTTTAACACAAATTGGCCATCTTTCTTCTTGACTAAATATGCGAACAAATGTTCTAATAAGAGTATGAATTTCGCATCTTTAGTGAGGAGGATGGTCATGAACTATGAAATGAATCCGAAATTCATTTATGATAAAGAACCTTCGCGCGATATATTATGTATCGACTGTAAATCTTTTTATGCCAGCGTAGAATGTGTTGCTAGAGGTCTAAATCCTCTAAAAGCCAAGCTAGTAGTAATGTCTTATCCGAATGACACACCCGAAGAAATGGGGAGTGGACTAATATTGGCTAGTTCCCCTGAGGCAAAAAAGGCCTATGGGATATCAAACGTTTCACGGGCCAGAGATTTACCTTTTCCATATCCGAAAGATTTAGTAATCGCTGCACCAAGAATGCAGGTATACATGGATATGAACAAGAAGATAAATAATATTTACAAAGAGTTTGCTGACGAAAGCAATCACGCAGTTTACAGTGTAGATGAAAGTTTCGTCGATGTAACTGATTGCTTGAAATTATTTGGAGCTAAAGATGCAGTGGAGATGGCTAAAATCATTCAAACTGAAGTATACAAACAAACAGGAATCTATACTACAGTTGGAATTGGTGATAACCCGTTACTTGCAAAATTAGCATTGGATAATGAGTCAAAGCACAACCGAAACATGAAGGCAGAATGGCGTTATGAAGATGTTCAGAATAAACTTTGGGCTATCGACAACTTGACTGATTTTTGGGGAATCGGAAAAAGAACAGCTATCCGCTTGAAACGAATGGGAATAGAAACTATTTATGATTTGGCTCACGCAGATTATTATAGATTGAAATCACAGTTCGGTGTATTGGGTACTCAGCTATATGCGCATGCATGGGGTATAGATAGGACGTTTATAGGACAGGCTTACACACAAAAGTCTAAGAGTATAGGCAATTCGCAAGTATTAAATAAAGATTATACCAGCAAAAAAGAGCTTGAAGTAGTAATCAAGGAGATGGGCGACCAAGTGGCCACACGTCTAAGGAGAGCTGGAGCAAAGGCTCAAGTCATTTCTTTATGGATAGGATTTTCTTTGGGATATACAGATTCTTCTGGCAAACGTGGCTTCCATCAACAATTGAGTATCCCTGCTACAAATTCTAGCAAAGAACTATCAGAGTATCTGCTTCAGATATTTGACAAACACTATAAATATCAAGATGTAAGAAACATCGGTGTTAACTGCTCTAAATTAGTATTTACAACATCGCTGCAGCTAAATCTCTTTGAAGACCCAGACGACCAACTGAAGGAAAGAAAAGTAGATTATATTGTAGATACTATCCGTCGAAAATACGGATTTAAGAGCATTGTCCATGCGCACTCGCTTATGGCCGGAGCCCGAGCTATTACCAGGAGTTCCTTGGTTGGAGGGCACGCAGGTGGGCTATCTGGAATAGAAGGTGGACCAAGTGGTTCGAAGAACTAAAAAAGAATTTTCAGAATACAACCAATACCATGACCGACCTTTTCCGCTCAAATGGGGCACTGCTTATGCGATGGACGAGCTGGTTAAAGGTATAAAAGAAAACGAGAAAAATGCTACAAAATCAATCAAATCATTCGACCAAATGACAAGAGAAGAAATTGACGATGTTCTATCAGAAGCTTTTTTAAAAAATAAAAAAGTGTCTATCCAGCTAAATACTAGGGATAACATGGGTAGGCTTTTGGAAAGTATAGAAGGTGGATTTTATGGAGAAGCCTACGAAGATTACTTTGTTTGTGAGGACAGAAAATTTAAATGGGAGGACATACGACATATACATATCTTGGACCAAGACAAATGGTTCGAGGTCAGCGTCTTTGATTTATCAACAAAAAAGCCGCTAAGCAAGAAGATTAATAAGCCTGAAGTCGAGCTAATCAAGGATGAAACCTATCAAGATTTCTATGAGGAATAAACTCTGAAATGATATATGTCGTATCAAACTATTCAAATTAATCATGTTTTAACAATACGTATGCAGGAGAAGCCGTTATAGCTTTCCTGTATACTTTTTTATTTTGTTGATATCGTTGATATACTCTTATGGTATTATTATGATTAGATGGAGAAAATGAAAGAGCGGGAGTGAAACAATGAACCAGTTTAAGGGGTTATTTAAGTTCTTTGGTTTTGCAAGGATAATTGTAATCGTATTACTCTTTGCAATATCAGTGGTTAAGGACAAAAGTGACAGGGAAGAAATGCGTTACTATAATGCTATAAATGGTTCAGTTACTGAAGAAAGCAGCAGTGATGAGCAAGTCACCGTAATAGTAACTGTAGATGAAACAGAAGAGTCTGAAGAACCACTTAGTAAAGAAGCTGCAGATGAAGTACTTAATGAGTATATTCAAAATTGGAATGACCAGGCAAATACTCTTGAAGGACCTTTGCATATGGAATTTGATAGAATTGAATTAAATACTAAATATAATACACCATCAATAAGATTTTATGCTTCGGGGCAATACTTGAATAAATTGAAGGAACTACAAAAACATTATGTTTCTAGGATAAACTCCCTTTCTAAGACGTCAGGCTCTAATTCAGAATGGCGCTCTGCTTTAATTAATGAAACCTTCTACGGTGGAAATACAACTAGTAAAGTTTATGACTACGCTCTTGAATTTGTAGATTTTGTAAATATTAATATTTCAGAGTTAGATAAAGTTGCTGAAGCCTATGGAAATTCCAGTCATTTTGATTATGAATTATTCGTTTCAGAAGAAGAAAATAGTGGAGAGTTTATAAGCGTAAACTTCTACGATGGATATAGACATCTTATCATATCAGGAGTCTCTATCTAGGTATATTTATCTAGAAATTGAATTTAGAAAGAATTCTTGATATAATGATGTTGATGAATAAAAGAAAGGGGTGAGAGATATGAGCAAACTAACGCTTGCTTTTCGAAAACTTAGATTACAGTATGCACAAGTAAAAGCTTTGAAAAACGATGCTAATTATGCACGCTATAAAGAGCAACGAGAAGTTTTGTTGCTACTATTAAAATCTCCATCTCTGCTTGTCTCTACTGAACGTAAAGACTACAGCAAAAACCGATTATATAAGTATACCAATGTCTTACTTGGATACTCACAAAACAAAGAAGACTATCAAATGCTTTTAAATGAGGTTAATCGATGAATGATAATATGAAGCTTTTCATGCGTAAAATGGAGAAGTTTAATGAGCAATTAGCGAATGAGGATATCTCTGCATCAGTTATACTAATTGGCGGCCAAGCAGGCCGCTTTTTATTAGAAGATTTTCGAATGACATATGATGTTGATTTTATGGTTCAGGCTATTAATGATGCTAGCAAAGCATCCACTTTTCGTGAGCTAATGTTTCAAAACGATATTGAGGATGTTACTGTGGTAGAAGTTCCGCCACTAGAGGAAATCGAGTTTCAAGATTCTATTGAATTTTCAAACTTAACCATCTACATCCCGACTATTGAATACTTCGCCATCACAAAACTATTCAGCAACCGTCCTAAAGATGAGTATGATTTAGTAAACATTGGTATCATCGATGCATGCGACCCAGAAAAGCTCAATGAGATGATTCATCTTTACAAAGGGGATGTGTTGAATGTAAATGACCCTAATGCAAATTTCAACACGTTAAAAGACTTTCTTAAGAGTCGTGGAATTGAATAATCTAAATTTTAATATAAACAACTAATAGACCAATATGGTCTATTTTTTTTAGGAGGAAATATTATGAAAAGAAATGGTATTAGGTTAAAAGGACATATTGGAACGTTTTATATTATTAAAGAAACGGAAGAATATGGAAGAAAAATTTATTTGCTGGAAAGTGAGATTTATGGAGACGATGCTAATCATGTTGTTGTAGACCAAGAGTGTAAAATATTGTATTCTAATGAATATAATGGTTTCTCAGATTATGAAGATGCTCTTGATAGCTTCTTATACCACCTCAAGCAAAAAGAGGGGGAGGAAGGAAAGAGAAGTGAATTCTGGGGGATTAGAAATGTTGACTGAGGTGGAATATGGGATTCAATTATAGAAAAAGTATTCGTGTTGGTAAAAAGAGCCGTATCAATTTAAGTAAATCAGGTGTAGGATTTAGTTTTGCAGCTGGATTATTACGATTAACAAAAACAGCTAAAGGCAGCAACCGTATGACGATGCACATTCCAGGCACTGGAATCAGTTATTCTAAAACTGTTGGTAAAAAGAAAAAATAAAAAAAGGAGTTTTCGTATGTTTGCAGGTATAGTAATCGTTTGGTGTTTAGGTATAGCTTATTGTTCTTCCGTTATAGGAATTAAACCAACATTTTGGGGGCAGATTAGAGGTATGCCTGGTGGAGCTGATGCCGTACCGCTAAGTATTACTAATGCTATAGTCATGTTAGTAATGAACTTTGCTGGAGCGTGGGTAATTTCAGATATTGGAGAAAGGCTATTAGCCCTTAATATTCCGGTTATCTCAACTGCTGGCGGATTCTTTTCAGCTTTGAGTTTCTTCTATTTTGGTATTCCAATGATGTATCTGCTTTTTGTCATAGTTGTTTCTTTTGTTAAAGGAAAGCTTTCATAGTATAAAGACCCAATGATAATTGACTTGGTCCCAAAATAAATACCCATATTGAATGATAATTTAAAATATTCATCTATAAAATGCTTGCAGATTCCCAAAAGGGTCTTTGCAAGTATTTTTTATTTAGAGCAGAACTATTTTAAGCTCATAAACTAGCCGAGAAAATAGTTGATATATAAGCGGTGTTATTATACTATTTATATGCTAGTAAAAAATAAATATAAGAGGAGGAATAGAGTGAAAAAGAAATTATTTACATTATTATTAGGATTTAGTTTTGTTGTATTGTTAGTTGGTTGTAATAGTAAAGATAAGACAGAGAATAAAACAGATGGCCCAGTTAACGGAGGACCAGCAAATGTCCAGTCTGATGGTGTAACTTCAAATCAGATTCCGCTATCAGAATTCATTGAAAGCTATACTTACTTCGTAAAAGTAGGCGCTATTGATAAATCATCGGAAATCGAGGAAATCTATAAATTTGAGGATGGTACAGTTGTTGCAGCAACGCCATACGATTATGAAAACCCAGTTACGCTTGGGGACTATTCTAAAATGAGTGATAAAGAAATTCAAGAATGGTTCGACAAAGTAGCAAAAGAAGATTATAAAGGAAGAATGGAAAGGAACGTCAGCCAAAAAGGCTACGATTTAGACGAGATTGAACCTGATGAAGATTTCTTCACCGCCGAAGACAAAGCAGCAGCCATTGCAGAGTATGATGCTAACATTGATAAATTGAATAAAATTGGCGGACTTAGAGAATACCCTTACACCTTTAATCTTATTACTGATTCAAGTGGTAACATGGTTGAAAATGAGGAAATCATCTATGAGGAAGATGTTCTTCAAACTTACCTTACTCTAGATAAAGAGAGAAACTCGTACCTTAAGCCAGCCATTCTAGAAACAAGAATGTTTTATGAGGAAATGCGCGACCCAACAAGTGGGGAAATATATGACTCTACCTTTAGTGGATTTGATGGTTCAAACCTGGGTTTAATTGTTACTAGAACAGAAGAACCATTATTTGTTCATTTTGATGACTTAGTTCCAGAATCAGACCTTTTTAAAATTGATGCTATTCATATCGAAGATGAAACTGACTTTTAGAAATCCGTCAATAATTATTACATGAAAAATTACTGGATAACAAAGGTTAAAATCATATCTGGGCAATAAAAAAATGTTAGACATATTAGCAATATTATGCAATACTATAAGTAATTAACACGTCGAGACAGCAGGCTGGGACTTTGTGAAATTCACAAATGCTCCCAGCCTGTTGGAGTTTAGAGAACTTTGTATAATCTATGTTATGTAAACTAGAAAAAAACCATTTAAAAGGTCGAAATACTTTGTGAAAAAAACTGAAGGGCATTTTACGACTTATTGGTACAAAGAAAGGAACGACTACACTATGAATTTAGACATTTCTAAGTTTGAAGGAATCATTGAAATCCTTCAAAGAGATGCTGGGCATAAGCTTATGGTTAGCAGCCAGTTTAACAATTTATTCGTGCGCTCAGATACAGAGATTGAATCCGATTTTATGCTGCGCCTAAGCAATAAAGAATTCCTTACAGTTGCAAGACTCAGCTTCGTAAATAAGAGACAAGGATACGGAACACAAGTATTTGAATGGTTGAAAAAGTTTGCCAAAGAAAATGAGTATGAGAACATTATATTTGAATCAGTATTAACAGCCGAGATGAAAGCATTCCTTGAAAAAAAAGGCTTTGAACGTCTATCTCCCGATAGCTATAATTGGGTTTTACCCCTAAGAAAATAGGTTCTCAGAGGGCATTTTAAAGGCCAGGTATGGATTAACGGTTTGCCAAATTTTCTAAAACGCCTTAGAATCACCCTGTATTTTCTCGGAAAATGGCCATGAGCGTTGATATATCAACGTTTTTCGCTGTTTTTAAGAAAGTAAAAACATTTTTTCTTCTATTATATAGTCTTTTTTTTGAAACTTTCACTCCCACAACCCTGCTCTCCATTTTTTTACCCCTATGTCTACTGCTCTACTCTATTCTATTTTATATCATTCTGGTATACTCTACTCTACTTGCCTATTTATACTACTCTATTATAGAAAGTTGGAACTAACATGGATAAAGAAATTTTAAAACCAATACGCTTCCCTGTTTTTGAAGGTCACTCTTATCTAGTTACCTACTCTAACGAGGATGCCGAGAAATTTGGGATGTATGTTAAGGCAATTGATGTTAATGACGCCATTAGACAAGTTGCAGTGCTAGTCCCTGGTTCAATAAAGATTATCGATGCAAAATTAGACACCCCTCCTCCTTCATTTTCTATTAACTAAGGGATTGACTCCTCTATTGAACGAATATATATATTGTTCATAAGGAGGAATGAATATGATACTAGATAATGAAATAAGAGACAGGCTACTTCGTTCTCAGTATGTTACCAGAGAACAACCAGAGACTAGGAGCACGTATTGGACTCCAGCTACTGAAGATGTTACATCAATTTCTGACCTAACGGCCGGTTTAGAAAGGCTTAATTTTGATTTCCTTACAGAAAGTCCGTTTTCTCAAGATTATTGGATGCCATCGGCCCCTGAGATTGTTAATGAGTTAGGAAATTCATCACTTACGATGACCGCTGAAGAAATCAGATTTGAGAGTACTGCACCTGGTTATATTGTTAATAACCCTAATATATATTCTTCATCAACTTCTGGACGCCCTATTAGTTGGAATCAAAATACCCTTCGTATAGACGATGAAAGTAAGATAAATATTTTTAAGAATGATGATGATAAATTCACTCTAGACATCAATGGTGGTTATGGCAATGTTCGAATAATACTTTCTGAAGAAAGTATAGAGAAAGTTGTCAAATCATACCGAAAAATAAGACCATTAAACAAGAGAATCCATAATTCAACGCTGGACCTTGTTAAGCCAGTGGTTTAGGAGGATTATATTAATGATTTTATTTAATTTTTTATTGAATTTATTATTCATATTTTTACCTATAGTTATACTTTTCTGGACCCTAATTCAAAAACACAATTTTGAAGAAATGAGGAAAGACTTTAAGCAATCATATGGAAATAAAGTATTTGGGTACGATTCATATGGTAAACCTTACACTCTTTTCCAAACAAACAGTCCTCGTATACAGACTATTAAATTTGTGTTATTACTATCACCTTGCCTTTTAGGCATGATGTATTGTACACGCATGCTGTTCTTAAATCCATCTGATGTACTTGATTTAATCTTACTTCTTTCATATTTGGGACTCAGTTTGTGCCTGTATATATTTTTTATGATAACAGACAGAGAAACTATCATTACCGCCTCCCAACGTAATATGAGAAGATTATCCGTTGTTTATGAGTTTAATATATATTTGCTATTACTCGAAACCAGCATTTTAGTTGCGGTCAACAGTGAATGGCTGTTAAAAGGAGTGTTCAAATGACCCCTATTATAAACTCATTGCTACTAATTTCTCTTTTCCTTTGGGCTGAGTTATTGGACCGTCATATCTCTAGAATAAGAAAAGAGCTAATATTTTCAAAGATTCAACGAACGACTTTGACAAAAGGAATATTTAACCTTTCAGATGGTAGGAAACAACAATGTGTTCTCAATATTAACATTTACCTGGGATTATTTGCCCTTTGTTTATATCTGGGAGTATACTTGAGTACACTATTTAGTTTTCAACCAGAAATAACTCCAGGTACTTTAATTGTCGTAGGTATATTATTGTACGTTGAGTTAGTAGCATTATTCTTTACTTGGTACTTCTTTCCTAGAATCAATATAGATAATCCTCGGTATCTATGGAAAGTTATTAAATCTATTCGAAGCTATCAAATTGCTATAGCTATACTGATGGTCTTAGACTTCATATCTGCATTCATCTAGCATTCCCCTAGCTGCGTGTTTTAAATTTAAGATATTAAATAGTTACTGTAACTTTTTTCTAGGGTAAAATTGCCCCTTGTTTTGGACGTGATTTATCGTTAATGTATGCGTGAGATAAATAACCATTCCTAATTGAAAGGACGTGCCTCACCTATTAGCCACTAAACCGTTAAGCAAGGAGATGAAATGATGTATACCCTTTTCCCCGTTCTACTTGAACTGATATTACTAATTTTAGTATTATGCGGTTCTAAAGGGCTTTTTTCGGTCTTAGCCGCCGGCTATTCATCTAGGATTAAAATGCGTACCTACTTTGTTAAAGGATTTTTCCAAAGTTTGGCCATCGTCATTATGCTAATCCCTGTTAATATACTGGTTGCTAGATTCAACGAGCCCTACTATGCTTCTGCTGAGCACTACTCTATCACTGAGGTAACATTACAGTATTAAGGCGGCCATCGAGCCGTCTTTTTTTTGTATATTCCTTTATTTTGGGACTAGACACTGCTATTAGTCGAGACTATCCTATCGAAGAAGAAAGGAGCTGGGCAATGGCAATCTATGAATTCAAAAAGAGTTTAGAATTCGGTAAAAAAGGCGAAGATTTCATTTGGATGTATCTTCAGAAGCAGACTAACGTGTGTAAGTTATGGGACGTCCGAAACAATGAATTTTATCAAAAAATAGATATAGATTTTATTTCGGAGTCTGAAAATGGTACTAAAAATTATATTGAGGTTAAGACTGATTCATATACGTCGGGAAACATTTATTATGAAGTATTATCTTCAGCAAATTCCGATGGATGTATGTATAAGACGAAGGCTGATACGCTCTATTATTATTATCCAAACATGTCTAAACTGTACATATTTGACTTGAATAAGTTTCGAGACTTTGTTGAATCTTGTCTAGATTGGTTTGACTTCAAAGGATATAAGAAGTCTGTTAAAAACTATTCAGGCAATGGAATGTCAACATATGAATCGATTGGATATGCTATACCATTGTCTCTCTTTCACATGATGGAACCAAAATGGATGGAAATAATCACTTTTTGATTTATCTATTTTTATTTATGTTTTTATTTAAAATTTTATTTAATAAATGGAGGATTCTTTTATGACAACTGAAGCAACCAAGAACAATTCAATGGCGATTACTGCACAAGGAAGACTAGGAAAAACCTTTACCCGAGTTTATCAAAATGAGGAGGTTTCTACCATTACCCTGAACAATACCATGATTAGTCGAGGGTTTGAAATTGCAAGAGGATGGGAAGATAAAGACATCAATATCCCTAAAAGAGCTACCGCAAGTTCAGCAGGATATGATTTTGAAGCAGCTGAAACAGTACTTATTCCCAATGACGGAAAATCACACTTTGTTCCAACTGGGATTAAATCTTATATGAATGGAAATGAATTTCTTATTTTAGCTAATCGTTCTTCTCAAGGTATCAAAAATAAATTATATCTACCTAATGGGATTGGAGTTATTGATAGCGACTACTACAATAATCCAGACAATGATGGACATATTATGTTTGCATTTATTAACGGAAATGACACTCCATACGAAATAAAAAAAGGAGACCGAATTGGCCAAGGAATATTTTCACACTACTTAACAACTGATAATGATGATGCTTCAGGAACAAGAACCGGAGGATTTGGTTCGAGTGGGAAATAATCAAGGAAAAAAATTTATAGTCATAGTATGGGCTTTACTAACTGCTATTTTAGTGGTTAAAACATTTTTACCACCCTCTCGCCCGCTCTTTTATGGAGACACTATCATTATTAAGGATGGGGATAGAGAAACTTCTATCCCTGTTTCTCAATCTATAAGATTTGAGATTTTAAAGGAGGAAAAAGAATGAAAATCATAGCTCTAGAAGGATTAGATAAGTCAGGTAAACATTCAATTAGTAATTATCTTTTTGATTCACTATGCAATCAAGGATTTAAAGTTGCTTTGGGAGAATTTCATAATTACAAATCCCCTACAGGAAAACTCATAAAAGAATGGCTTTATGGAGAATTTGATGCTGACCAGGCAACAATCGAGCTTGTTATGCTATCAAACAAGATGGCTGAACAAAGAACAATCAAGGATTTCGAACTGGAAGGTTTTGACTTTCTTATTTTAGATAGATATACCGGTTCTCAAGAAGCCTACGTAGATGCTTACACTAATCTATCAGCGAAGAATGGAACAATTGATACTGTTCCAAAGGATATCGTTAAAAGCGTTCAGAAACACTTCAGAATGCCTGATTTTACAATTTATTTAGCTGTTTCCCCAGAAATATCAATGAATAGAAAAGGTAAGCACGGTGACAATGACCGTTACGAATCTGATTTAGAACTATTAACAGAAGTACAAAACTTCTACGAAAATAGATTTGCTAAAGACCCTAGTTGGTATAGGATTCCAGCAGAAGAAAGACTTGAAACAGTGGAAACTTTTGCTTCTGATGTTATCTGCGAAATTCAGCGTAGTATGCAAAAATCAAATGATGAAGGAGTCGCATGATGAAAAGTCGAGGATTACTTTTAGATGAATTAGGCCAGTGCTGCTGGATGAAATATGATGACTTTTTAACAGCTAATCGATTAAATCCTCATCAACTATTTTTTTGTGCACTAACCGATGACGTTGGTATATGTTTTGATATTGAGTCAAATAGACAAAATCTAATGTCAGTTATTGATTTAACCCCTGATTATTTGCCTTTTCTAAAAGGACCAGTATTTCTGCTAGGAATGGATGAACATATAGAAAGTGGCGAGTTGGAGCCGAAGGATTTATCTTTTCAATCCTTGGCCCCACTATGTAATACAATATCTAAGTTTTGGCATCAACGGGTTGATATGAATATTATACTAGATATCGCTGAGGGGCTACGCCCACCATTGGTCTTGATATAAAAAGAAAAGGAAGGTGCGGAATGCAAGTCAATGTTTCCGAATCCCAAACAAAAACACAAATACGTTCTCTCGTAAATTGCTCAAGGGCTGCTTTTGAGGAATACCGCATTCGAACAATTTCAGAAATCAGACAATGCATCCTTAATCAGGGTATGACTCCTTCTGACGCAGGATACATGCTTTCTCGCTTGGATGAACTGTACACATTAGTTCATCTTGATTTTATTGAACTGGAAAGTGAAAAAGAACGTATCGACAGTATCATAAGACAATGCGAACGTTCTAAGACTGAAGGTAGAAACGAAATTGATAGAAAAAAGAATGCTACTGTTTACCTCGAAAATTATCCTGTGCCAAATACTAACGAAACAGTAGATATGTATGAATCTTGGCGTGAAGTGTATTATCGCTATAATCATTTAAAACATTGTCTATCTATTCTCGAGAATAAACAAGACCGTATGATTACTCTATCAGGATATATGAAAATTGACGCTTCATTTACGAGAAACTAAAAAGACCTACCCTTTGGACAAGTCTTTTCAGAATACTATAATATTTTTGTTTCGACCAAAAAACAAAATATACTGGAAGCATTTATGGTACTTCCGGATAACAACCTTATTGTACTACATCGGTAAATTCAAATGCAATGAATTTGCAACTATTTTTTTCAACTTTTTAAATACAAGGAGAGTTGCTATATGAAAGAAATCCTACCTCCTCCCCCACCTCCAAAAATCTGTACTCAAGATATTTTCATGAAATGTGAAAATAATTCTCTATGCCAATTTTGCAAAGGTTGCTCACTTTATAAGAATAAATCAGAGGAAAAACAACGCAAAGATTATGCAAAACAAGAGAACAAGAAAAATCGTGTTAACGACGATATCCATAAAGTTCATAGGAAGATGGGGATGGATTTGGAGAAAAAGGTGCAAGACCAATGGAATTCCTCCTTTAATAAAAAGAAGAAGAAAAAAGTAGCAAAACCTTCTTTTGGTTTAGAGGATGATGAAATTGCAGAAGAAACTTCTAAAAAAGAGTCACCCGCTCCCCTTTCCTTTAATCCTTACGTGAAGAAAACCAAATTGAAACAAAATAGCTCTACATATGGCTATTCCAAAAATAATGAGGCTAAACGCCAGGTTAATTCAGGAGCTATGTGGTTCGCCAAGGGCGATATCAAATTGGAACATGCTCTTATGGAAGTTAAAGAGCGAGGGACGGTAAATGGACGTGGTGAGAAGACAATTTCTATTCCCAAAGATTGGTTGGTTAAACAAGAATCAGAAGCTTTGCAAGAACAAAAAGATTTCTGGTATCTTCCATTTGCATACAAAAATGATGACCGGATTTACCTTGTAAAACCTTATGAGCAAGAAATCTCTATGATTCAGGATTTACGCAAACTCGAAGAAGAAAAAGAAGTGCTACTAAAAGAGATAGAAAGGCTGAAACAAAGTGGAAGAAAAAACAAGAAAACAACTTTTGATTGAAACCTATGAGGATGTAGTTAAAAGAAAAGGTAAAGTTACAAAATTAGCTATGTATGTGACTCAACCTGGAGGTGGCACACAATTAATTGAAGATACGCTAGAAGATTTTAAAGATGAAAATGGACTCAACAATTTAGATAAGCGTATTAACTATATTAAATCTAGATATGATGACTCCCTTCGCATGGAAGGTGTAGCAGAAATAGCCATTTTATCTGTAATGATGTTTTAATATCTGTTGATAATAGAAAGAAGGAATCAGAATGTTAATGCCTAATGATGATTATTATAGATGCTCTGAATGTAAGAGTCACCTTTTTGAAAAGCATGCAGTATTTTGTTTAAGCAAAAAGAGTGTTGTATCAGAAGTACCAAATTCAGTTGAAGTGATTGAAGAACGTATTCAATATAAGTGTTCTAAATGCGGTCAATTTGCAGCAGAAAAAGAATTTAGTTAATAGATAAAATGTCCATTGATAAATCAATGGGCTTTTTTTATGGAAAGGATGATGTCAGTGAGAGCTTCTATTAGCCATACATCTTCTTTTACTAATAGAATTGCAAAAAGAACTGTACCTAGGAAGAACCCTTTATATAAAAAACCTAGTTTACCCCTTCTGTCTTCAGAAAAAACAAATTACAAGCATTCAAATAAACATAAGCTTTACTCAGACCTTGAGCTTAGAACGATAGAAAAATATATTTTAGATATCGAACTGGCCATGGGTCATTTCGCAATTTACCAAGATAGCAAGGAGCTACAAGATTCAGTAAGCAATCTAAAAAGCTGTACCATGCAATTAAGAAAATACTTAACCGATGATACAGCTTGTATGTCAGATAAATCATTAAAAGAAAATCGTATGTACAAAGAAGAAATAGGGCAAAAAATTGAAAATTATTATTCCTGAGTCTCTTTTTTCGGAAATACTTTCGCTTCAAACCAATTGTGTCGACATGAACGTTTCATACACTTAAAGGAAATTGTTTGTGCCCATTCATCTCTATAAATTGTTGTATATCCACATTCAGGACATTGTCCTTCAACGTATCTATCCTTATAGCTTTTTCCTTTTGTTTTGTACCCTCTTGAAAAGTTCTTATAAACTGGAGGAGTTTTCTCCTGATTAATATTCGTCTCACTCATAACCTACACCTCGTAGTAAGTATTGATACTATTAGTATCTAAGGTTATTTTAGAACGATTTAATACGCACTATAGCCCTCTAAATGACAAGGAATAGATTTATTATTAACGTTTTTTTAATTCTGCTGTCAACCCATCTTTAACGTAATATTTGTAATCTTTGTTGTTATATTTTCGTAACTTTGTTACAGACTTTTCTATTGTTAGAACTTATTATCTCTTTGTAAATCAAACAAGGAGGCATATTAAATATGTTGAAACTTAAATCCCTATTCAAGAAATACTTAGCAGTCACTCTGGTGTTGGTAGTCGTAGCTACTAGCGGAATCTTTTTGTTACAAAATTATCACGCTGCACTTGCGGAGACTGCTCGAGCAGAAACAAAACTAGAAGTAGCATCTAAAGCTATAGTATTAAAAGATAGCGAAATTACAGCCATCAATAAAAAAATCGATTACCTTTCTAAGCAGATTGATGAAAAAGATTCTAGTATCAAGAAAATAGAAAATCAAAAGAAACAGATAGAAGATTCAAATAAAAAAATCGAGAGTACATTGCAAACTATCGAAGAGCAACTAGCAAATACTAAAGAATTATTATCACAAAAGGACTCGGAGATTACTGAACTAAAAAAGTAAAACGCAACAAAGAATTAGCGAAGCAAAATGCTTCTTCTGCAGGAAATTCTTCTGTTGCTGCCTCCACCCCTACCTCCACTACTTCTGGTATATCTACAAACGCTTCTTTTACACATTATTTCCCAGCTAACAATGCATTACAAGGCGGCACTGTAACTGCTACAGGACTTGATTTGTGGACAACAACAATTACTGGTGGGTACCGTTACTACGATGGTTATGTTGTGGTAGCTGCTCCTCCTGCATACCCTTTTTACACCTTACTCGAAATCAACTATAACGGGCAAATACTTCAAGGGATAGTCCTTGATAGAGGTGGTGCTATTCAAGGAAGTCACTTCGATATATGTGTTTCTGACGAATCTACTGCCTATAGTTTAGGTGTAGGCTCTGGAACTATCAAAGTAATTGGTTCATTAAAATAAAACTAAGAAAGCCGGATAGGCTTTCTTTTGATTTCAGGAGGGAAAACTATGATTGTAAGAGCATCTGTAGTAGACGGGAATGTTGATGTAGTTAAAGTCGAAAACTTTGACTTAGAATTAGAAGTGCTTTATGCCTTACTGTTAGATGATTTAAAGTCAGAGAACATGAAAAATGATATTCTGGATTTTGAAAAATCATTGGCTACTTTTAATTCTGATGGTTATTTTGTCTCTTCAGATGGAAAAACCACTTTAAATTTTTCAAAAGAGGTTCCATTTGCTGAATATCATTCAAGTCACCTCTATACAACAGATATTTTTATAAAACCTACAAAAGACAAGCCATAATCAACATTAGATTTGGCTTGTTTTGTTGTATAATGGTACTTGTTTACTGAAAGGAGAAACCTTATGGAGATGGGTACAATAAAAAAGCTATTTTCTGATATATTTACGGAGGATGATATCACTCCATTTCATTTAGACGATAAATCGAACATCGATAATTCTATAATTGATTTAATAGATGAGTTAATTCTTGAAGGAATTGAAGAGAAATATTTATTTGTTGCGAGAAAGAATTACCCTAACGTAATTTATATAAATGGTTATCGGATTTTCTCATTCCCCCCTATTGTTTTACCTGGTATGATTTCCAAAGCAAAAATTGATAAGTTCATTGAAACTTTAGATAATAAGATAAGCGAAGGTGATTACCTGAATTATTTATTTACTGTTGAACTAGCTAATCCAAGCTTATTAAAATTTGCCTTAGAAGCAGTATATTCGCAGATTCCTGATGAAAAGGTCTTTGAAGTTATGGAAGAGTTTTACACAAACGTTGATTATATAGCACCTTTTATTACTGCAGAAATGTGGAAACGAATGATTGACAACCAGCCTGTAGGTAAAAAAGAAGAGTTTTATAAAGAGCTATGTAATTACTTCGGTTATGAAACCCTTCCAGAAAAAATTACTATTTATAGAGGTGTGGGTAGCGAATCTACTCCGCTAACTGCTACATACAGCTGGACAGTCAGTGGGAAAGAAGTATTAAAATTCTTTTTACATTCTCCGGATGCATCCTGGTATGAAGCCACTGTATATAGCAAAGATATCATTCACTTTTATAATGGCCGGGGAGAGGCTGAAGTATGGATAAGCCCCGATTCAGTCCATGATATAAAAGAGAATAAGCAATACGATACTGTCTTTGTACAAGATGCACTTAGCCATCGCAACTTATCAGAATTGTTCTCATTTATTAGGACTAATATTATTGATTCTTCTGCAAATATTCCGACTCATTTAGGAATAGAAAGAATGAATAGCACTAACATGTACCATTCAAACAAACATCTTACTAATGTGATGTTTAGTTCAACGTTATTGAGTCATGCATTGGAACTAGATACACAAGAAATATTAATCAGTCTATTGGCGGCTGCTGTCCATGATTTCAATCGTAGAACTGATTTTGATGCACCGAATCATGGGTATGAAAGTGCAAAAAATTGGGTAGAGGCCCTATGTATTGGTGTTAGTTATGATGACGGACTATATCCCGAAGAGTGGGCAGAAGTTGCTGATGAGCTTTCCAGCTGGTTTGATTTGGGTTTTCAAACATCAAGCCTAGCAAAAGAATATCAACTAACTGGAATGGATGCACATCTATTATTTACTATAGTAAGAATCCATGATTTAGATGACTATGAAGCATATTCGTTTATTGAAAAAGAATTAGACAGTTTCGAACACCAACGTGCGATAAAGCTACTCAATATTTTAAAAGATGCCGATGCAATAGATAGGTTAAGAATTAGTGATTTAGATGTGTCATTCCTCCGGTTAGACGAATCAAAGAAAATAATTAAACCTTTTTTTGACTTTCAGGAAAACATAACTGTGTACTAGACAAAATCCCTCCTTATGCTTGTAATTAACTATACAACAAAGGAGGGATTTACTTTGATTTCTGAAGAACTAAAAAATGACATCACTTTCGAACTAAATTTGCTTACAGAGGATAATATTAAAGAAACTTTAAGCAGAATTCATCGACTTACTGAACTTTATGCCAAGATTGTAGAATTCCCCAAATTAGAAGAAGTGGCTAAAGAGACTGGTGTGACTAACTCGATTATTGATTTTTCTCATCAGCTAACTGAGAACCTTGATAAGATATTTACGTTTGAAGCGCAAAATTTAAACGTAAAATAAGTAAAACTTCTTTATTTATTTCTAGTTTTGCATATATAATACATAAAGCAAAGTAGATAGAAGGATGAGAGGCTATGTCTGAAGTAAATACAGATACACTTGGTGGTTGGGATAATATCACTCAACTACTCAAAGAATTGGATTCAGAAGATTTAGCTGAACTTGATTTCATAATCGACGAGGCACATAAAGGTAAAGTGATGAACTATGGAGTACTTCATACATCTTTGATTTTTATCATGAAAAGTATCGGCCTTGAAACTAAATATCTTCATGATAATGAACTAGGTAGTTACTTCGAAGTGAAAATTAATGAGGAATGGGGGCAAGATGGTACCTTTTTAAGGCGAGAAACTATAAAGAATCTTATTCCTTATTTCTTGGAAGAAACTACTACGCCCTCTTCTTTTGAGAGCAAAACAGAAGAGTTATATCACCAACTTTTTAGTAGGTGCCAAACGGAGGCATCTGCTGGCAGATTACAGTATTTGATTCTTTCAAACGACCCCATCTTCAGTCAATATTCTGCTGAAGAAATCAACACAGTCTTAAATCTATTAATTGAACAGAACTTTTATATTAGAATCTCTGAAGACCAATCCAGGAACATACTTATAACATGGTAGCTCTAGCGCTTGCTAGAGCTATTTTTTTTGGGGCTTTACAATCCTACTAGTTGATATTAAGTATGAAGCTGAAGATAAATCATCCTTAACATCAAAAAAGAATGGAGATGCATTAGATTGGTAAAAGCCTATCAAGACAGATTCACCAATTCCTATGATTTGAAGATAACAGAGGATTACTTGATTTTAACATTCTCTAGAGATGATGTTGACCCTATCGACATTGCTGTGTTCTCAAAATCAGATATTAGAAAAAGAGTAAGTGTGCTTCAAAATGAAAATCAGCCTGAATTGGACTTTAGTTTGACTTATAAGGATTTAAAAATGTTTTCTTTCCCAAATGAAGCCCACGGAACTTTAGATATCACTCTTTCCTACGGTAAAGATAAAGATATTCTTATGGTAATTAATCCTGTATTAACACTATCAGAATGTGAATTATCTTTGAATGATTACGTTAATGGCGTGTTTGGCAAACGAAAAATAGCAAGAAACAAAATTTAGATACAAAGGAGCTGATAACTTTGGCTTACGCATTAAAAAGTTTCAAATCATTAAATGCCTTGAGAATTACTCTAAACGGAAAAAACTCATCACAATCATATGCCAAGTTCATGAATTTTCTCGAAACTCATCAGCATCATCAGGAAGACGACTTTACCTACTATATCCCCCTTTCACTCTTTAATGAATGGATGGAAAATTTTTCCTTTGTAACCACCATGGTTGAAACCGAAAACTCGATACGGGGCATTGAAGAACCCATCAACCTAGAGTTCCCTATAGTTAACAAACATATAGACACAATGAAGTTGACACCTTTCGCTTTTCAGAAAGTTGGTATCAGCTATTTAGTGTCTAATAAAGTTGGTATTATTGGCGACGAAATGGGACTCGGGAAAACCCTACAAGCTTTGGGCGCTGCGTACTACTTAAAGAATGAGAATATTTTAAATAAGATTATAGTTATTTGTCCTTCTGCGGTGAAATACCAATGGGCCGAAGAAGTAGAAAAATTTACTGATATGTCAGCAGTCGTGCTCGATGGTAATAAAACAAAAAGAGAAAAGATTCTTGAGGTATGGAGCAAAGATTCAACTAACTTTCTACTAGCTAACTATGAGTTAGTCCGTAATGATATTGAAGCTTTTGAATCTCTTCCTTTTGACTGTATTATTCTCGACGAGGCTCATCGTATGAAAAACAGAACCTCGAAAACTTTTCAAGCAGTAGCTAGATTACAACCAGAATACCGTTTTGCTTTGACTGGAACCCCTATGCAAAATAAACCAGAAGAAGCATTTGCTTTGATGAGTTGGATAGCTCCTGATGTGTTTGGAGGAATCACAAAATTTAGAGAAAAACATGTAGTGGTTGGTGAAAAATTTGGTAAACGCTTCGTCGATTTAGGTTATAAGAATCTTGATGAGATTCGTGAAAAAATGGCACCATTCATACTTCGTCGTTTGAAAAAAGATGTTGCAGATGAATTACCAACTATCGTTCATTCGACTTCTTATAGTGAAATGAACGCACCTCAAAAAGCCGTCTATACAGCTATTGAGACTGATAAAGCGGCTATACAGAAAACCATAAAGGAAATATACGAAACTTCGGCTAAGGCGCAGTCAGACCCTAATTTCAGGACTCCTGAAGAAGAGTTGCTGTCAGGCTTTAGGTATATGCAAATAGCTGTTTCTGACCACCCACATTTACTCCTTCAAGGTAAATCTAAAATGGCCAAAAAGTATCTTCCGCTTTTGAAAAAATGCAAAACTTCTCCTAAAATGGAAGAACTTTTTGAAACACTTAAACCACTGATTGAAAACGGGCATAAGGTAGTTATGTTTTCTACTTATACAACAATGCTGAAAATTATATATGACCGATTTTATACTCAGTTTGACCAAGAACCATATGTTATTGCAGGTCACATCGATGCCAAGCAAAGACAAGCACAAATAAAAAGATTTAGAGAATACGACGACCGGCAAATTATGTTATGCTCTGATGCTGCTAATTATGGCATCAATCTACAGTTCGCAGATGTCCTTATTAACTATGATTTACCTTGGAATCCAGCTGTGATTGAACAAAGATATGGTCGTATCCATCGCATAGGCTCAACATATGAGCAGGTAACAATGATTGATATGGTTACTAAAGATACTATTGACGAGAAAATTCTCAAAACATTAGAAACTAAACGTGATTTAAATTCCGGATTGATTGAAAAAACTGAAGAAGAAATTCGCATTATGATTAAACAGCTTGAGGAGATTGCGTGATGATTACTAATTTAGAAATAATCCAACTTGTTTGCTCCCTCCTGCTTCTTTTCGTCTTTTACTGGATTGTTGTAGCAATCGTGATGTCGGGTAAAAGAGAAAAGTTTAATAAGAGTATATATGAAAAGGAAGATGAAGAATGACTCCACTCTTGATTGTAATAACAGTAACTGTTTCTTTATGGGTAATCCTTGGTTTTTATTATTTCCACAAATTGAACAAAGAAGCCTCGTCTATCAAGAAGTCTATTCTTGAAGACAAGGCTAAAGAAATACTGCATGGAAAAACAGAAGGATGGGAATTTATGTTAAGTGGTGTAAGGACAGCGGCAGAAAACAAACCACTAATTAAATTTATCAATGAAAAGGACTCAAGACCATTCAGATTTTATACCCTAACCGCACTAAAAACTATTCTTGTGTCACCGTTCCTTCTAATCGCTGACGTTGTCTATCTCTTCTCAGAAAATCGTCCCAATACATGACCAAATCGTCTGGGATTGCTTTGTATAGTTTATCAACCGTGTCTGAAATATAATTGAAATCTGCTGGATACATTCTGCGTTTGCAATCGACACAATAAACAACATCGTTACCAGCTTTGGTATATTCAAAGAATTTCAAAATACCTGCACAATATGGACAGTTACGGCCTTGGTCTAGGAAGTTTAATGCTTCCCTGTACCCACCCTCGCCTATTATTGTCCATTCCTTTGCATCTTTTAAGACATTTTGGTAAAGCTCGATGTCTTTGCTGACCTGATTTAAAATCGTATCTTCATCATCGTACCAATTTTTTTTCTTAATAACCACCCAATCAAATCCTTTCTAAATAAATGAGGTGATACTATGGATATCGAACAACTATCTTTTTTTGATACTAACCCCTTGGAAGAAAATAAATCAACCCCTACTCCGAGTCGTCGAGAGCAACTAAGGGCTATCCGGGCCACAAAAAAGGTCGAAGAAGAAAAATATGACATTGATTTATCAGCCTATAAAGTTAACGAAGATATCGGAAAAATTTATACTAAATTCGATTGGGTTGATGGTTTTGACTTATTTCATAATAAAAGTCTTGGTGGCATGTCGATAGAGTATATGAAACAAGAGTATATGAAGAGGCAAGAATTACGAGAGTCAAAAGAGGATATACGCTTCTTCCCTTCTTCGCTTGGTAGATGTAAACGGATGATTACATACCAAATGCTTCATTACCGTGCAACACCAAAAACCGGTACTAATCTAAGCGTCCTTGAAAACGGGACGAGCTTCCATGACCGAATGGAAAAAGTTTGTAATGATATGGGTATTCTAGTAGCTCCTGAGCTATCAATAAAGAATGATGACCTCTGTATATCGGGTAGAACAGATGCAGTTGTATGGAACTTCTTGGACCCGTTGGAACATCCGATTCAAGGAGAAACTAGTACCGAAGAAGAGAAAATTGTCTTAAATAATTCAAAAGGAGAGACAGTATACGTTGGTCCTCAAGAGCGGGTTCTCTTAATTGAATTTAAATCTATCAAGGACAAGTCTTTCCATTCGTTAGGAAAATCTAAACCCAAGAAGGAACATGAAATGCAACTTCAACTTTATTTCTTTTTAACGGGTATAGAAAAAGGAATAATCTATTACGAAAACAAAAACACACAAGATACTAAAGAATATATAATAGAAAAGGATGATGCCAAAATTGCAGAAGTCCTTAAAGAAATACAAATTGTATTGGACCTAGCTAGGAAGCATGAACTTGCCCAAAGGGAATATACCCCAAACGATATTCATTGTCGTTACTGTGATTATAGAGAACACTGCTATCCTAATAGTCAGCCTTTTCGATTCGAAGATTTATTCACCCTACCTGAGGAAGATGACAATTAGAATATAACATTAAAAAAGAAGCCTCTAAAATGAGACTTCTTTTTTACTATACATAACTTTCTTTTAAGAGATACGCTAACTCTGCTTGAACTAAATCTACAGATTTTCGTCTTCTAGTGTATATGGTATTTATATGTAAGCACATCATATCTGCTATTGTACCATCACTGAGCTTGTCCCAATAATGCATCTTCAAGATGTTCCTATCAAATACAGACAATGCTTTAAATGCTTCATGACAGTGACCATTCGTCCATCTGATTGTTAAGGTATCATCATTCAGCATATCTTTATAGTATTGGTCTTCAAAAACTGTAAAGTCATCTTCAATAGCAATGTTTTCTATTAAATCTGTAAGACGGTCATTTTCAACCCCTAAAATATCTTCTGAAAATAATGTTTTCTGTATGTAAGTGAACACGTCGTTATGAAATGAATTAGATATATAAGTATCAAAATTAACTCTTACTGATTTCTTCTTATAACTATGTACTTTCTCAATGAACATCAGAACTAAATCGTCTTTGATTTGGCGCCTGTCTAGTTTATTCATCATTTCATGTTGCAGGTAATCTGTAAAAGCATAGATGCTATCGTAAATGCTCTCATTCATTAGATTATATTTCAAGCGTTCAATCACTTCGTTGTCTGTAGCAAATAATTGGAACAGTCTACGGGTAGGCTTATCTTTTAAATCCAATTTTCCATAAACCAATAACGAGTAATAATTCCCTAAGAATTTTCCTAACCGTTTTTCGTATCTATAGCCGTATTCTACAAGTACCTTTTCTAATGCTTCGCTATCTCCGTTTTTTGCCTGCAGGACCAAACTGTCGATTGTCTGACACATGAGTCATCACCCTTCTTAAATCAACTTTTTTCTTTAGTTGCCTTTTTCTTGTTTGTTTTTTTCTTTGCCCTTTTCTTCTTTTCTTTGGTATGTAATCCACCTTCTAAAAATATTTGACTACATGACCAGGCGATTCCGAGGGCATCAGCAATATCATTATGTTTTTTAAAGTTAGAAAGATAGTCTTGAAAATACAACTGAAGGACATAGAAACATTCAAACTTAGAATAAGCATTTTTCTTTTTGTAAGAATCTTTTGGGTCATAAGGTAATATGCCTGATTCTTTTACCCAGTATTTTCTCCATGCAGCAGGAATTTGTAGATAACAAGGCAAGTTGAACTTTCCAGCTAAGGTCAATACGATACCAGATACACGAGCCAGTTTCTTAAGTGTATCTGCATTATTTGACATAAATTGGTCTTCAACAGCCATTGCAGTGATGTCAAAATTCATTAGTATAGTTTCAATTTGGGCATATAAATCATAGAAGAAGTCGGGGCTATCTGCCTTGCCCTTTAAATCACCAACATAATATACTGTTTTATTTTCATCAACTACAGCTAAACCTGTGTTCGTGGTTGATGGGTCAATTCCTAGAAATAAAATAAGCTTCACCTCTTTCATTGAGAAAATAACCATTAGAAAAGTTAGAGTAAAGAGAGCAAATCATTTTCATTTAGTTTCAAAAAAAGCCCCAGAGAATGGGTTTCTCTGAGGCTAGGATATTTAAGCTTTTAATCAATTAATTCGCAAAGGGTATATGCTACTTTTGATAACTTTCCTTTGACAAATGTTTGTAGTTTTTCGTCTAATTCTGCTACGTTAATTACTTCTTGTTTTCTTGCTTGATAGATACTACTACGTTCATCTGCAATCACTTTATTCAGAGTCGCAACAATACTTTCTTCAGCTCCCAAGAATACTTTGGATGATTCTGCAATTGATTCAGAGAGCTCTTCTTGCGCAGTTGTTAACTCACTCATTCGAATATTGAGAATTTCTCTAATTAGTTTATCTTCTAAATACCCTGAGCTAATTAAGTGTTCTCCAGTGAGCTGATTTTTCTTAGGAGTTTCATTATAAGTCATCTTTCCAGATGCCTCATCAATAGTGATTACTAACGAATCTTCTTCCTCAGTTTCATCAACTACTTCCAAATTGAATAGCTCATCTTCTTCAGAATATTCTTCTGGAACAAGCTCTTCATCTTCGGTGTATTCATCATTCGCATTTTTATGAAATAAATTAACAATATTCTCTACAACTTCACCATATTCATTATCTTCGATACCTTTCATAGAAAGCTCAGTAAAATAATTCTCTTTGATATCTCCAAGCTTGCTTTCATCACTTTTTACAACAGATTCGATAGATTGGTTAAAATCAATTGTTTTCGATTGCTCAATTTCAGTGGCTGCTACCGATTGTTTTAGACGAGCTGCAAAGTCAGCTAAATCACTTGTTTTTATATCCATCATGCTTCCTCCTGCGCTTGAGCCATTGCTTTTTTAAGACGTGCTCTACGTCGTTTAAGCTTTTTAAGGTCATCCATCGACTCTACTGGTCGTTTCTTTTTTTGTTGTTTTTTAATATGTTCAGAAATTTGTTTGTTGATTTTGGCTGATTCTTCGGTTTCTTCGAAGTAATAAGCTTCGAAACTTACTGAACCATCCTCTTTAATACCTGAACTATACTGCTTACAACCTTCAACATAGCCATTATCACGAAGATAATATGCCACTGTTTCTTGAAGCAAACGTAAGTAAATTTGATGATGGGCCTCTTTTTCGGATAAGGCATGATAACGCTGTGGATTCGAGTCAACTAGTTGATTTACTATTTCTTTTTTAAACTCATCTGATAGTTCATTTGTAGCTAAAATGATATCTACTCCATTTGCCGGAATTAAAATCGTCCGAATGGTTAAGTTTTGAACTGTTTGCTCCGAAATAAACATCGGAATTGCCTGTTCATCTAATACTGCATTTTCCATTTCTCGTGATAGTGACACTTCTGATTTATTAACCTCTACCTCTGATAACATATGTATTCTCCTTTATTCAGCAGTTACGACAATATCCTCTTTCGAGTTATCCGTAACTGATTCTTGTTTACTATTATGTGCTGTTTCTTTGGTTTCCTTAATCCATGTTACGTCACCGTAATCGTTTATTTCCCCGACCAGGATACCTTTTTTGGTTTTAATTTTAAGCATTTATATCACCCGTTTCCTTTGACTCAATAAGTTTGTTCCTCGGAACCTCCTTAATCCAAGAAATGTCTCCGAACTCAGTTGGTTTAAATTTTGAGGTTCTCATTAAGGTTGCTCGACTAATGGTTTGGGTGCTAAAGCATTTTCCCAAGCCTGCTGTTCTGTCATACTCAGCAATCTGGCGTAAGATGTAAGGTGGGTCAATGGCACTTCTCCAATTAAACTAATCATTGGAAGACCACCTTCGTCCATTCTTAAAACGATACCCGATTCTACTGCGATTTTTTCTTTAGTTTCTGACATGTGATTTCTCCTTTTATTCAAAATTAATATTGTCGCATTCAGATAAGAATGGACATGTTTGACACATAAAACTTTGTCTAGGATAAGGCTTTATCGTTTGGATTCCTTTAACAAATGACTCAACAACTCTGAGCATTCGTTTATACTCCTTAGACGTTCTAACCAAAGGTATTTGTAAGGACTGATTTACGTAATGTGCTGTAAATTGGTCCGGATATTCTTTGAATGTTTTTACAAAAGCATAGTGCATGAATGTGGAATATAAGTCGTGATTTAAGAAGAATTCATTTGGTTTTTTCTTCGACATATTAAAATCTACGATTTCGACTAAGCGTCGCTCTTTATCTGGAGAAAGGACTTCTCGAATTAATCCAAAAGTACCCTTTATACATACCCCATCAATAATGATTTCATAAGGATGATTAACCGCTAGTATTGCTTGTTCGATGCCTGCATTAGAAGCATAAAACTTTTGAAGAGTCTCATATCCTCTATGGACGTATTGCTCTTTTTCCGCCTTTGCTCTTTGTGCCGCTTCTTTAGGGTCACGATTGAAAATGTCTTTTTCTTCCGTTCCGTTAGCTTCGTTCCATAACGAAAGATATTTTGAATACAATTGTTTTAAAGTTGGCGTACTCCCTTTTTGTAAAAGGGTATAAAAGTAAAAGATTGTTTTTTGAATGCACTCGTTATATATTTCAGGTTTCGATGACATCACGAGTTTATTTGAGCCCTTTAACTTTGCTTGATACTGTAAATGGTGTTTCATTGGGCAGTCCATATACACAAAGATTTCATCGACTGAAAATGTTAAATCATTTGCAACGCCTGACATTCATATCTATCTCCCTTTTGTACATTTACTCTTCGAAAGAGCGTTCCATTCTCATTTGTTTTGATTTACAGACAGGACACTCGACAGCTTCGTCTGACAAATTGTCTTCACTGTAATCAAAAAAGCAATCATCCATAGACATTTCATATTCACAATTCAGACAAATTAACCATAGGTTTTCCATTTCATTGTCTTCATTGAAATAATCATCGTTCATTTTGGAATCATTTGATTAATATACTGAAATCAAATGGGCACACATCCTTTCTTGTGTCAGTATGCACTTTTTTTCTATACGCATATAACAAGGATTTTTTACAGAAAAGTCAACCCGCTAAATTTATATTTTAGGTCTTTACTTATCGATTGAAGAAAATTAATCAATACATGAGAGCAGAGGGGATACTCCCTAGTCTCGGATAAAAATGAAAGATTGAAAGGAAGAAAAAAAATGTTAGATGAACAAACCAAAGAGAGCACTATTGCTCTAGATGTATTTAATCAGGAAAAAAAATATTCGTTTTTCCATGCAATTAGTCAGATTCAAGCTGGGACTCCGCAAGAAATTGTTGATTTTAAAAAATCAAACTCTAAAGATGCCGACTATCCGTACCTTTCAGGTGATGCGATTATTTACATGTTAAACAAATATTTTGCCTATAGCTGGAGCTTTCAAATTATCCGAACTGAAATCATCCCTGGACAAGCATTAAAACCAAGAGACGGTGGCGAACCAATTCAGCAAAATGCTCATGTACAAAGCTTGGGCCGATTGACTATACCTGGATTGGGGGTTAGGGAACAATGGGGTTCTGCATCAATTAATGGTAGTACAGACCTTCAGCAATCTACTTTTAAGAGTGCATCTACTGACGCTTTAAAAAAATGTGCATCTATGTTTGGAGTTGGTTTGGATGTGTCTAATAAATACAAACGTGCGTATGCCGGCTTCTCCTTTACTGCTCATGACACCTTTGGACCAGAATATGATGAACACATCATCGCTTCAATCATGGATTCTAGAGAGCAGTCAGCGAATATAGCCAAGCAAAAAGCTCGCAATGCTGCTCAAGAAAGACAACAAAGCCCACAACAGAACGTTGCTTCACAAAGTAATTCAACACAGCAACAACCGAATCAACAACAAATTCAGCCACAGCAAGGAAACTTGACTGAATCATGGTCGACTGCTCCACAACCTAATGTAAATGAGCCAATCAATACCCCTGAACAGCTGCAAAATGCTTCTCAGGAGCCCGTAAACAATCAGACTCCTAATCATGCACCATCAGAGCAAGGAACCACAGAACAGCAGCCACAGCCGCATCCCGCTCCTGCAAATCTAAAAATTACTAACGATGAGTACATGGCATTAAAAGAAGTAATGAAAGAAGCAGGACTAGTAACAATTAACGATTTAGTTCCATATATTCAAATGGCTCTGAACAACGAATTTGCTGGCTACAGTGATTTATCTAGTGAGAATGTTGAGTTAGTCATTGTGGAAATAATGAAAATTTTAGGATAAAAACCAGGAGGAATACCCCATGTCTAAAGTTGATACCAATGATGTATTTTATGTCAGCGAAATGTTTCTAAAAGACATAAAAAAAATCGAAAAGAAGAAAGATGGCAGGTTTGATGTCACTGATGATTATTTATTGGCATTACGAAAAGATGTCACCTTTCTATTGTCTGGAGATACGAAAGTTGATGATTTACTTTCTGCTTTTAAAAAAGCAATGAGTTTACCTGATATACAAAAACTTGTCTACTCCCCTTCAGACGTTCTCACAGAATTGCGTATCCCATTTAAACATGGGGTACCTGATTTTGACCCAGAGGAAGATTTACTTTACTTTGGAAAGTTCTATTACCACCCCCTCTTACAAGTCTCCGGAGCAAAGACTAGATATGTCATGAAGGAGAACCACGAAATAGTAGAAGTTGAGAGTGAACCCTTTTATCTAGAGTTAAAACCTAGATTTACTATGACCGATTTAATACAATGGTTCATTGTCAAAACAAATAATTCACATCCGAATCTAAAAGGATTCAGAACTCAATTCCATTCTATGCTTCCTATTTACGGTCTAGATATGCTCCTCTATATGATTGAAGCTGCATGCACACCAAATGATAATGGCCGCAATTATTTCCCGAAAGCCCCTAGGTTTTTAGAAGAAGACACTTATATAGAAGAAGCCAAGCGTCTTTATTATCAAAGAATACAAATGCTAAAGGAGTCTGATATTTATGGAATCATCCCTAGAAGTGGCCGCTACTGTCACTGATACAAATGAAAATGATAAGAACCAACCAGCTCCTTTAAGCGACTTTGTCGTCTATGAATATGGACACAAGCAGGCAACACCGGGAGGAAAAACTTGGTTCACTAGAAACTATTTTCTACAAGAAAACGATAGTTTCGAATTTAGAAAGTTTTACGAAAACTCTGGGATTTATCGTTCCGCTTTTGCTTATCAACGCCAAGTTACAGATAACGAAACGGTTTACGAATCTCAAGTAATGGGCAACTTTTATATGGATTTTGATAATGAGGAAAATATTGAACTCGCACGTAAAGATGCTCTACAAGCTATCTATCTAATGAGCCAAAACTACAGATATAACCTTCCTATTGAAGCTTTTCGTATCTACTTTTCTGGGAAAAAGGGATTCCACGTAATTATTCCTTGGCAATATTTTGGATTCAAACCTGACTACAATCTTGATGAAGTATTTCGAATGATGGCCAAGGATTTAAGAGAATTTTGTGCTTACGGAAGTCTTGATATGTCTGTTTATGAAAGAAGACGTGTCTTAAGAATGGAAAACAGCATACACGAAGGTACTGGGCTCCATAAGATACCTTTAACTTATGAGCAGCTCAGAGACTTTACCGAGGAAGAAATCAGAGAGCAGGCAACAAATAACTTCAAGTTTAAATATCCAAAGCCCTACCTAGTAAAACAAGCTGAGAAAATTTATCTAGAGAAGTTTAAAGAAGTAGTTGCTGCAAAGTCTATTGTTTACTCCGGTGTTAGAAAACCTCTTGACTACACCCCGTCACATATTCAAGAACTGTTAGACTTGGGCCCTGTATCTGGCTATAGGAACAACTCCATGGCTGTTCTTGCATCGTTCTTCAATAATCAGGGATATTCTGTTGACCAAATAATTGAGGAAATTACTAAATGGGCTGCCCCTGCTCTATCTGGACCAGACCCTATTCGTAAAAGTGAAATCAAAGCTACAGTAAATAGTATTGTACGAAGAGGATGGAATTACGGAGTAGAAAAAATAAAGGAACTTATTCCAACTTTGAGTGACAATTATGAACCGGAAAAATAAGTTTTAAAGAAGGAGAAAACATGAGCACACAGATTTTCTTAACAAAAGTTTTATGCAAGGGGGAAAAACTAGATGAATACAGCAAATGATACCTTTTTCGGTAATCAGTCTACCACCCTTTCTGACCTGTTGGTTGAAGATAGCTTTGCCGATAACAGTTTTGATTTTACACAAACTGCTGAAGTAGACCCTATGGGAGTGCCTTATTTTGAATTGAACTCTTCCGTTAGTGCGCCTACACCAATAATTAACGAAGACATTGGGGAACCAGCATTGTTCAAAAAAATGGAAAAAATTATTGAAGCCGTTGATGCCTATAGCTGGGCTCGAGGAGAAATGGGCGGCTTAGATTGGGGATTTCCTCAATACAACGAAGCCTTTGAAGGATTAAATACCGGCGTTACATTATTTGCTGGCGGTTCAAACGTCGGTAAATCTGGTATGTTGGCGGAAATTGGTTGGAAAGTAGCTAAAGCTAATAGCTTTATCGACGAAAATCATCCTAAAAAAGCCTTCGTTTTATATTTTTCTCTAGATGATAGTTGTAATGAATTGATTCCTCGTGTCATTGCAATTGACCAACGTATCAAAATTAATGCTGTTCGTTTCCCTAAGAAATATAGCCATATCGGAGAACTGATGGATAAAAGAGCTCAAGGAATACAAGCGCTTAAAGATTCCGTCGCACACTTTGCTATGATAGACGCTAACGAAGGACAGTCCATTGAGCATATTGAAAAAACAATGATGGAATACAAAGATATGTTAGAAACACACTTCCCAGAGGAATACACATTAGTGGCTATTATTGATAACTTTCATGATATCTCCGTCGATAAAAAGGGATATACAGAAGAGAATGCTCGCATTGACCATATTGCTGGAGAACTAACAAATCTCGCAACTCGCTTTGATTCTCCCATTATTTGCTCTGCTGAGTTTAGAAAAATAAACGTATTTAAACGCCCACAACTTGATGATATCAAATCTTCAGGTAAAGCAGTATATGAAGCAAAAGCCATATTATTATGCCATAACGATGTCGGCGTTAAAGGCGAACAGGCACAAGTTTATTGGGAAGTTGAAGAACAAGGCGAAATTGTGAAAATGCCGATTTTCGAAACCCAAATCGCAAAAAATAAGTTTTCAAGCTTTAAAGGTCGTGTTCTTTTTCGTTTTACTCCTGAGATTTCTTCTTTTGACGAATTACCAAAAGAGGAAGCCAGAAAATATATACAATTAATTGCGAGTTAGAGCCTAACAATCCCTTTTAAATTGAGTATTCATATAAGATTTGAGAAGGAGATATTTAATGAATGGACATAATTTAACAATCGAGGACCTTTCAAAAAGTATACGTGAAGCTACTATAATCACGCATGATGGAAAGACATACATCAATCCAAGAAAAACACATGGTTGGAAAGAAATTCTTTTAGACCATTTCAGTCAAGCCCCTACCTACTCCCATAATCAATTTAAAGATGAATATGGTGTCGATGTTTCTAAGGCAACCACAGTGGGAGCAATAAGAAAATCTATTGGCAACAAACTTACTCTCTTTGGTATTAGTACAAAGCCAATTGGATTATATCAGGATGCGAAGAAAAGAATACGAGAGCTATTTTTCAATAATGAAGAATCTTATTTCGATAATTTTACTTCAGCTTTTTATTCGTATATGAATCCTGATTATTCCGAAGTCATTAGAGTTTATGTTAATGGTCGATATTACTATATAATTTTAGGGAAGTGAAAAAATGGAAAACGGAAACGAAATTATCTTCCAATTAACTATTGCAGATGCAATAGCCACCGGACAAGATAAATACCCTGATATGGAACCCGAGTTGGTCGAGTCCCTAATTAGGAAAAACATCAGTAAAATTAAAAATGGTTTGTCATCTGGCCTTTTTTGGGATGAAGTCCTTTGCTATTGTTTTGAGGAAATCGTCAAATAGTATTTGGCATAAAAATACTCTAGCCTTCAGTTTAATCTGGGGGCTATTTTAGTGAGGAGCTGAATAACTTTGCCATACAATATATTACCGATGATTATCCGAACGATAACTTACGCTGCTACACAGTCAGTAATGAACGCTTTTTTAAACGAGCCATTAAGGGATTTGAGATATAAAAAAAGAAAGATGCCCAAAGGTGTAGGTAAAAATAATACACTCAAAAATGTTATTGTATCCGACTCCATGCCGTGGGATAATAGCTTGAACAAAAAAGAGTATTTATATCAAAGAGAAAAAAAGAATTATTTGAAAGAGAAAATCAAGGAGATTACAGAATGAATAATGATATTCCGAATATATCAAAACTAGCTCCAGACCGCATAAAGGTAATCGATGAAAATAAAGAAGGCGGAGGATGTTACATCACATTTGACGATAAATCGTTAATGTATTTTGAAGAGGCTGATAAGCGAATGGCCTATAAAATTGCGCAACATTTATTTGATGCTTTAGAATCCGGATACCAAAGTGGTTTGTTGCTAGGATTTTTTAACAAAGAAATGGCCAGAGAAGAATTAATTAATAGAGATTTATTACCATTTTAAGGAGGGGCGTTATGCCCTTCCTTTTTTATTTTGGGAGGAATACAATGGAAAAGAATATTAAAAAAAATACAAAAGCTCTATTACACATTATCAATGACATTTCTTCAATTACGCATAAAAGAGAGATAGATATTTTAAGAGAAGCAATAGAGGTCTCTGCATTGTTTTTTAGTTCAACCATTACACCTCATTATGAAACAAAATTGCCCGGTTTTGAACAAGTTACAAAAAATAGACTGCTGCGTTTAAATAGTATTTTAGAAGCTACTCCTAAAAATATATCTAACTTGTATACGGATTTCCTTAACGAATTGATTAAATCTTTTTCGGATTGTCCTTATGATTACTTAGGAGAATTAATCAATAATCTATCCGGATTTAGTTCAAGGCTTGGGCAGTTTATGACTCCTGGAAACGTTGCAGATTTAATGAATGAAATAAGTATAGCATCCGATTCTGAGGGCGAGGTTAAGACCATCAACGACCCGGCTTGTGGAACTGGTGGTTTAGCAATTAGCATTGGAAAAACTTACTTGAAAAAAAGTATTAATTATCAACCAATTACACAAGTTTTTTGCAGCGACATCGATTTGTTCATGGTTCAATGCACATATGTTCAGCTATGTTTGATGGGTTTTGAAGGTTCAGTCATACATTCCGACACATTAAAGGGAGCTGCTTTTTCAGAAAATGAAATGTGGATATTACCCTACTCCGTTATCGATGGGAAAAAGAAACAAATTGAAAAGGAAAACGAACATCAATTCGAAGAATTAAAGAAGTTTTTATCTGGCTTCCTTAATTATACGGGTTGATTTTTTTATTCTCCTAGATTAGATTGTAAAAAGTCAAAAAGGAGTGCAAAATATGGCTTACTCAATTATGTCTGAAGAGTTAAGATTTAATAAAAAGAATCGAAGGAAAATTAACATCGTTTATGGGAAGGATAACTATACCATAATCATTGCAAAGTTCATCCGATTTATTGAAAAAGATGTTGAAACACTTGATTCCAAAGAGTTGATACATGCGATGCAAATTTTTAATCTCAGTACTGGTCAGTTACCTGTTGGGTTAATTGATGGGAAACATTTCAGCTGGAGAGAATCTTTGTACAGTTTACCGATAAAGGACAAACAGATTATATTGAATCAAAAAGATAATCTGAAATCTAGTTGTATTGTTTTAACTGAAGAGTACAAGCAACTTAATTTAACCAACGGACCTCTTTTAAAGGTTTTAAATGCTTTTGCATTCTTTGATGGTGAGATATTACCCAAAAAAGCTGAAAACTATCATTCTGATATATCTAAAACTTCAATCAAAACAAATTTAAATGGTTTGATTAGACAAATTAATACTATACGAATACTTTCTTTAAAAAGAATTTCAGCTATATATAGAATATACCAAGCAGCAACTAGAAATGACCTATTTAATTCGATGGCCCCATCAAATTTCTCAACACAGTTAGCACTCTATTTGGAAATGGATTCAAATCCTAAGTTATATCACAACTATACTGATTTACCGTTCCAACAAGCACTTGGAATCTTCTTAACAACTCTTTACGAGAACGAAATAAATTTTCGACTTAACCAAGAGCATGAAAATGAATCAGAAGGCGAGTACGCAAAAGCATTTATGACCAAACGAAATATTTCCAAAGAGAAGCAAGCGCTTATGAATAATAATAGCTTTATCGAAAACGGATTTACTTTTCTTGAGCTCGACAATTCTATAGATGGTCTAACTTTTAAACACCTTGAAGAAAAATGGATTGATGTTTATAAACATCTTCCTAGAACTACTAATCCCCCAGTTCTTCGTTTTAGAAAACTGGGTCAACATAACGCTACTGGGATATATTTTAGTTATCATAATTGTATCTGTGTTGATGTTAGAGATACTACCAGTTTAATTCATGAATATGGACATTATCTAGACTATAACTATGGGCAAGGCACAATTTCGTTGTCAGAAGATTTCAGACCAATTATTAAGAACTACAAAGAAGTGCTTCTAAATACCTACGGTTCGACATTGTCTCCTTCAAGAATGAAGTATTATTCCACACCAACAGAAGTATTTGCTAGAGCTTTTGAGATATGGTTTAATCATTATTCTCCATCAGACGAATTCAACAAAAATGCAGAAGTATTTTCAACCGAACCACAATACATGTCTTTTGACCCCTCCAATCGAATATTACTATTTAATTTTTTCAATAAAATTTTCTTTAAAATTTAGGAGTGTATCTATGAAGATTGTCCATTCTACAGACCGAAAAAATATTATATTACTGGAGGACATGAAAGTCTTCCAAATAAATGAATGTGATTGGGTGGCCTCGCCCACACTGATAGAAGCATTGATACTATATCATAACGAGTTTTCTCTTGATGCGGATTTTTGCACTCCAAGAGAAGTAAACCTTGATGTCGAAGGAATGTGGGACTTTTCTTCTATCAAATATTCAGAAGCACTAATCAATGGTACCTTCCCTACAGCAAGTAAACCTCCCGTATTTGGAGATTTATATTATTACGAAGGTGAAGTATATGAATTTGTCCCTTTTAGGAAGGCTTTGGAGAGTAAACCTCCTTCCGTTTATGTAATACAATCAATAGAATAAATAAAAGAGAGAGTAACCATTAAGGCTGCTCTCTCTTTTTTCTATTTCTTGTTCAACAGTGGTTTCATTAGCTGTTTTGTAGCAAATTCTACCAAAGCTGGAGTAATTAAAGCTTTTTCTCCATCAGTCAATGGAGCTTCTAACATTAGTGTATGTAACTGATTAGAAACAAGTTTAATCATTTCTTCTTCTGTAACAACACCATCTTCTTTTGCAGCATTCACGCTCTCAATGGCTTGGTCAATTAAAGGAGCCGCAATTGTTAAAATATCAATTGCAGTATTACCCGTAGTCTCCCCTGCCTTTTTACCTTTGACAAAACGTAAACCGAGTAGAGCAATAAGCCCTGCAAAAACTACTGCTGTTGCAATTACTTCATAATCCATATTTAAATACCCCTTTCGAATTAGACAGCTGCGACATATACACGTTTTTTACTTTGAGAACCTATGTACGAGTACCACGTATAACCGTCAGCTACTACTGTTTGGTCATAATTGAAGGTTGCGCCCTGAGGATAACTACCAACGATTGGAGCATTTTTTGAAGCTGCGCTTCGAATGTTGGCACCGATGGCACTCTTGATTTTGTAACTTCCAGTTTTCTTGGCTGGAGCAACAGTAATCTCTTCAACATCAGCTTTATTCGCAGTAAGCAAATGTCCTGACTGTGTGATTAATCTAGGACATCCTGCCTTTGTATACTTAAGACCAGTAATTGCGAATACAGTTCCTGCTTTATAACTGCCACCGTAAGTAGAATTACCAGTAAACTCTACGTCAGTTAACTTTCTCAACCCTTGGGCTGTTTTCAAGCGAACTTTTTTAGGGTTTACAGTGAAGTACTGTTTGGAAAAATCTTTTGCAGGAGTGCTGTTTGCCTCTGGTTTTTTCACAGGTGTAGGTTCTTTTGTTGGAGCAGGAGCTTTAGCATTATAGCCAAGAGCTGCAGTTGCTGCAACCACTGCTTTGTCCATGTTCTTAAGCAATGATTCTACGTCACCTTTACGGTCAATAAAGCACCATTCAATTAACAACATGCGACCAGTTGTATTGCGATGAACATAAAAATTATTAGTAGCTTTAGCACCACGGTCAGGAATACCTAAAGCATTTGCAATTGCTTTAGAAATCGCAGCTGCATAAGCCTTAGAAACAGCATCGCCTTCCCAATACCAAACTTCGGTCCCAGTTCCGACACCACCAGATGCATTCAAGTGATGGCTGATATTGATATTGCTACCTGACTTCGATACAGCATTCACTTTGGCAGAAATCTTCGCCAAGTTATCGTTGATAGATGTTGAATTCTCTACAGAACAATCAACACCGCCAGTGATACTTAGCCATTTTTTGTTGATTTGTGAAGCAATAATATGTTCCCCATACTTGCCCCAAACGGCACCTGGGTCGGTACCTCCGTGACCTGCATGAGAAGATGTAATTTTGACTGCTGACATGAGTCGTCCTCCTTAAATAAATGTATTTTCACCGGATAGACCGGCTATATTCAATCGTCGCTTGTATTACTACATGGACGCAGAATCCGTAAAAAAATGTTTGAAATAAAATTGTTAGTAGCTCTGAAGGAAAATTAATGAGCTCTGTGTGGTTTGTAAGTTTGTAGTAGAAATAGAAGTACAATCTCTTTGCAATGACTCCCGATAATATGGAATAAAAGATTGATTTATAGTTTGAGGCTTTGGTGATTTTGAAGAAGCTATATGCCCACCAAATAGTCATCGCCATTATTAAACGACTTGCGCCTAATAAAACAAATGTCTGAGTGTGAATCCCCGGAGTGACGAAAACTACTGAAGCAGTCCATATCACTGACAAAGGGATACCGATAGTCGGACCTCCAGCAAAGATACCTATAATGATTGGTAGTGCCGAAAGTCCCAACATATCACTTGAGTTTGAAGGTAGAAACATGACTTCTAGACCCTGAATTAAAAAGATTATTGATGATAGGAAGACCACAAAAAAGATGCTTCCCTTATTTGTTTTTTTCATCTGTATCCTCCTTTTCGCCGATTTCTTTTAAGATTTCGCCTAAAGGATTTTTCTTAATTACTGTGGAATAAATCAGCTTTATAAGATTAATTTCTTTAGAATGCCCCATTGCCGCA
>NZ_JBIOQK010000001.1:3772500-3803408 GCF_051713685.1 Enterococcus sp. DIV1059_2 | reverse complement strand
AAATTGTCCTCCTATAACTAAGAATAGATATAACTAAAATAGCACGGATTGAAAAAGTTTTCCACAGATTACGATAAAAAAGGTTAGAAAAAAATACTTTTCCACAAAACGGGATAAAAGAAAAATGGAAATGCACATGTTCGAAATTCGACTATCCACAGGTAGAAAAAGAATGTGCATAACTATAAAAAAATCTCCTTTATCCACAGATCGATGTGAAGATCACGCCTTGATAACACTAGGTTTTAGGGTAGTTATCAACAGTTAAAAAAGTGATTGTGGAAAACTTTTCTACAGGCTGTTTGTTTGTGGAAAAAGCCAAAATAACTCTGGGGAAAAAGTTATCCACAAAAATTGGCTATAAACAGCAAACCCACACAAATCAAAGGGATTGTGGATAAAGAATGCCTGATTTTGAGCAAACTTCTTATTGACAAACTAGTACTTGACTCGTTATACTATCAAAGTATGTCTGTGCGCATAAGCATTATCCTGATGGAGGTGGAAATAAATGAAAAGAACGTATCAACCAAATAAACGTAAACGTCAAAAAGTTCACGGATTCCGTAAACGTATGAGTACAAAAAATGGACGTCGTGTTTTAGCTAGCCGTCGTCGTAAAGGCAGAAAGGTTATTTCTGCGTAAGCCACTGAATGCCAGTGGTTTTTTTTTATGCCGTTTTTGCGGAATATAGTGTCTGACTTTTGGCAAATATGGTATTATTGACAGGTGAGTGGTTACGGATTCAATCCGTTTCGCGAAGCTTAATTGAAAGAAGTGAAGGAACCGAAGATGAGAAAATCCTATCGAGTAAAAACAGAGCAAGATTTTCAAAAAGTTTTTCAGGCAGGAAATTCTTTTGCAAATCGGAAGTTCGTGGTGTATGTCTTACCTAAAGAGCAATCACATTTTCGAGTTGGTTTATCTGTAGGGAAAAAAGTCGGTAATGCAGTGAAGCGAAATGAGATCAAGCGCAAGATCCGTGCAAGTTTAACGGAAATGAAGCCGCGAATCGAACCAGCGGTCGATTTCATCGTGATCGCCCGTCCAAGTATCGCCACTTGTTCCTCAAAGGAAATCTACTCGAATTTAGAGCATGTCTTAAAACTTGCCAAAATTATTCATTAATGGAAAGGAATTAGTTACGTGAAAAAAGGGAAACGCGTCTTACTATTTTTGGGAGTTCTCTCATTAGTAGTTGTCTTATCTGCCTGCGGTGCAACAGGTGAAGTAAATGCACAAAGTACTGGTCTATGGGACCGTTACATCGTTTATTATTTTGCAGAGGCGATCAAAGCCCTCTCCTTCGGCAATGCCGGGATCGGGATCATCCTCTTTACATTGATCATTCGGGTCATTTTGATGCCGTTGATGCACTTTCAAACCAAAAGCATGCGCAAAACGCAAGAATTACAACCGAAGTTAAAAGCGCTGCAGCAGCAATATGCGTCAAAAGATACAGAAACACAAAGCAAGTTAAAAGAAGAAACACAACGTTTGTATGCGGAAAACAATGTCAATCCTTATGCCGGCTGTCTGCCATTATTGGTACAAATGCCGATTTTGATGGCCTTGTGGCAATCGATCTCACGGGTTCCTGCTCTGCAAGAAGGAAAATTCTTATGGCTGCAGCTGGGTGATCGTGACCCATACTTCATCTTGCCGATTTTAGCGGCGCTCTTTACTTTTGCAAGTACTTACTTATCAAGTATGAGCCAAGTGGAATCAAATGCGAGTCTGAAAATCATGAATTTCGCTATGCCGATGATGATCTTACTGATGGGGATCAACATTGCCAGCGGTCTTTCCTTGTACTGGGTCGTTTCCAATGCATTCCAAGTTGTGCAAACAATGATCTTAAATAACCCATTCAAGATTCGCCAAGAAAGAGAAGAAGCTGCCCGCAAAGAACGCGAGCGTGAACGTGCGCTGAAAAAAGCAATGAGTCCTAAAAAGAAACGGAAAAAATAAGAGGAGGTTGCACTGCAATGCCGATTTATGAAAATCTGACAGTAGATGAAGCAATTCAAGAGGGATTGCAAGTCCTTGGTATCACCAAAGATCAAGCAGTAATCGAAGTCCTGGATGAAGGAAAAAAAGGCTTCTTGGGTCTAGGAAAAAAACAAGCACGGGTCTCCATTGAAAAACGAATCGTTGAAGAACCGGCACCCGTTGAAGAAGTACCAGCAAAACCGCTGGTAGAACCAGATCCTGTGACGACAGAGGATGCAAGCAGTGTGATGGAAGCAGCAGCGAGCGAACCTGTTTTGCTGACGGATCTTTCAGATGAGGAAGCGCTGGCTCAGCTGGGACTCTATCTGACAAATATTTCAAAAGCATTGAATGCACCCGCCTTAGTAAAAACCGCTCGTCAAGACGGCGTGATCGTCTTTCATTTAGAAACGCAAAAACAAGGCATTTTGATTGGGAAGCACGGCAAAACCTTGAATGCACTGCAATATTTGGCTCAAGTGTATATTCACCGCATCGCGAAAAACAAATTGTCGATTGTAGTGAATGTCGGAGATTACCGTGAAAAACGTCAAGCGATCTTAGAACGTTTGGCTAGCCGTACTGCTGAAAAAGTCAAACGAACAGGCCGCCCAGTCTTTTTAGAACCGATGCCGGCGTTTGAAAGAAAGCAGATCCATTCAGTTTTGAGTAAAGATGCGTATGTTCAAACTCATTCTGAAGGGGATGAACCGTATCGCTACTTAGTAGTGGAACCTGCGGACAAACGAATTTAATGAAAAAGGGAAAGGCGGTTTGACAAGCCTTTCCCTTTTTTGATGGGAAAAAGCGATTGACAACAAATTTAAAACCAAGTATCCTTGACTAGAAATCATTCTTATCAAAGTCAACATACGTTACGTAGGTCAGCCTTTGGTATCAAAAAAGAGTCCGTATGCCGCGGACTCTTTTTTGTATTTTTCTTTGATGATAGAGGCAATTAGCCGCCGATGGTTGATTGAGTAAATTGAACCACTGTACCATAGGCAAAGATCTCAAGGTAGGTTTTGTCGCCTTCGACGATGCGGTCATGTTCGAAATGACAGTTGATCACTGCATTCGCTCCGTAGCTGTGGGCGGTTTCTTTTAAGCGATAGGTCACATCTGCCAACAGATCGTTCAAATTCACAGATGTATCAAATAGATCTACTTCGATTTTGTCTGCCGCAAAGACGATATCCCGCACGACGTAAGGCCGATTCACGTTTCCTGTCGATAAAATGATTTCTTTAATGCGAGCAGCGCTGTTTGATGATTTGATGGTTTCCATAATAGATCCCTCTTTTCTTATTCTTTGCTTTTATTTTAAAGGTTTTTGCGGACAGATGCAAAATTTAAAAGTTTTTGAAGGAAGCTTGCGACTCACGCAAAAATGTGCTAATCTATTTCCAGAATTTAATTGACAAGCAGTCAAAGTGCTAAGTCTACTCGTTTTTATTGATTTTCAATCAATTTGACGGGTGGAGTGGGCACTTTTTTTATGTGAAAAAATAGGAGGAGCAAGCAACATGGCGAATATAACGCAAGAATTTGATACGATTGCCGCGATTTCCACCCCGCCAGGCGAAGGGGCCATCAGTATTGTGCGATTAAGCGGGGAAGAAGCGATCGCAATTGCGGATCGGATTTTTCAAGCAGGCACTAAAACCCTCGCCCAAGTCCCTAGTCATACGATCCATTATGGTCATATCGTGGACCCAGAAGAAAACCGTTTGATGGATGAAGTGATGCTATCAGTGATGAAAAAGCCGCGGACCTTTACCCGAGAAGATGTCGTCGAGATCAACTGCCACGGCGGGATCGTTGTCGTCAATCAACTCTTGCAGCTGGTTTTACGACAAGGCGCACGGTTGGCTGAGCCGGGAGAATTCACGAAGCGGGCCTTTTTAAACGGACGGGTTGACCTTTCTCAAGCCGAGGCGGTGATGGACCTGATTCGTGCCAAGACCGATAAGGCGATGAATCTCGCAGTCAATCAGCTAGATGGCAATCTTTCCCACTTGATTCGGACCTTACGCCAAGAGATCTTAGAGACGCTGGCGCAAGTTGAAGTGAATATCGATTACCCTGAATACGATGATGTGGAAGAATTGACGACCCGCTTATTGCTAGAAAAAGCCACGATGGTCAAAGGGCAGATCCAAGCCTTATTAGCGACTGCCCAACAAGGAAAAATTTTGCGAGAAGGTTTGAGTACCGCGATCATCGGTCGGCCGAATGTCGGTAAATCCAGCTTATTGAACCATTTATTAAGGGAAGAAAAAGCCATCGTGACAGACATTGCTGGTACGACTCGAGATGTCATTGAAGAGTATGTCAATGTTCGCGGGGTACCGTTGAAACTGATCGATACGGCTGGTATCCGCGAAACAGAAGATGTCGTTGAGAAAATCGGGGTCGAACGCAGCCGCAAAGCATTGGCAGAAGCGGAGTTGATTTTGCTGGTTCTCAACCAAAGCGAAGGATTGACCCAGGAAGACAAACAATTGCTGGAGCTGACTGCTGGCAGCCGTCGGATCATCTTATTGAATAAGACCGACCTTGAGCCAAAATTAGCACCCGCTGAGCTAGCGCAGTACGCAGCAGATGAACCGATTTTTTCTGTCTCTGTGTTGACCAACGAAGGCTTAGATCAACTGGAACAAGCCATTGCCGATCTATTCTTTGGGGGCAAAACCACCGATAAGGATGCTTCCTATCTTTCTAATACTCGCCACATTGCCTTATTAGAAAATGCCGTTCAGTCGTTGTCTGAGGTCATCCAAGGGATCGAAGCAGGAATGCCTGTCGACTTGGTTCAAATCGATATGACACGCTGCTGGGACTATCTAGGAGAAGTTGTCGGCGACAGTGTCCAAGATGAGTTGATCACCCAATTGTTCAGTCAGTTTTGTTTAGGAAAATAAAGAATGCGCCACTGGCGTAAAAAGGAGAACACCATGCAAGAATATCAAGCAGAAAGTTATGACGTGATCGTTGTTGGTGCCGGCCATGCCGGATCAGAAGCTGCCTTGGCAGCCAGCCGAATGGGGGCAAAAACCCTCTTGCTGACCATCAACTTAGACATGGTCGCATTCATGCCTTGTAATCCCTCCGTCGGCGGACCAGCAAAAGGCGTCGTGGTGCGCGAAATCGATGCTTTAGGCGGAGAAATGGGCAAAAATATCGACAAAACCTACATCCAAATGCGGATGCTCAATACAGGAAAAGGTCCCGCTGTGCGGGCCTTGCGGGCGCAAGCCGATAAACATGCCTATGCGGCTGAAATGAAACGAACGATCGAAAAAGAAGCCAATCTGACACTGCGCCAAGGAATCGTTGAAAAGCTGATCGTTGAAGAAGGCGAATGCCGTGGCGTCGTGACCTCTACAGGCGCTCGTTACCAAGCCCAAGCTGTAGTGATCACTGCGGGAACAGCGTTGCGAGGAGAGATCATCATTGGAGAGTTGAAGTATTCTTCTGGACCAAACAACTCCCAGCCATCGATTGGACTAGCCGATCATTTGAAAGAGCTTGGCCTAGAGATCGCTCGTTTTAAAACCGGTACACCACCGCGGGTGAAATCCAGCACCATCAACTATGAGGTAACGGAGATCCAGCCTGGCGATGAACAACCGAATCACTTTAGTTACAGCACACCCGATGAAGCCTACAATCAAAACCAAGAACCTTGCTGGTTGACCTATACGAACGAAGGGACGCACCAAATCATCAACCAGAATTTACACCGGGCGCCGATGTTTACAGGGATCGTCGAAGGAGTAGGTGCCCGTTATTGCCCATCTATCGAAGACAAAATCGTGCGTTTTGCAGACAAATCTCGTCACCAACTGTTCTTGGAACCAGAAGGGTTGAACACCGAAGAAGTGTATGTTCAAGGGCTTTCTACTTCTATGCCAGAAGATGTCCAAGTCCAAATGCTGCATTCCATCGCAGGTTTAGAAAAAGCGGAAATGATGCGGACGGGCTACGCCATTGAATATGATGTCGTGGTGCCTCATCAATTGCGTCCAACATTAGAAACCAAAGTCATCGAAAACCTCTTTACGGCAGGACAAACCAACGGAACCAGCGGCTATGAAGAAGCGGCCGGTCAAGGCTTGATCGCAGGCATCAACGCTGCTTTGAAAATTCAAGGCAAAGAACCCTTCATTATGAAACGCAGCGACGGTTATATCGGTGTGATGATCGATGATTTGGTGACCAAAGGAACCAATGAACCTTACCGCTTATTGACCTCTCGTGCCGAATACCGCTTATTGCTGCGTCATGATAATGCGGATCTGCGTTTGACCGAAGTGGGACATCAAATCGGGCTCGTCCCAGAAGCACAATACGAAGCGTATGTAGCGAAAAAAGAAGCTGTTGAAGCAGAAATCAAACGTTTATCTAAGATCCGCATCAAACCAACGCCAGAAGTACAAGCGTATTTGACTGCTAAAGGGACGGCTACCTTGAAAGATGGCGTTTTAGCCAATGAATTCTTGCGTCGGCCTGAAGTGACGTATGCCGAAATGCTACAATTTATCGAAGCCAATGAAGCATTGAAGCCAAAAGAGATCGAACAAGTCGAGATCCAAATCAAATACGAAGGCTATATCAAAAAAGCCCTCGAAAAAGTGGAGAAACTCAAACGGATGGAAGCCAAACGCATTCCTGAAAACATCGACTATGCCGCTATCAATGGCTTGGCAACAGAAGCCAAACAAAAACTGCAAAAAATCCAACCCGAAACCATCGCCCAAGCGAGCCGTATCAGCGGAGTAAACCCAGCTGATATCAGTATTTTGATGGTGTATATCGAGCAAGGGAAGATTGCCAAGGTTAACTAAAGACGGTTAATATTCTTTGAAAAACCAATTTATAAATGGTAAATAGAGTGTCAAAAGCCCGCTGCGAAAACAATTCGCAGCGGGCTTTTTGTCTTAATAATAAAGTTATTCCACTTTTTCAATCGTAGTGGTTCCCCAATTCATGATGTTGCTGAGATGGACATAGCCATCGTACAAATTCAAGAAAATCGAGAAGGCACAGACGATATAGATCAATACATAAAAATTATTGGCTTTTTTGTTACGCCATAAAACAAAGCCATCTAAGATCAGTCCTAAAGGAAAAAGAAAGGAGCCGATTCCAGCTAACAGTAGCAAGAGCAGACTTTCATCTTTATCTGCTGCCATCGTTCTTTGGAGTAACGACAATTTTTCTTTCTTGTCGTTGATTTCTTGATTGTTGGTTTCAATCCGCTCTTTTAAGGCTTCGTTCTCACGTAAAAGCTCATCGATCGAGACTTGGTAGAGATCGCTCAACAAAATCAAATTCTCAATATCTGGATAGCCGCGCCCATTTTCCCATTTTGAAATCGACTGGCGTGAAATCTGTAATTTTTCTGCGACTGCTGTTTGCGACAATCCTGAAGACTCGCGACAGCTTTTTAATTGTTCTGCTAAAGCCAATGTATGCTCCTATCTGCTATTTAACAACTAGCTTCCCATTTGAGATCGTGGTTACGACACTCCCATTGGTAGTGATTATACCTGCTTTTTGCTTAAACGTACAGGTGGCTTTGGTGGACGTGTGAGTTAATGAACTAGAAGTGATACTTCCTCTGTGAGCAACTAAACTTAAATTCGAAGTGCCTGTAAATTGATTGCGGCTATTGACCGTTACATTATAACTAGCGGTCCAATTACCTGCGGATGTTTTTGACACACGATACGTTCCCGCTGCCAGATTTGCTCGGAATGACGGCAATTTTTCAATGGTCAAAATCACCTCGTTGCCTTCTTCATCTACCGTGATCAGCTGCTCATAGGGACTATCTGATGCTAAGTCATAAACGAGTTCAGGTTCTTCTACTGTCTGGGCGGCAGCTGGGAGAGCAAAGAGGAAACAAAGAAAAATAAACGGCACAAAAAATAATTTTTTCACAAACACCACTCCTTGTACTTTTAATAATTCAAGTATACAAGGTTTATTTAGTTAAAGAAAGCACAAGCTAGTTTACAGAGGTAACGGATGGTTCACAATTGTTGCTAGATCAGCATTTCATAGGCTTATTTTTTAGGATGTCGAGAAATTTTAAAAGTGATGGTTCATTCAAAAGGTCTTCGTTTTTTAGGTTTCTGACAACGAACCGCTGCTTTTTAAAAGAAACGTCAAAGAAACGGTTGCTTTAGTTTTAATCAAACCTAGCTGTGAAAGGAAACAAAAAAGCGAAAGAGTAGGCAACGTTTCGCGCAGCTCAAACGACAAAGGTAAGACCTCCTTCCGCTTTTTTGCAGCCAATTTTATTCTCTCAAATCAATATCCTTTTGATGGTCGCCGTCTTTTTTATAAACGTTCACCACGGATTCTTTGTTTTCGGCGATTTCTTTGGCACGGGCGATGGCATCTGCCTTCTTGTCGAAATGATCACTGGCACGTTTCGCCCCTTTGGAACGGACTTGCCATTGGTCGTCTTCATACACAACTTCTACATCCGCATCCATTAATTTTTCCGCATTCTTATTGGTTTGATGGGCGTCGTCTTTTTGCGGATTTTTCTCTTTCTGAAAAGCTTTTTTCTCCTCTTCATCTGCATTGTCATACCATTTTTCTGCTTGACTCGTGGCGATCGGGATCGCCCGATCATCAGAATAGCCATCGGCTAGCAGGGCATTGGCGATATCGATCGCTTTTTTACGAACTAAGGGGTCTAGATTCTTCATTGACGCAGGATAATCACGGACATTCCAAGGCATTGTTTGTTTCCTCCTTTTTCTTGATCCAAGGTCATTTTCTTAGGGGTTCCCTTTTACAGGTACTACCAGTTACTACTTATTAGTTTACCCCCTTCAATAAAAAAGGGAAATTATTTGATTTCTGGTCAAAAATGAGGGCACTTTCTTTTTTCATTTTCTAATAAACGAAGATTTATTTTTGTTAACAAAGCGTTATATTTCCCAAAAAAAAATGAATGGTTTAGAATTTTATTATAGAGAAAAGGAGGACGTAAGAATGAGTGAACCTATTTTGACTGATCCACGGGAACTTTATCACACGGGTAAATACAGCAAACAGGAACAAGATACGCCTGCTTTACAAGAAGAAATGCGACCAAAACCTGATTGTGGTGAAGAATCTTATGAGGGAAGTCAGCAGTTAGAAAACCGGCGAGTACTGATCACCGGTGGGGATTCTGGGATCGGACGTGCAGCAGCGATTGCCTTCGCCCGTGAAGGAGCAGACATTGCCCTACACTTTTTCCCAGGAGAAGAAGAAGATGCCGAAGAAGTTGCAGGGTACATCAAAGAAGCTGGGCGCAAAGTGATCTTGCTCCCCTATGACCTGCGAGACGAAGCGGCACCACAAGAGATCGTTGACAAAGCGGTGGCAGCATTAGGTGGGTTAGATACATTAGTATTGAACGCAGCACAGCAAATCACGCGGCCATCGATTGCAGAATTACCGATTGAACAAGTGAAAGATACCTTTATGGTAAACATTATCTCCATGTTTGCATTAGTCAAAGCTGCTGAGCCGCACTTACCGGCTGGAGGAGCGATCGTGACAACGACTTCTGTCCAAGCCTTTAGTCCAAGTGCCCATTTAATGGATTATGCGGCAACCAAATCGGCGATCGCCAGTTTTACAGTCAGCTTGGCGAAACAATTTGCTGAAAAAGGAATTCGCGTCAATGGGGTAGCCCCAGGACCGATCTGGACACCATTACAGTTAGATCATGGCCAACCGCAAGACCAGCTGCCTGAATTTGGTCAGCAAGCGTTACTTGAGCGGGCAGGACAACCAGCTGAGCTGGCACCTGTCTATGTCTTTTTAGCTTCGAATAAAGCTAGCTATGTGACAGCACAGATTTATGGTGTTACCGGCGGAGAAGCCATCAACTTGTAAGCTTATCGAAAATTGGAGAAAAAGGAGGAGGTGTCCTATGAGTAAAGGGTGGAAAATCGTATCAATCATCGTTTCGTTGATTTTTATCACTGTCTTATTACCAATCGTATTAATGAGTAATCCTTATATGCAGCTGCCATTTGGTTTGGACAGCAGAGGCAATGTCGTCACGTATTTCTTTGACAACTTGTTTATGCGTCAATATATGTTTTGGGTAGCTGTTGTCTTGATCGCCTTATTCTTGATCGTGATCTTAGTCGTGCTTTTTTATCCAAAAACCAAAACGACCTTTGTTTTGAAAGAGGATAAGGGCGCATTGACGATCGATAAGAAAGCAATCGAAGGACTTGTACGTACGAAAGTAAATGAAAAAGAATTTGTTGAAGGACCAAAAGTTCATGTCAAGGCGACCAAAAATCGAATTTTGATTAAAATCAAAGGACGCTTGAAACGGACGTCTGCCTTAGTCGGCAAAACCGAAAACTTAATGGCGGAAATCCAACAAGATGTCCAACGAGTGCTTGGTTCAAGTGAGAAAGTCAAAGTCGAAGTCAACTACGCGAATTTTGAACAAAATGAGACTCCGGAAAACCCGCGAGTAGAATAGGAGGGCTATGATGAACGAACTACAACAATACAAAATCCCATTGATTTTTGGAGCAATCGGTCTCGTTCTGGCTGTGTTGTTTGTAACGATCGGTTTTTTCAAAACATTGCTGATTCTACTCCTAACAGGTTTGGGTTTTGCGTTAGGATTGTATCTCCAACGTACCGGTATCATCGACGAATTTTTTAACCAACAATAACGCATTTTAATAGGAGGAATTTTTAATGAATAACGATAAAAACGAATTAAACAATGATAAAAAAGTCAGCGCACATCCAGATCCAGTGGTTCCTAACACCAATCATCAAGCAAATGAAAATGCGATTCCAATGACTGAAGCACCAGATCCAGTGGTACCAAATGCTGAGAAAGCAGTAGCAGGACAACAAAACGGACCAAAACCAGGGGATCATCCAGCACCAGGAAATCCAAATCCAGCAGGACATCATCCAGCACCGCCAAAACCTGGCCACAACGATTTTGAAGGACCAACTGGCGATGCACCCGTTCATGGTTCATTGACCTATGATGACAAAGTGATCCAAAAAATCATCGGGATCGCATTAGAACACGTGGATGGTCTGTTGACGGTCGATGGTGGTTTCTTCTCTAACATTGCGGAAAAATTAGTCAATACAGACAATGTGACTGCCGGTATCAATACCGAAGTTGGGAAAAAACAAGTAGCCGTTGATCTAGATATCGTGGTTGAATACGACCGCAACATCCCAGAAATCGCTGACCAAGTCAAAGAAGTTATCCAAAAAGAAGTAACAACAATGACCCAATTAGAAGTTATCGAAGTCAACATCAATGTTGTAGATGTAAAAACGATCGCTGAATACGAAGAGGAACAAGAAACGGTTCAAGACAAAGTATCGTCAGCTGCATCTAAAACCGGCGACTTTGCTTCACGTCAAACCAACAAAGCCAAACATGCGGCTTCCCGCGCGTCTGATCGTATCGAAGAATACAACGAGCCTCGGGTGAAATAAAAAAGTTTCATATGAAACAAAAACAAGCATTGATCCTGTGATCAATGCTTGTTTTTTTGAGAAAAAAGCTGACCAGGAGGGTTGGCAGCCTCGCTGGTCAAGGAAAAATGAAAAAAGTTTTTTGGATTGAAATGAGTATAATTCCTCTGCCTTAAACCAACCTTAAAGCCCCAGTTAAAAAATGGTAAATTCTCCTAGAAAGCAATGTCTGGCTATTGCATCACATTGCTTTTTGCGTTAAAGTAGGAACTAGTCTGTGAAACATTTTTCTGTTTCACAAAATAGAAAGGATTCGTTATGCTACCTGAAGAATTTCATGAAGAATTACGCAAAAACGGGATCGTTTTAACCGAAGAACAAATGGAAAAATTCGCTGTCTATTTCGAGCGTTTAGTCGAATGGAATCAGAAGATGAATCTAACCGCAATCACGGAAAAATCAGAAGTGTATTTGAAGCATTTCTACGATTCTGTTTCCTTAGCTTTTGAAACCGCCTTTGACCCGCAAAGTCATTTGTGTGATGTCGGTTCAGGTGCTGGCTTTCCAAGTATTCCACTAAAAATCGTGTTTCCTGAATTAGAAGTGACGATCGTCGACTCTTTAAATAAGCGCATCACCTTTTTACAAACCCTTGTGACGGATCTACAATTGGAAAATGTCCACTTGTACCATGACCGTGCAGAAACATTTGGTCAAAACCCGCAATTTCGTGGGCAATTCGATTATGTGACTGCTCGTGCGGTTGCCCGTTTGAATGTGTTAACGGAACTCTGTGTGCCATTGGTGAAAAAAGCAGGCTATTTTTATGCGCTCAAAGCTGCCAAAAGCGAGGAAGAACTGGTTGAAGCCAAACCAGCCATCTCACTCTTAGGCGGCAAATTTATTGAAGAAAAAAGCTTTACCTTACCGGTCAGCGGCGATGAACGCCATCTTTTGATCATTCAAAAGAAAAAAGAAACGCCAAAGAAATACCCCCGCAAACCGGGAATGCCAGCGAAACAACCAATTAAATAGGAGGAAAATCAATGGCCCGTATTATTTCTGTTGCAAACCAAAAAGGCGGCGTAGGCAAAACCACCACAACGGTGAACCTAGGTGCGTCCTTAGCATTTGTCGGCAAAAAAGTGTTACTCGTAGATATTGATGCCCAAGGCAACGCCACAAGCGGTGTCGGCATTCGCAAACCAGATGTGGAACAAGACATCTATGATGTATTAGTCAATGAAACACCGATCGTTGAAGCGATTTTACCTAGCAGTCGGGAAAACTTGGATATCGTTCCAGCGACGATCCAATTAGCTGGTGCGGAAATTGAATTGACCTCCATGATGGCACGGGAATCTCGATTGAAATCGGCTTTGAATGAAATCAAAGAACAATACGATTATATCTTTATCGATTGCCCGCCATCTTTAGGTCATTTGACGATCAATGCCTTTACCGCCAGTGATTCGATTTTGATCCCAGTCCAATGTGAGTACTATGCATTAGAAGGGCTGAGCCAACTATTGAATACCGTGCGTTTAGTACAAAAACATTTTAACCCTGAGTTAGAGATCGAAGGGGTCTTACTGACGATGTATGATGCCCGTACGAACTTAGGCGCGGAAGTCGTGGAAGAAGTCCGCCGCTATTTCCAAGAAAAAGTATATGAAACCATTATTCCGCGGAATATCCGGTTGTCTGAAGCACCTAGTCATGGATTGTCGATCATTGATTATGATCCACGCTCAAAAGGAGCCGAAGTCTATCAGACGTTAGCAAAGGAAGTGTTAGCCCGTGAAGAATAAAGGGAAAGGATTAGGGCGTGGGATCGATGCGTTGTTTCAAGACCTGCAAGGGTTAGAAGAAGTCGATATCAAGACAGAAAAAGTCGTTGAACTGCCTTTAAACGAATTAAGACCCAACCCTTATCAACCGCGAAAAACCTTTGATGAGCTTTCATTACAAGAACTAGCCAATTCGATCCAGCATTCGGGGGTCTTTCAACCAATCATCGTGCGGCAATCATCCGTCAAAGGCTATGAGATCATTGCGGGTGAACGCCGGTTTCGAGCGTCTAAACTAGCTGGCAAGGAAACGATCCCAGCCATCATCCGCAATTTTGATGAAGAAGCGATGATGCAAGTCGCCGTTTTAGAAAACTTGCAGCGGGAAGATTTGAATCCTTTAGAAGAAGCAGAAGCTTATGACATGCTGATGAAGAACTTGAAATTGACCCAAGCACAAGTCGCTGAACGTTTAGGGAAAAGCCGCCCGTATATCGCCAATTATTTGCGGTTGCTGTCCTTGCCGAAACTCGTCAAAGAAATGGTTCAAGATGACCGTTTGTCTATGGGGCAAGCCCGGACATTATTAGGGTTGAAAAATAAAGAACAGATCTTAAAATTAGCCAATCGTTGTGTCAAAGAAAATCTGACAGTCCGCCAATTAGAACAAATGGTCGCTGAGATGAACGACACGAAAAACGAAAAGAAAAAAGTTCCGCGTCTGATTCGGGAAAAACCGTACTATTTACGAGAAAGCGAAGAACGGTTGATGGATAAATTCGGCACGAATGTCGAGATCCGCGAAAAAGAAGGCAAAGGCAAAATCGAGATCGAATACCTGTCACAAAAAGATTTAACCCGTATTTTAGATTTATTGAACATTCAATTTGATGAAGCTTGAGGTGATAAAGATGTATGATCTTGGGGATATTGTCGAAATGAAAAAACCGCATGCCTGCAAAGCCAATCGTTGGGAAATCATCCGCATGGGGGCAGACATCAAAATAAAGTGTACGAATTGCGGCCACATCGTCATGATGACGCGCCGAGAATTTGATAAAAAGATGAAGAAAATCCTAGAAAAAAAAGAGAAAGAGTGAAGTGAAGCATGGCGTTAACTGCCGGAATCGTTGGATTGCCAAATGTGGGCAAATCTACTTTATTTAATGCAATAACCAAAGCAGGAGCAGAAGCCGCAAACTATCCGTTTGCGACGATCGATCCGAATGTAGGAATGGTGGAAGTGCCAGATTGGCGCTTACAGCGTTTAACAGAATTAGTTCGTCCGAAAAAGACGGTCCCAACCACCTTTGAATTTACGGATATTGCTGGAATCGTCCGCGGTGCCAGCAAAGGGGAAGGATTAGGGAACCAATTTTTGAGCCATATCCGCCAAGTGGATGCGATCTGTCATGTCGTTCGTTGTTTCGACGACGACAACATCACCCACGTGGAAGGCCGCGTGGACCCATTAGCTGATATCGACACCATCAACTTGGAGTTGGTTTTAGCGGATTTAGAATCCGTCAACAAGCGCTATACTCGGGTCGCAAAAATTGCCAAAACCAAAGACAAAGATGCGGTTGCGGAATTGGCCGTTCTTGATAAAATCAAACCGGTCCTAGAAGAAGGGATCTCAGCTCGTTCGATCGAATTTACAGATGAAGAACAGCGCATCGTCAAAAGTTTGTTTTTACTAACGACCAAACCAGTTTTATACGTTGCCAACGTAGCAGAAGAAGACGTGGCAGACTATGAAACCAATGACTATGTCAACAAAGTGAAGGAATTTGCAGCGAGCGAAAATGCGGAAGTGATCGTCATCAGTGCTCGTGCCGAAGAAGAGATCGCTGAGCTGGAAGAAGAAGACAAAGCAGAGTTTTTAGAAGCATTAGGAATTGAAGAATCAGGGTTGGATCAATTGATTCGTGCTGCCTATGATTTACTGGGTCTAGCAACGTACTTTACCGCTGGTGAACAAGAAGTGCGTGCGTGGACGTTCCGTAAAGGCATCAAAGCACCGCAAGCAGCGGGGATCATCCATACGGACTTTGAGCGCGGCTTTATTCGTGCGGAAACTGTTTCCTTTGAAGATCTGAACCAATACGGCACGATGCAAGCGGCCAAAGAAGCCGGTCGGGTACGTTTGGAAGGAAAAGATTATGTCGTGCAAGATGGCGACGTGATGTTGTTCCGTTTTAACGTATAAAGGGCTTTCTTCCCAGTGAATTTGTGGTAAAATGTCCATTGTGAAAAAAACGCAGAAGGGAGAATCAATTCATGGAACCAGAAACTCTGCGAAATTATGTTTCCGAAAATCGTGAATTAGAACAACAATTAACAAAACGAAACCAACAATATATATTTGATTTAAAAAAATCGCTAGAGGCAGCCAACCTTTCTGAAGAAGAAAAAACGATTGCCTTGCATGAGATGCTGCCGGTCTTAGTCAAAGAACAAAAAGGCGGCAAAACAGCCCGCCAATTATTTGGTACAGTGTCTGAACGTACCGAAGCCATCATCAACAAACCCGTTGAGCAAAAAGAATCCGGCCCCTTCTTGATGTGGTTGGATAACACCTTGCTGATTTTAGGGATCTTTGGCTTGATGTTAGGGGTCATGGGGATCTTTACTAGAGGACAAGCACAACCTTATGGCTTATTGACCCTCTTCTTGATGGCGATGCTTGCTGGTTGGGTCTTCTACTTGATGTACAAATACATGTATCAATATGAACGCCCAGGTGCCGATAAGAGCAAACGGCCGAAGATGTGGAAGATCATTTTGATTTTAGTCGCAGCCTTCATGCTATGGATCGTTGTGATCTCGCTTTCTGCGATGATCCAACCACCATTGAATCCACAAGTGGACCCTGTGATCGAAGCCTTGATCGGGGCAGTGGCATTAGCCGCGAAGTACTACTTGAAACGCAAATACAATATCATCAGCAGTCTGTCTGTTCCTAGAGGCTGATGGCTACACGTTGATCGTGCGCCTTCTTTTGTTAAAAAAGACCGTACGATCAGCGTGTTTTTTTAGAAAAAATGGCGAATTATGAGATTTGACCAAAGGTTTGAAGAGGATTATTAAGAAAGCTTTCCGAATGGTTGACTTATGAAAAAATCTTTGCTATTTTTTTTAAAATACCTAAAAACTTTAAGGAGTGGTTACAAAAATGTCCAACTGGGAAACCAAATTTGTAAAAAAAGGGTTAACGTTTGATGATGTCTTATTGATTCCGGCAGAAAGTCACGTCTTGCCAAATGACGTGGATATGAAAGTGCAGCTTGCCCCGAATATTACACTAAATATTCCAATCATAAGTGCCAGTATGGATACCGTAACTGATAGTAAAATGGCGATCTCAATGGCGCGTCAAGGCGGACTTGGCGTGATTCACAAAAACATGAGTATCGCAGCGCAAGCAGATGAAGTGCGCAAAGTAAAACGTTCTGAAAGCGGCGTGATCATCGATCCGTTTTTCTTAACACCAAGCCACTTAGTTGCTGATGCAGAACATTTGATGAGCAAGTACCGCATCAGCGGGGTACCGATCGTAGAAACGATGGAAAACCGCAAATTAGTCGGTATCATCACGAACCGCGACATGCGTTTTGTCACGGATTATACGATGCCGATCAATGATGTGATGACCAAAGACCAATTGATCACAGCACCTGTCGGTACGTCGTTGAAAGACGCTGAAAAAATCTTACAACAACACAAGATCGAAAAATTACCGATCGTTGATGAAGCAGGGATCTTAAGCGGTTTGATCACTATCAAAGATATTGAAAAAGTGATCGAATTCCCGAATGCAGCCAAAGACACGCATGGACGCCTATTAGTGGCAGCGGCAGTCGGCGTTACCAGCGATACCTTTGAGCGCGCACAAGCATTATTGGATGCAGGCGTGGACGCGATTGTTATTGATACTGCCCACGGACACAGTGCGGGTGTTTTACGCAAAATCTCTGAAATTCGTGCGCATTTCCCAGAAGCGACATTGATTGCTGGAAATGTTGCCACTGCAGAAGGCACGAAAGCATTGTATGATGCTGGTGTCGATGTCGTAAAAGTCGGGATCGGTCCAGGCTCGATCTGTACCACTCGGGTGGTAGCCGGTGTCGGAGTTCCTCAATTGACCGCGATCTATGATGCAGCCTCTGTGGCACGTCAATACGGAAAAGCAATCATTGCTGATGGTGGGATCAAATACTCTGGGGATATCGTCAAAGCTTTAGCAGCTGGCGGACATGCCGTAATGCTAGGTAGCATGTTGGCAGGAACCGATGAATCACCAGGTGAATTTGAAATCTACCAAGGCCGTCGCTTCAAAACGTACCGCGGAATGGGTTCACTGGGGGCAATGGAAAAAGGCTCCAGCGACCGTTACTTCCAAGGTGGCGTAAACGAAGCCAACAAATTGGTTCCAGAAGGCATTGAAGGGCGTGTCGCTTATAAAGGCAGCGTTTCTGATATCATCTTCCAAATGATCGGCGGCTTGAAATCAGGGATGGGTTATGTCGGTGCTGGCAATCTACAGCAATTACGTGATGAAGCACAATTCATCCAAATGAGCGGCAACGGACTAAAAGAATCACATCCCCACGATGTTCAAATCACGAAAGAAGCACCAAACTACTCTGTAAAATCATAAAATGTTTCACGTGAAAACCAACGCCCCCTCTGTTCAAAAGTGGACAGGGGGGATTATTTGTTCAAAAAAGGACGTCACTCTCAGCTATCTAGGCAAGAGTGGCGTCCTTTTCTTTAAAATCGCTGCTGGATGATCAGCAAATCGCTTTAGCAGCGGCTTATTCGTTTGATTTCAACGCATCGATCATGTTGACATGAGTCAGTTTCACATGGGTGACGTACATCACGATGATCGTAAAGAGAATCGTCATGCCGCCAGCTAAAGCATAGGCCGGCCAATTGATCACTAATGGAAAGACCATGTTTTCCATCGAAGCTTGGATCAAAATAAAGTCAGTCAAGAAGTAACCTACCACGTAGCCAGCGAGAATCCCAAATAACGTAAAGACGATATTTTCCCGTACGATGTACATGGTGACTTCTTTATTGTAAAACCCTAATACTTTAATAGTAGAAAGCTCGCGAATCCGCTCGGAAACATTGATGTTGGTCAAGTTATACAAGACGACAAAGGCTAATGCCCCTGATAGTACAACTAAGATCAAGACAATGGAGTTCAAGTTGCCCATCGAATCATCCTGCATTTTGATCTGAGTGGAAAGGAACGTCGTGTTTTTGACTTTGTCGGTATCTAACAAGGCTGTTGATAAAGCTTCCTCTTGTTTTTTCGTCATCGTCTTGCTTTTGACTAAGAACGCATTCGGTTCAAAGGCACTGTCGGTGATTTCTTCGTAAAGAGTCGGTGACAGATACAGAGAATTGCCTAAATAGTTTTCTGCGATGCCGCTGATAGGTACTTCAAAAGCTTCTTGATCGCTAGTATAGAAGGTCAATGTATCCCCAACCTGCAGATCATACAATTCTGCGTATTTCATAGTCAGTACGGCGCCTTCTGTTAATGGCAGCTTCTGCCCTTCCGTCGTTTTCAAATGGACATAGTCGGTAAAAGCTTCTTGATCTGCCGGAACCATCAAGGTCAAACTTTGTTTTCCTTGGTTAGCTGGTCGAATCTCGATCGTTTCATTGTAGACTAGCATCGAATGGGTCACAAGAGGATCGTCTGTTAAAACCGTTTCAGCGGCAGCAACGGTTTCTTCCTTCGCATCATTTAAGGTCACGACGGCTTGATAATCCGTAATGGGCCCAAATTGTTTCGCAGTCACAGCACTTAAGGAATCTTTCAACCCAACGCCTGCCACCATCAGTCCCGTACAGCCGGCGATGCCAATGATTGCCATGATCATTCGCGATTTGTAGCGGAAGATGTTACGGAAGCTGACTTTTTGATTGAAGCTTAAGCGTGACCATAAGGGTGTAATGGCCTCTAATAAAATCCGTTTCCCAGGTTTTGGCGCCCGAACTTGCAGTAGCTGGGCAGGTTTTTCCCGCAATTCTTTGATCAAAACAAAGAGGCAAGCACCGAGCGTCGCCAGTAAAAAGGCGATCGCGGCCAAAATAATTGGCGACCAGACATAATAGACGCGAATCCCGTCTAAAAGATACCGTTCGCTGGATAGAAAATAAATCAAACGCGGCAACAGTTCCGTCCCTAATACGGCACCACTGATAATGCCAATGGCCGAAGACAGGAGGGCATAAATCAAATATTTAAGGGAGATCTCGACTTTGCCATAGCCCATCGCTTTTAAGGTACCGATCTCTTTGCGGTTTTCTTCTACCATCCGCGTCAGTGTCGTAAAGGTGATCAACGCAGCGATAAAGAAGAAGAAGACAGGAAACACATTGGCGATCGCTGCGATGCGATCAGACAGCCCGCCATACTCTTGGAAACCGGGGTTGTCTTTGCGTTGGTTGTAAAGATACGTAGGTTCTTCCAAGTCTTCGATCTCTGTACGTTTCTCTGCCAGTGTTTGTTGGGCATCGGTTAGTTCTTGTTGCTGTTCATCTAATTGGGTTTGCTGCTGTGTCAACTCTTCTTCCCCAGCGGTCAATTGGCCTTCGAGGGCTGCTTGTTGTACGGGCGGCAGCTGTGCCAAGGCGGCTTGCTGTTGTTCTAGTTCCGCTTTGGCCTGATCCAGTTGGGCTTGTCCATCAGCTAACTGTTTTTGTCCATCGCGGACTTCTTTTTCTGCAGGCGCTAATTCATCAAAAGCATCTTGCTGAATTTCTGCTAAGCGTTCTTTAGGGCGATCCGCAAACAGTTCCTCAATCGTTTCTTGATGGGCTGCCATCTTGTCGGTGTACGCATCGGAGTATGTTTCAAGGCCTGCGACATCATCAAAGGCGAGATAAAGGATCGATTTGACCTCCATCTTGAACTGTTCTTCCGGTACATAAGCAAAATACGTCACGACACCGCTGCCGACATTCGCATAGCCACGTTCGGCAGCACTGATATAAATGGGAGAGGTGGCGAACCCAACGACCGTATAGTCTTTGTCCGACAGATTATCGGCATCATCGATCGTAAAAGTATCCCCTATTTGCCAGCCATAATTTTTTGCTTCGGTGTCCAGCACGATTTCATCGGCTTTTTCTGGCAGTCGGCCGTCCTTCACCAGTAGCTGGTTGAGTTCCTGTGAGGGATCATAAGAGGTCACTTGCACGACTTCATCTGAATTGGCAGCGTAATAAAATTGATAGGCGGCTTCTGTGTGCGCACCGCTTTTTTCCGCCGCATCAATGTCGTCCTCCGTCAATCCCAGCGTGGAAGTGACTTGCAGATCTGCTAAATGCTGACCGTTGACATATTCACTCGCGGAATGATTCAGGATCGGTCCCGTCGCTTTGACACCGACAAAGAGAAACGTTCCTAAAAAAATGATCAAGGTGATTGCGATAAAGCGACCTTTTGATTGGCGAATCTCCCGCAAACTTGCTTTAAGATAGGTTTTATTTTTCATCAGATCCTCCTACCAAACGATTTCATCGATCGAGATTGGATGAGGATTCTCTTCAATGGAACGGACGGTGGCATCGTTGATATGGATCACCCGATCGGCGATCGGGGCAATGGCGCTGTTATGGGTAATGATCAACACCGTATTGCCGTTTTTCCGACTGGCGTTTTGCAAAAGCTTCAACACTTGTTTGCCTGTTTCAAAATCCAGCGCACCGGTTGGTTCATCGCATAATAGCAATTTCGGGTTTTTGGCTAACGCCCGAGCGATCGACACCCGCTGCTGTTCCCCACCAGAGAGCTGCGAAGGAAAGTTGTTTTTACGGTTTTCTAACCCGACTTGTGCTAAGACTTCATCAGGATCGAGTGCATTCGGTGAGACTTCTGTTGCCAATTCAATGTTTTCTTTCGCTGTCAGGTTCGGCACCAAATTATAAAACTGGAAGACGAACCCGACGTCTTTGCGGCGGTATTCCGTCAGCTGTTTGTCGTTAAACTTCGCGATATCGACATTGTCGATAATGATTTGTCCTTCATCTGGCGAATCCATCCCACCTAAAATATTCAAAACGGTCGATTTTCCTGCACCACTGGGGCCAAGGATCACCACTAATTCGCCTTCTTCAATGGCAAAGGAAAGATCGTTGTTGGCAGTGATGGTGGTTTCGCCCATCTGATAGCGTTTATATTCATTCTTTACTTCAACATAACTCATTAATAAAGCCTCCATTTTTTAAACACGTGTTGATTTAATCACATGGTGTTAGTATACTAAGAAAGAAAAGTAAGAGCAATCCTCAATGCTTACGTATTTGTCATTAAATAGACAAATATTGATCAAATGTACAGAGAAAAGGGGAAACGATATGGTGGGGACTGTGGGGAATCGTCGAACGATCTACTCGAAAAAAGTGATCCGACGCGCCTTTCAGGAGTTATTGTTGGAAAAAGAGTACCGCAAAATCACGATCAAAGAGATTGCGGAACGAGCCGATATCAACCGAGGAACATTTTATAAATATTATAAGGATACGGCCGCTTTGTTGGAGGAGATCGAAGGAGAGCTTGTTGAGCAGATCGCATCGAACTTGCAGCAGGAAAATTTGTCATTGGATCTTTGGTTGGAAAAGCTGTTGACGATTTTGTATGAGAATCCTAGTACGACCCATTTGATTTTGTTAAACAACAGCCATTTGCTGAATCTTTTGTTGTCAGAGATCAAACCGGAGACCTTGAAACGGTTTGCCCAATACTTTCAAGATGCTTCCGAGGAAGAATTGGAACTGTGTCTTAGCTTTTTTGTCTGCGGGTCTATCGGGTTGATCGAACGCTGGCTCAAAGATTTCTCAATGATGCCGCCAAAAGCTGTCGCTGAACTGTTGATCCAAATTTTTGTGACCAATGTATATGAGGATAAGAAGGGCTAAAAAAAGAGGGAACGATCCAATAACCAAAAAGGAACGCAGCAAGAGACAATTTGCTGCGTTCCTTTTTTTATTTAGTCAACGAGGCGCTCGTCGTTCATCCCAAAGTATTGATGCAATGGTTTTTGCCGTGCTTCTAATAATTGATCGACAGTCACGAATTCGTAGCCTTCGTTTTTGAGCATTTTAATGACTCCCGGTACGGCTTTCACAGATTTCGGGTGAATATCATGGATCAAGATCATGGCACCATTAAAGACATTTTGTTGCACCAAGGCATTGATCTTCTTCGGATCCTTCAATTTCCAGTCTTGAGAATCGATGTCCCATTGAATGATCGGCATGCCAATGGTTTGTGCGCTTTGTTTGTCGATAGCGCCATAAGGGGGTCGTAAATTTCTAGGTAGTAAACCCGTCGCATTATAAATGGCTTTGTTGGTTTTTGTGACTTCTGCCTGCAAATCTTCCGCTGAAAGAGTATTCAGCTGTGGATGAGAGTAAGAATGACTGGCGATCTCGTGTCCAGCTTCTTGGACTTTTTTAGCAGCTTGCGGATATTGCTCTACCATTTGTCCCAGCATAAAGAAGGTCGCTTTAACGTCATTTTCTTGTAAGATGTTCAACAGATCCATGGTGGAGGTACTGTTGGGTCCATCATCAAAGGTCAATGCCACGTATTTTTTATTGGGGTCTAAACTTGGCAAGGCATTGTTGAGTTGGTCAGCAGCCACGAGATCAGGATCAATGAATGGGGCGATCTCGCTGTAAGACAGGGTGATTTCCGTCGCTCCCGTCTGATTTTTTGGCAATTCGATGGTCAGCTTCTCTGGATCGTAAGTAAATTTCGAATCGAAGGTGATCCGCTCCATGGCCAAGACGGCGTCGATGATTTTGGCGGGTTCTTTGGCTTGATCCAGCAGTTTCTGCTGAATGACTTGTTGAATACCTAATAAGCTGCCTTCATCAGGAACCAGTTCTTTCAAAGACAATTCGGTTTGCGTCTTCTCTGATACGAAGATCGGTGCATCCGTTAGGCTGTCCGCATCTTCAAAACGTCCGGTTTCTCGATTCCACACATAGCTGTCGGCTTTCAATGAATAAGTAGACACCTTTGAAGCCGCTGCTTGTGCTTGGATGCGGGCAACGGTGACGACTTCTTTATTCGTTTGTTTTTTACGCAAGTGATCAGCGGCTTGTGTCAACCGTTCTTTGATATCTTTGATGGGAAACGTATCAAGGTCTTGCGGGCGGTAGATCAATTCTTTGGTTGCGCCTTTGGAGAGCACTTCAGGCGTTGTTTTTAACCCATTTTGACTTTGTTCTGCTTGGATTGATGCCAGTAATTTCTCCGCAGCCGCCTCATATTTTTCTTGGGCTGCGACTTCTTGCTGGTGTAACGTGTAAAGGACTGAGCCAGCCGTCGCGATCAAAACGATCAATAATAAGGCGAATAAGGAAAAAATTGCTTTTCGATACGGCTTCTTTCTCGAGGGTGGTCCTTTCGGTCTTTCTTCATCTGACGCTGTTCGTTTTTGATTATTGTTTGGTTTCTTGTGCAAGTCACTCCGACGGGCATAGGTCTTTCGTTCGGGCATTGGTGAAGCTCCCTTCATTCCATCCTAAATTATGCCCACGTTACCATAAGTCACAGGTACTTTCAACGATCATGCCCGGTTTCTGATAGAGACTTAAAAAGATGAAGGGATTTTTCTAATTATTCATTTAAAAATTACAGCCTTGTTGCGTTGTTTCTCTTGCAAGAAATGATCAAGGGCGTTAGGGGGTCTTTTGCAACCACTATCTATTAGGTGAACTAGAAAACCCCTTCGTAACAGATCACGTGGAGTGACTGTTACGAAGGGGGTGCAATTAAGGGTGCTAAGGCTTAGGCTTTTTCGATTTTTGTCAGTCCGCCCATGTAAGGAACCAGAACTTCTGGTACCGTTACACTGCCGTCTTCGTTTTGATAATTTTCAAGCACTGCGGCTACCGTCCGACCGACAGCCAGACCAGAACCATTTAGTGTATGCATGTAGTGAATCTTGCCCTCTTGATCGCGGTAACGGATCATGGCACGGCGTGCTTGGAAATCTTCACAGTTTGAGCAAGAGCTGATCTCACGATACATTTCCTGAGCAGGGATCCATACCTCTAAATCATAGGTCTTCGCCGCAGAAAAGCCCATATCTCCTGTACACAAGCTAAGCACTCGGTAAGGTAAGTTGAGTTTTTGCAAAATATCTTCGGCATTAGCCGTCATCTTTTCTAATTCTTCATAAGAATGGTCAGCATCACTGAATTTCACCATTTCAACTTTATTGAATTGGTGCAGACGAATCAAGCCGCGGGTATCACGACCAGCGCTGCCAGCTTCTGAACGAAATGATGGGCTCAAGGCAGTGAAGTAGGCAGGGAGCTGTTCTTGTTCTAAGATCTCCCCTTGATAGTAATTGGTCAAAGGTACTTCAGCAGTTGGAATCAAAGTCAAATCCGTGTCTGCCAATTGGAAAACATCTTCTTTGAACTTTGGAAATTGCCCAGTGCCAAACATTGCTTGGCTATTGACGATATAAGGGGTGATCATCTCGGTATAGCCATGCTCATAGACATGCTGATCCAGCATGAAGTTGTATAAGGCACGTTCCAAACGAGCACCTAAGCCTTTGTAGTAAACAAAGCGGCTGCCAGAAACTTTGGCGCCCCGCTCAAAGTCGAGGATCCCCAACTCTTCAGCGATCTCCCAATGCGGTTTTGGTTCAAAGTCAAAGGCTTTTGGTTCTGCCCAGCGACGGATTTCTACATTGTCGTCTTCATCCTTGCCCACTGGAACAGAATCATTTGGCAAATTCGGCAATGTCGTGGCGATCTGTTTGATGTCTTCATCAATTTGAGCGATCTCTTCATCCAATTGCTTGATTTGGCTGCCGACTTCTTTCATTTGGGCAATTTTATCTGCCGCGTCTTCTTTTGCCCGTTTCAAGGCAGCGATCTCACCAGAAACATCGTTGCGCAATTTCTTGCGTTCTTCCGTTTGGACTAAGAGTTCTCTGCGACGTTCGTCAAGCGTTAAAAAGCGGTCCAATACTTCTTTTTGCACGCCTCGTGTTGCGAGTTTGCTTTGTACTTCAGCAAAATTTTGGCGAATCATTTTTACATCTAACATAGTGATACATCCTCCTTTGATTTTTCCATAGAAAAAAGGCCATTCCGATCCCGTGTTGCTTGGGACGAAATGACCATTCGCGGTGCCACCCAAGTTCAGCTTGCGCTGCCCTTGCTGCTCGTATCGTGAGCCAACGATTTTTCTTTCGAAAAATACACGTTAAAGAACTGGATTCTATTTTTTCCAACACTGATTTTCACCAACCATCAGCTCTCTTTACTAGATGAAAAAAATATACTAGGTTCTGTGCCTTGATTATTTTCTTTAGCATACCCAAAAAATGTTGGGGCGTCAACCATAGGTTTGTGTGTTGGACAAATTGTTGCGCTTCAACGGGAGATGAATAATAAAGGACGTCCATTCTGGCGTTGATTTGGCATAGATATAGCCGCCATGTAAGGCGACGATGCTTTGAGCGATCGCTAGACCTAAGCCAGTTCCTCCTGTTTCTTGAGAGCGGGATTCTTCCACTCGGTAGAAACGGTCGAATAGAGAATCAAGGGCTTGCTTAGGAATCATTTGTCCATTGTTTTTGACGGTTAAGATCGCTTCGGTCCCGACTTTCTCGACCTCCATGCGGATCTTATCGGCGCCTTTGCCGTATTTCAAGGCATTTGACAGCAGGTTGTTGAAAACTCGCACCAGTTTTTCGGTATCGCCATCCATTTCGATATGCTCTGGACGGGTGTAGGTTTCGATCTTGATGCCTTTTCGACTAGCTTCTAATTCAAAGTCTGCCGCCAATTGTTCCACTAGCTGAGCCATATCAAATTCCATCACATTAATGGGCACGCTAGGCTGACGCACTTTCGTGTATTCAAACAAATCATCGACGAGGGATTTCATTTGTTTGGCTTTGACATACGCCGTATGAGTATATTTCAGCAATTCTTCTTCCGAATGGTATTGTCGATCTTCGATTAGACCTAAGTAGCCGATGATCGAAGTCAATGGTGTCCGAATGTCATGACTGACATTGGTGATCAGCTCATCTTTGGATTGCTCGATCCGCCGTTCATCTTCGATCGCCGCCACCGTACTGTCGACTAAGCCATTAATATTAGAAACGATCCGACTTAAATCGCCCCGTAACTCGAAGGGGATGCGATGATCGTAGTTGCCTTCTGCGATAAAGTGCAGCTCGCTGATAATGTGACGTAGCTGCATTTGATGGTAACGACGAATCAAACGCCAATATAAGACGATCACATCTAATAGGAAGAACATCGGTAGAATGAAGTTGCGACCACTGCGAAAAATATCTGTATTAAAGGCAGCCGTGAACGCATTCTTTGATTCATAGATCGCTTCGACTAAAACCGGTGAGTTTTCTCGTATTGAGGTCAAGATGACCAAAATAGCGACATTTAATAGAAGTAAAAGAACAATCGTTACAATTCCTTCCGCAAATAACTCACTGATTTCCTTTGAGGTCAACGTGATCCGTTTCTTTTTTTCGATTGGTGTGTTGCGCTTTTTTTCAGTTGGTTTACTTCGCATCTATTTTGTAGCCGACCCCCCATACTGTTTGGATGACTTTTTCACCATCCGTGGCTTCTTCGATCTTATCTCGCAAGTGACTGACATGGACCATCACTGTTTTGGCAGAAACGACACTTTCTTGTTTCCAAACTCGTTCAAAAATCTCATCGGCGCTAAAGACACGGTTCGGATGCGATGCTAGTAAGTAGAGGATGCCAAATTCTAATGCGGTCAATTGGATCTCATTGCCATCCACCGTTTTTACTTCATGGGAATCGCGGTTGATGATAAGGGAGCTTACTTCCAGAATCTCTGGTTGATTTGAAGCAGCCTGCATCTTGGTTCTTCTCAATAACGATTTTACCCGTGCCATGACTTCTAATGGATTGAAAGGTTTAGTGACATAATCATCAGCACCGGCGACCAATCCACGAATCTTATCCATATCGGTTGTTTTAGCGGTCAACATAATAATGGGGATTTGGGATTCTTTTCTCAATTCTTTGACGACTTGCATGCCGTCCATTTCAGGCATCATGATATCTAAGATCAATAGCTCGATATCAGAAGTGGTGCGAATCTTGGTCAGTGCTTCTTTTCCATCGTATGCTTTGACCGATTCATAGCCTTCATTGTGTAAGTAAATGCTTAATAGTTCTACGATCTCTTTGTCATCATCTGCTACAAGTATTTTCATACTGGGTCCTCCTAGGAACAATATTCTTTTCTCCATTTTAGCAAATATTCCACAAAATAGATAAAATCATACTTAAATTTATAAGAATGATAGGAATTAAGAAAACACAAAAAGGAAAAAGACGAACGATAGGCTAATAATAACGGAAAAAGTCCTTAAAAAAGGCGGAAATCACGGACTAAAAATCACGAATCATCTTTGGAAACGGAGTAACTAGAAACGTTGGTCTATCAATCATTTTATGGTTGACGAATAGCACAAGTCTTGGTATATTATTACATGTGCCAAATGACTAAATGAATTCCTAAAAAGAATTGAAAAAAATAGTTGACGCACAGCTCGACAGATGATATTATAACTAAGTCGCAATTTTAAAACAGTTAATTGATGTTGATACATCAACAAAATTAATTGAAAAAAGTTGTTGACAAATAACAAATCATTTGTTATTCTAATTAAGTCGCTGAGGCAGCCGCTACGAAGTTGAACAACAACGAGCGAAAAAAACTTTTGAAAAAAGAGTTGACAATCAAATGTCGCTCTGATATGATATAAAAGTTGCTAACACAGCACGGTAGACCTTTGAAAACTGAACAAAGCAAGCAAACGAACCAATGTGTAGGACGTTTCAATTTATTGAAACAAATACATGCAAGCAATAGCTAGCAAAGTTAATTTTTATGAGCTTAATGACCATATGGTCATTCAAACAAATCATTATGAGAGTTTGATCCTGGCTCAGGACGAACGCTGGCGGCGTGCCTAATACATGCAAGTCGAACGCTTTTTCTTTCACCGGAGCTTGCTCCATCGAAAGAAAAAGAGTGGCGAACGGGTGAGTAACACGTGGGTAACCTGCCCATCAGAAGGGGATAACACTTGGAAACAGGTGCTAATACCGTATAACACTATTTTCCGCATGGAAGAAAGTTGAAAGGCGCTTTTGCGTCACTGATGGATGGACCCGCGGTGCATTAGCTAGTTGGTGAGGTAACGGCTCACCAAGGCGACGATGCATAGCCGACCTGAGAGGGTGATCGGCCACACTGGGACTGAGACACGGCCCAGACTCCTACGGGAGGCAGCAGTAGGGAATCTTCGGCAATGGACGAAAGTCTGACCGAGCAACGCCGCGTGAGTGAAGAAGGTTTTCGGATCGTAAAACTCTGTTGTTAGAGAAGAACAAGGATGAGAGTAAAATGTTCATCCCTTGACGGTATCTAACCAGAAAGCCACGGCTAACTACGTGCCAGCAGCCGCGGTAATACGTAGGTGGCAAGCGTTGTCCGGATTTATTGGGCGTAAAGCGAGCGCAGGCGGTTTCTTAAGTCTGATGTGAAAGCCCCCGGCTCAACCGGGGAGGGTCATTGGAAACTGGGAGACTTGAGTGCAGAAGAGGAGAGTGGAATTCCATGTGTAGCGGTGAAATGCGTAGATATATGGAGGAACACCAGTGGCGAAGGCGGCTCTCTGGTCTGTAACTGACGCTGAGGCTCGAAAGCGTGGGGAGCGAACAGGATTAGATACCCTGGTAGTCCACGCCGTAAACGATGAGTGCTAAGTGTTGGAGGGTTTCCGCCCTTCAGTGCTGCAGCAAACGCATTAAGCACTCCGCCTGGGGAGTACGACCGCAAGGTTGAAACTCAAAGGAATTGACGGGGGCCCGCACAAGCGGTGGAGCATGTGGTTTAATTCGAAGCAACGCGAAGAACCTTACCAGGTCTTGACATCCTTTGACCACTCTAGAGATAGAGCTTCCCCTTCGGGGGCAAAGTGACAGGTGGTGCATGGTTGTCGTCAGCTCGTGTCGTGAGATGTTGGGTTAAGTCCCGCAACGAGCGCAACCCTTATTGTTAGTTGCCATCATTTAGTTGGGCACTCTAGCGAGACTGCCGGTGACAAACCGGAGGAAGGTGGGGATGACGTCAAATCATCATGCCCCTTATGACCTGGGCTACACACGTGCTACAATGGGAAGTACAACGAGTTGCGAAGTCGCGAGGCTAAGCTAATCTCTTAAAGCTTCTCTCAGTTCGGATTGTAGGCTGCAACTCGCCTACATGAAGCCGGAATCGCTAGTAATCGCGGATCAGCACGCCGCGGTGAATACGTTCCCGGGCCTTGTACACACCGCCCGTCACACCACGAGAGTTTGTAACACCCGAAGTCGGTGAGGTAACCTTTTTGGAGCCAGCCGCCTAAGGTGGGATAGATGATTGGGGTGAAGTCGTAACAAGGTAGCCGTATCGGAAGGTGCGGCTGGATCACCTCCTTTCTAAGGAATATTTCGGAAGACTACACATCGTTTGCCTTTGTTCAGTTTTGAGAGGTTTACTCTCAAACAAAATTTGTTCATTGAAAACTGGATATCGAAGAAATAATCAAAACAAGTAACACACACCGAGTTGAAATGTTAAAAGAGTTTTTTAATAAGTTCAACGCTTATTTTCTTGAGCAACCTTCTATCGCTAGAAGAAGTACTCAAAACCGACCGTAAGGTCAAAGGTTAAGTGAATAAGGGCGCACGGTGGATGCCTTGGCACTAGGAGCCGATGAAGGACGGGACTAACACCGATATGCTTTGGGGAGCTGTAAGTAAGCTATGATCCAGAGATTTCCGAATGGGGGAACCCAGCATCTTTTATAGGATGTTACGTCTGCGTGAATACATAGCGCAGTCGAGGTAGACGCAGAGAACTGAAACATCTAAGTACCTGCAGGAAGAGAAAGAAAATTCGATTCCCTGAGTAGCGGCGAGCGAAACGGGAAAAGCCCAAACCAACAAGCTTGCTTGTTGGGGTTGTAGGACTCCGATATGGTAGTCTATTCAGATAGTCGAAATACTTGGAAAAGTATGTCAAAGAGGGTAAAAACCCCGTAGGCGAAATTTGGATAACACCTAGGAGGATCCTGAGTACGGCGGAACACGAGGAATTCCGTCGGAATCCGGGAGGACCATCTCCCAAGGCTAAATACTCCCTAGTGACCGATAGTGAACCAGTACCGTGAGGGAAAGGTGAAAAGCACCCCGGAAGGGGAGTGAAATAGATCCTGAAACCGTGTGCCTACAACAAGTTAGAGCCCGTTAATGGGTGATAGCGTGCCTTTTGTAGAATGAACCGGCGAGTTACGATAGCATGCGAGGTTAAGTTGAAGAGACGGAGCCGTAGCGAAAGCGAGTCTGAATAGGGCGAATGAGTATGTTGTCGTAGACCCGAAACCATGTGATCTACCCATGTCCAGGTTGAAGGTGCGGTAAAACGCACTGGAGGACCGAACCCACGTACGTTGAAAAGTGCGGGGATGAGGTGTGGGTAGCGGAGAAATTCCAAACGAACTTGGAGATAG
>NZ_JBIOQK010000001.1:3497500-3770000 GCF_051713685.1 Enterococcus sp. DIV1059_2 | reverse complement strand
CGTGGGGGTTCAAGTCCCTTCACCCGCACTTCATTGCCGGCTTAGCTCAGTTGGTAGAGCATCTGATTTGTAATCAGAGGGTCGAGGGTTCAAGTCCTTTAGCCGGCATCAGGAATATGCGGAAATAGCTCAGTGGTAGAGCACCACCTTGCCAAGGTGGGGGTCGCGGGTTCGAACCCCGTTTTCCGCTTTGCCTTAGCAATTTTCAGCCGGGGTGGCGGAACTGGCAGACGCACAGGACTTAAAATCCTGCGGTGAGTGATCACCGTACCGGTTCGATTCCGGTCCTCGGCATTTCATAATATGCGCCCATAGCTCAATTGGATAGAGTGTTTGACTACGGATCAAAAGGTTAGGGGTTCGACTCCTCTTGGGCGCGTAGTCTTTTTATTTGTTTCATTTTTATTATCGGGAAGTAGCTCAGCTTGGTAGAGCACTTGGTTTGGGACCAAGGGGTCGCAGGTTCGAATCCTGTCTTCCCGATTTTTTGATGCCTGAAGCATTCGCTTCAGGCTTTTTTTTTGTGTTTTCAGCCAGTGAGAAGACCTGAAAATATGATACAATAGTAAAAAACGAGGAGGAAATTGTTTGAAGGGAAAAATCATCAAAGCGCTAAGCGGATTTTATTATGTGGCATCAGAAGATGAAATCTTTCAAACCCGCGCTCGAGGAAATTTTCGGAATCGAAAAATCACTCCTTTGGTGGGGGATGAAGTGATCTTTGAAAGCAGCAATCAAACAGACGGTTATCTTTTAGAGATCTTGCCGCGAAAAAATGAGCTAGTTCGACCGCCAGTCGCAAATGTGGATCAAGGGGTAGTCGTGACAAGTCTAGTTGAGCCGAACTTCTCCTATAATCTATTGGATCGCTTTTTAGTGACGTTAGAGTATGAGGGGATCGAACCGATCATCTTTTTGACAAAAGCGGATCTTGTGAAAGATCTTGCCGCAATGAAAGCAATTGAGGAGACCTATCAAGCAATTGGCTACCACGTGATCACGTCAAAAGCAGAAGGCGAAGATCTATTGGAACTTCAACGGTACTTTCCTGAGCGGATCACCGTCTTTATGGGACAATCCGGTGCTGGAAAGTCGACATTGCTGAATCGGATCGTCCCAGAATTGGCATTGGAAACAGGAGTGATCTCAGAATCTCTCGGGCGGGGGAAACATACGACCCGTCATGTGGAGCTCTTGCCGATTTGTGATGGATTGGTTGCCGATACACCAGGATTTAGTTCGATCGACTTTTTGGAAATCGAAGCGGTGGAGTTACCCAAACTATTTCCTGACTTTTTAGCGGTATCTGCCAACTGTCGTTTTAGGGAATGTAGGCACCTTAATGAACCTGATTGTGCAGTTAAGCAGGGGGTTGCAGCAGATGAGATTGCCGAGACTCGTTATAAGAATTACGTGCAATTTTTAGAAGAGATTGAAAACCGACGTCCGGTTTATAAAAAGAAGAAAAAGTGAGGGAAAAGCATGATAAAACTAGCACCATCTATTTTAAGTGCCGATTTTGCAAATCTTCAAAGAGACATTGAGCTGGTAGAGCGCCATGGCGCAGATTATATTCACGTAGACGTGATGGACGGTCATTTCGTCCCTAATATTACCTTAGGCCCAAATATCGTTAAAGCGATTCGCCCAGTTACCAAACTGCCGTTGGATGTTCACCTAATGATCACCGAACCAGAAAAGTATATCCATGCCTTCGCAGAAGCTGGGGCAGATATAATTGGGATCCACGCGGAAGCAACGCCTCATATCCATCGTGCGATCCAAATGATTGTGGCAGAAAATGTCAAAGCAGAAATCGTCATCAACCCAGGCACACCAGTATCAGCCATTGAACATGTTTTATCCATGTGTGATCAAGTGTTAGTCATGACGGTCAATCCAGGGTTTGGTGGGCAATCCTTTATTGAAGAATCACTAGAAAAAATTGCGGTACTGGCTGCTTTAAAAGAAGAAAAAGGCTACCATTATGATATCGAGGTAGATGGCGGGATCGTTCCTGAGACAGCCAAACGTTGCTTGGAAGCAGGTGCAAATGTCTTCGTAGCAGGAAGCTATATTTACGATGCCGATGAACCTGCAGCACAAATCAGAGCCTTGAAAGAAGCTTTGCAATAAATGAAGATTTTGTTAGCAGCAGGGGGGCGCCCTGAAAATTGGCCACCGCTGATGACCTATGACAAATATATTGGGATTGATCGCGGGGCATTGTTTTTGCTTCAGCACCAACGGCCAGTCGATCTAGCGATTGGTGATTTCGACTCTTTGACCGCAGGCGAACTGCAAGCAGTCAAACAACAAGTCAACACAGTGATCCAAGCTCCTGCTGAAAAAGATGATACAGATACCCAATTGGCATTGGTGGAGACGTTGCGTCGCTATCCAGAAGCGCAAATCGACTTGATTGGTGCAACAGGAGGACGTCTCGACCATCTTTTAGCCAATCTATGGCTGCCTTTAGAAGATCGGTTTCGTCCATTTGCCCCAAATCTGCGTTTTTTAGATCGTCAAAATGTCGTTCAGTTCTTTTTACCAGGCACCTATCAATTAGAAAAAGAACCCGAGATGCAGTATTTGGCGTATTGCTGTTTGACGCCGGTAACAGATTTGACGTTGACAGGTAGCAAGTATTTATTAGAAAACGTCCAAGTGCCGTACCCAACTTCTTATGCCAGCAATGAATTTCTGACACAAGCAGCAGGTTTTTCCTTTAGCAGCGGGATGATAGCAGTCATTCAAAGTTGTGATTAAGAGACGAAACGTCTCTTTTTTTTGTTGAAAATTTCAGAAACATAATTACAAAAAAAACATTAAGACGGTCAACTTAGCTTTTGTTTGCAGGGTATTAATGGTAAAATTGGAACTACAGTTTGGAATTATTTGAGGTGTCTTTGTGAAAAAGTTTAATCCTAATAAAAATATTATCATCACATTGATTATTGTGATTTTAGTTGTCACCGTATTAAGCGTGACGATCGCCCGCAGAGCTGCGGGAAACTCCACCAATGTTGTGCAATCAACGGTCAATGACTCCGTTGGCTTTATCGATAAAGTGATTACGGCGCCTTTTCGTTGGATCGAAAATGGTGCGAATTCAGTCAAAAACTTGTTTGTGACGTATGAAGAAAATGAACGTTTAAAAGAGAAATTGGACAGTTTTGATGAATTGGAACAAGCGAAGGACAATGCGCAAAGAGAAATCGATGCCTTGAAAGAAGAGCTAGAGCTGAATGCGACCTTGACGAATTATGAACGGATCTCCGCCAATGTCATCAATCGGTCACCTGATACTTGGCAAGATATGCTGATCGTGGATCGAGGCTCAAGAGACGGCGTTGAGGTCAACATGGCGGTCATGTCGCAAAAAGGCTTGATTGGTCGTGTGATAGAAGTCAATGCAGCTTCTTCTAAAATTGAACTTTTGACTTCTGAAAACCAGAATTCTAACCACTATCCGGTTCGGATCAGCGGCGAAGATGGGTCAAACTTTGGGATTCTAAGTAGTTACGATCAAAAAGAACGTTCCTTGGTCATTACCCAGTTGACAGGGGACAATGAGCTGAAGGAAGGCGATGTCGTGCAGACCTCTGGATTAGGAGGAAACTCACCTGCCGACTTAGCGATCGGAACAGTGATCCGTACCACCAAAGATGAGTTTGGTCTTGATACCCAAGTGTTTGTAAAACCGTATGCCCAAATGTATGATATTCAAGCAGTAACGATTATCAAACGCTTGGCAGGTGAGGAATAGCCATGAAAAAGCATGACTACATCAAATACCTGGCAGCGGGCGTCTTCTTTTTGATGATGTTGGCAGATGGACAACTGACGCGTTTTTTAGAAAAATGGACCCAAGACAATTATATCGCCAGTGCGCATCTTTTATTGATCGCCCTTTTATGTGGCGCGAAGTATTTGCCGAAAAACTTTTTGATCACCACGGCGCTTGTGATCGGCTGCCTCTATGACGTGTATTATGTCGGTGTGATCGGCATCTACACGGTGGCGTTTCCCTTGATCGTGTGGATCATGTATATTTTGCAAAATACGCTTTATCAAAATGTATTTACCATGTTTTTCGGAATGATCATCTTTGTTACAAGCTTAGAAGTTGTGACGTTGGGCGTCCAGTTGCTATTTAAGATCGCCTCAGTTAGCACGTCATTCTTTGTTTCCCGCTTTCTAGCACCTACGCTTTTATTGAACATCATTTTGTTTATCCTTTTAGTCGTTCCATTCATGAAGCTATTCAAAGACGAATAGCTTCATTTTTTTTGCGTTTGACTGTATAAAAATAACAGCGATTGAAATGTTTTTGTAATATTCCTTTTATCTCTCTGACATACGGCTGTGTTACAATCACACTATCGTGAAGGACTTTAGGTATTCTTAAGCATTTATACATAAAAAAACCATATTAGGGGAAGCAACAGCCGGAGGAATGAAGAGTGAAAAAGCGAATTTTATCTTTATTGTTAGTAAGTTCAATTGTTCTTACTTCTGCAGCAGCACCGACACTTGTCTTTGCATCAGATTTTGACAATAAAATTGAAGAAAAAAATAAGGAGATCTCTGACTTGCAAAACCAGCAAGCGAGCATCCAGTCACAAGTAGCAGCACTTGAAAGCGACGTGGCTGCAATCAATGAAAAAGCCCAAACTTTGTTGCAACAACAAGGTGATTTGCGTGCGGATTCTGAAAAGTTGAAGCAAGAAATTGCTGATTTGAAAGTCAGAATCGAAAAGCGTGAAGAAGCGATCCAAAAACAAGCCCGTGACGTTCAAGTCAATGGTCAAAGCACGAACTTTATTGATGCAGTATTAGAAGCTGACTCTTTAACAGATGCTATTGGCCGTGTGCAAGCAATGACGACGATCGTCAATGCTAACAAAGATCTTGTGGATCAACAAAAGGCAGACCAAGAAGCAGTTGAAGCGAAAAAAGCGGAAAACGACGATAAATTGGCAGAAATCGCAGCGAACCAATTTGAGCTAGAAACACAATTAGGGGATCTACAAGCCAAACAAGCCGATTTAAATGTTTTACAAGCGGAATTGGCTGTTCAACAAGCATCTAAAGAAGATGAAAAAGCTGATTTAGAAAAACAAAAAGAAGAATACGAAGCAGAACAAGCACGCATCGCTGCAGAAGAAGCGGCGGCGGCAGCAGCTCGTGAACAAGCAGCACAAGAAGCAGCGGCTCAAGAAGCGGCAGCAGCTGAAGCAGCTACTCAGGAAGCAGCATCAAGCGAGTCTTCAACGTCGAATTCAACGACATCAAACTCAACAACAAATTCTAGTACGACGACTGATACTACGCAAGGCAGTTCATCACAAGGTGGCGGTTCAACAAATACGACACCATCGACTCCTGCCAACAATAACAATAGCAATAACAACCAAGGATCGAACAATAGCGGCAATGGTGCAAGCAATACTCCTGCACCCGCACAAACGGTCAACGGTTCAGCAATCGTAGCAGAAGCAATGAAATACATTGGTACTCCTTATGTATGGGGTGGTACGACACCAGACGGCTTTGACTGTTCTGGCTTTACACAATATGTATTTGCTAAAGTTGGGATCTCATTACCACGGGTAACTTACGCACAAGAATTTTCTGGTACGGTAATCTCGATCAATGAAGCAAAAGCTGGTGACTTGTTATTCTGGGGTAGCCGCGGAAGCACACACCACGTGGCGATCGCTATGGGTAACGGACAATACGTTCATGCACCAACACCAGGTCAAAATGTTTCTGTTAGCAGTTACTCTTATTACTCACCAGATTTCGCGGTACGCGTAAACTAAATCAATTGAAGCTATTTCAAAAGCTGGCGTTTTACGTCAGCTTTTTTTGATTTCTGTTTTAAAAAAACGTATGCTTTTTTTGTTTTCAGTCTTGCCAGAACATCTTATAATAGAGAAGAGAAAGGAAGCGGATAAAATGAACAAGACCTCGTCTTCCAGAGAAAAAATGATAACGGTTAAGTTTTATACGAATTATCTTTCTCGCATGATGATGCCGAATTTAAGTATTTTTATTGCGTGGATGCTGATTTCATTCCTGCTGCCTTTTTTCTCAGTCGATCAACAAGTGATCCAGCAAATGGAACAAGGGGTCTTGACTGTGCTGCTGCCCCTCATGATCGCCTATACAGGTGGGCAGATGTTGGCGCCTGAACGAGGTGGGGTCGTAGGAGCAGTGGCGGTCTTAGGGGCTATTCTCGCAACCGATATTCCCCAGGTCTTTGGGGCGATGCTGCTGGGGCCGCTAGCGGGCTGGCTATTGTACCGCAGTGATTCGATCGTGAGCAAAGTCAAAAGTGGCTATGAGATGCTGGTGCGCAATTTTATTGCAGGTGCGTTTGGCGGACTCCTCTTTTTAGGCAGTTACTTCCTATTGGCGCCGCTTTTTAATTGGTTCAGTCTCGGCAGCTATCAGCTCGTTGATTATTTTGTTCAGCAAAACGTTTTGCCCTTTATTCATATCATTGTAGAACCATTGAAGGTTTTGTTTTTTAATAATATTGTCAACCACGGTCTATTTACACCGCTAGGGATCGAAGCAGCGGCACTCAATGGTCAGTCGGTTTTATTTTTGATCGAGGCCAACCCCGGTCCAGGATTAGGGGTCTTAGCGGCGTATCTTTTTTTTGGTTCAAAGCGAAACCGAACGAATGCCGCAGCATCTGTTTTTGTGCAGGCTATTGGTGGGATTCATGAAGTGTATTTCCCGTTTGTTCTGCTCGATCCTTGGGTGTTGCTCGGTCCGATCGTTGGTGGTTTCAGTGGCACGCTGATCTTCCAATTTTTAGGGGTAGGCTTAAGAGCACCGGCGTCTCCGGGCTCGATCTTAGCGATTTTACTCAATACACCACCGTCTATGATCCTAAGTGTCTTAGCTGGGATTGTCGTCAGTACGGTCGTATCGTTTGCGATCGCTAGTGTGCTGTTAAAACGGAAGACCAATACAGAAAATGAGGAGCGTAAGATGCCGAAAATGAAGAAAGTCACGGAGATCGTCGTGGCCTGTGACGCAGGGATGGGGTCCAGTGCGATTGGTGCTAGCATACTAAAAAAACAATTACAAGAAGCCCAGCTAACGTTTCCTGTCCGCTATCAATCGATTTATCGTGTGATCGATGATCCCGCGCTTTTGGTGATCACCCAACGGGAATTAGCAGCTATTGCCCAAAAGCAGACACCACACGCACAGCATTATGTGTTAGATAATTTTTTGGCGGCAGATGAGTATGCCCCGCTGATTAAAGAATTACAAAGAAGAGAACAGGATCCGCAAAAATCGCTGCAAACCGAGGCAGCAAGTTCGCTAGGATTTTCAACGATCATCTTTTTGTATACTGGAAAAAAACGCGGTTCACAAACGATGGCAGTGGAGATACTAAGCAAAATGGCCCGCCAACAAGCGCTGTCTTTGACCATCAAAAAAATGGCGTATGAAGGACAAGCTCTTGACCCTACGGCAGTCTATATCCTCCCGAAAGAACTTGCAGAAAAGTGCCCGATCCCAGATGTTCCTTTACTGGTGGTGGATGATTTATTGACGACAGATGCGTATCGTCAGTTACTGACAGAAGGAGTCGACTATGTTTTTGACCAATCGTGAAACACTTTTATTAACGGAATTGATGAATAGTACCGGTCCAGTTTCTTTAGATCGCATGATGCAAGTCTTAAAAGTCAGTAAACGAACGGTGTACCGTGAACTGGCTAATCTAGAAAAATCGCTGGAAACAGTAGGAGCTACCTTAGAGAAGGTCGGTCGTGGTCATTTCCAAATTTTTGCATCAGAAACGAGCATTCGCCAATTGCAAGAAGCCATTATGGCAGATACCGATCAAGAATTCGCGGCTAGTGAGCGACAACATCGTATTTTGCTGCAACTGACTACCGCCACGAAACCTGTATCTAGTCATTTCTTCTTGGATCGCTACCAAATCAGCAATACGACGTTTTTTTCAGATATCAAACAGCTAGAAGAAAGTCTCGCACGGCTGCCGTTAAGGATCGTGCGCAATCAAGGGTATGAGATCGAAGGCTCCGAAAAATATCGGCGGTTGATCACAGCCAATACACTAGTGATGGAGATCAATGAGTACCAATTTTTCCATTTACTGGAAACCGATGATGAAGCCCCGTTTATTTTTCAATTTCTGTCCCGTGACCATCTATTGCTAGCCCAGCGGCTGATTCGAGAAACCATCGAGCCGCAGTTCAAGGAACTTAGTGACCGCAAATTGGCGTTTATCGTCTTGATGCTGGCGCTAGCCATGGATCGGGTAGCTTTGGGCTACACGGTGGAAGAAGAGACGTACCCGAGTCAGATCAACAAAGACTTGCTGAAGGTGGCGAAAAAGATTTTTGCTCAGATCGCCGAAAAGACGAAACTGCTTTATTCCATCAACGAAATCGTCTTTTTTGCCGTGTTACTAGGTGATTTTGCTAATTCCTTTGATCGTGATTTTTTTGATGACAATTTTGATACTGACTTGGCTTATCGTGTGAAACGCTTGATCGAATTGGTCAGTGAGCAAACGGAAGTGGCGTTTTATGAAGATACGAACTTGTATAAAATGCTGCTGACCCATATCTCAGGAGTGATGACGCGGGCTATTTTAGAAGAAGATCATTTGAACAACCCTATCCTAGAAAAAATCATGAACCAGTATGTCGAGATCGCCAGCGGGATTCGTAATCATCTGCCGCAGGTCTTTCCGCAGCAGCAGTTCTCGGAAGAAGAAATCGCCTATATGGTCCTGCATTTTGCCAATTCGTTGGAAAAAAATCCGAAAGTGTTAGAAGTCAATATTGCAGGGATCTCTCCTAGCGGATTAGCCTCCATCAGTTTATTAGAGATGCAGCTGCGGAAACATTTTCCCTTTATCAATCAAATCACCTTCTTTCGAGTGGGAGATGTCAAACGGGAAAATATCGAGGAGACCTATGACTTGGTGATCTCGACTTCCTTGCTGCCAGGGTATCAAGGAGAGTACAAACTCGTTTCACCGATCCTGCTAGAAGAAGATATTCAAGAGTTGAAGAAGGCCTTCCAAGCCATTAGTCAGAAAAAACGTTCCGCAAAAAAAGCACCCTCTGCTTTGGTCAAAGAGGAATCCTATGAAGCGGTCTTGGCTTTTATCGAAGCCATTAACCAGCTATTGGCGCTGTTTCAAGTGCAAGCCATTGATAACCCAGCGGACTTGGAAGAAACGTTACAGCTGGTACTGACGTCTTTTGATGAACATGTTGTTTTGGATCGTGAGAAAGTCGTTGATCGTCTCTTACGGCGCTACTTCCAAGCGCCAGTGGGCATTCCTGATACTCACTTTGCCTTGTTTCACGCGGCGAGCTCGGCGATCCTGCAACCAGTTTTTCGTATTTTCGACTTGAAACAACCTTTGCCTCTTTTAGCGATGGATAAAAAAGAAATCGCTGTTACCCGTTTATTAGTCATGCTGGCGCCGTATCCTATCAATGAAACAAGCTCTCAGATGTTAGGAAAAATCAGTGGTTCGATCATTATGAATGATCTAAATACGGAGATTTTTAATTCGGGCAATGATTCGATTATTTATCAGTTGCTCTCTTCGCTCTTGATTGAAGAAGTAAAACAATAGGAGGGATCAGCGATGTATATTCCACAGGAGCGGATTTTGTTGGATCAACACTTTACCGATGCCACAGAGGCTCTGACAAAAATTGGCGAGTACTTAGTCAACCAGGAGATCGTTTCCTTGCCCTATGTCAAAAGCCTTTTGCGTCGCCATCAAAAAACAGGTGTTTACATCGGTAACTTTGTGGCATTGCCCCATGCGGAAGAAGAAGCCCAGCAATGGATCAAGGAAGAAGGACTCTTTTTGATCCAAGTGCCTGATGGCGTCGACTTCGGCACGAAGGAGCAGCCTAAAATCGCTACGATCCTTTTCGTAGTCGTCCTAAAAGAGCAGCAATTAGCTGTTCTGCAAGAAATCGCCTTTTTTTGTTCTGATATGCAGAATGTTCGGGTGCTTAGTGATGCCGAATCGGTTGAAGAGATCCAACAGATTTTGCTGGCAGAAGAATAAGCGATCAGCAGCAGGCTGGCTTGCAACAAGAGCAGCGAACGAAATAAATGAATGAGCTGCCTCCGTGTACTTGCTCTTTCTACCTTGTGTAGAAGGAGCGGGTACACGTTTTTTTTGTGTTTTGGCAAAATCCAAAAAAATGCTTCACGTGAAACATAACGAAAATAAGCGAGTGCAGGGGCTGCTCGCCTTTTTTTGTTTTATCCGTTTGGCTACAAGTTTTGGCACAGTTTTTTGTGCCAAAGTACGACTTTCGAGCTTTTTGGGAAGCGCCTACAATAAGGTTGTAAGCAGACGAGAGGAGAGAAAAAAATGGAACAGACACAAAAAGCAGCCAAATCATCAGTCAAAGCAAAAGTTCAAAAATTAGGCAGTACGTTGTCGAGTATGGTAATGCCGAATATCGGCGCATTGATTGCATGGGGTGTATTAACGGCATTATTTATTCCAGATGGGTATTTACCAAATGAAGCCTTTGCAACGATGGTCGGTCCAATGCTAACGTATTTGATCCCAATCTTGATCGGGTATACTGGCGGGAAAGTGATTGCTGGTGACCGCGGAGCCGTGGTTGGGGCGATCGCAACGATGGGGGTCATCGTCGGAACGGATATCCCAATGCTATTGGGTGCGATGATCATGGGTCCTTTAGGCGGTTGGGTCATCAAGAAATTTGACGAGATCTTCCAAGACAAAGTTCGCGCTGGCTTTGAAATGTTGGTCAACAACTTTTCATCAGGTTTGATCGGTTTTGCCTTAGCATTACTGGGCTTTGTAGCAATCGGGCCAGTTGTGAACACCTTGACAGAAGCAATGGCAGCAGGGGTCGAAGTAATCGTCAATGCCCACTTGATTCCATTAGCCAATATCTTTATTGAACCAGCAAAAATCTTATTCTTAAACAATGCTATCAACCATGGAATTTTGACACCATTAGGTACTGAGCAAGTCAGCGAATTTGGGAAATCGATCCTTTACTTATTAGAAGCCAATCCTGGACCTGGTTTAGGAGTCTTGCTAGCCTTCACTTTCTTCGGAAAAGGAGCAGCGAAATCTTCGGCACCTGGAGCGATCATCATTCACTTTATCGGTGGGATCCATGAGATCTACTTCCCATACGTCATGATGAAACCATTGATGTTCTTAGCAGTGATTGCCGGCGGTGTATCAGGAAGCTTTACCTTCCAATTGCTAGGTGCAGGCTTACGGGCACCTGCTTCACCAGGTTCGATCATTGCGATCTTAGCAATGACGCCATTCAACTCAGTGATGAGTGTCGTTTCTGTCTTAGCCGGAATTGCCGTAGGAGCAGGCGTGTCCTTTATCGTCGCTGCCGCGATCTTGAAAGCGGATGCGAAGGATACGGTGGATAATTTTGAAGAAAAAGTACAACAAACGCAAGCAGCAAAACTCAGCTCAAAAGGCTTGGCGGCTCAACCAATGACTGGCATCAATCGTATCATCTTCGCATGTGATGCAGGCATGGGCTCCAGTGCTATGGGGGCATCGATCTTACGTAAAAAAGTCAAAGAAGCGGGTCTTCCACAAAATGTCTCGAATTCCGCCATCAACAATTTGACGGACGATGCCAATACGCTGATCGTCACTCAAGAAGAATTGCAAGAACGTGCCAAACAAAAAGCGCCAAATGCGACCTTTGTCGCGGTTGAAAATTTCCTGAACTCTCCACGGTACGATGAAATCGTAGCCACATTGTCAGGGACTAAGACAGCGGGGGAGACAGCAAAAAAGTCTGAAGCAGGCAACCAGATAGATGTTCCTTCCGCCAATGACCTTAAGCAAGTCAGTGAAATCATTTTGGCCCACGATGATCGCAAAGGTTCGGCAACGATGGCTCAGAAAGTTTTCCAAGATCTTTTAGCCAAAGAAGCTCTGACGATGCCAATCAGAAAAAGCCATATCAATGATCTCCATGCCAACGCCTCTTCACTGGTGATCACAAAAGAAGCCCTAACGCCGCAAGCGCAAACGTCAGCGCCAGAAGCGATCCACCTATCTGTCAATAATTTGATGGGAACGACGAACTATCAACGGATCGTAGCATCGATCAAAGCAGCGAATTAAGAAAGGATGAGCCGAATGCAAGTATTAGAAAAAGACATGATTGAATTGAACAAACAATTTGCGACCAAAGAAGAAGCCATTCGTTACTGCGGCGAAAAATTGCTGGCGGCAGGCTGTGTGGAAAAAGAATACGTCGAAGCCATGCTTGAGCGTGACGAGATGCTCTCAGTCTATATGGGGAACTTTATTGCGATTCCTCACGGCACGGATGAAGCCAAAAAATACGTCAAAAAATCTGGTATCTGTATCGTGCAAGTACCTGATGGCGTGAATTTCGGTACCGCGGACGAAGAAAAAATCGTCACCGTCCTTTTCGGCATCGCGGGCAAAGGGGAAGATCATCTGCAATTGGTCCAACAAATCGCCCTCTTTTGCAGCGATATCGATAACGTTGTCGAATTGGCGGATGCCTTAGATAAAGAAGAAATCGCCCAAAGTTTGACCGTAGCATAAGGATTTAAGGAGGAGACAAGACATGAAGGCAGTTCACTTTGGTGCAGGTAATATTGGTCGCGGCTTTATCGGCGAGATATTGGCTGCCAACAACTTTGAAATCACATTTATTGATGTCAATGAAACGATCATTGACGCCTTAAAAGCAAGACAAGGGTATACCATCGAATTAGCCGATGAGACCCAAGAACAGATCCACATCGAGCATGTGACGGGATTGAACAATGCCAAAGAACCAGAAGCGGTGATCCAAGCGATCGCCGAGGCAGACATCCTTACGACCGCCATTGGTCCCAACATTTTGCCGCATATCGCTGAGCTGATCGCCAATGGCTTAGAAGCACGTCAGCAACACCCAGAAAAGCCAGCCATTGATGTGATCGCCTGTGAGAACATGATCGGCGGATCGACCTTTTTAAAAAGCGAAGTGCAAAAATACGTTGCGGATTGGTCAGCATTGGAAGCGACGGTTGGTTTTCCAGATGCAGCGGTGGACCGCATCGTACCGTTGCAACACCATGAAGATCCCTTATTCGTTCAAGTAGAACCTTTTTGTGAATGGGTGATCCAAGAGTCAGGGATGAAATCCTCGATCCATCTGCAAGGGGTCCATTATGTGGCGGACCTAGAACCGTATATTGAACGGAAATTATTCAGTGTCAATACGGGTCATGCTACGGTAGCGTACACAGGCGCCCTCCAAGGCTATCAGACGATCGATGAAGCGATGCAGGACCATTTAGTGGTTATCCAATTAAAATCCGTTCTCGAAGAAACTGGGCGGCTTTTAATTGAGAAGTGGGCTTTTGATCCTGAAGAACATGAACGGTATATCGAAAAAATCATCCAACGCTTTAAAAACAAACACATTTCCGATGCCATCACACGGGTGGCACGGACACCTGTCCGCAAATTAGGAACCGAAGAACGCTTTATCCGACCAGTCCTTGAGTTAGAAAAACGCAACATGCAGCCAGATCATCTCTATGAAACGATCGGCATGATCTTCAACTACAAAGATCCTGAAGATGAGCAAAGCCAACAATTGCAAGCACTTTTGGATGAAAAATCACTACCGGAAGTCATTGCAGAAATCACTGGCTTACAAGATGAAGACATGATTGAAACGATCCGACAAAACATTGAAAAATATGCGTATGTTGCCGCATAAAAACGAGTAACACACAGAAGAAGCAGATAAATTGCCGCATCCGTAAAAGCTAGCCCAACAAGCGAGCTTTTGCGGATGTGTTAATTTCTTTCAACGCTTGTTCTGTGTTTTTTTGCTCACCGATTGACCTTTGCTACTAACTTGACGATAATAAGAAAAGAAATGAGGGAGAGCGATGGAACGATGGTTTGAAGAAGCCCAGCTTCAAGTAATTGAGTTGCCGATCGAATGGCAGGAAAACCGCCCCGTCTATCGGGCCTTTATCCGTGAATTGCCGACGATCCAAGCAGAAGGAACTTCGCGGCAAGCTGTTTATCGGCAGTTGGCAGAAGCCTACGCGGCTTACCTTGCCCAACTTCGAGAGGCCAATGAGGCACAGGAAGAAATGACGTCTTCCTTATTATCGACGGAAGAGTTATTGCGCTATTACGATGGCGAGACTTTCGATGGTTTTGAGTTGCCCTCTGACGAGTAACGGGAAACGAGCTATTCACTGAAAACTGAAAAGCTACGCAAGAAAAAACCGCTCAGCTGCAGCTCGATCGATACGAAGGATCGAACGCTGCAATTGGCGGCTTTTTTTCTCTAAGAAACCAAGTCTTATTCGTGGTTAGTTCAATGCCTCGGTAATGGCTTGATTGAAGGCATCTAAGTCATCTGGGTTTCGGCTGGTGATCAACCGATAGGTTTCGTCGATCACGACAGGCTCATCTTTGACGGTGGCACCTGCGTAGGCTAAATCTGGTCGCACAGAATCATAAGCCGTCAAGGTCAAATCTTTTGTCAGTCCTGTTTGGATAAACAGTTGTGGGCCGTGGCAAATGGCAAAGACGGGACGATCAGATGTCAAAAAGTCTTTCGTCAATGACACATAGCGCTCATCGGTCCGTAATTGGTCAGGGGAGAAACCGCCTGGGATCAACAAAGCATCAAAACTTGCAGGATCGATCGTATCAATGGCCGCATCGACGGTAAATGTTCCACCTTGTTTGCCTTCGACGGTCTCGGCGCCTTCATTACTAATAACGACTACTTCATGTCCAGCCGCTTCCAGTGCTTCTTTTGGTGACGTCAACTCAACATCTTCAACTAGATCAGTGACAATAACAGCAACTTTACTCATTCGATCTCCTCCTTATTACTTGATGAACAATTTGTTCACCTGCTATTATTTATGCTAACGAAGATTTTCGCTGTTGACAAATCATCTGTTTGTCCGCAGCTTGAAAAAGAAAGAAGGCAACGCCATGGCAACGATCCAACTATTTATCTCTGATACCCCCCTTTGCTTTGAAAAAGCGGAATTCACTTTTATGGAAGAATCATTTGTCATCGAGAAACAGCAATTATTTGAAAAAGTTGATGCAGTGATGCATCAGGAGGTATCCTCGGCCTTGGTTTCATTGGTAGAAAAAGCCCTTTTGACGCTAGAAGCGATCGGGGAAGAAGAGGATTATTTCGACCTGCTTTATTTGACCTATGAGAATACCCGCCATTCCCTCAGCGGACAGCAATTACTCGCGCAGCCGTTTCCAGCTGTAGAAGCAGCCTTGCAGCCGGTCTTTGATGAGTTGGCAGAACCGATCGTAGAAAAGTTTTATGAAGAGCTGACCAATCAGCTAGAAGAAGTCGCTGATGATGAACTGTTTAGTTCTTATTATCTGGATGAAGAAGAAGCGGTGATCCAAATCGATGCCCCGATCCAACATGAAGAAGTGATCGCCTTGCCCGCCCTTTTACGGGATTACCATGGCACGTTGCGGCTGACCTTTGAAAAGTTTTATGAATACCTTGTGTAGCGGCGGCAACTGCCGTCGTTGTTTTTTTGTGAAAACGGTTACATGTTTAGTTTTTTTTAAATCCTGCGACAGAAGCCTCTGGAATCTTGACCCTTTTGTCAGAAACGATTATAAAGGTAAGAAGAGGCTGAAGGAACCGAGGCTGCCAATGGGCAACATCGGGTAAGAAAAGGATGAGAATCATGCGAAAAGTCCCGCCTATTTTAAAACCAATTGCACTTTTAACGATATCAACGATCATTGCCACTGCTACCGGCGTGGTGAATTCAGGCAGCTACCGCCAACCAAGTCGTGCGACGGAAACAACAGAGACGACGGAAACGACCGAACAAGCACCAAGTGAAAGCACACCCTCTTCGATGACAGAAGACAGTCAAAATCAGACACCTGCTAGCACGGACTCACAACCGACGAACGATGACCAGCAGACAACACCGTCATCCAGCAGTGAACCAGCAACACCAGCAACGACTCCGTCTTCTTCGGTGCCTGCAGAAACGACGCCATCAAGCGATGCCAATGTTTCACCAGCACCATCGGAAAACAATCAGGAAACACCTTCTTCAAGTGAAGAGACCACGCCAGATCCACAAGGGATCATGGATGAGAATCAAGGAAATGAGTAGGTGAGAAAATGACGCTTATTTTAGATTTAATCAACGGCATCCATAAATTTTTGGGCTATCTCGATATCAGTCCTAAATATTTGAACCGTGCCTATACCATCCTCAGTATCATTCCAACGGCGTATATTTTGCGGATCGTCTACGGGATGTTTGCGAACCAAAACTATTTTCAAGCGATCCTTTATACGGTCGGCTTTTTGGTCTTAGTCTACTTCTGGGTACTGAATATCTTCTATTATTTCTTAAACAAAAATATGAAGTTCGATGTCACTCAGGCCTTTGTCAAAGTTTTACCAGACGAAGTCTTCAATATTGAAGGAGAAACCATCAGCACTACCGACATTGATCGTTTGACGACTGAAAAAGCGGTGATTCATTTTGAAGAAGACTATCAGCTGGTATTGGCGAATCATTTGCAGACCTTGATCGCTCAAGAAGAATTGGCGATCAAACCGTCATCCAACGGCTTTACGATCCCGAAAAACACCTTGTATCCTTATTATTTTGTCAAACAGCAAGGGGAAAATGAGTACGCATTGCAGATCGGTACTAGCTACACGGAGATGACGAAAGTCGGCACGATCCAATGGACAGGCAAACAGCCCTTAGAGCCAGTGGGCTTATTTATCACTGGCGGTGATTTTATCAAAAATGATGTGAAATACCATGAACCATACAGTTTGAAATTGTACGTCAAAAAAGAGATTTCTGAAGAAGAACCACAGACCTCAAGACAGGCGTATCGACGACAAGCACGCAAATAAGAAAAGGCAGTTGCCCCAGAGCGTTCTCTGAAGGGACTGCCTTTTTGGTATCTCAGTTATTCGATCGGAATATTTTTTGCGGGTGCATCTTTGTAGCTGGCTTTTGGTAACGTCAGGGTCAATACGCCGTCTTCAAACACTGCTTTAATGGACTCGTCATCAATGTCTGTGATGGTGAAGGTCCGTTGATAGGCACTGCTAGAGCGTTCTTTGCGCAAATAATGTCCGAAATCCTCCTCGGTTTCCGTGGTCTCTGTTTGAGCCGCTGAAATCGTCAGCGTGTTGTTGACGTAACTGACGCGGATGTTTTCTTTCTTGATGCCGGGTAAATCTGCTTGAACGAGATACTTGTCTTCGTACTCTTTAATGTCCGTATTCATTTGCCGTTCTTGCCAAAAACTGTTCATTAATTTGCCTAATAGTTCTTCGCCGCCTGCGAAATCTCTTGGAATCAAATTTGCCATGTGGTTCCCCCGCTTTCTTTTATCTATTGAGTTGGTACTTCTATTTTACGAGGAACCAAGCCAAAGGGCAACCAAAATGGCAACAATCATAAAAACAAGAGAAATCACTCAACTATCTTATAAGAATCTGCTATGATAGAACTAAATAACTATCAGATGATTGGATGAATGAAGATGGAGATTATTGAAAAAGCGCCAGCTAAGATCAACCTCGGTCTCGATGTGTTAGAGAAAAGAACAGACGGCTACCATGAGTTGGAAATGGTGATGTCTAGTGTTGATCTAGCCGACCGTCTGATAATGGAAGAGATAGCAGAAGATAAGATCATTATAGAAACCAACAAAGCCTTTTTGCCGATCGACAAACGCAATAATGTCTATCAAGCCGCCAGTATCTTAAAAAAACGCTACGGCATAAAAAAAGGCATCCGTATCCGCATCACCAAGAATATCCCGGTGGCAGCTGGGTTAGGTGGGGGCAGTACGGATTGTGCGGCAGCGCTGCGGGGGATGGTTCGCCTCTGGGATTTAGACCTTTCCATGGCAGAGCTGATCGATATTGGTATGGAAGTCGGCACCGATGTTCCCTACTGTCTTTATGGGACCACTTCCCATATTGCAGGAAAAGGGGAGCTGGTGACGCCGCTGCGGCCGATGCCGCAATGTTGGGTCATCTTGGTTAAACCTCGTTTGAGTGTTTCAACGGGGAAAATCTTTCAAGAAGTTGAGCTAGACCAACTGCACCATCCAGATATCGCGGCATTGTCGGCCGCCGTCTTAGCCGAAGATTATCCAGCAATGATCGCTGCCATGGGCAATAGCCTAGAAGCCATCACGATCCCGAAGTATCCGATCGTCCAACAGATCAAAGATCGCATGATGAAATACGGCGCAGATGTTGCCTTGATGACCGGCAGCGGACCGACTGTCTTTGCTCTTTGTCAAAAATATTCGCGGGCACAGCGGGTCTATAATGCCTTAAAAGGATTCTGCGATGAGGTTTATCTTGTACGTACATTGAAATGAATGAGTCAAGGACACAGGCTGAATTCGCCTGTGTTTTTTTGTATGCCTTCTATTTCAATAGTAAAGAAAAAGGCAGCTGAAGTGGGGAAGGAAGCATCTAGAAGCTGCCCTACAAAAAAGTCCCCGACGAAAATAAGGCGTCGGGGTCTGATTCTTTACGTAAAGCAAAGGCTATTCTTTTTGGTGCTGCTTCTTTGCGGATTTTTTCTTTTTGTCTTCTTCATACAATGGTTTGTCGATCGTTTTGCGGATTTCTTCGGTTTGCTACGATGCAGGATCTTCTGGTAAGACGATTCGAGTCAACAAGTCGCTGTTGTTTACAGTTGGCGGCACAGTTACAAATTCGTTCATCTTCGTTTCCTCCAAGTGCTTTTAGGTTATTATCCTACATACTCTCTAATTTTTCAAGCTGGTACAGCAGGGGTGCATGGCGAATGGCGTAAAATATGGCTAAGTTCCTGAGAGAAGAATCCGCTTCAAATGAACGTTTTCTCCTATGTTTTCCGATTTATCTCGAAATAAAAGTTTTAAATCGTAAAACGTACGATTTGTCTTGACGAACCGGAAATCATTTGATAGAGTAACTTTTGCTAACAAAACGGAGTTGTTCCGTTTTAAAATAAAAAGAAGAGCCAGCAAATGGAAGGGGAAATCCCGATGAAAAAAATCTTACTTACTACAGCACTCCTTTTAGGGGGCGTGCTTCTTGGCGCTTGTGGGCAGCAAGAAGCGACAAGCCAATCGAGTGACACAGAGAAGCTGTCGATCGTCACGACGTTTTATCCAATGTACGAATTTACGAAAGAAGTCGTAGGCGACGCAGCAGAGGTCTCCTTGTTGATCCCTGCAGGAACCGAACCCCATGACTATGAGCCAAGTGCCAAAGATATGACCAAAATCATGGATGCAGATGCCTTTGTCTACAATAGTCCTGAGCTAGAAACTTGGGTCGCTAGTTTGACGGATTCCGTCGATCCTGAGCAAACAGCCGTGATCGAAGCGGCCAAAAACATTCAGTTGGTGGAAGGCACAGAGGAGGAAGATCATGACGCGCATAATCACGAAAGCGAAGACAGCCATGAAGGCCATGATCATACGTACGATCCTCATGTTTGGACCGACCCAGTCTTAGCGATCCAAGAAGTAGAAACGATCCGCGATGACTTGATTGCGAAGTTTCCTGAGCAAAAGGCAACTTTCACGGAAAATGCAGCTGCCTATATCGAAAAGCTTTCTGCGCTAGATGAAGCCTACCAAGCGGCGTTAAAGGATGCGACCCAACGAACCTTCGTTACGCAGCACGCAGCCTTTGGCTATTTGGCACGGCAGTATGATTTAGTCGAAGAATCGATTTCGGGCATTTCACCCGATCAAGAACCAACACCAAGTCGGTTGGCTGAGCTGAAAGAATATGTAGAAGAAAAACAAGTCAAAGTTATCTATTTTGAAGAAAACGCGTCATCGAAGGTGGCTGAGACCTTAGCGTCTGAAACAGGAGTGGAGCTGGCGGTCTTGAATCCATTAGAAAGCTTGACGCAAGAGCAGATGGATAACGGCGAAACATACCTGTCTGTAATGGAAGACAATTTGGCAGCATTACAAAAAAGTATTCACTAAGGAGGCGCCTGCGTGCGTTATATCGATGTAAAAGATTTGACCTTTTATTATGATGATGAGCCCGTCTTGGAAGACATTTCCTACTTTGTCGAAGACGGCGAATTCGTGATTTTGACTGGCGAAAATGGGGCGGCAAAATCTACTTTGATCAAAGCAACCCTTGGTTTGTTGAAACCTTCTAAAGGAGCAGTCACCTTGGCGACCAAAAATGCTGCTGGTGAAAAATTAAGCATCGGCTACATTCCTCAGCAGATTGCTTCCTTTAACGTCGGGTTCCCCAGCACCGTTTTGGAATTGGTCCAATCGGGCCGCTACCCAAGAGATCGCTGGTTCAAGCGCTTGACGAAACGAGACCATGAACATGTCCGCCGTGCATTAGATGCCGTCGGGATGTGGGACGTGCGTCATAAACGGATCGGCGAGTTGTCCGGTGGCCAAAAGCAGCGGATCAGCTTGGCACGGGTCTTTGCCACGGACCCTGATTTATTTATTTTAGATGAACCGACTACGGGGATGGATGAACAATCTCGCAATCTGTTTTATGAACTGCTACGGCACAATGCTCATGACCACGGCAAGTCGATTTTGATGATCACCCATGATCACGAAGATATCAAAGAATACGCGGACCGTCAGATCCGTTTAGTGCGGAAGGAGGATTCACCATGGCGTTGCTTTCATATGAATTCATGAGAAGAGCTTTTCTTGCGGCGATTTTTATTGCTGGTATCGCACCGATGCTGGGGGTTTTTCTAGTGATTCGGCGACAGTCATTGATGGCTGATACGCTGTCCCATGTCTCTTTAGCAGGGGTGGCACTAGGCTTCTTTCTAAATCTAAATCCGAGTTTGACGACGCTATTGATCGTAGTCATTGCCGCAATCATTTTGGAATACTTGCGAACACTGTACCGCAGTTATTCAGAGATCTCGATCGCCATTTTGATGTCTGGCGGCTTAGCGTTAGCCCTCGTCTTGATGAACCTTAGCGGGGGGAACTCCGCAACGAGTATCCAATCGTATTTGTTTGGGTCGATCGTTACGATCACACAAGAACAAGTCTGGATCTTAGGCTTTTTGTTTTTAGTCGTTTTTGCTTTATTCTTCTTATTCAAACGGCCCATGTACATTTTGACCTTTGATGAAGATACCGCTCATGTCGATGGCTTGCCTGTGCGAGTGATGTCGATGCTCTTTAATGTCTTGACGGGGGTGGCAATCGCCATGATGATCCCGATTGCGGGTGCATTGTTGATCTCTGCGATCATGGTTTTACCAGCTGCCATCAGTATGCGTTTAGGCAAGAGCTTCAATGCCGTGATTTTGATCAGTGTCGTGATCGGCATGATTGGGATGATGTCTGGTTTGACCAGTTCCTTTTATTTGGACACACCACCGGGAGCGACGATCACGCTGGTTTTTATCGCTCTTTTCTTAGTGATCAATTTGATCAAACGCATCGTGATCCTCGTCCAACGAAAACAACGCCTAAAATAAAGGGCTTTATGAAAAAGAAACGAAGAATTTTCGTTTCTTTTTTTTAAACTCTAATCAAAACCGAACAATATAAGCAATATTTTAGATAATGCTCGCATTTATCCCGAAAAAGCCTTATAATAAGGCGAATAAACTAAAGGAGTTGTCCGGTGTGAAAATACGTCGAAGTGAACGACTGATCGATATGACACATTACTTGTTGAATCATCCCCATGAATTGATTTCATTGTCCTTCTTTTCTAAACGATATGCCTCTGCAAAATCATCGATTAGCGAAGATTTATCTATTATCAAAAAGACCTTTAAAGAACGAGGAACAGGCATTCTTGATACCGTGCCAGGCGCTGCTGGCGGTGTTTTTTTTGTGCCTGAAATTTCTGAAGAAGAAGCGTATGCGTACGTCGAAGGGCTGGCAGAACGCTTGTCTGAGCAAGACCGTTTGTTGCCTGGCGGCTATGTTTATCTATCTGACTTATTAGGCGAACCGGAATTGCTGCGCCAAGTCGGCCGCATCATCGCTTCCAAATATTTAGGCGAACAAATCGATGCGGTGATGACCGTTGCTACTAAAGGAGTGCCGATCGCTCAAGCAGTCTCTTACTACTTGAATGTTCCCTTCGTGATCGTGCGTCGTGATTCCAAGATCACTGAAGGCTCGACCGTAAGTGTCAATTATGTCTCTGGTTCTTCAGAGCGCATCGAAAAAATGGAATTATCCAAGCGCAGCTTAAAGCGCGGCTCTAGAGTATTGGTGGTCGATGACTTTATGAAAGGCGGCGGCACGGTCAATGGGATGAAGAGCTTGATTGAAGAATTTGAAGCCGAATTAGTCGGTATTACGGTTTTTGCCGAAACGAAATTCAAAGGCAAGCGGGCCATCAGCGATTACAGTTCTCTGCTGTATGTTGAAGATGTCGATACCCAGACCAAAACGATCTCGGTAGTACCGGGAAATTACTTTGAGAAAAAAGCCTGATTTTTTGTGGCTCTTAGACTGGCGCAAGCAGCTGTTTTTTAAACGGCGGCCGCCAGTCTTTTTTTGATTGGTCTAGGTGGGGATTCCTTAAATCGTTGAAATTTACAAGTACTTGGGCTAAACTGTTTATAGGAAATTCAATGAACAAAAATCGTTCAGATTGATAGGAGTGGAATACGTGGACGCACGTTTTGCAATAATTTTAGCGGCTGGAAAAGGCACGCGCATGAAATCGAAGTTATATAAAGTGTTACATCCCGTCTGTGGCAAACCAATGGTGGAGCACATCATGAATCGAGTGGTGGAAACAAATCCTGAAGAGATCGTGACGATCGTCGGTCACGGGGCAGAAATGGTCAAAGAGCAACTGGGGGATCGCACCAACTATGCTTTACAAGCCGAACAATTGGGTACGGGCCATGCTGTCGTTCAAGCCGAATCATTTTTAAAAGGCAAAAAAGGGACGACCTTAGTGATCAGTGGGGATACACCGTTATTGACGACGGAAACCTTGAATAACTTGTTCGATTACCACCAAGGGAAAAATGCGTCGGCGACGATCTTAACGGCGCAAGCGGCAGACCCAACAGGCTATGGCCGAATCGTGCGGGATCGTGTCGGTATCGTGGAGAAAATCGTTGAGCAAAAAGATGCGTCGATCGAAGAAGCGCTGATCCAAGAAATCAATACAGGGACGTATTGCTTCGATAATGAATTGTTATTTGACGCCTTGGCAAAATTAGATACGGACAATGCCCAAGGGGAGTACTACTTGACTGATATCATCGAGATCTTAAAGGAAGACGGCAAAATCATCGCTGCTTATCAAACCGAAGATTTTCATGAATCATTAGGAGTCAATGACCGCATCGCCTTAGCCGAAGCCAATCGCTTGATGCGTCAGCGGATCAATCGTCAGCACATGCAAAATGGCGTGACCTTGATCGATCCGGCAACGACTTATATCGACGAAGGTGTTGTGATCGGCTCAGATACTCTGATCGAAGCCGGTGTCACCATCAAAGGGAAGACGACGATCGGAGAAGACTGTGTCATTACGGCAGCTTCTGAAATAGAAGACAGCAAGATCGGCAACCAAGTGACGATCAAGGCATCGACGATCGAGGAGAGCATCATTCATGATGGCGCCGATGTCGGTCCCAATGCCCATCTTCGTCCCCATGCGGAAATTTTGGCCCATGCCCATATCGGGAACTTTGTGGAGGTCAAAAATGCGACGATTGGTGAAGGCACCAAAGTCGGACACTTGTCTTATGTTGGCGATGCGACCTTAGGCAAAAACATCAATGTCGGTTGCGGCGTAGTCTTTGTTAATTATGACGGCAAGAGCAAATTCAAAACGACTGTCGGCGACAATTGCTTTATCGGCTCTGGCTCCAATCTAGTTGCACCATTGACCATCGAAGAGGAAACGATGATCGCTGCTGGCTCAACGATCACCAAAGATATTCCTAAACACAGTATGGCGATTGCCCGCGCCCGTCAGGAAAATAAAGCGGATTACGCGAAAAAGTTGCCTTATCTAAATTAGAAATAGCGAAATGACTTGATTTCTTAAGGAAAAATGACTACTATTTATTAGGAAGAAGATTCTAGTAAAAGGAGTCATTTTTTTCTAGATGAACGCAAAGAAAGTGGAGGTTCTCATGTCAAATCATTATTTTGATCCAAGATTGAAGATTTTTTCTCTGAACTCAAATCGTCCTTTGGCGGAAAAAATCGCAGCTGCAGTAGGTGTTGAATTAGGTAAGTGTTCAGTCAAACAATTTAGCGATGGTGAAATCCAAGTGAATATTGAAGAAAGTATTCGTGGTGCCCACGTCTACGTGATTCAATCAACCAGCAGCCCTGTAAACGATAACTTAATGGAATTGCTGATCATGATCGATGCTTTGAAGCGCGCCAGTGCGAAGACGATCAATGTAGTAATGCCTTATTATGGTTATGCAAGACAAGACCGCAAAGCGCGATCAAGAGAACCAATCACCGCAAAACTTGTAGCAAACATGATCGAAAAAGCCGGTGCGAACCGCATGGTTACACTGGATTTGCATGCCTCACAGATTCAAGGGTTCTTTGATATCCCAGTTGACCACTTGATGGGTGCACCATTGATCGCCAACTACTTCTTGGAAAGAGGCATTCAAGGCGATGACGTCGTCGTCGTTTCACCAGACCACGGGGGCGTGACTCGTGCCCGTAAATTAGCTGAGTTTCTTAAGTCACCAATCGCGATCATCGACAAACGTCGTCCGAAAGCCAACGTAGCAGAAGTCATGAATATCATTGGTCATGTTGAAGGCAAAACTTGTGTCTTGATCGACGATATGATCGATACTGCTGGTACCATCACATTGGCTGCGAATGCGTTGAAACAAGCAGGTGCTAAAAGTGTTTACGCCTCATGTACCCACCCTGTCTTGTCAGGACCTGCCTTGGAACGGATCGAAGATTCTGCCATTGAGCATCTAGTTGTGACAGATTCGATTCACTTGCCAGAAGACCGCAAGTCGAAAAAAATCGATGAGATCAGTGTCGGTGCCTTGATGGGCGAAGCGATCAAACGAATCCATGAGAACAAACCAGTCAGTCCACTGTTTGAATCAAAATTATCAATTTAATCGTGTCTCATAAGCATGAGAACAACAGCCAATGGTCGGTCTTTAGTCGCTCATGGGCTGTTTTTTTCTGAGGAGTTTCAGGATGTTTTTAGAAAAAACGATCGCAGTCATGTTTCTTTTCACCAATTTATGGTATTCTTGAAAGTGACTTGCGAAATGCAAGCAAAAAATAAAATAGAATCTAATCACAAAGGGGAGTCTGCAAAGGCTGAGAATGAGAGTACTCTAAACCCTTCGTACCTGTTTCGATCATGCGAACGTAGGAATTGTGACGAGTTGAAGTGTCCAACACTTCTCCTTTGTGAATTGTGATGATTCTAAAGGAGGAGTTTTTTTTGAAACGAAAAATGTCGCTGCAGGTCTGGACGGAAGGAACGATGATCGCTGCGATTGGGGTCGTCTTGTCGTATATCCCGATCCAGACAGCCAATTCCAGTATCGACTTGTCTCTAGGTCTCGTGCCCTTGGTCTTGTATTCGTATCGTCGCGGAGTGCTGCCGGGAATGACAGCTGGATTTATGTGGGGCTTGCTGAATATTTTGATTGGTAGCGCCATGCGTAACTTTATCACCGTTCCACAGATTATCTTTGAATACCCCTTTGCCTTTGCTTTTGGCGGGATGGGCGGCTTGTTTGCTAATAAAATCCAGCAAGCGATCCGTCAAAACAGCAAAACCGTTACGTGGTATGTCGTCTTAGGGGGCATCGTGGCGGTGATCAGCCGTTGGTTTTGGCATTATTGGGCTGGGGTCTTTGTCTGGGGAATGTACGCACCGCCAGGACAAAGTCCGTATCTGTATTCCTTGATCTTTAATGGATCATCGGTCATTATCAATATCGTTTATGTAGGGGTCGTCCTAGGTCTCTTAGTCAAGGCAGCCCCGAAATTATTTGTCCCGAAAGCTTAGTTTTAGAAATGGAACCATCAAAAAATGTCTTGATGCTCTTTGAGAAAGAGAAGCATCAAGACATTTTTTTGTCGATAAAGCCAAACGCTAGATCTTCTTGGTCGATTTCCAACGACCAGCTTTTTTTGCTGGCTGAATAGCGTAAAACAGCGATTTGATCCAGCTCTTTTTGATTGACCAGCGTGTTTTTTAAGCCAGCATCTTCTGACAGATAGATCGGGATCGTATAGGTTCTGTCGATCAATTGTTCTTGTGTCAGACAAAAGACGATGCCTTCTTGCATGATTCCCCGCAATTCTTTCAGCAAATTAAAATCGAGCTTTTCCACCGGTGTTGCTTTTTTAAAAAAGGAGAGGCGATCATTGATTTTTTCTAAGACGATGCGGGTGATCCGATCCGCCAAGATCCGATAATATTCATCTAAATAGCGATAATAAACGCGGGAACGTGCATCTTTTAAGTCAAAGAAAACAAAGTTATTTTGCAGTTTGTAAAAGAAAGGGGAGTGGAGGTGTGTCTTCATGTGGCCAAAATATAACAACTCGGAGATCTCTAAAGGCGTCAATTCTTTGACCATCTCGTAATCATTAAAATCGATCCACTTCATTTCTTCGGCAACACGACCTTTGTTGATCTGCTGAAAAAACAGTTGGACGTCTTCCATTCCGCGTATCACTTTTAAGCCTGTATGACCGTCGAATTCGCCGAAATCACTGGAAGGATCAAGCAAGAGCAAATTCTTGGGCTGATGGACGATGCTCTTGTTAAAATCTTGGGGGGCAAGCCCGCGGGTCAAGACGGCATTGCTGGTTGTATCAATATGTACGTAAATCGTGTTAGACATGCCGATCGATCCCTCCTATATACTAAGTTCATTCTACAACAAAGCGCTGAAAATTGCTTGTATCTTTTCGTTTAAAGTTATATTACAAAATAACAGAAAAAACAATTTTTAAGTTCCCTTTTTCGACAAAAAAAGGCAAATCTTGTCTTTTCGTAAAAAAACTGGCCAAAATTGGCGTCTTTATGAGGATTTTGGTATGATAAAAGAAGAAACTAATGGAGACGAAAACCTATGAGAAAAAAGAAACGCAGACTTTCGAATTGGCTGAGCAATCTCTTTTTGCTTTTGCTGTTATTGATTGGTTTAGCATTGATTTTTAATAATCAAATCAAAAATTATTTTATTAAACAAACAGGTGAAGCTTACGCAGTCGGCACCATTGATCGCAGTGATGTGGAAAAAAATATGGAAGCGGAAGCGACCTTTGATTTTGATGCCGTGGAGCCGGCGAGTTCAGAAGCAGTCTTACGGGCGCAGCTGAGCAACAAAGCCTTGCCAGTGATCGGCGGCGTGGCGGTTCCTAGTGTGGGGATCAATCTGCCGATTTTTAAAGGCTTGGCCAACGAGGCCTTGCTGTATGGTGCTGGTACGTTAAGTCCCACCCAAAAAATGGGGGAAGGCAATTACGCACTAGCTAGCCATCGCGCTCAATCGCCAGAGCTTTTGTTTACGCCATTGGATGATGTCGCCATCGGAGCGGCTATCTATGTGACCGATCTGGAAAATATTTACACGTATACCGCGACTTCTTCTGTGCGGGTCGACCCGACCGATGTCTATTTGCTTGACGAAGTGGAAGGCCGTAAAATGATCACGCTGATCACTTGTGGGGAAATGGGCGGTGTCACCCGTCGTGTGATCCAAGGTGATCTGGAATCTGTAACGCCTGTCGACGAAGCAACGGATGAGATGCTGGCGGCATTCAACATGGCACAACGAACATTTTAATCAAAAGAATAGCTCGAGTGGTACGGCAGCTGGCGTGTCATTCGTCTATTCTTTTTTGCTTGAGGAGGCGTCTTGATGAAAGTGAAAAAACTGACTTCGATCGATTTTCTTGCACAAAGGGCAGCGTTTCAAGAAAGCCGACTCGTCTTTTCCTTTTTTGAGTCGCATTCAAAAGCGCGACGAGCCTTTCTAGCCGATATAGCGCAGCAGGGCTGGCAGATCGACAGCCGTTACGGACGTTTTTACCTTGCTGGGCAGTTTGATTTTGACCAAAAGACACTGACTATCACCAATCTGCTGGTGGAAGCGGCCGCCGATTTTACTTGGAAACAACTGCTAGCCGTGACAGAAAGCTTTGCTCGCAGTCGTTTTGTAGCAGCTGTCTTGTGGCAGCTTCCTCATCGAACCCCCTTGGCTGAGTGGTTTATCCAGCAAGGGTATCAGGTGGTCCCTCAAGGGTATCAAAAAGCGCTAGCTTATCAGACGGCGCTGGTTTTAGGCGGTGGCGGTGCTCACGGGGCGTATCAAATCGGTGTTTGGCAAGCGCTGCAAGAACGGGGCATCACCTTTAAATGGATCACGGGAACTTCCGTCGGTGCCTTGAATGGCGCCTTGATTTTAATGAACGATGTGGAAGCGGCCGTCGATTTATGGGCAAATATCTCTAACGAGCAAGTATTGCACTATCCGCTTGCTTCGGTACGTGCCCAAACACTGCGAGATTTGATGAATCAAGCCAATTCGCTGGTCCGTGAAGCGGTCAAAAGCAACGGTGCCAGTACCGAACCCTTGGCAAAGCTTTTGCAAAAGACCTTTGATCAAGAAAAATTCAGCCAAACTGCTTGTCGTTTGCTGATCTGTACGACTCGTCTGCCCGATTTCAAGGAGACGGTTTATGCCTTTGATCCATCCGCAGTAGAGGAAAATCTGCATTGGTTGTTGGCATCCGCTTCATTTTATCCAGCGATGCAGGCGCAAAAAATTAACGACGCCTATTACATCGATGGCGGCTATCGCAACAACCTGCCCATCGATGTCGCTGTCCAGCAAGGGGCAACGGAATGTATCACCGTGGATGTCCAAGGACCTGGCATCAATAAAAGGACGGTTTTGACGGAAGAAACTGCGCAGCTTTCGTTGGGGTCTCCTTGGTCCTTAGGCAGCTTTTTGGTTTTTGATGCCCAGCGTTCGCTGGATAATATGACCTTAGGCTATTTGGAAACCTTGAAAGTGTTCGGCAAATACCAAGGCCATTGGTATACCTTTGAAACGACGGTTGATTTTCAGCCGTTATGGCGGGGCTTTTTGAAAGAGCTGCGCCAGACAGACCCGCTGCTTTATCAGGAACTAAAGAAAAAAGAATTTTGGAAAAAAATGCGTAAATTCTATCAACAGGATGTGCCATTTGAGCAGTGGGGGCGTATACTGATAGAGTGTACCGCGAAAGTATTGTATCTAGCGCCTACAGTGATTTATGAGGAGGAAACGATTCTAACGGCTTTAGCTGAAAAAATTGCGCTAAAGGCAGTGGAAGAAGCCGATGTCTGGTCGATCACCGAGTGGCTGAGCTATTATCGCGACCGTTTTTTTGTCTTGTCCGAGCAAAACCGCTTTTTCTTTTTTTATCGGACGCAGCAATTGAATCTGCCCGCCCTTCAGCAGATTCGTCGGCGTTACCCGCTGACTGCTTTAATGGCAGCGTATAGTCACTATCTTTTGAAAGGAGCAGAAAATGGATAAATTTTCGTATGAAATCGTTGAAGAGATCGCCGTGCTTTCGGAAAATCAAAGAGGCTGGCGCAAAGAATTGAATTTGGTGAGCTGGAATGGGCGCCCGCCAAAATTTGATCTGAGAGATTGGGGCCCAGAGCACGAGAAGATGGGCAAAGGCGTGACCTTATCCAATGAAGAATTTGCAGAACTTAAAAAAGCCCTGCTTTCCATGTAAGAAAGCAAAACGGTGAGGAGTGATCAAATGAAAAGTATGACTGGTTTTGGCAAAGGCAGTGCAGAAACGCCAGATGTGCAGATCGAAATTGAGATCAAAAGTGTCAATCAGCGCTTTTTGGACCTGCAGCTGCGAATGCCCAAACAATTGAATCCTCTAGAAGGTGCTTTACGGCAGTCGATCAAGCAGACCCTCCAGCGAGGACGAATCGAATTGTATGTGACGTTAAAAGAAAAAACCACAAATATGAAACAGATCGAGATCCAATGGGACTTGCTGGAACGTTTCATGCAGGAAATCGATACCGAAGCCAAAGACCGTTTTGACCTAGCAGAGCTGCCAAAAGCAGCATTGCTAGAACAATTCCTGCTCCATGAGGCCTTTCTAACGATCTCTGATCAAGAGCCAGAAGAAAGCACCTTGGCCGATGGCGTGATGGAAGCATTAGATCAAGCGCTGGCAGCGATCGATCAAAGCCGCTGGGTGGAAGGGCAAGGTATTCTGCAGATCTTGCAAGAAAACCAGCGACAGCTGCAGGAAAAGCTGACAGAACTCAAACAATTCGTGGCCCTCTATGAGGCGGACTACCAAGAACGCTTTGAAAAGAAACTGACTGCTTATTTAGGGGAAGAAGTCGATCGCGATCGTTTACTGACAGAGTTGGCGATTTTATTAGAACGCGGCGATATCCACGAAGAACTGGATCGTTTAAGTATCCATTTAACGACGATGACGGAGCTGCTGGCAGCTGAGACACCGATAGGTCGAGAGCTGGATTTCTTGATCCAAGAGATGAACCGAGAAGTCAATACGATTGGCTCAAAATCAAGTCCGATCCAAATCAAAAACAGTGTCGTCCAAATGAAGACGATCATTGAAAAAATCAGAGAACAAGTTCAAAACATCGAGTAGGAGGAATGAACCAATGAAATATTACGATATCACCTTTCACGAACTAAGCGGAAAAAATGTCATTAAGCGCAGTATTCCTTCTGACAAAGAGAATTTCTCTGCGTGGGAAGATGCTTGCGTAGCCATCGAGCCAGATTTTCTCCATCTATTAGTTGATGGCGTAGCTGTTTCTTTAAATCGTCGGTACATCGTACGTATCGATTGCCAAGAAGTGACGGATCCTACTGAAAAAGCGATCACCGCTAAAGACGAATTGGCAGGGGTCATCAATACCTTAAGCAACATGGGCTTTTAAGAAAGCGGCCAAAGTGTAGACTAGCAATTTCATGAAATTCCCATTATAATAAAGTAGTTCTTGAAAGTTGCTGAAAAAAAGTGCAAAATAGACGTTAAGCAAATGTCAGTGAAAGGACGTCATTATGTCAGAGCGAGGATTACTTATAGTTTTATCAGGACCTTCCGGAGTAGGGAAAGGGACCGTGCGCAAAGCAATTTTTGAGAGTGACGACAACGATTTTCAATATTCCGTTTCAATGACCACTCGTCAAAAACGCGAGGGGGAAGTGGAAGGGGTCGATTACTATTTCCGCACGCGTGAAGAATTTGAAGCCTTGATCGAAGCCGGTGAAATGCTGGAATACGCCGAATATGTCGGCAATTATTATGGAACCCCATTATCTTATGTCCAACAGACACTGGATCAAGGAAAAGATGTGTTTTTAGAGATCGAAGTGCAAGGGGCAAAACAAGTAAAAGACAAAGTTCCCGATGGTGTGTTTATTTTTCTGACGCCACCTGATCTGGCAGAATTACGCTCTCGTATTACAGGAAGAGGAACCGACTCTGCCGAAGTGATCGATGAACGGATGCGTGTCGCCCGTGAAGAAATCGAAATGATGGCTTTGTATGATTATGCCGTTGTCAATGATGAAGTACCTAAGGCAGTCCAACGAATTCGCGAAATTATTTCGAGTGAACATTTTCGCGTTGACCGAGTGATCGGAACCTATATCAAAATGTTAGAGGAGCTGTAAGAAATATGATGTTAAAACCTTCAATCGATTCTTTGTTGGATCGTGTCAATTCAAAATATTCATTAGTGATCTTAGCAAGCAAACGGGCGCATGAACTTGATGCCGGTGCGCAAGCAACACTAGAAAACTTTGATTCAGTGAAAAGCGTGGGTCAAGCACTTGAAGAAATCGAAGCGGAATTAGTCGTTAATGATCCGCATCCAGAAATCAAGCGTGCCCGCTTGAAAATGGAACAAGAAGAGCGCAAAGCGCAAAAAGACCAAGAACAAAAAGAATTAGAAGCGCGTATCCGCGACGAACAAAAGCTATAGACAAAAGCAAGCTAGAGCACGCCTGTGTTCTGGCTTTTTCTTTTGAATGATGATGGTTAAATTTTTGTAAGGGGTACAGACAAACCCCCACCCATTTAGTAAAATAGAACCTAAAAGGAGGAGAAGAAATGGCGTACATAGCAGAAGTGATCGTGGATGTTCCCACGATGCAGACCGATCAGCCTTTTACCTATCTGATCCCATCAGAATTACAAGCCGCCATTGAGACAGGAATGCGGGTCGAAGTGCCATTTGGCAAGGGCGACCGCCATATCCAAGGGTTCGTCGTCGGCCTTTCAGAAGTTGCCGAACCGCAGCAGACCTTAAAACCAATCGTTCGTTTGTTGGATTTGTCGCCTGTCGTCAATGAAGAACTTCTCCAATTAGCCGACTACATGAAGGAAACGACCTTTGCCTTTAAGATCACTTGCTTGCAGACGATGCTGCCTAGTGTGATGAAAGCCGAGTACCAAAAGCAGATCGTTTTACTGGAAGGAAATCATCCCATCAAAGAATATTTTCCCGAAAACGGCATCCTCAGCTGGCAAGACGCCGAAAGTGCCGGGCTGTTGCCGCAGTTGAAGCCTTTGCGGGAAGCCGCAGTAGTTGAATTGCAGTATCTCGTGAAAAATAAAAACAAAGCGAAAATGACCCGTTACATTGAACGCAAGATCGATCCAGCAGAAATCCCCGCCGTCCAGCAACAGCTGCGCAAAGGGTCCAAACGCAAGCTGGAAATCTTACAGATTTTGACAGAGGAAGCCCGCTTGCCGGTTTCCTTTTTTACCGAACAAGGGATTTCCACCGCGGCTTTGAACCAAGCGCAAGAAGCTGGTTGGCTGACCTTTACGGAAGTTGAAGCCTACCGTGATCCTTACAAAGACCGTCAATTTCAAAAAACGGTCCCGCTTGAATTAAATGAAGAACAGGCAGCTGCAGTAGCGCAAATCACTGCTTGTGCGGATAACCAAGAGGCGCAGACTTTTTTACTGGAAGGGATCACCGGCAGTGGAAAAACAGAAGTCTATCTGCAAGCGATCGCCCAATTGCTGAAACAAGGCAAAACCGCGATCATGCTCGTGCCAGAGATCGCGTTGACTCCGCAAATGGTCGAACGCTTTAAAAGCCGTCTAGGCGACGCAGTGGCTGTTTTACACAGCGGCTTGTCCCAAGGTGAAAAATACGATGAATGGCGTAAGATCGAACGTGGGGAGGCGCAGGTGGTGGTTGGCGCCCGCTCGGCGATTTTTGCTCCGTTGAAAAACATCGGGGTCATCATCGTCGATGAGGAGCACGAAGCCTCCTATAAGCAAGATGAAGCCCCTCGTTACCATGCGAGAGATTTAGCGATTTGGCGCAGCCAGTACCATCACTGTCCAGTGGTGTTAGGCAGTGCGACGCCGTCATTGGAATCTCGTGCCCGGGCGCAAAAAGAAGTCTACCGCTTATTGAAATTGAATCAGCGGGCAAAAACCAGTGCGCAATTACCGCAGATCGAAGTCGTGGATATGCGTACCGAATTTGCCAATAAAAAGTATCAAACCTTTTCTCGTCCGTTACAGGAAAAAATTACAGACCGCTTGGCCCGCAAAGAACAGATCGTCTTGCTGCTGAATCGGCGCGGCTACTCTTCCTTCGTGATGTGCCGCGATTGCGGGTATGTTTTGCCTTGCCCAAATTGCGACATCTCCTTGACGCTGCATATGGATACCAAAACGATGCGCTGTCATTATTGCGGACATGAAGAACACATCCCCCATCGTTGCCCCAACTGCAATGCAGACAAGATTCGGTATTACGGAACGGGCACGCAAAAAGTGGAAGAAGAGTTGAAAGAACTGTTTCCCGAAGCGCGGGTCTTACGGATGGATGTCGATACCACCCGCAAAAAAGGCGCCCATGAAAAAATCTTGACCTTGTTTGGGGAGAAAAAAGCGGATATTTTGTTAGGGACTCAAATGATCGCCAAAGGCTTGGATTTCCCTGATATCACACTGGTAGGGGTCTTGAATGCCGATACAGCCTTGAATTTGCCAGATTTTCGTTCAAGTGAACGGACGTTCCAGCTGTTGACTCAGGTCAGTGGTCGAGCAGGTCGGGCGGAAAAAACCGGCGAAGTGGTGATCCAAACATTCAACCCTGAGCACTACGCTATCCAATTGGCGCAGTCGCAAGATTACGAAGATTTCTATCAAAAAGAGATGTGGATGCGGCACCAAAGCGGCTATCCACCGTATTATTTCACCGTCAAAATCACCTGCAGTCATCCCGAAGAGCAAGTCGCAGCTCAGAAGATGTTTGCGATCGCGCGGGATCTGCAGCAGGAGCTGTCACCGCAGAGTATTTTGTTGGGGCCGGCACCCAGTGCGATTTTGCGGGTGAAAAACCGTTATTACTACCAATTGATCATTAAATACAAAAATGAACCGCAGCTACCTGCTTTGTTGACCCGTCTGTTGGATCAAAGTCAAATCGATCAGCGCAAAGGATTGTACGTGTCGATTGACCAAGAGCCGTTGAATTTTATTTAGAGGAGAAAATATGCGTTATCCTATTATTATCACCCCCGATGAACGTCTTCGTCGGCAAGCAAAACCCGTCAAAGTTATTACCGATGAGCTCGTTCAGCTACTAGACGACCTTTATGAAACGATGGTCGCTCATGACGGGATCGGTATTGCCGCACCGCAAGTCGGCAAAAACCTGCAAGTGGCGATCGTGGAAGTCGAAGAAGACGACCGCTTTGAAATGATCAACCCTGAGATCATCGCTTCTTCTGGTGAATCCCTTGATGTGGAAGGCTGCTTGAGTATTCCCCACACCTTTGGGACCGTCAAACGAGCAGACGAGATCACTGTCCGCTATTTCGACCGAGAAGGAGAGGAAATGGAAGTGGAAGCATTCGGCTACTTGGCGCGTGCGATGCAGCATGAGATCGATCATTTAAATGGCGTGCTGTTTGTCGACAAGCTCGTCGAACGCATTCCTGAAGAAGACTTAGAAAAGTATATGGAGGAACATGAAAATGACTAAAATCGTCTTTATGGGTACCCCGGCGTTTTCCGTCCCAATTTTAGAAGGCTTGCTTGAAGCTGGCTATGAAGTGGCAGCAGTCGTGACCCAGCCGGATCGTCCCGTCGGTCGCAAAAAAACCATCACTCCGACCCCCGTTAAAGAAGCGGCGATGAAGCATGGCTTGTTGGTTTTACAACCAGAAAAAATCAGTGGGTCACCAGAAATGGAGCAGATTCAAGCTTTAGCACCTGATCTGCTGATCACGGCAGCTTTCGGCCAGTTTTTACCTAGTGCTTTACTAGAAGTACCAAAGCATGGCGCTATCAACGTTCATGCATCCCTACTACCGAAATACCGTGGCGGGGCTCCTGTGCATTATGCCATCATGGAAGGGGAGCAAGAAACGGGTGTAACCATCATGGAAATGATCAAAAAAATGGATGCTGGCGGTATTTTTGCTCAAGCTCGTTTGCCGATCACGGCCCAAGATGATGTGGGGACGATGTTTGATAAGTTGAGCCTATTAGGCAAAGACTTGCTGCTGGAAACTGTGCCGAAAATCTTGTCGGGAGAGCTGCAGCCTGTCCCGCAAGAAGAAGCAAAAGTCACCTTTTCACCAAATATCAGCCGTGAACAAGAAGCCATCGACTGGCAGAAAACGGCGGTGCAAATCGATGCCCAAGTCCGAGGCATGCGACCATGGCCGATCGCCTTTACGACACAAAATGGCAACCGCTGGAAACTTTGGCAAGTAACACCGCTGGAGCAAACGACGACAGCCCAGCCAGGAACGATCATTGAACGGACGAAAAAAACGTTGCTGATCGCTTGTGGGGAAGGCACGGTATTGGCTATCGATGAATTGCAGCCAGCTGGAAAAGGCCGACAAGACATTGCTGCATTCTTAAACGGCAGTGGACAACAGATTCAAAAAGGGGATCAGGTAGGTACCTATGAAGCGTAATCTTGGAGACATACAATATACAGTGCGTTTTGTGGCACTAGAAGCGTTGTTGCGAATCGAAAAAGGCGGCGCTTATTCCAATCTACTGCTGCGGGAATTGATGAATCAAGGGCGTTTAAATGACAAAGACGGTCGCTTGCTGACTGAATTGGTGTACGGCACCATCAGTCGTCAGCTTTTATTGGATTATTATTTGGATCGGTTTATTAAAAATGCCCGCAAAGTCGACCCGTGGGTCAAAACGCTGCTGCGGCTTTCCTTGTATCAGATGCTGTATCTCGATAAAGTACCCGCCCATGCCATCATTCATGAAGCCGTGGATATTGCGAAAGCCAAAGGCAATCCGGGAACTGGAAAATTCGTCAATGGCGTCCTGCGCACGATCCAACGACAAGGAGTGCCAGACTTGGCATTGATCAAAGACCCAATGGAACGTTTAGCAACGGAAATCAGTTTGCCCCTGTGGCTAACGAAGAAACTAGTCAAACAAATTGGGATCGAAGAAACCAGTGAGCTGGGCTATGCCCTATTTGAACCCAATCATGCCAGTGGTCGTATCGATCTGCAGCGCATCTCGCAAGCAGCAGCGATCGAACGGCTACAAGAAGAAGGCATCGACGCACGACCAAGTGAGCTTTCCCCCTATGGGGTTGTGGCTGACAAAGGCTTTATGGCGGGCTCGTCCCTCTACAAAGAAGGTTTACTGACGATCCAAGATGAAAGTTCGATGCTGGTTGCCCCCGTTTTACAAGTAGCCCGAGACCATCAAGTACTGGATGCCTGCGCAGCACCAGGAGGCAAAACGACCCATATCGCTGCCTTCTTGTCTGCCGCAGAGGGCGGTAAAGTGACAGCATTGGATATCCATGCCCATAAGGTTAAGCTGATTCAGCAAAATGCCCAACGTTTAGGCGTCGAAGCAGTTGTGGAGACCCGCGTGATGGATGCGCGGGAGACGGCTCAAACCTTTGCACCCGAACAATTTGATCGCATCTTAGTGGATGCCCCTTGTTCTGGATTAGGGTTGATGCGCCGTAAACCGGACATCAAATACAGCAAGACGGAAGCCGATTTCCAACGCTTGCCGCAGATTCAGCGAGAGATTTTGGAAAGTGCCGCCCCAACCCTGAAAAAATCGGGTATAATGGTCTACAGCACATGCACGATTCTAGCGGAAGAAAATCAACAAGTCGTGGCAGCGTTTCTCGCTGACCATCCTGAATTTGAGCAAATGCCTCTTGCGGTAGGACCGCTGGCAGCCGAAGCGGTTCAAGAGGATATGTTGACGATCTATCCGCAAGATTTTATGACAGATGGCTTTTTTATCAGTTGTCTACGCAAAAAGTAACGAGGTGAAAGAAATTGGAGATTCGTTTTCAAACAGATGTCGGCAAACGTCGCAACACAAACCAAGATTTTGCAGCAACCTATGTAAATAAAGCCAATGTGACATTGGCCTTGCTTGCCGATGGCATGGGGGGCCACCGGGCCGGAGATGTCGCTAGCCGTCAAGCAGTCAGTGAGATCGGCACCGCTTGGGAACAGACAGAGCTGACAGACAGTGAAAAAACTGCCCAATGGCTGATCCAAAAAATCCAAGCGGAAAGCCAAGTGATTTTCCAAAAAGGACAAGAACAAGAAGAACTTAGCGGCATGGGTACCACGATCATTGCTGTGGCCTTATTAGGCGACCAGTTTACGATCGCCAATGTCGGTGACAGCCGTGCCTATCTTTTACGCAATCAAGTGCTGACTCAAATCACAGAGGACCATTCACTGGTCAATGAATTGGTGAAGTCGGGACAAATCACGGCAGAAATGGCCTTGAATCATCCTCGCAAAAACGTTTTGACCCGCTCGATCGGTATGCCAAGCGAAGTCGAAGTCGATGTGGCGATCCACTTTATTGCAGACGGGGATTATTTGCTGCTGTGTTCAGATGGATTGACCAACATGGTCTCAGATGAAGAGATCACAGCAACGATCCAAGAAACCCCTGTGCTGGAAGAAGCAGTGCAATCATTGATCGATCAAGCCAACGAACGCGGCGGTGTCGACAATATCACGGTATTATTGATTAAAGTTGGAGGAGAGCGCCCATGATCGAAATTGGGAAGAAGATAAACGGCCGATACAAAATCATCGGCAATATCGGCAGCGGCGGAATGGCAAATGTGTTTTTGGCGCATGACTTGATCTTAGACCGTGAAGTGGCAATCAAAGTGCTTCGTTTTGACTTCCAAAACGACCAAAGTGCGATTCGGCGCTTTCAACGAGAAGCCTTGGCGGCGACTGAGCTGGTTCATCCAAACATCGTAACCGTTTATGATGTCGGCGAAGAAGACGGCATGCAGTTTTTGGTGATGGAATATGTCAAAGGGATGGATCTCAAGCGCTATATCCAAACGCACTATCCCGTACCTTATTTGCAGATCGTTGATATCATCCAACAAATTTTATCAGCGGTGGCATTGGCCCATCAGCACCGCATCATTCACCGGGACCTAAAGCCCCAGAATGTGCTGATCAATGAAGACGGCGTGGTGAAAATCACCGATTTTGGGATCGCGATCGCCTTATCAGAAACATCAATCACCCAAACCAACTCGATGCTAGGCTCGGTGCATTATCTTTCACCAGAACAAGCACGAGGCAGTATGGCGACCAACCAATCAGATATTTATGCGATTGGAATCATTCTCTATGAAATTTTAACGGGCAAAGTACCCTTTGATGGCGAATCAGCCGTAACAATCGCCTTGAAACATTTCCAAGATGAGATCCCTTCGATTCGGATCTATGACAAAAATGTTCCGCAATCGCTGGAAAACGTCGTATTGAAGGCGACCGCCAAAGAACCGGCGGATCGGTACAAAACTGCCGATGAAATGCGAGCGGACCTTGATACCGTGTTGTCTCCTGACCGACTCAATGAACCGAGATGGGAACCTCATGCCCTGATGGATGAAACGAGAGTGCTGACTCCTGTGGAAGCAGCCCAAGTCGAAACGCCGCCAGTAGAAGAACCCGTAGAAGATAAGGTTGCGGATCAAGCTGAAGAACCAGCGCAGCCGAAAAAGAAAAAACGCAAACGGTGGCTGCTGCTTCCCATCATTATGGTGATCGCATTGCTAGGCATAGGCAGTTACTTCCTATTCGGCGGTGGTCGGGGAGATGTGGCAATTCCTGAAGTCAGTGGCCAGACAGAAGCAGCTGCCCGTGCCGAGCTGGAAGCTGCTGGTTTGCAAGTGGCAGACGAGGTAGAAGAAATTGAAGACGATGAAGTCGAAGCAGGCAATGTCGTCAAGACCGATCCGCCAGAAGGCAATGAAGTCAAAAAGAATTCCGTCGTGACTCTTTATATCAGCAGCGGAGCCAAGAAAATCACTCTTGATGATTATGAAGGTCGTTCCTTCGAAGAGGTGAAGGAAGAACTGATTGATCTAGGCTTTGATGAAGACAATATCAAATCAGAATTAGAAGAATCTGATGATGTCAGTGAAGGGGACATCATTAGTCAGTCACCTGCGGCTGGACGTGAGATTTCGCCAGTTGATGGTGAAATTACCTTTAAAGTTAGTTCGGGACCAGATACCTTTGAAATGCTCAACCTTATTGGACTAACGGAGGCAGAGGCTCGTGCAGAATTGACCTCTCGAGGAGTCGATGTAGCGCGGATCATTAGCACGCCTCAGACGAGTGATGAACCGGAGGGCACAGTTGTTGGGCAAACGCCTAATAGTGGCGAGGCTGTCGTAACATCAAAAACTGCAATCACGCTATTCATTAGTAGTGGTCCTCAAATGACAAATGTGCCGACTGTGATCGGACTTACGCAATCAGAAGCCGAAGCAGCAGTCCGTCGTGCAGGATTAACACCGAATACTAACCGCGAATACGATGATAGTGTTCCTGAAGGTCAAGTGATCTCCGTATCACCTGAGGAAGGTTCTTCAGTCGTTGCCGGTTCGCAAGTAACGTTAACGATCTCAAGAGGACCAGAGCAAGATTCTTCTTCAACTACCCAAAGCAGTAGTTCAGATGACTCCTCGGATTCAACGGCTACGAGCGAAAGCAGTTCCGAAAGTGATTAGAAACTAGCTAAAATCCAATACTTTAACCAAGCAGCCTTCGGGGACCAAAGAATTCTCTTTTTGTTCCCCGACGAGCTGCTTGTTTCTTTTTGTAGCTAAAAAAGCTGAAGCGAGGGATAAGTGTCTTTAAAATTTCCTTTAGACCTTCCTTTTGTGCAAGCGTACATCTTTCCAAGGATTCAAAAATTGGGTATAATGAAGGTCAGAATTAGTCAAGGGAGGGAATGAATTGAGTCATCACAACACTTCCGATTTGATTGAAGCATATTTGAAGAAAATTCTTGAAGACAGTGAAACCATTGAGATTCGTCGCGCAGAAATGGCAAATTTGTTCAACTGCGTGCCCTCACAAATAAATTACGTGATCAATACCCGCTTTACCGTTCAAAGAGGCTATGCGGTTGAAAGTAAACGCGGCGGGGGCGGCTATATTCGGATCGAGAAAGTCAAAATTACTGACAGCCACCACTATTTAAAAGAAATGAATCAACTATTCGATGAAACCATCTCGGAAAAAGATGCGTATGCAATAATCCAGAAACTTTATGAGGAAGGAATCCTGTCCAAGCGAGAAGGCAATTTATTGTTGACCGTCATCGCGAAAGCAGTTCTAGGACGTTCTCCTTATGAAAATAGAACACGAGCTGATTTGCTCCATGCAATTCTAGAACGATTAAGTTACGAAGACAGGAAGTGAAAGAGATGGATGAATTATTCACCCAACGCGCGAAAGCCGTTTTGGCTATCGCCCAAGAAGAAGCAAAATACTTTAAGCACCAAGCGGTAGGTTCTGAACATATTCTATTGGCACTGGTCATTGAACAAAACGGGATCGCTGGCAAAACGTTACGGGAAATGAATATCACAGAAAACGATATTCGTGAAGAAATCGAACATTTAACAGGGTATGGCACCGTTCGTCAATACCCAGAAAACGCCTATCTCGCGTATTCACCACGAGCAAAACATACATTTGCTTATGCAGGGGATGAAGCCAAGCGTTTAGGGGCACCACAGATCGGTACCGAACATCTATTATTAGGCTTATTAAGAGACGAAGACATTTTGGCTTCACGAATCATGCTGAATCTCGGCTTGAGTCTCGCGAAAATGCGTCAGCTTTTGAAGAAAAAAATGGGCTTCAATGAAAGCAAAACCAACGGAAGTGCTGGTCGTCGTCGTCCAGCCCAAGCCAAAGCGCAGCAAGGAACACCGACCTTGGATTCCTTAGCCCGTGATTTGACCAAATTAGCCCGTGAAAAACGGCTAGATCCTGTTGTCGGTCGTGCCAAAGAAGTCAAACGGCTGATCCAGATCCTTAGCCGTCGGACCAAAAACAACCCTGTTCTCGTTGGGGAACCTGGTGTTGGGAAAACCGCGATCGCCGAAGGCTTAGCCCAAAAAATCATCAATGGGGAAGTCCCAGAAGACATGCAAAACAAACGTTTGATGATGCTGGACATGGGGGCTTTAGTTGCTGGAACGAAATACCGTGGAGAATTTGAGGACCGAATGAAAAAAATCATCGATGAGATCTATCAAGATGGTCAAATCATCTTATTCATTGATGAATTGCATACACTGATTGGGGCCGGCGGAGCCGAAGGGGCGATTGATGCCTCGAATATTCTGAAACCAGCCTTAGCCCGTGGAGAATTGCAAACCATCGGTGCCACAACGCTAGATGAGTATCAAAAATACATTGAAAAAGATTCTGCGTTAGAACGCCGTTTTGCCCGAGTGCAAGTCGACGAACCAACACCAGAAGAAGCGGAAGAAATTTTGCGGGGCTTGCGTCCTCGTTATGAAGAACATCATGGGGTGGAAATTTCTGATGATGCGTTACACGCCGCTGTGCAATTGTCCGTACGTTACATCAATTCGCGCCAATTACCAGATAAAGCCATCGATTTGATGGATGAATCAGCAGCCAAAGTGCGTCTAGACAAAACCGATGAAAGTTCGGAATTGGCAGATCTACAAAACGAGATCGCTAACTTGATCGAAGAAAAAGAAGCAGCCATTCGCCAGCAAGATTTTGAAGCAGCAGCTCGTCTGCGAATCAAGGAAAAGAAATTGACCCAACAACTGACGGAAGTGGCGTTTATGGAAGTCAAAGAAGCGTCAGGCTATGCCGATAGTGTTACTGCAGAAGATGTTGCCACGGTCGTTTCCCAATGGACTGGTGTACCTTTGCAACAGATGGAGAAAAAAGAAAGCGAACGCTTGTTGGATCTTGAAAAGATCTTGCATCAACGGGTAGTTGGCCAAGAAGAAGCGGTCAAAGCAGTCGCTCGTTCGATCCGTCGTGCCCGCAGTGGGTTGAAAGACCCCAACCGCCCAATTGGTTCCTTCATGTTCTTAGGCCCGACTGGTGTCGGGAAAACCGAGCTTGCCAAAGCCTTAGCGGAAGCGATGTTTGGTAGTGAAGATGCCTTGGTTCGTGTCGATATGTCCGAATTTATGGAAAAATACAGCACGAGCCGTTTGATCGGTTCACCGCCAGGCTATGTCGGCTATGATGAAGGTGGGCAATTGACGGAAAAAATCCGTTCAAAACCTTACTCCGTCATCTTATTGGACGAGGTAGAAAAAGCCCATCCCGATGTCTTCAATATCCTCTTGCAAGTGCTAGATGATGGACATTTGACGGATGCCAAAGGTCGGAAGGTCGATTTCCGCAACACGATTTTGATCATGACTTCTAATATCGGTGCCCAACAAATCCGCGAAGAAAAAAGCGTTGGATTCAATGTCACTGATTTAACGAAAGATCACCAAGCGATGCAAAAACGGATCTTAGAAGAGCTGAAAAAAGCCTTCCGTCCAGAGTTCTTGAACCGTGTGGATGAAACAGTGGTCTTCCAATCCTTAGGTGAAGGGGAGATCCACGAAATCGTGAAGATTATGAGCAAAGCGATCATCAAACGGTTAAGCAACCAAGACATCCAATTGAAGATCACGCCATCTGCCATCGATGTGATCGGTAAAGCTGGTTTTGATCCAGAATATGGGGCACGGCCGATTCGTCGAGCATTGCAAAAAGAAGTCGAAGACCGTTTAAGTGAAGCGCTCCTATCAGGACAAATTCATTTAGGTGACAAAGTGACGATTGGTGCTTCCAAAGGATCGATCACTCTCAATGTCAAAGAGGGACAAGCACGGGTCTTGCAACAAGTTTAAGTCGAGCCAATAACGGCAGCGGCGTTTCTATGGTCGAGTAATCGGCACCCATAGAAACGTCGCTTTTTTGTCTTGCTATGTCTAGTAGTGATCAAGTGATCTCTATTAATTATGATTGATGATTCACAAAAAAATATCCTTCTAAATAGCTTTATGACAACGGTTGATTAACGGAAAAAGCGATATTCGTGAAAAAAAGAGTAACGAGACCTCTTGGAAAGAATCCTGCTGTGTGATACTATGAATGAGTTGAAAAAAGGAGGAGTATTATGGTTGAGATTATCGCCACGGTGGAATCGATCGAGCAAGCACAGCAGCTCATCCCTTATGTTGATACATTGTTTTTTGGAGAAGAGACATTCGGGCTGCGCCTACCGGCCTCTTTTTCTCGTGAAGAGCAAATCAGACTGATCGACATGGCCCACGAAGCTGGAAAGAAAGTGACGATCGCAGTCAATGGCATCATGCATCCAGAAAAAATGAAGCGGATTCCAGAATACCTAGCATTTCTGAAGACCAATCAAGCCGATCAAATCGCTCTCGGAGATCCTGGGATCATTTACCGCATGAAGCAAAATCCAGAATGTGCCGTGCCATTTATTTATGCAGGGGAAACCTTAGTAACGAGCGCTCGTCAAATCAATTTTTGGGGACAAAAAGGAGCAAAGGCAGCCGTTTTAGCGCGAGAAGTTCCTTTCGAGGAAATGAAAATCATGGCACCACAACTAAATATTCCTGTGGAAGTATTGGTTTATGGTGCGACCTGCATTCACCAATCGAAGCGTCCGCTTTTACAAAATTATTATAACTATACCCAACAATCGGAAGAAAAGAACCACGACCGTGGGTTGTTTTTATCTGAACCGAAAAAAGAAGAAACTCACTATTCCATTTATGAAGATAGCCACGGCACGCACATTTTTGCCAATAACGACATCAATCTGATGCTGCAGCTGGGGGAATTAGCCGCAACAGGCTTTCAAACCTGGAAGCTGGACGGAATCTATACACGAGGGGCTGCCTTTGTGGCAATTGCTAAGCTGTTTGCCCAAGCCAAGAGCCTTGTGGAAAGTGGGAAGTGGCAAGCAGAGCAAGCAACTGTGCTCAGTGAACAAGTTGCCCAACTTCATCCAGCAGAACGTGGGTTGGACACTGGATTTTATGCCATCGATCCTGACGATATCAAGTAAGGAGCAAGAACAAATGACCGTTAAACAAGCATTGAAACGACCAGAAGTGTTAGCACCAGCTGGTACGTTAGAAAAATTAAAAACAGCGATCCACTATGGCGCTGACGCTGTCTATATCGGCGGCAATGCCTATGGTCTACGGAGTCGCGCGGGAAACTTTACCTATGAAGAAATGGCGGAAGGGGTGGCTTTTGCCAAAGCCCACAACGCAAAAGTCTATGTAGCAGCCAACATGGTGACCCACGAGGGCAATCAAGAAGGTGCAGGGGAATTCTTTCGGGAATTGCGAGATGTCGGTATTTCGGCAGTGATCGTTTCTGATCCCGCTTTGATCCAGATCTGCGCAACAGAAGCGCCAGGTCTACCGATCCATTTGTCCACCCAAGCCAGTGCCACAAACTATGAAACATTGGAATTTTGGCGGGAAGAAGGCCTAGAACGGGTTGTTCTCGCCCGAGAAGTGTCGATGGAGGAAGTCGCTGAGATCCGCAAAAATACTAGCGTGGAGATCGAAGCCTTTATTCATGGCGCCATGTGTATTTCTTATTCTGGCCGTTGTACTTTGTCCAATCATATGTCGATGCGAGACGCCAATCGCGGCGGCTGTTCGCAATCTTGCCGCTGGAAATATGATCTGTTTGACATGCCCTTTGCAACGGAACGAAACAGTTTGACTAAAAACGGGACAGTGGAAGAAGAGTTTTCCATGAGTGCTGTGGATATGTCGATGATCGAACATATCCCGGATTTGATTGAAAACGGCGTGGATAGTTTCAAAATCGAAGGCCGTATGAAATCGATCCACTATGTTTCAACCGTGGCGAACGTTTATAAAGCAGCCGTGGACAGTTACATGGCCGATCCAGAGAACTATGTCTGCAAACAAGAATGGATCGATGAACTGTGGAAAGTTGCGCAGCGCGAGCTTGCCTCAGGCTTTTACTACGATACCCCAAGTGAAAATGAGCAGTTGTTTGGTCCGCGTCGGAAAATTCCGCAATACAAATTTATTGGGGAAGTCATGGCGTATGATCCGGCAACAAAAATAGCTACGATTCGGCAACGGAACCACTTTTCCGTTGGCGATGAAATCGAATTTTACGGTCCCGGATTCCATCACTTTCACCAAACCGTCGAAGTCATGTATAATGAAGACGGTGAATCCATCGATCGTGCACCAAATCCTATGATGCTGTTGACGATGCCGGTCAAAGAACCGGTGGAAGTCGGAGACATGATTCGGAAGAAAAAATAAGGTCGAGAGTTTCTCTCGGCTTTTTTTGTTGAATCAATCCAGCCAAAAAGGATCGATGAGAACATAGACAATTTTAAGGAGGAAATAACAAATATGGAAACATACGACTACATAGTAATTGGTGGCGGCAGTGGCGGAATCGCCTCAGCCAATCGGGCAGGGATGCACGGCGCCAAAGTATTATTGATCGAAGGCAATGAATTAGGCGGCACCTGTGTCAATGTCGGTTGTGTACCGAAAAAAGTCATGTGGCAAGCTAGTGAGATGTTAGAAATGATCAAGCGGGACGCAACTAGCTACGGCATTTATCCACATGTGGATAAATTTAATTTTACTGAGCTTGTGGATAACCGTGAAAAATACATTGATTTTTTACACACAGCCTATCAAAAAGGCTTAGACAGTAACAATGTAGAAGTTATCCACGGTTATGCACAGTTTGTGGATAACCACACGGTTACCGTCAATGGGGAAAACTACCATGCAGCAAATATTTTGATTGCCACCGGTGGAAAACCTAGCGCGATGAATATTCCCGGCGGTGAGTACGCCATTGACTCGAATGGTTTTTTTGCGTTGCGAGAAGCACCAAAGCGTATGGTCGTCTTAGGGGCAGGCTACATCGCAGCCGAAATCAGCGGTGTCAGCCAACAGCTGGGCAGCCAAGTGGCTTGGGCGTACCGCAAAGAGCGGCCATTACGAACCTTTGACAAGATGCTTGCGGATAATCTCGTGGAGATGTACCAAGAATCAGGAATCGAAACTTATGCAGGCTACGTTGCCTCTCGTATCATTAAAGAAGGTGACGAGTATCTCGTTCACTTTGAAAATGGCGAAACCTTGACCGGCGATTGCGTCCTTTTTGCTGGTGGTCGCGTGCCGAATACGGATAAGTTAGGTCTGGAAAACACCGATGTCCAATTGGATGAAAAAGGGTTTATCATTGTGGACAAATATCAAAATACCACAGCTGACTCGATTTTTGCGGTGGGCGATGTCATCGGAAAATTGGATTTGACCCCGGTTGCGATCGCCGCCGGTCGACGCTTGTCTGAACGCTTGTTCAACGGTCAAAGCGATGCGTACTTGGATTATCACTTAGTGCCGACGGTCATCTTTACTCATCCACCGATTGCCACGATTGGTTTATCCGAAGAAGCAGCCTTGGCAAAATACGGCCAAGAGCAGATAAAGGTGTATCGCTCGCGCTTTACACCGATGTATTTTGCTTTAAATGAGTATCGCCAAAAATGTGAGATGAAATTGGTGTGCTTAGGAAAAGAAGAAAAAATCATCGGTCTGCACGGCATCGGGATCGGTGTCGATGAAATGCTGCAAGGCTTCGCTGTAGCCATCAAAATGGGTGCTACAAAAGCAGACTTTGATCAAACCGTTGCCATTCATCCGACGGGGTCAGAAGAATTTGTGACGATGCGTTAACTAGTAAATAGAAGAAAAACGAGCAGGGAAAAACGAATGGATCGTTCTTCCCTGCTCGTTTTTATGAAAGGAAGGGGCTGTATTGTTCAGCCGCTTATCTTGAAGCACCTAGGTTCTTTATTTTTCGACATCGTAAGCGATGTAGTGCGTGTTTAAAAGCTGTGCGACATGGATATTTTCTGAAGTACTGCCGCCTCCATGGGACCCGCAACCTAGAGTCAAGGAAGGATTTAAGTTCGTGGTGCCTCCAATGGCTCCTAAAGCTGCTTGGGTATTGACTAAGATTCGGGCAGAAGGGATCGCCAGCCCAAATTCACGAACAAAGGTATCGTCTTTGGTATGAACGACAGCGGTGTGTCCAGCACCTTGGATCTTTAGCAACTCTTGGCAAAAACGAATGCCTTCCTCGGCATCAGCCACGGTATAAAACGCGAGGATCGGCGAAAGTTTCTCCCGCGCATAGGGATTGTCTTTAGCGATGACCGTCTGTTCCGAAACGAGGATTTTCGTATCACTTGGGACCGACAGACCGCTCATTTCGGCAATTTTAACTGCTGGCTGACCGATGATCCGGGGATTCAAACCGCCCTCAGCCGTGGTGATAAAATCAGCCAGCCTTTCAGACTCTTCTTGATTCAAAAAGTAGCCGTGATTTGCTTTCAATTCAGAGATCACTGTATCTTTGATCGATTGCTCAACGACTAATGCCTGTTCAGAGGCGCAGATCGTCCCATAATCGAAGGTTTTGCTACGGATGATCTGATCAACGGCTTTCGCGATGTCTGCAGATTTTTCTAGCAGTGCAGGGGTATTACCAGGGCCGACACCGATTGCTGGATTGCCGGAAGAATATGCGATTCGAACCATCGCTTTACCACCAGTAGCCAAGATTAGATCGGTATCGGGATGTGCCATCAATTTTTGGGTATCCTCAATTGTCGGTTCTTCTAGTAATTGAACCAAATCGATCGGCAATCCGCATGCTTGCAGCACCTCTTTAAAGAGGGACACGGTCTCCTTGATTGCCTGCAGCGCTCGGGGGTGAGGGGACAAGATGATTGCATTTTTCGTTTTCAATGCCAAAAGTACTTTGAAAATCGTGGTGGATGTAGGATTGGTGGAGGGGATCAAAGCAACTAAGACCCCCAATGGCGCAACGATTTTTAGCATCTTTTTCTCAGGAATTTCTTCTACGATTCCAACCGTCGGCATATCTTTGATACTGTTATATAATATTTCACTGGCAAATAAATTTTTGATGTTTTTATCTTCTGCGTTTCCAAAGCCGGTTTCTTTCTGTGCCAATTTTGCTAAGTGCATCGAGTGGCTGGTCAGTTTCTCTGCAGCTTTTCCCACCACGTAATCAACCGTTTCTTGCGAGGCAGTACGATAAAGTTCTTGGGCGTCTGACGCTTGTTTCATTAAGGAATCAACCAGTGTTAAGGGACTGTGCATCTTTGTCTCTGTCATCATATCAATCATCCTCCTTGTTTTTTATACTTTAATTATATGCGAAAGTAAGCGTTTTCTTTAGGAGGGTTCTATGCTGTTTCAGGACAATTTTATCCAAGATTGTTATATTTTTAACATGTGTTGTTATTGTTCATAAAAAGCAATAAACTTAATGATAAATGATTAAATATGGTATAATTTGAAAAAGAGAACACGGAAAGGAGCTGCTTTCATGTGCTACATTTTAGTTTCCACCCCAGATGAAAAGGAACGAAATCAGATAAAACAAGTGGTCAGAAAAGATTTTTTTAACGCCACGCTCTTGCAAGATGCTTGGACAATGGCTGAAACGGTATCGATCGCTGGGAAAGTACACGTTGATATCCTCATCTTGTCAATCTCTAATGAGGCCGAAGATCCTTTTTATTGGACAGCCGAAGTCATGAAAAAACAGCCGAACATCAAACTGATTTTGATTGATGAGACGAAGAACTTCGACAATCTTCATCGCTCACTGCGCTGCGGAGCCATCGATTACTTAGTGCGGCCTTTAAGCAAGCAAGAGCTTCAGCACAGTATCCACCGTAGTATTCTCTCGTTGAATCAAATTTCCCTATTGCACTATTCCACGTCAGCGATCACTGATAATATTGCTGAACAAGTCAATCAGATCATTGAATACATCCATCTCAACTATCAAGAGCCGATCACCTTAGATGTCCTTGCTGCTTTCAGCCACATGCATCGCAACTATATCAGCCGGATTTTTAAAGAAGCCACTGGGATGACTTTTACTAAATATTTGACGTTTTATCGAATAGAACAAAGCAAAAAGCTGCTGGTTACTACGGAGGATTCCATTGCTGCTATCGCTGAACAAGTGGGGTATGATGATGCGGGTTATTACGCCCGGATCTTCAAACGTGAAACCAGCTATACACCGAACCAATACCGCAAAACCTTTACCTCTTCCTATGTTGCTGCAGATTTAGTGTTTGCCCAAAGAGAAATGAGTTCATGAGGGATTCCCTTGCTCAACTAAAAAAGCATGATCGCTTTGGCAGCGACCATGCTTTTTTGGTGTTCGTTCATTAGATCAATTGCTTCGCCCAAGGATCTGAGCAGTGATCTGGTAAAGATACGTTTTGGTTTCATCTTTGGTCTCAGGTAATTTCTGGATCGCCTGCAAAGCTTTTTTCGTATAGTCGGCAGCGAGTTTCTTGGCTTCCTCGATCCCAGCACTTTCTTGGACGATCCGATAGACTTCGTGGGTGTCGGTGTCCGTCATAGCGTCTTGTTTTTCCAGCAATGGGAGCAGCCGTTGGCGGTCACTTTTCAGTACCATTAACAGCGGCAGGGAATAGACGCCTTGCCGAACATCTTCCAATACTGGTTTCCCTAAAGCAGCCGCATCTTGGCTGTAATCCAAGACGTCATCCATGATTTGAAAGGCAAGACCAATGGCTTCACCGATCTCACGGGCTTGATTGGCAAAGCGCAAGGAGGTGCCGCTTTCGTAAGCTCCGATGAAGCAGCTTAAAGCAAACAACTCAGCGGTTTTGCCGCGAATGTTTTCTAAGTAATCCTCGACAGTGACGGACAAATCGTATCGTTTGCTCATTTGTCCTAATTCGCCGGCCAGGATTTTTTCCATACTACGGGAATTCATCTGCAAGCTTTTCATGGAGCTAGCATAATCCGCCATCAATTTAAAGCAGCAGACGAAGAGGTAATCACCAGCATAGACAGCGACATCGTTGCCAAATTCGGAACGAATGGTCGGCAGCTTGCGGCGGGTGTCCGCATGATCGACGATATCGTCGTGGATCAACGAGGCAGTGTGGAGCATTTCGATCGAGGCCGCCAATGCGACGGCTTTTTCACGATCTTTGTCGCTGCCATAAGCAGAAAAGAGCAGCTGATAAGCAGGACGCAACAGTTTCCCACCTGAATGGATCATGGACAGGATCGCTTGTTCGACCTCTTTGTTTTTTAGTTTTAATGATTTTTCCATCAATTGCAAGGAGGCAGATAAGTCAGCTTGCAGTGCTGGATACTCTTGCCACATGGAATGAAGTTTCATAATTAACTCCTTTATTCTGAATCCGAGCGCCATTTGACTTTGGTCTGGCGTTCATAATCAATTTGAAAACGGCGCAGTGTTTCGACACGGCGCAGCAAGTAGTTGGCGGCGATCCCGATAGCGATCCCGGACAAGATCCCAAAGAAAGACAGGACCGGCAAGTAGAGCATCACGCTCCAGGATTGAGCGATCCATGAGGCAGTGATCAACTGTCCGACGTTGTGTAAGAACCCGCCGGCCGCACTAATGCCGATGATACTGACACGCTTAGGCCCCAACTGTTTCACCAAAGACATCCCAAAGTAGCTCAGTAAGGAACCGCTCATACTATATAAGAAGGTCGAAACCGTTCCTCCTAGTAACGTCGTTAAGATCAGTCTTAGCCAAATTAAGAGAAAGCTGTCTTTTTTTGGCATGGTGAACAAAGCAATAATGGTAATTAAATTTGCCAAACCTAGTTTCGCACCAGGCGCAAAGGCAAATGGATAAGGGATCATATTTTCAACTAAACCAATCACGACCCCTTGGGCGACCAGCAGTGAGATGAAAATTATTCGTTGTAATCGACTCATAAGCAAACGATCAATAGATTAAATCGTCGGTCTCACTCCCATCTGCGGCTTGGATTTCGATCACCAATTTATGAGGCAGACAGACGATGGTTTCCCCATTTTTACTGGCCCAGCCACGGCGGACACAAATCTGGTCGCCGCAATCGGCTTCCTTGATTCGGATCCGATCCCCTTCGATCTCCAGTAAATTGGTATCGCCATCTTCATCTTCATAAAGATAGGTGTACGTTTTTTGACCTTCAACTAAGTCAAAACGCTTGATTTCTGTCCCATCGACCCGCAAGACGGCTTCTTTGTCCGCTGTTTGCGTCTGGCCAAAAATAAAAATCGGTAAAAAAGAGCTGAGGATCAAAACAAGTATGATGACGCCATCCCATGGTTTTAAATGGGCATCGCGGATAAATTCTTTTAATTTCATCAAAAAAGACTCCTGTTCTTTCATGTGATGTGTCTCATTCTAGCATAAGAAGACAAGATTCTACTAGCTGAATCCTCAATAATCCACCGATTTCTGTGCAAGGACGATCAAGAAAAAGTTCTGTACTTGGAAAGAGACCAAGACACTGATTGAAAATCAGAATGTCTTAGTCTCATGAAGTCGTACAGGTATTCTATTTTGCTGGCTTATTTATTGCCGTATAAGGAGCGAGGGGTACCGTACCACCATTTTCCAAGGGTACGTTGCAACCATGGGATTACCCAACGGTCTAAACCGACTGCGCGTCCTGAACCGTTCATCAAGGCAAATGCAACTGGAATGAACCAGATGTTTACCCAGTAGAACATACCAGACATACAGAAAGTCAACACTAAAACGATAGTCGTTGCGTTTACTAACCAAGTGAAGAGACCAGCCATCAATGCAAGAGCTAAAGCAATTTCAAAGAAGACCATGAATTTTTGGAAGAACATTGCAACGTCGTTGTTTGGCATGATAAATTGCATAACTTTTGTGAACCAGTCAGGTGATTTTTCAATCACGATCATTGGTTGCTCACCGTAGGCATAGCTCAAACCGAAGTGTGCGGCTTGTGTCGCTGCATCGGCTGCTTCACCGGCACCACTAGCGGCACTTGCTGCATCGGCTGCTTCACTAGCACCACTTGCTGCATCAGCGACTGTTTGGTATTCCCAAGTCCAAGGGAAAACGCTGTTGCCTTGGAACCAAGAACCTTCACCGAACCAAGTACCAGGTTTGAAGACTTCCCCATTCGTACCCAAAATTTTCTTGAAGGCTTCAACGAACCAGACAAGACCATAGAAAATACGAAGCGGAACACTCCACAAGACGTTTCCGTAACGAGACGTATGACCACGAGCGACTGTCCGGTCATCTTTGATGTGGAAGATTTCATGCATCAAGTATTGGAACATGTAGTAACCAGAACGAATATCAAAGAAGTATTTCAAGTTAACGATATGTTTCATAATGATCGCTAAGAAACCGCTCAGGTGAATCTTATTGAATAAGTTCGCCACGCCCCATTTGGCACCGATGGAAACCATAAATCCTTGGTAGTTTCCTTTGAATTTATGTTTTTCGCCGCCTTTGATGGCTGAAACGATATTCGTTGCTGCAGTGTGCCCAGTTTGTTCAGCTGCTTGCACGATTTGTGGTGTTGGTGTGTTCGGGAATTCTTCGAAGTAAACCAAGTCACCGATAATATAGATGTTTTTGTCTTCGTAGCCTTTTGCTTCCATGTACTCATTGGCAACTAGACGGAAACCACGAGCGGTTTCTAAACCGAAATCAGCAGCATCGCTAGTTCCTTTGACGCCCGCAGTCCAGATCAATGTGTGGGTTGGGATCGTTGAACCATCTTTTAGTTTGATGTGGTCAGGTGCCACTTCAACGATTGGTGCATTCAAGACAAGATCAACATTGTTTTTCTTCAAGTAACGTTCTGCTTTGGCTGCATCGTTACGATCAAGCATGTTTAAGATCGTTGGCATTGCTTCAACGACTTTCAAGCTGATTTCACTTGGGTCCAATTTATAATCGGAAGCTAAACGATCTTTCCAATCGATCAGTTCACCGATCATTTCGATCCCAGTAAATCCAGAACCACAAACGACAAACGTCAACATTGCTTTACGTAATGCTGCATCTGGTTCGATCGCTGCTTTTGCGACAGTTTTTTCAATGTGTTCGCGAATGCGGACAGCATCGTCAAATGACCATAGAGTAAAGCCATTTTCTTTGACACCAGGTGTACCGAAGTCATTCGGTTCGCCACCCATCCCTAAGATCAAGTAGTCAAATGAATAGCTGCCTAATTTTGTTTGGACGGTTTTATTTTCTTTATCGATCCCAGTTACTGTATCGGTTACTAAACGAACATTTTTCTTGCGTGAGAACAAGCGCTGCAAGTCATATTGAATTGCGGTAGGTTCTACACGTCCTCCAGCGACTTCATGCAGTTCAGTCATCATCGTATGATAAGAGTGACGGTCGATCAATGTTATCTCAACATCATTGTCTTTTTTCAATTTCTTTGCCATGTACTTCGTAGCAGAAACGCCTGCATAACCGGCACCGACAACGACAATGTTTTTCTTTGCCATTGCAAATCTCTCCTTAATAAAAATAATCTATGATAATAATTACACAATCGTTCCTATTATATAGACAAATGGTTCATTTGTCTAACGATTCTGATGAAAAAAACGCATATTTCCTGAAATTCGTGAAAACTTGCGAAAATCAAAAAATAAGTCATTTTTTATTGAAAAAGCGGAAAGGAAGCGGTTGACATCTCGTAAATTTACTTTACAATGTTAGATGTATCACAAACTTTTTTGTGGGGAAAATAAACAAGTAAAAGGTGGATAATTATGAAAGCAAAGAAATTGATTGTAGGTATGGCGGTATTTTCATTCGCAGCATTATTGTTAGGGGGATGCGGAGCAGACGACAACAATACAGGTTCTTCGTCAACTAGTGAAAGTACATCACAAACTTCTGCAAGCGATTCTGCAACTACAGAAAGCTCAGAAGCAACCGTCGTTGCAGGCGAGCCAATGCAAGATGGTACGTATCGTTTAGAAGAAAAGAACTACAAAAACGACTACCGTGTCACATTTGAGATCACAGTCAAAGACGGCAAAATCGTTGAATCAAAATATGACAACGTCAATGCGGATGGCGAATCAAAAACAGAAAACACTGAATACAATGAAACAATGAAAGAAAAAGCAGGCATCAGCCCAGAAGAATTTATTCCTAAATTCAATGAAGAGTTAGTTGCCGCACAAAGCCCTTCTTCAATCGAAGTAGTTTCTGGCGCGACTCATTCCTTTGATTCCTTCCAAAACTATGCACAACAATTGATTCAAGCGGCGCAAGCAGGCAACACGGAAACCATTGAAATCGACAATGGTGCAGACTTGAAAGACGGAACCTATACATTAGAAGAAAAGAACTACTCAAACGGTTACCGCGTAGTCTTCTCAATGACTGTAGCTGACGGCAAAATCTCTGAATCAAACTACGACTACCTAAACGAAGCAGGCGAGTCGAAAAAAGATGATGCATCATACAACGAAAACATGGAAGCAAAATCTGGTACAAGTCCAGAAGAGTTCATTCCAAACTTCAATGAAGCCTTTGTTTCTGCAGTCAATGCCGAAGACGGCTCTGTGGCAGACATGGATGTTGTTTCAGGGGCAACCCACAGCTTCCACAGCTTTGTTATCTATGCACAACAATTGTTGAATGCCGCTGAAAAAGGCGACCAAACAACAATCGAAGTGGATAACTTCGTTACTGAATAATCACAACTTCTTTCCATGAAGAGGACAGCATTCGTTTTGAGTGCTGTCTTTTTTTCGTGGGCAACAAGGTCACAAAAGCAAGTTCGTGCAAAAGGAAGCAATCTGGTGGGAAGGTTTTTTAAAAAAGAACTGTTTTTTACAAAGAAGAAAAGGTTCGATTAAGGATTCCTAAAATACGTTGAGGAATCACGGAATGCCCCTTTTCATTCTGCCAAAAAAAGGCTATTATATGAAGGTTGAAGACAATAGAAAAGAGGAAAATCATGAAAAAGAAAGTAACGTTTTTTCTGATGTTTGTTTTTTTAGGCACAATGTTGGCAGCCTGTGGCAGTGATCAGGAAGCAACGACGCTGCGCGAAGAACCATATTTTCAAGAAGAATTTTTATTAGGTACGTATACTCGGATTCGCATTTATGATGAAGGCAAAGAGGACGCTATGAAGCCTGCCTTTGACCGCATCAGAGAGTTAGGCGATAAAATCACCATCAACCAAGCAGGGTCAGAGATCGATGAAATCAATGCGCAAGCTGGCATCAAGCCAGTGAAGGTTTCAGATGATATCTATTATTTGTTGAAAGAAGCCTATGATTATAGTGTGAAATCAGAAGGCGGCTTTAATATGGCCATCGGTGCGATTACCCAATTATGGCGAATCGGCTTTGATGATGCCCGCAAGCCAGAACAATCTGAGATCGATGAAGCGTTGAAACATATCAATTATGAACAAGTCGAGTTTAACGACGAAGACCACACGGTGTATTTAAAAGACAAGGACATGATCCTTGACCTTGGGGCGATCGCCAAAGGCTACATCACGGATGAAGTCGTCAAAGTGCTGAAGGACAATGGCGTGACTTCCGCGATCGTCGATTTGGGCGGGAATGTCTATGTGTTAGGTCATAGCAACCGCGGTGCAGATGAGCCATGGAATGTCGGAATCCAAGATCCAAACAAATCTCGCGGCTCGATTATCGGCAGTATCAAAGAAACCAATAAAACAGTAGTTACTTCAGGGATCTACGAACGCTACTTAGAAGTAGACGGCAAAACGTATCACCATATTTTTGATTCTGAGACTGGCTATCCTTACGATAGCGATGTAGCAAGTGTGACTGTGATCACTGACAAATCCATCGATGGTGACGGGTTGACTACGGTGGCGTTTGATAAAGGAGTCAAAGAAGGCTTGGCTTATATCGAACAGCATACCGAAAAGGGAACCGATGCGATCTTTATCACAAAAGAAGATAAAGTGTACGTAACAGACGGCATCAAAGATGCCTTTGAGCTTTCAGAGGAATCAGGCTACACGATGGGTGATCGTGCTGATTTAGAATAGGAGGAGTGAAAGATGTCTCTTTCAGTGTTTTTAGAAGTGGTGGAGATCCGCACCAAGGTGGCGAGTGTCTTCCCCTTCATTATGGGTGTGTTGTTCTCGTTGGTGTATTTTCATGAATTTCATCCGTTGAATACTGTAATTTTTTTTCTGGGGATGCTGCTGTTTGATTTGACGACGACGTCCATCAACAATTATATGGATTTCAAAAAAGCCAAATCAGAGACCTACAAATACCAGCACAATGTGATCGGGCGCGAAAACATCTCAGAAGCTACTGTTCGCAATCTGATTTTTGCGATGCTGGCAGGAACCTTACTGATCGGTCTTTACTTGACCTTTGTTACCGGCTGGCTGCTGCTAGTGATGGGGCTGGTGGTTTGTTTTATCGGGGTCTTTTATACCTTTGGCCCCATTCCGTTATCGCGGATGCCTTTAGGCGAGGTGTTCAGCGGTGTAACGATGGGATTAGGGATTTTTGCCATCACGATCTATATCAATACCATTGATCAAAAAGTTTTTTATCTGGCACTGGATTTTGCGAACGGAACCTTTGGCTTAGTGGGGAACCTCTGGGCCGTGTGCGCCATCGTGTTGGCATCCTTGCCGTTGATTTTCACGATTGCTGACATCATGTTAGCCAATAATTTACGGGATCTGGAAGCTGATATCGAAAACCATCGCTATACGCTGGTGTACTACATCGGTCGCGAAGCAGGTATCCGTCTGTTTCAAGGCATGATGTTGGCGTCTTATGCCGCTATTTTATTGGGCCTCTTGTTTGGTCTCTTTCAATGGCCAATTTTGCTCGTGTTTCTGACACTGCCGAAAATCCGTCAAAACTTGAAAGAACATCAAACCAGCCTGCCCCACCCACGTAGCTTCGGCTATTCGATTAAAAACATGATTTTATTCAACAGCAGCTATGCCTTGGGCTTGCTTTTGTGCCTGGTGTGGCAATTGCTATAAAAGAAAAGATCGACCCGCTCTTGAAAGAGCAGGTCGATCTTTTTATGTGGGGAATGAAAGAGCGCATAAAAACTGTAGAAAAGACATGATAAAAGAACGAGCATCCTACTTAGTATGAAAAGATGAGGCTCGCTTTCTTTTCGATCCTGATTGCAACAGTAAAGTTTTGGTGACAGTGGCTAAACCCGATAGAAAGGGGAGCTGCCTAGGTTGCTCTTTTGTATAAACCTTCGGAATAAGCAGGTCTGTTTATGGAGCATGTGTGCTCGCGATTGCTTTAACTGATTCCCTGCGAAAGCAGCGAATCAGCAAGCGGATTTGCGACTTTTTGCAGCATCAATACCGTTCCAAACTGATTTCTCCAGAAGAAAGCACCTTGCGCTCCGTTGCTGTTTCCACCACCAATTCACCGGTGTTAGTAATGTCTTTGGCGATCCCTTCATAGGTCACACCTTGTTGTGTAAACTGAACGGTGCGGCCCAAAACGAAGGATTTCTGCCGATAGCGGGGCATATAATCCATGTCAGGTAGTTGCGCCAATAATTGGAAGAACCGACGCCAAATTTCTTGAATCAACGCGGCTCGAGAAAAGGTTGGATACTCTTCACCAGGAAAGAGTGAGGTCGCTTTTTCCCGAATCTCTGCTGGAAACTGCTGTTGCGGAATCGAAAAACTGATGCCGATACCGATTACAACCGAGGTAATGCGGCCTGTTTCAAAGTCACTGGTTGCTTCAGATAAAATACCGCAGATTTTTTTTCCATCTAAGTACAGATCGTTGACCCACTTAATGGCCGTTTCCTTCATTAGAAGGGCATCGATGGCTTCTGCGACTGCCACCGCCGCCAAAACGGTATATTGCGGCAATTCTTGAAACGCTTGGTTGGGTTTTAAGAGCAAGCTCATGTAGATCCCTTGTTTTTTCGGTGAGAAAAACGGTCGTTCGAAGCGGCCATGACCGCCTGTTTGCGTTTCGGTCAAAAAAAGGGCGGGGGTTGCCAGTCCACTGTCCAAAGCGGCGATCTTGGCTTCTTTCATGGTGGACTCAACAGCATCCTTGATTTGAATCGTGGGGATCATCGGCAAGGCGGCTGCAAGTGCTGCTTGATCGTAGCGGTCAGCGGAGACAAAGCGATAGCCGTTGGCCAAGTGTTCGAAATGATAGCCTTCTTTCTCAAGTTCTTTAATGGCTTTCCAGACTGCTGTACGAGAGATCGACAAGGCTTGGGCTAGTTTTTCTCCGGACAGTACAGTATCTTCTTTTTGTAATAAGGTCAGTATTTTTTCTTTTGTCGTCATAAGGATATCCTTCCTAATGTTTCACGTGTAACGTTTTCGTTAGCATAGCAAGAAATCGGCAAAAAGCAAAGTAGTTTCTTACGAAAAACAGTCCTCACCAGCCTTGTTTTTTTCTTTAGAAAATCTTAGGAAATGGGTGCGTCAGAAAAGCATTGTAACTTCCAATGAAAGCTTGACAGAAAAGTACTTCATCTGTATAATAAGGAGTTGCAAAAACTATCTGAACGAAAAAAGCAGAAACGAAATATTGTCCGTTTCGGCTTAGGAATAAGGAAACAAAAGTAGAAAATGCCCAATGCATCCGTTCTATTTTTGGTTTTTTTTTGCCTAAAAGCCGCAAAAAATGCTTTCTGTAACCTATATTTAATATTTGTTACAGTTTTGTAAATAATCGGATAGCCTTTTTGAAAGACTTTATGAAGAGGTGAAGAGCTTGGCTGGACACGTAGTAAAATACGGAAAGCATCGCGAACGTAGAAGTTTCGCACGGATCAGTGAAGTATTAGAATTACCGAATTTGATTGAAATTCAAACCGACTCTTACCAATGGTTCCTAGATGAGGGCCTAAGAGAAATGTTTGAAGATATTTTGCCAATCGAAGGATTCAACGGTAACTTGTCCCTAGAATTTGTGGATTATGAATTGAAAGAACCAAAGTATACAGTAGAAGAAGCCCGTGCCCATGATGCAAACTATTCGGCACCATTACATGTTACTTTGCGTTTGACGAACCGTGAAACTGGGGAAATCAAATCCCAAGAAGTATTCTTTGGTGATTTCCCATTAATGACTGAACAAGGAACCTTTATCATCAACGGGGCAGAACGGGTTATCGTTTCTCAGTTGGTCCGCTCTCCAGGTGTATATTTCCATGGCAAAGTCGATAAAAACGGCAAAGAAGGCTTTGGTTCAACTGTTATCCCTAACCGCGGTGCGTGGTTAGAAATGGAAACTGATGCCAAAGATATCTCTTACGTACGGATTGACCGTACCCGTAAAATTCCTTTGACGGTCTTAGTCCGTGCCCTAGGGTTTGGTTCTGATGATACGATCTTTGAAATTTTCGGCGACAGTGAATCATTGCGCAACACGATCGAAAAAGACTTGCATAAAAACGCAAGCGATTCTCGTACCGAAGAAGGATTGAAAGATGTTTACGAACGTCTTCGCCCAGGCGAGCCAAAAACAGCAGACAGCTCACGTAGCTTGCTGAACGCACGTTTCTTCGATCCAAAACGTTACGACTTAGCAAATGTTGGTCGTTACAAAGTAAACAAAAAATTAGACTTGAAAACACGTCTATTGAACTTGACCTTAGCAGAAACCTTGGTTGACCCTGAAACAGGCGAGATCATTGTTGAAAAAGGCACTGTTTTGACTCACCAAGTCATGGAAACACTAGGCGCATTTATCGATAATGGCCTAAACAGTGTAACGTACTATCCATCAGAAGATGGGGTCGTGACCGAACCAATGACCGTCCAAGTCATCAAAGTCTTTTCACCAAAAGATCCAGAACAAGAAGTCAACGTGATCGGTAATGGCTATCCAGATACTGCTACACGTACGGTTCGTCCAGCAGACATCATTGCTTCAATGAGCTACTTCTTCAACTTGATGGAAGGCATTGGCAATGTCGATGACATCGACCACTTAGGAAACCGTCGGATTCGTTCTGTTGGTGAATTATTGCAAAACCAATTCCGGATCGGGCTTGCTCGGATGGAACGTGTCGTGCGTGAACGGATGTCGATCCAAGACACCGAAACCTTGACACCGCAACAATTGATCAATATTCGTCCGGTTGTCGCAAGTATCAAAGAATTCTTTGGTTCTTCTCAGTTGTCACAGTTCATGGACCAAACAAACCCACTGGGTGAGTTGACCCATAAACGTCGTCTATCTGCCTTAGGACCTGGTGGTTTGACCCGTGACCGTGCCGGCTATGAAGTCCGAGACGTTCACTATTCCCACTATGGCCGTATGTGTCCGATCGAAACGCCTGAGGGACCAAACATCGGGTTGATCAACAGCTTGGCCTCTTATGCCAAAGTCAACAAGTATGGCTTCATTGAAACACCATACCGTCGAGTTGACCGCGAAACAGGCCGTGTTACTGATAAGATCGATTACTTGACTGCCGATACCGAAGACCACTACGTTGTGGCCCAAGCAAACAGCTTGTTAAATGAAGACGGCTCTTTCGTAAACGACGTTGTTATGGCGCGTGCTACTTCTGAAAACTTGGAAGTTTCGATCGATAAAGTCGACTACATGGACGTATCACCAAAACAAGTAGTCGCAGTCGCAACCGCATGTATTCCTTTCTTGGAAAACGATGACTCCAACCGTGCCTTGATGGGTGCCAACATGCAGCGGCAAGCAGTACCATTGATCAATCCGAAAGCACCTTGGGTTGGTACTGGTATGGAATACAAATCAGCACATGACTCAGGAGCTGCTTTGTTATGTAAACATGATGGGATCGTAGAATACGTGGATGCAGCCGAAGTGCGCGTTCGTCGTGACAATGGCGCATTGGACGTTTATTCTGTTACCAAATTCCGTCGTTCAAACTCAGGAACCAGCTACAACCAACGTCCATTAGTAGCACTTGGTGAAAAAGTGGAAAAAGGCGACATCTTAGCAGATGGCCCATCTATGGAACAAGGCGAAATGGCACTAGGACAAAACGTCTTAGTCGCATTCATGACTTGGGAAGGGTACAACTATGAAGATGCCATCATCATGAGCCGTCGTTTGGTGAAAGATGATGTTTACACTTCTGTCCATATTGAAGAATATGAATCAGAAGCCCGCGACACAAAATTAGGACCTGAAGAAATCACTCGCGAAATCCCGAACGTTGGGGAAGACGCATTGAAAGACCTAGACGAAATGGGGATTATCCGCATTGGTGCGGAAGTCAAAGATGGCGATCTGCTTGTTGGGAAAGTCACGCCAAAAGGGGTAACGGAACTTTCAGCAGAAGAGCGTTTATTGCACGCAATCTTTGGTGAAAAAGCCCGCGAAGTGCGTGACACTTCTCTACGCGTGCCTCACGGCGGCGGCGGAATCGTCCACGATGTCAAAATCTTTACCCGCGAAGCTGGCGATGAATTGTCACCAGGTGTGAACATGCTGGTTCGCGTTTATATCGTTCAAAAACGGAAAATCCATGAAGGGGATAAAATGGCCGGACGTCACGGAAACAAAGGGGTCGTTTCTCGCATTATGCCAGAAGAAGACATGCCTTTCTTACCAGATGGCACACCAGTCGATATCATGCTGAACCCATTAGGGGTACCTTCTCGGATGAACATTGGACAAGTATTAGAGTTACACTTAGGAATGGCTGCGCGTCAACTAGGCATTCACGTGGCAACACCAGTCTTTGATGGTGCCAGCGATGAAGATGTTTGGGCAACGGTTGCTGAAGCAGGAATGGCCAGCGATGCCAAAACAGTGCTTTACGACGGACGTACCGGCGAACCATTTGATGGCCGCATCTCCGTTGGTGTCATGTACATGATCAAATTGGCCCACATGGTCGATGATAAATTGCATGCCCGTTCCATTGGACCTTACTCATTGGTTACTCAACAACCATTGGGAGGAAAAGCCCAATTTGGTGGACAACGTTTCGGAGAGATGGAAGTTTGGGCACTGGAAGCATACGGTGCTGCTTACACCTTGCAAGAAATCTTGACCTACAAATCAGATGACGTGGTTGGTCGTGTGAAAACATACGAAGCAATCGTCAAAGGGGAACCAATTCCAAAACCAGGTGTACCAGAATCATTCCGCGTATTAGTAAAAGAATTGCAATCACTAGGTCTAGACATGCGTGTCCTAGATATCGATGATGCAGAGATCGAACTACGTGATATGGATGATGACGATGATGATTTGATCACCGTTGATGCCTTAACAAAATTTGCGGAGCAACAAACAGCCCGCGAATTAGAACAAAAAGCACAAACAGAAGCTAAAAATGCCGCCGACGCGTTGAACCAACAAATCGAGACAGCAGAAGATCGCTTGCAATAATAGACGGCCCTCGCTATTTCCGCCACTAGCGGAAATAGCCCCCGTTCTATCGGATATGTCCATGAAATGAAATGGAGGGAACCTTTTTTGATCGATGTAAATAAATTCGAAAGTATGCAAATCGGTTTGGCTTCTCCTGAAAAAATCAGAAGCTGGTCTTATGGTGAAGTAAAAAAACCAGAAACCATTAACTACCGTACGTTAAAACCTGAACGCGAAGGGTTGTTTGACGAGCGTATTTTCGGTCCAACCAAAGACTGGGAATGTGCTTGCGGCAAATACAAACGGATCCGCTATAAAGGTATCGTTTGTGACCGTTGCGGCGTGGAAGTAACACGTTCAAAAGTGCGTCGTGAACGCATGGGACACATTGAACTAGCAGCACCAGTATCACACATTTGGTACTTCAAAGGCATTCCTTCACGGATGGGTCTTGTCTTAGACATGAGCCCACGTGCATTGGAAGAAATCATCTACTTTGCTTCTTACGTAGTGATTGAACCAGGAAACACCAGCCTTGAGAAAAAACAACTATTGACTGAACGGGAATACCGTGAAAAACGTGACCAATACGGTCAAGAATTTTCAGCAGCGATGGGTGCCGAAGCCATCAAACAATTATTAGATGGCGTTGATCTTGAAGGCGAAGTTGCTGAATTGAAAGAAGAATTGAAAAACGCAACTGGTCAAAAACGGACCCGTGCGATCCGCCGTTTGGATATCTTAGAAGCATTCCGTGCTTCAGGAAACAAACCAAGCTGGATGGTCATGGACGTTATCCCAGTTATCCCGCCTGATTTGCGCCCAATGGTGCAATTAGAAGGTGGACGTTTTGCCACAAGTGACTTGAACGACTTGTATCGTCGTGTAATCAACCGTAACAACCGTTTGAAACGCTTGTTAGACTTGAATGCACCAAACATCATCGTTCAAAATGAAAAACGGATGCTGCAAGAAGCAGTCGATGCCTTGATCGATAACGGTCGTCGCGGCCGTCCAGTCGCAGGGCCAGGGAACCGCCCATTGAAATCTCTTTCTCACATGTTGAAAGGGAAACAAGGTCGGTTCCGTCAAAACTTGCTAGGAAAACGGGTCGACTACTCAGGTCGTTCAGTTATCGTCGTTGGTCCATTCCTGAAAATGTACCAATGTGGTCTGCCAAAAGAAATGGCGATCGAATTGTTCAAACCATTCGTGATGCGGGAGCTTGTTTCTCGTGAAATCGCGTCAAACATCAAAAATGCCAAACGCAAAATCGAACGTCAAGAAGACGAAGTTTGGGATGTTTTAGAAGATGTCATCAAAGAACATCCAGTGCTATTGAACCGGGCACCTACGCTTCACAGATTAGGTATCCAAGCATTTGAACCAGTCTTAGTTGAAGGCCGTGCCATTCGTTTGCACCCACTTGTTTGTGAAGCCTACAATGCCGATTTCGATGGAGACCAAATGGCCGTTCACGTACCATTGAACGAAGAAGCGCAAGCAGAAGCACGTATGCTGATGTTAGCAGCCCAAAACATTTTGAATCCAAAAGACGGAAAACCAGTTGTAACACCATCTCAGGATATGGTCCTAGGGAACTACTACTTGACGATGGAAGAAGAAGGCCGTGAAGGGGAAGGCATGATCTTCCGTGACATGGACGAAGCAGTTACGGCATGGCGCAATGGCTACGTGCATTTACACACACGGATCGCCATCAATCCAAACACTTTAGGGGACAAACCATTCACGTCTGAACAAAAACAACGCTTGATGGTAACAACGGTAGGTAAAGTGATCTTCAACTCGATCATGCCGCCAGAATTCCCATTCTTGAACGAACCGACTGACTACAACTTGACGGTTCAAACACCAGACAAGTACTTTATTGAAGCTGGTACAGATGTGCCTGCCTTCATCAAAGAACAAGAGCTTGTTGGCCCATTCAAGAAGAAAAACTTAGGAAACATCATTTCAGAAGTCTTCAAACGTTTCCGCATCACTGAAACGTCACGCATGCTTGACCGCATGAAAGACTTAGGATACAGCCATTCAACAATGGCAGGTATCACCGTTGGTATCGCTGATATCATGAACTTGCACGAAAAACATGACATCATCGACAATGCCCACAAACAAGTAGAAACGATCACGAAACAATTCCGTCGTGGTTTGATTACCGATGACGAGCGTTATGAACGAGTTATTGGTGTTTGGAATGCAGCCAAAGATGAAATTCAGTTAAAACTGATGGAATCATTGGAAGCGAAAAACCCAATCTTCATGATGTCTGATTCCGGTGCCCGTGGTAACATCTCCAACTTTACTCAGCTTGCTGGGATGCGTGGATTGATGGCCGCGCCTAACGGACGAATCATGGAATTGCCGATCATCTCAAACTTCCGTGAAGGTCTATCTGTCTTGGAAATGTTTATCTCGACCCATGGTGCCCGTAAAGGGATGACCGATACCGCCTTGAAAACAGCCGATTCCGGTTACTTGACACGTCGTCTAGTTGACGTTGCCCAAGATGTCATCATCCGTGAAGACGATTGTGGTACTGACCGTGGTTTAGACATTCAAGCAATTCGCGAAGGAAACGAAATCATCGAATCCTTAGAAGAACGTTTGATTGGACGTTACACACGTAAATCAGTGATCCATCCTGAAACTGGCGAAGTCTTTCTAGGGGTCAATGAATTGATCACTGAAGATTTAGCTAAAGCCATCGTGGACGCTGGCATCGAAACAGTATCCATTCGCTCTGTCTTCACATGTAACACCAAACATGGTGTATGTAAACATTGTTATGGCCGCAACTTAGCCACTGGTTCTGAAGTTGAAGTTGGGGAAGCAGTCGGTACCATCGCTGCCCAATCAATCGGTGAACCTGGTACTCAGTTGACCATGCGTACCTTCCATACCGGCGGGGTTGCCGGAGACGATATCACGCAAGGTCTCCCTCGTGTCCAAGAAATCTTTGAAGCCCGTAATCCGAAAGGACAAGCGGTCATTACCGAAGTTACCGGAGAAGTCATCGATATCTCAGAAGACCCTTCAACTCGGACCAAAGAAGTGACCATCAAAGGGGAAACCGATACGCGTACGTATACCGTTCCTTATACTGCCCGGATGAAAGTAGCAGAAGGCGACTTTATCCATCGTGGTGCGCCATTGACGGAAGGATCGATCGATCCAAAACAACTGTTACAAGTTCGCGATGTCTTGTCTGTTGAAAACTACCTATTACGAGAAGTTCAACGCGTTTACCGTATGCAAGGGGTAGAAATCGGCGACAAACATATCGAAGTAATGGTTCGTCAAATGCTGCGTAAAGTCCGCGTCATGGATCCAGGTGATTCAGGCATCTTGCCAGGAACATTGTTGGATATCGCCGACTTTAAAGACCGCAACTACGACACATTGGTAGCCGGCGGCGTTCCTGCAACTAGCCGTCCAGTCCTATTAGGGATCACGAAAGCATCCTTGGAAACCAACAGCTTCTTGTCTGCTGCGTCCTTCCAAGAAACCACTCGTGTGTTGACCGATGCAGCGATCCGCGGCAAGAAAGATCCTCTTCTTGGATTGAAAGAAAATGTAATCATCGGTAAGATCATCCCAGCTGGTACTGGTATGCCTCGTTACCGTGAAATGGAACCAAAAGAAGTAACAGTTGCCAGCGAAAATGTCTACAGCATCTCAGACATCGAAGCACAAATGGCTGCTGAAGACGCATTGAACAGCCAAAACTAATCAATGCCCAGCACCTGATTGACTCAGTGTGACGGAAAAGCTTGTCATTCTTCGGAATGGCAAGCTTTTTTTGTAGTTATATAGGATCAAATGTTGAACGCTCTTGGCATACTAAAAAGCCCCGCCAAAAGTGAAACGAAGCTTATATCCTCAGAAGTTGCTCTAACTTCTGAAGGGATAGCACTTCAATAGCTCCTTTTGAGGGGCTTTTTTGTTTTTCATCGGTCTTCCTGCCGTTTTTGTAAATTGGCGATCCCTTTTTCCTGAATCTGCTGCGCAATAAAAGCCAAGTCATTTGAAGTCAGGTTGATGTCTGCATAATGAAACACATTTTTTCTGCACGAGGGGGTCAAATTGCCGATGATCAAATCATAAGTCTCGTCCAGTTTGGTCAGAGAAAACGAGTCCAGAGGATTTAAAATCGTGATTGTTAGCTGATAAGGAATAAACTGTTGGATTTTCGTCTGGATAAATTCCGTATGGTAACTATTCGTATCATAGAACAAGGCTAAGTGAAAGTCAGCATTGGCCTCGATGATTTCTTTGGCAAAATTGGGAAAAGAAGTATGAAAAATATAAATCAGGTAATTGATCGTACTTGGTCGAATGATCGGTAAACTCGAATGGGTCAAAAGCTGAACGATGTCTTGGTTGACTGCTTGCTGAACAAAATCACAATTAGCAACAAAGCGGGCGAAGCGATCATCCAAAATGCAGTAAGGAATCTGCAGATTGATCCCAAGAAAATAGGAAAAGACGACGGCATCCAGCTTTTCTTCAAAATTGCTTTCACGGTAGTTGTATTTTCGAAACAATTGTTTCGTCAAATGATAAAATTCTTGTTTGGTTTTGCGAAAGACAGCGGGGTCTTGCCCAATGTGCGTCGTGACATAGCCAACCATTTTTTCTACATAGGCACGGGTGTAGCCAGTAAATTCACTCAAGTCGATTTTTTCTAAAAAATACTCGATATGATCCGCATTGGTTTCAGAGGCAGCAAAACGGTCACGCTTCGTATTGATATAGATGACAAAAGCGATCTTTTTGATATCGGAAAAATAGAGATTTAAGGGCGTCGCTGCTGCCATAATATGGGCGATTTTCAAAAATTCCTGTTCTTGATTGATGTTGGCGTCGATAAATTCATATTGGTATTTCTCCAAGAAGAAAATCAGAAAAAATTGGCGAATATTCTTTTCATTGCCTTTTAACTGGATAGGTTTGGTTGCGATAAAGAAATCAAAAGGAGCCAGAATCAAGTTGATCCTCTTAATTAAACGAATAATCGATGATTTGCTTAAATTTAATTCCAGCGCCAGCATATCATAACTGGTAAAACTGGAAGAAAACAATATTTCCAGTAATTGAAACGCAGAAGAACGGTTCAAAAAGTGGCTGTAAATATCCAAACGAGTAGCAAAGGGATGTAAGTGCAAGCGAACCGCTGAAAAATCATCAAATTGTAAGTCCAGAAACGAAAATTCATTGTCAATTTCTGCGATATAGGTTTTTGCTGAGGACATGGAGATAGAAAATTTCAGTGCTAAATCGTGAAGACTGGTCCCTTGATCGTCCAATAAATACTCAATCAGCTGTAGTTTCTTTTGTGAAGTGGATGATAACAATTTCCGTAACATATTTTCCTCCAAGCCTCCTTTTGACTAAATAGTATCACGTTTTTACATGTATTCAAAAAAATTACCTGTTGAATTTTTTTTGAATACATCACCACGTGATAATTTGGGAAAATAGAAGTGTGGGATAGTAGTAACACGTTTGATGCAAGTAGCAGAGACCTAAATCGTAGAATCATGGGGAGGGGGAAAAAAGCAGTTGTTTGTTGGGATATCTTGCTCACTGTTGAACAATTTTATTCGTGGAGCACTTCCGAAATCAATTGAATAAAAAAATTTTATACAAAAGGAATGAATAATCATGAAAAAGCCATTTTCTATCTATATATGTTTGCTGGTGTTGCTTGGTTCAATTGTTTGTGAACCAACGATCATATTGGCGGAAGCACTTAACGCAACCGATAGCACGCAACGGACGACAGAAACGCTAGCAAGTAGCGAAGCAGAGAGCGAAACGATCGATTCGGAAAAAGCACCGACGGACTCATCTGGGACAGAGGAAACACAACCTACGACTACTCAATCTACAGAAGCACCAACTACCGTCCCTAGCGAGAGTCAAGAAACCCAAGCATCTTCGACATTGAATCAAAACAGTATTCAACCGCGAGCACCAGATGCTGAGACGGAAACGGAAGCTTCGGCTACCGCGGGGAATCTTAGTGCCAACCTAAATGAACGGGGCGTGCAGCTATTTGATAATGTTCGGATCACTGACTTAAACGATCAACCCTTCACTGCCGAAAATCCACCGATGTATAACGGCAACATCAAAATCCATTTTGACTGGTCGTTAGCAGACACGGAAGAAATTCGCGCAGGCGATTATTATACGTATCAATTGCCAGACTATTTTGCCATTCATAATACTGTTAGCGGCGAATTGACTCGTTCTGGCGGACAATCGATCGGAACCTTTACCTTGGATCATGATGGTACATTGACTGTCACGTTTAATGAGGCCGCACAGACATTATCCAATCGTTCGGGGACCATTGATCTAATCACGGAATTAAGTGTGAGTACTGTTACTGAAGAAGTGACGATTCATACTGGGATCTACGATGAAGATGGTCATGAGATCATCATTACATTGCCGATTTATGAAGTCGATATCATTAAGACTGGTAATGTGACTTCCAGCGGTTCAGTGGTTTGGGAAATTATTTTTAACCAAACCAGTCGTGAATTGCACGATGTGGTGATCACCGATAAGATGCCTCAAGGCTTATCTTATAGTACCTCGACGGGCTACTTGTACGATGAAGCTACCGAAGAGTGGGTTCGTACCGATGGCTTATATACCTTTAACAGCGTCAACAACACGTTTACCTTCAATCAAACCGTCGATCAACCGGTCCGCATCGTCATCAATAGTGCGGTCACTGATCCAACGGCTTCTTCTTTCAAAAACACGGCAACAATCAACGGCAGTGATTTTACCGAGAAAAGCGCAGAAGCAACGGTGACCTATGATGAACAATCAGAATACAAACGGTTTAAAGGGTATGATCAAGAAACGAAACGTGCGTCATGGGAAATTTCCGTCACATTGGACAAAGACCAAGCCAAAGTTTTGGATCAGACCTATTCAGGAACGGATCCTGAAAAAGCCCTGCACTTTTTTGTGCCAGAGACTTTGGTGATCACAGACAAAGATGGTAACTCGATTCCAGCAGAAGATTGGTCCTTTGATGGGACGTACCAGCTGGACAAAGAGGGGGAAATCGTACGCTTTGGTATCACGTTTGCCAAAGCTGGTTACTACAAGATTCAATACGATACCCAGCTGTATGAATCGGTTTTAGCCGATACCCGTATTTACAACTACGCAACGATCCGCGACAATCAAAATACCTCGTTGACGGGCAGTGGGATCGTGACGCCAACCAAAACGATCGGTGTCGTGAAAACAGCTGGCACCAAAGATTATGAGACGAAGACTGTCGCATGGAAGATTGATGCCAATACGAATCAGCAAACAGTTAGCGACCTGATCATCGAAGACCGCTATCAATTGATCTCTGGGGCAAACAGCAGCGCACTGGCCTTATTGGCGGATACGCTGGTAGTGACGGCGAGCGGCGTGACCGAGCCTTTGGTCCTTGATACCGACTATACGCTGGAGCTGATCAAAGAAACGAAAACACTGACGGACGGCACAACGAAGGAACTTGAGACAGGTTTTCGCATTAAGCTGCAAGGGGCGTACCAAACGACTTCGGCAACGATCACTGTCAACTTCAAAACCAGCTTTGATATCGTGCAACAGGGTACGTTACCGGGCAGCTCTACCGGACGTTTTAGTAATGCAGCGTTTGTCCATTATAAAGACGAAGCCGGCAATATGTTCACGGAAGCTTCTGAAACCAATACATGGATGGACACCAGTTGGTTAAAAAATGCTTTGAAATACGGACTATTTATTGGCGAAGGCGAAGATGTCGCCACAGCGATTAAAACCGTATTTAATCGAGACCTAGGAACCATTTTTGATGAGCAGACCGCTTCTAGCGATCAAGTCTATTGGATGGGGCTATTCAATACGTACAAAGAAAAAATCAATAAAGATGCAGTCATCACTGACCAGCTGCAAGAAGGCCAAACCTTGAAAGACTTGGCGCTTTACACGGTCACAGTAACTGGGTCTACGACGCAAGTCAGAGCACTGAAAGAACAATTGGTGGAGAACGAGGATTACATCTACACCTATGATCCTGATACGAAGAAAGTTACGATCACCTTGCTGAAAGAAACATCTGAAACACTGGCGGTCTTCTTGGCAACCGAAGCAGCTGAAGAGGTATTTACCTACAAAAATACCATCACATTGATAGACAATGACACAACGTTGACCGCCAATGGTCAAGTTGACAAGTCCGCGAAAACGGACTGGTTGATGAAAAACGGCAGCCAGAATGCCGACAACAATCGGTTGATCGATTGGGAAATCATGATCAACGCTGACAGTCGCAAAATCCACAATGCGGTAGTCACCGATACCATCAACTACAATCAGCACACCTTTTTACGCGATGCCAACGATGCCGTGATCGTAGATGTGTATGAAGCGGTCTTAAACAATGGCACGTGGGAAAAAGGAGAAAAAGTCACCTTCACCAACGAGGACAATCCGAAAATCACCTCGGATGTGGTAGCAGGGACGCAATCGTTAGTGATCGCTTTTGAAGAAATGATTGATAAACCGTACTTTATCGTTTATCAAACACAGCTTGATCCTGGGATTTTGAACAATGAACGGGTGGCCAATAGTGTCAATTTAACGGGTAGTGAGATCGAGATTCACACAGTGACCAAAGAAATCACCATCAAATCGACAGACGGCAGCGGAACCTCTTCTGGTACGAACGGCTCCTTGACGATCGTGAAATACGATGCCGATGGCACCAAAGAACGAGGGATCGATGAAGAAGCGATTTTCCAATTAAGCCGCAAAAATGCGCAAAATACCTATGAAGTCATCTTGTCGAATCTGGTGGTCAAAAACAATCAGATCATGGAAAACGGCAACGCCATTGATCGGATCGACAATCTGCGTTACGGCGATTATATGATCCAAGAAATCACCGCACCAGAAGGATACGAACGAGATGCGACTCAGTACACCTTCACTATCTCTGATAAAGAAGTCAATTATGTCTTTGAGCTAGCCAACAAGCGAGAAATCAAAGAAACGACCCATGCTTTGAATGTCCAGAAGCTGCTTCATGGACGCGAGCTGAAAGACGGCGAATTTACTTTCTACCTGGTGGATGAAGCTGGCTCTGTGATTCTAACCCAAACCAATGACGGTAACGGACAAGTCACCTTTGACGACATCACTTACAATGAGCCTGGCGATTACCATTACACGATTCGGGAAAAAGCCGGCGATGATCCAACCATCACCTATACTGACAAAGAACTAAAGGTAACTGTGACGGTGACAGAAGAAGACAATCAGTTGATTGCGACAGCAGTCTATGAAGGTAATCAAGTCTTTGAAAATGACTATACACCAAAAGCTGGCAGTGTCGTTTTGAATGCTGAGAAAATTTTGACGGGTCGAAGCTTGCAGGCAGAAGAATTTGACTTTGAACTAGTTGATGAAGCAGGAACTGTGCTTCAGACAAAAGCCAATGATGCCACGGGCAAGATTTACTTTGACGCTCTTCCTTACGATAAAGCAGGTGAATACCGCTACACCATCCGTGAGAAAGCAGGAACTGACGGTACCATCACTTACGATGCAAAAGAACTTGCGGTAGTTGTGACCGTCACCGATGAAGACGGACAGTTGACCGCAGTAGCGGAATATGAAGGCAATCAAGTCTTCGAAAACAGCTATCAACCACAAGCTGGCAGTGTCGTACTAAGTGCCGAGAAAGTCTTAACTGGTCGTACCTTACAAGCAAATGAATTCGATTTTGAACTAGTCGATGAAGCAGGCAACGTACTTCAGACAAAAGCCAATGATGCCACTGGCAAGATCTACTTTGACGCGCTCCCTTACGAGGAAACAGGTGAGTATCACTACACCATTCGTGAGAAAGCAGGAACTGACGGCACCATCACTTACGATGCAAAAGAACTTGCGGTAGTTGTGACCGTCACCGATGAAGACGGACAGCTCACGGCAGTTGCCGAATACGAAGGCAATCAAGTCTTTGAAAATGACTATACGCCAAAAGCTGGCGGTGTGGTCTTGAATGTAGAGAAAGTGTTGACGGGTCGCTCGTTAGAAGCCAACGAGTTTGCCTTTGAACTAGTCGATGAAGCAGGCGATGTAGTACAGACGAAAAGCAATGACGCAATTGGTCAAATCTATTTCGATGAATTGACATATGACGAAATCGGCGAATACCGCTATACGATTCGGGAAAAAGCTGGTGCAGATAGTACCGTTACCTATGATACGAAAGAAATTGGCGTTGTTGTGAAAGTCACCGATGAAGACGGTCAACTGGTGGCAACAGCAACGTATGAGGGCAATCAAGTCTTTGAAAACGACTATACGCCACAAGCAGGCAGTGTCGTACTAAGTGCCGAGAAAGTCTTGATAGGTCGTACCTTACAAGCAGATGAATTCGACTTTGAACTAGTGGATGAAGAAGGGAACGTTCTTCAAACAAAAGCCAACGACGGCACTGGTAAGATCTACTTTGATGCTCTTGCATATGACAAAGCAGGTGAGTATCATTACACCATCCGTGAACAAGCTGGCAACAATAGTACGATCACGTATGATGCAAAAGAACTTGCAGTAGTTGTCACTGTGACGGATGAAGATGGACAGTTGACCGCAGTGGCAGAGTACGAAGGCAATCAAGTCTTTGAAAACAGCTATCAACCACAAGCAGGCAGTGTCGTACTAAGTGCCGAGAAAGTCTTAACTGGTCGTACACTACAAGCAAATGAATTCGATTTTGAACTAGTCAATGAAGACGGAACTGTTCTTCAAACAAAAGCCAATGACGCAACTGGACAAATCAGTTTCGATGCTCTCACATATGATGAAGCAGGCGAATACCGCTATACCATCCGTGAGCAAGCAGGAATCGATGGCACCATCACTTACGATACGAGAGAACTAGCGGTAGTCGTTACTGTGACGGATGAAGACGGACAGCTCACGGCAGTTGCCGAATACGAAGGCGATCAAGTCTTTGAAAACAGCTATCAACCACAAGCAGGCAGTGTCTTACTAAGTGCCGAGAAAGTCTTAACTGGTCGTACGCTACAAGCAAATGAATTCGATTTTGAACTAGTCAATGAAGAAGGCAACGTACTTCAAACAAAAGCCAATGACGCCACTGGCAAGATCTACTTTGACGCGCTCCCTTACGAGGAAACAGGTGAGTACCACTATACCATCCGTGAGAAAGCAGGAATCGATGGCACGATTACGTACGATAGGAAAGAACTGGCGGTAGTTGTCACTGTAACGGATGAAGCTGGACAGCTCACGGCAGTTGCCGAATACGAAGGCGATCAAGTCTTTGAAAACAGCTACCAACCACAAGCAGGCAGTGTCGTACTAAGTGCCGAGAAAGTCTTGACGGGTAGAGACTTGCAAGCCAACGAATTCGCATTTGAATTAGTGGATGAAGCTGGAAAGGTTCTGCAAACCCAACGCAATGACGCAAATGGAACGATTACCTTTGATGCATTGACGTATGACGATGCTGGGGAACATCGTTACACGATTCGTGAAAAAGCTGGCAACGACGCCACGATCATCTATGATGAAACCACCTATCAAGTAACGGTCACCGTCAAAGAACAAGCAGGAAAATTAGTAGCTGAAGCGGAGCAAACGGCAGAGATTGTATTCAACAACCATGTCAAAGAAGGCAAAACACCGAAGCCGGGAACTGACAACTTACCGAAAACCAATGACACTACGACCGCTGGTTGGGTCGTCCTTGGACTGTTGTTAGTAGTGATCGCAGTAGGCATCTACCTTGATCGCAAAAAACGGACGCCGTTATCATAGGCAGGGGAAGCAACAGAGCAGAAAGAGAAAGCGGGATGAGGCCAACTTGTCCCGCTTTTTCCTGTCCTGTTTTTTTTCACTTCAAAGAAAAAAACCGTCAAAAGTATGAAACGCTAGAAAGCGAACAATCAGCAAACCCAGACTCAAGAAGGGGACGAAGGGCAACTGTGCCAATCGTTTCTTCCAGATGCCTTGATAGCTAAAAAAAGCGAGGAGACCAAGACTGCTGGCTACTAGTAAGAGGGCCAAAAGTGTCTTTGGCGCTAGCCAAGTGCCCCAGCCTGCCAGCACTAAGAGATCGCCGCCGCCCATTTTTTCCTGCCAGACAAAAAAGACCAGTGGAACCAGTAAGCCTAAAGACAGCCATTGAAAAGAAGCGCCGCTTCTAAGCTGTGCCAGCGCGAGAAGCAGGTGGGCGGGGTACAGCAGTTGCGGGTAGACGCTATAGTCTATCAAGTCGGTCAAGCTGAGTAAAAAGGCACTGGTCAGCCAGACAAAGGTCAGGAAGCTTTCGGAATCATGAAAGGCAAACCCGCAAAGTCCGCCATAGCACAAGCAGGCGAAAACCCAATAAAACGGAGGTGAAAGCCATCTTGTAGGAAGGAGAAGAAACCAATGGTTATCCGAAACTTTGTTCACTTTCTGGTAGTGAGAACGAGAATCACTTTTTGGTAGATTCCAAAACAGGGTTTGTAAGAGCAAAAGCCAAAAGAAGCCGAGTAAAGCGCCTAAAAAAAACACGAAAATCGTCATTTTTCGTACCCCCTCATAAAGAAATACGTAAGAGAGTGAGAAATTTTCTCAAATAGATGATTTTGTTGTACTTTTTAATTGTTTCGTATTATCCTTAAAATAGATAATTTAGAGGAGGAATCGTTATGAAATTTGAACAAACAAAAGAAGTATTAAACCAACTTGTTGCTGATTTAAGCCAAATGGCTATGGTCGTTCACCAAACACACTGGTACATGCGTGGACCTGGCTTTTTGACATTGCATCCAATGATGGACGAATTCATGGATGATTTAAATGAGCAATTGGATGAAGTTTCTGAACGCTTGATTACATTAGACGGTTCACCATATTCAACTTTGCGTGAAATGGCAGAACACACTCAAATCCCTGATGAAGTGGGTAACTGGGACCGCACGATTCCAGAACGCTTAGCTACATTGGTGGAAGGTTACCGTTACTTAGCGGACTTATACCAAAAAGGGATCGAAGTATCTGGTGAAGAAGGCGACGATCCAACCCAAGATATCTTCATCGGCTTCAAAACAGCCATCGAAAAACGTATTTGGATGATCCAAGCGCACTTAGGCGAAGCGCCATTGATCGATCCAGCGAAATCTCGCGTACGTCATTAATCCACAAAAAAACCAGCGAAGAATTTTCTTCGCTGGTTTTTTTACTTGCCTACCAATAATGCTTTGGCGGCTTCAATTTGCTGTGCCACTTGATCAAAACCGGTGCCGCCATAAGAATGACGATTTTTGACGGCGGTGTAGGAGTCAAGTTTTTCAAAAATATCGCTGTCGATGGCAGGATGGATCGCTTGGTAGTCTTCCAAGGAAACATCTTGCAGATAGATGCCTTTGGTCAAGCACTCGCTGACGAGTTTGCCGACAATCTCATGTGCTTGTCTGAAAGGCACGCCTTTGCCAGCTAAGTAATCCGCTAATTCTGTTGCGTTGGAAAAATCCTTTTCAGTGGATTCTTGCATCCGTGCTTGATTGACCTTCATCGTTGCGATCATGCCCGTCATGATCTGCAAGCTTTTCGTGATGGTTTCGGCACTGTCAAACATGCCTTCTTTGTCTTCTTGGAAATCTTTGTTGTACGCCAGCGGCAAGCCCTTCATGACCGTCAAAAGGCCAAAGAGATTCCCATAGACACGTCCTGTTTTTCCACGGATCAGCTCCGCCATGTCAGGGTTTTTCTTTTGAGGCATAATGGAGCTGCCGGTGGAGAAGGTATCGGTCAGTTCCACGAATTGGTACTCGTGGCTGCACCAAAGAATCAGCTCTTCACAAAAACGAGACAGATGCATCATCAATAAAGAGGCGTTGCTTAAAAATTCCAAGATAAAATCACGATCACTGACCGCATCTAGGCTGTTGCTGTAAATATTGCTAAACCCTAACTCTTGAGCGGTGAAGGCGCGATCGATAGGGAAGGTAGTTCCTGCCAAAGCGGCACTGCCTAAAGGCATCATATCGATGCGGCTCAAACTCTCACTGAAACGCTCTTGGTCACGCGTCAGCATACTGTAATAGGCTAAGAGGTGATGGGCAAAAGAAATCGGCTGTGCATGCTGCAGATGGGTATAACCGGGCATGATGGTGTAGATGTTGGCTTCGGCTTGTAAAACCAGCGCTTCTCGCAATTCAGCGATCAAAGTGATCACCTCTTGCACGACTTCTTTCAAATACAAATGCATATCGGTCGCCACTTGGTCATTACGACTACGGGCAGTATGCAATTTGCCTGCCACTGGTCCAATCAATTCATGCAAGAATGTCTCGATGTTTAAATGGATGTCCTCATTTTCAATCGTGAAGGTCAATTCGCCAGCGGCTAATTGCTGCTGAATCGTGGTCAAGCCGTCAATGATCGCTTCGCCATCGGTTTGACTGATGATGCCCGTATGGACCAGCATTTTGACATGTGCCAAACTGCCAAGAATGTCTTGCTTTGCTAACTTTTGATCAAACGTGATGGAAGCCCCAAAAGCATCGATCCATGCTTCATTTTTCCCATCGAAACGTCCGCCCCATAATTTTGCCATATTCTCACCTCAAAAAAAGATTACGGCTGAAGCGGCAGCTTCAGCCGTGCATACTTAAATCAATGTTTCTGTTAGTTGCTGTTGTGCTTGGATCTCAGCGTGCACTTTGCTTGGCAGTCCCCATAATTTGATGAAGCCGATGGCCGCATGCTGATCAAAGGTATCTGCAGAAGTATACGTTGCTAAGTTTTCATCGTACAAGCTGTTTTCAGATTTCCGTCCTTCACAGATGACGTTGCCTTTGAACAATTTCAAACGCACGATCCCGTTGACGTAGACTTGCGTGCTTTTCAGGAAGGTAATCAAGGCTTCCGTCAATGGATTGAACCAAAGACCATCATAGATGACTTGGGCTAATTGCTGCTCGATGATTGGTTTGAAATGCGCCAATTCCCGTACAAAGACCAAATCTTCCAATTCTTTATGAGCCGTCATCAAAGCGATCGCTCCCGGACATTCATAAACTTCCCGTGATTTGATCCCCACCAAACGATTTTCGATATGGTCGATCCGACCAACGCCATGCTCGCCAGCCATTCGGTTCAATTTCATGATCAATTCTGCTAGATTCATCGTTTCACCATCAATGGCGGTCGGTACCCCTTGATCAAAGGTGATCTCAACGATCGTTGGTACATCAGGAGTATCTTCTAATTCTTGTGTGATGGCGTAGGCCCCTTTTGGCGGCGTTGCCCAAGGATCTTCTAAGACGCCGCACTCACAGGCACGTCCCCATAAGTTTTGGTCGATGGAATACGGATTGTCCAAATCAGCGGGAATCGGCACTCCTTTTTCAGCCGCATAGGCAATCTCTTCTTCTCGGGACCATTTCCATTCCCGAACCGGTGCGATGACTTTCAAGTGAGGCGCTAAAGCAGCGATCGCCACTTCAAACCGAACTTGGTCGTTGCCTTTACCAGTACAGCCGTGGGCGACGGTCGTTGCGCCAGTCGCTAATGCCAACTCCACCAATTTCTTGGCGATCAATGGACGAGACAAAGCGGAAACAAGAGGATAAGAATTTTCATAAAAAGTATTGCCTTGTAAAGCGATCAAAGCAAAATCTTGGGCGAATTCTTCGCGGGCATCGATGGCATAAGATTCAATCGCGCCAACTGCCAAAGCTTTGTCTTTAATGGATTGGGTATCGCGACCTTCACCGATATCTAGGCAGCAAGCCACCACATCATATCCTTGGTCCGTTAACCATTTAATTGAAACGGAGGTATCTAATCCTCCAGAATAGGCCAATATTACTTTTTCTTTCATACTTATTAACTCCTTTTCCGCATGTTTTCAAGTGATTGAAGCTATCTTATCAGAATAAAAATAATAAATCAAGGGTAAAATTAAATATTTATACATAAAAGTGGTGATTATCAGGTTTTTATACTATTATCGATGGTTAAGGAAAAGAAGTGGATGCTCACTTTGCTAATGAAAGTTTATACATAATATTCATTATGGTATTCAGTTTTAGAAACTTGCAACAACAAGTTTCGTTTTTCAGAGAAAATGGCAGAAAACGAATGGAGAAAATTTTCAAAAAGAGGCGGAATTACGTTGACATTAGGCTTTATAGAAGGTATTATGTTATATGGTATTGTTTGCCCCACAAGAGCCCCGGAAACTCAAGTGTATGTCAAACATTCGTGAAATTGAATTGGAGGAAAAAATTGTGCGTACAACATATATGGCCAAACCAGGCGAAGTAGAACGTAAATGGTACGTAGTAGATGCAACAGATGTTCCTATGGGTCGTCTTTCAGCAGTAGTAGCATCTGTCTTACGTGGTAAAAATAAACCAACATTCACACCTCATGTGGATACAGGCGATTTCGTAATCGTCATTAATGCAGAAAAAATCAAATTAACAGGTAACAAAGCAAGCGATAAAATTTATTACCGTCACTCAAACTTCCCAGGAGGATTGAAATCAGTCTCTGCTGGAGAATTACGTGCTAAAAATTCTCGTCGTTTGATCGAAACTTCTGTAAAAGGCATGCTTCCTAAAAACACTTTAGGCCGTAAACAAGGAATGAAACTTCATGTTTATGCTGGCGCTGAACACCCACATGCTGCACAACAACCAGAAGTATTGGACATCACAAACTTAATCTAATAGGAGGGAATTTCATTGGCACAAGCTCAATATATCGGCACTGGCCGTCGTAAAAATGCAGTAGCCCGCGTACGTTTAGTACCAGGTACTGGTAAAATTACTGTTAACAAAAAAGATGTTGAAGAATACATCCCACACGCAGACTTGCGTGAAGTAATCAACCAACCATTCGGCGTTACAGAAACTAAAGGTTCATACGATGTTTTTGTAAACGTAAATGGTGGTGGATACGCTGGACAATCAGGTGCAATCCGTCACGGTATCGCACGCGCATTGTTACAAGTTGATCCTGATTTCCGTTTAGCTCTTAAACGTGCTGGCTTACTTACTCGTGACGCACGTATGGTTGAACGTAAAAAACCAGGTCTTAAGAAAGCTCGTAAAGCTTCACAGTTTTCAAAACGTTAATCTTTTTATCGAAGATTCGAGACACTCTCCTTTTGGAGGGTGTTTTTTTATTTTGGGAAGATAAGTGCCTAATGAATTCTAAGACTAATCAATTTTTTCTCTTTACTATTAACAATATTTAAATAAAAACATTCAAAAATATAAATATCTGTGAGAAAATGAAGTATAAAATATATAGTGAGGAGATTGGTTATGGAAAAAAGTTCATTAGTTGCTTCGGGAGCACCAACAAAAAGTTTTTTTGTCGATATGTTAACGAGAGACATTGATCTGAGAGATGCTATTTTAGATTTATTGGATAACTGCTTGGATGGAGTTGTTCGTCAAAAGGATGCATCTAGTCCGGATGATAAAGAGTATTACTCAAATTATCGTGCTAATATTAATATTACATCAGAATCTTTTACTATTAGAGATAATTGCGGAGGAATTCCATTGGATATTGCTAAACAATATGCTTTTAGAATGGGAAGACTAGCAAGCGATCCTGAAAATAGTCTAGAACGACCTACTGTGGGAGTATACGGAATAGGAATGAAAAGAGCTATTTTTAAAATTGGGGACAATGCAATTATTAAAACAAGACATGGAGACACAGCTTACTCTGTTTTAATTGATGAAGACTGGATAGACTCGGAAACTAATTGGGATTTTCCAATTAATATCATTGAAGAATACGAAGGATTAGATCAAGGGACTGAAATAAAAGTTGATAAATTAAATGAAAATATAAAAAAGGGACTGAAATAAAAGTTGATAAATTAAATGAAAATATAAAAATAGAATGGCAGACTAGTTTAGATTCTTTTTTAGATAGCTTAAAAAGATCTATTCAAGAAAGTTACAGTTTTATTATTCAAAAGGGGTTTACGATAATACTAAACGGAGATGAAATCAAACCTTCTCCTATTCAATTATTAATTAGTAATGTAGATAATGGTATAAAACCGTATGTATATGAAAAAGAGTACTTTGATGGAAAGGTTACAGCGAAATTGATTATGGGCTTTTATAAAACTTTACAGACAGTAGCAGAGGATGATGAAACTACTGAAAATAAACGGACTACAGCTCAAGCAGGATGGACAGTCACATGTAATGATAGGGTTGTTCTATATAATGATAAAACTCATTTAACTGGATGGGGAGAAGCAGGGGTTCCGAATTTTCACAATCAATTTATTGGAATTTGCGGAGTAGTAATGTTTCAAAGCTCAGAACCCGAGTTATTACCTATGACTACAACCAAAAGAGGTATAGATTTATCTTCTATAATGTATGCTGATATTAAAAATACAATGAGAGATGCTTTGAAAACGTTCACATCGTATACAAATAGTTGGAAAAATCGAATTAAAGAAGAGAGGACAATCTCTTCCCAAGCAGAGCCAGTCTCAATATTAGATGTTTTTTCTAAAAAAGAGGAATATGGAATTAATTCTAGAAACAGGAAGGGTGCTCAAGTTTATAAACCAGTATTACCAAAACCATTGGTTGAGAAGAATGTAAGGGTAATCCGCTATTCAAAAGAAGAAAAAGAAATAGACTTGTTAAGACAATTTTTTTATAAAGGAAGTGAAGAAGGTGAAATAACTCCTAGTGAAGTTGGAGAAAAAGCATTTGATGAACTATTGAAACAAGTTGGAGAAGGTGAATAATTATGTCGGCTCAGCCTTTTTATCATTTAAGACCAAATAAGTTTATAGATAGGCAGGTGTTTTTAAATTCATTGATTAAATTGCAAACATACTTAGATTTTTCTCATTACTGTTATGTAGGTTTTGGATCTTACCAGTTTGATGATTTTAAACTTATGCATAATATTCTAGAAATTAGTAACATGATCTCTTTAGAATGCGATCCTGAAATAAAAAAACGTGCTGAATTTAATAAACCATTCAATTGCATTGAGATAGAATCCACGACTAGTACAAATTTTATAGATTCTTTTGGGCATGATAAAAATAATTATATATTCTGGCTCGATTTTACTAATCCAGCTGATATCGGAAAACAGTTTTCAGATTATTGTTCTTTAATAAATCAATTAGAGGAGGGAGATATTTTAAGGATTACGTTAAACGCTAATCCATCGTCACTTGGCGAAAAAGGAGATAGAAAAGGTGAAGAATTATGGAGAGAGCGATTAGAGGAGCTAAAAACTAGGATAGGACAGTATCTACCGACAGATGTTAGAAATGATCAATTAGCAACAAAAAAATATCCTCTTCTGTTATTATCAGCTTTAAAGAACGCAACAAATCAAACTTTAAAAGAAAGTGCAATTCAAAAATTGTTTCCTGTACCTATACTATCATCGATTTATGCAGATGGACAACAAATGGTAACGTTATCTATTTTAATTTTAGATGATCACAATAAAGAAAAAAATATTTTAGCTTCTCTTTATCCTCAATTTAAACATGATGATATGATTGTAGAAGAAGTAAAAAATCTTGTCTGGAATTTACCAAACAAGATCTCGATCCCTAGTCTAAGTACTAAAGAAATTTTAACAATGAATTCAATGTTACCGGTTAAAGATGCTAAAGAGATCTTGAAAAATGAATTTTCATTCATTTTTGAAGATGAAGAAAAAATTGATAATTATTTGAATTTTTACAAAATCTATCCTTATTTTAGAGAAGTCAGCTTTTGATAAATCGGGAGTAAGACTCCCTCAGCAACTAGTGGTGATACGCTGTTGCCTATTTGACGAAAGCTATGCCAAATAGTTGAGTCAAATTCAAACCAGTCTGGAAAACCTTGTATTCTCGCTGCCTCCCGGGGAGTAATAACTCTGCCTTTTTCATAGTGGATAGGGCGCACAGCTTGATAACTACCTTTATCTGAACCTGTGCCTGCCCTAAGAGTTGGTGCAATTCCCTTAGGATCAAGTTTTTTTGCTTTTGAGACCTTATCCTGAGTTCCATGGGGAATAGACTCAAAACGTTTTCTTACTGATTCTGTATGGATTGTTTTATTAAATCCACTTACAATTTTATTTTCTAGATAATTTGTATGATTTACTGATCTCATTCTCTTAGGGATGTTATTTATTATTCTAGAGAAATAGTAGATGTATTGATTATATATATCTGTATCAATATTTACTTGAGAATCATTAGAATTTAAAATTTCAAGATCAGAGGTTAGACCTGAAAAAGCAGTTTCTATATCAACTAATTCAGATGAAGATACTTTATTTATATTAAAATCCTCTTGTGTTAGCTCTGAAAAACAATTCTTTTTGTACCCTATGAAGAAAACTCTGGTGCGAGAAGTAGGCGCTCCGTAATCTGTTGCTACAACTCTTAATGGAGGTAGTAATTCATAGTCTCGGACGTAATCAAAGGCATTTGATCGTATAATATTATATTTGTTTTGTAAAATACCGGGAACATTTTCTGCCACAAAAAAAGACGGCTGTAATTCAGATACTAGTTTAAAAAAACGAATGAAAAGATCATTTCTAGAATCTGTAACCTCTCCTTTTCCCATATTACTAAAACCTTGGCAAGGGGGGCCACCAATTATACCATCTATAGAATCAGTTTTTAAAAGACTTAGAATATTTTTCCCAGTTAGGCGTTGAACGTCTTCTTGAATATGGAGAGTAGTTGGAAAATTTTTTTTATGACTCTCCATTGCTTTGGGATCTAACTCCACTGCTCCAATGACATGGAATCCAGCTCTTTCTGCTCCTAAGGAAAGTCCTCCAGCTCCAGCAAAGAGATCAATTACTGTAGGTGATTTCATATAGTAACCTCATTTGTAATTTCTAATATGTTCAATCCCTAATTATAACATACTTCTATATTTTTGTATGTTAAAACTGATATTTACATATTAAGTATTGTACAACAGTTATGTTTAATGTTCAGATAGAATAGTATTTTTACTCAGTATAGAAAATAGAAAGGATCGTAATAATTTTTGAGAGTATAATATTGAGCTTTGGACAATCTGGCTTCTATAACAGAAAAACTTAAAGTTGTTAGAATCAAATATCTTTGAGTTTTTTATATAAAATATTTGAATAGATACACCTATAAGTGAATATTTTCGGATTGTATTACAATCTTTATATTTATGTATTAAATTAGAGATGTACTCAAACCAAGATGTATTATAACGAAAAAAGTAATATTTTTGATAACTATCACATAATTACTATAAAACAAAAAACATCTATAAATTTTCTCTGCAAAAAACCATAAATCAATTCTGTTATTAAATCATTTCCCTCGGATTTGGTCTTGCTTTCCAAAACGGGTTTCTATACAATAGAGGGGAATAGAAACCGAATAAAAAAAGGCACCCCGTATCAGAGTTGGCGCTCCAATACGAGGCCTTGAAAAGTCAATTCGCCTGACTAATCAAGTTGCCATAGTCAATACCCTAAGGTATCGACCTGTTTATTGTACCTAATATTCTGTTCTTTTTCTAGTAGGAAAAGCAGATTTTCTGGGATTTTATGCAGGATGCCTTATGCTTATTTCGCTATGTCAAAAGGATTGGACAGTCGTCTAATCCTTTTTTTTGTGTTTCAGATGGGGAAGTTAAAATAACAGGTATTGACACATTTCATTTATAAAATAAAGTGTCAGCAAGCCTCGGTTTCTATTCGTCTATCAAATAATCAAAAAGTTCTGAGGAGGGATTCACATAGAAAGTGAAGTTGCTTGGAAACTGCCGGAAGGGATTTTTTAGATAAAAGAGGGGATGAAGCAATGAGAAAGAAAGACGAGTGTTGGCTAAAAAAGCGTGTAGCAACTGATGTAGTTTCGACATATAGTTTCGAGCAGTCGGACCAATTGACGGATACGATCAAACGAGAGATGCAGTCATTATTTCCAATGTGCCGCTGTGTGGAAGAGACAAATGCAGAGTTATATTTCAAAAAGGCAACGGATGCGCTGCTTGAGGATGAAGGATTTGAGATCAGTCATGAGCACAATCAGACAGTCGTTTATGCGAACACTAGTAAAGGCTGGTTATATGGCTTCTTTGAACTTTACAAGCATGTGATTCGAACCACTGAGTTGCCAGAAAATCTGAGGTCGATTCCCAATCAAGCCATTCGTATGGTCAATCATTGGGATAATTTTGATGGGACGATCGAACGTGGGTACGCTGGAGAATCGATTTTCTTTTCAAAAAATCAGTTTCGGCAAGACCATGAAACGGTACGCGACTATGCGCGTTTCTTAGCTTCCATCGGAATGAATGCGGTTTCTATCAATAACGTGAATGTTCGAGGAGATGCCAAATGGTTTATTACGGAACCGTATTTGATCGAGATTAAAAAGATCGCAGATACATTCGCTGCCTATGGGATTCGGACGTTTTTAAGTATCAACTTTGCGGCACCTTTATCCGTTGGAGGACTAATGACCGCCGATCCGTTAGCTGAGGAAGTTATTGCATTTTGGCAAAAAACAGCAGATACAATCTATCAGGTGATGCCGGATTTTGGTGGGTTTGTAGTCAAAGCTGATTCTGAAGGGGAACCGGGACCGTTTGTTTACGGGCGTGATCATAATGATGGTGCCAATATGCTGGCACGGGCGTTGCAACCCTATGGAGGGCTACTGATATGGCGCTGCTTTGTTTATGATTGTTTACAGGATTGGCGAGATCGCTCAATTGATCGTGCCAAAGCTGCCTACGACCACTTCATGAAATTAGACGGTACGTTTGAGGAAAATGTTATTTTACAGATTAAAAATGGACCGATTGATTTTCAAGTACGGGAACCCGTGACGCCGCTTTTTGGCGCGTTAAAACACACCAATCAAATGTTGGAATTCCAAGTGACGCAAGAGTATACCGGACAACAAAAGCACATTTGCTGCTTACTACCGATGTGGAAAGATGTGCTAGATTTTGATACGAAGCATCCACTTGAACACGCCACAGTAAAGAAGATTCTACCAGAGCAAAGTCCAAATCCTAAATACTCTGGCGTGGCAGCAGTCGTCAATGTCGGCATGGATGATAATTGGACCGGACACAAGCTAGCGCAAGCGAACCTTTTTGGCTATGGCAGATTGATTTGGAACAATGAATTAAGCACGGAAGCTATCCTTTGTGAATGGATCGATTTGTCCTTTGAGTTAGATGATTCTGCTAAAAAACGACTACTTGCAATCCTAGCGACGTCCTATCAGACCTATGAAAATTATACTGCCCCGCTAGGTATCGGTTTTATGGTTCGTCCCAATCATCACTATGGTCCTGATGTCGATGGCTACGAATATGATAGATGGGGGACGTATCACTTTGCGGATAGAAAGGGCACCGGCTATGTAAGGCAGTATGCGGATGCTTGGTGTGAAACATACGAAAATGTAGAAACTTGCCCAGATGAACTTGTCTTATTTTTCCACCATCTGCCATACGACCATGTCTTACTAAGCGGCAAAACGATCATTCAACATATCTATGACACGCATTTCGAAGGCTATGAAAAAGTAGAAGAATATGTTACCGAGTGGGCTTCCTTACAGGGACAAATTGATGAAGAAAGTTATCAAAACGTCGCCGAACGATTGCAAGAACAAGTTCGTTCTGCTAGAGATTGGCGGGATCAAATCAACACGTATTTTTATCGTAAAAGCGGCATTCCAGATGCACATGGACGTCAAATTTATGCGTAGAAAGAGAATCTAGTGCTAGGTTTCAAAGAAGAAATAGACCGTTTAGATCACTAAGAAAAAAGATTTCAACCAGAGGTAAATTTTTTTGTAATATAAGTTAGTTTATCCAACTTACTAAAAAAGAATCAGGAGGAAGAGTGATGAAAAAATGGAAAAAACAATTGATAGTGGTAGGTTCTTTGCTTTCGATATCGTTGGTGTTGGCTGGATGCAATGCTGGGAGGAAAAAGACTGAGACAACGGGGAGTGGTGATCGAGTAGAAATCAGCTTTAGTTGGTGGGGAAATGACGATCGCCACCAGGCAACCCAAGAGATGATCGCTCATTTTGAAAAGGAGCATCCTGAAATTGCAGTAAAAGGAGAGCCGAACGGCTTTGGCGATTTGGATCAAGCCTTCACGACGAGGTATGCTGGCAATACTTTGGCGGATATCACGACTTTACTCTACAATTGGGTGCCGCAATTCGGACAAAATGACGGGTTTTATGATCTTAATACAATCGATAGTTTGGATCTGTCCACCTATGATCCTGATTTTTTGGCATTCGGACAAGTTGATGGAAAGCAGGTTGCCGTTCCTTATGGGGAAAATACTTTAGTTATGTATTTAAACAAATCCGAATATGAAAGACATGGTATTGATGTCACTACGTTGAAGACGTGGGACGATTATGTGGAAGCCGCTAAGAAGTTACCAGAAGGGACCTTTTGTGTCGTATCCCCAACTTGGCGTTTTCCAGTAACCATTTGGTTGCAACAAAAGACTGGAACGTCTGAGTTTGATGAACAAGGAAATATGAACTGGACAGAACAAGACTATTTAGAAGCGATGACTTGGTATAAGGAAATGGCAGATGCTGGGGTCTTCGTTTCAAGACAAGATTATTTAGAAAACGTCGGCTCAGAACCGGTATCCTTAGCCACCAACAAAAAGTGGATTGAAGGACAATATGCGGGCGGCATCGATTGGAATGCCAGTATGTCTTCTAATTATGAAGCATTGAAAGAAGTAGGGGATGAAATGGTCGTCGTTGACTACCCAATCGCAGAAGGCGGCACCGAGGTGAATTTAATGTCGAAACCTTCACTGCTTTTTGCCGTTCGGAAAAATGTTGAACATCCAGAAGAAGTAGGCACATTTCTAAATGAATTTTTAAATGGCGAGGAAGCAAATAAAATTTTGGGTCTTTCCAGAGGGATTCCTGCTTCAAGCAAAGCGATCGAAACGTTGATGGAAGATGGAAAATTATCAGGTGTGATGAAAGAAGGCTTTGAGTACGCCCAAAGTGTCGCAAAAATCAACCAAACACCGTTCTATGAAGATGGTACCTTAACGACTATTTACACTGCAGAAATGGAAGCTGTCGAATTAGGACGAACGGATTTAGAAACAGCTGCTCGCAACGTCTACACGAAAACAAAAGAACAAGCCGAAAAGCTTGCGAAAGACTATAAATTGCAATAGGCAACTATCCGCATGCTTTATGGGAGTGAATGGCTTCTGTTTGCTTCCATGAAGTGTCGTGAATCGTTGTCAAAAAGATTGGAGGGATTTTATGAAAAAGGAAAAAGTGGGCTTGATCTATGTAACCCCTTGGCTGATTGGCTTTTTACTGTTGACCGCTTGGCCGATCTTGTCCTCATTTTATTACTCACTGACCGATTATTCTTTGGCTCGTGTCGGACAGACACCTGCATTTTTAGGCATTCAAAATTATGTGAATCTCTTTAAGGATCAAACGTTTCTTGATTCGATGCGGGCGACATTAATTTATACAGTGTTTACTGTGCCTTTTCAACTAGGGTTTGCGTTGTTCGTTGCGTTTATCCTGAATTTCAAATTAAAAGCCATCAATTTCTATCGGACGGCGTATTATATTCCCTCGATTCTAGGAGGAAACGTGGCCGTTGGTGTGCTTTGGCGATCAATGTTTCAACCAGAAGGTTTGGTGAATATTTTTCTAGGAACCGTTGGCATCGAGCCAATTAACTGGTTATCGACACCTACAGGCGCAATGGTCGTCTTGATTCTCTTGAAAGTGTGGCAATTTGGTTCCTCAATGTTGATTTTCTTAGCTGCATTGAAGGAAATCCCCCAGGATTTGTATGAGTCCTCGAGTTTGGACGGCGCATCAAGGGTGACCCAGTTTTTCAAAATTACGATTCCTTTGATCACACCAACCATTTTTTTCAACTTAGTGATGCAACTGAACAATGCCTTTCAAGAATTTAACGGTCCTTTTATTGTCACCGGTCGTGGTCCCCTCAATGCCACGTATCTGTCCTCGATGTTTATTTATGATAAAGCATTTAAAGAATTTGATATGGGCTACGCAAGTGCGGCAAGTTGGGTGTTGTTTGCGTTGATTGTTTGTTCAACGGTTCTTCTTTTCACGAGCCAAAAACGATGGGTCTATTATTCTGATGGAGGTGGGAAATAAATGGAGGCAACCCCTGTAGCATCTGCAAAAAAGAAGCACTCGAATAAGTATGGTCAAGCACTGATTCGCTATGTTTTGTTGACGGTCGTTGCACTGATTATGCTGTATCCAATTATTTGGATGGTTGGAGCGTCCTTCAAAACGAACACAGAGATTTTCACATCAATCGGCTTCATTCCTTCAACGATTGATTTCCAAGCATATATTGATGGTTGGAACACCAAGGGCGATTATACGTTCACCTTGTATTTTATCAATACCTTTAAATACGTCATTCCAAAGATTCTTTTTACCGTTGTCTCGGCGACTCTTACAGCCTATGGGTTTGCTCGGTTTGACTTTCCATTCAAGAAAATCATGTTCTCGTTGTTAATGGCAACGATGTTTTTACCTCAAGTCGTAACCAGAATCCCCTTGTATCTCTTCTGGAATCGCTTGGATCTATTAGATACGTATGTTCCGTTACTGGCCAATTCATTTTTAGGACAAGAACCCTTCTTCGTGTTCATGATGATCCAGTTTATGCGTTCAATTCCACGGGATCTCGATGAAGCAGCGATCGTTGACGGTTGTTCTTCTTTCGGTGTTCTCTGGCGTGTCCTGATTCCGGCATTAAAACCTGCCCTGATTTCTTGTGTGATTTTTCAATTCGTTTGGAGTTTCAGTGATTTCTTAGGTCCATTGATTTATATCACTTCACAAGACAAATTCCCAGTATCTCTTGCGTTGCGGCTCAACGTTGACCCATCTACTAATACCCCATGGAATCAAGTGTTTGCAATGTCGGTGATCTCATTATTGCCAGCAATCATCTTATTCTTCAGCGCGCAAAAGTATTTTGTCGAAGGTGTCACAAGTTCGGGTATCAAAGGATAGGAGGTAAGTATGAATCCTTTCTTTCACGCTATTTCTGAGTGGACCGTTACCATCGTCCACTCAGCCTATCGGCTTTTGGTTTATCAGCTGTATTTCATCCTGTCGAATAGTTTACTCCTGATGCACTTGTTTTTTCTTCGATTGACTCTGAATAATATTGTCTTCTTTTGGGTACCCCTAGTATTTTTAATTGCAAGTCTGTCCGCTCAATTCGGCTTATTTAACAACCCAGAGCATTTATCGAATACAAAGAACTATTTTCAGTACTATCGAGAATGCTTGAAGAAAAACTGGGGATTATATTTCTTGTATTCTCTGATCATTCTCTTGATCCTCTTTGGACTGAAAATACTGATATTATATCAACGCTCTGTTATGTTTTTGCCATTTGTCCTTACGAGCTGTTTTTTATTAAGCAGTATGCTCTTTGTCTTACTGATCTCAAGCGATTCTCGCGTCGCTCAAATCCCATTTAAGAAGAAAATAGAATGGTCATTGCTGATAAGCTACCGATTGCCTTCAGTCACTGTTTATAATAGTGCATTTATTGGACTGTCAATTTTCTTAATGCAGTATTTCTCTTTGGCGTATCTTTGTTTTCTTAGTGGTGTAATCAATTACGGCGTGTATCGTAATTTGATTCGACGATTTTCACTTGATTTGTTTTTTGAGGAGTGGGTAATTGCGTGAAGAAACAAATTTTTGTATTCGCAAATCGTTGAAATGGATTTATCATTTATTAGATTTTGATTGAATATTTATATCCTAATATTTATTAATCAATTCATAAATAAGCACTTTAAATAATTTGAATTAATAATATTTCTAACTCCTTATGAGAGGTTAATTAATTTCCATCGTATCCCTTAAAATGATAGGAAGATGAATAATTTTAGGAGCTTTCGAATATTCTAACTTAGTATATAAATCTGTCATAATTGCAGAAATAATTGAAAATCCCGGAATTTTATTTATCTAGAAAAAAGAGTTGTAAAATAATTTTTCTATGATTATAGATAGTAAGCAGCTAGTAGAACTAGCAAAATCATGAAGCATTTTGACGGTCTTAAAAGAATAAATTGCGCTCACTTTCAATTAGCTCGTAAGTTAAATTGTCTTCAAACAATTTAGTAATATGAAGTGATTTCTCAAGTAATTGGTTATCTTTTGTCATAAAACTCTTGCGTGCAATTGCTAAAGCATAGTAGTCATAACGTTTTATAATTTTCGCAAGATTAATGGCGTGTTCAACTGTTTCTTTTGCATAAACTAAATGGTGCTTTTGAAGACATAGCAAAGTAATATTCAAATATATTGCACATTGTAAGGAACTTGTATTCTCTAAAGGATCATAACGCTTTAATTGATCTATTAACTGGTTAGAGATAGTAATAGCTGTTTCAAGTGGGAACATATATAAACAGCAATTAATTAATTTGATGTCATCAATATTCCACCAAGAATATTTTTGAATTTGTTCCCATGGCACAGAGAGAATGATTTTTGGGAGACAAGGAATATCTTTTTCTTCATTTGCTGAAAGCTCAACAAGTGAGTCTATAACATAAATTAGTAATTCGATTGTTTTACTGAAAGATTTTTCTTGGAAAGCTAAGCAATCTTTTTTTAAATCGAGTAAAATTGTAGTTTTTTGATTTGAAAAAAGAGAGAAGAATTGATTGAGGATTTGTTGCTTTTCATTTAACTGGTACCTTTGATTGATAAAGATAAATTCATTGAAACTGAGGTCTATTCTGTGTAAGAGTTCGACAAAAATATTTATAGAAGGAATTAATTTTCCGTTCTCAAATTTAGATAATGTAGTTCTTGAAATTAAGTTTTTGCAAACTTCAGATTGTGTTATACCTTTACTCTTTCTAGTTTCACGATAAGTCAATCCTAATCCATCCATAAGCCCCTCCTAAAAAATAATGTGATTATAGTTTACAAAGTAAAAATTATTATGTCAATCCAGTATAGTGAAGAACATAACAAGTGTGAATCTCATATTTTGTAAAGGAGGAAAGTTACTCTTGAATATTAATAAATTTATTTTGAGTATATCTATTTTTACAGGGTGGTTAATTGGTGGCTGAAATTTATCGTTTTTGTTATTTAGTGTTAAAACACTTTATATAAAATAATTTTAGGAGGAAAGAATATGACAAAACCGACTTTTTTAAATGTAAGTACTTCAAAAGTAGTTTCACTTCCGTTAGGTATGACCCCTAAACGTTGTGCACAAGGCAGAGTTTAAAACAGAGCATTAGAGCGGTATATCGTAGAAGGTAATTTATTTTTTATGGAGACAAATGTTAGTCGGAAAATAAGTTTTGTGTTTATTTATCTTAAATGTGTAAGATAAGTAAATAAGAAACTGTTTTCCGATTATTTTTAATATATTACTGAAAGATAGGAGACGGAAGTATAATGTACGTATCTCTTAAAAATAATAATTTTCTATTAGAACAGCCAGATGGAGTGCTTTTTTCGTATGTTATTAATGGTGCTAGACTGTTAGTACAGGTTAATGATAGCGCAGAGTTTATTTTGTGTAAGTTAAATGGTTTACATAAAATTAATGATATAGTGAAATTTCTTGCTAAAAAATACCAAGAAAATGAGCATGAAGTAGAAATTATGGTAAATGATTTTATAAATGAATTAAGAGACAATAATCTTATAGAAGAACATGATGTTCCTGTAAAAAAAGCAATAAAAAAAGGAATTAGAGATTACTACACACCAGAACATGTTACTATGGAATTAACACATAACTGTCCCTTGAAATGTAAACATTGTTTTGTCAATGCAGGCATTGGAAGAGAAATACCCGCGGATAAATGTATGCAATTATTAAAAGAACTATTAAATATAGGTACTAGAACATTCCAATTAACAGGGGGGGAACCTTTTTCTTACCAAAGTATTGATCAAATAATCGAAATTTTAATCGCCGAAGGTGCAAATATACATATTTCTACCAGCGGTTATATACTAAATAAAAAAGTGAAAAAATGCTTGGAAATGTTGCTTGATAGTAACTCTCCTTTAATACAAGTATCAATAGATGGTCAAGAAAATACACATAATTCTATACGAGGCAAAAACGATGCATATGACAACACAATTAAGTTTATAAAATATTCAGTATCAAAAAATATACCGATTATTGTTGCCACGACTTTAATTGATCAAACTTTCGAGGAAATAGATGGACTTGTTTTGGAATTAAAAAATCTTGGAGTGAAGCAAGTTAGACTTGGGATTATTACAAATCAAGGCAGAGCAACAACAAATAATTTGAATAGTTATAGTATTAAAGATTATCAAGAAACATTGGTTAGCCTGAAAGAAATATATGATGATGAGGTATTTCAAGTCGAAGAATTAGAAGAAAGCTTGAACAGTTTGAAAAGCTGTGGAGCCGGATATAAAACAATTAAAATAACGCCTTATATGACTGTCACTCCATGTGCAATGATGCAATTAAATATTGGAAACCTGAACAGGGAGTCATTACCAGAAATTTTGAAGCGGAGCTATAGAAATTTTTCAAGATTAGAATTTCCTCAAGATACTTTTTGCAGTGGATGTCCCGAAGAAGAATATTGCCATGATTGTATTTCTGAATCCATAATCAGAAAAAATAATGTAGACAATTGTCTATGGGAGCAAAGTCAGCAGGATATATTATGTGCATTAAAAAAATGATGAGGTACAAAATAAAGGAGGCCCCACAAATGAATCAGACAAAATAAAATCCTTTACTTAGCAAATGGCGATCAATAACTAGAAAAACGAGCAATCGTTATTTCTAAGTAAAGGTGGAAAACAAATGAAGAAGAATCAGGGATTTACCCAATTGATCATTGGCCAAACAGTGGCGAATGTGGGGGATACTATTTATATTGTGGCAATTATCAGTTCTATTTTTAGCTGGACAGACTCTGCTTTGGCAGCGGCGCTTGTCCCGGTGCTAGTAACAGGAGGCGGTGTCATTTCCGGCTTTCTCTCACCTGTCATCACGAGTTATTTTCGCTTAGAACAAGTGCTGAAGGTCAGCCAGATGTGCAAAACAGCCTTACTCTTTTTTATGACCGCGTATCTCTATTTGAAAGCTGAAACGATGAATCTATTGGTTTTATATTGCCTTGTCGCATTGATTTCGTTTTTGGACGGCTGTTCAGAACCAATTAGCCGTGCCTTGATCCCGAAATATGTGGAAAAGCATCGCCTCGTCAAAGCCAATGGAATATTCAATTCGATGCTTCAAACAGTCAACATCGGCAGCTGGGCGATCGGCACCTCCTTGCTGCTGGTATTTTCTGTTCATCAGTTGGTTTTATTAGACAGCTTTCTGTTTCTAAGTGCCTCGATAGTATTAGCGTTTTTGCCTAGAACGACTCGAGAAAAAAACGAAAAGCAGCCATTAGGACACCAGTTGTTTATTGGTTGGCGCTGGATTATGAAAGATCCTCTTGTTCGGGTAATCGTTGGCATGGACATGCTGGAAAGTATCGCCAATACAGCCTGGGTGTCCGCGATTGTGTTAGTATTCGTCCGAGAAGTGATGCAGGCACCTGATGCTTGGTGGGGCTATATCAACGCCACTTATTTTGTTGGTGCGTTGCTAGGAAGTGCGCTGGTGATGCGATTTTCCGAGCGGTTTGATAAAAACAAACGAACAGCGATTGTAATGGGCGCTGTCTTAGGCGGACTGATCACCGTTGCCGTTGCCCTATCAGGCGACCGCTTTTTGATTCTAGGATTATCCATTTTAATCGGGCTCTTTTCCCAGATCAAAAATATTCCACAAGCCTCATTAATCCAACAAAAAGTAGCAGCCGATCGATTGGTTGCCATCTACGCTGCCTCAGGCATCTTAAATTCCGGTGTTTTTGCTTTATTCACCTTGTTGATGGGACAGGTAGCAGATGTTTTTGATGTACGGTGGGTGTTTGTTCTTTCCGGCAGTTTATTGCTTCTAGTGGGGCTGATTGCAGGGAAGCTTAAAATCAGTTAAAAGTAAGAGAGATAGTAGTCAAGAGAAACTCTTTTTTACTAGGTCCTATAAGACAAAACTAGCTTTAACGGTTAGCTTAGGTAAAGGCACGTACAGGAAGATGAAAAAGTAATCACAGCTAGTTAGGAACAGTCCCTGACTAGCTTTTTGCGTAGTGATCTAAACGCTCTTACATCAAGAATACAATGATTATTGTAGATTTGATCAGTAGCTGATCACAGATCATTCATATGCAAAAGCATTTCGTAGCTGAATGTTGAGATTGACTAAGTATGGGGCTGCTATAGGAGGAAAGCGCAAGCATCTCTATATAAAACTTGATTACTTGAAAGAAAAGCTTTGTATTGATTTGGAGTAAATTCACAATTTTTTTGAAAATCTTTAGTTTTCCAAGATTCTCCTAAAAAGCTCATCTAACAGCTCTTAACCTTATATACATTTACATATCTAACTCTTATCTTTTCGCTTTTAGTTAGTTAAAACGCAAAAAATAAATGTGAATCCGAGCTATTTTTAAATAATTAACTAGATAATCTTCCGATTGGAACGGTTAAACAGTGAATGATTGTTAGAAAAGAGATTAGGGAATGCAAGTTGTGATAAGTAAACTCATAAAAGAAGAATGCTAGAAAAGTAGAGAAAAATAGGATTAATGAAATAATCGAGATCCTTATTTTTTAACAATTTTCGAAAACCATAAATGAATTGAAGGAAGCTTAGTGTGGGTGAAAGAATAATTACAAAAAAATATTGACTTAAAAAAATGGCTATGGTAATCTATAAACGAAAATAGTGGGAACGTTTCCAAAATGCATCTTCGTTAAATTTTTATTTTTTTAAACAAAAATGGAAACGTTTCTAAAATGTATTGGGAGGAGATTGAATTGGAAAAGACATTGGGACCAGGTGGTGAGATAAGGGCGGTACAACCGGATAAAAAAAATATCTCGAAGTGGGAAAAATTAAAGAAACAATTGCGACGTGATAAGTGGATGTACTTGTTGCTCTTACCAGGTATCATCATGACGTTTATCTTTAAGTATGTGCCAATGTACGGTGCTGTGATTGCATTTAAAGACTATAATCCTATGCTAGGAATTTTGGAAAGTCCTTGGGTAGGACTAGATCACTTTAGGGAATTTATCAGTTCACCAAATTTTACGCTTTTGCTGAGCAACACATTAAAAATTAGCATTTATGGTTTATTGTTAGGTTTTTTTCCACCAATTATTTTAGCACTGAGCTTGAATCAAATTATCAATAAAAAAATAAAACAGAAAATCCAGTTGATTCTATATGCGCCGAATTTTATCTCAGTAGTTATTATCGTGGGGATGCTGTTTTTGTTCCTATCCGCAAATGGACCTATTAATGGGTTAGTAGAAAAGGTTACGGGGCAACCAATTATGTTCATGTCTAATCCAGCTTATTTCAGAACGATTTATATTTTATCGGGAATTTGGCAAGGAATCGGCTGGTCATCCATTCTTTACACCGCAACACTGGCGGGAGTCAGTACCGATTTATATGAGGCAGCAAATATCGATGGGGCAAATATTTTACAAAAGATTTGGCATATCGATTTGCCTGCATTGAGGCCTGTGATGGTGATCAGCTTCATCTTGGCCGCCGGCGGTATTATGAATGTAGGATATGAAAAAGCCTACTTGATGCAAACTTCAATGAACATCCCTGCATCAGAAATCATTTCCACTTATGTATACAAAGTCGGCTTGCAATCAGGTGATTATGCCTACTCTGCTGCTGTTGGTCTGTTCAATATGATTATTAATGTCGTTTTATTACTGATTGTCAACAATATAACCAAGCGGCTAAACGATGGTCAAGGCTTGTAATGAAAGGAGAAAATTATGAATAGTGCTTTATCAAAAATCGACCGTCAAATCTTATGGTTGAATCGAGTGATTGTAACTTTTTTAGTCGTCATCACCATTGTTCCGCTGATTTATGTACTGGTAGCTTCTTTTATGGACCCAGCTACTTTGATCAATAAAGGTATAAGCTTCAATCCGAAAGATTGGACAATACAAGGATATCAACGGGTATTTGCAGATGATTCCATTTTACGCGGTTTTGTAAATTCGTTGTTTTACTCTTTTAGCTTCAGCTTATTGACTGTATTTATTACGATGATCACTGCGTATCCTTTATCTCGACCTAACTTGGCTGGGAAAAAGATTATTATGACTTTTTTTGTCATTACAATGTTCGTTGGTGGCGGCTTGATACCTACCTATTTATTGGTAAAGAACTTGGGCATGTTAGATAGTGTATGGGCGATTATCATACCAGGTGCTATAAATGTGTGGAATATTATCTTAGCGCGTACCTATTTTAGTGCTTTGCCAAAAGAACTTTCTGAAGCTGCTACTATCGATGGCGCCAATGACTTGCAAATACTGTTCAAAGTCATGCTTCCATTAGCTAAACCAATTATGTTCGTATTGTTTTTATATGCCTTTGTTGGGCAATGGAACTCATATTTTGATGCCATGATCTATATCAAAGATCCCGACTTACAGCCGTTGCAACTCGTATTAAGAAATATTTTGATCCAAAACCAACCCTCACAAGACATGGTGGGAGCCAATACAGCCATGGCAGAAATGAAACAAATTGCTGAGTTGATCAAATACGCAACGATCGTCATTTCTAGTCTGCCATTAATCATAATGTATCCTTTCTTCCAAAAATACTTTGATAAAGGTGTTTTAGTTGGTTCTGTTAAAGGGTAAGAATTGTTCACTATTTGTATGAATAAAAATTATAAAGGAGATTTTAAGATGAAAGCAAAATGGATGCTGCCAATCGTTTTTACTTCCGTACTAATTTTGGGGGCTTGTGGAGGCTCAAAAGAAAAGAGTACATCAAGCCCTGATTATGAACTAGAAAATGTCTCTTTTCCATTGAAAGAAAAAGTATCTTTAAAAATGATGTCTCAAAGTGCCCCTTTGGCTCCCAATGATCCTAATGACAAATTGATTTTCCAACGATTAGAAGAAGAGACCAATCTCCATATTGATTGGACAAACTACAGTAGTGATTTTGCCGAAAAAAGAAATTTGGATATCGCTAGTGGTGATTTACCAGATGCCATCTTCAACGCCGCTGCAGGTGACTATGATTTATTAAACTGGGCGGAAAGTGGTGTTATTGTACCGATTGAAGATTTGATCGAAGATTATATGCCAAATCTGAAGAAAATTTTTGATGAAAACCCCGAATACCGACAAATGTCTACTGCACCTGATGGTCACATTTACTCTATGCCTTGGATTGAAGAATTAGGCGAAGGAAAAGAGTCGATTCATACAGTAAATGGGATGGCTTGGATCAACAAGGAGTGGTTGGATAATTTGGGTCTTGAAATGCCGCAAACCACTGATCAGTTGATGACTGTGTTGGAGGCTTTCAAGACGCAAGATCCAAATGGTAATGGTGAAGCAGATGAAATTCCTTTTAGCTTTATTAACAATGGAGGAAACGAAGACTTAAAATTTTTAATGGGGGCATTCGGTCTAGGTGATAATGATGACCACTTAGTCGTTGATAACGATGGCCAGGTACAATTTACTGCTAACAAAGAAGGGTATAAAGAAGCCATCAAATATTTCAATGAAATGAATAATAAAGGTCTTATTGATAAAGAGGCTTTCGAACAAGATTGGAATACGTATGTTGCCAAAGGGAAAGAACATAAGTATGGCGTGTACTTTACTTGGGATAAAGCAAATATCACGGGTGCAGATGATAGTTATGACGTCTTGCCAGTCTTAGCGGGACCAGATGGAACGAAACACGTTACTCGTACGAATGGCATGGGTTTCTCAAGAGATCGTTTCGTAATTACTAGTGCGAATAAAAACTTGGAACTTACAGCTAGGTGGATAGATAAAATGTATGAACCGTTACAGTCTGTCCAAAATAACTGGGGAACCTACGGTGATGAAGCACAGGCGAATATTTTTGAATTAAAGGATGGTATGTTAAAACATTTGCCTTTAGAGGGGACAGCACCGGGGGAACTAAGACAAAAAACCGAAGCTGGAGGACCATTAGCAGTTCTTGATTCTTATTACGGCACAGTCACTACTATGCCAGATGATGCGAAGTGGCGTTTAGATTTGATGCATGACACGTATTTGCCATATATTACAGAAGACAATATCTATCCACGTGTCTTTTTAGAAAAAGAAGAAACAGATCGATTAGCAAAAATTGAAACAGATATGTGGGATTACATCTATCGCAAAAGAGCAGAGTGGATCACCGGCGGTAAAATCGATGAAGAATGGGAAGAATACCTTGCTGAATTGGAACGTGTAGGTTTGGAAGAATGGATTCAAATAAAACAAACTGGCTATGATAATTTTTTGAAGGGAGCACAATAAGTGTTAGTAGAAGAAACGGCGATTTTGGATAAAGCAAATCGATTTATTGAAATGATGCGAGGAAAAGTTAACCCTCAGTATCGACAAAACTATCATTTTTCCGCACCCATCGGGTGGATAAATGACCCCAATGGGTTTATATATTACAAAGGGCATTACCATCTCTTCTATCAATACTATCCTTACGATAGTCGATGGGGGCCCATGCATTGGGGGCATGCGCGCAGTAGTGATTTGGTCCATTGGGAAGATCTACCAGTAGCGTTAGCCCCAGATCAACCTTATGACAGCGGCGGGTGTTTCTCAGGAAGTGCAATTGAAAGAGACGGAAAACTATATTTATTTTATACAGGCTGTCAAGAAATTGATGGTATTAGCCATCAGCATCAATGTTTGGCGGTCTCTGAAGATGGTATTCATTTTAGCAAATACAGTGGTAATCCTGTGGTAGCAGAAAAACAGCTAGGTGAGAATGGGCTGATACAAGAATTTCGTGATCCTAAAGTAATTGTTCACAACGATGCTTACTATATGGTAGTAGCTACTAAATCTACACAGTCTACTGGTAGAATAGTGATGTTTCAATCGTCAGATTTGTATACTTGGCACTTTTACTCTGTGTTGCTAGAAGGGACTTCAGAGCAAGGAATAATGTGGGAATGTCCTGACTTATTCCATTTAGACGGACGAGATGTCTTAATCATGTCACCGATACAAATCAAGAAGAACGGACTGGAATATCATAATATCAGTTCTACCATGGCTTGTATTGGTGAGGTAGACTGGGAAACAGGTCAGATGATAGTTGATAATTTCCATGAAATGGATTTTGGAATGGATTTTTATGCACCACAAACAACAACAGATCCTAATGGTGGACGGGTGATGATTGCTTGGATGCAGATGTGGGATCGTACATTGCCTACACATGAGTTAGGCCATCTTTGGGCAGGCTCTATGAGTTTGCCCCGAGAGTTAAGAGTGAAAAAAAATCGATTGGTACAAAAACCCATCTCAACTGTATATAGTCATTTAGTTTATCAACAAGGCAGTGAAAATATTGCAGTGACTGACACATCAGTCGTATTTCGAAACGCGCTGTCTGATTCTTCATATTTACATCTAGTCGCAGATTTGGAGAAAGCAGAAGTTTTTACAATTGAATTACTGCGGTCTAAGACGGATTGTCTCAAACTAACTTATGACACTGCTACACAGGTTTTTGAATTGGATCGTCAGAAACTAGGAAGAGAGCTTACAGGGGCGGAAGAAGACCCTCTGAATGTCCGAAAAGTTGAAATACCTTTGATTGATAATCAGCTCGTTCTTGAGATTTTTAGAGATACCTCATCAGTTGAAGTCTTTATTAATGGTTTAGAAGTTATGACAGCTACTTTCTATGAGCTGGAAAAAGCTCGAGATATCTTATTTCATTCGATCGGAGAAAGTCGTATTCAAGCTTTTGAAACAGCGAGTGTGAAATAAATGTTTGATTGCTTAGGCGATGAATCAATTATTTAATAGGTTTTGAAGGATAATTTTTTAGAAAAGAACAGATAGCTAGATTTCCCATGGCTTTGCTATTAGTATTTTGAAAAAATTAGTAATTTATGACAAAATTCATTATACTAAACTTGTGCAGAAATGTGAGGGATCAACTATGAAAGCAACAATGAAAGATGTCGCAAAATTAGCAGGTGTCGGAGTAGGAACTGTTTCCCGGGTATTGAATAACGGCTCTGTTAAAGCTTCTACTAGAGAAAAAGTTGAAGCAGCAATGACAGAGTTAAACTATCAACCAGATTTTTATGCCCGGGGGTTAAAGATGAAGCATACGAATACGGTTGCTTTGATTCTACCCACTGTATGGCATCCATTTTTTGGCGAATTTGCCTACCATGTAGAAACAGCATTAGAAAGACAAAACTACAAGCTTTATTTGTGTAACTCCAGTGGGAATAGTGAAAAAGAACAAGAATATATCCAGATGGTCAGCCAAAATAAAGTAGACGGCATCATTGGAATTACTTATTCAGATATCGATGAATACATTTCGAGTAATCTGCCTTTTGTTAGTATTGACCGTTATTTCACTGAAGAGGTGATTTATGTGACCGCTGACAATGCGGCCGGTGGACGTTTGGCTGCAAATGAACTTTATCGCCGAGGATGTCAGAATGTAGCATATATCGGTGGGTACCAAGAAACACCGAATGAAACGAAGAGTCGTCGAAAATATTTTGAGATTGAGTGCCGTCAATTGGGGATTTCCTATAAAGCGTTAGATATGTTAGAACCTTTAGACCATCTCTCAGAACGTGTAACAAATTTTTTGTTAGAGAATCCCGATATCGATGGGATTTTTACGATCAACGATCCGATGGCATTAGCTGTCATTGGTATGCTTGAAAAAATAGGGAAAAACGTACCAGAGGATGTCCAAGTTATCGGATTTGATGGTCAAAAGATGACAGAAGGAGACCCTTATCTCGTCTCAACAATTGCCCAACCTACAAAGCAAATGGCGGAAGTGGCAGTGGCAAAATTAATTGCTGTCATTAATGGAGAGACAGTAGAAAAACGTACCGTATTGCCGATTGAATTTGGTGAAGGTGGAACAACGAAATCTTTAGTGAGAAACGATTTTGCTTAGTGCAAATACGTTTCTTTTTTTGAAAATGAGTGAATGAAAGGTGTAGATAAAATGTTATATGGCGGGATAGAAGCTGGTGGAACAAAGTTTGTCTGTGGGATTGGTAATGAACAATTACAAGTGATAGAACGGAAAAGTTTTCCAACCACAACACCAGAAGAAACGATGAAGCAAGTGTTTGATTTCTTTGATAAGTACAAAGGAAATATCGCATCAATTGGTGTAGGAGCATTTGGGCCTATTGATATTCAAATCGAATCAAGAACTTACGGATATATCACCAACACCCCGAAGTTAGCTTGGCAAAATTATCATTTTGTAGGAGCTTTGGAAAACGCCTTGTCGGTTCCCATCTATTGGACTACCGATGTAAATGCTGCTTGTTATGGAGAATATATGGCAGGGTATGGAAAAGGTAAAAATAGTGTTCTGTATTACACCGTTGGTACTGGTGTTGGTGGTGGTGCTGTAGTCGATGGAAAAATAGTCACAGGTTTCAGTCATCCTGAAATGGGACATATGCTCTTACAACGTCATAATGAAGATCAATTTGAAGGAATCTGTCCTTTTCATCATGATTGTTTGGAAGGGTTAGCCTCAGGCCCCGCGATTGAAAAACGCTTTGGAAGAAAAGCCCAAACCATTTCATTTGATCATCCTTATTGGGCGATTGAGGCAGATTATCTTGCTCAGTGTGTGTATAACACAACTTTACTATATGCACCGGAAGTAATAATTTTAGGTGGGGGTGTAATGAAACAGCCGCAACTACTCGAGTTGATTCGCCAAGCGTTTAAAGAAAAAATGGGTTCCTATGTGGATACCCCTACTCTCGAAGAATACCTACTAACTCCAATGCTTGCTGACGATGCAGGCTTGATCGGCTGCTTAGCTTTAGCAATAAAGAAGTTGGAACAATAGCAGCATGTTAAAGAACGTGCGAGAGAGTTTTTATAGCAGTTAGGATAGATAAAAAGGTTAACTAAAATGTGAGCTAGTAAAAAGGATGGCTAATAATAGATGTTCATATGTATCTTTTTCGTAATCGAATGTTGCGAATAAGAATTTTTTCTTTCGTTCTATACTATTGTCTAGTTGTCTCAAATTGCTTCTTAATGCTTGATTTTTGTTTTATCATAGATATTCAGTATAGAAATAAACGATGTGAAAATCTATTCTTCTTCTCGGTAGTTTATTGCTTCTAGTCGGGATGATTGCGTAGAAACTTAACGTCAATTAAAGCGCATCACGAATAGTAGTAACGAGAACTAATTAGACATTAGAATGTTATAAGGAAACCGTCAGGAGAGTCTACCTGACGGTTTTTATAATTATTAGAAGGCTTGCTATTCCTCACAGCTCCGCAATTTTCCTTACGGTATTGATAGTCCGAATCGTAATCTGTTTGCCGACGCTGGTGCTGGCTGTTTTTTTCCACCAATTGGTTTTTTGATAGTCTTTGCGGAGGTAAGACCAGAAGACGACGTCTTTGTAAGGGAAAACCTGTTCAAGGTCGGCATTCGGAGCCCCGAGTTTTTCAGATAACACCTCGTAGGTCAGCGAAGGCATCAAAAAGATCAGGTTATCATAGATGGTTTTATCTTCCGTTCCTGACCAATCAGGTATATGGGTCAAGCGTTCCTGCAGGTCTGTTTGGCGAATGATATAAATAGCGATATCAAAGGAAAAGTACCGTTTGATCATTGCTTTAATCATTTCGGCAAGGGCTTGTGGATCATCATCTTCGCTAGAAAAAATCACATTGCCGCTATTCAAATAAGTGACCACATCTCTAAACCCCAGTTCTTCAAAACCGGCTTTCAATTCTTTCATAGAAATTTTGTTATTCCCACCGACATTGATGCCTCTTAATAAAGCGATGTATCGTTGCATGGCTAGACCCTCCTTTAAAACTCTTCTTTTAGCTGATTATAGAATGGATGGAGCGGAAGCACAATCCTGGCTTCTCAGCTACCCAAAATACGTGAGCGAGAAGCGATTAATGCAAGCTTATTGGTGGAGTGGCTGTGGCGTACGTATTTTTGCACTGCAGATTAGTAAAAACGAAGAAACAACCTATAGATGGTAATACCCCTCACAAATTTGCTAAAGCAAGCGAATTTGTGAGGGGCACTTTAAGTTGTTTTCTCTATTTCTGGCTTCATTGTTAATCCACCGCAATCCTCACAGACACTGTCTGTACGGGGACATCATAAAAGGGATCTTCTCGTCGGCCTAAAAAGTCTTGGGCTTGCTGAGGGAAGAGGGCGTACATCAGCACGTCTTCTTCGCTTTTGGCATACTCAGCGATTTCTTCCTTGAAGGCTGGCAATTGCGGTGCCAGTAGATCAGCTGGTCTGACGGTGATCACTTCGGCATCTCCGATAATTGTTTCTTTGATTTCGTCGCTGATGGGTGCTGGCGATTGTCCATAAAGTCCTTTGACGTAATCTTTGATCTCACTTGGGACAAGTTTGTAGCGTTCTCCTGAAATCACATTCATCAAGGCTTGAGTGCCGACCATTTGCGACAATGGGGTCACTAGCGGAGGATAGCCCAAGTCCGCCCTGACTTTTGGTACCTCTGCTAGGACTTCTTCATACTTGTCTTGCAATCCTTGTTCTGTCAATTGGCTGAGTAGGTTCGACAACATGCCGCCAGGTACTTGATAGATCAGGGTTTTAGGTTCGATGTCTTTGACTTTCGGATTCAGCAGCCCTTCTTCACGGAAACGATCACGAACGGGATTGAAATGTTCTGCAATCTCAGCGACTTTCTGCAAATCAAGTCCAGTAGCAAAGCCGCAATCTTCTAAGGCGATCGCCACAGATTCGGTCGCTGGCTGACTGGTGCCGCCAGCAAAAGAGGAGATGGCAGTATCAATGATGTCTGCGCCAGCTTCCGCAACTTTCAAGTAAGTCATCTCAGCAATGCCGCTGGTGGCATGGGTATGGACTTCCAGCGGCAGATCGACCGCGTCTTTGATTCGGCTGACCAACTCGTAGCCGGTCTGCGGCGTCAAAACGCCTGCCATATCTTTGATACAGATAGAATCTGCGCCGAGGTCTGCCATTTTGTTGGCAAGGTCAACGAAGTAATCCACGGTATGGATCTGGCTAGTAGTATAAGAGATTGCCGTTTGACAGTGTCCACCCGCTGCTTTTGTGGCGCGGATGGCGGTTTCTAAATTGCGGACATCATTTAAAGCATCAAACAAACGAAGAATGTCGATGCCGTTTTCGACCGATTTGGTAACAAAGTCAGCAACGACGTCATCGGCATAGTTTTTGTAACCTAAGAGATTTTGTCCACGTAAGAGCATTTGCAGTTTGGTACTTTTTACTTCTTTGCGGATCGCCCGCAATCTTTCCCAGGGGTCCTCATTTAAAAAACGCAGACAAGCATCGAAGGTCGCGCCGCCCCACATTTCTAGGGCATGATAGCCTGCTTGGTCCATGGTTTTTAGAATCGGCAACATATCGCTGGTAGGCATTCGTGTAGCGATCAGACTTTGTTGGCCGTCCCGCAAGACGGTTTCGGTAAATTGGATTTTTTTCATTCTTTCACTCTTTCCTGAATGATTTTACGGATCTGCCGCTGCATGTCTGCCACGCTATGGGTTCTAGAACGGCCACAAACTTTGGCGTCTTGTTCACAGACGTAGCAGCTTCTTGCAGGCAGTCCAATTTCGGTGCGGCTGATAGGTAAAAGCTGGTCTTGGGTTTTGGTTAAGACATCCAGATCCACCAACCGGCCGTAAGGATGATTGGTCTCAATTTGAACCATCATTCGTTTTAGTTCATAAGGATCTGTGGGCAGTACGAGATAATATTCTGGTCCGGTCTCCAAACTGCGGTAGAGGTTTGCCAGTGGAATCAGTTCCTTGACGACCTCTTCGATTTCCGTAATGAGTTCTTCAAAAACGGCGGTCAATGAGGCAGAATTTTTCACAGGACCAGGAATATTCATGGTGGCAACAAGCAATGCCGCTTTTTCATCCGCAGCGAGAAGCTCCCGTTGAAGGGAGCTTCTATTTTCTCGCGCCTGCAGCATATCGGTTAGCGTCACAGGGGTTCCTGAAAATAGGGCATCAGACATTTTTGACCACATCAATGATCGTGCCATCGCGGTATTCGATCAAAGCGACGGTTTTTTCCCCGTACTTGATTGGTTCGGGTTGACCGACAATGCTGTAGGCTTTTTCTTTTAATTCTTCAATGGTGTATTGGGGAATATCCAATGCTTCAAAATGGCTGATCAGGTCTTTGCGAGCTGGATTGATGGCGATCCCGATTTCTGTGACGACGACATCAATGCTGGCGCCTGGCGTGACGATCGTGTTGACGGTATCGACGATCGTTGGGATCCGTCCCCGCACGAGAGGAGCGATCACTAAGCTCATTTTGCACGCCATACTGGTATCTGAGTGTCCGCCAGAAGCACCGCGGATCACACCGTCAGAACCGGTGATGACATTGATATTGAAATCCGTGTCGACTTCCAGTGCGGAAAGAATGGCGGTATCCAATTGATTGATAAACGCCCCTTTGCTTAACGGTGAGGCATACATATTGGCATCGATCTCGTAATGATTGGCGTTTTTTCCTAGCGATTGTGCGGAAGGGTGATCAAAGTCTTGGACATCGATCAGTTTTTCCACTAATCCTTCTTCTAACAGTTCCACCATGGCATTGGTGATGCCGCCAAGGGCAAAGCTGGCTTTGATCTCATCTTGGATCATCGCCTCGCGTAAAAAACGAGAAACAGCTAATGCGGCACCGCCTGTTCCAGTTTGGAAGGAGAAGCCTTGTTGGTAGTAAGGCGAGCTGGTGATGACCTTGGCTGCATACTCAGCAATCAGCAATTCTTTTGGATTTTTGGTAAAGCGGGTCGCACCTTTTGCGATCCCTGCAGGATCACCGATGGCGTCGACTTCCACGACATAATCGACATCCGTTTGGGGAATGCTGATTGGGGTATTTGGAAACGGCACCAGGGTGTCGGTGATGATCACGACTTGGTCGGCGTATTTTGCATCGACCATCGCATAGCCCAATGAGCCGCAGGTTGCTTTTCCGACGGTGCCATTAGCGTTGCCATACGCATCTGAGCTAGGCGCTCCTAAGAAAGCGACATCGATGTGGATGTCGCCGGCGGCAATCGCACGAGCACGACCGCCATGAGAACGGATAATGACTGGGGCATCCATAATGCCTTCGGAGATTGCGGCACCGACTTTGTCCCGCAGACCGCTGGAGGTGATATTGGTCACGACCCCAGATTTGATATGTCCGATCAATGGTTCATGAACATTCGCGATGGAACTAGGGGCAATCGCAAGATTCTTGATGCCCATTTTTGCGATCTCGTCCAAAACGAGATTCATGATAAAGTCCCCTTCGCGAAAATGATGGTGGAAGGAGATCGTCATGCCGTCCATTAACCCTGTTTTTTCAATGGCTTCACGGATACTGCCCAAGACCTTGCTTTTGCCTGGCAAGACTGGCTCGATCTTGCGACTCGCTTCTTTGTAGGCATGGATATTGGCCGTTTCATTTTCAAAGACTCCGTATTGGTTGGCATAGCATTCAGGGATGTCTTTTCCTGCTTTGTTTAACACCATAATTACACTTCCTCCTCGGTAATCAATTTCGCTGCTTTGGCAAGGGCGATCACGCGTTCCGCTCGCTCAACGATTGGTTTATCGACCATTTTGCCATTCAAGGAGATCACACCAGAACCTTTGCTTTCGGCTTCGCGAATGGCCCAGATCACTTCTTTGGCCTGTTGGATCTCGGCTTTTGAAGGCGCATAGATCCCATTGACTAGGGGAATCTGCCGTGGATTGATCACTGATTTTCCGTCAAAACCAAGCTGCTTGATGCGAGTCGTTTCAGCGATAAAGCCATCGGTGTCATTGATATCAGAAAAGACGGTATCGATGGCGGCGATCCCTGCAGCTCTAGCTGCATGCAAGATCATACTGCGGGCAAACAACAATTCTTGCCCATCTGGGTAGCGACGAGTCTTCATATTGGTGACATAATCTTCTGCCCCTAAAGCGATCCCGATCAAACGATCGGAAGCTGTAGCGATGTCTCGGGCATTTAAAACGCCTTCGGCAGACTCGATGGCAGCCATCATTTTGGTGGTTCCTACAGGCAGATCGTTTTCTTCTTCTACTTGTGTGATCACAGCGGCAACGTCAATGATGTCTTGGGCGGTTTCGGTTTTCGGTAGACGAATGACGTTGACCCCCGCTAGGACCATCGCTTCGATATCAAGGGCACCCACCGTGTCGAGGCCGTTGATGCGTACGACGGTTTCGATGGCAGAATAGTCAAAGGTTTTTAAGGCAAAATGCACCAGTGTCCGAGCGGAGTCTTTTTCATTCAAGGAGACCGCATCTTCTAAATCAAACATAACGGAATCGGCGCCATACAATGGTGCATCCCGTAGCATGGCAGCATTGGCTCCTGGTACAAACATCATCGTTCTTCTTAAACGTTCCATGTGTCGATCTCCTTCCAAGCATACTGTTCTTGTTCGGCGGCCCGATGAACGGCGGTCAGAGTTCGGGCTTTGATGGTACAGTCCAATGCGCCTTTATCGGTGGCAGTGATTTTGGCCTGTGTCACGCCTAGATGGTTCAGCGTCTCAAGGATGACGGCGCGAATTTGTTTGCCGAATTGTTTTTCGACACTGCTATCGAGGGTCAGCTCGATGGTTTGGGTTGTGGTAGGCTCGATCGCGATCAAGATATCACTTGATTCAACAGAGCCAGCAACCGCACTTTTTTTGATTTCCACTTATTATCACCTCTAAATATAGTTATGCTGCATTAAAAATGAGAACGTTGTTTCTGGTAAAAATTGCTGCAAGGAAAGTAAATCTTTTTCTGCAATCGCTTTCCGAACGTTTGTAGCCGAAACGGTTGATTGGTTGATCTTCAGACGGTCGATCACGATCAGTTCAAGCTCGGGTGAAAAAACGGCAGCCATGGCCTCGTTGTAGAGTTGGGTCACGGGCGAGTAAGGCTCTGAGCCTACAAAACGCGTAGTGATCGCCAACAGCGGGGCAATTTTTTCTTTGAAGAGGGTTGCATCAAAGGCGGCTTGTTTTTTGGCGATCGCCTCAGGTGCTTGCTCTTTCAAGAAATAACTGGGAAAGACCGCCGAAGAGACGAGATAGTTGTTGGTCGGCAGCACCGTTACATTTGGCAGATGAGCCACACCATCCGTCACCATCTGCAGCCGTTCGCTGGTAGAAAATTGCGAGCGGTCTTCTGATAAAACGAACACATAAACCTGTTCTTTTTGACTCGCAGCCGTTTCGACTAAGTACAAATGTCCTTTGGTAAAAGGATTAGCGTTCATGACGATCGCGCCGTTGTTTTGTCCAATTCGCTGCCGTTGCAGTTGCTGGGCATAGCTTTCAAAAGAAGGAACGCCTTGTTCCATGAACAAGATGTCTTGTGCTGCCAGCACTTCACGAAACCCGAGGGATTCAAAAAACAGGCGGTTTTTCGGTGCTGTATAGACGAAGGACTTGGTGAAGCCTTCGTCTTTGATATGATCGCTAAGGTGTGAAATCAATTGCGTCAACAGCTGTTCGGAGCGTCTTTTTTCACAGACCACCACATACTTGATGATATTGGCATAGCAAGAAGCAGTAGCAATCAAGGTTTGCTGGTCAAAAATGCCGACGGTATAGGCTACTTCTTCACCGACGGCTAAGCCAGCACGGGTGATCAATTTTTGCCATTGCAAAAAGACTTCTGGATCTTTTTGCAGCCAGATTCTTTTTAATGTATACATACAATGCCTTCTTTATTTTTTTACTGGGAAGAGCTTCGACAAAAGCAAGGATGCGAAGTAGATGATCAGGATCACGACAAAGACGCCGCCCCAACCGAATAACAACAGTTCAAATGAAGTCAGTAAATCTTGACTCATAGTTTTCCTCTCCTTTCTAGTGACCTAAGCAATCAGTGCCAGCAGTAAGCCACCGGCGATGACCGAAGCAATCTGTCCTGAAACGTTGGCACCGGCTGCATGCATCAAAATAAAGTTTTGCGGATCTTCATCTGTCGCCATTTTTTGGATGACCCGACTAGACATTGGAAACGCAGAGATACCAGCGGCACCGATCATTGGATTGATTTTTTCTTTACGGAACAAGTTCAGCACTTTCGCAAACAACACACCGCCGACCGAGTCCATAATAAAGGCAACCAACCCTAAACCAATAACCATCAATGTATCGACTTGTAAGAATTCTTCATATTGCATTTTCACAGAAATTGATAAACCTAGGAGGATACTAATGATATTCACTAGTTCGTTTTGAGCAGTGATGGACAAACGATCCAAGACACCACATTCCCGCAAGAGATTTCCAAACATCAAAAATCCAACCAGTGGCAATGAAACAGGTGCAATTAACCCTGCTACGATCGAGATCACGATCGGGAACAAAATTTTGGCCGTTTGCGAAACTTCGCCGGCACGATACGACATACGAATTTTTCGTTCATGCTTGGTCGTCACTGCTTTGATGGCAACCGGTTGAATGATCGGTACTAGCGCCATGTAAGAATAAGCTGCTACCATGATCGCACCCATATATTTCGAGTTCAGCGTATTTGCGACAAAAATCGAAGTCGGACCGTCAGCAGCGCCGATGATCCCGATGGAAGCTGCATCGTTTAAATCAAAACCAAGCAACACGGCAACGATGATCGTAAAGAAGATCCCGAATTGCGCAGCAGCGCCAAACAACAAAAGAAATGGATTTTGCAGCAAAGGACCAAAGTCGATCATGGCGCCAATCCCGATAAACAAAAGCAAGGGGAACAATTCAGTTGAGATCCCCATATCAAACAATACTTGGAACGGGCCAGCTTCTCCGCCAGCACTTAACACACCTGAGTTCGGGAAGTTCACTAACAACGTGCCCAATCCCATGGGGACTAATAAGGTCGGTTCATATTCTTTCTTGATCCCCAAATACATCAATAGACCACCGATGAACATCATAACGATCCGTCCCGGCTCCGATCCTAACCCGACTACACCTTCAATTAACGTTTCCACTACGTCACTTCCTTTTCAATAAATTAGCCGATCGTAATCAGCAGTTCTCCTGGGTTGACCATGTCGCCCGCATTGACTGCAATGGCAACCACGGTTCCTGCTTTTGGTGCCACGATCTCATTTTCCATCTTCATGGCTTCTAAAATCATCAACGACTGATTTTCTTGTACAGTATCACCTACATTGACCAAGAGACGTAAAATCGTTCCCGGCATCGGAGAATGAATCGGCTCGCCATCAGCAGGAAGCGTAGCTGGCGTTGGCTGTGGTGCTACTTTTGGTTCTGGTGTGCTGACTGCCTCTGATTGAGCAGGTACCGCTGCGGGAGCCGGTGTTGGCACTGCTGGGGCAGGAGTGGTAGGTTGCGGCGCACCGATTTCTTCCATTTCGACAAGGTATTCTTGCCCATCGATCGCTATTTTAAATTTACGTAACATGTTTTTCCCTCACTTGTTTTCATTTTTTTTGGCTATTTTTTTGATTGTGAACTGAGAATCAGGCAGCTCTCCTGCGGCAATACTGGCGGCAATCAGGGCGACTCGCTTAAATTCAGGATTGCGTTTCTCAATTCTTCGAATGACAAACTGACTTTCAGGGTAACATTCAGCCCCTAGTGCGGCGGCTATCAGACTGACTAATGGATAATCTTCTGCAGGCGCTGGCTGATAGCTCGACACTTCTTGCCAATCAGACGCGGGTGGATCCGTTATCATTTCCTGGGGCTTCAAAGGGGAGCTGACAGGCGCATCAGGTTCATCATGCATTTTTTTGAACAATCTTTTAATAAGATTCATGGGTTTCTCCTTTCTCAATGATTCGTTCCCTTTCATTATAGAAACTCCTGCTCAATCAGCGAGATTTATTTCGGCTAAAAATTGTTTTTTCAGTGTTCCTTTTTTAAAAAAAGAGTGAAAAACCGAGATAAACGTTGATTTATCAAGGTTTTTCTTGCGTTAATATTCTGTTAAGAACTTTTTAAACGAAAAATAAGATTTGAAAAGAGAAATTGTTTTTTTGCTGTTCTTTTTTTTAACGGGTCTTTTTTTCTATTTCTTGATTGTTTATTCTTAGACGTGTAAAGCATTCAATAACATTATTTCCTTTAAGAAAAGAAAAAGATTCACAAACTAGTGACGCTTGTCGCTAACAAATTACGGGCCTGTAATTTTTTTAAAATGTTTTTTGATAACGCTTACACATTTCGATGCATGAAAGGAAGAAGAAAATGTTCTTAACGATTTTATCCTATGCTATGATTATTGTCTTCATGTTCGTCATCATGAAGAAAAAAATGTCACCCTTTACATCCTTAGTAATTATCCCATTACTATTTACCCTCGTTGCGATGGTTGCTGGTGTTTCAGAAAAAGGCAATATCGGTGATTTTGTCCTTGAAGGAATCTCCACCACAGCCAACACAGGGATCATGTTGCTGTTTGCAATTTTGTACTTTTCCATTATGTTGGATGCGGGATTGTTTGATCCAATCACGAAAAAAATGATTTATTTTGCTAAAGGCGATCCGATGAAAGTCTTGATGGCAACGGCAGTCGTTGCCGCTGCAGTCTCTTTGAACGGTGATGGAACGACCACGACATTGATCTGTTGTTCTGCGTTTATTCCCATCTATAAGAAGTTGAATATGAAAATGATGAATCTTGGTGTCTTGATCATTTTGCAAAATACCATCATGAACTTGTTGCCATGGGGCGGACCAACTGCTCGGGCAATGGCCGTGCTGGAAGTCGATGCGGATATTCTTTCTTATCTGCTGCCAGGAATGATCTTGTCTTTGCTCTATGTGGTTTTCTTTGTAGCTCGCAGAATGGGGATCCAAGAACGGAAACGTTTAGGGGTTACCGAGCTGACGAATGATGAGATTTTAGAAATGACAACTGTGACTGATCCTGATACATTAGCGATCCGCCGTCCGAAAAACTTTGTCTTCAACGGTATCTTAACAATCGTCTTGATTGGCTGGTTAGTAGCAAGCTCCTTTATCTCTAGTATCGCTTTACCGCCAATCTTGTTATTCCTTGTAGGTACGTGTATTGCATTGATGGTCAACTACCCAATCTTGAAAGACCAGTCGTCACGGATCGGTGCCAACGGCGGCGACGCTGTGCAAGTCGTAATTTTAGTTTTTGCAGCAGGCGTCTTCATGGGCTTGTTCCAAGGCTCAGGGATGGCAACGGCTTTGGCGAATAGCTTCACGCAAATCATCCCTAAACAATTGGCTGGTTTCTGGGGCTTAGTCATCGCCCTGATTTCTGCACCTGGGACCTTCTTTATTTCCAATGACGGGTTTTACTTTGGGGTCCTACCAGTCTTGGCAGAAGCAGGTCGTTCGTATGGCTTCACCAATATGCAAATGGCCTTGGCGTCCTTAATGGGCCAAGCGTTCCACTTGTTAAGTCCATTGGTTGCCTTCATCTACTTGCTGTTGCGCTTGACGGGCTTAGATATGGGGCAATGGCAAAAAGAAGCTGCGAAATACGCACTGGGGATTTTCGTGATCTTCGTCGTTACGATTGTGCTATTAGGTCACATGCCGTTTTATATTCCACAGTAATTTCATACAGAAACTATCGAGCAGGCTGCCATTTTGCTCGGTAGTTTTCCTTGTTTATCGATAAACTTATTTTTTCCCAAAAATCTCATTTGTTTTTAGTATGATAGGAGTAAATCATGAATCCAATTATTGATGCAGTAAATAAAAATCTGGATCTGACCAAAAATAAACCATTAAAAGATTTGATCTATGAAGCATTCAAAAAAACCATCATTTTAGGAGATATTCCCGCAGGCTCTCGCATCAATGAGAAAGAATTTTCCGATACGCTAAATATCAGCCGAACCCCGATTCGTTACGCCATGACTCAGCTCGTGGCTGAAAAACTGGTGGAGCATGTGCCAAAAATCGGCATCGTCGTAAAAGGGATCAGTATCAAAGATGCTTATGAGATTTACGATATCCGCAAATCATTGGATACGTTAGCGACCATCAAAGCGATGGACTTGATGACTGAGGAAGATTTCCAGGAAATGCGCTGCTTGTTAGAACATGGCGAACAGCTGAATCGTGAGGATGATGTGGATGGGGTCTTGAAAAACTTTTCGGACTTCAATGCGTTTATTTACGAAAAAAGTCAAATGCTGCGGTTAAAAAGTATCGTGCTAGATCTGCAAGCGTACCTCGTGTATTTTCGTGACATTGCGATTCGCTCTTCTAGGAGAAGGGATGCGGCATTGGCGGAACATTGGCTGATTTATCGCGGCATGAGAACCAATGACACGGAACAGATCACGTTGTTGACCCATGAACATTTGGATCACTCCCTGCAATTTATTCTTGCTGAAATGGAGCGAAGAAAAATTGACTGATTCCCATCTTTTTACCGCCAGCAGCTATGCAGTCAATGCGCTGCATTATGAGGTAGCGTTAGCACCCAAGCCTGGTTTAGTAGATCCTTGCTCTTCTGGTGCGCATCAGGACATGAATGTGTTTACCTTTATCAACAGTATCACTTGTTTGGCGCCGTTTTTTCAGCGCTATAGCCAAGCGGGCTTTGCCCATAGAGGCTCGCTGATCCAGCTATTTGACCAGTTACGAGGGATCGGTCAAGAAGCAGAAGAAGCGATGCTTCGGGCAACCAAAGGCATCAATACCCACAAAGGGGCAAATTTTTCCTTTGCAGTTTTGTTGGGGGCGACAGGAGTCTATTATCAACAAAATGGCAAGGCGGAGCTGACGGCTGAAGATACCAATCAGATCCTGCAGCTTGCCGCTGATATCTGCCAGCATTTGGTCAAGCAAGACCTGCAGCAAATCACCCACAAAGACCAATTGTCTTACGGGGAAAAAAATTATTTGACCTACGGCACGATGGGGATTCGTGGAGAAGCTGCAGCTGGGTATCCAACGGTCAAAAAACTGCTGGAGTACTTGCGGCAGCAACCGCAAAAAACCTCCGTTTCCTTGTTGCGCGGGTTAGTCTATCTAATGAGTGAAACCGAAGACAGCAACCTCGTCCATCGAGGAGGTTACGAGGCGATGAAGACGGTGCAGCAGGAGATGCAAAAAATTCACCAAGCCAATCTGTCGGATACAGACTTGCTTCGTGAATTAACGACCTATGATCAAGTATTGATTGCACGCCATTTGAGTCCCGGCGGCTCGGCGGATCTTTTAGCCTTGGCGCTTTATTTCTTGCAGCTAGAAGGCGTCTCCTTCTGGTAAAAAGGTATAGCCGATCCCCCAAACGGTTTTTAAAAAGCGGGCGTGCTTCGGCTCATCTTCAATTTTGTTTCGCAGATGATTGATAAAAACCATCACGGTATTGGCATCGAATTGGCCATCTTGCCAGACATTGCTGTAAATCTGTTCTTTCGAGAACACTTGATCTGGATTTTCCATGAAAAAGCGCATCAGCATGATTTCTTTTGAAGACAACTTGATGGGCTGATCATTTTTGAAAAACTGATAGCGTTTTTGGTCAAAACGAAACATGCCGCTGCACAGATCGCCTTCCGGTTTGGCGATCCCTTTTTCTCGCAGCACGTTGCGGCGATCAAGAATCGAAACGATTTGTGCTTTTAAGAGTGCTGGTGAAAAAGGCTTCGTAATGTAGTGATCGGCGCCGATCTCATAGCCGTTGATCATGTCTTTTTCGTCACTTTTTCCGCTCAAAAAAACGATCGGCACCGTGGGGTTTTCTTCCCGAATCAGTTGTGCCAAATGATAGCCGTCATTTTCATGCTCTAAACTGATATCCAGTAAAAAAAGATCAAAGCTGACACGAGAATTGATCGCAATCGTTTTTTCAACGGAATCGGTCTGGTAGATCAGAATACCCGTCGACTGTAAAGATTTCCAAATCAGCCGCCGAATGGCAGGGTCATCATCAACGATTAAAATTTTTTCATCTCGCAAAATATCCGCCTCCTGTATCAATAGTATTATAGTAAATATGAAAGGGGTTTACAATGAAACCGCCATCAAAGTTTTGGCTGTATTTAAGTGTGGTCGCTACCTTATTCATTACACTGATTGGACTTATTTTTACCTTTACAAGTTATAAAAGCGCACAAAGACAAGCTGAAACCGTCGGGTTGCGGCAGTTGGAAACGGTCAACCAAGCGGCGATCAAGCTGATCAGCCGCAGTATCGAATCGTACCACATGGCTCTTGCCAATTATGCCGATGACCACCTCGAAGGCGCCGCCTTGGCTGACTTGCAGCGGCCTTTAACGTTACCAGTGATCAATTCTGCGAACAATGCCATGGTCGGATTGTTTTTGATCAACCAACAAGGTCAGGTCATCGCCCAAAATACCGCAACGGCGGTCAATAAACCAGAAGATCCGCCGGTGCAAGAATTGTTATTTAAAGACCCATCCTTAGACAAAGTATTGGCAGGACGGCAGGTACAAAATGGGCAAGTCTATTTTGATGGCAAGCAGGCCTATCTAAATGTGTATCAGTCCTTAACCCTTGACGACAAAGAAGCGATTCTTGTGATGCCTTTGAATCTACAGCGCATGTACCATCATGAATTTACCACCGATCGCAATGTCTCCGGCTATACGATGGTCAAAAACGCCGAGATGCGGATCGTTATGCACCCATCGGACGAACAAATTGGGTTTTCCATCGTTGAAAGCCGCAAAAAAGAATTTCCAGAGCTGGATTTCACCGATCTTGAGCGCTTGGAGCAAGAACAAAGCGACAATGAAGAGGGCACCTCCGTCTATTATTCTTATTGGTGGAACGAAGAAACACTGCAAAAAGTGCTGAAATTGGCTGCTTATCAATGGATCACCATCGGCGACAGTCGGCTGATCGTCGCTAGCAATGCCGATTTTTTGGAGCAAAGCGGTCTCTTTTTACAAGACAACTTGATTTTGATCGGCCTACTAGGTTTGTTGTTTGTCATTATGATTTTATTGACGGTCCTGATCAAAAACTACATGAAACGCAATCAAGCCTATGTCGAAAACCAAGCATTGAAAGAACGACAACGGCTGTTAAAAGAAAAGCACGAAATCGAAAAAAACATTTTGCAAGAATCAAAACTGGAAACCATTGGCTTATTAACGACCTCGATCGTTCATGACCTAAACAACTTTTTGACGCCCATGATTGGTCATCTGCAATTGCTGATTGAGGAAAACCAACACGATGAAGTCTTGATGGAGGACTTGCAAGAAGTCTGCAAAGCAGCAGAAAAAGGCAAAGAGTTATCTAGCAATGTGCTGCGTTTTTCAAAACTCGAAAGTGCCGATAAAACTGTGCAGTCGATCGCCGCCACCTTGACAGAGGCCATCGATACTATGCGCGCACTGTTGCCAAAAGCCTTTTCCCTTACGTATGATATCCAAGAAGTAGGATATGCTGTCTACGAGAAGATCGATCTGCAAGTCATTATTTACAATTTGTTGATGAATGTATACCAAGCAAATGCCGACTGCAGCATTCGCTTGAGCCGCACTTCGACAGAAAGCGCCACCTTTCTGTTTCGTATGCAAGCTTTCTCCGCACAACAGGAGTTTGCATTGATCGAAATCGCCGACAACGGTCCTGGCATACCAGAAGCGATCCAAGAAAAAATCTTTACCCGCTTTTTCACGACCAAGAGTGCCACTGGCGGTACTGGTCTAGGACTCTTCACTGTCTCTTCGATCGTGGAAAAAAACGACTGGTTGATTGATGTTACAAGTACGCCTAAAGGAACCACCTTCTATATTGGTATCCCTCTAACTGATCCCGAAAAAGCCGCTGAAACCAACTGATCCAATGGGGTGGTTTCAGTGGTCTTTTTCTTGGGTATGTTGGAAGGCATTGATTTTTTGCAGGACTAGCAAGACGAGTACCAAAACAAAGATCGCTAAAGCAAAAAATAGGGCATCGTTCGCCATACCTTGCGTCAACAATAACTCGCGCAAAATCGCAGTAATGCTGATCAGAATCAAGTAACGGACGGGAATATGGTGTCCGTCCTTCATATACCGCAGCAACATCAAAATGATTTCTAATAAAATGAATAGCGTGGCAATTTCTTCAATCAAAAAGGACAGGTGGGGCGCTTCACTTAAGGGAAAGAGCGTCGTGCTGATCATAAAAATCGCTTTTCCCATAAAAATCAAGACGACAACGACTAAGATCGCCAATATGCTATCAATGCAAATACTGATCACTCGCTCGAACATTCGGGTCAATTTTTCCATTCGCCACTCCATTTCTGCTTTTTCTTTTATTATACAAAAGAAGGCGTAGGACAAAGGGAAAAGAACAGAGAAAGAACAATCGCGGCCATATCTTTTTGACCGCGTGCTTAACGATCCTTCTATGGGCATGTCTTTTGTGATAGCTTTCAATAGCAGAAAGTAGCGAGGAAAATATAATATCTTTTTTTGGTAAAATTAGAATAAGATGAGAATGAATAGTTAAAATATACACAAATTATTACGGGACACTTAGTTTCTTTTTTTGTTACAATGGTTAAATAAAATAGAACGCTGTTGAAATGTTGCTTAAACAATGTTTTTATCGCTATCGAATAGAAAAATAGTCCGATCGCAAGATATTTACAATTGTTAATAAAGTAACAAGTTGGCAGAGTTCGCAAGAAAGATGCTTCTTTTCTTATCGTATATGACGGGGATCAGTGAGGAGAAAAGAGCAAGAAAAACGGAGGGAAACAAATGAAAAAAAGTGGATGGTCAAAATGGGTGATTGGGGCAGCCTCATTATTGTTGCTTAGTGCATGTGGCGCCGATGGCGGAACAAAAGCCAGCAGCAGTGCGGCAAGCTCTTCTTCAGAAAGTGAAGTCACTTCAGGTGCTTCCCAACAAGAGTATACCGATCCAGCAGAGTTAAAAGATCAATATGATATCGTCATCGTTGGTGCTGGCGGTGCAGGGATGGCAGCAGCCTTATCGGCTAAAGATGCTGGAATGAATCCAGTCATTTTAGAAAAAATGCCGATCGCAGGCGGAAATACCTTGAAATCTTCTGGCGGAATGAACGCATCAGAAACCAAGTTCCAAGAAGCCCAAGGCATTGAAGATTCCAATGAACTATTTTTTGAAGATACCCTAAAAGGCGGTAAAGGAACCAACGATCAAGAATTGCTGCATTATTTAGTAGACAACTCTGCTTCAGCGATTGATTGGTTGGATTCAATGGGGATCACTTTAGACAATATCAGCTATAGCGGCGGTGCCAGTGTAAAACGGATCCATCGTCCTCACGACGGTTCAGCAGTCGGTACGTATTTGGTGGATGGCCTATTGAGAAACATTCATGAGCAAGAAATTCCTTTATTTGTAAATGCTGATGTGACAAAAATCAATGAAACAGACGGCAAAGTCACTGGCGTCAACGTAAAAATCAATGGCGAAGAAAAAGAAATCGCTGGCGATGCGGTCGTTGTTACTACTGGTGGTTTTGGCTCCAACAAAGAACTGATCGAAAAATACCGTCCAGATCTGAAAGGCTATGTCAGCACGACTTCTGAAGGAAGTACAGGCGATGGCATCAAGATGATCGAAGAATTAGGCGGCGCAACGGTTGATATGGATCAAATCCAAGTCCATCCAACCGTGGTTCAAGATACAGGCATGTTGATCAGTGAAACCGTTCGTGGAGAAGGCGCCATCTTGGTGAACCAACAAGGGGAACGTTTCTACAATGAATTAGAAACCCGCGACAATGTTTCTGCTGCTATCACAGATCTGCCAGAAAGCTATGCCTACTTAATTTTTGACAATGCGTTAGCAGGTAGAGCCAAACAAGTCGATTACTACAAAGAACAAGGTGTAGTGGTAGAAGCCGATACCATCGAAGCCTTAGCTGAAAAAATCGATGTCGATCCAGCAACCTTGAAGAAAACCTTAGATACATGGAACCAAGCAGTGGCAGACAAAGCCGACAAAGATTTCGGTCGTGAAACGGCGATGGACTATGATCTGACGGAAGGGCCATTCTATGCGATTCAAATCGCACCTGGGATCCACCACACAATGGGCGGCGTCAAAATCAATACGAAGACCCAAGTGTTGAAAGAAGATGGCACACCAATCACTGGCTTGTATGCAGCAGGTGAAGTGACCGGCGGTATCCACGGACAAAATCGAATCGGCGGCAATGCTGTAGCCGACATTATGGTCTTTGGTCGCCAAGCAGGCGCGCAATCCTCTGACTATGTGAAAGAAAACGGGAAATAAGCGGCTGTTTTTTCCTAAAAAAGACCGTATATAAAGAAAGAAACTTGGAACGAATCCTCTTAAGCGATTAGGAGGAGAATCGTTTCAAGTTTTTTTGTATTTCTCACTGAAAGGACGGGAAACTAGTCATTATAATCTTATAATGATTTGATAATTTATAATTCACATATAAACAAAATGTTTTTGTCAGTAGGATTTGCTTTTCAATGAATCGGAATCAAGGAATAAACGGATAGAATTGGTTTATTCGATGATAAAAAATTTTAGGAGGCAGAGTATGAAAAACGCATTGGTAAAATGGTCGGTCGGGGTGGCAATCTTACTTGGAGGGACCTTGTTCTTCACGGGAAAACAAGTATTTGCTCATGGTTATGTGGAATCACCGGTCAGTCGGGGCTATCAAGGGTCTTTGGATCGCAATACGTTAGGGTGGAGCGCTGCGTTTGAAAAATATGGCAATGTCATTTCAAACCCACAATCATTGGAAACCAAAAAAGGCTTTCCAGAAGCAGGACCAGTAGATGGTCGTATCGCTTCAGCAGATGGTGGACTCGGACAAATCGGGGACTTTGTTCTTGATGAACAAGGAACCAATCGTTGGACCAAACAAGACATCAATCAAGGACCATTGCGGGTCAATTGGCATTATACAGCGCCGCATAAGACCACAAAATGGCATTACTATATCACGAAACCAGGATGGGATCAAAACGCGCCACTTTCAAGAGATAGCTTGGAATTGATCGCCACTGTAAATCACGATGGTTCGGCTGCCAGCAATAGCCCAAGCCATACCATTACCATTCCAGAAAATCGTCTTGGTTACCATGTCATTTTAGCGGTCTGGGATGTTGCCGATACGCCAAATGCCTTTTATAACGTGATCGACGTTAACGTTTCTGGTTCAACAGTCATTCCTGAAAAACCAGCAGCACCGGCAAATGTCCGCTCAGAACGAGTGACTAGCAGCACGGTGGCTTTAGCATGGAACGGTCAAACCGATGCGAAAGAATACAACGTGTATCGTGATGGTGCCTTAGTGGCAACGACTACTGAGCCAACCTTTACCGACACGCAATTAAAAGCTAACACGACCTATGGCTATCAAGTAGAAGCAGTCGGCTTTACGGCGTTAGTTTCAGAAAAAAGTGCTGCAGTGAAAGTGACTACCTCAGCAGACAATCAAGTCGAAACCCCTTCGACACCAGGCAACCTGCACCAAATGAGCGTGACAGACAGCAGCGTGTCCTTAATGTGGCAAGCATCGACTCATACAAATGGGATCGCTGGATATGATGTTTACCGCAATGGCGTCAAAATCGCTACAGCCACAGGAACAACCTATGAAGACACGAATCTAGCAGCGGATACAACCTACAATTACCAAATCAAAGCAATCAGCAAAACGGGCGAACAATCCGCTTTCAGTAACCAGCTGAGCGTGAAAACCAATGCCAAAGAAGAAACGGAAACACCTGGAGGCGGGGAGTCAGAATACCGTGTGTGGAAACTAGGTACATTCTCTGCACCAGAAGTGTATACAAGTGGTGAAATCGTGAGCCATAAAGGCAGCAATTATGTCGTGATCAACACCCACTCAAATTACGGGGACACCACTTGGTCTCCTGATCAAGCACCAACCTTGTTTCAGAAGCTGTAACCCTTGAATGAATCAGTAACGCAAGAGCAGTGCGGTGGCACTGCTCTTTTTGACTCTTTTATGAGGAAATGATTGAACCTTTGTTTGATTCGTGCAACCAATTGGACGAATTCGTTTGAGGAATGCAAAAACAGGTGCTGCTATGCGTCATGCGCAGCAGCACCTGTTTTTTGTTTTTGATCAAGAATAGAAGAAACGGATCAAGATCCCACCTAAAATCAGCACGATTGCACCGCATAAACGGTTGGCCATTTGGGCAAAAGCAATCATTTCCATTCTATCAGAGGCAGACAATACAGCGATATTGCCTGTTCCCCCCATGGAGTTGTTGATCATACCGGCGCCAATTGCGGTTTCAACGGGGTACATCCCCAATACCATCCCAAAGAACCAGCTGGCAGCCCCCATAGATACGACACTGGTTAGGCAAAGCACGACAAATTGCCAAGTAAAGGCAGAAGCCAATGTTGACAGATCGATCAATGCCAAACCAATCCCCGCCAAGACCGCATGGGTCAAATTCGTCATCACAACATTGTTGAACATCACCACAGAATCTTCGAGTTTCTTAGGGACAATGTTCAAGGCTTTTAGAATAAAGACAATCACGATCATAAAGGCATACTCGTGAATTTTAGGGAAAAAGTCGCTTAAAATCGCACCAACGACCAACAGTGAGAAGGAAAAGAGCATCCCGACCCCGATTTGTTGGGCATCAAGCGTTATTTTTGGTTTTTCTAATTCTTCTTTCGTGGCATTGATCAGTGTACCATGGCCATTGTATTTGGTTTTAGCAAAGGCCTTTGCGATAAATAAAGCACCAATAATGGCAAGAATATTCCCGAAAGTAACTGCTGGCGCTAATTGAGAAAAGATGGCAGCTTGATTGCCGTTTGCCAAGCCATCAGCATAAATTTGTGAAAGTGGGGTGATTCCCGCTCCCATTCCGCCAGACATCATTGGTAGAGACACATACATCACCGAATCAGCAAAGCCATTGCCTAGCAGCATACCGACAAGGCCGACGGAGAAAAAGCCTACTACCATGGTGATCAAAGCAACGGGAATGAATTTCGTAGAAGCTTTCACCAACAAATTGCGGTTCATACCTAAAATCGAGCCGCAAATCAAAGCGGCAATATAGAAATCAAGAAAGCCAAAACCGCCCCCCATGAAGTCACTGACCGCGTCAATGACTTTCGTGGGTACGAGATGGAAGGAGGCTAAAAGAGTGGCACCAAGTAGGGTAAAAACTGACCCACCGCCAAGATAAGAATTCATGATCGGGAGTTTTTCCCCAATGAAATACAGCAGGTGTCCTAAGGCAACCAGTAAAATGGTGATCCCAACCATATTTAATGGCAACTTGTCTAAGGCAATCGCACTGAATATGACAACCATGAAAAAGAGATACAAGGGAAGACTAATTCCCGAAATCGTCATCGTTTTTAATTTATTCATTTTTCAGACCTTCCTAGTATGTTGGATACCATTTCAGATTTTGGACAGCTTTTGCCATATCGGTTTCTTGCGCTTGGGCTAACCCTTGTTCTTTGGCTTTATTGGCAACTGCTTCAGCCACTTTGATAGAAACGTCCGCAACGTATTCAAATGGTGGAAGAACTGGTGCACCGGGTTGGCTCAAGTCAACCAAACCACTTAATGAATGAGCAGCAGCACCAATCATTTCATCGGTCAAGAGAGAGGCTTCTGAAGCCAACATACCTAATCCTAGACCAGGATAGATCAAGGCGTTGTTTGCTTGACCGATTTGGTAGTCGACCCCTTTGTATTGGATCGTTCCTGAAGGGACACCGGTTGCTACAAAGGCTTTTCCATCAGACCATTCGATCACTTGCTCAGCTGTTGCTTCTAATTTTTTTGTTGGATTCGAGATAGGGAAAATCACTGGACGAGCAGTGTTTTCACACATCGCTTCCACAACTTCTTTGGTAAAGGCACCCGCATTGGTTGAAGTACCGACCAAAATCGTTGGTTTTGCGACTTTAATGACATTGATCAATTGCGTCATATCGCCAGCATTGGCAAAGTCAGCCCGTTTTTTGGCAAATGGTTTTTGTGCAGGAGTCAAATCGGACATATCATCGAACAAAAGCCCTTGTTTGTCAACCATAAAGAAATGATTGTAGGCTTCTTCTTCTGAAAGCCCTTCGCTGACCATTTCCGCATGGACACGGCTGGCAATCCCGGCACCAGCGGAACCACCGCCATAACATAAGTAGACTTGATCCGTTAATTTTTCACCTGTAATATCCAGTGCACCGAAGATACCGCCCAGCACAACGATTCCCGTTCCTTGGATGTCATCGTTAAAAGTTGGAATCGATTGTTTGTATTTGTCCAAAATCGTTGCAGCATTTGAACGGCCAAAGTCTTCCCAATGCAAGTAAAGTTTAGGGAACAATGATTCTGCCGTTTGAACAAATTGGTCGATGAATTGGTAGTAAGCATCACCGTAGACACGTTCTTGACGATTGCCTAGATACAAATGATCCTCTAACAATTCTTTACGGTTGGTCCCAGCATCGATCATGATTGGTAAAACAGAAGCAGGGTCGATCCCAGCAGCTGCTGTATAAATCATCAATTTACCGACAGAAATATCGACACCTTGGACACCCCAGTCACCAATCCCAAGAATCCCTTCAGCGTCAGTGGCTACGATCAAGCGAATGTCCCGATCGCCAGCGGCGTTTTTCAACGTTTCTTCGATGTTTTCTGGATGATTGATATCTAAGTATGCTGCATATTGAGGATCAACGAATAGGCGGCTGTAATTTTCAATGGTGTCAGCAATCGTTGGATCGTAGACGATCGGATTGAATTCAACGATATGTTGGTTGAACAAATAGTAGAACAATGTCCGATTGGTATTAAAGATCTCCATTAAAAAGTGACGTTTTTCAATGTCGGATTCTTTGGTGACATATTGCAAATAGGCTTGTTCTGCTTGTTCTTCGATCGTTTGCACGTGAGGGGGCAATAAACCGATCAACCCTAGTTCTTTTCGTTCTTCTTGCGTAAACGCGGTTCCTTTGTTTAAAAATGGGTTATTTAAAATGTCATGTGCTTTCATTATGTTCCTCCAATGGATATATTTTGAGTACTCGTTCATTTCCATTAGCTACTTTAATCCTCGGACAGAATTATAGTCAACTATCGGTGGTATAATAAAAATTATTTATAACAAAACCGATGCGAGCTTGAATCGGCTAAGGGAGAAATCAGACGATGAACATACGAGATTTAGAATACTTTAACGCTTTGGCAGAGATGCTTTCTTTTACGCAAGTGGCGCATAAATTTGCCGTCAGTCAACCAACCGTCAGCTACGCTATCAAACGCTTGGAAGAGCATTATGGCTGTGATTTGATCGCTCGAGAAGCCTCTCATCGCTCCATTTCATTGACCACGGAAGGAGAAATTTTGAAGGCTCATGCGCAATATATCTTAGATGAATTTGTGACCTTGGACCGAGCCATCGACCATGCCAAAAACAACCGGACCCACATCGGTTTGCCACCGATCATTCGTTCCAAAGTTTTTTCAAAACTCTTAGATGAAAAAGAGATCATCCGCTTTATTTCGAATTTCCACTTAGTATCTGGGGGATCCAATGAATTGCTTTCGAAACTATTGTCAGGAAAAATCGATTTTAGCTTGCTGGGCAGTGTCAATCCCCTCGTCCACCCGAATCTGCAGGTGAAATTGCTGCACCAACAAGAGTTTTTTATCTTTGTGTCAAAAGAAAATCCATTGGCAGAAAAAAAGGAGATCTCATTCGAAGAAGCTGCCGAATATCCCTTTATCCTATTGGAAAAAGGCTATACCCACATGCGCGCCTTTCAGAATTTAAGTGAGAAATCAAAGAAGAAGCCCGAAGTCCCCTTTTATTTTTCAGACGTCCAGACGATTGGTCAGTTGGTCAGTTCCAATATCGGCATTACCTTGATGACGGAATTTCCCGTGTTTCAAGAAATGGAAGGCTTAGTGAAAATACCACTAGTCCCTGAAGATAAGGAAATCTTTTATATTCAATATGCCTATTTAAAAAGTGCGATGTTGAATCAAGAAGTCCAGAAGTTGATTAGGATCTTGGATGAGCTGTCTTGGGAGGAGGAAGGGTGAGAAATGGGGATCTCTTGAGGTAAGGTCAGAGAAAATGGTAGAGGTATGTGTTTTTGAGGTAAGAAAAATCTTTCAAAGTAGATAAAACGAGTGAATGGTTCCTTTAAACGATGAAACGAGAAAAAAATCCCTTTACTTAGACCGTTCTTACCGCATGAAAAAACGCTGAAAACCTTGATAAAGCTCGGTTTTTAGCGTGGATTTTTGGTATAATAGTAGGACAGTAAAGTTTGTGACGGTGGCTATCTTTTGAAAGGTGGTGGTGCTTATGAAAGTAAGTGTTCACTCTTTAGAAAGGAGAAGCCTTTTGTCTGTAGCTGAAGCATTAGGGCTAATGATTAGTTTCGGTTCTTTAATCGCAACGATTATCTTTGGCATCCTAACTGCAGCAAAAAACGACAAAAAAAAGTAACCAGTCACTAAACTTTGGCGAGTTGACTGATTACTAAAATAATATAAAACTTGCCACCGTCTTAAACGGTGCTGTAGGGGAGTTGTTCGCGCAACTCCTCTTTACACAATAATTATAGCAAGATTTCGGTGAGATATCAATCATTGACGCTACAGACGTGCTATTGCACGTCTATTTTTTTGTCCTCCTAAGTGGTGGAGCCAACTGGAACGTGGAGGGTAAAAAAGATCGCTTTTCCTTCTTAAAAAAGGTCTAAGTACCACCATTGTTCTGCAATTTAACCATCCATTTTCTCGGTATTATTAATCTATCGGGTACTTAAAATATCTTTCATGTGCATGAAGAAACTGAATGAACAATGGAAAATACCAATAACGCCCTACAATCGGCGCTTATACTGGCCGCCTAGCTGGATCAAATGTGATTGTGGGAGTTAGTAAAACAAGTTTATGTGAAAAAAGGGGATTTTTCTATCCTGATGGGCTTTTTAAGTAACGCTACGACGGTTGAGAATCTGCAATTTACGCAAAGAAAAGAAGAGTTAGGTATTTTTAAGGAGAACGAAGCAAAGGCAATCCTTGATGCCATATATGCACTATAAGATGAAGAGGATGTGATCCGCAAAACTTTTACAGATAGCGGTCATGTAGACTGGGTATCTGGAACGTATTTTGATTTTGAGATTGCAAAATTAACGTTTGAATAATTACTGAAAGAATGGTCAAAACCAATTAGAGGAGGAACAACAATGGATGATTTATTTCTAAATAAGGAACACATTTCTGGGCGCCATTTTTGGAGTTAGTAAAGAGTCTTATATAGGATTGAATAGTTTAATTAAGTCGGATAATCACTTAGTAAATATTCTAATAACCAAGGTCAATCCTTTTGAAATTATCAGTATAATCATACTCGCATATCTGTTTACAAAAAAATAGAAGGAAGTAAAAAAGATTTTACACTTATTATTTCTATATGGTATATCCTGGATTTGCTTATTCTTTACTTTTTTTCTAACTAAGAGGGGTTACTTTTCTGATGTTCCAAGATTACAAGAAAGAAATGCAAAAATTAATGCGTTATTTTTTTTAACTTACTTTATTATTGTTATTATTAGTTTGATGTTCATAAACTTAGATCGGCCAGAAGTAGTAATGGGCGAAAATGATTTTTACTTTTTCACAAAAGTTTTTTTCAATAATTTCATTTTTTTTTATATTATGTAGCGGATGTGTTCTAAATAAGTATGTTACCTATGTTGTAATAATATCTAATGCTTATCTTCGAGGCATTAATACGCCGCTAATTATTATGTTACAAATGGGTGTAGTATCCGTTCTACTTCATGGAGAGATCGAGTTTTTTGGTTTTTTCTTGGGTGCACTTATTGGTTTGAAAAGTATTGAATATCATGTGGCAAACGTCAAAAATACAAAATTAATTTTATTATTAGGAATTATCGCTATTTTTCTAGGTGCATTGGTAGAAGCATATATCACCACTATTTTTAATGATTTAAATAAGGAGAATTACTATGCAGGAAATTTTGAAAGTAACAGATGTTAATTTTGAGAGGAGCGACTTTAGTCTCAACAACATAAGTTTTAAAATCTACAGTGGGGATATTGTTGGTTTGATAGGTGAAAATGGTGCAGGGAAAACAAATTTATTTAACGTAATATTTAAAAATTTAGAGCCGTCCAATGGAGAAATATCTTTTTTGGGCGATCAGCACACAAAAACAGACAAATCAGAAATGGCCATTATTCTAGACAAAAATCATTTCAACGCATCATTTACAGCTATTGATATAAACTCTATTTTTAGCAAAGTTTTTAAAAACTGGAACAAGGAGCTATTTTTTTCATACATAAAGGAATTCGACTTACCAAAAGATAAAAAAATTAACGATTATTCACATGGTATGAAAGTGAAATTAAATTTTGCCTATGCTTTGTTTCGAAAGCTCAAATTGTTGTTGCTGGATGAGGCAACTAATGGATTGGATCCCGTATTTAGAAATACATTACTATCTTATATATCAGGTTTTTCAAAGGAAACTGGATGTGCTGTGTTTATTCCTTAAGGAATAATATTAAAATAATCTATGTTATCTCATTTTTGATCATATACTTTACTGCTGTTTTGATATTTAAAGAAACTGGGCTTATAATAGCTAATATTATTAGTATATTTTTTTCTGTATCGATTGTACTACCATTATTCACAGATGATCATAAAGACGATTGGTACTATTTTTCTACTACTTTGCCTATTAGACATACGGATATAGTCCTATCAAGATATACTGTTATGGGAGTTGTTCTAGCAACTATTTCACTATTCAATTTGATTGTAGATTCTATATTTTTACTTTTTTACAACCAATACTCAATTTTGGTATACTTAAGTGTTATAGGATTATCAATAGCTATTAGTGTAATATACACTTCCCTTTTAGTACCAGCGGTTTATTTAGCTGGAATAAACGGAAGCTCAATCGTTTTTCTGATACTGATTGTTATATTCATGTTAGTTCAAAACTTATTGAAAACTTCTATGATAAATGAAATATTTAAATTATCAAATTACATTCTCTTTTTCTGCTTGTTCTTAGTTTGTTTATTGTTTTTGCTTATATCGATATACCTATCTTTTAGAATTACAAAAAAGATGGTTAACCAATGTCCAAATACAGATTAAAGGAGCTTTAACATGTACGATGTAAAGTCAAAAAAATTTTATTGTAACAGATGTAAGAAAGAAATAAGTACTTATGAAACATGTTGGACTAAATGGCAATTTCCTCCCAAAATCAATAGCGCTCAAGAAAAATCCCTCAAGGCTTTAGAGAATCAAAATGCATCTATCTTATGTTTAAAGTGCGCCAACGATATTTTCTCTGAACCGTTTTAAAAAGTTGATGTATTTATACTTCCCGTTATTAGTCACCAAATAAGATGTATTTCAGGATAAAAAAGGTGTCAGAAACTTAATAGTTTTTGATCCTTTTTTGTTCCCTCGTTTAAGGGGGCACTGGAACATCCGTACAGAAAATAGCGGTAGTTTTTGGGAATGATTAATTAGAATCATTTTGACAATGACTTTTTGAAACTATAAAACATTGTTATAATAAGATTTTATAACTTATTTTACTGATTGCCAAAAACTAATGTTCCAGTGGCCCTTATAGAGACAAATTTATAACAAGAAAAGTCTATTCTGAAAAATACTATATAATAAATATATACACGTTATAGTGTTTTATCACGAAGGGATGATTCATATGGTTTTTGAGCGGAAATGTTACGGTGACCAAGGGAAAGTACCTGTTACACCGTATAATCAACGATGGTATTGGCCACCTGATTGGATAGAATGCGATTGTGGTGATCTAGAAAAAATTACGGTAAGGAAAGGAAATTCTTTTTACTCAAATGGACATTATCTATGCAAAACTTGTGACCGTGAGTATCGAAAAATTGATGGTACTAATCGATTTGTTTTAGTGAGAGATAAGGTAAATTAAAAAATTTATTAATCCATGTATTCTTAGAGCATTGCTAATAGTGCAGTGTTTTTTTTATGAAGATGATGCAACTCCTTTATAAAATTTACCTAATAATGTATTTCCCTTCTATATCAGTAATCGTTTACAGTATTGTTTTATTACATCTTCAAACTGTTATCTAGACTAAGATGTGTTTTTTTTATATAATCAAGATAATTAATTACTTGAGGGGTTTAATAATGAAAAAGAACTATCAAAAATTATTTTTGTCAGTGTAATAATGGTCTCAGCTTTGTTGATAATCAGATTCCAAAAAAAGAAGTTAGTTATCTTCCAGTTCATTATTTTACAGAAGTTATTACAGATAATAAACAAGAACTAATTGATAGATCGAATATAAATAAAGTCTCAATTGCTGATAAACAATTAATTTTAGAACTGAAAAATGAATTGAACAACTATGATGAAGTATCATATTTACTCGATGGAAATGATGATGAACTAACGTTGTCACTTTATATTAATCAAAATAATAATAGAAGTAATAATTCTCAGAGTCACAATAAATCAACCTTAGTTTTTCCATTAACTAACAACATTAAATCTGATATCAATATAGTGAATATATAAGCTAATAATTAATAAAAGAGCTGAATCGATTCGAAAAGAATAACAAGGATGATTTTGAATTTTAAATCATTAGATTAGTGAGGAATATAATATGATGATTATTTATGTAGTATGTTATTGGGTGTTACTCATTGCTTGTGGCGTACTAATTAGACAAAATGAAAAAGGAAATAAACAAATTTACCAAAAAATTGCAAATGAGTTTGGCTCAATATCTTTAAAAGATGCTGAAAGATTGTTAAAAAAACAAACTAATTATTTTTTTAAAGAAAACCCTAAAACAGGTTTTTTCTTGCGACACCTAGCGTATTTTTTTCAATTCATATTCATACTCCTATATTTTTTTACGCCATTCTTATCAACGGTGTACTGGTTAAGTGTCCTTTTTATTTTTTTTCAATTAACTCTTATAGCGGATATTATAGCTATTTTATATGTGAAAAAAGTATATTCGAAGAATGAAATTGAAGTGTTTTGGAAAGAATATTTAGATAGTCATCCTACAAACTTATTGAAAGTAGCGTTAAATAATGGATACTACACACCTAAGTCAAATGTTCTATTAATTAATCGTTCTATATTGCTGCTTGTTTTTTCAGCTACTGTAGCGTTAATTCAATTCTTCTATCACAACTTTGGTGTATGAGAAAATGATTTAGGGATTTTTAAGGGTGTTTATAATGCTGGTGTATGTATAGAATCATATCTTAATATTGCTCGAAATACTTGATGTTATAAACGACGTTAAATGATAAAGCTAAGTCCTCCACAAAAATTTGTCATGTTTTTGGAAGGATTTAGCTTTTTTCGTCAGTTAGCTTATAAAAATTGTGTTCTAAATCTCAATTCACACGTCTATCATCTCTACAACAAAGAGTGTGATAACATCATCCGATTGATTTAATTGAAATTAGTCTTTGAACGTTTCTTCAAAAAAGGCTATCATAGTAGCCAGTATTGCTGTAATACCTTGTAATACACCCTGTGTAGCAACAATACCTGATAAACCTAAGAAGCCTAATACAGCTACTGGCGTAAGACCAACACCTAGTCCCACTGCCAAACTGAAACGGCGATCAAATTCTTCAATTTGGATTTTGTATCTGTCCAACTCTGGTGATAGTCCTGGTGGAAGCTCTCTAGGATCGAAATAGATACCTAAAGATACAGAATAATTATAATTTATAGGCTCATTATTTAATCTGATAGTATCTTTTCCTGTAGACTTAATGAGCACCCCAATAGCACCAGCGTCATTTATATCCATAGAAATCTGAATGTCTCCATTATTCATGATTTCACTAATTCTATTGACAATATCTACTACTTGATTATTTCCACCCGTTAAATCAATTAAGTCTTGAACCAGCTGCAGATCTTCTTGAAATTTAAGCTCTGGTTTTCCATTTTCAATTTTAAACTTTGCATAGTTTCCATCAAAAACATCAATACTATTTGATATTTTTAACTGCAAAACAATATTACCTACAACTGCAGTCTGTTCAATCTCAGAAGAAAATTCAGTGGTTAAATTCTCTTTAAATAGTGGCAGTGCTTCTGTAATTTTTTTTGCGATAGAGATTTTTTTAGCTTCTTCTAATTCTAGAAGGCGTTCAGCATCTGTGGGATATTCAAACGATGACTGACCATTATCCCAATACCCTGATACACCGACTTTATCAATATCTATTCCCCCAAGACTATATTCAAAGAATTGATCAAATGACCAGTTCTTAGGCATTTTATACCCTAGATTAGCACTAAACCCCGAGGACATATCGGATACAAAACAATTTTGAATTTGGATAATTGAGTTCATTGCTTGCGTACATACATTTCTTGGCGCGTACAACGAAACGCCGTACTCAGGATATTTGCTTTGCATTGTATGGACTACATCTCTTAAGTAACTCACAACTACTGGAATTTCGTCACCCAAAACATCAAAGTCACATGCAAAATAAATTGTAGTTCCATTTTTAAACCCAAGAGACTTAGCGGCGGCACCAGCCTGGACTGCATCATTAATTCCTTGCCCATATCTAGAAAAATAAGCAAGACTAGCACCTCCATTCTGATAAATTGGGAATACTTTAAAATTATTTGCTTCTAGTAATTTTAATTCTGGAATAGTTAAGTTTTTTGGGCGTTCATTACTTCCAATTCCAACAGTACCAGTCAAATAACGACCGATTGTATTATAACCTGCATTTTTCAAAATATTAATCTGATCCATAGTTAGTATTTGGTAGGATGTATCGCAAGCAGTAGTTTTCCTAGAAGTATCCCCCGTAGTAGTTAACAAAGCTTTTATAACAGGCATGTCTGCGGTATCGTTTACAGGTGAAATATTCATAAAATTCTTGTAGTTTTTTAATGCTGCAGAAAGTGACGACGTCCAAATCCCATCTAAATTTCCACTATATTCTTCATTAACAATTAAAGCCGCTTGCAAAATGGCAATATTATTCTTTGAGCCAATTGAAGGAGATAAAGTTGGACAGTTTGCGGTAGTTCCTTCACCAAAAAAACCATTAGCGACACTTGTTGACATACCCATTTCAGCCTGTAGAGCATAAATCAAAGCTTTATTTGTTTCTCTTTGATAAATACCATCACATGGCAGAATTCCAGTATAACGATTATAATTTTGATTTAAATACATTTGAACTTGTTGAATTTTTAAACTTCCTCCATACACTAAACTAAATGCACTCATATCAAATAATGCTTTAGCCCACATAGAAGAGAAATTATCAGTTGATTCGTTGACTCCAGCTGCATACTTAAACTGGAGAATAGCATTTTTTGTTGATTGGGTATATTCTTCGCTAAATGCACCCGTCCCCATTCCCTTACAAATCATACCAGCATCTATCAACTTAAAAATTCTATGTTTTGTTCCTAGAACAAGAAGGCTACTAATTTTCGCATCCCACTTCGCTTGTGTAGTAACACCGAAGTTATTTGCAAGTGAAGTAATTCCAAGTTCATGTTGTACAGCTTTAATTATTCCATAAATAGTAGGCCATCCTGTTCTACCATCTTCAGGAACACTTCCCCAACCTGAAACGGTACTGTATGTTTCATTTAACCAGTTCTGCACATTTAAAACCCATGGATCCCCATTGCTTTTTACATTTAAATTATTCATAATTATCACCTCAATAATAGTATTTGATTCGAATCATAAGTATATGTCGTATTATTTTTGAATATGTGACACTAACTTATTAAAATTTTTCCTCATAGAGATAGTTTTTAAATTTTTTCTACTACGTTCTATTTTTTTGCGAACTTTGTTGGTATACTCTTCTTCTCCAAAAACAATTTTTGTGGCTTCTGATGTAGAATATCCCTGAATTAACAACAAGAAAAAGTATGTTTCAGCGGGTTCTTTTTGAATATATTTAAAAAACAATTCTTTGAAAATAAGAGAAAGATCATTGAAGTCTTCATACATTGAATCAAGCAAGGTACACTCTAAAGATTTCCAACGAGTTGCTTCATAAGTGGTGCCATTTATATCTGTTACGTTGTTTGATTTTTTTATATATGTTCTCCAAACGTCTTTTTCAGCTATTTTTAATCGATATAAAACAATGGTTTTAATTTTTTTAATATCTATTACTTCCGCGTGCAGGTCCTCAAGAACTTTCCAGACTGACACAAGATACGTGCTATAAAAATCTTCAAATGGTACATAGGCACCAGTCATTCGTGCACGAAATTGTGCGCTTCTTGCATTTTTTAAATAGGGAGTAAGATGGTTAATCACATTTTTCAATGTAGTACTTTCCCGTATCTTAGGATCCGTTTCCAAAATAATTTCTAAGTCATTCCAAAAATCCATAAAATCAACTCCAAACGTAGTTACATCTCTGTTATGTGTTTTACTGTGTTGTTAAGTAATTTTTGCGTAGTTTACGTTGTCAAAGCCATTCAATGTGAGGTTCAGATCGTTTATTCAGATAAAACTATTTAGTACGATATGATGAATATAAAATATCTGCTTTTTAATAACCGACCTTTGTAATCTTTTAAATGTAAAAAACAATCAATTTGTGTAAACTAACTACATTCATTAGAATATATGTTCGCTTTAGAGGTCAAGCGAACGAAAAAAAAATTTTAGACTTCATCAACTAATTATGTAAATATTGGAAATTTGATATTAAATCAGATAAGTCAAAAAACTTGAATCGGAAATTCTTGTGCTATGTGTAAATAAATTTAAAGATGAATGCGATTATTTTTGTAAAAGATTACTTCTCAACGCAAAGAAAAAGAATAAGCAAAAGCCTATTCTTTTTTAGAATAATCTAAAGAGTCTTGTTAGTATATTGGCGGAAATACTCTGCGTTAAATAAAAAATTATTTTTTTATCGATCTTATATTATGAGACCTTTTAATTTTCTGGTTCTAAAGGATATATAGATCTATTTTTCTTTTTCTGCATAATTGAAATCGGTATTTAATCTATCAGGATTTGACTCGTCTATTAAGGCTATAGCAGACACTTCTTCAAAATATCTCTGCTCTTCCTTGGTTTGAAGGAAATATTAAAATATAACCCAAGATACTCATGGCTGCACCAAATGGGCAGTAGAAAGAACTTTTAGCTACAGTTATGTCTTCTGTGTTGTACATCTTTGGGTGAAAAAGCCGGTCTATTATCCTCAAGGACAGCAACGGATCCAAAAACCTAAAATAAAAGTGAGAAGCACCATATTTCTTTATGAATTGATACTTAAACAATTGTTTATAGTATTTTATTTACATAAAAATAGAATACTTATTTAAATTAAGATACTTTTCAAAAGATTTTTTAGCTCTTTCGACTTTTTTTCTAGATGCGTTATCATAATTATCGCTTATCCCCATAATTTTTATTGTTTCAGAAGGTGAATATCCAAATAATAGCAAAGAAATTAGTTGAGAATTCTCTTTTTTCTCGTTTGCGAAATTACGAAAATCATCGTTCATAATTAACATATAATCTGTAAATTGGTTATACGTTTTTTTTGTTACTTTTTCATTATTCAATTCTTCCCATCTTGCTGATGCATAGCTTACACCATTTTTGTCCCATCCTGTTTTAGTTTTTTTCTTGTACAATCTCCAAACTTTTTTTTCTGCAATAAATAATCGTCTAAGGATTATATTTTTTAAGGAAAGATTTGTTGAATCTAAAAATGTTTCTATACCTTGCCAAAATGATAATAAATATTCACTATAAAAATCCTCAAAAGGTATATAGACTCCTAGATTTTCAGCCTTTTTTCTTGAATTATGAGCGCAAGTTTTTAAATACTTAGATGAGCATAAAATAATATCATCCATATCATAACTCTTTCTTGAACTTATATATATATTAACTTTAATTTCTAATTCTTCCCAAAATGACATTTAAACACACTCCTATTAATTTAGAAGGTATGTTGTGAGAAAATGCTCCTTGTGACAGAATTATTTTTTTATCTATCTCCATTTGAAAATAAATAGCGACTGAAGTATAAACACTAAAAAATTATTTAACTTAAAGAACATTGAACGAAAAATGGTATTCCTTTAGACAAAGGAATACCATTCAAACTTATTTATATTTTTATTCTTCGTTCAAAAGAACATTATTTAATCTACCAAGTTGTATATGTATAGGCAGAGTAATAACTTCGCTTATTGTAAGTTCCATTATCGTTATACCAAATTTTTTCGTTATAATTATTCTTATAAGAATCATATCCTTTATCCCAACGGATTGTTAACCAAGCAGTAGTAGTTGAGTAAGTTTGAACCCATTTACCATTTTGCCATTTTTCTTCAATATATTTTGTCTTTGGTACAGTTGCTTCAAATTTCCACGATGCTAATTTTAACTGTTGATAAGAATTATTATCAACAGTTTGTTCAGCCGTAACATTGCGACTAAACGAGATAAAGATAAATACTGTGAGTGATAGTAAAACTATTAACTTGCCTCTTTTTAGATTAAACCAAGGGTTTAATTCCCACATAATACCATCTCCTAAAATTATTATTTGATATAATTAAATAATACAATTAGTTAGTTTAAATAAAATAAAATGGTTAAAATTTAGGCAAAAAGGATGGAATGAATATGAAGTCAAATTTAGGAGTAATGTTGAAAAAATTGAGAGTAGAACGAGGTTATACCCAAATGAAATTAGCAGAAGGTATATGTGATAGACACACTTTGGCTTCATATGAGAATCAAACGCATGACATACCAGTAAAAAAACTATTTAAATTTATATCAAAAATGAATATTTCTATAGAAGAATTCTATATGTATATTAATGAACATACCTTGGAGGATAAATACAAAAGTAGCAACAAACTGTATTTGAAGTATATGAAGAATGAGATGGTAAGTAACGAGGAATTAACATTTTTAATTGAAAAATTTACTAATACAGATGATATTTTATTTTTAGCAACTTACCTTCAACTTAAAGGAGCTATGTCAAAAAAGCAAAACACAGTGAAATTTTTCAAAAAAATAGAAAATCTAAACATTAACTATTTGAAGGATTATTTGAATAGTATAGAGACATGGGGATATTTCGAGATAACTATATTTATGAACTGCTTATACATTTTTGATACCGCTTTTATTAGCCATCAATTAAAGAAGGTTTTAGACAAAGCAGAATTTTATAGCCAAAATAGAAAATTTGATCGAACTTTGTTAATACTTTGTATTAATTGTAGTATTCTCTTTTTTGAATCAAATGAATTCAATTTAGTATTATATTTTCTGGAAATTGCACGAAATGCTTCTAGTTTCTCTTATTCGTTGAGAGAAAAATTTATAATCAATTATATTCATATGTGTTGCGAGTATAAACTTGGAAAAATAAAAGGGGAGAGTTTAGAAAAATTTCTTAAAAATCTAAAACTGCTTGGTGAATATGATTTGGTTGCATATTTAGAAAAATTTTTTAAAATTTGTTCAGTAATTTGAATGGTAAGTCTTGTATATATATATAAAGGAGAGGAACTGAAAAATGAATGAAAATGATGAAATTTTAAAGGATATGCTAATAAAGAAAGATAATGAAGCCTTAAAAATTATAATAGATGATTACTCTCACTATTTATATGGTGTAGCAGCTACTATTATTTCCCAAGATTTTGGACAAAGGCCACAATTAATTGAGGAAATTGTTCAAGATGCATTTGTTTTTATTTGGCATTATCCTGAAAAGTATAATCCTAAAAGATCATCTTTAAAGACATACTTATCTTGGAAAGTAATCAGTCTTTCAAAGAATAAAAGAAAAAAAGAAAAAAAAGAAGAGAAAATATCATTTTCGTTAATTAATCTATATCAATTTAGTTCGAAACCCGAATGGTTTGATGATACTTATCTGGATATGTTTATCAATATGCCAGAAAAAGCCAGGAACATAATGATTAGAAGACTTATATTGAATGAAAAGCCAAAACAGATACAAAGAGATCTTTCTATATCAATTAAAGAAATAAATAATACACTCTTTTACTATAAAAAACAATTGAGAAAAATGATAAAGGAGGAATTGAATTAATTATGAAAAACAAAATAAAAGAAAATAAAATAGATGAATTTTTAAGTGAGCAGGGATTATTTGATGAAATCAATAAAAATAAAATTTATGATACAGTGATATTGGCAAGTAAGAGAAAAAATACTATTTGCTCAAAGCATACCATACACACGTTAATAATATCTGTAGTCCTTTTTTTCTTAGTTGGTTTTGCTAGCTATCCGTATATAAATAAAATAATTGATAATTATTTTGGAGATAATTTTAGTTCTTTATTAACAAATAAAGGGGACAATAGCGCTAAGAAAAAGAATATAACCATAAATTTGTTGCAAAGTTTTAAAGATAATAGCGTCTATTATAATATAATATCTATTGAGGGTAATAATCAATCTATTAGAATTGAACCAGGTAGTATCTCAGGGGTTTCAATGATTGAGGAAATTACACCGCAAGATGAAAGTGATAAACAATATTTTATTTTGACGAGCTTTGATAAACTATCGGAAATAGCGATTAAGGAATTACAAACTTCTCCAGAAATAGTAAGTGAAAAGATAAGTTTAAGCAATCTTCATAATTTAGAGACTAATAAATATGAGTATATTTCACGAAGTTCTATTTTAAGCAGTACTGGGCTAGCGTCAGATGGTAAAGAGTTATCTATTTTGAAATATGAAGTAAATGAAACTCAGCACCTTTTAAATAATGAAATAGAAATAGTTGGTTTTAACAGCGATAACAATCAATTCCGCTTTCAAATTCAAAGTGAACATCAGTCAATAGATAATATTTTAGTTTCGGCAAATTCAACCAACAATATTACTAAAGATCCTATTAATACTTATATGTTTGAAAGATATCATTCAACTAATCGAGAATATGCTAGAGAATTTGTCTTTTCTAATGAGGATCAAGAGGATATAAAAGAAGTAAATATCTATGGTGAGTTATATACTGATGTTATTTCCTCTGACTGGACACTCAAACTGGGTTCTTTTGATGACTTACCTCAGAAATTATTTGTAAATAAAGATAGAACAGTATTAGTTAAAGTTTCACCTATATCGGTAAGTATAGATACTAGTAAAGATCTTGAATTAAAAGGAACAAGTGTGATTGGACAAGATTCAGAGGGAAGTAGAACAGAATTAATAAAACTAAATCAAGATAAATATTATATGTCAGAAGACTATTCTTACTTGGCTTACTATTCTGATATTGATAATCTTAAAATGATCTATATAGGGAAGGAGGAATTTCAACTAAAAGAAAAGGACTAATTATTTACCATCAATACTCCAGGTAGAAGAAGTAGAGTACACTATATATAGATATCTACTAAAACTTGCAAGTTAAATTAGGGACAAGATAAATACTAACTTTTATTCTTGTTTAATTTGAATGGAGTGATTACATTATGGAAAAGCAAATGTTAAGATGGTTATTAGTAATAATATCGACAATATGTATTTTTTCTTATAAGACAAGTTGGGCAGATGAGCAAAAATCTATTACTGCTGAAAGTATAACTGAAGAAGTAGAATCGGCTATTAAACAAGAAGCTGAAAAATATCCATTTGGAGTCTCTAATGCAAGTATTAATATTAATGGTAAAAAATTTTTATTTAATGTAACTTTGGGGGATAATAGTGAGCCATTATTATTTGTTCTCCGCGCAGCAAAAAAAGAAGCAACTGTTCCGAGTACTTCAGAAGCCTTTTTAGTACGTAATTCGGCAGGAGGGTTCACTTTTGATCATGAAAATGTGTTATCATGGAGAACAATTTTCTATTCAAACTCTTATAGTAGAACTTATAGAGTGACAAAAACTATTAGTATACCCCGATCCGAAGCAGATAGGACAATAGTAGCTAAATTTGAATATCGAACATATGATTATGCTTTAAGATGATTCATAAAAAGAAAAATTACAATTATATACAGACAATTTTGGTATAGTATATTTATTAATGAAATATACTATACCAAAAATCACAAGTAAATAGATAAAAGAAGAGACAAATTTCTGATTAGTCTCTTCTTTTATAAAAAAAATAAAAATCTCATTTTTTAACCAAACTTGAGAATAAAAAATATTGAAACAAGCAAAAATTTACTTTATGTGACAAAGAATAGTTGATTTCTATAAAAATTTATCGTAAGTCACTACGTAAATTATATTAAGAATTACCACATAGTATTATAAAAAAATCAAAAGGTTCTATAAGTAAATACATAAAAATCGGATTAGATATCAATTAATCGCTACGCTTTTTATTCTTTAATAAAAGCGCAGGCTTAGCTCCATCATATAAAATAATAAGCAAGGAGGACAATATGTTTATTTATATTCTACTATATTGGATGTTTCTAATAATAAGCGCAATAATTTTACACTTTAATAAAACTGAAAATCAAAAAATATATCAAGAAATTGCAAATAAATTTGGTTCATTGTCTTTAAAAGATGGCGAGGAAACATTAAAAAAACAAAGTAATTATTTTTTTAAAAATAATCCTAAATCAGGATTTATAATACATTATTTACCAATTATATTTCAGATTTTTTTTATGATCATATATTTTTTAACTCCACTATTTTCTTCATTGTATTGGATAAGCGCACTTTTAATTCTCTTTCAGGTGTATCTTTTAGCTGAATTGATTATTTTCTTATATTTTAAAAAAGTATATTCAAATATAGAAATTAAAATTTTTTGGGAAAATTACCTCAATGCTCAACCCAATAATTCTTTAAAAGTTGTTATAGAGGGGGGGTACTATACTCCAAAATCCAATTTCCTTATTAAAAATAGAGTCGTACTAATTATTGCTTTTTTTGTGACTACCATTTTAAGTCAATATATATATTCAAAATTTGGATCTTAGCTATGGATTTTCGACATTTAGTATTGTTGAATATAGCTCAACAGAAAATAAAATAAGATCCATTTGAACAGAGTATTTAAATGGATCTTATTTTTGTTATGTCTTCAGACCCAGTTGAGCTCGTATAGCGTGCGAAACAAAAAATCACCTGCTTTGCGGGTGGAGTGTTAAAAAATTCTACAAAAAAATCTCGTCATTAGCGTTAAAATTTAGTTTTTCAGGCCACACAGTAATGAAAGGAAGAGATTTTAATGGCTAATAAAGCAATTAGCTTAACCCATACAAAATGGTTATGCAAATACCGTATCGTCTTCACTCCAAAGTATAGAAGAAAAATCATCTATACTCAATATCGAGCAAGCTTACAAGACATTATAAAATGATTGTGTAGCTATAAAGGAGTTGAAATTATAGAAGGGCATATGATGTCCGATCATGTACATTTACTTTTAAGTATTCCCCCGAAAATGAGTGTTTCAAGTATTATGGGTTATTTAAAAGGGAAAACGTTATGATGATTTTTGATAAACAAGCCAATTCAAAGTATAAATTTGGGAATCGCTATTTTGGGGCAAAAGGATACTATGTTAGTACAGCAGGGCTCAACGAAGCGACCATCAAAAAATATATTCATGAGCAATAAAAGCATGATAAAGCGTTAGATAAATTAAGTGTTCGAGAATATGCCGACCCTTTTAAGGGTTAAGAAGTGATAATACTACCACTTAAGAGGTAGCAAAAGTGATAAAACCAAATGTGGCTTGAACAAAGTGAAAGCTAGCGCCTTGAGATGCTGGATAGTAGTAGAGGCTTATAGCCTCAGAGCAAACCACCCTTTTGAAGGGTGGTTATGATTTTAATAGTAACTCCTTGCTTTTTTACAAAAAAAGATTGTTCGTCTATTAACTCTGTATGTGGATTCTTTTATGAGCGATTAAAGATCGAAGTGTTTAATAAACACGACTGAAAATATACCTATGATAATTATCTATCTTTGATTATTTAATAGAAATTAATAATTTTTTTTTAAAATTTCATTTACCATATTTTGAACAGTTATTGGATTGTATCCATTTTCTTCTAAAAATTTTATACGAGAAGATCCATTTCCCCATAATCCTTGGATTACTTCTATTGCTACAGTTTCTATTGACTTTTTACTTGGAATATTATTTTTAGTATCGGTAATTTTATAAAAATTATGTTTCAAACTTGTTCCCATATAACTATCATCTTTATCAATATGGATACCATTCCATGTATATGAACAATGAATAAAACTATTTTCATTTAAAAAAATTCCAGTGTGCCCCATAGCACCATTTGAATAACCAGGTATTCCAGAAATAAAAATATCTCCACGTTTAACATTTTTTCGACTTATTTTGTATAGTAATGTGCCATTCATTTTAAATAGAGTTTCAGTATTTCCCATACTATTCGTTGGTAAAAAATTGCCCGCAATTAGTGAAAAGAAAAGCGCTGAACTACAATCATAACTATCTGGTCCCAATCTATTTTTCAATGAATAGCTAACTTTATTTTTTCGACTTTCCATCCATCCAATCATATTTTCAATACCCATGTATTTCAACTCCTTATCTAAATAATTAGTGATGTCTTGTGTGATACTATTCGACTAATAGAGCCTCCTACAATCTATTAATTATAGGAGGCGACAGCATACTTTCTATCGTAAATTTTATTTAATAGTAAATATTTATTTTTTAAAAGGTTTTGCCAATAAAGTTAGCATTGTAGAAATTATTACTGCAACACTTTTTAGTATTCCAGTTCCAGCTGCTGCTCCGGAGAGCCCTAAGAAAGCAAGTACGACAACTGGTGTTAGAGCAATAGAACCTAAAGCTAAACTAATTCGACGATCCATTTCGGCTACTTCAACTTTGTATTTGTCTAGTTCCGGAGAAAGTCCAAGTGGTAGTTCCCTTGGATCGAAATAAATCCCTAAAGATACAGAAAAATTATAGTTTAATGACTCATTGTTAACTTTTATAGTATCATTCCCAGTAGATTTAATTACTACACCAATAGCACCAGCATCATTAATATCCATAGAAATCTGAATATTCCCGTTATTCATTATTCCACTAATTCTATTAACAATATCTACTACTTGGTTATTTTTATCAGTTAAATCAATAAGGTCTTGAATTAGCTGCATATCTTTTTGAAATTTAAGCTCTGGCTTTCCATTTTCAATTTTAAACTTTGCGTATTTTCCATCAAAAACATCCAGACTATTCGATACTTTTAATTGCAAAACTATATTACCAACAACTGCTGTTTGTTCGACTTCAGAGGAAAACTCTGTTGTCAAAGTTTCTTTAAATAGTGGTAGAGCATCTGTGATTTTCTTTGCGATGGCAGCTTTTTTTGCTTCTTCTAATTCTAAAGAACTTTCAGAGTCTGTCGGATAATTAAAAGAAGATTGACCGCTATCCCAATATCCTGAAACACCAACTTTGTCTATGTCAATACCGTTAAGTCTATATTCATAAAATTGATCAAATGACCAATTTTTAGGCATTTTATATCCGAGATTTGCGCTAAAGCCCGAAGACATATCTGACACAAAACAATTTTGAATTTGTATAATTGAATCCATGGCTTGTGTACATACATTTCTAGGAGCATATAAAGAAACTCCATACTCAGGATACTTGCTTTGCATCGTATGAACAACATCTCTTAAATAACTAACGATTACAGGAATTTCGTTTCCTAAAACATCAAAATCACAAGCAAAATATATAGTGGTTCCATTTTTGAAACCTAGAGATTTAGCAGCTGCACCTGCTTGGATTGCATCATTAATTCCTTGGCCGTATCTAGAAAAATAAGATAAGGAGGCTCCACCATTTTGGTAAATTGGGAAAACTTTAAAATTATTAGCCTCTAATAATTTTAATTCTTTAATACTCAAATTTTTAGGGCGTTCAGTATCACCAATTCCAACAGTACCTGTCAAGTAACGACCAATTGTGGTATATCCAGCATTTTTCAAAATGTTAACTTGGTCTGGGGTTAGTATTTGATAAGAAGTATCACATGCAAATGTTTTTCGTGCAGTGTCTCCAGTTGTTGTCAATAATGCTTTGATTACAGGCATATTGGCGGTATCATCAACAGGAGATATATTCATGAATTTTTTGAAATTCTTTGTCGCTGTAGATAAAGCAGAATTCCAGATTCCATCTAAGCTGCCACTGTATTCATCATTAACAGTCAAAGCAGCCTGCAAAATGGCAATATTATTTTTTGTACCTTTTGAAGGTGATAAAGTTGGACAATTTGCAGTCGTTCCTTCACCAAAAAAACCATTAGCTACACTTGTAGACATACCCATCTCTGCTTGTAATGCAAAAATTAAAGCTTTGTTAGTATCTCTTTGATACAAACCATCACATGGTAATATACCTGTATAACTACTATATTTTTGATTTAAATACATCTGTACCTTTTGAATTTTTAAACTGCCCCCATATACTAAGCTAAATGCGCTCATATCAAACAAAGCTTTAGCCCACATTGATGAGAAACTATCAGTCGTGTCAGATGCTCCAGCAGCATATTTAAACTGTAAGATAGCATTTCTTGATGCCTGACCATACTCTTCGCTAAAAGATCCTGTTCCCATTCCCTTACAAATCATTCCAGCATCGATTAATTGAATAATTTTATGTTTATTTCCTTCAACAAGAATACTACCAATTTTCTCATCCCATTTTGTTTGTGTAGTAGTTCCAAAGTTATCAGCAAATGTAGAAATTCCTAATTCATACTGTACAGCTCTAATTATGCCATATATTGTTGGCCAACCAGTTTTTCCATTTTTAGGGACACTTCCCCATCCTGGGATAGATCCATATGCTTCATTTAACCAAGTCTGAACATTTTCAACCCAAGGATCTCCGCTACTTTTTGTATCCAAATAATCCATACTTTATTTCACCTCAATAAATTATTTGATTCGAATCATAAACAAATGTCGTAAAATGAGTTATGTTGTGACATTAAAAGTCCTTGGTAATCGTATCTTTTGCTTTTTTCAGTATTTGTTTTAAATATTCTACAAATTCGCTTTCATACAGATTTTCTACTATACTTCCTATTTCTGTAAGAATTAATAAAGATATAAACAAATTATAAACTGAAAACTGAAATTGAATTCCATTTTCTTTAATAATAAAGTCCAATATTTTAGCTAATATTATAAGAACAAAACTACTTACTTTTTTCCATAAGCCATTCCAACTAAGGCTTGAAAGCCAGACTTTCTTTACACTCGCTTTTATCCATCCTGTTACTATATCCATAATTGCTACAAGAAAAAAAATATCCAATAAATTATTATTTTCTCGAAACAAATTAGCAATGAATTCCATTCTTTTTCCTCCTAAAATTTTTCTACCTTTTAATTAATTGTTAAATTTTTTTTTGAAATGTGACTTTGTGGGTAAAATTAAAAGATTTAAAATTTTATTTTCATATTTTAATCAACAAGCATACAAATAATATGTTACAAAAAAGAATTGCTATTAAATTATCTAAAATCGGAAAGTCGAAAAAAGTTCTCAATCGTTGATTTAAAATAAAGGATTGATTATCTTCCAATCAAAGAGACAAGATTTGGGGGCGTCTCTTTTAATATGCTTATTTCCAATTTTTTTACGAGACCAACAGAGTATACGCTGTTGGTCTTTCTTCTGAATGAATTATATAAACCGTTCTTGGCGACCAGATATATTGTGAAAATTAGATTTCAAATAATAGAATGTGTATGATTAAATTGTTAAAAAGAGTGTCCAGAAATTAGTCATTTTCTGGACACTCTTTTTAGATACTATGATTGATATGCATTATTATATTTTCGTGTCCATAAACTCATAAATTATTCACTGCTCAATTAAAAATTAAATTTATGAGATTGATTACAAATCTTGAATGGTGACATAAACTTAATAGATTTTGATACACAAATAAATGCTCAGTATAATAGACTTGTGAGTAGTTTATAAACTAATGTCATTAATTTGGGGGTTTTGCATGATTTTAGATAACAATTTGGGTTTAACCAATCAAGCTGCATTAGACAGGGCTGAAGAAAAACTAAGCAAGCAAAAAGCGAAAAAATTATACGATTCGGGGAAAATAAATGAAATCGAAGTGGGTACTTTTAAAGGCTTAGCTGAAATTCATGAATTTCTCTTTTCAGAGATTTATGATTTTGCTGGAAACATTCGAACGGTCAATATCGCAAAAGGAAATTTTCAATTTGCGCCGGTCATGTACTTGGAGCATTCTTTAAAACATATTGATCAGCTACCGCAAACTTCTTTTGAGGAGATTATAAAAAAATATGTAGAGATGAATATCGCTCACCCTTTTCGTAAAGGAAATGGTCGGACTACTAGAATTTGGCTGGCTCTCATTTTAAAAAAAGAATTGCAAAAGGTTGTAGATTGGAACTTGATCAATAAAGAAGATTACCTTTCGTCAATGGAGCGAAGTCCCATAAATGATTTAGAGATACGCTATCTAATTTCTAAGGCATTGACTGACAAAATTGACGACCGCGAGTTATATATGAAAGGAATCGACGTTAGCTATTTTTATGAAGGTTTCTCTAAATACACGATAGATGATTTGTCAGAGTAGGAGAGATACAAAATATGATTATGCACGTGTCTTATCCGCATCTCAATGTAAGAAAGAGTAAATTCAAAAACAACTTGTGAACGGTGTTGAGAAGGAGCATTTGTTTCTGGAAAATTTATAGGTATGAGACGGGATCGTCCAACGTTTAATCAGCTGATAGTTGGTCTGAAGCCTGATGATGAAATCGTTGTTACAAAACTTGGGTGATTGCCCGTAATACACGAGAAGCATTAGAAGTTGACAATTTTTTACTAGATAATAACCTCACGATTAATGAGTATACATACCTCTTAATGACAAATGAAATTTTCTACCTTTGCAGGAGTTTACTTTATTCCTGGTGCTGGACAAATTGCTTTGTCTGAGTCTGAAGCGATTGTATTAGGTGAAATTTCGACCGATGTAAGCACCGAGCATATAAAACAATTAATGATGGGCTAAAGAATCCACAAAATAATGCTGCCAAAGCTCATGGTATTCCTAAAGGTTTACTAGATTCGAATAGTCGTATCAACTTTAGGAATTTTAACCAAAAAGTAAACGGGAAAAATGCTTTGCTTAACAAGATCCTAAAATAGGCTATGCTAAAGAAGATAACGCAGGACATGGCGGAAGAAAGCGGAAAAATAAAAGATAAAACTGGAATAGGAAAGCTTCAACTACATGTAAGGACTAAACTTTCAATCTAACACATAGACCTTTCGATTAGTACTTTTCTTTATATGTCATTTTTAAACACTGTGATTGTTTTTATGCATTTGCAATGCTATGATTAACTAGAACTAAATAAATATAGATATATTTGAAATTAGGTAATTGTTCATACTGGCTGTGAATCTAATTTCGTTTTGGGTCATTTAGTCAGTGGGAAGATAAATGCTCAGGTTGCGGAAAGAATAGCAGCATATCCTATAGAATGGTATGAATTAAATGCAGAATATTCCAACATTCCTTAAAACAATGAACAAGAGGAAGGTTTTTATATGAATTACAATTTGATTTATTATGGTAGAAAAGTTAGAAGATTTTTGCTATTTACTATTAAATTTATCGATGTTTTTTTGTTATATCTAGTGATTGGAAGGCAAACGTATTTAGCAATTAAAATTTTTTTGTTTATTGTACTCATATGGATGACAGGAGCTACAGTTGTATTAATAAGAAGGAAAATCCTGTATGGAACAATAAATGATAGACCAAAAGAAGATGGGTATTTGCATCCAATTCATGACAGAAGAGAAAATATTATACTGCTAGTATGTGTTATGTTATTAATCATGCAATTATATATTCTTTCTCTGCCATTACCTACTATATAAAATGCTAGTTTCCTAAACTTATCTTCTGGCTCTCACCGTAATAGTAAATCCAACAAGGAGTATTTTTTCTGAGAATGAAAGTTAGGCTAAAGAATATAAGAGAGAAAAATGGAAAATACTCAAAATTTGTAATTTTCCAATCGTCAATAGTGACAGGGATAACATACCTACAATTACACTACTGGGATTTTATTAAAGACGTCAGATGAAGAGAAGTATATAGCGACTATACAAAATTTTGTCAAATAAAATTAGGAAGGTCCTAAATGAAAAAAAAGCTTAGAGGATTAAAGCGCAGATGGAAACTAATGCTAAAAAACTTGGATAATATGGCTGAAACAATTGATTCTACTGACGATGAAATTTTTATTAAAGAATCCTTCCAATATTTCAACAGGAAAATATCTTCCTCATATAAAATTGAGTTATTTGATAAGCTATTGCATATACTTACTACTAAACAAAAACAAGATGGTAAGCGATGTTATCTATTATGGTATCTTCCCAATAACATATTTGAATCTAGTATTTTAATTTTTAACGGATCTGTTGCATTAGAAAAGTTTATCAAAGAAAGATCCTCTAGTGCTATTGATAGTGGCGAGTATCGGTTGTTTTTAAATGAAGAGAACAATCCAGAAAAGTATATAAGTGCTAGAGTGAAGGATGAAGAAATGTTATCCGCAATAGTGACAATTGAAGATGAGGAATATGGATATAAAGTTCCTGTGATAATAATAGCTAATGAAAAAATTATTTCTATGATTAAAATGGAACTGAGTTGAAAAGATAGTCAGAATGATCCTAATCTAGATGCTTTGGTGATTTTTTGCGACTTGAATGATAACTATAAGTAAAATTAATAAAGTGACACGTATGAAATACATTGGGATCACTGGAATATCTGTAAAGAAATAGCGATAGGCTTTAAAACATGAGCATTCTAGGTTTATTTTGAATGTGAACTACTCACCACTTAGCTAAACCTAATGATTCTTAACGCTTGAAGAGGGTGTTTCTCGAGAATAGTGTATATTTGATAGGGTACTAATAACGATGGCTTTTACTCACCAAGCTATTCCCTTAGTTCCTACGGTTTTTGCTGATTCAAAGGTTAGTGCGTGTATTCTTATATTTCCGATCACAATGATTACACTAGATGAAAGGAGGAGGATTTTGTGTTTCAAGATATTGGAGTCAATAAGATAGTCTTTAAGTATCGTAAGTGGACAAGGAAATTTGAGCTTAGAGAGTATGCAAGGAATTTAGAGTTTGAATGGGATACTGCTACAGAAGATGACATCAGATACCTAAGAAATGATGGTAGAGCAAAACTAGATTTTTTAGGAGTTATTCCAGGAATTCAGATTTCATCTTTCAGGGCTGTAGCTCATTTTCTCGATGATAAAAATATTTATTTCCAACTGTTACCTACTAAAAGAAAAAAGGGGATTCAGGAAAACCTGAATGAAAATATACCAGACCAATACTTTTCGTGTAGGTTGAGTGATTTCAATGAACTACAGAAAACAGGGGGGATTAAAATTGAAAAAATCGTATTTTTAGATACAAGAGATGAAAGTCAGGAATAAACTGTACTTGTTGCACGTTCCTACCCTAATGCTTAATTTAGTTGAAATTTAGGTTAAGTTCGAATGAAGAAAATGTTTCATTTTTTTATATCAAAAAACAATGATGATATCGAAATTTATATAAAAAAGTGACTTAATATGTCTAATTCTTAGTTTTTTCTAACTGCGATACGTTTATTATAAAAGTAGTAAAAGAACAAGAATAGAAATAAATCCTGCAGATAATCACTTTTTGATTTAATATACAAAATTATGATATTCATGCGTATTCATTCATTTGTAATTTAGTTCCCCTTGCAAAAGTAAACCGCTTTCTATAAACTAGAAGGCGAATAGAAATCAAAAAAATAGGCACTTCGTATCGGTGCTACCAACACCAATACGAAGCCCTGATCAGTCACACCAATACCCGGATGACCAATCAAGTTGCCATAGTTGATACCCGTAGGCATCAACGTGTTTATTGTACCGAAAAAACGCCTTCATTTCTAGTAGGAGTATGCATTTTTTTCGATAAAAACACAAGAAGCCTAACGCTTATTTAGCTATCTCACAGGCATTGGACAAATCCGTCCAATGCCTTTTTGCTGTGAATCACTACGATTGACTCACGAAGTGAGACAGAGTAGATGATGAACAGTACTAGGCGAGCGTAAGGGAGCGTAGTCACCAAACTAGGAATCACTACGATTGACTCACGAAGTGAGACAGAGTAGATGATGAACAGTACTAGGCGAGCGTAAGGGAGCGTAGTCACCAAACTAGGAATCACTACGATTGACTCACGAAGTGAGGCAGAGTAGATGATGAACAGTACTAGGCGAGCGCAAGGGAGCGTATTCCTAAAAACTATCGGTTCCACAAAATGGTACCTGCGCAGTACCATTTCCGCTCCCTAAGTCTAAGTATCTAGCTAATACGAGGACAACGACCAGAAGTTGGCAGAAAAATAGGCAGTCATAGTTGATTCTTTAGGCGAAGAACGACGTTGAATGGAGAAAAAGAAATACCATTGCCAAAAATGGTCAAAATAAGCGTTCATGGGTCAGCCTTTTATTCTAGATAAAAAAGAAATTTTTGATTTCTATTCGTAAGTGTAAACAATGGTTTCACAAAAAAGTAAAAACAGCTAAAGGAGAGAATATGGATAATTACGAAGTGAGTTTTACCCTGATTCTACACGCGGGAAATGCAAAGTCAGCTGCCATGATGGCGATTGAGGCAGCCCGGGAAGGAACCTTTGAAGAAGCACGACGTTTATTAGAAGAAGCTAAAAATGAGCTTCAGCAAGCCCATCAATGTCAAACCGATTTGGTGCAAGCGGAAGCCAGAGGAGAAAAAACGGAATTATCTATTATATTGATACATGCTCAAGATCATTTAGCAATGGCAATGACTGCCACAGAACAAGCCGCGGAATGGCTTTATTTATACCAAAAAATTTCTGAATTGCAAGGAGGAGTTTCATCATGAGAATTATGTTAGCTTGTGCAGCGGGAATGTCCACTAGTATTTTAGTTGCCAAAATGGAGGAAGCCGCAAAAGAACAAGGAAAAGACTACAAAATTTGGGCGATTGATCAAAGTTTGATTGAACGAGAATTAGGTAACTTCGATGTCTTGCTTTTAGGACCACAAGTACAACATACGATGCGTAAAGTGAAAAAGATCGTCAATGATACAGTGCCAGTAGCAGTCATCAAAGCAGTCGACTACGGTCGGGGCAATGGAGCAGCTGTCTTGAAGCATGCGGAAGAGTTGGTAAACGGAGGACAAAGATGAGTGCTTTCGACAAATTCGCTGACAGTGTCAGTATCATTGCAGAAAAAGTAGATGATAACAAATATTTGGGCGTGGTAAAAAATACCTTTACAGTTTTGATGCCCTTCATTATCGTAGGCTCTTTTGCAACATTGGGTAATTCATTGTTAACGAGTGAAACCACAGGGCTGGCACAGTTTTCTGCCCTAAGCTTTTTAGCCGTTATGGAACCAGCCTTTACCGCCATCAACTTTGCGACGATGAATACCATGACGTTAGCCGTGATCGTCATTTTGGGGTGGATTTTAGGTGAGCGAAACAATGAGAACGGTATCATGTGTGCGGTGGTCTCCTTGAGTGCCTATGTTTCAGTCGTACCACAAGGGCTTGAAACGGTCGTTGATGGAGTGGCAGGAATGGCTGCAGGTCTGCCAGTAGATACTTTGAATGCTGGCGGACTGTTCATCGGTATGATTTTGACGATGATTACCGTAGAATTCTTTTGCAAGCTGAATAAGATCGAGCGTCTGCAAATCAAAATGCCCCCGAGTGTTCCTAGCGCCATCAGTAAGTCTTTTAGTGTGCTGATACCAATTTTCATCACGCTGTTTGTCATCGCTATTGCTGGACGATTGTTTGAACTGGCTTCAGGTCTCTATATCAACGAAGCATTGTACCGCTTTTTGCAAGCCCCATTGGAAGGGATTTTGCAGCATCCAGCTGGGATTATTGGTTTAGTGATCATTTCTCAAGTTTTTTGGTTAGTCGGAATCCATGGGGGGCTCGTTATTTCTCCGATTCGAAACCCAATTTTGATTGCAGCACTAGCCGCCAATATTGCAGCCTATGAAGCAGGGCAAACCCCAGACCAAGTCATCACGATGGGCTCTTGGGTAACTTTTTTAGTTGTTGGTGGTGCGGGATTGATTCTTTCCCTCAATATCGGATTACTGATGTTTTCGAAAAAAGATGACCTGCGAGCCGTCGCCAAAATTGGCTTAGTTCCTTCTTTATTTGGTATCAGTGAACCCGTTGTGTTCGGGTTACCGCTAGTTTTGAATCCGATTTTTGCGATTCCTTTTGTTCTAGGAAGTGGATTACCAGCAGCGATGTTATTAGCTGCCAATCAGTTTGGATTAATCGGCTCGAACATTGTAGATGTACCTTTTGGCTTACCGATCGTTGTCGGCGCCTTTTTGGGGTGGGGAATCAATGGAGTCATTTTACAATTGCTGATTATTATCGTCGGGGTGTTCATTTATTTACCATTTATTTTCTTGAGCAATCGCCAAAGTGAGTTAGCTGAATAGTTTGATGACTATCAAGGATAGTCTGGTTAAAGAAACAAGGGAATAGAACGAAGGAGGAGTTTCATGACAAAAAGTTATTTTCCAGAAGGATTTCTATGGGGCGGTGCGATCGCAGCCAATCAAGCAGAAGGGGCATGGGATGTTGACGGCAAAGGCATGTCAGTTGCAGATGTGGCACTATACAAACCTGACGTTTCTGTAGAAGACTATAAGAAGCAGTGGCATGTCGATGAGCAAGCCATTGCTGAAGCGATTGCCGAAAAAGGAACCGGTAATTATGCAAAACGTCGTGGCATTGATTTTTATCACCGATATAAAGAAGATATCGCATTGTTTAAAGAAATGGGCTTTAAGGTACTGCGAGTGTCGATTGCATGGACGCGGATTTTTCCTCGGGGCGACGAAGCAAAACCAAATCAAGCAGGATTAGCATACTATCGAGACCTTTTGACTGAACTAAAAGAGAATGGCATTGAACCATTAGTGACGCTTTCCCACTATGAAATGCCGCTGGATCTAGTCACCGAGTATCAAGGGTGGGTCTCTCGAGAAGTCGTTGATTTCTTTGTCAAATTTTGCAAGGTCGTTTTTGCCGAATACAAAGATCTAGTGACCTATTGGCTGACGTTCAATGAGATCGATAGTGTTTTTCGTCATCCGTTTACGACCGTGGGCGTAGTCGAAGAGCGTTACGAAACAAAACAAGCCGCAGAAGCCGCCATCTACCAGGCCTTGCATCATCAATTTGTGGCAAGTGCTCTGGCAACCAAGTATGGGCGTTTATCAAATCCACAAGCAAAAATCGGGGCGATGGTCACCAAGCTCATGACCTATCCAGAAGATTGCCATCCCGAGAATATTGCTTTAGCAGAAAAAGCCAACCGAGAAAATCACCTGTATTCTGATGTACAAGTCTGGGGAGAATATCCGAAATGGCTTTTGCGAGAATGGCAGGAAAAAGACATTGAAGTGGCGATGGAAAACTGGGATTTGGCAACAATCAAGGAATACACAGTAGATTTTCTTTCCTTCAGTTAGTACATGTCCCTAGTAGTTTCAAAAGATGCGGAACAGCGAGAAAAAGTTAGTGGCAACATTGCGACAGGGGTGAAAAATCCCTACTTACCGATGACAGAATGGGGCTGGCAAATTGACCCAGTCGGACTCCGAATCTCATTGCTTTCTCTCTATGATCGCTATCGGATCCCTTTGTTTATTGTAGAAAACGGCGTGGGCGCAGCAGATGAAATCGATGAAAAGGGAGAAATCAATGATCAATATCGCATTGATTATTTCAAAGCCCACTTTGAACAAATCAATTTAGCTCTAAAAGAAGGCGTTGAACTGCTGGGTTATACCTCATGGGGCTGCATTGATATCGTCAGTGCCTCGACTTCGCAAATGAGTAAACGCTATGGCTTTATCTATGTTGATGCTGATGATGAAGGAAATGGCACCTACGATCGGAAGAAAAAGAAATCCTTTGATTGGTATAAAAAGGTGATTGCGTCAAATGGGAGTGATTTGGCGTAAAGACTGAGAGGGGAATTTCGCAGGTTGAAAAAGTTTATGATCATTCTTTTTTGTAGTGCGAATTGTTATAATATATTTTTGCAATAGTTGAAAATAGCAGTACATGTTTTACCATGGCTTGCTTGTAAACTGGGACTGAAGAATCACTTCTGATTCATTAGTCCCAGTTTTATATTTGGAAATAAAAAACAGATATTTCCCTCGATGGATGATACCACCACCTAACAAAAAACTGAGAGAACGATCTGCTTGATGAATGATTCTATCGAAAATAGCCATAAAATCCCCTCTATTCTACTCTCTTTTTCAAGAATTCCTGTTAAATGGTAGGTTTTATGTCAAAATGAAGGGTAGAAATGGATGAGGAGTGGTTGAAATGAAAGAAACGATATTAGCAATGAAGCTGAAAGAATATAGAGAAAAAAACAAGCTAACGCAAAGTATGCTAGCAGAATTATTAGAAGTAAGTGACAAGACGATCTCAAAATGGGAATTAGGTGCTACGTACCCTAGCAAAAAAAATATGATCAAAATAGCCGAAGAATTGGATATCTCATTAGAAACATTACTTTTGGAAGAAACTAAGAAAGACAATGAGGATTTAAAAGTAAGTATCAAGTATGGATTGATTAGTTTTTGCTTGATCTTTTTTGTCACGATGATCGTAACTTCGTTCAATCAAGACTTCAGCAGGATTATGAATCTTTCTATTCAAGAAAAATTAGGCGTACTTTTAACCACCGCTTTAAAATTATTGAGTATCTCTGTGCCGCCAGCAATCATCATTGGCTCCGTGTTTTATTTTTATATCTTCCCAAAAAATAAAAAGGAGAACGAACCATTTTCTCGATTTCGACGGAAATGGTAGATTAGGGTAGAGGAATCAAGTCATGGACAGAAAAACGGCATTTTAGATAAAAAAGAGTACTCAGTCTGGCTGGTGTGAAAAGCGTATGGATTTTACAAGAAGGAGAGAGCAGGATGGGATTCTTTGGTAAAAAGAAAGAAGTCAGAAATTTAACGAAGGAAGAAGAAGCAGACATCAAAGAAGAAATGACACGACAAATGCTTTCAAAAAACGAAAATGATATTGGCATGGTCAAGAAAATCAAAGATCTGACAAACATGAGCACAGGACAAGCGAAAGAGCTATTCCTGAAATTCAGGGATGAGCTAACCGAGAGATAGCGGATAGGGAATCCGCCAACAACAGCCTTTCAATGGGAGGCAGATTCGCTTCATTGATAGCTTATGCGGTTGAAAAGGATGTTGTAATCTGGTCAGTTAGTTTTATAAAACTCGGTTACGCCGTAGCACTTCTATTACAATCAAGATTTTTTTCTTCTACTGGAGGGCACAACGATGTCGAAAGATTTAAAAAAGGTTTACAGTAGTACGATTATTCAGATAGTGATTTACGTGATCGCATTAGCCATGGCTTTTCTTAATCGTGGGATCTCACCGAACTGGCCCTTCTACTTGGTCCTAGCAGGAATATTAGGAGGATTTTTTCTCCCCAAAAAATATCGCTCACAATTTTCTTCGACTGCTCCAGGAATTTTTTTAAAGAACCGTACGAGACGTACAGAAAATATAATCGAACTGACCGTCACTTGTTTCGTCATTTTTCTGGTTATTTATTTAAATCTTGTCTAGAGGGGGTGTGACCATGAATACTATCAAAAAGAAGCGACGGTTAGGATTGGTGGGTCTTTATTTACTTTTAGCTATACTGTCCTCACTTATACGACAAGTGAAGTACTATGGCATAACGGCGGTACTTATGATCATTCTCACTTTCCTCGTACTGGTCATTTTATGGGGGTCTTTGCTTCATCACAACGTTATTCGGGTCACTTGGACAAGTATGACTTATGAACCAAATCTTCATAAAAGTGAACGGGTGTTTTTGTTTAGCCTCGTTACTTTAGTAGCGCCGGTTCTTAGATTTCATGACCTGACTGTCTATGACCTAATCGTTTCTGTTGTAGCTATATTGGTAGGGATAGTTGGTTTTGTAATAAATGAGCATCGATTAAATCGGAAAAAACAAACGCTATAGTAGAATTTTTCATTTGATCTCAGAAGTGACCGTTTTTATGCGGTCGCTTTTTTAATGAAATAAATGATCTTTTAAGCGCAATGAAAATAAATCAGATCACGGTGATTCGCACCGTGTTTTCTTTATTTTGAAACGCTTTTTATAGAAACATGCAGAATTCTCTAGTCTTCAACAACAACCGCTGTTCCGCTGGCTGTCACCACAATTAACATAATATCTGAATTTACAAATTGATTGTAGCTGATATGCGTATTGACTATGGCGTTTGCCGATAAGCGATGCGCTTGTTGTTCCAACTCCGCGAGAGCCAACTTTCTTCCTTTAGAATATTCATCAGAATAGGTAGTAGATTTTCCACCAAATATCCCTTTTATCCCACTTATGGCGTCCTTTACGATGTTCACGGAAATCACTTGTTCATTAAAAATAGCTCCTTTTACTTCACTGATTTTTTGGTCTGCAATGGTCTCGGTTGTTACTAAATACATAATAGATTCCTTCTTTCACATTTTCATTTCTACAGTAAAAATAGTGGCACTGTTATAAGCTAATGAGCAATAGACGTTTTCAAAAAATAAGAGTGGATTTTGAGAAGTATCTCTGACAGACAACAGTTTGTCCGTTAAAAAAAGGTCGATATTTTGTTTGATACAATCTTCCGTCTCCACGATAAAACTCATACTTGCATAAGTCCCTTTAGTAAAAGCAAATTCCCCTTCTTCCTTTTTACTTTCAAGACAAGGGATATCTTCATTTTCATGATGAACATAAAAAATTTGATCGAGAGAGGATAGATTCATATTATTGGCTTTTATCAAATCCACCTCGCCATTTTCCACAACTGATTCTGGAAAAGAATGAAAATAACGATCGGACCTTTCGAAGAAACTTATTTCGTTTAACTTGTAGGAATTCTGGGCCTCGATGACGGCGTGTACGGTATTTTTTATAGCCAGCAATTCATCGATCTTTTTTTGGATCGTTTGTTCGGCTTCAATAAAAAAAGGTGCCATGTTTGATTGGGTCAAAATGGTTTTGATGGAACGAAGCGAGTAACCAATATTTTTTAAAACGAGAATCTGATAGAGTTTGTAGACATTTTCTTCATCAAAGAAAAAATACCCGTTTTCATTCCGTTCCTTTGGTGTGAGCAATTCGATATCAATATAGTGTCGAATCGTGTGTTTTGAAATAGAAAACAATGATGCTAGTTCACTTGTTGTAAGTAATTTCATAAGCAGCCTCCTGAGGATAAGTATATCGTGTCGGGTAACCACACAGTCAATAGCTTATGAAAAAATATGTAATACATCTTCTTCTAAAACACAATTCTCGTATACTGTTATACCAAAATTGTAGATGGCAGTTTCTTTTTCTCTGTGATACGATACCTCGGTCAATTAATGACCTGCAAACAGTCAAATGCTTTTCCTTACTGCTTTATTTTGTATGAATAGTGGCATGGAAATTTTTTCTATAGGTAAATGGCTCATTTGGTGGATCAAAGGTAAAAAAGAAAGGCAGAGGTAAAGATGAAAAAAGGGTTTGTATCACTTTTTAGTGTGCTGTTATTAGTAGCTCCGTCTATGATAAATTCATACCAAGTAGCAGCGGATGTGATTGAAACTGAAAAAAATCAGAATCAAGAAATTACTACTAATAATAAAGCGACTACTGAAGATACTGGAAAAGAAACAATTGAAAGCAGCTTTTCGGAAAAAGACAATGATGGTGTAGAAAGTACGTCTGTCAATGAAACCAATGTTAGCGAAACGGATACCGCGGAGGAAGATTCCTCGAAAGAAAGCCGCAATGGGGAAGCTACCTCTGAGCAGACAAAAACCACGGAAAGCCAGACGATTTCGAGTTCGCCACAAGCAAATAACAGCAACCCTTCATCAGCGAACGAAGTGGATCAAGTGATACAAGATGCAGCAATTCCAGATATAGCTTCAGGAACCGCAGGGACTTCTCCTTGGCGGATTGATTCTAACGGTGTTTTACATATTGGTGCAGGACAGCTGGAAGATAATGTAATGAATCTCTGGGGTGGGTATTTAGAGACGATCAAAGAAATAGTCTTTGAAGGAAATGTTATAGCTGGATTAAGCTTACGAAGTTTTTTTGATGGAATGATAAACTTAACGGCTATTCAAAATTTGGATAGACTAGATACTTCTAATGTCAGAGATATGTATAGGATGTTTATTAATACTCATAGCCTTTCGTCCGTGGATGTTTCAAATTTTGACACGAGGCAAGTTCAAGATATGAGCGAAATGTTTTATGGCACCGGGATTGAAGCATTAGATTTATCCAGTTTTGATACGAGTCAAGTAACCAACATGAATGGGATGTTTTTCTTATCAAACTTAAAGCAAGTCAATCTTGCAAATTTTGATACAAGTCAAGTCGTAGATATGGGGAGTATGTTTTCACGGGCAAATTTTACATCTATAGATGTTTCTAGCTTTGAAACAAGTCAAGTCACGAATATGGCTTCAATGTTTGATCGTGCTGGGGAAGTTTCCTCTTTAGATCTCTCCAACTTTGACACGAGTAAGGTCAGAGATATGAGATATATGTTCAATGGCTTAGCAGAATTGGCATCGCTTGATGTAAGTTCTTTCGATACTGCACAGGTTCAAAACATGGCGAGTATGTTTACTGGTACTCAATCTTTAACAAACATCAACTTGTCAAGTTTTGACACCAGTCTTGTAAAAAATATGGACAATATGTTTGAAGGTATAGGTGTTTCTTCATTAGATGTTTCAAGCTTTGACACAAGCCAAGTGACCAGCATGACTGCCATGTTTAGAAATGCGGCAAGCATCACTGATTTAGATCTTTCAAATTTTAAAACCTCAAATGTGATAGGATTTTCTTTAATGTTTGCTGGAATGACGAACTTAGTATCATTAGATTTATCAAGCTTTGATACTAGCAAGGAATTTGGATATCTTAGCGCTATGTTTGACGGAGCAACGATGCTGAAACAGCTTAAATTAGGAACCAATATAAAAAAATTATATCCAGTTGCAGCACTTCCAGCCATTCCTGTAAGTAATATGTATACAGGCTATTGGCAAAATGTTGGTTCTGGAACAGTCGATAATCCCAAAGGAACCACTATATTGACAAGTGCAGATTTGTTACGTACTTATGCTGGAGGAACGATGGCGGATACGTATGTTTGGCAAAAACAAGCTTCTGCTTCGATTCAAGTCCATGATTCAACCATTTATACGGGAGATAGCTGGCACGCAGAAGATAACTTTGATAGTGCATTAGATAAAGATGGCAATCCAGTAGCTTTCCAAGATGTAACGGTAGAAGGCAGCGTAGATACTAACACTCCAGGGACATATCAAGTGAATTATCGCTATGATGGCGTGACTAGTACGGCCACGATTACGGTCAAAGCGAATCAAACTGCAGTCAATGTCCATGATTCAACGATCTACGTGGGGGATAACTGGGAAGCAGAAGATAATTTCGATAGTGCATTAGATAAAGATGGTAATTCAGTAGATTTCCAAGATCTAACGGTTGATACGAGTCAAGCTGATACGAGTAAAGCAGGTAGCTTTGAAGTTACCTATACGTATGATGGTGTAACCAGTAAAGCGATTGTTACAGTCAAAGAAAAACAAACCGCGGTGAACGTCCATGATTCAACGATCTACGTGGGAGATAACTGGGAAGCGAAAGATAATTTCGATAGCGCGTTAGACATGGATGGTAATTCAGTAGATTTCCAAGATCTGACGGTTGATGCGAGTCAAGCAGATACAAGTAAAGCAGGAACTTTCGAAGTTACCTATACGTATGATGGTGTAACGAGTATAGCGACTGTTACGGTCAAAGAAAAACAAACCGCAGTGAACGTCCATGATTCAACGATCTACGTGGGAGATAACTGGGAAGCGAAAGACAATTTCGATAGTGCATTAGACAAAGATGGCAATTCAATAGATTTCCAAGATCTGACGGTTGATGCGGGTAAAGCCGATACAAGTAAAGCGGGAACTTTCGAAGTTACCTATACGTATGATGGTGTAACGAGTACAGCGATTGTTACGGTTAAAGAAAAAATGACAGCCGTCAATGTCCATGATTCTACGATTTACGTAGGAGATAACTGGCAAGCAGAAGATAATTTTGATAGTGCGTTAGATAAAGATGGCAACGACGTTGCACTTTCAGATCTGACGGTCGATGCGAGTGAAGCCGACACGAGTAAAGCAGGCAGTTTTGACGTCATCTATACGTATGATGGTGTAACGAGTACAGCGACTATCACGGTCAAAGAGAAAATGACAGCCGTCAATGTTCACGATTCTACGATCTATGTGGGAGATAACTGGGAAGCGAAAGATAATTTCGATAGCGCGTTAGACAAGGATGGTAATTCAGTAGATTTCCAAGATCTGATTGTCGATGCTAGTAAAGCCGACACGAGTAAAGCAGGCAGCTTTGAAGTTACCTATACGTATGATGGTGTAACGAGTATAGCAACTGTTACAGTCAAAGAAAAAATGACAGCCGTCAATGTCCACGATTCCACGATCTATGTGGGAGATAACTGGGAAGCGAAAGATAATTTCGATGGTGCGTTAGATAAAGATGGTAACGACGTCGCATTTTCTGCCCTGACAGTAGATACAAGTCAAGTTGATCCGAGCAAAGCAGGTAGTTACAAAGTAATGTATACTTACGATGGGATTACAGTAACGGCCACCATCACAGTAAAAGAAAAACCTAGCCAAGAAGAACCTGCAGATGATTCAGAGCATACATCACAAGAACAAGAGAAAGAGAATCAGAAAAAGATAAACTCTGATAGTAAGAAACATGAAGCACTCCCAAAAACAAACGAAAGTAAATCAGTGGCTGAATTAGCAGCAGGTTTCATAATTGTGTTATTGGTAGGTGTAACTTTCTTTTGGAAAAAAAGAAAAGCGAATAAATCGTAACGATTAAATAAAGTACTTGGGATTCATTCCCAAGTACTTTATTTGTGCATTATAAATTTTTATCAGAACCAAAGGTATAAATGAACCCTGATAGTCGCAAGTTATTATTTATCGAAAATGATTGGCATAAGACTCTCATAATTTAGTATCAATTTTTTAAAGAGAGTATTGAAAAAATAGTACCAAGAAAACGACCAGTGTATGGGCATGGACTAAGCCGTTCTATGATAGATGTATCACTTCAATAGATAATTCATATGCTTTCTTGAAAAAGGAATTTCTTCCTAACAATGAATGAATAGATCGTATGTTGAGTGTTTGTTCCCGAGAAAAATGCACATCTATATCCTTTACAAACTGAATTTTTCCTTTTGGGTATGCTGTTTTTCCAAATAAACACGTTGAATCAGAAAAAGTAACTCAGCCCATCGTCCGTCATTTTCTATCGAGTTCAAATAAAACACTTTTTTCTTAGGATCGGATCGTACTAATGTATCAGTAACGACGATATCGGCTATCTCGTAATTATCGGTAATATTGATGTGTTCTTTATTAAAGAAGTTCATAAGACTATTTTCAATATAAAAACTGGCGGAATAGTCTTTTACTAGTTGTAAGTATATTGTAACTTCTGTCTTTATATTAGCGGTGTGGAGCGTATAGAGCAGACTTGATAAATATTTGGTGTGTTTTTCATCTTTGGTGTAGATAGAAACAGTTTTTTTTATGACATTCATATAGTCATTTTGAACATTTGATCGAAAAGATAAGGGTGGAATAAATAGTTGGGCGAAGCAGTCAATCGTATCTCCTATCAAAAAATAAAAAGCGTTGAATAAGGTTAAATAGTAGAGAACAAGATGCCTGTTCTGATCAGAGAGTTTGTCGTTTATTAGAACAGAACTAGCTGCCAAAACGTCGCGAGAGAACGTGCAATAAGAATGATCTGATTCGAAAAAAGTTTTTCCTAGTTTTATCTTTTCTTCTATAGGGATAATGTCTGAAATAAAAAGATGGGAAAGAAAATTAAAATAGAGAATCTCGTTATTTTTCGTACTATCATCAAGGGATCCGAAGCTGTTTTTTTGAAAGATTACTGCTGCATCAAAACTTTCAAAAATAATTGTAAACAAAGTTCGAGTCAATAAGGATTCTGGTTGAACCAAACGATGATTACTATGGATTCTTGTTTGCAAAACAGCATATAAAATATAAAGTGATCTATTTTTTGTAAAAGAACGTTTGTAAGATTCTTCCAGTATTTCTTCGGGAACTGATGCGCGAATACTGTGAAGGGAGATATCTTGAAATGGCCACTCTAAATCATGAAAAGAATCTTGCAAGTATAGATAAGAGAACAAGCGAATATTCATTTCATCGCCAACTAAAGTATAGTAGCCTTCCCTAACTGTAATGCGGAAATCAAAACCTGAGAAAAACTCATTTAATTTTTGGGTTAGTATGTTCAGATAGCTGGGGGAAATAAAGAGTTCATTTAATATATGATCTTTATGCAGTGCGCTTCGAGTAAGCAACAAAACGGTATAATTAAAAGCTGCATTGTTTTTTAATAGGTGCAATTTCAGAGAGTAGGCGGAAGAGACTGAATGTTCTTTAAATTCAGAGTTGATTTTTATCGTCCCAGAGTTTTTTATGAGAATAAAACTGCTGATGCTATGAAATTCCTCAAAATGCTTGTTGATGATGGTTAAGGTATCACGTACTTTTCGAGGAGTGATCTGCAGGCTTTCGGCAATTTCTTTTGTGGTTGTTTGTTCTTTGTTTATGATAAAAAATAAAACAGATATTTCCCTTCTTAAGTAATCAGGTATCACATAATCCTCCCCTTTTCTCCAACACAATTTCCGTACATTGGTATACCAGAATTGTAGATAGCGAGCGCTTTTTCTGTGTGCTATCATACCACCATGATTTAAAAAACGCAAAATAATCTAACGTTTTTTTATTGCTAATAAATTTATTAATTACAAATAAATGTTGTGCGAAAATAATTTTCATTAATAAATTGAATATGTGATAAATGTAAGAAAGAAAGGCAGCGCTAAAAATGAAAAAAAGATTAGTAATACTTTTTAGTATGTTTATATTGACAATCCCTTCTGTGATAAATTCCAGCCAAGTCGTAGCTGATGTTATTGAAAATCGGCTAACACAAAATGAAGAAAATCTTACTCCAAATGAAACAAGCATTGATGATAGTGGAGAAAAAACTTGTGAAAGCAATACAATGAGTAAAGAGACCGTTGTTAGCACTAATACTTTAAAAAGTGGATCGCAGACCGATGGGGCTGATTTTGTCAGTGAAACCGTTGCAACTAAGGAGAGCGTTGAACACACTGAACCAACGGAAAGTAAGACAGTTTCGAGTGACCAAAAATTAAGTAGTAAGGAGGGGGGCAATGACAAGGAGAAGCAAGCAAATAGTTCCGCTGTTGGCGACATAGCTACAGGAACAAATGGAACGAGTGCTTGGGTAATTGATGAAAATGGGATTTTACATATTTACTCAGGGAAGCTTCCTGAATTTCCAGCGGGAGGTGATAAGCCATCGTGGTTTGACTACGGACAGTCAATTAAAAAAGTTGTGTTGGAGGGAGAGGTGATTGCAGGCACTCACCTTGACTATTTTTTTGCGTACCTTACAAATGTAACTCAAATTGATAATTTAAATTTCTTGAATACGAATGCCACAACAACTATGATAGGTACTTTTCAACATCTGCCTGCACTTAAACAAATAGACGTATCCGGTCTTAATACGGCTAGTTTAGTTTCAATGGATTCTATGTTTTTTGGTTCAAGTGCACTTACGACTTTAGATATTTCAAGTTGGGATATGTCTAATATTGATACGTGGAAGTATGACACTAGCGCATTTCCTCCTAACTTGAATTATATAACTTTAGGTAAAAAAACAGTACTTGGCGGCTATTATTTAAATGCGCCACCGAATGACGGAGTTTACGGTGGTGTTTGGATAAATGTTGAAACTAAAGCTAGGTATGATAGAGAAAAACTAACTAAAACCTATGATGGTGATACGATGGCTGGCGACTATATGTGGGCGAAAGTTCCTAAATTAAATGTAAGGAACATTACCTTATATACAGGGGAAAGCTGGAACCCACAAGATGGTTTTATTTCTGCCTCAGACGATTTGGGAGATGAACTATATTCTCTGACTAATGATATTAAGATTCTTGGTGATCAAGTAGACTTAAGTTACCCAGGCGTTTATGAAGTAGAATATCGGTACTATTATAATAGTGCCAATACTACTAATTCTGTCAGCGGTATCTCTAAAGTGACAGTAAAAGATAATAAAACGACAGTCAATGTTCATGATTCCACGATCTATGCAGGAGATAGCTGGCAAGCTGAGGACAACTTTGATAGTGCATTAGACAAAGAGGGCAATCCGTTATATTTCCAAGACCTTGTGGTTGATGAGAGTAACGCCGATACGAGTAAAGCAGGAACCTTTGAAGTCAAGTACACGTATGATGGTGTAACCAGCATAGCAACCGTGACAGTCAAAGAAAAACAAACAACAGTCAATGTTCATGATTCCACGATCTATGTGGGGGATAACTGGCAAGCAGAAGATAATTTCGATAGTGCGTTGGATAAAGATGGCAACGATGTTGATTTTTCAGCTTTAACTGTCGATGCTAGTAAAGCCGACACGAGTAAGGTAGGTAGCTTCGAAGTTGCCTATACGTACGACGGTATAACCAGTACAGCGATCATTACGGTCAAAGAAAAAATGACAGCCGTCAATGTCCATGACTCAACGATCTACGTGGGGGATAACTGGCAAGCAGAAGATAACTTCGATAGTGCGTTGGATAAAGATGGTAATCCGATAGATTTCCAAGAACTGACGGTCGATGCTAGTAAAGCCGATACAAGTAAAGCAGGAACTTTCGAAGTTACCTACACGTATGATGGTATAACCAGTACAGCGATTATTACGGTCAAAGAAAAAATGACAGCCGTCAATGTCCATGATTCAACGATCTACGTGGGGGATAGCTGGCAAGCAGAAGATAATTTCGATAGTGCGTTAGACAAAGATGGCAACAATGTTGATTTTTCAGCTCTAACGGTCGATGCTAGTAAAGCAGATATGGGTAAAGAAGGAACCTTCGAAGTTACCTATACGTATGATGGTGTAACGAGTACAGCGATCATTACGGTTAAAGAGAAAATGACAGCCATCAATGTCCATGACTCTACGATTTATGTGGGAGATAAATGGACGGCAAAAGAAAATTTTGACAATGCATTAGACAAAGCAGGAAAGAAAGTCGTGTACGAAGACTTGACAGTAGACGCCAGTCAAGTTGATCCGAGCAAAGCCGGTAGCTATGAAGTATCGTATAGTTATGATGGAATTACGATAACGTCTACAGTCACAGTAAAAGAAAAACCTAGCCAAGAAAAACCTGCAGATGATTCAACGCATGCGACACCAGAACAAGAGAAAGAGAATCAGAAAAAAACAACTCCTGATAGTAAGAAACAGGTAACACTTCCTAAAACAAATGAAAATAAATCAGTAGTTGAATTAGTAGCAGGTGTCATAATTGTGCTTCTAACAGGTGTAATTTTCTTTTGGAAAAAAAGAAAAGCGAATAAAGCGTAATGGCTAAAAAATAAAGTATGCGGGATTTATTTCCGGGTACTTTATTTTATTTGAAAAAGACTTCAGTCAAGTTTTTCTTTTTTGCTAGGTGAGAGATAGAAATCTTCACAGAGGCCATGTAGATTACACAAAATCAACTCCCGAGTAACAGAATATGGATGATGAATCTATTAAATTTACTGTTCAGAAATGACTTTTACGAATTTCTTTATGCAATTTTTGCAAATCATCCGATACAGTGTAAGGGACTATAATACCCTGTATTTTGTTACATTTCTTGTATAATTTATTTGTTTTATTATTCTCTCTAACATAGAAAGAAGCTAATCAAAGAATCGTTTCTTATAATTAGCTTCTTTTTTACTACTTAGCTATTGTGGAGAGATACCATTTTATTTACTTATTCCTAGATAGTTTTCTTATCTTAACTTTTTGTTTATCCGATTTTCTTATAACGATAACCAAGAGTCTTTTTAGCAAAATATCAATTTTGACTCCGATACTATTTTCATCAAAAATAGTATAGTAGGCTCCTGATAGAATCGTTTCTTCTGGAAAGCTAACAATTGGAATCTGGATACCCGTGCCGCCAGGAGAGCTATGGATAGATTTTTAGTGGAAATTTATTTCACAGAGAATCATATCTTCTTACATGAAGGATGGTAAGAAGGTACTGACACCATTCTCATCAAAGAGAGGGTCACCTTTCAATTACTAATTATATTAAGTAGGAATTTTCGTAAGTAGATTAGCGTTCTTGAGAAAATTATATCTCCCTAAAATCAACCTTTGATCAACTCTACCAGCACATCAGCTGTTTCCTGTGGGTGGCTGATTGGAAAATGATGACCCAATGGCAGATCGACTATTTTAGTCGTTTCTCTTGGCGGTAAATAGCTTTTATCCTCGGTTCCCCATATGATCGGAATTGAAGGGTCTATTCTTTGGTGAAGGGTCATTTCTTTTAACAACTGATTTAGTTGAAGTGTTGTGTTGACTATCCGTGAAGAACGAACACTCTTCTTCACTCTTTTTAAATATTCACTAGAAGAGACTGCTTCGTCTATCAGCAGTCCTTTTTTTGTAAAATAGGCGAGTAGTTGTCGTTCAGAGGCATGCTTTAAAGCTAGTTTACTGAGCCATGTTGCAGGGACCGAATCGGTTTTGTGGACAGGTGGTTGTAAAAGAATCAGTTGATCGTTCTCTGAAAAGAAGCGCTGTTCAGCGGCTGTTAGTAACAAGGCAGCACCAAAAGAATGGCCGATAAAGGCAGAGCCATCAGGCAGGATATTCTTTAGTGAGCGTATCAACTCAAGATATGGTGTCAACAGCTGTTGCTTTTTAATAAACGGAGATCTTCCGAATCCTGGTAAGTCTGCAATGATAATTTTTCTGCCTGTTTGTTTATTCAATGCTAGTCCCAGTTGAAAGAGATCGGTGCCATCGCTAAATAAGCCATGCAAAAGCACGAGAGGAGTAGCAGAGCCCTCCAATTGATAGACCGTCGCTTCGTTGACAGCTATGCGTGTGTAGGGTGTTAGGCTTTCTTCCCCATAGGTCAAGCGAAAATCAATGTCAGCTACTGCTAATGGGATGTTTGATGCTGCTATTTTTTTTATCAGTTCCGGTTCAAAATCGCGTTTTGTCAGCCGGTTGTCAAACGTTCTATTGGTCAAAAAGTTTAAACTGTTTTCAGGAATACCCGTTAGTTTGCTTCCGCCAGCTGCCATAACGAACTTGAGTAAACCAAAAGGAACAGTCAGCCGAGGTTTGTTTCGATTAAGACTTTCAGAAATCAGTCCCATCAGTTGAACGATCTCTTTATCGGCGTGTTTATCGGCAACAAGGGGATACGTCATTTCGTCTTTTGTCTCATTGAATATGGTTTTGACAATAAATTGAGCGAGTACATTTTTATTGATCAACGGCAGTCGATAGTCGGTTCCTCCGGGGATAACAGGTAAGGCTCCACTTCGGATTATTTTTATAAATAAGCCAAAGCCTTCGAGTTGTTCGGTGCTGCCGGTTTGCTCATCACCGATGACGGTTGGCGGATTGATTACTGCTAAAGGAATATGGTGCTTTTTCGCTTCTTGTCGAATATAAATATCAGATAAAAACTTCATCTGCTCATAAGGCGGGGTTCCAAGTAACGCTGGATGCACCTCTTTGAACACATCCGTCGTTTCCCAGACAGAAGAATCATCCGTGAATGGGCTCATGTACCCAGCTACGTGGATGATCTTTTTCAATTTGTTTCTCTTGTTGATTTCTGTTGTAAGGGTCATGAGGTTTTTGCTGCCTTCTAAAAAGGAGTTCTTCGCGGCTGCTTCTGATAAAGTGATATCCATCGGACCGCCGCAGTGAAGAATCATGTTGCAGTGCATTGCTCGTTCGTGGTCGATCGCATTTAGGCCTAAGTTTTCTTTTGTTAAATCGCCTGTTACCAACGCTATTTTTTCAGGGGCTAATGCTTGTAATGGTCTTGCTTTCGCTGGATTTCTGACAAGTAATGTTAAGAAAACATCTTCCCTTGCGAGTTGTTTGACGATTTCTTTGCCAATAAACCCAGTTGCCCCGATAATTAAAATATTCATTATTTTCTCCTTCTTTAGAACTGTTTAGTCCTAATTTTATATAAAAAAATTACTCTTAAACGAGTAATTTAAATAAATTTTTGGCTGTAGTAGTGAGATACTGACTCTCTTTTTTTACTTCTGCTAAAAAGAGTGCCCCTTCAAGGTTATTCACAAAAATCTCCGCCGTTTCTTTGACGTTGATGTCTTCACGAAATGCTTTAGTATTTATTCCTTCTTGAATCAATCCCTCGCAGATACGCGTTAAATAATCAAAAAAATGATTGATTTTTTCTTGGACCTGCCGATCATTTTTCGGCGCTTGCATAATGAAAGTAATGAAGGGACAGCTGCCTTGATAGTCCCGCTCTTCAATTTCTTCAACCAAACTTTGTAGAAAGGTCAGCATTTTTTCTTCCAAAGTTAGATTAGTCTGTTTCAAAATGTCTGCTAGTTTTTCTCGGTATACAGTGATCCAAAAATCAATCACTGCTAGTAATAATTCCTCCTTACTTGAGAAATGGTAATAGACATTTGATTTTGACACACCGCTTTGTTGCACGACCTCATCCATACTGGTATACGTGTAGCCGACTTTGAGAAAAAGACTGGCGGCTGTTTCAATCACTCGGTTTTTATTTGAATGTTTATAATTTGTCATAATAGAACTATATAGTACTAATTGAATCTTGTCAATTTTTTGTTGACCGATTGATTCATTTTCTTTTTATTGTTGTAAAATTAATGTTAAAAAATAATTTAAGGTTCTTTTTTTAATGATTGGTATGTATAATAAGAACATGCAGTAAGAAAGTGTATGCTGAAAAGAGGACTCTTATGAAAAAATTTGCAATTGGCTGTTTTGGAATCAGCCTTTTTATGACGATCGTTGGCCTTTTTTTACAGACGATTTTGATCCCTATTCAAGATTTTGACACAATCAGCAAAGAAGAACTTAAGAATATCCAACTTGATCTTGCTATTAATTATCCATTAGGAACTGGTATGCTCTATGTCGGGCTTCCTTTGTTAGTATGCTCGAGTGGTTATTTGGTTTTTTGTTATTTTAGAGATAGGAAGAACTGAAGCTTATCTTGAAAAAAATGCTTAAGAGGAACGCAATATAATATGATGTACGTTTGTATTTAAATGAAAAGGTAAATATTGTTTGTTTGGATCTGTAATGTTTGAGGAAATACTAACTAATTAAGGAAGTGCTTTATGAAAATAAATGATGTTTTGCATAGACGCCAGTATACGATTAATTTATCTTCTAATACTCCACCGCTTGATTTAGCTTCTTTAAGTAATATGGGGGTCTGGAGTAATCCAAAAGAGAAACATTATATATTGACTTTGACACACAATGACGATCCCATTAACGATTCTTCTATGTTTGAGAAAATTTTTAAGGAGCGTACTGGATTACAGTCAAAAGATTTTATATATGAAGCAAAACATGGACCGATGACCCTACAACGTGCTGTTGATTCGACTTGGTTTTGAAAATATAGAGTTTTTTGAATAGATGCAATAGCACAATGCATGAAATCATGGTATTGAGATTATTTTGAAGGAATTGAAAATAATGAATTTTTTTAGGGAAGCAGGTCTGAATAGCTATGAACAATCACGAAAAGAATCGAAAACAACATTCAATTAGCAATCTATCTAGTAATTCCTTTAACGTAATGAATACAAAATCTGATCCTTCACAAACTGGATCACCAATACCTTTTCAAAATGGCGACTTTTCATCAGTTGATCGAAACATTCATTCTTCAAAAACAGTCGCTGAAATGCTTTGTTTCTATTTAGCAGGTAGTATTATTGCGGCAATTGGGTGTTATTTGTATATTAAGCTGCCCTTATTTGCTAATTTACTGGAGAATACGATTTTATCTTTTGCTATTACTTTTGGGATTATCATCCTAAGCTTTGTTTTGTCTCATTTTATAACGAAAGTACTTACTGCTCATATCAGAAATAAATGACCAATATGAAATGAATTGTGAGGATAAATAGATGTATTCAAATTACCAGAAGCTGCCGCACTATTTAAAAAAGTGGTATGCATTATTTTATATTTTACCATTGATGCTTCTCTTATTTGTTAATGCCCTGACAGCTTGGTTATCTTTTCCCATAAACATAGGATTTCTATTGATTCTTTATGGAGTAAGTTGTTTGATTGCTACCAAGGCGTCTCAAGGTAAAAAAGAATGGTTTGTTCTAGATGGCATCACTTTTTGGATTGCCTTGATCACTCTTTCTATCATTTAATTGAAATAAAGGGGTAGCCTTTGATGCAGAGATAATAGTGGAGAACCGATTATTGCGCATGTCGTCTCTTCTTTCGTTGTGATGGTAGCAACCATCTTGATCTAAAAATTACTGTGCAGTGGCTGTCTATAAGCGTAAAGGAATTGAGGATGGCTTGGTTGTACGCCTAGAAGCTCTAAAATTAGGTTGATTGAAGCCGATTTGAGAGTTCAGATAAGCGTTACGGGCTTGCTATTTTTTGCAGTCGTTATATACTGATGTCTATACTTCATGTTTTCGTATGTCGTCATCATTTCGGTAGTATTGCTGATATGAAAGACCGCAGCAAAAGTGAGCGAATAGGAGGAAGTAGTGATGCAGCAAACAGAAGAAACTGAATTATTTGTAGAATGCCCAGTGGCTAGCGTCCAGAAGGTCGTACGCGGCAAGTGGTCCATGGTCATCTTGTCCTTTTTACGGCACAAAACGCTTCGTTTCGGTGCGCTTAGTCGTAAAATGCCCATGGTGACCCAAGCAAATTTGACAAAGGAATTGCGCATGCTTGAAAGCTATGGCCTCATTCATCGTGAAGTCTATCCGCAAGTGCCGCCAAAAGTTGAATACTCACTGACCGAAATGGGGCATAAATTCATGCCAGTTTTGGATGCCTTAGAAACATTTGCTTCTACCTATGAGTCAGAAAACGAAAAAGTAGTCAATCCTTGAAGCGTTCAAGGATTTTTTTTGTGCCTGAAATCCGTATGATTACACAAATCTATTGAAAACGATAGTACCTATCAAAAAATATGGTACTTTTTATTATTGAGGGAACAGGTCATAATGAAATCATCTGAAGAAAGAAGGTTTTTTTATGAAAAAAATGATACTGAATCAATATGGCTCTGTAGATGTTATGCAAATGGTTGAAGCTGCTATCCCTGAGCCGGCTGCTAAACAAATTGTGATCAAAACCGCAGCGATCGGCGTGAATGATCCTGATATTGTTATTCGTGCGAATGGACCATTTCCAACGATGCCAAAAGAATTGAAACCTGTGCTTCCACACTCTTTGGGACAAGACTTTTCTGGTATCGTAACAGCTGTCGGAGATGATGTGACCCGCTTTTCAGTAGGTGATCATGTGGTTGGGATGGCGTTTATGAGTACATATTCTGAATACATTTTGTTAGACGAGTCAGCAGTTGTTGCTGCTGTACCGAAGGAGCTGGACTTGGTGCCGTTAGGTGGATTTTTCCTTGGCGTGGCCACAGCTTATGGTGCAACCATTCGTGATGGTTAAGCAAAAGCTGGACAAAAAGTACTGATCCATGGCGGTGCTGGCGGTGTCGGGTCTAAAGCTGTTCAGCTGGCAAAACATGCCGGAGCGTATGTCATAGCAACAGGTAGCGCTGAACAAGCTGACTATATGAAGGCACTAGGTGCGTATGAAACGATCGATTATCAGACAGAAGATTTCACAAAATTGGTTTCTGATGTCGATTTAGTGGTCAACTTGACTGGTCCTAAAACATTGGAGAACAGTTATCAAGTAATCAAAAAAGGCGGGCGCGTCACTTCTGTTAATGCGCCAATCAACCAAGAAGAAACGGAGCGTAGAGGAATTACTGGTATGTATTCTATGGGATTCATGTCTGTTGAAGAGCTAAAAGAAGTCATTGATCTTTATGCGCAAGGAAAACTTGATGTCCTTGTAGACAAGACATATCCCTTTGAATTAGAAGCAATCAAGCAAGCTCACCTTGATTTCGAAGCAGGCGGAAATACTGGCAAAAAGATCATTGTCTTTGATAAATAGGGAGTAGTAAATAGAAATCGTACAATAGAGATTTTAAGAGCGAGCGTAACAGAACGCTGTCCGTTGTTTAGCTACAAGCACAGTGCTCCAGAGAAATGAGTTTAATCGATGGATTCTTCAGTTACTTGATCAAGGCAGAATTTCCAAAAATTTTCTAAGAATTACCATGAAAAGAGACAAGATACGAATCAGTAAGAATCAATACAAGTCCGCTTCCTTTCGAAACGGAAGCGGACTTGTATTGGTTTCCTTCAATAAAAACCCTATTAGTTTTCAGTATCTAACATCCGATTCATAAACCATTCCACTTGTTGGGGGGCATCGTGGTCAAAGAATGCGGACTCTTTTTTATCTAAAGCGGCTATTTTTTCAACGTCTTCCTGGGAAAGCTCAAAGTCAAAAATAGCAATGTTTTCAGCCATCCGTTCTGGACGAACTGTTTTTGCTAAAGCGACGATCCCTCTTTGCATCAACCAGCGAAGCACAACTTGGCCAACCGTTTTGCCATATTGCTTGCCAATTTCTGCTAATGTCGGATTGGTAAATAGGTCATGGCGTCCTTCTGCAAAAGGTGCCCAAGCTTCAACTTGAACGTCGTATTTTTCATGCCATTCCTGATCTTCCACTCGTTGATTCCAAGGGTTCACTTCGATTTGATTGATTTGAGGTTTCACCTCATTCAAGCCGACAAACTCGATCATCTTAGCTGATTTGAAATTTGAAACGCCAATTGCACGTAATTTCCCTGTTTTTTGAGCAGCAACCATTGAGCGCCAAGCACCATAAATATCTCCATATGGTTGGTGAATAAGGTAGAGATCAAGATAAGACAATCCCATTGTTTCAAGCGAATGTTCAATCGTTTCTTTAGCTTTATCTTCGGAAGCTTGGAGAATAAATAATTTAGAGGTAACAAAAAGTTGTTCTCGAGTGACTAGACCTTCACTGATGGCACGCTTGATTCCCTCGCCGGTTTCTTTTTCATTTCCATAAATAGAAGCAGTGTCGATCAGGCGATACCCAGCTTTGATTGCTTGGTAAACAGCTTCAGCTGTTTCTTCCAAAGGAATTTGATAAACGCCAAATCCTAGTTGCGGCATGGTGACACCATTATTGAGTGTGATTGTTTGCATAGTGTTTCCTCCTCTAATTTTCATTACATGTTCTATCCTAAACCTTGGAGTTAGGTCTATAGCAAGTAAAAGATTTTATTTCTTTCGTTCCCATAATTTTTCCACTTTATCAGGAGTCATATTTCCTGCTTTGAATTTTGCGATATGCTCATCATACGTTTCTATCTTATAAATAAGCAGGTCTCGTACTTCCTGCATTTCTGCTAACTTTTTCTCTAATTCTTCGAGTTGATCGGATAAAATCTGTTTTTGGGCTTTTTCGACATTTTGACTTTCACGCACTTGTGCCAATTGGGCAAATTCAATTAGTGATTCGATCGACAATCCTGCATTTCGTAAATGTTTTACTAAATAGATCCAGTTTAGATCATTCGTTGTGTACACCCGATAGCCACTCTCATTGCGTTGAACAGGTGGGATCACACCGACTCGTTCATAATAGCGCAACGTGTCTACGCTCAAATCAAACATTTCCGCTGCTTTTTTTATATTCATCGTTGGTTCTCCTTATCTTTTTCTATAAGTAATCATAAACCCTAAAGTGGACTCTAGGGCAAGTGGTTTAAAATAGTTTATTTAAAAGAATATATTTTGTTCGTTATGGCGACTGGGAAGAAAAAGCTACAAGCATTTTTATTTCAACAGAATGATTTGAGCAATCATCAGTATTGAAAGCTTCTTTCTTAGTGTGTTTCAAAGCATATCATGCTCTCTTAGTATTCCGAAATACATGCATAGGTTATTGTTTTGCTATCTATATGAGCGAGGCATTTTTTTCCATAGATTTTAAATAAATCCATCTCATGGTATGATGATGATGAAAATTCTTAACTTGGATCAAGGAAACAATCGGTTCTTGTTATGAAAAACGAAAAAAAGCTGATGAGAGTGTGACTATTCATGAATATAAAAGAAGTAAGTAGTATGAATCAAAAGTTAGAACAACAATTAATTGAAGTTTGGGAGAGTTCTGTTAAGGCGACGCACACCTTTTTGTCAGAGTCTGAAATCCAAGCCATTAAGCAATACATTCCAGAGGCATTGCATCATGTGCCGCATTTGATTGTCGTAGAAAGTGAGCATGGAGAGCCAGCTGGTTTCATGGGGATCTCGGATCGAAATCTTGAAATGCTGTTTATAGCAAATGAACAAAGAGGCAAGGGCCTAGGAAAGAAACTCTTGGCATACGGGATGGAAAACTATGCTGTAAATGAACTGGGAGTAAATGAACAGAATCCTCAGGCGAAAGGATTTTATGAGCATATGGGATTTGAGGTATACAAAAGAAGCGAGTTAGACGAACAAGGAAATCCTTATCCGATTCTTTATATGAAGAAAGTTGCTAAAAAGTAGCTGTTTTTTTCATTCTTTGTTTTTGAGGATGGCTTGGCTGTATGCCTAGAAGCTCTAAAATTAGGTTGATTGAAGACGATTTTAGAAACAAGATAAGCGTCACAAGCTTTTTATTTTCAGCAGTCGTTATATATGACTGTCTATCATTCATCATTTTATAGGTCGTCATCATTTAGATTACGCTGGTAATGTGAAAGGCTGCTACCCAATCAAGTCAGCTTCATTTGCAATGCCTCCAAAAAACTTTCCAATTTGAATGAAAAGCTCACACAAAGCAGCCTCCGAAACTGTTTTTCGGGGGCTGCTTGGGATTTGGGGGGCTTAGCTAGCTAAGCAATGATTGATCACTAAAAAATGATCAAAACAGAATAGGCAATTTTTTGTTTTCAATCAAAAAAGTTTGATCGTTTTATCAAGCAGAGGATGGCACAAGTAAGTGGAAAGTAGGTAGTGGCTATTTTTTGTGTTCAGGATGGGGAAGTAGATTTGTCTAGGATACACGTGAGGATAAACGTTTGAGGATCATTTGTTTTTGACTTACCTATGTGCCATCACTGCGGAAACCCTGTGGATGAAGGCGTCATGTACGACACCAAATACTCGGATGAGAGCTAAGGACGGTTGATTGCCCGTGCCTGACACGCTTTTTCTAACCGCAAAGTCGTAAGGGCTGAAGAGCTGCAACGCTGAGTAAGTTGGCTGCCCCGTGCGGTTTTTGGTGTTTTTTGAACCCTACAAGCTGCTATTGCTGCTCGTCTATTCGTCGCAAGCTTGGAAGGCTTTCTCAGAAAATGCCCGTCAGCTGTCAGCACGTTGTCTTTTGCATCAGGAAGCATCAGCGTTCCAACAAATCTTGGTGACCCAGAAGGAAACCACTCATTTTTGGCAACTTTTATCCCAGAGATCGTTGCGCTAGAAGTAGGTCCGTCCGTACTTTCCAGAAAAAAGGCAGCTGAAAGTGGGCAGATACCAAACAAAAAGGCGGTTATGACGACCACAAGCGCTCTAAAAAAACTCAGTCCTTTCTTTTCAATGGTCATTGTTCTTATCTGCACTTCATGATAGCACCGAAACGCGAAGTATTTTTCGCGTTTTTTTGTTTTTAAAATAAAAAATTAGATATTCGCTTTTTTTAGATAAATGGTATACCTGAGATGGAATAAAAATAATAAAAGAAAGGACAGGATTTACAATGAAAAAAACATCATTAGTTGCAGGTTTCGTTTTAGGTGTAGGCGTTTTGTTCACTCTAGGTGCGTGCTCAACAGTGGAAGAATCAGGGGAAGTGGTCTCTGGGTCAGGAACCGAAACGTTGATCAGTGATTCTTCAGATGAGGTGATCGTGGGAAGTGAAAAATTGAGTGATGACGGGTATTTTGAAGAAATCGTAACCAAGGGAATCGATCCGAAAGTCAAAGATGTTGTTTGGTATGAAACGAATTATGAAAATGCTGGTTGGGATCACATTCGCTTTTTAGTGAACCATGTAAAAATTGTGAATGTAGAAGCGTTCAAACACAAAGACAAAGAATACAAAACATTGCTTTCACTGAAATACCAATTGTTTAATGAAGATTCGAAAGACAAAAAAATCAAACCTGACAAAGCATATTTGGTGTTGAATGATGGCAAGAAAATTGAAGCGGAAGTATTTGTGGACTATTTAGATGATGAAATTTTGACCCATGACAAACACAAAGATGGCTTTATTCACTTTAAAGTAGCGCAAGAACAAAGTTTGCCAGCGATCAAAGCAATCGAAATCGAATTTAAATCAGATGGCGATCTGACACATACGTACCATATTGATCTTTCTTCCGCTGCTGAAAAATAGTATCTAACGATAGGAGGTTGAAAAAAATGGATACTAGCAAGAAAAAACTATCATTGTTGAGTTTTTTTGCGATAACTGCTTCAATGGTGATGACGGTATATGAGTATCCAACCTTTGCGACATCGAAGATGAATCTAGTTTTTTATTTACTCGTCGGCGGTTTCCTCTGGTTTATCCCTGTAGCCCTTTGCTCTGCGGAGATGGCTACTGTAAAAGGATGGGAAAAAGGGGGACTCTATACCTGGGTCTCAAAAACATTAGGGAGAAAATGGGGCTTTGCTGCCATTTTCTTCCAATGGTTCCAAATCACGGTAGGCTTTATTACGATGATTTACTTTATTGTCGGGGCGCTTTCCTATGCCCTAAATTGGCCGGATCTTAATACCAATGTTTGGCTGAAGCTGATTGCCACTTTAGTGATCTTTTGGTTGATTACGATCTCGCAATTTGGCGGAACAAAAAATACCGCGAAGATTGCCAAAGTAGGGTTCTTTGTGGGGATCGTCGCAACTGGGATCATACTTTTTATCCTAGGAATTGTCTACATTGCTCAAGGAAATCCCATCAAAGTTTCCTTTGACTCAGGCGCTTGGATTCCTGATTTTACGAAAATCAATACGCTGGTCGTTTTTGTTTCCTTTATTTTGGCCTATGCAGGGGTTGAATCTTCTGCCAGTCACGTAAAAGATATGGACAATCCTGGAAAGAATTACCCGAAAGCCATTTTGATTTTAGTTGTAGCAACGATTCTTTTGGATACGTTAGGTGGGGCAACGGTGGCTGCCACGATTCCCCAAAATCAATTGTCTCTTGATACTGGTGTGATTCAAGCCTATTCTTATTTGATCCATCATTTTGGCGGCGGGGAATGGCTGGTTCGTTTGATTGCCGTGGTCATCTGTTTAGGTGTCATTGCAGAAATTGCCGCTTGGGTAGTTGGCCCATCGACGGCGATGCTTGAAGCAGCTGAAAATGGCTTGCTGCCAAAACAAATGGCCAAAGTCAATCAACACAATGTCCCAATCAATATCGTTTTGGTGCAAGGCATCATTGTTTCTATTTGGGCGGTTGTCTTGACATTAGGCGGCGGGGGCGCCAATCTATCCTTCTTCGTTGCGATGGCTTTGACGGTCTGCATCTATCTGGTTGCTTATGTTCTCTTGTTTCTTTCGTATATTAAGTTAGTCAAAGAAAAAGACGACTTAACAAGAACGTATCATATTCCTGGTGGGAAAAATGTGAAAATTGGTGTTGCGATGGTTGGTTTGCTTGTTTCTATTTTTTCTTTCTTTATTTCCTTCTTTCCACCGAGCGATATTGGATCGGGAAAAGGCGGAACCTATTTGGCCATCTTGATCATCAGCTGGCTGATAATTGTCGTGATACCGTTTGTCATCTATAAATACGTAGGTGAAAAAGCAAGCGATAAAAAATAAAAAGCACAACCTATGAGGAGGAGAGCTGCATGTTATTTAGTAAAAAAAATCGAAAAGAAGCCCAATATTTGGAACCTATCTATGGGAATGAGGCAATGGATCGGGCGATCCCTATGTACAAATTGCCAAAAGAGTCCTTGGTACCGCGGGACGCCTATGAACTAGTCAAAGATCAATTGATCGATGAAGGGGTCTCAAGACAAAATTTGGCGACGTTTTGTCAAACCTACATGGAACCAGAAGCAGTCAAAATCATGAGTGAAACCCTTGATAAAAACGCCATCGATAAAACCGAGTACCCACGGACAGCAGAAATTGAAAATCGCTGTGTCAACATGATCGCTGATTTATGGCATGCACCAGAAGCGTCTGATTTTATCGGTACATCAACGGTAGGCTCAAGTGAAGCGTGTATGCTAGGTGGATTGGCCTTGAAATTTGCTTGGCGCAATCGGGCAAAAAAACTTGGTTTAGATATCAATAAACGAAAACCAAACTTAGTGATTTCTTCTGCCTATCAAGTCGTTTGGGAAAAATTCTGTGTCTACTGGGACATTGAAATGCGGACGATCCCTATCGATGAAGAACATGGCAGCATCAATGTCGAAAAGGTCACAGACTATTTAGATGAATATACGATCGGGGTCGTCGGTATCTTAGGGATCACTTACACTGGACGATACGATGACATCAAAGCACTAGATAAGAAATTAGAGGAATACAACAAACACACCGACTACAAAGTTTACATCCACGTGGATGCGGCTAGTGGTGGATTGTACACACCATTTATGGAACCAGAGCTTGAATGGGATTTCCGTTTGAAAAACGTTCGTTCCATCAGTACGTCTGGACATAAATATGGGTTAGTCTATCCTGGTATCGGTTGGGTGCTTTGGAAAGAAAAAGATTTCCTTCCAGAAGAATTGGTCTTCAAAGTAAGTTATCTTGGCGGTGAAATGCCAACGATGGCCATCAACTTTTCAAGAAGCGCCAGCCAAATCATCGGACAATATTACACCTTTATCCGCAATGGGTTTGAAGGCTACCGCTTGATCCACAAAAAGACCAGTGATGTTGCCCAATATTTGGCAAAAGAAATTGAAAACATGGGTTACTTCGATATTTATAATGATGGGTCACGGTTGCCGATCGTCTGCTACAAATTAAAAGAAGATGCCGATATTTCTTGGAATCTGTATGATTTGACGGATGAATTTGCGATGAAAGGCTGGCAAGTCCCTACCTATCCATTACCTGATAATCTATCACATATCAATATCCAACGTTTTGTCTGCCGGGCAGATTTAAGTATGCAAATGGCAATGGATCTGGTGCAAGACATGAAAGAAGGAATCGAGCGCTTGAACAAGCGACCAAGCCGTCATGTTTCATCCGACCAAACCTATGGCTTTTCCCATTAAGAAACGGTATCGCTAGAAACCCGTTCATTGCTTTTTTCAATGAAGAAAAAGACCCTTTATGAAACGTTTTTTGCAAGACTGAATGAACAATGGTTTATAGAAAAATCAAAGGCGGTTGCATCGACTGCCTTTGATTTTTTTGCTTATACGAACGGGTAAGTACTTGATAGGGTCATTTTTTAAGAGAAAGTAAAAAAATGGCGCTTGATAATTTCATTTATTGACATTTCTAGCTTGTGATAGTATTAATTATTATGGTCTAAATATATTTTTTTAGAGAAGAATGTTTTACATAAATAAAAAGAAACTCCGAGAACATTGTCGCGAGAAAATTCTGAGAAAAGTTCGTCTGGCAGGGCGCATTTTTGTTCGTTCGTTTTGGTTTATTTGGGGAGTAAGTGAAGGAAAAGTATGTGTAGAAAGGGCATGTTTTTACTGCATTTGTTTGTTTCATAGGGAATGTACTGCTATCTTTTTCTGTAAATTGGTTGTAACTATTCGAAAAGAATAAGGATTTACACAGGAGGAAAAACAGTCATGTATAAAGAAGACTTACTGGATAAAGACTTGAAATTGGAGTATATCTTGCTCAAATTCTTGTATTTATCGACGGGTCATATCAAAAAAAGTGATGCGTGTCGGGAATTAGAGATTACGATGCCAACCTTGACGAAACTATCAGAAAATCTTCAGCAACAACTAAAAAATGAGAAGGTCTCTTTTGCAATCAACCGTTATACCCTTGATCTGCAAGTAAACGACAGCGTCTCATTGGATGATTTGACCGACACGTTATTGAAAAAATCTGTAAAATATCAAATCATCCATTATTTGTTTCAACATGCAGGCTATGATGCTTTTGTATTAGCCGATGAATTAAAAATAAGCGTCGGGACACTGAATCGTGTGATTGCAGAGTGCAATCAGCTGCTGCAGCATTTTGAATTAAAGATAAAGAACAAAAAGCTAGCGGGAACGATGACGCAACGCATTTATTTTTACTATAATTTTTTAAAAATGGGAGAAACAGCGATCGATTCTGTTTTGATCGATGACCTGGTGGCGGAGCTAGCGAAAAAAATAACCCTCTCGATTGCGCAACAAAAGCAGTTGAAGATCTGGCTATTTGTGATCATGAAAAAAGTCACGCCTCACACAACCTTGGGAAGCTTAAGTCCGGAGGAACAAATCAAAATCAATCGCTGCCAAGAAATGCCGATTTGTCGCTTTATTCGACAGGCCTATGTGTCGAAAAAAAGCATCTGTTCAGTAGACGAAGCCAAGATCGTCCCCTTCTTTATCTGTCTTTTTCTCGTTACGGTAGGAGGAATTCCTTACGAGGAGCTTCGCTTAGGGTTGTATACCAATAAAAATCCTGTTTTTGAGATTACCGATGAAGTCATGGCAGCGATCCAGTCCATTTATTGTCTTGAAGCCTCGCATACGACGATCGATATTAAAGCCAGTGTCTTCTCCTTGATCGCACAAGTCTATTACTTTCATGGGGTAAATTACTCCATTGACAGAGTCACCTTGAATTATTACCACAAGCTATTTCACAATTCCTTGCGAGATCAAGTGATTACAGACATCCTGCAACACATTATTGCACCAACCAACTTGTTTACGCCCACGAAACTCAACTACCTCAAGAAACGTCTGGTCTTTTTAATCTATCTGTTATCACCGAAAGAGGAATATCGGGTACGGATCGGGGTCTTAAATATGGGCTCCAGTCTTTTAGCAGATGCTTCCATTTACTTGTTAAAAAATGAACTAAAAGGGAAACAAAATGTAACTATTTCTCCTTACAACAATGAGGAAGAATACGATTTGCTGATTTCAAACGCCCGTGTCCCTCAACTTGGCAACAATTATGGTCAATTTTATCAAGTGACTGCCATCGGTGCCGATTTAGATGTCAATCAGGTTTCTGCGATCGTCGATCAAATTGCTTACTCTAAGTACCATTCTTTTGTGGTGTGAGCCATTACTTGTTAGTTAAAAAGCAGTGAGTCAACAGATAGGTGATTCGCTGCTTTTTCAATTATCTGCAAAGGATGAGAAGGAAAAGGAGCTTGAATTGCTCTTATCATTGATGACGGAATAAGAATAGGGATCAGTCAAGCAGCTTTCTGCTAGATAAATGTGCCCAATATCCTTGTATAACGTATCGCAACAGAGCAGAAGACATCAAGCGTGAAAATAATAGAAGGGATTCAAAATGCTGATTTTGGAAGGAGGTAAAAAAAGACCCACATAGAGATGTGAGTCTGGCATCGTTAATTGGCTCTATCAATATCGACAAACCGACTAGCTATATTTTTCCAAAAACAGAAGTATGATAAAATAGAATTCAACTAATAGTTTAGTTCTGATTTCCTCTATTCCGCACTCCGTTCATTGAAAAGTTAATCTCAAGGAAGTTGTCTTAATGGTAGAGAGAAGAAAAAGTCAAAGAATTAAGGCAATCTAAAAAGATGACTCAAAAAAGCTTAACAGAAATTCTGAACGATAATTTTTTTTTAATAACTAATGAAAGCGTTTAAACAAACCCTGAGATAGAACTCAACCAATAGTTTAGTCCCCATTCCCTCTATTCAACGATCCGTTCATTGAAAAATTAATCTGAAGGGAGTTATATTAATGTTAGATTTAGGAAAAAATATCAAAGAATTAAGACAATCTAAAAAGATGACCCAAAAAAGCCTAGCAAAAATGTTGAACGTTACGCCACAAGCTGTATCTAAGTGGGAAAGAAACGAGAGCAATCCAGACATTCAGACGCTTATATCTTTGAGTAACTACTTCAATGTTTCTGTTGACGAGATGTTAGGAAGGAAAAGACCTACTTTTTTTGAGACTCTTTTTTCTAAAAAGAAAGGATACCAGCAAATGGAAAAAACAGGAGATTTAATTAAACCAAAAGATTCAGTAGGAGAAAAGAAATGGAAAAAAGTTGTTATATTCGATATCGTTTTCAGCTTCATTGCAGACCAAGGACTTTTACAAACGCAAGCTTTAAGTAGGAAACTGGAGATGCTTATGCAGAAAAGAGGACAGAAAGTTTTCATTGAGACTTATAATTCGAATCAGGTAAATCAATATGGCGGTGAAGCCGATCTTATTTTGCTGACTCCAACTTTCGGATATGCGAAAAACGAAATTGAACAGAATTTTCCTACAACACCAGTCATAGCTATTTCAAAAAAAGATTACGGGATGCTTAATGTTGAAAAATTGTACCAAGAGATAGAAAATGCATTCGATCGATAGCAGTTCTCAAAAGATTTGCTATTTTTGTTTTACGTTTCCCTTTGGGCCTTTGGTTGGTTCAGCAACCTTATCCGCTATTTCGTTTGATTGAGTTTCTGTTCGTAGACTCAAAGTTGTGCGGCACCACTTCCTGCACATTGTCATTACTGTATTCGGCTTGTGGTTCACTGCACTTGCCAGTAACTATCTGTGAGTGGATTTGCACCAGCTAGAGAAGTGCCATCCATGTCCAGTAGACTCAAAAAAGATGAAAATCACTAACAAAAAATCTGAGCCAGAATGTGGTTTATTCTGTCCCAGATTTGATGTTGTGCAACTCATTAGTCCTTATTAACGAAGAGCTCATTAGTTTTGATTTTCTAATTTCTCTAGAACCTTTTTGGGAATTGCGTCTTTTTCAACGCCATTCGGGCCTTTTATTGTACGCTTTTCACTGATCACCGCTTTTACATATGAATTTGGTGTTAAGGGTTTTGCGTTATCTTCTGATAATGAAACCTCAAGGGTTTGGGTGCTGCCATCTTCTTTTACAAAGTTTAATGTGTAATCGTAAGAATACCAAGGAGACTGGTCGCCGATGCCGCTCTTACTTTCGTGTTGGACTTTAGGCGGAATCTCAGACGGGACATACGCGTAAGCTGTTTGTCCTGAGTAGGTGGATTGATAATATTCATATCCTTTGTATCCAACAAACCCTAAAAGTACGACTAAGATGAATCCGATTATTTTTTTCATATAAACCATCCTTATCCTCAAATATGGAGCTATTATAACAGAATGGTTCTATAGATGACCTTTCATCAGACGAACAGTTTTGCAAGGAGAAACGTTACTAGCCAGTCGTGAAAAAGCAGGGAACGCCGCTAGTAAAGGGTTCTATCTATAAATCGTCAGGGGATTGGTGCTTAGAGCGACTAGAAATAAGAGGGGAAGCAGACGGTAAGACCTTAATTAAAAAACACAGTATGGAAAATGTTTCTTTTATGTATGCCCAGCAGCAGACAGCTTGATGAGACGTGCCGTTTGTTTTTTCACTATAGAAAGGCGAAAGAGGGCGCACCAGTTTCATAAAAAACCAGCAAAGGCGCTCCGTAAGAGACCGTCTTTGCTGGTTTTTTTCTGCCGAAAATGCTTGAGAGCAGTCCATGGCAGCTTTTTATGGTTCGATTTTACTATACAAATCGAGGGCTCTTTTTCTGGCTTCGTTGTGGTCAACTACAGGCAACGGATAGTCGGTGCCTAAAACTACCTTTAGGTCGGCTTGTTCTTCGTCAGTCATCAAGTAGGGTTCATGGATGAATTTTAGCGACAACTGGGCGAGTTCGGGAACAAATTGTTTGATAAACGTCCCATCCTTGTCAAATTTTTTCCCTTGTGTGATGGGGTTGAAAATTCGAAAGTAAGGAACCGCATCGGTGCCAGTCGAAGCTGCCCACTGCCAGCCGCCGATATTGCTGGCAGCGTCGTAGTCGATCAATTGTCGAGCAAAATAGGCTTCTCCTTGCCGCCAATCGATCAGTAAATCTTTGGTTAGAAAGGAAGCGACGATCATCCGTAGACGGTTATGCATCCAACCGGTCTGATTCAGCTGCCGCATTGCGGCATCAATGATCGGATAGCCGGTTTGCCCTGCTTGCCATTTGGTTAGCTCCTCTTCATTTTTTCGCCAATCCATGTTTCGATATTTCTCAATGAGTTCATAGTTTTTTTGTTCAGGATGGCTGAAGTAGATCATATGATAAAAATCTCGCCAAGCCAGTTCTTTTAAAAAGGTCGCTTTGCCAGTGCTTGATGGCATTCCTTGGCAAGCGGCCCAAACCTTCCGAATGGAGATTTGTCCAAAAGACAAGAAAGGGGACAGGCGGCTGGTTCCTTTGATCGAAGGGATATCACGGTCTTTTTCATAGGTGGCCAAACGCTTTTGCACAAATGCTTGCAATTGCTTGTACGCATAGTCTTCCCCAACGATCGTTGAAAAATCGGTCTTTCTATTTTCTAGCAGCTTAGCAAGCAGCGCTGTCCCTGCTTTGAAGTGAGGGGCATCATCAAAATGAACGGCTTTTTCAAAATCGAGAGCCTGCTTTTGATACACCGGTTTGGGCAATTGAATCCATTTCTTATAGTAGGGGGTAAATTTTTTGTAGTACGTCCCATCCTCTTTGGTGACTTCTGTTGGTTGATGCAGATGATGATCTTCAAAAGAATGGACAGTGATGCCTTTTTTCTCGACCAATTCTTTTATGTAGAGATCACGTTTACGACCAAATCCACGGTTATCAAAGTTGAAGTAAAGCTGGCTCCATTCTGGATAGCAAGCGAACAACTGATCAAAGGCTTCTGTCAAAGTCCCTGTCAATAGGTGGATCGTCAGATTTTGCTTTTGGGCAGTCTCGATAAAGTGAGCAACTGCGCTAAAAAAGTAATCATGGCTTGGCGCCTCGGGGAGAAACTGCTTGTCATTGAGATGAAATACACACAACAAATGGTCGTTTTCTTGAAGAGACGCAAGCGACTCAGTCAGTGCCGTGTTGTCCTCTAAGCGTAGATCCTTTCTAAACCACATCACATGAATTGCCATACAAACCTCCTTGATAGTATAACCGTGCAAAAAACGATCGGATTTCGTTTATAGTAATGGAAAGATGGGATTTATTCAAATTTGGCGATTGCGTCAGCTAACCAGAAATCTTGGCAAGCGTCCGTGATTATAGAAAGCATATGGAACAAGAAGATACGTCGCTTTTCAATAGCCGATCTTGTAAACAAAAAAATCGAACACAGAACAAGAGTCTGCGTTCGATTCTAGCAATCAACAAAATTATTTCATTTTCCGTTCATCTGGCACGATGTCTGCTTTTAACAACCAGATGTGGAAGAACCATTCTGCCACACCGATCAATACTGCTGGGATCAATACTAGCATCCAAATATCATTTGTATAGTCCATATAAGTCAGATACAGCCATAGGATAAGGGCTGCTGCGCCGGCATCTGCAACCGTTGCCGCGATGTTACCGATCTTGCGCAAAATGACCAAGTCGCCTAGCACATAGATCATCACCACAATGATCACACCGACGATCGTCGAGTCCATAAAACTGACATCGTAAATCCCTGACAACACAATCCACAAAATCGCCCAAATCATTAGTGCTTTGACAACCAACGCTTTTAGATGTTTCATTTCATACACTCCTTTTTATTATTTATTCCAAAAGCAAGAAGGTCATCGTTAGTGATAACCTTCTATTTCAAGGCTATCATCTGACATTTTTTGTGTCAAAAAAAAGGATTGGTTTGGTTTTTTATTCAAAAGCACTAGCAAGAGGCACATGTTGCGAGCAGATTCGCTTTCTCCATTCATTTACTTGAGAAGCGATCTTGTTACATGGTTCGATTGTTGGTTATCAGTTGGTATTTGTTTTAATATATCTTGTAAGATTAGTTAGTAGTATTGCTAATATTATTCTTAAAAAAAGCAGGTAATCGCCTATTAGATAGTTTCTAGCAGGATAAAAAAATTCGACTCTTTTCATCAATATCAGAAACAATTTTTAATTGAAATTCGCTTAGTTTACTAGGGCTTCTTCTGCTTGATCTGGTTCTAGTACAACTTCCTTTCCTATTTCGGAAGCAGCAGCTTCTTCCTCAGGATCTTCAATTCCTAAGAATAGTTGAATAATAAATGATGCGGAAAAAGCAATGATACAACCGATGATTGCATAGATAAAATTCGAAAATCCATCCGCGCCAATATAGCTTGGAAGTGATACGAGACTTGGCGCAACTTGGGCATAGCGTCCAACATTCATAACTCCTATAAACAGACCACCCAATCCACCTCCGACCATTGCTGAAATCAATGGTTTTTTAAACCTTAAGCTAATGCCGTATAGGACAGGTTCAGTTATTCCTAAGAGAGCAGAAATACCTGAGGAAATCGCAAGTTGCCTAACTGAACTATTTTTTGTTTTGACAGCTACTGCAAAAGCGGCGGCACCTTGAGAAACATTCGAAATCAACATTCCCGGTCCAACGACTGTATCGATCCCTATCGTGGCAAGAGAATTGATGCCCAATGAAATCAATACATAATGCATACCAGTCATCACTAAAAGAGGATTCAAAATACCAACCACAGTTGGTGCCAGCCAACTTACATGTTCATTCAGAAAAGTTACCATATCTCCTAATCCTGAGCCAATCAGAGCACCTAATGGTCCTAGTAAGACTAAAGTTACTGGCGCAACAATAGCTAGAGTTAGAAGAGGTACCATAATGAGTTTGATGGATTTATGAACAATTTTATCTATAAAAGGTTCAACATAAGACATAAACCAAACTGCAAGAATGATTGGTACAACGGATGAACTATAAGTGGCAACTGTGACTGGAAAAGCAAGAAACCTTACGGCATTTCCCGTCTCTATACTGTTATTCAACAGGCCTATGAAAGTGGGATGAACAAGTGCTCCTGCTATAGCCATAGCAATGTAAGGATTGACGGAAAATGTTTTAGCAGCTGAATTTGCTAATAAAAGTGGTAAGAAGTAAAAAGCAGCATCACTTATCATCTCTAGAAGAATATAGGTTTCTGATTCTGTTGACAAGACTCCTAATAAAGAGATGATTGCAAGCAGGGCTTTTAACATCCCGGCACCAGCAATGGCAGGGACGATTGGCATAAAAATTCCTGTGATCATATCGATGATTTTAGTTAATACACCATTTTTCTTTTTCGCTGTGGATTCCATACTAACCCCCGTTAAACAGTTATAGTTTCTTTTATTAAATCTGTTGGTGAACTGCTGTTTCCTAGATAGACTTCGTAAGGAATTTCTTCTAGCTCCCATTGTTCAGAATCAGGATTGTACCATTTCAATTTTTCGATAGGACATTTAATCGTAATATTCTTTTTTTCTCCAGGAAGTAGATGCACTTTCTTGAACCCGCGTAATACTTTGATGGGACGATCGATTTGCGAGTGACTAAATCCTACATATAATTGAACAACTTCTGCTCCAGGTAGTTTCCCTGTGTTTTCAACTGTACATTTTGCTGTCAAAAGCTTTTTATCTATTGTAAAATCATGGTTTGAAATATCAAAATTGGTATAAGAAAGCCCATAACCAAAAGGAATCGAAGGCACTTTTCCTTCCTTTTCCAACTTCGCATATCCATGGTAATACTCATAGGTGATTTGATCTGCATTCCAATCAATCTGTGGCAGATCTTTCTCTTTGTAAGGGATTACAAATGGGAGTTTTCCACTCGGATTGGCTTCTCCAAAGAGGATTTTTGCCAGCGCTGTGCCACCTTCCATTCCTGTGTAGTAGGTAAAGAGAATCGCAGATACTGCATTTTTCCATTTTTCAATCATAATTGTATTACCACCAACTAAAGCAACAACTGAATTATTGTTTTCTGGGCCAACTTGGTTTATTAGTAAAATATCTTCAGAATGGAGTTCTAATGATTCTTTTCGATCACCGCCTTTAGCGTCAAAAATCGCACCAGCAGGAACCTCTCTGTTTTCTGCTTCACCAGTATATTCACCTTCATCATCATAATTATATCCAACAACAAAAATCGCTGCGTCCGCTTCTCTGGCAATCGTTTTTGCTAATTCAATATCTGATCCTTCGTTATAAATAACCTGAATGTGTGGAGAGTATTTTTTTAATCCTTCTAAATAACTGATAACATAGGGAGGGTAAACTCGACTAGAACCACGATCGCCTGTATTTTCTTCAGTCGCTAATTTTCCAAAAATAGCAACTTTTTTAATATTTGCGTTTAAAGGAAGACAGTTGTTTTCATTTTTTATCAAAGTAATCGATTGTTCTGCAGCATCTAAAGCTAGACGTATATGTTTTTTGTAATCAATGGTTTCTTTGGAATCATCGTTTTTCCTAGCTTCTTCAAAGACGAGTAGGGTACGAATAATTCTTAATGCAGCATCGTCAATTGTTTCTACAGGTACTAATCCATCTTCGACAGCTTTTTCTAATTTTTCTCCGTAATGATTTGTTACATGCATTTCAATATCTAATCCTGCCAATGCTGCTTTTACAGTGTCTCTCGTTCCGTTAACGAAATCACTAATGACAAAGCCGTCGAAATTCCATTCATTTTTTAGTACATCTCGAACTAAATAAGTACTATTGCCAGTATGTTCGCCAAAATATTTATTATAAGAAGTCATTACCGAAGCTGCACCAGAATCAATAACATCTTTAAAATGCGATAAATAAATTTCTCGTTCTGTTCTTTTGCTAGCATGAACATCGACTTTAAAACGAGCATTTTCCATACTGTTAAATGCATAATGCTTGACGCAAGCAACCACACTTTCAGATTGAACACCTTCTGAAAGGGCAGATCCCATCGCACCGAGAAGGAATGAATCTTCTCCGTAGACTTCTTGACTGCGCCCCCAACCGGGATTATAAGGTAAATTAATACACACGCCGCCAAAAAAATTCCCACCACTATCTTTGATTTCTTTCGCAATCGCTATTCCAATTTGCTTTTCTAACTCAGTGTCGAAGGAAGCGCCCCTTGCCATAGAAACTGGAAAACAAGTTGTTTTGTCTCTGCCGGTTACTGCACCGCGAGGACCGTCTACAAATTTCATGGAGGGAACATTCAATCGTTCATTTCCACCGGCCTCATAAGGAAATTCGTTGTAATGCTGCCCATTTGCCATATCCCTTCTTACATCTGCTAAAACCATATTGCCGCTCATCAAGTGCACTTTTTCTTTTAGGGTCATTTGCTTCAAAATCTTCTCAGCTGCTTCCGTATATTGGAGCCGATTTTTTCTCATATTCACATCAATTTTCATTTGATCTCCTTCCTTGTTACATTTTATCTGTTAGTGATACCGTTTCCATTATTAAGTTAGTTTTGCGTACTAACTTAATAGGTGAAATATAAATCATAAAATATAAAAAGTCAATGGAAATTTTAGTTATTATGATTAAATAAATAGATATAATTTGGAATATTGAAGAAAAAAGAGCACGACCCAATAGAGTCGTGCTCTTAATCATTTTCTCCTAACAGCTCGAAAATAATTGATCCCGGTTCCTGTAAATACTACGAAACTAGCCAATAGAAACAAGAATCCTACGGGAATCAGGTAGAAATTTTCATGTAAAATACCGGATTGATCGATATATTCTACGGCGCTTGCTTTGATGAAGAAGCAGGCAAAGCCGAATAGTAGTAAAAATGTTCCGATCAAGGTCGTGATCAAATTGAGTTTGGCGCGTCGGGTCTCGCTGCCGTCTTTGATTAGTTTTTCAGTGATCTTGTTCACTTGAGTTCCTCCTAAAATCAATTCATCAAGCGAGAGTTCAAAAATCGTGGCGATGGCAATCAGCATTTCTAAATCTGGTAGATTGCGATTGTTTTCCCAGTTCGAAACGGCTTGTCTCGTCACGTGTAGTTGAGTGGCAAATTGTTCTTGGGTCAAGTTATTTCTCGTACGTACTTCTTTGATTTTTTCGCCAAATTCCATCTTTTCTTCCTTTCGCTGATGTGACTTAAGCATAGTCGAAACCCTCATTGGTTCCAAGAAAGCAGGGCTTGCTGCTTGATAAATCAAGGGAAAGTGGTGCTTGCGTCACTTGTTTGTCCGCTATTGGTTAGGGAGAGAGCCAATCATCTTTAATAATCAAAGCGATCAGCTGCTAAGTAAACGATTTGATGTGTGTTATTTTTACAATGTATCTTTTCTTTTATTATAGCATTGTGATCGAGGGGAGGGAAATGTGTGATACGGGTCTTTCGCTACTTGATTGGTAGATGTCTAATAGCTGTCGAGAGTATCGAGCGGGGAGCAGCGCAACAGCAAGTTTCTTTTCTTAAAGAAAATCACTTAGTTGACAAATCGCAAAACATCTTGTTTAATATACCCCGAGGGGTATAAGAAAGGAGCAAGAAATGTTTTCACTATTTAAGCGCATACCAAGTATGTCAACAGCAGATTTACAAAAAGAAGGAGCCAAAGAATGGACGGTTCTGGATGTACGCACGCCAGCGGAGTACCGCAGCGGGCACATTGCCTATGCGAAAAATGTACCGTTAAATAAGGTTGCTGGATTTACTCAAAAAGGCGACAAGAAACTGGCAGTCATTTGCCAATCGGGGATGCGAAGCAAACAAGCAGCCAAAATCCTAAGTAAAAAAGGTTTTGATGTGGTCAACGTTCGTGGCGGCATGAATCAATGGCGCGGAACAACCAAAGGAGGAAAGTAATGATGGAAAAAATAGTTATTGTCGGTGGGGTAGCAGGGGGAATGTCGGCAGCCACGCGCTTACGTCGGCTTAAAGAAGCAGCGGAGATCATTGTTTTTGAAAAAGGTCCTTTTGTCTCTTTTGCGAATTGTGGGCTGCCGTATGCCATTTCTGGTGAGATCAAAGAGCGAGATGCCCTATTGGTCCAAACACCTGAAGCATTAAAGAAACGGTTCAACTTAGATGTACGGCCTTTTCATGAAGTACTGGCGATCGAGCCAGAGGAGAAAACGGTAACGGTCAAACATGGCGAACACGTCTTCACGGAATCTTATGATGCGTTGATTTTATCGCCGGGGGCAAAACCGCTAGTACCAGCGATCAAAGGGCTAGAAGAAGCAACCAACGCTTTTTCTTTGCGCAATGTTCCTGACTTAGACCAAATCATGGCGCATCTTGAAGACAAAAAGCCTCAAAAAGCGACGATCATTGGCGCTGGGTTTATTGGGTTAGAAGTCGCTGAAAATTTACATAAAAAAGGCCTCGAAGTAACGATCGTAGAAAAAGCACCCCACGTATTGCCACCTTTGGACGAAGAAATGGCTGCGTATATCAAAAATGAATTGATCAAGCAAGGGGTCAAAGTTTTGACCTCGCAGTCAGCGACCGCTTTTGAAAAAGCAGGGCAAGAAATCGTTCTGGAAGATGGCACGGTCCTGGCTTCAGATGTCACGATTCTTTCGGTTGGTGTTCAACCAGAAACGGATTTGGCGAAACGTGCTGGTATTGAATTGGGACACCGGGGGGGTATCCTAGTAGATGAGCAATACCAAACCAGCAAGAAAGATATTTACGCGGTGGGTGATGCCATCGTTGTGAAACAACAAATCACCAACGAAGACACGTTGATCTCCCTGGCGTCACCAGCCAACCGCCAAGGTCGGCAAGTAGCTGATGTGTTGGGAGGACTGGCTCGTAAAAACAAAGGCAGTATCGGGACTGCGATCGTGCGCGTATTAGATCTTGCAGCAGCTTCCACAGGGTTGAGTGAGCGCAGCGCCAAACTGGCAGGGCTAAATCCCCAGGTGGTTCATCTGTTAGGCAAAGACCATGCAGGGTATTATCCTGATGCGACGGATATTTATTTGAAACTGATTTTTGATGCGGATACTGGAAAAATCTACGGTGCGCAAGGCATCGGTGCCAAAGGAGTCGATAAACGGATCGATATATTGGCAACAGCGATCAAAGGCGGCTTAACGATCTTTGACTTGCCTGAACTGGAATTCACCTATGCACCGCCTTTTGGCTCAGCCAAAGATCCAGTGAATATGCTTGGCTATGCAGCGATCAATCTGGCGGAAGGAATCAGTGAGAATATTCAGTGGCACGAATTGACGGATGCCTTAGAAAACGGTAAGCAGTTGTTGGATGTTCGTTCAGAGATGGAATTAGCCAATAATGGACGTTTTCAACAAGCGCTCCACATTCCGTTAGATGAATTGAGGGATCGGTTGTCTGAATTGGATCCAAGCGTTTCGTATGTCGTTACGTGTCATAGCGGATTGAGAAGCTACATTGCCGAACGCATCTTAAAACAAGCGGGCATCAATTGTCAAAACCTCGATGGTGCCTTTTCGTTGTATAATACTATTAAGCCGGAGATGATTATTCATGATTAAAGCAATATCTATGGAGGAATTTGCCCAAAAAGAAAAACGTGAACCACTTGAGATCCTTGATGTCAGAGAAGTCGATGAGTTTGCACAAGGACACATCAAAACAGCACAAAACCTACCGTTGAGCGAACTGACAGAACAAATCAGCGACTTAGAGAAGGATAAAAACTACTATGTCATCTGTCATTCAGGGGCTCGTTCGCAAATGGCATCTGAGTTTTTGAGCCAGCAAGGGTTTCAAGTGACCAATGTCCTCGGCGGCATGTCAGCATGGAGAGGAGAAATCAAACGATGACCGCATGCAACAAAGATATCTTGAATCGGTTAAAACGAACCGAAGGCCAGTTGCGGGGGATTCAAAAAATGATCGAAGACGAGAAAGAATGCGTCGATGTCATCACGCAATTGTCCGCCGTCAGTTCCAGTGTTAACCGTATTATGGGGATCATTGTCGCTGAAAATTTGAAAAATTGTTTGGAAAATCCAGACAGCGACACGGAAACCCAAAAGCAGAAAATCGATCAAGCCGTTCAGCTGATCGTGAAGAAATAACGGGATTTTTGAAAGGTTTGTCGCGTTTTTATCATCCCGTTCAAAAGGTTCAGAAGAGCACCAAGTTCTTCTGAACCTTTTTATTATTTATCAGTGATTGCTTGTCGACACCAATAGAGGAAACAAGCGGAAATTGTCGGTATGTTTTGTTTTTTAATTATGAAGGAATATACACCGAGAAGGCTGTATGGTTAAATGGAGGGAGAAACGTCAAAACGCCCGATGGGTCGTTGAGTATATGTAGCGACCAACGATCGCTTTTCTTGTGACTAAAATCACAATAAGCGAGTGGGTGTTACGCAGTTATGACGAATGAGAGAGGAGAGCTTCTTGAACAAAAAAATACAGTCTTTTACATTGCCTTTGATTGCTTCCAATTTGTTTCAAATCATTATTGCGCAAGTTTCATTAGCGATTATTTCAAGAAGATCCACGGAAGCATTGGCGGCGATCGCACTGATCGACGGGTTTCTTTATGCTTTTGCGGGTATCTTAGGTGCGATTGGTCTGGCTTTTAATATTTATGGCGCAAAGGCAGTCGGACAAAGAGAAGAGACGCAGTTAAATGATTATCTGTCCTCGGTTCTTTTTCTAGTAGTCGCGATCGGCGTGAGCTTTTTCCTGATTTTCCTGCTTTTTGGACGCGGCATTTTGCAGGTTATTTACGGATTTAGTGGGGAGCTGCTAAGGACCGCAACATTGTATCTTGCAATCATGTCTCCCTATATTTTACTTACGTTAGTCACGTTTGTTTTTACTAGCCTTTTAAAAATTGAAAAGAAAACGAACTACATCCTCGGTGTTTCCATTATTAGTGCGTTGGTACAGGTGTTGCTTAGCTATCTATTGATCAACGGCAATCTCGGTTTTCCCGCAATGGGGGTCTTAGGCAGTGGCATCGCAAATATGCTTGCGACTTTGTGCTTGCTGGGGATTTATGGGGTTCTTTTACGAGAAAGTCTAGCCAGGGGGCTGAAACAAAGACCACGAAAACGCACCTTTTTATTGAAAAAAGCGGTCCCCTTAATGATTCAGGAATGTTTTGAGGGTTTAGTCTTTATTATTGCTTTTGAAGCTTTCGTCTCACGATTGGGTGTCAGTACGTTGGCAGCCTATGCGATCGGCAGCCAAGGATTGATGATCGCACGTTTGCCTGCTTTGATGTATGGCAACGCAGTGACCGTCTTTGCTAGTGAGGCGAATGGACAGAAAAACCGTCAGAAGATTTTAGCAGTGGGGAAAAGTGCCTTCGCTTCTTCTTTTGTGGCTTATGTTGGAATCGCCAGTCTGATCTGGGTCTTTCGTCCCGCTTTTTTTCAGTTGTTTACTACAGATGTCGCTGTTTTAGACTTGTTGCCAGCTATTCTGCCAATTATGCTGGGGATAATGCTCGTCAGTCCGTTATATGAAATCACAAAATACCTATTACAAAGCTTGGAGTGCAGTCGCACGGTTTGTGTGTTGACAGGATGCGTCAACAGTCTGGTTTTAATGGGAATCATGGGCTTTTGGAGTAGTGGGCAGCTGAACTTTTTCTTCCTATACTGTCTATACGGCATGAATTTCCTGATTCTCGGTGGTTTCTTTGCAGGGCTGTTTTATTGGACGATCAAGCAGCGTGATCCTCAGGGCAAAGGACGCCTTTGAGGGTTAAAAAAGCGAAGGTGCTGCTGAGCCTTCGCTTTTTCGTCGCCTACAATTGGACAGGGGGATTAATTGTGGCTGACTTCTTCGTAAAAAATGGCGTTGCGTTCTGCAATCAGTTGGGTTTCCCTTCGCTCTAATTCAAGAAAGGTTTCGTCTGCCAGCAATTCGGCAGCAGAGTAGCCGGCAGCCAAGAAATTTTCGGCATAGGTCAATTTTTGATTCGTAATGTTTCTTCGTTGCTCGGCAATAATGAGTAGCTGTTTTACATTCATATACACACTCCATTCTTTTATAAAAAGCAAGTACTAAAAAGAGGACAGCTAAGGCAGTACTTGCAAGTCAACGGTGAAGGTAGGGCTGCGCGCTTGCTTGGCTATTCATCGTTCATGAGGAGAACGTCCGGTTTGTTTCTGATTGGTCGTTTTTATACGGAAGCTTTGTACTAAGTATAAAAAAATTTCCCCCGAAGCAACAGAACCTAGTCGTTTACATAAAGCAACCATTGGTTTACATTCTTTGGACAAGCGGGTGTTACAAGAAAATCAAGCAATTTTGTCCTGGAAAACGGTGGGATTTGACGACAAAAAAACCTGCGACCAGCCTGAAGCAGTCGCAGGTTTCATAGATTAGTAGAAGTAGCTTAAACGGGTTGTTTTGCTGGGCGCAGCAAGACTTCGCTGATCGCCACATGTTTGGGCTGTTGAATGGCATAAACCACTGCATTTGCTACATCTTCTGGCGTTAGGCTGTTGCCTTCTACGCGAGAGGTTTCTTTCAAGGCTGCTTCTAGTTGAGCATTGCCGACGGTTTCAAACAATTCCGTGGAGACCATTCCTGGAGAGACGATGGTAGAGCGAATGCCATGTTCACGTTCTTCTTGTCGCAAGCCTTCCATGATTGCACGAACTGCAAACTTTGTCCCGTTGTACACGGCAGAACCTGGGTAAATGACATGTCCGGCAACTGAGTCAGTGGCGATGATCAAACCGTCTTGCTGTTTTTGCATGATGGGCAGCACAGCGCCGATTCCGTTCAATACCCCCATGATATTGATATCCAGCATTTTTTGCCAGCTGTCATAGTTCAACTCTGCCAAGTTTCCTTGAGGCATGATGCCAGCATTATTGAAAAGGACATCAATCCGACCAAAGGAGGTCATGGCTAAATCAATGACTTGTTGGACTTGTTCGCGATTGGTGACATCAGCTGTTTGATACAAGACATTTTCTCCTAATTTTTCAGCCAGTGCTTTGATGCGCTCTTCACGGCGGGCAGCGATCACTACTTTTGCCCCTTGCTCGGCTAGTTTAACGGCAGTTGCTTCCCCAATTCCTGAAGATGCTCCCATAATTACGATAACTTTTTCTTTGATTTCTGTCATTTGTATTTCCTCCAATGAATGATTTTTTCAGCGAATCCTGCTACTGCCAATGGTGAACCTGTGAAACGATAGGTGATTGACAATACAGTGCTTGCGGTGTATTTTAATTGTAGAACTTGAAGTTAGGTTTAGGTCAAGCAATAAACAAAATTTTTTTTAGGAGCGATGCAAGTGAGTTACTCGATTGGCGAAGTATCACAAACGACTAATATCCCCATCTCGACTCTGCGTTATTACGATCGAGAAGGGATGTTTCCGAAGCTGGCCCGCAGTAATGGCGGCATTCGGGTGTTTTCAGAAAAAGAAGTAGCGACGATCAAAGTGATCGATTGTTTGAAGAATACTGGCATGCCTATCAAAGACATCAAGAATTTCTTGGATTGGGGCGAGGAAGGCGATGCGTCTTTGCAGAAACGGCAGCAGCTGTTTCATGAACGTCTGGAAGAAGTCACAAAGCAAATGGCAGCCTTGCAAGAAACCATGAATACGATCAAATACAAATGTTGGTACTACGATACCGCGATGGCAGCAGGCACCGAAGCGGTGGTGAAAGAGTTGCCGCTAGAAGAAATACCAGAAGAAGTCCGAGCATACAAACTGTAAGCCCATCGAAAAACCACCTGCTGTTTTTGCAGGTGGTTTTTCGATTCTACTAGTTTTTCTGGGAAAATCAACCTTGCCAGTTGCCATTTTCTAACGGCAGTTCGGCAGTCCCATGAAAATTGGGTTTTGTTCGTCGGCAGTGTTACTCAATAACGCCTACAGGAATCAAATAGCGGGGTTCATTTTCCGGTGGCAGCTGCAGCAGCTCTGTGAGTTCATGATCCGTGAAGGCGCCGATCGGCACAGCACCTAAGCCTAACGCTTGGGCTTGCAAAAGGACGTTTTGGGCGGAATGACCGACTTCGATATAGGCATAGCGTTCGATTCCTCGGTCCCCATAGCGCTCGATCAGTCGTTCATAAACCACTGTATAAAGCAATGTGGCAGGTGCCCGTTGAATCGCTGGCTGGTCCAACGAACCTTCCGCCAGTGCGGTCCGAAAATCGCCGGCAAGAACTTTTGCTAAGACATGTTGCTCAGGTTGATACAGATAAAGCCCTGGCTCAAGCCCCGTTACCTGTGTGATTACGACATAGAGATCTAAGGGATACAAGGCACCAGCCGAAGGCGCTGTCCGGCGACCATCTTCTGTAGTGACACCGGCAGCGGCCCATAAAAGCTGTGCCAGCTGTTCTTGTGTTACCTCAGTGTCTAGAAAATCCCGTTGCGAGCGCCGCTCGAAGAGAGCTTCCGCCACACTGGTTTCCCCGTCTAAGATTGGTTGCGGCAATGGAAAGGTTTCATAGGAAACTGCTGATTCAGAAGAAGTGGCGGTGTTGGTAGTCGGTTGTTCTTCAATTGGTGCCGTATCCGCACTGCAGCCAGTGAGGAGTAAGCCCAACACCAAAAGAGCGCCTAAATGAACAAAGCGAAATCGTTTGTAACGGGTCATGAGGGTTCCTCCTTTTCTAAGGACTTCGTGTTATTTATAAGTATAACAAGGATTGCTTTTTCATGCGTTTTTATTCACAAACGGGTGAGCAGTGACAAGCGTATCAGCTCAATCAGGTCATAGGAAAAGCAGACTTTTTAATATTTTCTAAAGGCTTAAAAAGTATTTGCCATCGAGACATCATCAAGATTCTGTTCTGGCTCTTTCCATCAATGATCATTGGAGAAGGATGCAGCAAATGCCAGAGTGTTATCTAAAGGAAGAGAATCATCAGAAGATGGAGAACTGCCCTTTAAGGAGCTTTCTGGAATCAATAAAGCCCCTTTGTCTCTTGCGACAAAGGGGGCGGGGCTAACTATTCATTTCTGCGACTTCTTCCTCCATATCAAATTCCAACTGTTTGGCAGCATTGAGCTGGTCGCTATAGTAGCTGGCAAGCTCTTCAGCAGATTGCGGTGTTAGATTGTTGAAGGCAAAAGTCACATAGGTGCCATGATCCTCCAGGCAGATCGAATTGATGGTGAAGCGGTGTTTGTCATCATAAAAGGTATAACTTTCGCCTGGTACGAATAGTTGCTCGGGATGAGTACGGATACGGAAGCCGTTGAAACTCATTTGATACATTTCGAACGTCTTCGCATCATAAGAAAGCTGACGATTGATGGCGATACTCAAGGCTTCACTATCACTTTCGATAAAACGGTTTTTCCCGATCAAAATGGCATAAAACAAGCCATAGAGGTTATAGAGCGACCAAACCAAGGTCACGATATAGCCGAATTCATAGCCTTCTCCTCGGTACAAACGATACCCAGCCACCAGACAGGCAAAGGAAATCCAAGTAAAGAGGATGATGTGGGGCAAGACGGTCCGCCAATCAAAGGCGTTGCTGCCGACGATCTCTTTTTTGGTCACGTTGAATTTTTTCTGTGATTTCATAAATTCTTTGATCAATGCCCCAGTGTGGATAGGAGCGACAAAGCAATCATAGATGTGGGAGCTTGTCAGGTTCCTGATCTTAGGGACATACAGCCGAAACGACAGGGAAATCATAATGAAAGGCGGTAAAAAGAACAGCAACAATTGGTGATTGTTGCTTCTGACGATAAAGATATCAAAAACCATAAATAAGGTTGGTGCCAATAAAAAGATGATTTTTTGGAAAGAGGTAAACCAATACAAATAGGAGTTGTAATAACAAAGTTTTTGCATGAACGACAATCCTTTTAAGCGGCGTGGTTTGAAGTGGTCAAAAATTTGTTTCGTTCCTTGCGCCCACCGAGTCCGTTGTGAGGTCAGCTCTTTGGCAGTGTAAGGAGTGATCCCCAAGGCATAGGCTTTATTGATAAAAATCGTTTCATAGCCGGCGTCTTGTAAAAGCATCCCGGTCGCCATATCTTCGGTGATACTGCTGGTAGGAACGCCGCCGATCTCTTCAAGGGCACTGCGACGAATGATGGCATTGGTACCGATATGGATCAAAGCATTCTCACGAGAAAGTGCGGGTTCTAGAAAGCGCATGAATAATTCCTGTTCGTTGTACATGGATTTGCGCAGTAATTGAAAAGGATCTTTGTTATAAAATGTTTGTGGATATTGCACCAATGCAACTTTAGGATTGCGGAAATAGTCGACAGCTTCAAAAATAATGTTCTTTTTGACGATAAAGTCAGCATCCAGAAGCAAAATCAAGTCACTGCTGGTTTGGGACAAGGCATAGTTGATATTCCCAGCTTTAGCATTGGCATTTCCTTCGCGGGTCAAATAGCCGAGGTTCATTCGCTCGGCCATTTCTTTTAGTTCCTCTCGATGGCCATCATCGCAGATATAGATTTTTTTGTTGGGGTATTTCAAGGCTTTGACAGCTAGTGCGGTGGCGATCACCAGCTTGATGTCTTCATTGTAAGTACAAATAAAAGCGGCGACACTTGGCAAGAATTCTTCTGCTTCATCCCCCTCGTAGCGGTATTCTTTTGAGAGCTTATTGGAAAAAAGGTAAACAAAAAAGCCATAGACAAACAAACCAATGACTTCCGCAATATAGAGAATGATCCCAAATACTAGTGAAGCAGAACTATCCATAGGGATCGTGAAAAACAAACGCCAAACCAAGTAAATAAGCAGAAAAGCAATCGTGATCTTCGAAAACAACTGTTTGATGCGATTATTTTTCTTTGCCAGAAAATACAACAAGAAAATGACCAAAAACAACCCAGATAAATAAACCAATTCCAAACCGATCTCCTCCTTTGTTATACTAAAATAGTAATAAGTTTTTAAAAATAAATCAAAGCAAACGATTGCATGTTTTTTAACATGTAAGAAAGAAGAAGGAGGACAAGTACGAAGAAGCGAAAAAAGGACATACAAAAACCCTCCAACAACGAATTGCTGGAGGGTTTCATTTAATTGGCAGCTGCCAATGCTGCTTGGTTTTGTTTGGCATGATAGGCTTCCACGTCTAGGATTGCCTGTTTAAACATTTCTCGCGTGATCTCATAAGGCACGTGGACGATGTCATTGGTGGTCATTGCTTTGTCTAAGATTGCCTCAAGATCGCTGGTGTCGTTAAGGCCCATATCCGCTAGGCAAACCGGCAGTTTGTTTTCCTTCATAAAGGCGTAGATGCGCTGGAAGAGGGCATCTTGCTGATCGAGCTGCAACAAGGCCAAAACGCCGTAACTAACGGATGCGCCGTGTAAATAGTCTTCCATTTTTTCCAAAACGGTCGTTCCGTAGTAAAAGGAATGAGCAAGGGCGGAGTTGTAATCATTGATGACTAAGACGGAAACTAAGCCGGTGGTCACGATGATATCCAAGACGACTTGCTCAATGGCATAAGACGGCTGATTGGCGGCACTGTCTTTCAAGGCTTGTGTGCCGTATTGCAATAAGCGTTCCGTACACATTTTGCCGATTTGGATGCCTAACCCATCGGTGTAATCTAGCTGATCGCCCCGCGCTGAAAATGTCGATTCGATCTCTTTGGAGAGGGCATCGCCGATTCCTGCCCATAAGTACTTGTCGGGGGCTTGGGCGATGATCTCACTGTCGATAAAGGCATGGGTCGGCGGTTGCGAAGGGAAAAACAACCCTTGCATCTCGCCGTTTTCTTTATAGATGACACAAACCGCGGTGACTGGTGAGCAGTTGGAGCCAATCGTTGGGAAGGTGAAGACTGGTTTGCCAGCTTTTTCCCCAACCACTTTGACGGTATCGCAGACGCGGCCGCCACCAACGGCGAATAGAACATCGGCGGCTTGGACACTTGGAGTAGCGAACAGCTGATCGACGTTTTCATAGGTCGAGTTGCCGCCGTACCACAAGGTATCCGTCACTTGGACTGCTGACGTTAACGCGGCTTTGATCTTGTCTTCGGCTTTTTCAAGGGCGGTTTTTCCGCCGATGATCACGGCATTGGTGCCGTATGGTTTTACGATGTCATTTACTTTTTCGTAGGCGTCCGCCCCGATTGTGTAGTTTGGCAAAAAGATACTTTGACTCATACTTTTCTCCTTCTTTCTTGGCCACGAGATTGGCTAAAATTGGTCCGGTAATTTGATGGATCACCATGCCGACTGCGGCAGGGGTAACGGCTGCAGCAATGGCGGCAAAGTGGGCATTGGCTAACGAGATCGCTAGGCCAGTATTTTTCATTCCTAATTGAAACATGATGGATTTGGCTTGGGTGGCACTGACGCCCATCACACGGCTCAGACCATAGCCTGCGCCGTAGCCGATCAAGTTATGGAGCAAGACTAAGAAAATCACGATCAAGCCAGATTGGACGATGACGGCGCCGTTGCGAGCGACAGTTCCTGCAACGATCAATAAGATACTGACGGAAGAAATCAACACAAATGATTGCAGAAATCGCTCGATGTGCTTGGCAATGAGTTTGTGGACGATCACCCCTAAAATGATCGGCAAAAGCACCATCTGCAAGACAGACAAGAGCATTTCCCAGAAGGAGATCTCGGTGTACTGACCAGCTAAGACATAAACCAAAAAGGGTGTAACGACGGTCGCTAACAAGGTTGATACCGTGGTCATGGAAACGGTGAGGGCGACATCGCCTTTGCCGATGAAGGTCATGACATTGCTGGCGGTTCCGCCAGAAACGCAGCCTAGTAAGACAAAACCGATGATCAAACCAGAAGAAAGACCAAACAGCTGCGCTAAGCTGTAAGCCACCAAAGGGCTGATGGTGAACTGGAAAAGCACCCCTAAGATGAATGCTTTGGGCTGTAAGACGACCATTTTAAACGCAGCAACGTTTAGAGTCATCCCCATACAAAACATGATGATGCTCAAAAGAATCGTTGTACGAGGCGGAATCCATAAGAAGGGTTGCGGGAAAAAATAAGAGACGATCATCAATAAAATCATGATGTAGATCAAATACTTGTTTACAAAAGCAGCGATCGTGTTGACGGTTTTCATAATAAAAAATCATCCTTCCTTTTTCTGCTTGACCAATCAAGTGTCCAAACAGAAGGGGTCTTTAGAATAAGTGCAGTGCATAACCGCGGGGAATCGGCAGCAGTTGGTCAACGAGCGTTTTGGATCTATCTGACATCAAGGTGTCAGCTTGCAAAAGGCCGCTTTCTTGAAAATGAGTATAAAAAAACACTCCATCTCAAGAAGCTGTTCTTCTTTTTGGATGCAATGTGAATAGGGACTCTTTGAATGTATAAAATCAAACAGTCCCGACTATAATAATAAAATAATTCGTTTGCTAACATTGGTGCGGGTCATATACGCCACCGTCCTTTTCTTTATTTTGAATTTTCTAAATATTTAAATTATTTCTACCTAGTCTACAAAAGAGTCAACGCTTTGTCAATCGTTTGAGAAAATTTTTTTCATTTTTTTGGGTGTTTTTTAAAAAACATGGGTTTCTATGGGGAAAAACAGCAAGAATTGGGTTGTGCTGTGCTTTTTTCCCCTTCGTTTAGAAACAGAATAGTTGTTGGATCTTGGTTTTTGTCCTACGATGATACTAGCAAGAGTTGGAAAAAGAAACGAGAGGAGCAAAGAAAATGAAAATTTTTGTCGTTGGTGCTACTGGACGAGTAGGCCAAAAATTGATCACCTTTCTAGAAAAACAAGGACACATCGTTTATGCTGGTGCGCGCAGCAGTGAGAAAATCACAGAAACGGAGACGATCAAGCCCGTGTTCTTTGATTTACACACGGAACCGGAAGAGATGGCGGCGAAATTCGCAGATGCGGAAGCGGTATACTTCGTGGCGGGTTCCCGAGGCAAAGACTTGCTGCAATCTGATCTGTATGGTGCGGTCAAAGTGATGCAAGCCGCTGAAGCAAAAGGAATCAAGCGCTACATCCACCTTAGCTCAGCCTATGCCTTAGAGCCTGAACAGTGGCAAAGTGAAGGCGTGGCGTCATTGATGGATTACACGATCGCCAAATTTTTCTCTGATCGCTGGCTGATCGACAACACTGCACTAGACTATACGATTTTGCAGCCGGGTGCGTTGAAAGAAACACCAGGTTCTAGTTTGATCGAGATCAGTGAAACGACCTCTGGTGCGATCCCCATCGAGGATGTCGCCGTCTTGTTAGGTGAAATGCTGGAACGTCCAGCAACTTATCAAAAAGTCATCAAAGTCCAAGCTGGGGAAACCCCCATCAGCGAGGCACTGGATCAGCTTTAAGGCGAGCCTTTGGGCTTGAAGAGAATGTACTGAAGGAGCTGTACGGCAATGAATCGTTGGCGTGCGGCTTTTTTTTGTGAAGAAGCCAGCCACTTTTCATTTTTGAAAGCGGTGACTCTTGACTTTGGAAAAATAGTTTGTTACGCTTATTGCTAACTTTAGAGGGGGTGGTAAACGAATGTCAAGCGACTCGAGTGACGGTGAGCAGAAACACTATTTTGACTTGCCTTACTTTTTAATTGAATAGGAGACAAACAACAGCGCGTTATTTAGGAGCAGTTTCTAAATAAGGGGCTTATTTGTGTTATCCATCAATGAAAAAGAAAAGGAAGAAGAAAAAAATGAATAAAAAAGAGTTTCAGTTATCAGTGTCAGAAACAATCGAACAGTATCAGGTGCCGTCAATCGATCAAGGGTTGACTGAGGCGCAAGTAACCGAGCGGTTAGAAACCTACGGATTGAACCAATTAGCGGTCAAAAAAACCGCCAAGTGGCGGTTGCTGCTGCGACAATTCCATAACACGATCATCTACATTTTGATTTTCTCTGCCATCTTAACGCTGCTGATGGGGCATTTCTCCGATGCCGTGATCATTGGCATCGTCGTGCTGGTCAATGCGTTGATCGGTTATTACCAAGAAGCGAATGCTTCCGATGCATTAGAACGGATCAAAGAGATGCTATCAGCAGAAGCCACGGTCTATCGGAATGGGATTCGTCAAGATATTCCAGCTGCCGAAGTCGTTCCAGGGGATGTCGTATTCCTAGAAGCTGGTGACAATGTGCCCGCAGATCTGCGAATCATCGAAGCCGACAACTTGCGTATCCAAGAATCCGCCTTGACTGGTGAAGCCGATTCGGTGGAAAAAATAACAGATGCCTTAATGGATGAAGCAACTCCATTAGCGGAACAACGGAATTTGGCGTTTGCTTCGACTTCCGTGACGTCAGGAAGCGGGAAAGGGATCGTGATCGCTACTGGCGTCACGACTGAAATCGGGAAAATCTCAGCTGAAGTCAATCAAACGGAAGAACGAAAAACGCCGTTGATGAAAGAGATCGATGGACTGGGGAAAGGCATCACCTATGTGATCATGGGCGTGGCGGTCTTGCTATTTGTCGTCAGCTTGTTCCAGCAAACCTATGCGATCTCTGTCTTATCCTTAGCCGTTGTCACCATGATCGTCGGCTCGATCCCAGAAGGATTGCCAGCAACGACCTCGGTGGTTTTGGCGATGGGTGTCAGCGACATGGCAAAAAACAAGCACACCATCATCAAAACGCTGCCAGCGGTTGAAACGCTAGGCTCAGTGGATGTGATCGCGACGGATAAAACAGGTACCCTGACCAAAAACGAAATGACGGTCAAAGACATCGTATTGGCTGAGCAGGAATATGAAGTGACGGGTGACGGCTATGCGCCGGTGGGCGTGATTCGTCCAAAGCAGGAGGACGTCCACGCGCAAGACACCTTGCAGTTGTTTTTGGAAGCTGGTTACGAAGCCAACGATACGGTACTGGTCCCAGAAGGAAATCACTGGACGATCAATGGGGAACCAACAGACGGCTCCTTTTTGACGCTGTATCATAAGCAGTTTGCCTATCCGCAAGCACCTGCTTACCAAGAGCTGGATATGCTGCCCTTTGATTCGGACAACCGCTACATGGCGAAACTAGTGGCAAACCCTGCGGGGGAACGCTTGCTATTTGTTAAAGGCTCCCCAGACAAATTGTTTGAAATGGTGCAAAAACAAGCGGCGCCTTTTGATGAAGCCTATTGGACAGGCCATGTCCGCCGCTTGTCGGCAGAAGGCAAACGAGTGGTAGCGGTGGGCTATCAGAAAGTTTCGATCGATCACATTGACGAAACGATTTTTGAGCAAGGGCTGCAATTACTGGGAATCGCTGGGATCATCGATCCGCCGCGAGAAGAAGTGATTGCCTCCCTGAAGGAAATGAACCAAGCCGGTGTTCAAGTGAAAATGATCACTGGCGATCATCCTCTGACCGCCAAAGCGATTGGGGAAAAGCTTGGCTTAGCGGATGAGATTCACGTCGTGACTGGTGCCGAGTTGGATCAGATGAGTGAAGCCGAATTTCAAGATGCTGCCTTGACGAATCAAGTCTTTGCACGAACCACACCGAAAAATAAATTGGACATTATCAAAGCGCTACAAGCCAAAGGCAAAGTCACGGCGATGACAGGGGACGGCGTTAACGATGCCCCTGCGTTGAAGCGGGCGGATATCGGTGTAGCGATGGGGATCAGCGGCACGGATGTAGCCAAAGATTCTGCTGATATGATCTTGACCGATGACAATTTCGGTACCATGTCCTTAGCGATTCGCGAAGGACGCAGGATCTATGACAACATCAAAAAGAGCATTCTGTTTCTGTTGCCGACATCTTTTGCCGAAGGGCTGATCATTGCCTTTACGATCATGATGCAAAAAGAATTGCCGCTGCAGGCGACACAACTGCTGTGGATCAACATGGTTTCTGCTATTACGATCCAGTTTGCGTTTATCTTTGAACCAGCAGAGTCTGGGATCATGAGCCGCAAGCCGCGAAAGACAGGCAATAAATTGTTGAATCGTCACGATATTTGGCAGATGGCGTATGTATCGATCTTGATGGCAGTCATCAGTTTGATCGCCCATGACTGGCTCTTGCTGCAAGGCGTAAGCGAAGCCGTTGCTAGTACCATGATGGTCAATATCGTGGTCTTAAGTAAGATTTTCTATTTATTCAACATCCGTACCAGTGCACCAGCGTTTTCTAAAGCTTCCTTCACCAATCCAAAAGCGTTCGTGATCATTGGTGTGATGCTAGTTCTGCAACTGTTATTGACCTATGTTCCATTTATGCAAAGCGCCTTTCATACGGAGGACATGTCCTTGATCGGCTGGGTCATCTCAGCAGCTTCTGGAATGGTCGTCTTACTCGTGACGGAGTTTGATAAATGGCTTCGTTCGAGAAAAAATATTTAACCTAGGTTTTCTCGTGTTTTTTTACAGGCAAAATCGCCTTGCTGCAGCTTAGGAAAGTGGCGGAACGACAAGGGATTTCTGCTGTCGCTGCTTTGGGGTTGCCAAAAGAAAAAGCCAAGAGGAATTCCTATTGGCTTGTAATCAGGCCTATTGACAAACAAAAATGGTCGGGCTAAAATGCACATGAATTGAATAGTATTCTTCGGGGCAGGGTGTAATTCCCGACCGACGGTGACAAGCGTAATGCTTGAAGTCCGTGACCCGCATAGCTATGCGGTGGAGCCAGTGTAAATCTGGCACCGACAGTGAAAGTCTGGATGGGAGAAGAAAAACCACAAAATTTCAAGGGGCGCAGTGCGTCTAAAATTGATTTTTTGCCGGTCTTGTTTGTCTATGCCTCGTGAGATTCTCACGAGGCATTTTTTTATTGAAAGGAGGAAGGAAGATGCATAACGAATACATGCGTTTGGCGATCGCAGAAGCCAAAAAAGGGCGTTACCAAACCTTTACCAATCCGCTAGTGGGCGCTGTGATCGTCAAAGAGCAACGGGTCATTGCTAAAGGGGCTCACTTAGTCTATGGGCAGCCCCATGCGGAACGAAACGCCATCGAACAATGCCATTCCTCCGAAGACCTAATCAATTCGACTTTATACGTGACGTTAGAACCTTGCAACCATCAAGGAAAACAGCCGCCTTGCACCCAGCTGATCATCGACAGCGGCATCAAAAAGGTAGTCATCGGCCAGTTAGACCCTAACCCGATCGTGGCTGGACAAGGCAAGCGCTTTTTAGAAGAACAGGGCATCGACGTGTTGGTGGGCATCGAAGAAACAGCGGTGCGCCGTTTGAATCCACACTATAATTTTTACCATCAGCATCAGCGACCTTACGTGGCGTTGAAGCAAGCGATCACTTTAGATGGCCGGATCGCTCATGATGCGTTAACCCGCAGTGCGATCACTGGTTCAGCGGTTTGGCAAAACGTCCATCAAGAACGTGGAGACTATCAAGGAATCTTAGTGGGCAGTCAGACGGTGTTGACGGATGATCCCACGTTATTGACCACGGTTGAAACCAGCTTTCCGCCGATTCGCATCGTGTTAGACCGTCGGGGGCGAACGCTGTCGCAACCCCATTTGGCACTGTTTGCCGATGATTCGGCACCTGTGTGGATTTTTACGCAGCAGACAACTGTCAGTGATTTGCCAGCTCATGTGTCAGTGATCCAGCTGGAAGAGTTGACAATTGTTTCATTGCTGAAGGAGCTTGCCGAACGACAGGTCCAATCGCTTTACGTAGAAGGAGGCGCTGCGATCCATGATGCCTTTTTAGCCAGCGGACTGTGGCAAGAAAGCATTACCTATGTGGCGCCAAAGTTTCTTGGGGGCAATAGTCTCGCAAGTTTTACCAGTGAGCGTACCCCGAAACAGCTGCAGCAGCTAACAGAGGTGACGGTGACTGCAGTTGGGGAAGATGTTTGCATCCGAGGAAGGAGACCAGAGGAATGTTCACAGGATTGATTCAGGAAAAAGGCCGCATCAAAGAGATCCGCAAGCAAAGCCGCACGATCCAGCTAACTTGCAGTGCGTCCGAAGGATTACTGGCGGATTACCAGATCGGAGACAGTATGGCGATCAACGGGACGTGTTTGACGGCGATCGCCAAACAAGCGACGACGTTTACGGTGGATATCATGCCAGAAACCTTTCAACGAACCACCTTTAAACAACTCTCGGTGGGTGCCGAAGTCAATTTGGAGCGAGCGATGGCAGCGACGCAGCGTTTTGAAGGCCACTTTGTCGCAGGCCACATTGATGTAACGACCCGTTTGATCCAGAAAAAGCAGTTGGAAAATGCCTTGATCTTGACGTTTGCTTATCCTGTCAGTGTGCAAGGGGAAATCATTCCGCAAGGGTCGATTGCGATCAATGGCGTCAGTTTGACGGTTACCCAGACGACGGCACAGGCATTTTCCGTTAGCTTGATCCCCCATTCCAAAGACCAGACGACGCTGGGGCAGTTGAAACAAGGGGAGTGGGTCAATATCGAGACGGATATGATCGGGAAATATGTCAAATACCAACGAAAATGAAAGAAGGCAGACGATGCATAAAGTAGAACAAGCAGTGGAATGGTTAAAAAAAGGCGGCTTAGTGATTGTCGCCGATGATGAAAATCGGGAATCAGAAGGAGATTTGATTGGGATCGCTGAATACGCAACGCCAGAATCTGTCAATTTTATGGCGACTTATGGCCGCGGCTTAATCTGTGCACCCATCTCACAAGCGATCGCTGAAAAGCTGGCATTGCCTGAGATGACCGCCAATAATACGGATGCCTTTGGCACCGCATTTACCATCAGTGTCGATCACGTGACGACGAGTACGGGAATTTCTGCGAAAGACCGGGCAGTGACGATTGAAAAATTGGCTGATCCAGCGTCACAAGCTGCGGATTTTTATCGCCCTGGTCATATCTTCCCTTTGACCGCTCAACCTGGCGGCGTGTTGGAACGCAGAGGACATACAGAAGCGGCTGTGGATTTAGCAAAGCTTGCTGGCAGCGTGGAAGCAGCCTACATTTGTGAGATTTTAAATGAAGATGGCACGATGGCTCGGGTCCCAGAATTGAAAAAATTAGCAGAAAAATGGCAGCTGCCGTTTTTGACCATTGATGAGTTGGCGGAATATCTACGAGGAACCACGCCTATCACGGTGGATCTGCCAACGGCTTATGGGGCGTTCCAATTGTCCTTATTTGAAGATGAGTTCGGCAATGAACACCTTTTACTAGCCAAAGGCGAGATTCAACATACTGCCGAGCCGCTGTTACTACGGATCCATTCAGAGTGTTTAACAGGCGACGTCTTCGGCTCTCATCGCTGTGATTGCGGCGAACAGCTGCAAGAAGCGATGCGGCAGATCGAAGCAAAAGGCCGCGGTGCGATTTTGTATCTACGCCAAGAAGGCCGCGGTATTGGCTTGCGGAACAAGCTCCGTGCCTATCAGCTGCAGGAACAAGGCATGGATACTTATGAAGCAAATATTGCATTAGGGTTTGCAGCAGATGCCCGTCATTACACGTTTGCCGCTGATGTTTTACGTTCCTTAGAAGTGCAGGAGATTCAATTGATGACCAACAACCCTGACAAAGTGAAGGAATTAGAAAGCTTAGGGATTAAGGTAGCAGAACGAGTACCGCTGGAGATGCCTGCGCATAAAGAAAACAGCAGCTATTTGAAAACGAAGAAAGAAAAGTTTCACCATTACCTATCTATTTAATCAACCAAAGGAGAATGAGCGATGACAGTATTTGAAGGAACGTTTCAGGGAGAGGCAGTCAAAGTAGGGATCGTGGTCTCACGATTCAACGAGTTTATCACTTCCAAGTTAGTGGAAGGCGCCAAAGACAATTTGGTGCGTCATGGAGTCAAAGCAGAAAACATCGATGTGTATTGGGTTCCAGGGGCTTATGAGATTCCGTATATTACCAAAAAAATCGTTGACCACAAACAATACGATGGGATCGTGACATTAGGTGCCTTGATTCGCGGAGCAACGACCCACTATGAATTGATCTCAAATGAAGTGGCGAAAGGCGTAGCCCAAATTGGTCTGAATGCCGACATTCCGATCATGTTTGGTGTGTTGACGACTGAAACGATCGAACAAGCCATTGAACGGGCGGGAACCAAAGCTGGCAACAAAGGCAGCGAAGCCGCTCAAGGTCTTTTGGAGATGATTTCGTTGAATCAGCAAATCCTTGGCAACGCATAGGTTTCACGTTCGAACAAAGGGAAGCTAGCAAGAACAAGCCTGCCTGAGCATAGGCATCAGACTGGAGACAGACTTCGTACAAAATGAAGTCTGTCTTTTTTTCATCATAAAAAAAACACTTGATTATTATGCCAAAGGATTCGCTTCTTCACGGGTACCGTGTTTTCGATAGGTCAATGGAGAGGAAAACGCCCAATCAATCACGAACATTAGAATAACTCTTATTTAAGGAAATTTTCAGAAAATTATTTACATTTCACAAAAGGTTCCTTATAATGACTCTATTCATTGAGAGTGATTCTCATTTGCAAATAGATGTCAAAGCAGCACATGGCTTTGGCGCTTTTCATGAGAAGAACTGTTATAAGCGAAAAAACGCACAGATGCTTCTTTTATGATGACGGCGAGGCAACAGTCAAGGTTGTTTTTGCTGTGAAATCAGGAGGGAGTCGTGCTGAATAAAGGAGAATCACATGTCGGTAGGGTTGATTAAATCAAATCGTTGGATGGTTTCGACAATCATTTGCTGTGTTTTAGTTGTCGCCATTCTCTTATCTGCAGGAGTTGCTTTGGCAAACGGTCAAGCCAATATCACCCTTGGCGAAGTTTACCAAATTCTCTTCTATAAAATCAGCCATGGATTGGTTGGTGATCTTTCAGGCATTTCAGACGCAAACATCAATATCGTCTGGTTTGTTCGGGCACCCCGGGTCTTGCTCTCTATTTTTGTAGGCATGGGGTTAGCGATCAGCGGGGCAGTGATGCAAGCGGTGGTCCAAAATCCGCTGGCAGATCCCTATATCTTAGGAATCTCTTCTGGCGCATCCTTAGGGGCGACCTTCGCCATCTTAGTCGGTTTTGGCGGCTCGGCGCTAGTCTTACAACTGGGCTTATCGTTTGGTGCCTTTGCAGGAGCGGGGATTGCCACTATTTTGGTGCTGCTGCTTGCCAGTATCGGTGGGAAAATGACTTCCACAAAACTTGTGCTGTCGGGGACGATCGTCAGTGCCTTATGCAGCTCTGTTTCAAACTTGATCATCTATCTGGCTAGCAATGCAGAAGGGATGAAGACTGTGGCGTTTTGGTCGATGGGCAGCTTAGCCTCGGCTTCTTGGAACAAATTGGGCTTTATCGTGGTTCTGGTTTCTTTGATCACGCTGTTCTTCCTGACGCAATACCGTGTTTTGAATACGCTTTTGCTGGGAGATGAAGTTGCCTCCACCTTAGGGGTCAAGCTGACCTTCTATCGTCGTTTTTACATGCTGCTAGCAGCGCTATTAACCAGTATCATCGTTGCGAATTCTGGTATGATCGGCTTTGTCGGCTTGATCATTCCTCATATCGTACGTGGAGTCAGCGGGTCGGATCATCGCCTGTTGATGCCTTTGACCGCTTTGACAGGCGCGTTGTTTTTGATTTGGGCGGATGTGATCGCCCGCTCGACCCTGCAAGGAGTCGAACTGCCGATCGGGATCATTACAGCGCTGATTGGCGCACCGATCTTTATCTATATCATTGTCAAACGGCAATACAACTTTGGGGGGTGACGGAATGAAATTAGCAGTTGAAAAGCTCAATCTGACGATCGGGGATCAGCAGATACTAAAAGACATCTCCGTCCAAACCGCACAGGGGCAATTTGTCGGCTTGATTGGTTCCAACGGCAGCGGCAAATCTACATTGTTAAAAGCTATCTACAAAACGTTGAAACCTGACAGCGGCGACATTTATTTGGGTGAGATGAATATTTTGAAAAGTTCCGAAAAAAAAGTCGCCCAGCAAGTCAGCGTCGTCAGTCAGTTCAATGAGTTGAGCTTTGATTTAACAGTAGAACAGATGGTGCTTTTAGGCCGCACGCCCCACAAGGGTTTGTTGGAACAAGACACCAAAGCCGATCATGAGCTGGTCACTGAAGCCTTAGCCAAAACAGGGTTAAGTGCCTACAGAAAACGCAGCTACCTCTCATTATCAGGAGGCGAAAAACAGCGGGTCGTCCTTGCTCGTGCCATCACCCAAGAACCGAAATTTATGATTCTCGATGAGCCGACCAATCATTTGGATATCCGATATCAACTGGAAATCTTAGAGACCGTCAAGCATCTGAAGATTGGCTTGTTGGCGGCGCTGCACAATTTGGAACAAGCAGCCAACTATTGCGACATCATCTATGCCTTAAAAGATGGTCGGGTCGTAGGGTATGGCGAACCAGAAACGCTGCTGACAGAAGAACTGATCGAAGAGATCTATGGCGTGAAATGCAGTATTTACCATCATCCGATCACAGGCGGATTAGGGTTTCATTATTATTTTGAAAAGGAGCAAACAGATGAATAAATGGGGAAAAATGATTGGGATAGGATTGGCAGTCTTTACATTAAGCGCTTGCGGCAATACGAAGGATGAAGGAACTTCGGCTTCTTCCTCACAGGCAGAAAGTACGTATCCCTTAACCATCAGCAACTACACCAAAGCAGAAGGCGGTACGCAGTGGACTGCCAAGGACCAAACCTTTAATGAGGCACCGAAAAAAGTCGTAGCCAACACACGACCAGCAGCGGAATTGCTGCTGCATCTCGGCCTCAAGGATCAGATTGCGGGTGTCGGTGCAACCTTTGGTGCCGCCGATGAGGAAGTTGCTGCTGATTATGCAGAACTAAACGACCTTGGCAGTGACTATATCAGTAAAGAAACGGCGCTAAGTGTGGATCCAGATTTGATTTTTGGTCGCGGGGGACTTTTCGATAACCAAGATTGGGGCGTCGGCACCGTTGATTCCTTGAACGAGATGGGTATTCCGACTTACGTCCAAGAAACCTCTGTCACTGGGGCGACATTTGATTCCGTTTATCAAGACATTGAAAACCTTGGCAAGCTCTTCAATGTCCCTGAGGCAGCCGCTACTTTTGAAAAAGAATTAAAGGATCGCCAGAGTGCCTTGGAAGAAAAAGTAGCAGACAAAGAAGAGCAAACCTTTGCCCATCTCTTTATGTCTGATCCAAGTGTGGTCAGTGTCTATGCCGCTCAAGACGAGTCTTTTTTCAACAGCAACTTTGATATGATCAAACTGAACAATGTGTTTCAAGACTATTCAGGAGAAGTCAGTGTCGAAACCTTGATCGAAACGGATCCCGATGTCTTGATCGTCGGCGACTGGTCAACGATCGAAGGCAGTGTTTCTGGTCAAGAAATCATTGAAGGCTTGTACAAAAATGACAAACTCTCCAGCATGAAAGCCATCAAAAACAAACAAGTCTACAGCATGGACTACAATTATCTCTTTGGCTACGGCTACCAAGCCTTGACTGGATTGGAAGAACTGGTAGAGCAAATGGCACAATAAGCACCTCCTATTGCATAAAAAGGAGAACCAACTTTTTATATAATAGAAGAAAACCAACGTTTCACTGGCCAATTGACCACAGAAACGTTGGTTTTTTGTATTTGGGAAAAGCAACCTTTGCCGCTGCCCGTTCCGCAACAAGTACCCCGTTAGCTGTTTTTTTCTGTCATATGGTCCATTTGATAGCGAGACAATAGCTTCTCTTTGTGTTTTTGCATGATCGTCTCTAGAGAAATATCGTATTTATTAGCGAGAATAAATAAGTTATCCAGTACATCGCCCAATTCTTCCGTCAGGTTTGCCAGTTTTTCTTCTGGCAAGCCTTCTTGTTCATCGGGACGGTCACGACCGATCTCCAATGTCCGAATGGCACGGCTCACTTCCCCAACTTCCTCTGCTAAAAAATTCGCCCGAATAAACGGATCGTACTGATACCAATTGCGGGCTTTGTAGAAGTCACTGATAAATCGTTGATACTCCTCAATGTTCATAAATTTTTTTTCCATCCTTTCCCAGAACCTTTATCAGAATCATGATATACTATTTCAAAATGATTGAGAAGGATGATGGAGAGTTTTATGAAAATTGCAGTCTATTGTGGTGCCAGTGTCGGTAATGAACCTAGTTTTGCAACAGCCGCTCAAGAATTGGGGCAGTGGATCGCTTCACGGAAAAATACGCTAGTTTATGGTGGCGGAAAAGCAGGCTTGATGGGCGTATTGGCAGATGCTGTCTTAGAAAATGGCGGTCAGGTGATCGGGGTGATCCCAACCTTTTTGAAAGATCGGGAACTAGCACATCCTGGATTGACCGAACTCCATGTCGTCGAGACGATGTCAGAAAGAAAACGGAAAATGTTCGAATTGTCGCAGGTTTTTGTCGCACTGCCAGGCGGTCCTGGTACGCTGGAAGAAATCACGGAGATGATCTCATGGTCAAGAATCGGTCAAAACCCGAATCCGTGTGCTTTTTATGATGTGAACAACTTTTACCGCGCAACAAGAGCTTTGTATGACAATATGGTGGAAAATGAGTTCTTGACGCAAGCCGATCGCGAAAAAATCGGCTTTGCGCAAACAACGATTGAACTTGAAGCCTTTATTCAAGCCTACGAACCACCAGTTATTCGGCAGTATTAAGCGTCTGTTGCAAAAGAGCAAGGCGAAGCACCGGCGGGTGTCGTCTTGCTCTTTTGCTTCTTTGACGCATTCTTAGTATAATGGGGTTTGTTTTGCAAGTGGGGGTCATAAAAGAAGATCCTTGGACAAAGAAATGGAGCGTAAATCATGACAACAAATTTTTGGGCTGAATTGCCGAAGCCTTTTTTTATCCTAGCACCAATGGAAGATGTCACCGATGTCGTTTTTCGACATGTCGTTCAAGCTGCCGGCGCACCAGATGTTTTCTTTACGGAATTTACCAACTCCGATAGTTACTGCCATCCAGAAGGACGCGACAGTGTGCGAGGACGTTTAGTCTTCACCGAAGATGAGCAACCGATGGTGGCCCACATTTGGGGCGACAAGCCAGAGTATTTCCGTGAGATGAGTATCGGCTTAGCGGAGATGGGCTTTAAAGGGATCGACTTAAATATGGGCTGCCCAGTGCCAAACGTTGCCGGACGAGGCAAAGGCAGCGGCTTGATCTTGCGACCAGACGTTGCTGCTGAGCTGATCCAAGCAGCCAAAGCTGGCGGTCTGCCGGTCAGTGTCAAGACTCGTTTGGGCTATACCGAACTAGGAGAAATGGAAGCCTGGTTGACCCATGTCCTGCAACAGGATATCGCCAACCTTTCGATCCATTTGCGAACCCGCAAAGAAATGAGCAAGGTCGACGCCCATTGGGAATTGATTCCTGAAGTGGTTGCCTTGCGGGATAGAATCGCCCCACAAACGAAGCTGACGATCAACGGCGATATCCCTGATCGTACCAAAGGTTTAGAGCTAGCAGAAAAATATGGCGTGGACGGAATCATGATCGGTCGGGGTATTTTCAAGAATCCCTATGCCTTTGAAAAAGAACCGAAAGAGCATACCTCAGAAGAGCTATTAGGCTTGTTGCAGCTGCAATTAGACTTGCAGGACCATTACGCCAAAATGGTGCCGCGCTCGATCGCAGGATTGCATCGTTTCTTTAAAATCTATGTCAAAGGCTTCCCTGGAGCCAGTGATTTGCGGGCAAAATTGATGAATACGAAATCAACGGATGAAGTTCGGCAACTGCTGGCAGAGTTTGCTGAGAAAAAGAACCACGAGGAAAGTATTGAAGCGTAAGTTTCAATGCTTTTTTTGTTTTTGGTTGCTGTACCCGCTCTCATTGTCAATCCTTTCTTGACAATAGATAGGTACCTATGTAAAATGGAGAGCGGACTTTTAACTAGGTACCTATCTAAATAGTGAAGAGGCGAAAGGAGCTGAAGGTCGATGGTTTCCGAACAAGAAATCGTGGAACGATTGTTTGAAGTGTATAAATTAAATCGGCGGTATGCGGAACAAAAATATGGGCGTTTTATGCCAGGTCGGGGACAGTTCAATTGCCTACTGGTATTGGACGAAAAAGGGACGTTGACCCAAAAAGATCTCGCCGCGTATTTAGCGATCCGTTCGACATCCACTGGCGAACTACTAAAGAAACTGGCTGAAAAAGGGCTGATCCAAAAAGAAGTCGATCCGAAAGATAAACGCAGCCATCTGATTTCGCTGACGGAAGCAGGCAAAGAAGAGGCACAGCGAATGAAAGAAAAACGCAGCAAGGCGCACCAAGAAATGCTGACCTATTTGACGGCAGAAGAAAAACAAGCCTTTGGTCAAGCCTTAGCAAAAATCGAACAGTTTTATCTTGAGAAGGAGGCGGACGTTGATTGAGTGAAACAGTCCAACGAACGGAACGTCAGCGGACGCTGATTTTTATTAATTTAATGATTACATGTATTGCCGTATCCATGTTGGCGACCGCCTTGACGACGGCTTTACCCGCCATCGTCACTGACCTGCAGATTTCCGTCACTACGGGACAATGGCTGACTAGCGGTTATTCCTTGGCGATGGCGATCGTTATGCCCTTGACGGCATATCTTATGAATCGTGTGCCAACCAAAAAGCTGTATCTCGCTGCCTTAGGAATTGCGTTGGTGGGCTTGCTGCTTTGTGCTGCAGCGCCCAATTTTCTAGTCATGATGCTTGCTCGTATTTTGCAGGCCGTAGGCAATGGAATCTTGACCGCAATAGCGCAAGTGATCCTCTTATCGATCTATCCGATCAATCGTATCGGTGTCGTGATGGGCTGGTATGGACTATCGATCACCGCGGCGCCTGTGATTGCACCGACTCTTGCTGGGGTGATCGTGGACCGCTTGAACTGGCATGCGATTTTTTATATCGTTGCCGTGATTGTTTTGATTTCACTGATTTGGGCCATAAAGGTTTTTGATGATGTGTTGCCAGTAAACAACAGCAAATTTGATCAGACCTCTTTTGTTTTGAGTGCCTTCGCCTTTGGTGGGATTACTTTAGGTTTTGGCAATATCGGCAGCTATGGCTTTTTCAGCTTACCCGTTTTAGGAACCTTAGGGCTCGGTTTGGTAGCAGGGATCTTCTTTGTCTTCCGTCAGTTAAGAGCGGAAACTCCATTTTTGGATCTGCGGGTCTTAAAAACAAAAGAGTATGCCATCAGTGTCTTTGGCAGTATCATGCTTTACTTGGTCTTGATGGGTTCGGCGATGCTGATGCCGCTATACGTGCAGTCGATTTTAGGCAAATCAGCGACGATCTCGGGATTAGTCGTTTTGCCAGGCTCTCTGGTCTCGGCTTTCTTAAGTCCCGTGGCTGGGCGAATCTATGACAAAGTCGGCATCCGTCTGTTGACGCTTTTTGGCGGCGGCTCACTGGTCTTGAGCAACATCGGCATGTATTTTATCCATATGCACACGGGTATTTGGGTAGCAGTGGTTTTGAACATGCTGCGCTGTGCCGCCACAGGCTGTTTGTTGATGCCCTTCGTGACGTGGGGAAATAAAAATATTCCGCCGCAACTGACGGCGCATGGAACAGCGTTATTGACTTCTTTGCGAACGGTGGCAGGCGCCATCGGGACAGCATTATTTGTCGGGATCATGAATAGTGTGGCGCAAAAAAGCACGACCTTAACAGGAACAAGTGCACTGCTTCATGGGATGAATGTTTCTTTCTTATTGATGACGATCGCTTCTGGACTGCTGTTTGCAACGGGGCTATTCTTGATTCGTGATCAGAAGCCAGAAGCCGTTTGGCTAGAAGGGGCAGAAGAACCACTGGAATAAAGAGGGGCACCTTTCTTTGAAGGGTGCTTTTCTTGATTTATTTCATGAAACTCTATGAAAAACCAAAAAATTCGATATAATAAGATAACTTATGGTTTAGGAGGAGTATTTTTTTTCATTAAAGACTTGTTTTAATGGAAAAAAATCAGGGAGAAAATGAAGAATAAAGGCGTTTATTTTGGGTTGTCTGCCTATGTCTTGTGGGGCTTGGTCACACTATATTGGAAAATAATCGTTGGGGTTTCGCCATTAGCAACGATGTGCTACCGAATCGTGTGGTCCTTTGTTTTTATGGTGTTGTTTATCGTGCTTTCTGGGAAGAAAACGCAATTTTTACAAGAAGCGCGTCTACTATGGAAGAACAAAGCATTTGCTGGACTGATCGTTTTAGCTTCTGTGCTGATCTCCATCAACTGGTTCACCTTTATCTTCGCGGTGAGTGCGGGCCACGTGATGCAAGCCAGCTTAGGCTATTATATCAATCCGCTTGTCAATGTCTTGTTAGCGACCGTTTTTTTGAAGGAACGTCTTAGTCGTACTGGCATGCTGGCGTGTCTGCTGGCAAGTATCGGGGTGATCTTATTATCGATCCAAACAGGAACGATTCCTTATGCCTCACTGATCATGGCCTTTTCCTTTAGTACGTATGGCTTGATCAAAAAAAGAATCCCCATTAGTTCGGTTACTGGGTTAACGATCGAAACGATGGTGATTTTCCCCTTTGCCCTCGTGTATATTTTAGGATTTTCAACCGTCGGCTTTATGAATTATCCCTTGCAAACCAATCTCTTATTGGTGGGTGCTGGGATCGTGACGGCTATTCCGCTGCTGCTGTTTGCGGAAGCTGCGAAAAATGTTTCTTACATTACGCTTGGGTTTATTCAATACGTCAACCCGACGATCATGCTTTTGTTAGCCATCTTTTTGTTTCACGAAACCTATTCACTGGCCCAATTTTCCGCCTTTGCGTTTATTTGGCTGGGGATCGCGGTCTTCACCTATGGTACGCTAGGGACGGCGATGAAAGAGCGGCGCATGGGACAGCAAAGAAAGCAACTTTGATACATCAGGAATGGCTGCAGCTGGGCCGTTCCTTTTTTTATTAAAAAACAAATCATTTTAGGTAGTGAAGGATGTTGCAAGGAGAACGCTTCAATGGTATAACAAAGGAAAAACCCGTTGTAGAAATTTTGTTTGAAAAGGGTTGCATCTGCCACAGGGGTGTGTTATTATTCTTTCAGTTACAAGGATTGTTACTGTTCGGCAGGCAAAACCAGAATTGACCGCAGCGCGCTAACGGGGAGATTCTAGGTTTTTTTATTTTGGAGTGAGGGAAAGCGATGATTATTGGAAAAATTTTAAATAATAATGTCGTCATCTCGACCAATGATGCCGGTCAGGAAGTGATCTATATGGGTCGCGGCATTGCGTTTAAGAAAAAAGTCGGCGATCCAGTGGATGAAGCCTTTGTCGAAAAAGAATTTGTGTTAAAGGATACCTTTACTGCAAATCAGTTTCAGCAATTGTTTTCAGACATTCCTGTGGAAGAAGTCGAAGCCGTCAAGCAAGTGGTGGATGATGCGGAAGCATCCTTGGGGATCGAGCTGTCGCCAAATATTTATTTGACCCTGACCGACCATATCCATTATGCGCTGGTTCGGGCACGAGAAGGCATTGAGCTGCCGAATCCATTGTTGTTTGAGACCCGCAAGTTTTATCCGAAAGAGTATGCGGTTGCAGCAGATGCCGTTGCTTATTTTGAAAAAGTCTTCGGGATTACATTGCCAGAATCGGAGATCGGCTTTATCGCCTTTCATATCGTCAATAGCGAACAAGCCAATGGCACGATGGAAACCACGATGCAAGCGGTAGAAATCGTACGTGACGTACTGGCGATCATCAGTCGCTTTTATGGACGAGTCTTTAACCCAGATTCTTTGAATTATCAACGGATCACCACGCATTTGCAGTATTTTGCGCAGCGTTATTTAAGCGATGAACTTTCAGGGGAAAAAGATGAGTTTTTATTTGCCCTTGTGCAATCGAAGTACCCTAAAGCGTTTCAAACGGTCCAACGGATCAACGAGTACTTGATCAAAACCTACGACAAATCGATCGGTGAATCAGAAATGATCTACTTAACGATCCACATCGAACGTGTCGTCAATGATCAAACCAATTAACATTCAATCATTAACGGATTGTTACTGTCAGGCAGGCAATACCCAGATTGAAAAGACAACAGTCAGCGAGGAAAAAACTCGTTAGACGGTCGTTTTTTCAATCTGGGTTTTTTTATAAAAAAAAGGAGTGTTGAAAAAATGAGTTCAAATAAAGAAATTGCCGTTCGCGTCCTTGATGCGGTGGGCGGCAAAGAAAATGTCAACAGCGTGGTGCATTGTGCGACCCGCTTGCGTTTCAAATTAAAAGATGAGAACAAAGCGGATACGGCACGCTTGAATCAAGACGACGATGTGATCCAAGTCGTTCAAAGCGGCGGACAATACCAAGTGGTGATCGGCAGTCATGTCAGTGACGTTTACCGTGAATTGAATGGAGTAGCGAACTTTGATGGCGAAGCAGACAGCAAAGGCGATAGAGGCAATTTGTTGAATCAACTGGTGGATATTATTTCGTCGATCTTTACGCCGTTTTTAGGCGCAATGGCAGGTGCCGGGGTCTTAAAAGGATTCTTGACGCTGGCAGTCACCTTGAATTGGCTGGCAGCTGATTCTGGGGTCTACACCGTATTGTATGCGATTGCCGATGGGTTATTTACCTATTTACCAGTGATGTTGGCTTTTACTGCAGCGAAGAAGTTTCGTACCAATGAATTTCTAGCGGTTTCCTTAGCGATGGCGTTGGTTCATCCAGACATCACCGCTTTGGCTGGGCAAACGTTGAGTTTCTTAGGCCTTCCGGTCATTATTGGTGCGAGTGCTTATACGTCTTCCGTCATTCCGATTATATTAGCGGTCTTTTTACAAAGCTATGTGGAGCGTTTCTTTAAAAAAGTCATTCCTAGCTTCTTACAGATCATCTGTGTGCCTTTAGCGGTCTTCTTGATCATGGCGCCATTGACCTTTATTGTCGTCGGTCCACTAGGAACGATTTTAGGAAACTTGTTAGGTAGTGCCTATGACAGCATTTACCACTTCAGCCCACTGATCGCTGGCGCTGTCATGGGTGGTTTATGGCAAGTCTTTGTGATGTTTGGCATGCACTGGGGCTTTGTACCGATCATCATGTTGAATCTCAGCCAAACCGGTGTCGATACCATGGTACCAATGCTGTTGCCAGCTGTCCTTTCTCAAGGGGGTGCAGCGCTAGCAGTATTCTTTATGACAAAAAATGTGAAATTGAAAGGCTTGGCCCTTTCTTCAACGATCACCTCAATTTTTGGTATCACAGAACCGACGGTGTATGGGGTGACTTTGCCATTGAAAAAACCATTTATCGCCGCGTGTATCAGTGGTGCCCTCGGTGGTGCTTTCATTGGCTTCAGCCAAGTCGAAAATTATACCTTTGGGTTAGTCAGCTTACTAAGTCTGCCGTCCTTTATCCCACAAGATACGAAAGATTTAAGTGGTCTGATCGCAGCTTCGATCGGCACGGCTATCGCTTTTGGCGCAGCGTTTGTCTTGACCTTCTTCTTACGTTTTGAAGATCAGCCAGCAACTGATGCCAGTGTAGCACCAGCAAAAGAGCCAGCAGCCCCCACAGAGAGTTCGTCTAAAGAACGAGTGATCCTCAGCAGTCCGTTAGAAGGCAAAGTGGTTCCCTTAGCAGAAGTCAAAGACCAAGTCTTTTCTTCTGGTGCATTAGGAAAAGGTATCGCTATCGAACCGACCGTCGGGGCTTTATATGCGCCAGCAGATGGCACCATCACGACGCTCTTTCCTACTGGCCATGCCGTTGGTTTGACCACCACGGATGGAGCCGAAGTTCTGATGCATATTGGTATGGATACTGTGGAACTAGACGGCAAAGGCTTTGAGGTCTTTGTTAAACAAGACGATCAAGTCAAACGCGGCGATTTGTTAGTGAAGTTTGATCTAGATACGATCAAAGCAGCTGGCTTATCCACGATCACACCGATCGTTGTGACGAACACCCCGCAATATTTAGATGTGATGGATATGAACCAAACCGATGTCTTGCAAGGAGAAGACTTCTTAGCCATCGTAAAATAAGCAAAAGAAACCCGATCCTCGACTGAATATCAGCAAGGACCGGGTTTTTTGTAAGAAAATAAGGCGCAGTTGCCCTTCTCGCTTGCCTTATTTGGTGGCAAACGCTTGTCACAGCGCGAGTTAAGGGCAAGACCAACATCAGGAACGCCTACTCAGGGAAAACCCGAACATTCTTGGGGACTGTTCCTTACACATGGCTTAAATTTTCGGCAAGCGACTCTAAAGCGGGGAAATCGAGAATTGCATAGCCCTGTTTTTGTTTTTCGATCAGCTTGTCTTCCCGAAAGCTGGTAAAGGTTCGCAGCAGGTGGCGATAGCTGACATTCAAGATTGCGGCACAGGTGGTCAACTGAAAGGAAAAGTGTTGATTTTCTTGATGCGCAAGAATAAATTTGGCCAACCGTGTCTCTACAGGTTCCGTCAATGAATTCGCTAAGTTGATCCCCGAATTTAAGCGGGAACTGAGCAACTGACAGATGGTTTGCAAAAAGCGGACGTCTTGTTGCAAGGTGTTGCGGTAGCGATTCAAAGGGATGCAGACACAGACGCAAGCAGAAGCGGCTTTGACACTGCTTTTCGGCAAGAGTTCCCATAAAGAGGAAGCTTCTCCTAAAGGTGCAGCTGGCTTGGCGTAATCAATACAAATCGTTTGGGTATCCGAAGAGAAGGAATAGACCATCACGGTTCCTTCTACGAGAAAATACAAGTATTCAGAAGGCGTACCCGTTCGAATCAGGTGCTCTTCTTTTTCAAAGGAATGCAAAGTGGCCATCGCTAACAAATCATTGTCCATATAAGATTGCAGATCGAAGGTGTCAATGTAATTACTGAGGCGTGCGGTATCATCGATTTTTTTCATGGAAATCAGCCACTCCTGAATGGTTTTCTTTAAGTATAGCTTAGTTCCCCTTTCGACTCAACACGAACGATAAATAAAATCTAATGTAAATTGTATGTAAAAATAAGGTAAAATAGGACATGTGTCACTTCATTTTGACGGGATACTTGGTATGATTTGAATGTAAGAAAGCGTCAAACCATTAGGAGGAGAAAAAATGCCATTGAAACGAATTGTTAAAGGAATGTTAGGAATTGCGTTAGTTGCCGCATTGACCGGCTGTGGGAATGGGAGCAGCAGCAGCGACAGCAGTGCCGCAGCCGAAAAAGAAAAGCTGGTGGTACAATTCGTACCGACCAATAATGACGGCTCGATGCAAGCCAAAGCAAAACCGTTTGCTGAGTATTTATCAAAAAAATTAGACCGTGAAGTAGAAGTAACGTTAGCAACGGATTATTCGACGATCGTAGAAGCGATGGCTTCTGGACAAGTTGATTTAGGGATCATGCCGCCAGCCGCTTATGTTCAAGCCAAAGACATGGATGCAGCTGAAGCGATTTTGACTTCTCAATTAGGTGCTTATGATCCAGAGACGGGCTTGCCATTAGAAGGGGAAAAAACCAATACCTTCAAAGGGGAAATCTTGGTCCGTGCGGATAGCGACATGACAGAATTGACGGACTTAAAAGGGAAAAAAATCGCCACATTGAGTCCAAACTCTGCCAGCGGCTATATTTACCCAGTTGCCGAGTTGAAAGATGCAGGAGTTGATCCAACGACGGATGCTACATTAACGACGGTGAATGATATTCCAAGTGAGATCACTGCAGTCTTGAATGGTCAGATGGACGCCGCCTTTGTGTTCCAAGGGGCACGAAATGTCTTTGCATCAAGCTTTCCAGACAACGATTTATTCAAAGACCTAAAAGTCCTTTACTTGACTGAAGGGGATATTCCAAATGACGCCATTGCCGTCCAACCATCAATGGATGCTGAACTAAAAGAGCAGATCAAAGAAGTGTTCTTGAACATGGCAGATGATGAAGAGGGTGCCGAAGCAATGAGCTTGTGGGGACACCAAGGGTATGAAGAAGCAGCAGATTCTGCTTACGATACCATTCGCGATTATACACAACGAGCAGCAGAGTAAAAAATCAGGGATTGCGGTAGAAGGATAACGGGACACGGAGATGTGCAGCGATTTACTAGGGGAATAGGTGGAATACGCAGTACCAGTGCATTTTTTAGTGAAATAGACCGTGACCGATTGGGGAAACTTTGCCGCGGTCCCTACATAATGGAGAAAACAGATGATAACTTTTGAGAATGTATCCAAAGTCTACCCAAATGGGGTCAAAGGATTACAGAACATAGATGTGACGATTGAGCAAGGTGAATTTGTGGCCATCATTGGCTTGAGCGGTGCTGGTAAGAGTACCTTTTTACGCTCAATCAATCGCTTAGTGCCAATCACAGAAGGAGATATCCGGATAGACGGCAAATCAGTCACGAAAGCCAATAAAAAGGAATTGCGCTTGATTCGTCGACAAATCGGATTGATCTCGCAAAGCTTCAATTTGGTCAAACGCAGTACCGTTCAAAAAAATGTTTTGTCTGGGCGTTTGGGGTATTACGGGACCTGGAAAAGTATTTTAGGGTTGTTTACGAAAGAAGACTACGAAAGAACGAAAGAAGCGCTAGCGACGGTCGGCTTGTCAGACAAACTGCAAACGAGAAGTGACCAGTTGAGTGGGGGGCAACAGCAGCGGGTATCCATCGCCCGTGCCTTGGTCCAACAAGCGCCGGTGATTTTAGCAGATGAACCTGTGGCATCACTAGATCCCATCACGACAGAGAAAGTGATGGAGGATCTGAAGAAGATCAATCAAGAAATGGGCAAAACGATTGTCATCAATCTGCATTCGATTCCCTTGGCTCGTCAGTATGCGACAAGGATCATTGCCTTAAAAGCAGGTGCGATCGTTTTTGACGGCAACGCAGCCGCTTTGACAGATCAGCGTTTAGAACAAATCTATGGCAAAGCAATTTTTGAAGAAAAGGCAGGAGAAATCGATGAAACTGAAAGAAACAGTTCATTTTAATTGGTACAAACACCTGCTGCTGGTTCTTTTATTGCTGCTCTTTTTTCAAAGTAGTGCCTGGATCACAGGGGCTGATTTTGCACAAGTGTGGTCGAATCGCAGCCAGATGACGGCTTTCATGGCTCGCTTTTTGCACCCAGACTTTAGTTATCTACCGCAACTGATGATGCCCTTGATCAAGACATTGCAGATGTCCTTTTTAGGCACCGTTTTAGGAGTAGTCGCAGCGATACCGGTGAGTCTGTTGGCGACAACAGTCGTGACAGAAAGCCGTTGGGTCTCGGTGCCAATGCGTTTTCTCTTAGGGCTGGTGCGGACGATCCCCAATCTATTGTTGGCGGCATTGTTCGTAGCGATTTTTGGGATCGGTGAAGCCACTGGTGTTTTGACCATCGCGGTCTTTACCTTTGGTATGGTTTCACAGCTGATGTTCCAAGCGATCGAAACCATTGATTTTGCGCCGATCGAAGCAGCAGCAGCGGTAGGAGCGAATAAATTTCAAGTGACCGTTTGGGCGATCATTCCCCAAGTCATCAGCCAGTTTGCCAGCTATACTTTTTATGCCTTTGAAGTCAATGTTCGAGCTTCGACGGTGTTAGGGTATGTGGGTGCCGGCGGGATCGGGGTCATCTTGAACGCCTCATTGGCATTGTTGAATTATGAGCGGGTCTCGATCATTATCTTGACGATTTTGCTGACGGTAGCGATCGTTGATTTTCTCAGTGAGCGGGTAAGGAGGTCTTTCCTATGATGATCAGAGAAGTGAAGAAAACGACTTGGCTGTTATGGGGGCTCTTTGCTGTCTTACTAGTTTTATCTGCTGCGACGCTGGATTATTCTGGATTAAGCACCTTTTCCTTAGCGATGGGAAGAGATGTCTTGCAAGGGCTGAGTCAGCCAGACTGGTCCTTCTTTTATGACGGCAGTGGGGAAGATCTGTGGAGCTTGTTGTTACTGACGATCGGGATCGCTTGTCTAGGAACGATGATCGCAACAGTCTGCGCGATTCCAGTGACCTTGCTGAGTGCCGCCAACCTATGGGCCTCGACACCCTGGGTCGCAAAAATCGGCAAAATGATCTGCAATATCTTGCGGGCATTTCCCGAGCTGGTTTATGCGATTATTTTTGTCCGTGTGGTAGGTCCAGGACCTTTTGCTGGAGTTATGGCGATCGGTGTCCACCAGATCGGTATGCTGGGCAAGTTGTTTACCGAAGAAATGGAAGCCATGGATGAGCGCTTGACGGAAGAGATGCAAGCAGTCGGTGCCAACTTTTGGCAGACGATGTTTTTCGTGCGGGTCCCATACTTAGCACCCATCTATAGTTCCTTTGCATTGAATCATTTTGAAATTGCGGTCCGCAGTGCGGCAACATTAGGGTTAGTCGGTGCTGGCGGGATCGGTGCACCATTGATTTTTGCTATTCAAACCAGAACCTGGAGCAAGGTAAGTATTATTTTGTTGGGCGTCGTTGTGACCGTCTTCTTATTAGACCAGTTGACTGGAATCATCAGAAAGAAATTGAGATAAACCTATGAATGTATTGCATATATCAGATATCCATTTTCGAGAAAGTTACCTGCCTTGTGAAGAAGGGTATCAAGGAATGCTGGCAGCCATGCAAAATCCCTTGATTCCTCTTGAAGAGTGTATCCAAGATGCCAAGGCGCGAGCGGCGATCGATTTGGTGGTGATCAGCGGCGATTTGACCGAAGATGGCGCGCCTGCCGATTATGCCTCTTTGAAGCAATATTTAGAAAAAGCCTTTGGCTCAGTACCCATCGTAGTAACGCTAGGTAATCATGATATCAAACGGCATTTTCGCCAAGGCTGGCAAGGCAAGTCAGTAGAAACCGCCAGTGATACACCTTTTAATCAAGTCTATGAAACGGAGACATTGGCGATCGTGACTTTCGATAATTCCTGCTATGGCTATGCCGACGGTATCGTAGATGAGCGACAGTTTGAATGGCTGCAAGCCACGCTGGCGCAGCTCAAAGAGAAAAAGATCGTTTTTGTGACACACCATCATTTGTTGCCCGACCAAGCAAGCACGCCGGCATGGGCCGGTGCCAATCGTTTGGTGGCATTATTGCAGCAGTATCAAATCTCTTGTATTCTCAGTGGACATACCCATCATGCGTTTACGGGAACGATCGCAGGGATTCCTTACTATACTGTGGCAAGTATGTCGTTTGTCGGGGAAGATGAAGGCGATGGGATGGTCCGTTTTGAAGAACGCTATGGATACAATTTGTATCGTTTCGAGGAAGGTGTATTGGTTCATCAATCCTCAGAAAACTATCGACCGAACCGTGTATTGATGCGGGTCAACATGCAAGGATAAAAAACAGACGTTCCGTCAACGCTGCCTTTAGCAGCAGAAAAGGAACGTCTGTTTTTGTGTGAAAAAGGCTTAGCCTTGATTGCCAAAGGTTTTGACAACTTCAATCGTGCCGTCGATATGAAAAAACAAGGTATAATTTTCTTCGGTTTTGATACCGTCAAAACGTCGGGCATAATACGTGACCGCGTCTTTGAAGGTTTGTGGGGGAACCCCTAAAAAATCAGCGCATGCCGCCAATGTTTTGCATCCTTCTTCAAAACAAGCGATGATATCATAGGGCGTGACCACGATCGCAGAACCAATGTCGCGGGCTTTGCGTTCTTGTTTGCGTTTTTCGTTGGTATCTTGGGCGGTAATGTCGCCAGCACTGGTCAGATAATGACCGATTTCTTCACCGATGGTGCTCAAGAGGTCTTCTTGTGACTGGTCAGGGTTCAAGTAAATATGGTGATCGATGTACAATCCTTGCTGACCATCAGGCATATTTTTATCGAAAATAAAGTGCAAGTCTGGGTAGGCGGCCATCAGTTCTTCTACTTTATCCATTTCCATCATTCCTTTTGGGCGTGCCGCTGTTTTATAAATTCAATATAGCTGAGGATATCTTCCATCTGCTCATCGGTGACGTCATCATCAATATGGGCCGCAACGGTTTGAACTTTTGCAGAGGGCTGCGTAAAGCCTGCCGGGACTTGTCTGCCTAATAAAAAATCGGTGGATACTTGAAAAATCTCCGCGAGTTTGACGATGGTCTCGCCATCGGGTTCGTTACGATCATTTTCGAAATGAGAATACGCTGCGCGGGTGATTCCCAGCTGATCTGCGATCTGCTGTTGGGTTTGATTGGTTCGTAGTCTGAGTGTTCTTAGCCGTTCGCCAAGCATGAGTGATCGCCTCCTTTTTTGTAGTATAGCACGTTAGATATAATTTGTATCTATTTTTGTATTATTTGATATAAAAAATATCACATTAGTTGACGATACGAATCGTATCTTTTATACTGGAAACAGATGATATGAATCGTATCAAAAGAATGGGGGAGGATCATGGATACATCGATCGTAACAGTTGTCTTGCCGTCACTCATTACTGGTGTACTTACTTATTTGGCTACCCGAGTATCCAGCAAAGCGAATTTGGAACAAACGAATATCGAAAATGCCCAGAAACTTTACCTAAAATATGAACAGATCAATCAAGAATTGACCCATAAAATCGATCAGTTAGAAGAAGAAGTCCAAAAGACCACTAAAACCTACCAAGAAGAAGTCTTAGTTTATCAAGGAAAGCTTGCTACTGCCCAAAGCGAACGGGATTTTTTGCGGGCAGAAAATCAGGTGCTGAAAGAATTACAGCGAGTAAATCAAGTGCCTGGCACGCGTGAAGAGAAGCAACATTCAGCCATTGGCTAATCGAAAAAAACTGCTTATCCGTCAATAAGCAGTTTTTTCGATTAGTTGATCATTTGTTCATTGACATAGGCAGCATAAAGCGGGTGGTTGTTGATCAATTGTGCATGGGTACCTTGACCGGTAATGGTGCCTTTTTCTATAAAGTAGATTTGGTCGGCATCCACGATGGTCGATAAGCGATGAGCGATCACTAATGTCGTACGTCCTTCCATCAGATGATCCAACGCCCGCTGGACTTTTTCTTCTGACTGAGAATCTAGGCTGGCAGTCGCTTCATCCAGCATCAGCAGCTTGGGATCCCGCAAGAATGCTCGAGCGATAGCGATCCGTTGTTTTTGACCACCAGATAGTTTGACGCCGCGTTCGCCGATTTGTGTTTCTAGTTTTTCGGGGAACTCTTGGACGAACTGATCGGCATAAGCCAATGCCAGTCCTTGCCACAATTCCTCCTCTGACAGCGTCCGGCCCAATCCGTATTGCAAGTTTTCCCGAATCGTACCAGCAAAGACCGCGCTGTCTTGGGAAACATAGCCGATCTGTGCCCGCCAGTTTTGCAGATCAATGTCAGCTATCGGCTGATCTCCAATCAGCAAGCGCCCGCTGGTGGGCTCATAAAAGCGTTCCAGTAAAGCAAAAATTGTGGATTTTCCGCCGCCGCTTGGTCCTGCAAAAGCAATCACGGTGTTGGGTTTGGCTTCAAAAGAAATGTTTTGCAAAATCGGCCGTTTGGGATCGTAACTGAAATCGATTTGTTCTGCTCGTAAGACTGCGCCATCGATGGCGGCTTTGGGTGCTGCTTGAATTGGTTCTAGCGGCGTATCCAAAATTTCTTGGATCCGTTCCGTAGCACCCATCGCTTTTTGGACTTGTGAAAAGAACATTGCAAACGTCGTTACAGGTGCAATAATATTAAAGAGATACAGTAGAAAAGCGATCAATGCGCCGCTCGTCAAGGTGCCGGCTTGCACACGGATCGCGCCATAACCGAGGATTCCTACGAGTAAGCCCAGCATGGCCGTCGTCATGATTGGCTGCAAAATCGCACTGACTTTCGCATCCTTGACCCCGAGGATAAAAATTGCCCCAATGTTGCGCCGACCGTTTTCTTGTTCACTGGCTTCTCCGTTGCTGGCTTTGATCAAACGGATCTCTGAGAGTTTTTCGCTGGCATCCGCATTGAAATCGGCGGTCGCTGCTTGCAACTGGCGTCCTAGTTTCGACATGATCTTGCCGATTGGCCACATGATCAAGGTGATCAAAGGCACCGCACTGAACATGATCGCAGCCATCTTCCAATCCATCAAAAACAAGATGATCATCGAACCGACCAATTGGATCAAGCCAGTGACAAAGCTGGGAAATTGCGAGGTGACTAGTTCTTTGATCACGGAAGTATCATTGACGAGTCGCGAACTGCTTTCCCCCGACTTGTGGTCATCAAAATAGCTGACTGGCAAATGCAGCAGATGTTTCCAAAGACGTTCCCGCAACGTTTTCACAGCACTTTCTCCCACATAGCGCAAGAGAAAACCGCCTAAAGTCCCTACGCCTAATTGCAGCACAAAGGCTAGGATCAAAACGACCAGCATGGAGGTGCTGAACGTGGGGGTGCCGCTGGCATCGACCAGTGTTTTCGTCAGCTGCGGCACGACCAAACTGGCGGCACTTGTGATCAGGCTAAAGAGCATCCCTAAAAGAAACAAGCCTTTCTTAGGATTGACACTGACGATCAGGTGGATAAAGTCTTTCATTTTAAATTTGTTTTTGTTCACTGTTGGTGTCGTTGTTTCCATTCGTTTTCCTCCGCAGCAAGCAAGATGGCTCACCGCTTTTTCTTTTTAATTAGGTGTTATTAGAAATCCTGCCAATCCTCCTCGGCTGCTTCGTCTTTAGAAGCGGAAGTCGGTCTTGCTTTGCGGTCTTGTCCAAACCCGTAGGCATCAAAAAAGTTGCCTTTTACCCATGTGTACCGTGGATCATTCGCCTCGCTACTATCAAACGGCCCAAACGGCCCAAATGGCTCAAATGGTCGATTGCCAATCATGCCGCGATGTCCAGGAAACGGCATTTGCCGCATGGCTTCCTTGATCTGTTTTTTCATTTTGCGTCGCTCATCAACACCCATTTCTTGCCAAGTATCTTTCATTTGTTGCCTCATTTTTCGACGATCCTCATTCGACATTTCCTGCCAATTTCCGCCCCATTGCTTCATCATTTCTTCCCGAATCTCTTGCATGGCTTGCAAACGATCCATTGGGTCAATAAAGCGTTGTGCCTGCTGTTGGAAGTCCGTCTCCCACCCAGCGGCGATGTTTTCAAGCAGACGAGCAAATTCGGTTTGTTCCTCCTCTGAGAGCCCAGCAAAAAACGACTGACTGCTGGTGGCTTCTTTTTGTGCTAGTAATTTTTCCGCTTTTTTTCTTCCAGTTTCTGTCAGGTAGATTCGTTTGATCCGTTTGTCAGCAGCATCTTCTTTGCGATGAATATCGCCACTATTTTCCATTTTCTTCAATAGTTCCGCTAGAGAGCTTGGCCGTAGGTCTAAGACTTCTGCAAGATAACTTTGCACCAAGCCGTCTTCTAAATTTAAAACGGCCAGGACACGTTGCTGTCCCGAAAGGCGCTGGTTGTTTTGACTCATAAAGGCATTGCTGGCTTCGCTGATAAAACGAAGCTGTTTCATTAAGTGGTCGGTCATTGTACTCATGGTGTACACTCCTTTTGGTTTATCGTTCGGTACCTAACGATATCGATGAGTTGATTATAGTTCGGTACCGAACGAATGTCAATAAGAAGCAGCTGAGATTTTTTTCTAACAAAAAGTAAGCAGAATGATTGACTTACTAAAAGTAAGTTTGGTATGCTGAGTCCATCGTTAAAGAAACCACAACAAAAGGAGTACAAAAGAATGGTCTTTGGATTTGGGAAAAAAGAACAAATAATTGAAAAAGAAGTAATGAAAGAGGTGTATCGCACCCCTGAAAAGAAAAAAGCGCAAAAAATCGGGATCATCGTTGGCAGTACGAGAGAAGGCCGCGTGAGTCCGCAAGTAGCCAATTATGTTTTACAAACAGCACGCGCGCATAGCGACCGCTCGTTTGAAATCATTGATATCAAAGACTATGACTTGCCATTTATGGGTACAGGTGAAGTGAACCAAGCGTGGAACGAAAAAATCGCTGAGTTAGACGGCTACCTCTTCATCGTACAAGAATACAATCATGGCATATCAGCTTCCTTGAAAAATGCGTTGGACAGCGCTCGCGAGGAATGGTTCAACAAAGCAGCAGCGATCGTCAGCTATGGTTCGGCAGGAGGGATTCGTGCCGCTGAGCAAGTTCGCTTGATTTTGGCGGAACAAAAAGTAGCCACGGTGCGCACCAATCCTGCCTTCAACTTATTTACTGATTTTGAAAACTTTGCCACCTTTACCCCTGGCGAGCATATGACTGCAGGAATGAACGACATGTTGACGGAATTATTGGACTGGGCAGACACATTTGCCAATCGTTAAAAAAACAAACGAAGACAATCTTAGGAGGAACCTATCATGAAATTTGGTATTATTTTAGGCAGTACAAGAGAAGGACGCGTAAGTCCGCAAGTCGGAGCATATATTCAAGAAATTGCTAATCAACGGTCAGAGCATCAGTTTGAGATCGTTGATGTAAAGGCATTTGATTTACCATTTATGGGAACGGCCGAGCCAAACATGGCATGGAACAAAAAAATTTCTGAATTAGATGGCTATATCTTCATCGTGCAAGAATACAACCACGGTTTTGCAGCTTCCTTGAAAAATGCCGTAGATTCTGCTCGGGAAGAATGGTTTGATAAAGCTGCTGGGATCGTCAGCTACGGTTCTGGCGGTGGGATTCGGGCCGCTGAACAATTGCGCAACGTATTAGCTGAACAAAAAGTTGCCACCGTGCGGACCAACCCAGCCTTCAACTTATTTACTGATTTTGAAAGTTTCAGTACCTTCAAACCCGGTGCGCACATGGCTGCGGGTGTCAATGATATGCTAGATGAATTGTTGTTGTGGTCAAAAGCTTTTGCAACGATCCGCTGATCTGTTTTTAAGACACAATCATTTATAAGCGATCCTTTGCTGTTTCATCCATGGATGGAACAGCTTTTTTGGCGTCTGCCAAGCAAGGGTTCGATTGGCAAGGGTGTTTCACTGAAAGAAAGACCAAAAATCGGGTATACTAGAAGAACAGAAGCTGCGTGCAACAGCAATCGATTTTTTTCCAAAAACCTGCACGCTGCCAGTAACAGAGGAGTGAACAAGAGCATGAATCTACTTTTTGCGATTGATGATCGATTCAGTGAACAATTAAAAACAACGTTATATTCAATCAAACGTCATACGACAGCAGCATCCTTTGATGTCTATGTCTTACAAGAAAAAGAATTGAGCCATGCTGCAGAGCTGGAGGCTTTTTGTCAAAAGCTGGCGATGACCTATCATCCCATCATCATCGGTTCTGGTTCGATTTTTAAAACCGCGCCTGTCAGTGATCGCTACCCTGAGTCGATCTACTATCGATTATTGGCACAAAATTACTTGCCGCAGCAGGTGGAAAAAATCCTGTATCTGGATGCGGATATTTTGTGCATCAATGATTTGCGCCCCTTGTATGAGCTGACGTTAGGGGATTTTCTGTATGCCGCCGCCAGCCATTCTAAGCTGACAGAAGTAACAACAGTCATCAATAAAGTCCGATTGCGCAATTATGAGTCGGAAGGTTACTATAATTCAGGTGTTTTGCTGATGAATGTGCACCAGCTGCGGCAAGAGGTCAAAGAAACAGAGATCGCTGCGTTTATTGAGAAAAATCATTTGAACCTCTTTTTGCCAGATCAAGACATTTTGAATGGGTTGTACGGCGATCGGGTGCTGGCGATCCCTGATCAGCTCTACAACTATGACGTACGAAAAAACCGTACCTATGAAACGATCAGTTTAGGGGAATGGAGTTTGGATTGGGTCATCGAGCATACCGTTTTGTTACATTTTTGCGGCAAAGAGAAGCCATGGAAAAAAGGCTACCGCAGCCGCTACGGGGCGCTATACAAGTATGTGGAAAATGAACGACGGAAGTTTGAAGAAAAACAATCAAAGAGCGTATGATTAAAAAAGCTTTACTTGGACAAAAGACAAGTAAAGCTTTTTTTTCGATCATTTTTTGAAGGGAATTCTTGTAAAATCAAGTAGACGCATCTAGTTTGTTTCCGCATCGATAAGGAAACACCTTGTGTTCAAAAAGAAAGCGCTATCTATTATGATGACAGTATCAACCCATCGCAATGCTAAGTCAGTGAACAACTTTTTTATTCAGCGGAAGAATGGTCAGAACCACGCCATCATTTAGCAACTACTGAACATAGATAGTGAAATAGAGTGTCATCGTTAAGGAGGAAAACTATATGAAAAAAGCATTAATCATCTGTGCAGGCGGTATGTCTTCATCAGTCATTGCCAAAAAAACGACGGAATATTTTAAAGAGCGAGGAAAAGAAATTGAACTAGATGCAACGTCTGCCTCTCAAGGAGCAGCCTCGATCGCCAAAGATGAATACGACTTATACTTAGTCAGCCCGCAAACCAAAATGTACTTTGCGAATCTTGAAAAAGCTGCCATCAAGTACCAACGACCCATCGTAAATATTCCGCCCCAAGCTTATGTGCCGATACCGATGGGCATTGAAAAATTAGCTGCTGTGGTGGAGCAAAATATACAATAGTCGTTCAAACAAAAAGCTTCATGAGAATAGGTTGATGAAAAATGTTGAGTAAAAAAGAGATCATCATGCTAAAAATGCTTTACCAAAATCGTAACACGTATACCAGTAGTAAACAGATCGCAAAGCAACTGGGGGTCTCAGATCGGACTGCGCGCAAGTATGTTCAAGGGTTGGGGCTTATCTTGAAGAACCATAAGCTTGGTCAGATTTGTGCCAAGCAAGGGCAGGGCTATCGGCTAAACATCACCGACCAGCGTTCCTTTGATCGTTTTTATACAGAGAAAACCAACACCAGACCAACAGCTGCCGACCTTACGACGATCAATGAAGCCAATGACCGCCAATATTTTGTGTTAAATCAATTGTTATTTGGGCAAAAGCCTGTTTTTGTTGATGACTTGGCGGCGGATCTATGTGTTTCTCGTTCAACGATTTCCAACGACATCGTTGAAATCAAGCAATTGTTAAAGCCTTATACGATCGAGTTGAAACATCGAACCAGTCAGGGGATCTACGTTGCAGGATCTGAAAATAGTCTACGGCATTTCATCATGAATTACTTTTTCATGAATCGCCTGCAAGACAATCTGTATGCCTTCTCCATGTACAAACATCTATTAGAGGGGATAGCGATCGAGGAAATCGTGATCATCGTTTTGGATACATGCCGCAAGTATTTTTTGAAACTTTCTGATTTTATGATCTATACGATCGTCCTTCATATTGGTCTAGCAATAAAACGGCTGCAGGCGGGCTTTGAGATCCAGCTGCATCCGCAAGAGGCAAACTTAGCGCAGGAAGTGGAATACCAATCAGCTTTAGAGATCGTCGAGAAGATCCGCCAACAGATGAGCATCGTCTTGCCACCGGAAGAGGCTTTCTATATCGCCATTCATTTAAAAAACAAACTAGTTTCTGAAACCATTCGTGAACAGATCGATTTAGACGATAACGAGGTCAAACAACAGCTGCTAGTCGTTTTACAAAAGATCGATCAAGAAACGGGCTTTTGCTTAGCCGAAGATCCCTTATTGATAGATGGGCTGATGATGCATATCACCCCATTATTGCAACGATTGAATAACGGTACGAGTATGGAAAATCCTTTGTTAGAGACCATCAAAAAAGATTACAGCGACTTTTTTCAACTAACGATTCGGCATTTTTCTGATGTCCCCTTCTTTGCCCCCTATAAAGTGACCGAAGGAGAGCTCGCCTACTTGACGATCCATTTGACTGCTGCAATGGAACGCTTAGCGAATCAGCAAAAAGCACGGGTCTTAGTGATCTGTGCAACAGGAATCGGTAGTTCACAAATGTTAAAAAATCGTTTGGAACACGAACTTGGTTCAAAACTTGTGATTGAAGAGATGATCAGCTATTACGAAATCAGTGAACAAAAACTAGCAGGGATTGATTTGATCATTTCATCTATCAAAGTACCAGATGTGGTTCTAAATATCCCCATCGTCACAGTCAGTGTTTTTTTAGATAAAAAAGATATCCAAAAAATCAATCGCCAATTGAAACAGTATAAAACGAAAAAACAGTACCGTAGCGTTCTGAAACAGCGACCGAAGACCTTGTCTGACAAAGAGCGGGAACTGATTGAGACTAGCTTTCGCCCAGAACTTTTTCTTTGGCTCGCCGAAGAGACCGATAAAGAGGCTGTTTTAGACCAGCTGCTGACGAGGATCGAAAGCGTGGAAAAGCGCGCGGTGAAAGAAGCGCTAGGCAAGCAGCTTGCTTTACGAGAAGCCTATAGCTCAGTAGCCTTTTCCGATCATTTGGCGGTGGCGCACCCTATTGAACCGATCACCAATGATGCTTATGCGGCCGTTGCTATACTAAAACAAGGCATAAAATGGGATGACGAGCATGACCAGATCCAGCTGATTTTCTTACTTTCCCCTGATCGATTGGGGCAAGTAGAATTGAACAAAATCAGCCAACTGTTAGTACCGATCATTGAAGATGAGTCATTTAAAGATGCACTCATAGCAAGTGGTGATTTTGAACATTTTATGGAATGCTTTATCGGGTATCACCTAGGAACACATTTATCGCACATGTAAGGGAGAAAGAACAATGAAATCAGAAAAACTACAAGAGACAGCCTTTCAAATTATTCTTAGCAGCGGAGATGCTCGGACGATCGTTCATGAAGCATTCCAAGAGATGCGTCAAGGAACTTTTGAAGCAGCACAAGCAAAACTGGATCAAGCAAACGAAGCACTAGTAGAGGCCCACAAAGCACAGACGGGCTTATTACAAGAATACGCCAGCGGCGAAAAAATCGACATGGAGATCATCATGGTCCATGCACAAGATCATCTAATGACAACGATGACTTTGCGAGAAGTGGCGATTGAAATGCTGGCGTTATACCAGCGAGAGCGATAGAAAGGAAGGGATCAAATGACCAATCGAGAACAGCAGAAAAAAATGGCAGAAAAAACGTTTCGGTTTCACCGCTTTTTATTTCTAAGGTATGTATTAGCAGTCTTTTTCTTTGCAAATCTTTATTGGTTCTTAGCAGCGATGGTCAGCAATGCCGTACTCTTGATCCTCCCGCTGGCACTGCTGATTTTGGCCATTTCGGCGATCGGTGAATACGTGCGTCTTTATGGCAGCTATTCAGAGCAAATAGCTGGAAAACTGCGCTGGACGCGCTTGTTTTATCTTTGTCAACTGACGATGAATCTCCTGTTAATCGCCATCTGCTGCTTCTCTCATCTGTTTTCATTCGTTTTTCCTTTTCTTGAAAATACGCCGATCAATCGAGGCATTCTTACACTTTGGCTTAGTGTGGGGCTAATGTTAACTGCGTTATGTTTGCAGCGTGTCAATAAGATCCGTCGCAAAAAAGATACGTATTATGGATATATTAAAGAATACCAAAAACTCATTGAAGGGAAGTAGTTACATTATGGAACAATCAAATAGCAAGTTGTTCAGTCTCTTAGAAACGGCCGTCATGGGACCGTTAGGAAAAGTGGCACAGTTCAAAATCGTACGTGCCATCATGGCTGCTGGGATGGCTTCGATTCCTTTTACGATCGTTGGCTCGATGTTTTTAGTTATCAATGTATTGCCGCAGACCTTTACCTTTTTAGAAGATTTCTTCAATAATACTTTTTTCAGAGTCAGTGATTTGTATATGCTGGCAAACAGCACGACAATGGGACTTTTGGCATTATATTTTTGTATCGTTCTCGGCTATGAATACACCAAGATCTATGCGGAAGAAGAAGAGTTGGATCTTGCGCCTATGAGTGGGGCGTTACTATCGATGTTTGCCTTTTTCATGTCGATCCCACAATTGATGATCGTGGATGGCAGCATGTCACGAATCACCGATCAAGAAAATGCCATCATCAATGGCTGGGCGATCGGTGGCGACGGGGTGGAGCGTTTAGGAACGACCGGGATATTTACCGGTATTATCATGGCGGTGTTGGCTGTTCAGTTGTACCGCTTGTGTGTAACGAAAAAATGGGTCATTAAAATGCCCGAAGAAGTACCATTGGGAGTCGCCCGTGCCTTTACAGCATTGATCCCTGCCTTTGTCGTCGCATTCACGGTCCTTATTATCAATGGGGCTTTGGTTGCAGCGGGAACGGATATTTTCCAAATCATTGCCGTGCCTTTTGGGTTTGTGACGAACTTGACTAATAGTTGGTTAGGGTTGATGGTGATTTACTTTTTAGTCAGTGCATTATGGTTAGTAGGGATTCACGGTGCAAATATCATTTTCTCTGTATTGACGCCAATCACCTTAGGTAATTTGACAGCCAATGCTGAGGGCGCCAATTTTGCATTAGCTGGTGAGTTTAACAATGCGTATGTGACCGTCGGAGGTTCAGGGGCAACGCTAGGTCTCGCTTTATTCTTGGTTTATCTGGCAAAATCAAAACAATTGAGAGTGTTAGGAAAAGCTTCGATCATTCCAGCATTATTCAATATTAACGAGCCGTTGATTTTCGGGATTCCTTTGATTTATAATCCTTTCTTAGCGATTCCCTTTTTCTTAGCACCGATGGCATCCGCATCGATTGCCTATTTTGCGATCGAATTGGAAATCATTCGACCGATGATCGCCCAAATGCCATGGCCTTCTCCAATCGGTATCGGCGCATTCATTGGAAGTGGAGGCGATTGGAAAGCCGCAGTTTGTGCGTTTTTATGTGCAGGCGTTGCCTTTTTGATCTACTTCCCATTCGCTCGTTCTTATGATGCAGGACTAGTCAAGCAAGAAGCCCAAGAAGGGGAGCAAGCAGCATAAATTGCAAGGAACAAGAAAGAAACGTCCACACGGGCGTTTCTTTTTTTAAGCGTTCTATTCTGCTTTTTTTCGATTCGATGGTACGATGAAATGAGAGCGTCATGAAAAAAAGAAGGAGTGGAGAACATGAAATTTTTGATTTGGCTGGTCTGTGTGATCGGCATCGAAGCAACAGGAATCATCTCGAGTTTGTTTGCAGGAGACATCGCTGGAACGTATGCGCAAATGGAAAAACCCTTTTTAGCCCCTCCTGGTGGGATCATTGGGATCGTTTGGACGATTTTGTATGCCTTTATGGGAACAGCGTTGTATCTGTTGATCGTAGCCAAAGTCAATCCAGCGCTTAAAAAGAATGCCTATATCTTCTTTGCGATCCAGCAAGTACTAAACTTCTTGTGGAGTATCGTTTTCTTTGGCTGGAATGCTTACTGGGCAGGAACGGTCATTATTGTCTTGTTAGTCCTATCAGTGATTATTTGTATGATCCTCTTTGCTCGCATCGACAAAAAAGCAATGTACTTGTTTATTCCTTATTTGATTTGGTGTCTGTACGCAGGCTACTTAACGATTGGCTTAACTTTATTGAATGCCTGATAGAAAAACCCTCTTCCAAGCGTCGTGTTGGAAGAGGGTTTTTTCTTTTAGATATAGTCTTCAGTCAATTCCATAAAGCTGGCAACATCTTTTAGGACCATATCGATCCCTGCTTGCCAGAAGTCTGGTTTTGTTAAATCAACACCAAGGTGTTTTTGCGCCAGTTCTTCCGTCGTCATTGAAGCAGTATCTTGCAATAAAGCAATGTATTCTTCTTCAAAGCTAGACCCTTTTTCATTGGCATACGCGTAGATCCCCATGCTAAAGAGGTAACCAAAGGTGTAAGGGAAGTTGTAAAACGGCACATCATCAATAAAGAAGTGCAATTTGGCTGCCCAGAAATGTGGATGATAAGTCGCTAACCCATCCGCATAGCTTTCTTTTTGCGCCGCTGTCATCATTTCCGTGATTTGCTCCGCTGAAACTAAGCCGTTTTGACGGGCTTGGTAAAAGCTATTTTCAAAAATAAAGCGTGCATGGATGTTCATGAACATCGCGATCGCATTTTGCATTTTGGCATCCAATAGATTGATTTTTTCTTCCTTCGTTGTCGCTTCTTTGAGGGTTGCATCAGCAACGATCAATTCAGCAAAGGTACTTGCTGTTTCGGCAACGTTCATGGCATAGTTGCGGTTTAATTCTGGTAGCTCCCAAAGAACGCTGCTGTGAAACGCGTGACCTAACTCATGGGCAAGCGTCGCTACTTCGTTGACTGAATTGCTGTAGGTCATGAAAATACGTGACTCTTTGGTTTCTGGCAAGCTGGTGCAATAGCCGCCAGGACGTTTGCCAGGACGATCTTCTGCTTCGATCCAGCTTTTTTCAAAAGCAATTTGGGCAAAGTCAGCCATTTTCGGACTGAACTTACGGAAGTTGGTCAAAATAAAGTCAGCTGCTTCATCAAAGGTGTAGGTTCTTTCTTCCATGTCCCCAAGGATGATCGGCGCATCTTGATCTTGCCATTCCATTTTTTCTTTGCCGAAAAGCTGGGCTTTGCGGGTCAAGAAATCAACGATCGGCTGTTTGTTCTTTTGGATCGTGCCCCACATAGCATCCAATGTCGCTTTTTGCAGACGATTGTATTCTAATGGTTCTTTCAAGTAATCAGTGACCCCGTGAAGCTTGAAGGTAGAAAGGCGGAAGCCGTCTAAATGGTTCAAGGTATCTGCAAAGAGGTCTTCTTTTTCTGCCCAAGTCTTTTCCCAAGTGTCAAATAAACGTGCACGAACTTCTGGATCTGGATCACCCATCATTTTATTGAAGGCTTGACCAGCGGACAAGTTGATCGTCGTGCCGTCTTCTTGAAGGAAAGGAATTTCGATCGAGGCAACGATCGTATCGTAATGTTGGCTCCAAGCATTTAAGCCATCTAAATTTAAAGTGTTGATGATGGTTTCTTCTGCTTCAGATAACAATTCTTTGCCGTCGCGACGAATCTCGCTTAGACGAAAAGCGATTGGTGCTAAGTTTTCCGCTGTAAGTAACGCAGTCCAATCATCCTCAGAAATTTCTGTCAATTTTTTCGAGAAAACGGTTTGTGCTGCTTGCAATGCTGGCAGTTTTGCGTAGAGGTCGCCTGTCAGGATTTTGGCTTTGCTGTCGTTGACATTCGCTGAAAGCAAGGCATTGATAAAGCTGCCACATTGTGAAAATCCCTGATTGATTGTGCCAGAAAGTTCGATTAATTCCTCTAATTTTGTCGCATTGTCTGTAGCGTTTGGTGCCCAAGCGTCAACTTTTTCACGGTAAGTTTTGATTTCTTCTTCCAGCTGGCTCATGCGTTCTTTTAATTGAACAGAATCACTGCCTCCTGGAAAAATTGTTTCTAGATCCCAATTGATTGAATAGGTCATTCCTATCAAACCCCTTTCTTTTCCTACGATCTTATTAAGTATAGCATAGCCACATTTAGTCGCAACCATCGGATTTTTTAATCGAAAAAGGAAAGCTGTCGGTTGAAAAAGTTCTTTTCTTTCGCAAGCTTTGCCTGCATTGGTCGGGGACGTCAAAATCAAAGAAAAGAACAAAATCGATCATTTTTTCATTCTCATCAAATTCTTATTTAAAAATTGCTGAATAAATATTACATAAAAAAAAATAACAACGAGTAAAAAAACGCTCGCAAGAAGATATTCACTCTTTATTGCATAATGACAAATGCTTTGCATAATGAAGGCGAAATACGTCGCTTGGTAAGCGCATACATTCTTGTACTATGTAGGCGTAATCAAAACAAAGGAGGATGTAAAGAAATGTCAAATGCTATTCATGTTTTTTCAGAAATCGGCCGCTTGAAGCAAGTCATGCTCCATCGCCCTGGTCGAGAATTAGAAAACCTCGTTCCGGATCATTTAAATCGCTTGTTATTTGATGATATTCCCTTTTTGGAACAAGCAAGGGCTGAACATGATCAATTTGCCGATGTATTGCGTAATAATAATGTGGAGGTGTTGTATTTAGAAGATTTAGCAGCAGAAGCGTTAACTAGTCAAGAAATCAAAGAGCAGTTTATCAAGGAATATTTAGAAGAAACAACGTTACAAAGTCCAGAAATCATTGCTGAAATTACCGATTATTTCTTATCTTTTGAAGATAACCGTCAATTCATCGATAAAACGATGGCAGGTTTAGCGAAAAATGAACTGAAATTGCCCCATAGTCAAAGCTTAGCTGGTGCTGTGGATGACCAGTATCCGTTTTTGATCGATCCAATGCCGAATTTGTATTTCACTCGCGATCCGTTTGCGACGATCGGTAACGGGGTTTCCTTGAATCGTATGTATTCAGAAACAAGACGTCGTGAAACGTTGTATGGCAAATACATTTTTGCTCATCATCCAATGTTCCAACAACAGCCACCGCACTTGCTTTATGACCGTGATCAGCCAACACGAATTGAAGGTGGCGATGAATTGGTTCTGTCAAAACGAGTGTTAGCGATCGGGATCTCCCAACGAACAGATGCCACTTCCATTGAACAGTTGGCTCGTAATGTGTTCCAACATGAACCAAGTTTTGAGTACGTCTTAGCTTTTGATATTGGTCAAGAACGCAAATTCATGCATTTAGATACGGTATTTACAATGGTTGATTATGACAAATTTACGATCCATCCAGAAATTGAAGGCGAACTGACCGTTTATTCAATCTCACGTGACGGGGATGGCGTAACCATCAAAGAAGAAAAAGATACGTTAGAAAACATTTTGTGCCGCTACTTAGAATTAGATGCAGTGGAATTGATTCGCTGTGGGGGGAACGATTTGGTCGCTGCAGCTCGGGAACAATGGAATGACGGTTCCAATACCTTGACGATCGCACCTGGTGAAGTCGTGGTCTATGACCGTAACACGATCACCAATCAAAAATTAACTGAAGCCGGCATCAAATTGCATAAAATCTCCGGCAGTGAATTGGTTCGCGGCCGTGGCGGCCCTCGCTGCATGAGCATGCCATTTATCAGAGAAGATATTTAATCTAGAGGAGGAATTACTAATGAAACAAGTATTTAAAGGAAGAAGCTTCTTAGCAGAAAAAGATTTTACGAAAGCCGAGTTAGAATACCTTATTGATTTTTCCATCTATTTGAAACAGTTGAAAAAGCAAAATATTTCTCATCGCTATTTGGAAGGCAAGAACATCGCCCTCTTATTTGAAAAAACGTCGACTCGGACACGGGCGGCATTTACGACGGCTGCCATCGATCTTGGTGCCCATCCAGAATTTTTAGGTGCGAATGATATCCAGCTAGGCAAAAAAGAATCCGTTGAAGATACCGCCAGAGTTTTAGGCAGTATGTTTGATGGCATTGAGTTCCGCGGGTTCAGCCAACAAGTCGTTGAAGATTTAGCCAAATTCTCTGGCGTTCCTGTTTGGAATGGCTTAACCGATGAATGGCATCCAACCCAAATGATCGCTGACTTCATGACGATCAAAGAAAACTTCGGTACATTAGAAAACATTACGTTAGTCTATGTGGGCGATGGCCGAAACAATATGGCGAATAGTTTGTTAGTGACGGGAGCGATTTTAGGTGTCAATGTTCGCATCTGTGCACCAAAAGAACTTTTCCCAGCTGAAGAAGTGACAGACTATGCCAACAAATTTGCCAAAGAATCTGGCAGTCAGCTGATGGTAACAGACGATATTCAAAAAGGCGTCAAAGATGCCGATGTTCTGTATACCGATGTTTGGGTTTCAATGGGGGAAGAAGACCAGTTTGAAGAACGGGTGAAGCTGTTGAAAGATTACCAAATCAACCGCGAAATGGTAATGGCGACTGGAAAACAAGACGATGGCTTGATCGTGCTTCACTGCTTGCCAGCGTTCCATGATACGAATACGACGTATGGAAAAATGATTGAAGAAAAATTCGGCATTTCTGAAATGGAGATCACAGACGACATTTTCCGCAGTCAATGGGGCCGTCAATTTGAAGAGGCTGAAAACCGAATGCACTCGATCAAAGCAATCATGGCAGTAACCTTAGGCGATCTCTTTATTCCTAGAGTGTAAGAAGGAGCAGTGAGCAGATGAGTGAAAAGAAACCAACGATCGTTGTCGCCCTTGGCGGCAACGCTATCCTAGCAGATGATGCCAGTGCCAAAGGGCAAAAAGAACGGCTTAAACAGACCGTCGAGTATTTAATTCCCCTGATCCAAAAAGACGTTCATTTGATCATTACCCATGGGAATGGGCCTCAAGTGGGAAATTTGGTTTTGCAGCAACAAGCCAGTGATTCTAGCAAAAACCCAGCGATGCCTTTAGATACCTGCGTGGCAATGACGCAAGGCAGTATTGGCTATTGGTTACAAAATGAGCTGAGAATCCAGTTGAAAGAAGCCCAAATGGCTAAGCCGGTGGTGACAGTGGTGACGGAAATTACAGTCGATGCCCAAGATCCAGCATTTGCCCATCCGACCAAACCAATCGGTCCTTTCTTAACGGAAACAGCTGCCAAAGAAGCCATGGCGGCAACAGATGCCATCTATCGTGAAGATGCTGGTCGTGGTTGGCGGAAAGTCGTTGCCAGTCCAGCGCCACAAGCGATTCAAGAAGTTGCCAGCATCAAGGCGCTGATTGAACAAAACACGATCGTTATTTGCGCAGGCGGCGGGGGCATTCCCGTGTTAGATAATGGGCTGGGGGTTGAAGCCGTGATCGATAAAGATTTTGCTTCTGAAAAATTGGCCCGTTTAGTCGATGCGGATCAGCTGATCATTTTGACGGGCGTGGAAAAAATCGCTTTGAACTTTGGCAAGGAAAATGAGCAGTGGTTGGATCATGTGACCGCCGCTGAATTGGAAACCTATGTCGATGAAGGACATTTTTCACCGGGAAGCATGTTACCGAAAGTACAAGCAGCTTTGAATTTTGTCAAAATGGGCACGGAAAAACGGGCAGTGATTACTTCCTTAGATAAGCTGGCAGAAATTGAAGACGCTGGTACACAGATCACCTGGAAATAAGCGAAGTAGCAAAGCAAGTCCAAAACATTGGAGTGAGAGAAATGATCGACTACCAAATAAAAGATCCATCAACAAGAGCGAATAGCTTTCAATGGCTGGAAGAAGAAAATCAACAGCGATTGAAGGAGCATATTTACTGCCGTACGTACAAAAAAGGCCAAGTGCTTTTTTATGAAGGCGACGTAAGAGATCGGATATTCCATGTGATCGAAGGTCTCGTACGGATCGAAAAAACCGACGGAACTGATTCCTATTGTTATGTAGATTTTGTTGGGCCTGATCAGTTATTTCCTTTGATTGGCTTGTTTGAAAGAGACAACTATGATGTATCGGCATTCGCTGCAACAGACATTGTCGTGCAGTTTGCAGCGATGTCGCTGTTTGAACCGCTGGTTGTTTCATCTACAAGTCAGTTGCTGTGGCTGAATCAGCAAATGAGCCAGCAGTTGGAGAAGCAAAGACGCCGAGTGGAGTACTGTGTCACCTCTAGCGCGCAGACAAGAGTCGTCAATACGATCGGTCTCTTGATGATCGAGCACGGACAGTCACAAGGAGAGCAGATTCGCATTCCTTTTCCAGTTTTTATCAATGATATCGCTAAATACAGTGGAACGACGCGAGAGACGGTCAGTCAAACCATCAAGGCGCTCGTGCACAAAAGAAAGATTTATTATCGTTACAAAGAACTCATTATTTATGACAAAGATTATTTTTCCCATGTTGCGAATTGACCACAGACAGACTTGCTGTTGGCAATTTGCACCTAAGATTGATTCAATAGAGGAGGAACGAAGATGAAAAAAAAGCAAAAAGAAAAAAAGTCGCTGACATCGTTCAGTATCTTATTTCTGATCATTATTGCGTTGACGGTCGCTTCTTGGCTACTAGCTGGTCAGCCCTTTGCACCTTCATTACCAGCAGGCCAAGAAGAGATGGTCAGCCAAGTCGTCGGTGCCAAGTTTTCTGATTTCTTTATGGCGCCTTTTAACGGATTTCGTGATGCGATCGAGATCTGTGTGTTTATTCTTTGTTTGGGTGGCTTTTTGAATATTGTCACACGAACAGGCGCTTTAGAAGCTGGTATTCAGCATTTGGTCAAAAAACTCAAAGGCAACGAGTTGATTTTGATCCCGATTTTGATGGTGTTGTTTTCAATTGGTGGCTCAACTTATGGAATGGCGGAAGAAACGATTCCGTTCTATTCCCTATTAGCAATCACAATGGTGGCATCGGGCTTTGATACGATCGTCGCAGCAGGAACCGTCATGTTGGGGGCGGGTGCCGGTGTGATCGGCTCCACCGTTAACCCTTTCGCTACTGGGGTGGCAATGGATGCCTTACGAAGCATCGATATTGCTCCGAATAATGGCACGATCCTAGTAGTTGGCGCATTGCTTTGGCTAGTCACGACCGCGTATTGTATCTTTGTGGTGATGTCTTATGCCAAAAAAGTTAAAGCCGACAAAGGCTCCACGATCTTATCGCTGCAAGAGCAAAAAGAAATGGAAGAGCATTTTGTCAAAGACACGAACGAAGCCTTGGCGTTTACGCAAAAGCATCGCCTGATTTTGACGATTTTTGGCTTATCCTTTGTGATCATGGTGGTTTCCTTGATTCCTTGGGGCGACTTTGATATCCATGTGTTTGACGGTTGGACCGCCTTTTTGACCGGGAATAGCTTCGGTGAATGGTATTTTGGTGATTTGGCTATGTGGTTCTTCTACGTCAGTATCATCATTGCATTGATTCAAGGATTCTCAGAAAAAGAAATCGTGACCAACTTTATCGATGGGGTCAAAGACATTTTATCCGTTGTCTTGATCATCGTTGTGGCACGGGGGGCTTCCTACATTATGCAAACGACGTACTTGGATCTATTTATTTTGGATCGGGCTTCCCATCTTTTAGAAGGGTTATCACCTGTCCTGTTCGTAATTGGCGCCTATATTTTGTATCTGCTCTTATCGTTCTTGATTCCATCGACTTCAGGACTGGCATATGTATCGATCCCTATCATGGGTGCCTTGGCGCAAAGCATCGGACTCAATCCGAACGTCATGGTCATGATCTTTACTGCTGGTTGCGGATTAGTGAATTTGATCACACCAACTTCTGGCGTCGTGATGGGCGGATTGGAGCTGGCTCGGGTCAACTATTCTACTTGGACTCGCTTTATGCGCAAACCGTTACTGGTTATCGGAATTTCCAATCTTGCCATTTTAATCTTCTCGATGTTGTTCTTGTAAGCTGCGTTTCAAGAAGTGAACGAGACGGATCAACTATTTCAGTAAGCGAGGCGACTTGAGAGGAGCGGATCAAGTAAATGAAAAAAAAAGAGCGACAAGCAATTATCAAAAAACTTTTTGTCCTACATCGGATTGAGTCTCAAGAAGAATTGATGAATTTATTAAAAAAAGAAAATGTTTCAGCTACCCAAGCCACGATTTCTAGAGACATGCGGGAAATGAACATCGCTAAAACGTATGCCAAAAATGGCCGACCGTATTATTCAATCTTTGAATCCAAAGAGCAGGATCTAGAAGACAGAATTGCGTTTTCGATGTATGAGTATCTAAAAAAGATTACGCAGATTGACTTTTTAGTTGTCGTTCATACGGCTGAAAATGGCGCCGATGTGATCGCCAATTATCTTGATGAAATGGAGCTGCCAGAAATTGTCGGCACGATTGCAGGGTTTGATATTTTATTGATCATCACGCCGTCACAAGAAGCGGCAGCAGAGGTCGTCGAGCGGTTGAATCATTATGTAGAAGGCTACGAGATGGGTTCGTCATTATTTACTGGAGAAAAAAACGCAAAACAGCCCTGAGAATCGTTGAGGAAGCTGAACGTCACAAGCCCAAAGATCTCACAACCAAACGGGGGACGGCTTTTCATACCGATGGCTATTTTTAAAAAGAAAGAGTGCTTCTAAACTTGACGGAAGCACTCTTTTTGTGTGTGCAATGTCTCCACGGTTTGCTGGAAAAACAGTTGCATCACCAAATGAAAATGGTAAGATAGGAAAATGAGGAGTGAAAACTATGAAAAAATTACTGAAAGAACCGAACTTTTACTTTTGTATCGCAATTGCGGTAATGGTCATCCTCTTTATCAGCTCTTCACAAACCTATGAGCAGCAATCTCAAATCGGGTTGCTTTCACGTATCTTAAAAAACGAACCATTGAAAGATTGGTTGGAGACGATCTCTTTTTCCTATGCTGGGTCGGAGATCAGTATTGCGGAAAAAGGCTATTTCTCATTTGTGGAATTTTTCATTCGCAAAGGTGCGCATTTCTTCACTTATTTTGTCTTAGGGGGCAGTTTGTTCTTCGTTCTCGTTTATCGCCGTACGCCCTATTGGCTAGCCGCTTTTTTTGCTTGGTTGGCAGCCACCGGCTACGCTGGGATCGATGAATACCATCAAATGCTGACGGGAGGACGGACGCCGCTTTTTCAAGATATCATGCTGGATTCAGCGGGAGCACTGACCGCCGTTCTTTTGGGGTGGTTGATTTGTCAGCTATCGAAAAAGTCACCTAAACGCCGCAAAACATAACGAGTTGTCGGCGTTTTTTAAGCAGTAAGCTGTCAGAAAGTATAAAAACAAGAGGCGAAAACAATGGAAAAAAGTTTGAGCAGTGTCAAAAGCAAATCGGAGTTTGTCGTGCATGAAAGTTTACCGGTGGGGATTCTTCTTGCTATGGCGGGCGGTTTTTTAGATGCGTATACCTACTTGTTTCACGGGGAAGTGTTTGCAAGTATGCAGTCGGGGAATGTCATTTTGTTAGGGATCAATCTTTCAACGGGGCAGTTTGAACAAGCCTTTCGATATCTGCCACCAATCTTCATGTTTTTAGTGGGGATCGTAGTGACGAATCATCTGCAGCATCATTTTCCGACAGGGGGCTGGATCGTTTGGCAAAATGCCGCATTAATCTTTGAAGCAATCGGTATTTTGGTTCTGGGCTTTTTTGCTCGATCATTACCCAATGTCATGATCGATTCGGGGTTATCTTTTTTTGCAGCGATTCAATATGCCGCCTATCGTCGATTGGCAGGGATGCCCTATGCCACCACGATGACCACCGGCAACTTACGTTCACTGGCTGATTATTTGTACATGCGCTGGTTTAAGAAGGACCGATCAGTGACACCCAAGATCATTGCTATTTCCTTGATCATCGGCGGCTTCTTTTTTGGTGCAGTCTTAAGCAGCTTGCTAGGGATTTTCTTATTCCACCGCACCATCTGGGTGGTTTCAGGGATTTTAGCCTTGGTGTTGGGGATCACGATCCATCATCAAAATAAACAATAGAAAAAAGACATTCGCTGGAATGTCTTTTTTGTCTTACTTTTTGGTGCTTGTGCGTGAATCTTTGAGATACAGTGCCGTTTCTACGAGTAGCGCTGCTAGAAGATAGCTGCCAAAAACGGCTACTTGGTAAAAAGCCTCTGCGATCAGCTCGTTGCGCTGCAATAAAACGACCCCGCCTAGAAAGAGCATCGCTAACAAGGAGAACCACTGCTGGGCAAAACGCCAATTGCTGACACTGGCTGTACTGCGCTTGGTGCGAAAGCCGAATACATAATTGGGTTCTTCTCGGTAAAAGCACCAGAAGACGATGAAAAAAATACCCGTAAAAATCAACAACAAAAGTCCAATATCGATCGAGATCACTACCTTTCACGTGCGATTTGTTTGATAAGTAAGTGAAGCCGCTAAAGAGGAATACATACTTATTGTATCCGCTATGAACGCTTCTATGAAGGGGAACAATCGAAAAATACGTGCTTCTAGCAAAAAAAACGGATGGCGATTTGCAGCGCCATCCGTTTTTTTATCCCCGTTGAAAAGGGCCTTTTGGTGCAATCAATTCAAGATTGGTGCCGTCTGGATCTGTAAAGTAGGCGACGCCTGTCCCAAAGCCGCTTTTCAAACCGTCTTGTGCTTCAAAAACGATGGGGGTGCCGTCAGGCTCAACGCCAATGGCTTTTAGACGAGCAACGGCTTCATCAATATTTTCGACTTCAAAACAAAGATGCATCGCGCTGATTTGCTCATTGGAATAGCTAGCTTTGTTGGATCTTGGTTCGACGTATTCTAAAAGATCGATGTTGAGATTGTCTAAATGAAGATTGGCATATTTGATCAGTGTATCTGCTAATCCTTGCGTTTGCGCCATGCGTTTGCCGCCGATCGTATCTTGATTGGCGATTTTTTTTCCCGTTAATGCTTCATAAAATTGGATGGAACGTTCGAGATTGCTGACGGTGATTCCCACATGGTTAACCATTGAAAAGCCTGTGTTTGTGTTTGTCATTATACTTCCTCCTAAGGTTTTGTTTAGTATATCGTTCGGTTAATGAAAATCGAATGTGTCTGGATCTGGACCCACTCGTAAGTCTTCATTTAATGCGTTCAAGCGGGCCATGTCAGCTTCTGATAAATGGAAATCAAAAATCGCTGCATTGGCGATCATTCGCTCAGGGTGTGTCGATTTGACATTGACTAAGATCCCTTGTTGAATAGCCCAGCGTAAAAGCACTTGTGCCGCTGATTTTTGCTGCGCGTCGGCGATCGCCAAGACGGTGTCATCTTTCAGCAGTTTGCCTTGCATCAATGGCGACCAAGCTTGGATCGCAATTGCTTTTTCGCCACAAAAAGCCCGCAGGTCTTGCTGCGTCAGTTTGGGATGCAGCTCGATCTGATTGATAACAGGAACGACCTTAGCAATGGCCAATAATTGCTCCAGATGATGGATCTGGAAGTTGCTGACCCCGATCGCTTTGATTTTTCCTGCCGCATAGAGGTCTTCCAAGGCACGCCAGGACTCTTGAAATGCTTGATTTCCTGGCCAATGGATCAAGTACAAGTCGAGATACTCGAGGTTTAAGCGGGCCAGACTTTCATTGAAGGCGTGGATCGTTTCATCATAAGTTAAATGATCGTTCCAAAGTTTGGAAGTGACAAAGAGTTCTTCACGAGCCAACCCCGTTTCTTGTAAGCCTTGTTTGATTCCTGCCCCTGTTCCTGTTTCATTGCCGTAAATCGCTGCTGTATCAATCAAGCGATAGCCATTGATAATCGCTTGCTTCACGACCTCTGCTGTGTCAGCTTCAGGGATTTGAAAGACACCTAACCCCAACCCGGGGATTTCACTGCCGTTGTTCAGGGTGACGGTATCTGATAATTTTCCGATCATAAAAACATCTCCTTTATTTTTTTCTGGTATCATCATATAATGAGGTGGTAATACTGTATAGTACGTACTTTTTTGTTTGATACCCACCTTTTGGTAACCTTTGTGTGATATCAAGCGTAATGAGGTGAAAAAAATGGCAGAAAAAATTTATAATATCGGTGTTGAAGCAACCATGGATGTCATCGGCGGGAAGTGGAAACCAATCATTCTTTGTAATTTACGCCATGGGGCATTACGTCCCAGTGATTTACGGCGGAAGATCCCTGGCATCAGTCAAAAAATGTTGACCCAGCAATTGCGGGAATTAGAAGAGTCTGACATCGTTACTCGCAAGTCCTATAATCAAGTACCACCTAAAGTTGAGTATTCCTTGAGTGAATATGGAGAAACCTTAGGCGGCTTATTGGATACTCTTTGCCAGTGGGGCACGATGCACGTTGCTGCACTGCAAGACAAAGGAGAGCAAGTTACTTTGTTAGAACAAGAAGAAGCGATTGTCTAACAAAGGGGAAGTGGCATGAGAAAAGGCGGCAGAAACCATTGGTTTCCGTCCGCCTTTTTAGGTTATGCTTGTTGGATCAATTCTAGAATGGCTTCAGTATTCATCCCGCTGTAATGATTGACGGGAAACGAAAGGCGCTTGATGCGTGGTGGGATGGCCTGCTTGATCATCGGATCTGTTAAAGAAAGCAAGGGATCGACCAAAACGAGTTTTTCTTGCGCAAAACGATAATTCGCCAGACGTTCTGGTGTCACAACAGTTACACTGATTTGATCCTCGGACAGCAGCTGGATGTTGCGGGCGAAAATTTTGATCAGACTTCCAGCCAAAGTAGAACGATCAATAAAAACGACTTTTTCCAAAATGATTCTCCTTGTTAATTAAAGTGGTTAATTAAGTATATTGATTAAACCGTTCTTTGTAAATAGGAACATTTGGGAGACAACAAAAAAGCCGCAAAAGATTTTTCTTTTGCAGCTTTTGGTTCGTCTATAAAAAGGTTTGATTCTTTTTTTGATTAAATCACGATCACGGGTGTACCGACTTCGGCTTTGCTGTACAATTCTTTCATCACGCCTGGCGGAGTATTGATACAGCCGTGAGAACCACGGGTTTTCCAAAGATCGCCACCGTATTCCGTCTGCCAATCAGAATCATGGATACCGACACCGGTCCAATCGATGGGCATCCAGTAATCAACAGGGGACGCATAATCTTCACCAGTCAAGGTTGCATCTTCTTCTTTGTTCCAGACATAGAAGAAGCCAGTTGGTGTTGGTGTGGCTGGTTTCCCAGAGATAATTTTCGTATCCAACACTAACTCGCCATCTTTGTAATACCACATGTGTTGGTTTTTTAGATCAACTTCGATATAGGTGTTGCCAAACAGCGGGCTGCCTGCATCGGTGCTTCCTTGAGCGATCGGTGTGCGGGTGAAGTCTTCGCCTGCTTTTAACGCCTCGATCAATGCTTCTGTTTCCGCATCGGTTTGGATCGTCCAGCTAAGAGTACCAGCTGGGACTGTCACTTCACCTTGCTTGGTACTTTGGAAGGTCGAAGAATTGGTGCTAGTATTGTATTGTTCGCCGATCGATGTGACATAGCTTCGTACTTTGTCTTCGTCGATCGTTGTGTTGCCGTCTTTATAAGAGAGCCAATCCATGATCGTTTCTCTTGGGATTTGAAACGTATTTCCGTTGATCGTATAATTGCCGGTTACTTTGGCGATTTTATTCAACGAATCCATTTCTTTCGTTAAGTCTGGATCATCGGCGGTCACACTTGGTTTTGTGACATAATCAACGAGATTCAATTCCTTTTCGCCGCTGACGATGGCTTCTTGCAAGTCTGCCACTGCTTTGTCAACATCGATGGCATCGCCGTCAACTTCTGGTTTGATAGAAAAGCCGTCTTCGCCTTTTTCCAACGTGGCATCAGCCGATTTGGTACGATCTTCATTTAAGGTTTCGAGTTCTTTTTGGATCGTGTTGGTCTCGCTAGTCAAGGTGTCTTGGTCTACTGAGAGATTGTCTAGCTTCTTTTCTTCGGCAGCCGAAACGTAAGCCATTCCCCAGCTCCACTGATTTTGTTCATCTTTTAAAGATTGCAGCTCATCGGTGAAATCCGTCTGCAAACCAAATTGAGCAAGGTTGACTGTTTTCCATTCGCTATCACCATCTTTGATGGTAAAGTCTTCTTGTGAATAGCGATCATGCAGCAGGTCGTTGGCCTCGGCAACGGTTTTGTTGCTGATGTCGATCCCATCGATTTCAGTCTTTGGTAGAAAACGGTTTGCATAATATGTACTTCGGTAGGTATAGCCGCCAGCGATCACTACGAGTAAAGCAGCCACAACGATCAGAACAATTTTCTTCGTATTATTCTTGGCGTCAGTATGTTTGTTTGAACGAGTCATTCAACTACTCCTTTTTTTCTAATGGCATAATAGATAATAACGCTTAAATCATACCATATTCCCACGGGAAAGCGAATATGGCAAATGAAACTTCCATGAAAAATAGAAAATTCTTAAACTATCTTTAGGCAAGCTGTAGAAACGCATTTCTTACGATAAAAAAACTGAACGAATCGGCAGCAAGCCATCTTGATCAAAGGATTCTGAAAAAGAGTGAGCTGGAGGATTCGTTCAGTCGCATAATTGACTAACTAAAATTGACTATTTAACACGAGGGAAAAGAAATTATTGATTGTCTTCCGCATCTAATTTTGCAAAAGCTTCATCAAGAATATCTTTTAATTGTTTTGCCGAAGCGGCCATCCGGTCTTTTTCACCATCTGTTAATGGGATCTCAATTACTTTTTGAATCCCTTGGGCATTGATGACTGCAGGCGCACCGATGTACAAGTCGTTTAAGCCGTATTCGCCGTTCATGTACACAGATAATGGGAGAACAGCATTTTCATCGTCTAAGATCGCACGAGTGATCCGTGCTAAGGCTACCGCGATCCCGTAGAAGGTCGCACCTTTTTTCTCGATGATGGTGTAGGCTGCATCACGAACACTGAAGAAAATGTTGACCATTGCTTCTTCATCGATGTCTGGGTTGTTTTTGACCCATTCATAGATTTGTAGGCCAGCTACGTTGGCATGAGACCAAACAGGGAATTCTGAATCGCCGTGTTCCCCTAAGATATAGGCATGGACGTTACGGGCATCGACATCGACCAATTCAGCCAATGCTTGACGGAAACGGGCAGAGTCTAATGAGGTACCTGAACCGATAACGCGTTCTTTCGGGAAGCCTGAGAATTTCCAAGTAGAATAAGTCAAAATATCGACTGGGTTTGCTGCAACTAAGAAAATTCCGTTAAAGCCTGAATCAACGATTTGGGTAACTACTTCACGGTTGATTTTCAAGTTTTTATGAACTAAGTCTAAACGGGTTTCGCCTGGTTTTTGAGGCGCACCAGCAGTAATAACGACTAAATCAGCATCATGTGCATCTTCATAAGAAGCGGCATAGATTTTTTTAGGGGAAGTAAATGCCAAAGCATGGGACAAGTCAATTGCGTCGCCTTCTGTTTTTGCTGTATTTATATCAATGATTCCGACTTCTTGCGCAATGTTTTGGGTCACCAGCGCAAACGCATAACTAGAACCAACCGCACCGTCTCCAACAAGAATTACCTTTTGGTGATCTTTTTTGTTCGTTTTTGCAGTCATCTGTGTATCATTCCTTCCGCATAATTGTTTTACTCGCTATCATCCTACCATTTTCAAGTATGTTTGTCATGTGATTTGCACAACAATATTACACAAAATATCGCTGTTTCAGTTGTAAATGCTTTCTTTGTTATTACGTCAAAAAGAAGATATATCAAGGTTTTATTAAGATTCGTTAAGAAAGATAAAAACTGAGCAAGAGGGTGCCACCATAACAGTCCATTTCGTGTTATAATTACCTAAGCAAAAGAACTGGGCGCATTTGTGTGCCCAGTATTTTGTGTTTGGATAAGAAAACCGATAAAATAGATGAAGAATCAGCTTGAAACTAGAAATAATGGAGCGTAAATAAAAAATGAAAATGATTGTAGGCTTGGGAAATCCTGGCAAAAAATATGAAAAAACCAAACATAATGTTGGCTTTATGGTAGTGGATGCGTTGGCACAAAAGTACCAAGCAACCTTTAAAAAGTCGGCTTTTGAAGCAGAGGTGGCAGAGTTTTTCTTGAATGGTGAAAAAATCCTTTTGGTCAAACCACAAACTTTCATGAATGAATCCGGTCGTGCGGTAGGCCCGTTGATGACCTATTTTGGCATCTACCAAGAAGAACTAGTGGTGGTCTATGATGACCTCGATTTAGCATTAGGGAAAATTCGTTTGCGCCAAAAAGGCAGTGCAGGTGGCCACAATGGGATCAAGAGTTTGATCGCTCATTTGGATTCAACAGTCTTTGACCGCATCAAAATCGGGATCGATCGTCCACGTCCAGGACAAACCGTGGTCAATCATGTCCTGAGTCCTTTTGCAAAAGACGATCTGCCCATCGTTTTACAAAGTATTGATAAAGCGGTCGAGGCAAGTAGTGATTACTTGACCAACGGCGACTTTCTTGCCACAATGAATCGATTTAACTAAGGAGGGCCGAGATGGATTTAATTGAATTAATAAATAAAGTGCCGACAGTGGCGGCTTGGCATACAGGTTTACGTGAACAGGCCCCCCGGCAATTACTGACCGGTCTAGCTGGATCGGCAAAAACATTAGCGATCACTGGTGTGTATCAGGCATTTCAAAAACAAGTGATCGTCGTGACACCTAATCTCTATTATACAAATCAACTAGCCGAAGATCTGCGCAATGTGACGGAAGATGTCTACGTTTTTCCAGTGGATGAAGTGTTGTCAGCCGAAATGGCTTTTTCTTCACCAGAAGCCAGAGAAGAACGCGTGGCAGCGCTGAATGCTGTTTCTCAAGGGAAAACGGGGATCTATGTGTTGCCGGTAGCGGCTTTGCGAAAGTATTTGCCTGAAAAGAAAACCTGGTTAGCCAATCAATTTCAGTGGCAGATCGGCGATGAGATCGATTTAGAGCGTTTGCCGCAACAATTGATCTTGATGGGTTACGAACGTCAGTCAATGATTGGCAAACCTGGCGAATTCAGTATTCGTGGGAGCATCCTCGATATTTATCCATTAAACGCCGAATATCCCGTACGGATCGAGTTATTCGATGTAGAAATCGACTCGATGCGTTCTTTCAACGTGGAAACGCAACGCTCAGTGGAAACGCTGCAGCAAGTGGCTATTTTACCCACTACCGAATTGGTTTTCTCAGCGGAAGATTTAGCTGCGGGGCAAAAGCAGCTGCAAGAATTATTGAACAAACGGTTGGCAGTCACCAAAGAAGCAACCGATCGCGCCTTTTTAGAAGATTATTTTGGCCAGTTGGCTTCTCAATGGCAAGCGGGGATTCCTGGTGAAAGTGCCCGTTATTACACGGATTTACTGTATCGTCAGCAAACGAGTGTCTTAGATTATTTTTCTGAAGATGCCTTTTTGATGATCGATGATTATGCTCGGATCATGGAGACCAATCGTGAGATCGAACGGGAAGAGGCGGAGTGGCATACCCAAAAATTAGCGGAGCTGCGGGTCTTTTCTGAACAGCAATTCGGGATCGATGTCCATCAGCTGCTGCAAAAAGAAACCTTTGTGACCAGCTTCTTTTCTTTATTCCAAAAAGGAATGGGGAACATTCGCTTCCAAGCGATCCATCAATTCCAATACCGGCCGATGCAGCAGTTTTTCAGCCAAATGGGTCTCTTGAAAGTTGAAATCGATCGCTGGGAGAAGCAGCAGCAGACGGTGATTTTTCTGGTCAGTGATCAAGAGCGGGCCAAGAAGTTAGAGCAAGATCTGCGAGATCATGATATCTATGCCGTGCAGACGCAACAAGACCGCCTGTTTACAGGACGCACCCAAATCGTGGTGGAACGTTTGCAAAGCGGCTTTGAAATGCCGCAAGACAAGCTAGTGGTGGTTACGGAAAAAGAAATTTTCCAAAAGATGAACAAAAAAAGAGCCCGCAGGCAAAATGTCACCAATGCGGAACGGCTCAAAAGCTACAATGAGTTAAAAGCGGGCGATTATGTCGTCCATGCGAATCATGGGATCGGGAAGTACATCGGCATGGAAACCTTAGAAGTCGATGGCGTCCACCAAGATTACATGACGATCTTGTACCAAAACGAAGACAAGCTCTTTATTCCAGTCACCCAACTGAATTTGATTCAAAAATATGTGGCTTCCGAATCGAAAACACCGAAAATCAATAAATTAGGTGGCAGCGAGTGGGCGAAGACCAAGCGCAAAGTGACGGCTAAAATTGAAGACATCGCAGATGATTTGATTTTATTGTATGCCAAACGCGAATCAGAAAAAGGCTATGCTTTTCAACCAGACGATGCCTATCAAAAAGAATTTGAAGATGCCTTTCCGTATTCGGAAACCGATGATCAGCTGCGCAGTACGGCAGAGATCAAGCGGGATATGGAAAAAGAAAAGCCGATGGACCGCTTGTTAGTCGGGGATGTTGGTTTTGGGAAAACAGAAGTGGCGCTGCGGGCTGCTTTTAAAGCGATCAAAGAAAGCAAACAAGTGGCTTTCTTAGTACCGACAACGATCTTGGCGCAGCAGCACTATGAAACGATGGTCGATCGTTTTGAAGGATTCCCCGTCAATGTTGGGGTACTGAGTCGTTTTCGGACGAAAAAACAGCAGAATGAAACGATCGAGCAAGTGCGCAAAGGGCAAGTCGATATTTTGGTGGGGACCCACCGATTATTGTCAAAAGATGTCGAGTTTGCTGATTTGGGCTTGTTGGTGATCGATGAAGAACAACGGTTTGGGGTCAAACACAAAGAGCGCTTGAAACAACTGCGTTCGCAAGTCGATGTGTTGACGTTGACGGCAACGCCGATCCCACGAACATTGCATATGTCGATGCTGGGGGTACGGGACCTATCTGTGATCGAAACACCACCAGAAAATCGTTACCCGATCCAAACCTATGTGATGGAGATGAATCCAGGAGCGGTGCGAGAAGCGATCCAACGGGAGATGGCACGGGGAGGTCAAGTGTTTTATCTCTATAATCGTGTCGATACGATCGAGCGAAAAGTCGAAGAACTGCAGGCGTTAGTGCCAGACGCACGAATCGCGTATGCCCACGGGCAAATGACCGAGATTCAATTGGAAAATACCCTGTTTGACTTTATTGAAGGGCAATACGATGTGTTGGTGACGACGACGATCATTGAAACCGGTGTGGATATTCCCAATGCCAATACGTTGTTTGTGGAAAATGCCGATTACATGGGGCTTTCGACGTTGTATCAGCTGCGCGGCCGTGTCGGTCGGAGCAATCGGGTCGCCTATGCGTATTTCATGTATGAACAGCAAAAAGTGTTGAATGAAGTCAGTGAAAAACGGCTGCAAGCCATTAAGGACTTTACCGAGTTGGGGTCAGGTTTCAAAATCGCGATGCGAGATCTTTCGATTCGTGGAGCGGGAAATCTATTGGGGGCGCAGCAGCACGGCTTTATCGATGCAGTCGGGTTTGACATGTACTCGCAAATGCTGTCTGAAGCAGTCACTCGGAAACAAGGGAAAAATACCCAAACAGAAAAAACGACCGTCGAGATCGATCTGGGGATCGATGCCTACTTACCGACTTCGTATATTGAAGACGAACGGCAAAAAATCGAGATTTACAAACGAATTCGTGAGCTGGAATCCCAAGAAGCAGTTGATGAACTTCAAGATGATCTGTTAGACCGTTTCGGTGAATACCCTGTAGAAGTGGCACATCTCTTAACGGTGGGCGAGATCAAAATGAACGGCGATCGTGCCTTGTTAGAAACTATCCGCAAGCAGCAGCAGACGGTGTCGTTTACTTTGAGTAAAGTCGGCACGAAAAATTATTCGGTGGAGCAGCTGTTTGAAGCATTGAAAGCTACTAAATTAAAAGCCACGATGGGTGTCGATCATGAGCAAATGACCATCAAATTACAGATTCCGCCAGTGATGAAGGAAAGCACCTGGCTATTAGAAATCCAAGATTTTGTCAAAGCGTTACGGGAACAAAAATACGCCAGCCAAGGCTAGAAAGGAACCAGCGGGATGCCGAAATCACAATTGAAGCGTACGATGGAAGGGGCGTTTATTTTAACGATCGCTTCCTTTATCGCAAAAATCTTAAGTGCCGTTTATCGGGTCCCTTTTCAGAACCTGGTAGGGGACGAAGGGTTTTATGTGTATCAACAAGTCTATCCGATTTATGGATTGGCGATGACGTTAGCGTTGTCAGGGTTGCCACAGTTTATCTCCCGCATCGTCGCTGAAGAACCCGATCCTTTGAAAAGCAAGGAACGGCTGCAAGCGTTGACGCCTTTCGTGCTTTGGTCTGCGATCGGTTTATGGGCGGTGACCTTTTTATTTGCCGGTCCGATCGCACAAGTGATGGGGGACCACCAACTGGCGGGCTTGATTCGAGTCGTTTCTTTTACCTTCTTATTTGTCCCGCCTTTGACCTTTTATCGAGGAATGTTTCAAGGAAATTTGCAAATGGTGCCGACAGCAGTTTCCCAAGTCGTAGAGCAGCTGCTTAGAGTTGGTGTGATTTTAGGTGCTGCGGCAGCTTTCCAGCAATTGGGCTGGACGATTTATCAAACGGGGACTGTCGCCATGATGGGTGCCTTAGTCGGGGGCCTTGCGGCGTGGTGGATCTTAAGTTATTATAGCCGACAAATCAACGGCAAACGCCTATCGCTATGGCATAAACCAGTCACCAGTACAGGAGAAAATCCCGCTGTTTTATCCGCCTCGTTGAAGAAACGGTTCTTCTTAGAAGGCGGTCTGTTGACGATTTATAGCGGCTATTTGATCTTGTTCCAGTTAGCGGATTCGTTTTTATTGACCAATGCGCTAGAAGCGGGGGGGATGACGGCACAAGCAGCCCGAATTTCAAAAGGGATCTATGATCGCGGACAACCCCTCGTCCAACTAGGTCTTGTGGTGGCGATGGCGTTAAGCTCGACGTTTTTGCCAACGTTGACCAAGTATTTGACGGTAAAAAATCAGCAGCTGTTTGAAAAGTCGGCAAAAATGTATTTGCGCCTGACGATCGGGATTGCTTCGGCTTCCGCCGTGGGCTTAGCGATTTTGCTGCCTTATATTAACTTTGCCTTATTCAAAGACGGTTCTGGCAATGCGGCGCTGGTATTGTTTGTCTTTTCTATCGCTCTGATGGCGACGATCCAAGCCTATCAAAGCATTCAACAAAGTCGCAATACCTATACCTTCGGCTTGCTGGCTGCGGGGATCGGTCTTTTGATCAAATGTTTATCGATGTGGCCGCTGACTGCTTCGTATGGGACTGCAGGAGCGAGTATCAGTACACTGTTGGGGTTAGGCGCGACCTTATGCTGTTTTGTGGTTTCCGAACAGCGTCGAGCACAAAGCAGCATCAATCACTTTTGGCATGAAGGAAATTATGGAAAAAAACTATTTATTTGTTTAGGGATCATGGCAAGCGTGCTATTCTTATATTATAGCTTCGTTGCGATCTTATTGAACGGTCCTTTGACCCATCGACTACAGGCACTGCTTTTTTGCCTAGGCGGTGTCGGTCTGGGAGGCGCAGCCTTTATCGGGGCAGCGATCAAAATCAAATTGTTAACGATTCGCGAATGGCTGTTAGTTCCATTTGGAAAGAAACTATTAAGAAGAGGTGAAAAACATGAGATTAGATAAATTTCTTAAAATCTCCCGCATCATCAAGCGTCGCTCTGTGGCCAAAGAAGTGGCAGACAAGGGACGCATTCAGATCAACGGCAAATTAGCCAAGTCAAGCAGTGACGTCAAAGTAGGCGATACCATGCGCATTCAATTCGGGAATAAGGTCTTGGAAGTTAAAGTCAATGAATTGCATGAATCGACGAAAAAAGAAGACGCTGCAAAAATGTATGAGATCGTTTCAGAGGAAAGAATCTCAGAAAATGCTTGATTTTTACGGCATTTTCAGTTAGACAAGCTTTGCGGATGTTGGTATAATGTAAAAAACAAAGACAGCGACGGGAGCGAGTTCAGGTGGCAAAAGAATCAAATAAAAAAATAGAACTATTGCAGACCGATTATGCGAAAGAGCAATTTGCCAAGTTTGAAAAAGAGCGGCGGCAAGTCGTGTTTCGCCGACGTCGGCTGGTGGCGTTTTTCGTGGCGGCATTAGCGATATTTGCGATCGTAGGGATTCAAATGTTCAACGATCAAATGCGCCTGCAAAAGCTAAAGGAATATAAGGCGGAAACAGTCGCCGAACAAAAAGAGGCAGAACAAAAGGTGGCTTCACTGGAGCGAGACGTTGCCTTGTTGCAAGACGATGAGTACGTGGCAAAATTGGCCCGCAGCCGATTCTTCTACTCAAAAGATGGCGAAAAAATCTATCCAGTCTTGCCAGACGGGACGGATTCTCAAAACACCAATGAGCGTTCTTCGCAAAGCGAACAAGAATCATCATCCACAGAGTCACAAGATTAAGCAATGTCATACCTACTCAGCGCAGTAGTTTGAATTATTTTAAATGGGTAAAAATTAGGAGGAACATTTTTTATATGTCAATCGAAGTTGGAGCGAAACTAAAGGGCAAAGTGTCTGGTATTACAAATTTTGGTGCGTTCATTGATCTTGGTGAAGGGAAAACTGGTTTGGTGCATATCAGTGAAGTATCAAACGGATTCGTCAAAGACATTCACGATGTGTTGTCTGTTGGGGATGAAGTGACAGTACTTGTTACGGCAATCGGCAACGATGGAAAAATCGGCCTATCGATCCGCAAAGCAGAAGATAAACCGGAAGAAAAACGTGAATACCCGAAAAAAGAATTCAATCGACCAAATCCGAAAAAATCTTTTTCACGCAATCAAAATACGAATGTAAATAAACAAGACTTCGATTCATTGATGAGTTCTTTTCTAAAAGATAGTGATGATCGTCTTTCGTCATTACGTCGAAATACAGAAGGAAAACGCGGTGGCCGCGGCGGACGCCGTAACTAAACATGAATAGCAAGTTGGAAAAAGCTGGAACAAAACTGTTGGTTCGTTTTGTTGCAGCTTTCTTTCTTGTGGGATTACCTAATGAGAAGGAGGTCAAACGATGGTCATTCAAACCGTTCGAGGGCAACTCACTGCCATCGATCCTGAAAAAAAACGCCGCTTTTTGCTGGCGGTATCGACGGGCGTCGATTCGATGGTCTTGTTGCAGATCTTTTGTCAGTTGTTTCCTGAAATGCAAAAAGAGCCGTGTTTTGGTGTGGCACATGTGAACCATCAATTGCGTCCAGCATCTGCCAAGGAAGCGGCTTTTTTACGGCAGTACTGCCAAGAACGCGGCATTCCTTTTTACGAGCGGTGCTGGGAAAATCCGCCAGAAACCGGCGTAGAAGCTAGCGCTCGAAACTTTCGCTATACGTTTTTTGCCGACGTCATGTCTCAAGAAGGCTATGATGTTTTGCTGACTGCTCACCACAGTGATGACCAAGTAGAAACGATGTTGATGAAGATGATGCGAGAAGGTCGCTTGCGATCGGCTGGCGGGATGAAACAGCAGCAGCCTTTTCACACAGGGATCTTGTTGCGTCCACTGCTTACTATCAGCAAGGCAGCGATTTACGACTATGCGCAAGCACAGCAGATTCCCTACTTTGAAGACGAAAGCAATCACGAACCGCTGTATTTGCGAAACCGACTACGCCAGCAAGTAGTGCCAGCCTTAAAAGCGGAAAATCCGCAGCTGCTGCCGCATTTTCAACAGCTTTCTGAAGAAGTACAGTTCGCCAATCAGCTGATCCAACAAGAGCAGCAGCAATGGTTGTCTGCGTTCGTTCAACAGCAAGCTGCTCGCTTAGTGATCGATCTGCAGCAGCTGCCGACGTTTTCGCCAGCGCAACGCTATTTTTTCTATGCGGGTTTTTTACAGCAAGCAGAGGCTTTTACGAAGCAGCCCCTCAATCAAAAACAGCTGCCGCAGGTATTGCGTCTGCTGGATGAAAAGAAAGGGCAATGGCAATTGGCGTTGCACAAACAGTGGCAGCTGCGGCGCAGTTATGACCAATTGTTATTGGAACCTGTTACTGTTCCCCAAAAGCCTGCAGCGCCGTTGACAGAAGTCAGTCAGCGACTGGTTTTAGGGGAGGGGATCTATCTTTCTGAAAAGGAATGGATTGGGTATTTTCCGATAAATGAACAGCATATTCCCAAAAAAATCACAAATTGGTCAGAGTTTTCCCAAGATTTACCGCTAAACTATTCCTCTGAGCTGGTGGTGCGTAAGCGCCAGCCGGGAGACCGAATCCGCTTGGCGCGTGGTCTGACCAAAAAGATCAGTCGTTTTTTTATCGATTCAAAAATTCCTAATGAAGTGCGAGAAAAAAGTTGGGTCGTCACAAACCTTGAAAAAGAGGTGATTGCCTTACTACCTCATACATTTTCCTATTTGAGTATTGCGCCAGAAACTGATAAAATACACTACATACTTCTTTATAAATATCAGAAGTAAGAGTTGGAAGGAGAACTTTATGCTAGATAAAGATATTGAGAAAATTTTGATTTCCCGTGACGAAATCAAAAATCGTTGTGTGGAACTTGGTCAAGAATTAACGGCGGCTTATGCGGATAAAAATCCTCTAGTCGTAGGTGTGCTGAAAGGTGCCGTTCCTTTCATGGCAGACATCGTTCGTGAGATGGATTGTTACTTGGAGTTAGACTTCATGGATGTCTCAAGTTATGGCAATGCCATGATTTCATCTGGGGAAGTCAAGATCATCAAAGATTTAGATACAAATGTTGAGGGCCGTGATCTCTTGATCGTTGAAGACATCATTGACAGCGGTCGCACATTGGCTTATCTGGTGGATCTATTCAAATACCGTAAAGCGAAATCAGTGAAAATCGTAACGTTATTAGATAAGCCAGAAGGTCGTGTCGTTGAGATCAATGCAGATTATGTCGGCTTCGATGTGCCAAATGAGTTTGTTGTTGGATATGGACTGGACTATGCAGAGCAATATCGAAACTTACCTTACGTTGGCGTCTTAAAACCTAGTGTTTATCAGTCAAATTAGTGACTGTTCTAAATCAATTGTGATACAATTAAATGGTCAGGATTGATAAAACAAAATAGCCAGGGAGGTACGCATGAATAAGAAAAATAACGGTATGGTAAAAAATACCTTATATTATGTACTTGTCTTGTTGGCGATGGTCATGGTCGTATATTTCATTTTTGGAAATGGCAATCAGCAGACCCCAACGATCGAGTACTCCACGTTTACAGAGCAGCTGAAAGACGGGAAGATCAAACAGTTTACTGTTCAACCCGCTAACGGTGTGTATCGAATCGTGGGTGAATACAATGAAGAACAAACCGTCAGCAATGACAACAGCTTGTCTGTTTTAGGTAATACACAGGCGAGTTCGACCCGCTTTTCAACGATCATTTTACCGAATGATTCCACACTAAGCGAAGTCACCAGTTTGGCCTCGGCAGAAGGGGTCAAAACCACGATCGAAGAAGAATCCAACAGCGGCATTTGGTTATCGCTTTTGGTTAGCTTCTTACCACTTGTGATCATCATTTTCTTCTTCTACATGATGATGAGCCAACAAGGTGGCGGCGGTGGCGGTGGCGGCCGTGTGATGAACTTTGGCAAATCAAAAGCCAAAGAAGCGGATAAAAAAGCCAACCGCGTGCGTTTTTCAGACGTAGCCGGTGCAGAAGAAGAAAAACAAGAGCTTGTCGAAGTCGTGGAATTCTTGAAAGATCCTCGACGCTTCGTTGAATTAGGTGCTCGTATCCCAGCAGGTGTCTTACTTGAGGGGCCTCCAGGAACCGGGAAAACGTTACTAGCCAAAGCCGTTGCTGGTGAAGCTGGCGTACCGTTTTACTCGATCTCTGGTTCAGATTTCGTTGAAATGTTTGTCGGTGTCGGTGCAAGCCGGGTGCGTGACTTATTTGAAACAGCGAAGAAAAATGCACCAGCCATCATCTTTATCGATGAAATCGATGCAGTCGGTCGCCAACGTGGTGCCGGTATGGGTGGCGGACATGATGAGCGGGAACAAACATTGAACCAGTTGTTGGTTGAAATGGATGGTTTTGATGGGAATGAAGGCGTGATCGTCATTGCCGCAACGAACCGTTCGGATGTTTTAGATCCAGCGTTGCTACGTCCAGGTCGTTTTGACCGTCAGATTTTGGTTGGTCGTCCAGACGTGAAAGGTCGTGAAGCGATCCTCCGTGTCCATGCCCGCAACAAACCTTTATCAGATGATGTTGATTTGAAAGTCGTTGCCCAACAAACACCAGGCTTTGCTGGTGCGGATCTGGAAAACGTCTTGAACGAAGCGGCATTAGTTGCTGCTCGTCGTAACAAGAAAAAAATCGATGCTTCAGATATCGATGAAGCAGAAGATCGCGTGATCGCTGGTCCAGCGAAGAAAGATCGGGTCATCAACAAACGCGAACGTGAAATGGTTGCTTACCATGAAGCAGGACATACCATTGTTGGGTTAGTCTTGAGTCGTGCCCGTGTGGTACACAAAGTAACGATCATTCCTCGGGGACGTGCGGGTGGTTACATGATCGCCTTGCCGAAAGAAGATCAATTCTTGATGACCAAAGAAGATATGTTTGAACAAATCGTTGGGTTGCTTGGTGGTCGTACGGCTGAAGAAATCATCTTCGGTGTACAATCAACGGGTGCTTCCAATGACTTTGAACAAGCAACTGCGCTTGCAAGAAGCATGGTGACAGAATATGGAATGAGTGACAAGTTAGGTCCAGTTCAATATGAAGGAAACCATCAAGTCTTTGTTGGTCGTGATTATGGTCAAACAAAAGCTTACTCTGAACAAGTTGCCTTTGAAATCGATCAAGAAGTTCGCAAGATTTTAATGGATGCTCATCAAAAAGCCCATGAAATCATTGAAGAACACCGTGCACAGCACAAATTGATCGCTGAAAAACTGCTTGAACATGAAACATTAGATGCCAAAGCAATCAAATCCTTGTTTGAAGAAGGCAAAATGCCTGAAGGAACCGAAAGCTCTGAGTATCCTAGTGAAAAAGCTCAAACGTTTGAAGAAGCGAAACGTGCGCTGGAAGAAAAAGATGCAGAGAAGCAAGCTGCAGAAAAACACAGCGAAGATGCACCATCAAACGATTTTGATCAACAATTGGAAGACGTTCGCCGCAATAGCGAAAGCCAACCGACTGATCAAGAAAACAAAGATGATAACGCCTAAAACAAGACGTATCAAGGCACCGAGGAAACTCGGTGCCTTTTTGTTTCTATTTAAGAAGACTTTCCTTAAATTCAAACACATTCAGTTGAAAAAAGCGGCGCTTCCTAGTATGATTCATTAATGAATAAAAAGGAGAATCAAGATGAAGGATTATTTAGTAAAAGCACTAGCATATGACGGCTTCGTCCGAGCATATGCAGTATCGGCAACAGAAACGATCGCCGAAGCACAACGACGCCATGAAACATGGAATACGGCATCCGCTGCTTTAGGGCGAGCGATGGTGGGAAGTTTGTTATTAGGCAGTACCTTAAAAGGGGAAGACAAATTGACCGTCAAAATTCAAGGGAATGGTCCTGCTGGGGCAATCGTCGTAGACAGCAATGGCCGTGGGGACGTAAAAGGATACATAAAAAATCCGCAGATCAGTCTGCCGTTGAACCCTCAAGGGAAATTGGACGTTCGGGGCGCAGTGGGTGACCAAGGGATCTTTACCGTGATCAAAGACTTAGGGCTAAAAGAACCCTTCTCTGGACAAACACCGATCGTCTCTGGGGAGCTTGGGGAAGACTTTACTTATTATTTAGCAGTGTCAGAACAGATTCCTTCTGCTGTTGGTCTGAGTGTATTAGTAGAAACCGATGATTCAATTCGGGCAGCCGGTGGGTTTATGCTGCAGATCATGCCTGGTGCCAGTGAAGAGATCATTGATGCCATCGAAAAACGTTTGGGAGAATTGCCTCGAGTATCAACCTTGATCGATGAAGGACAATCACCAGAAGAGATCTTAGCGACATTGTTGCCAGACACGACGATCGAAGTACTAGAAAAAATGCCAGTCCAGTTCCATTGTGATTGCACGAAAGAAAAATTTGCGACGGCCATCATTACCTTGGGGGCTGATGAGATCCAAGCGATGATCGATGAAGACCACGGGGCAGAGGCAGTCTGCTCGTTTTGTGGCAACAAGTATCATTTTGATGAAACGGAATTAGCGGCATTGAAGAAAGAGGCGGAAGCGTAAGTGAAAGATAGACAAACATGGCAGATCGGGTCGGTTGAGATTCCTAATCGCGTCGTCGTTGCGCCAATGGCAGGGATCACCAATTCTGCGTTTCGTGTGACAGTCAAAGAATTTGGCGCGGGTTTAGTCGTCTGTGAGATGATCAGTGATCGAGGGATTCAACTGCGGAACAAGAAGACCCTTGAGATGCTATTTATTGACGAGACCGAGCATCCTCTTAGTATTCAGATTTTTGGTGGGAATAAAGCATCCTTAGTAGAAGCAGCGCAATTTGTCGCAGAAAACACAACTGCCGATATCATTGATATCAACATGGGGTGTCCTGTAAACAAAATCATCAAAGCAGAAGCTGGTGCGAAGTGGCTTTTAGATCCCGACAAGGTTTATGAAATGGTCCATGCTGTTTCCAGTGCGATCGACAAGCCCGTTACCGTAAAAATGCGGATCGGCTGGGATGAGCAACACATCTTTGCGGTTGAAAATGCCCAAGCCGCAGAAGCAGCGGGTGCCGCAGCGATCGGTATGCATGGCAGAACCCGTGTACAGATGTATGAAGGATCGGCTGATTGGGACGTGTTGAAACAAGTGAAGCAAAGTATCACGATTCCCTTTATGGGCAACGGCGATGTCAAAACCCCTGAAGATGCCAAGCGAATGTTGGAAGAAGTCGGTGCAGATGCAGTGATGATCGGACGGGCAGCGTTAGGCAATCCATGGATGATCCACCGCACCAAGCAATACTTGGAGACAGGCGAGTTATTGCCAGAACCAACACCGCGAGAAAAAATTTCGACAGCGAAACTTCATTTAGAACGTTTGGCTGATCTAAAAGGGGAAAAAATCGCTTCGCGAGAATTTCGTCAACATGCTGCGTACTACTTAAAAGGTATTTCGCGGGCAGCCAAAGTGAAGGCAGCTATCAACCAAGCGGAAGATAAGCAGACGATTTTTGATTTATTAGATGCATTTGTGGAAAAGACCGAAAAACAGCCGCTAGCAACTCTTAAGGAATAAGAAACAAATCAAGTCGATTCGAAAGTTCGGCTTGATTTTTTGCGTCATCATTGGCATTATAAGAAGGAAACCCAAGTTAAGAATGGAGGAAAACTCGTGACAGAGGAACGACAAACACAAGAAGAATTGAATGATCAAATGTTGGTTCGCCGTGAAAAGATGGAAAAACTACGGGAAGAAGGCATTGATCCTTTTGGCAAGCGATTCGAACGCACCCATAATTCTGCCGAGTTACATGAGTTATTTGATCAAAGAACCAAAGAAGAATTAGCCGAAATGAATCTTTCAGCAAGCATTGCAGGAAGAATCGTTACAAAACGTGGAAAAGGTAAGGCTGGTTTTGCGCATTTACAAGACCGCGAAGGCCGTATTCAAATATATGTACGTAAAGACCAAGTAGGGGATGAACCTTACGAAGTATTCAAACACGCAGACTTAGGTGATTTCTTCGGCGTATCTGGTGAAATCATGAAGACCGATACCGGTGAAGTGACCATCAAAGCCAAAGAAATCGTGATCTTATCAAAAGCATTGCGTCCATTGCCTGACAAATACCATGGCTTGACGAACGTAGAACAACGCTACCGTCAACGTTACTTGGATTTGATCAGTAATAAAGAAAGCTTTGATCGTTTCATGAAACGAAGCCAAATCATCAGCGAAATTCGTCGTTACCTTGACGGTCATGGGTATATCGAAGTCGAAACGCCAGTATTGCATAATCAAGCAGGTGGTGCAGCGGCTCGTCCCTTCATTACCCACCACAATGCCTTAGACATGGATCTGTATTTACGGATCGCTCTTGAGCTTCACTTAAAACGATTGATCGTGGGCGGCATGGAAAAAGTCTATGAGATCGGCCGCGTTTTCCGAAATGAAGGCATCGATACGACCCATAATCCTGAGTTTACGATGTTAGAAGCGTATACGGCATATACAGATTTCAAAGATGTGATGGATCTGACCGAAGGCATTATCCGTAATGCTGCTGAAAAAGTCTTGCACACAGCAACGATCCAATACGATGGACAAGAAGTCGATCTAGCTAGCGACTTTGCGCGAATCCATATGGTCGATGCAATCAAAAATCAAACAGGTGTTGATTTCTGGCAACCAATGTCCGTTGAAGAAGCCCGCAGCTTAGCGAAAGAACATCATGTTGAAATCACTGATGCCATGACTGTTGGCCATATCATCAATGAATTCTTTGAGACATTTGTTGAAGAAACGTTACAGCAGCCAACCTTTGTCTTCGGTCATCCAGTGGAAGTTTCGCCATTAGCGAAAAAGAATCCAGAAGATGAACGCTTTACCGACCGCTTTGAATTATTTATCGTTGGTCGTGAATTTGCGAATGCCTTCACGGAACTAAATGATCCAATCGATCAAAGAGAACGTTTTGAAGGGCAAGAAAAAGAGCGCGAAGCAGGAAATGATGAAGCCCATGGGGTGGATGAAGATTTCTTAGAAGCACTTGAATACGGTATGCCGCCAACTGGTGGATTAGGGATCGGGATCGATCGCTTAGTGATGCTGTTGACAGATGCGCAATCGATTCGCGACGTTTTATTATTCCCAACAATGAGATAAAAAAACTCCGTCCACTCGCAAGAGATGGGCGGCTTTTTTTCTTGTCTGCTGGATCAGGGTGAAAAACAGCGAGGAATTAGAGGAAAAAACGCCACGATAGTTGCCAGAAAACGGATTAAATGCGAACGATAAAAGCTGGATCCAATGCGATTAGACGGGTTTGTAAAAATTGAAAAAAGCCATAGAAAATGATTGACCGCAAGGGATTTAGTTGGTATATTATTACATGTGCCAAATGACTAAATGAATTCCTAAAAAGAATTGAAAAAAGTAGTTGACGCACAGCTCGACAGATGATATTATAACGAAGTCGCAATTTTAAAATAGTTAATTGATGTTGATACATCAACAAAATTAATTGAAAAAAGTTGTTGACAAATAACAAATCATTTGTTATTCTAATTAAGTCGCTGAGACAGCCGCTACGAAGTTGAAAAGCAACGAGCGAAAAAAACTTTTAAAAAAGAGTTGACAATTAAATGTCACTCTGATATGATATAAAAGTTGCTAATACAGCACGGTAGACCTTTGAAAACTGAACAAAGCAAGCAAACGAACCAATGTGTAGGACGTTTCAATTTATTGAAACAAATACATGCAAGCAATAGCTAGCAAAGTTAATTTTTATGAGCTTAATGACCGTATGGTCATTCAAACAAATCGTTATGAGAGTTTGATCCTGGCTCAGGACGAACGCTGGCGGCGTGCCTAATACATGCAAGTCGAACGCTTTTTCTTTCACCGGAGCTTGCTCCACCGAAAGAAAAAGAGTGGCGAACGGGTGAGTAACACGTGGGTAACCTGCCCATCAGAAGGGGATAACACTTGGAAACAGGTGCTAATACCGTATAACACTATTTTCCGCATGGAAGAAAGTTGAAAGGCGCTTTTGCGTCACTGATGGATGGACCCGCGGTGCATTAGCTAGTTGGTGAGGTAACGGCTCACCAAGGCAACGATGCATAGCCGACCTGAGAGGGTGATCGGCCACACTGGGACTGAGACACGGCCCAGACTCCTACGGGAGGCAGCAGTAGGGAATCTTCGGCAATGGACGAAAGTCTGACCGAGCAACGCCGCGTGAGTGAAGAAGGTTTTCGGATCGTAAAACTCTGTTGTTAGAGAAGAACAAGGATGAGAGTAAAATGTTCATCCCTTGACGGTATCTAACCAGAAAGCCACGGCTAACTACGTGCCAGCAGCCGCGGTAATACGTAGGTGGCAAGCGTTGTCCGGATTTATTGGGCGTAAAGCGAGCGCAGGCGGTTTCTTAAGTCTGATGTGAAAGCCCCCGGCTCAACCGGGGAGGGTCATTGGAAACTGGGAGACTTGAGTGCAGAAGAGGAGAGTGGAATTCCATGTGTAGCGGTGAAATGCGTAGATATATGGAGGAACACCAGTGGCGAAGGCGGCTCTCTGGTCTGTAACTGACGCTGAGGCTCGAAAGCGTGGGGAGCGAACAGGATTAGATACCCTGGTAGTCCACGCCGTAAACGATGAGTGCTAAGTGTTGGAGGGTTTCCGCCCTTCAGTGCTGCAGCAAACGCATTAAGCACTCCGCCTGGGGAGTACGACCGCAAGGTTGAAACTCAAAGGAATTGACGGGGGCCCGCACAAGCGGTGGAGCATGTGGTTTAATTCGAAGCAACGCGAAGAACCTTACCAGGTCTTGACATCCTTTGACCACTCTAGAGATAGAGCTTCCCCTTCGGGGGCAAAGTGACAGGTGGTGCATGGTTGTCGTCAGCTCGTGTCGTGAGATGTTGGGTTAAGTCCCGCAACGAGCGCAACCCTTATTGTTAGTTGCCATCATTTAGTTGGGCACTCTAGCGAGACTGCCGGTGACAAACCGGAGGAAGGTGGGGATGACGTCAAATCATCATGCCCCTTATGACCTGGGCTACACACGTGCTACAATGGGAAGTACAACGAGTTGCGAAGTCGCGAGGCTAAGCTAATCTCTTAAAGCTTCTCTCAGTTCGGATTGTAGGCTGCAACTCGCCTACATGAAGCCGGAATCGCTAGTAATCGCGGATCAGCACGCCGCGGTGAATACGTT
>NZ_JBIOQK010000001.1:2637500-3492500 GCF_051713685.1 Enterococcus sp. DIV1059_2 | reverse complement strand
ATTCTCGTCACCCGCTTTAGCTTTTATTTTTTGGGGCCTATAGCTCAGCTGGTTAGAGCGCACGCCTGATAAGCGTGAGGTCGATGGTTCGAGTCCATTTAGGCCCATCAAAATGTAGTCATACATTTGGGGAAGTACTCAAGTGGCTGAAGAGGCGCCCCTGCTAAGGGTGTAGGTCGGGAAACCGGCGCGAGGGTTCAAATCCCTCCTTCTCCGTTTTTTATTGGTCCGTTGGTCAAGTGGTTAAGACACCGCCCTTTCACGGCGGTAACACGGGTTCGAATCCCGTACGGATCATTTTTTACTTTTGGAGGATTACCCAAGTCCGGCTGAAGGGAACGGTCTTGAAAACCGTCAGGCGGGTAAAACCGTGCAAGGGTTCGAATCCCTTATCCTCCTTAACTGTCTCTTTTGTTGCGAGCAAAAGAATCACAGTCCTTTAATTACTGTAAAGTAATTACTTATCGCGGGATGGAGCAGTCTGGTAGCTCGTCGGGCTCATAACCCGAAGGTCGTAGGTTCAAATCCTGCTCCCGCAATTGCTTTGTTTAATGGCAAAGCAGCAATACAAAGCTTCTGGTTTGGTAGTTCAGTTGGTTAGAATGCCTGCCTGTCACGCAGGAGGTCGCGGGTTCGAGTCCCGTCCAGACCGTTGTTTTTGGCTCGGTAGCTCAGTTGGTAGAGCAATGGATTGAAGCTCCATGTGTCGGCAGTTCGATTCTGTCCCGCGCCATAGGAATGCGGGTGTAGTTTAGTGGTAAAACTACAGCCTTCCAAGCTGTTGTCGCGAGTTCGATTCTCGTCACCCGCTTTGCATTTTTTATTTGGGGCCTATAGCTCAGCTGGTTAGAGCGCACGCCTGATAAGCGTGAGGTCGATGGTTCGAGTCCATTTAGGCCCATTACATTTTTAAACTGGTCCGTTGGTCAAGCGGTTAAGACACCGCCCTTTCACGGCGGTAACACGGGTTCGAATCCCGTACGGATCATGCAAACACTCTTGAGAGTGTTTTTTTATTGCCCAAAAATGATCTTTTTATCATTTTTTCAAGCATGAGCAGTCAAAATTTGTTATAATCAGTCCGTTGCAAGTTCCCGAAAGGATTCGCAGCTGCGAAGATGCCTTGTAACCGAAACATATATTAGGGGGAATACAAAAATGACAGAGAAACACTTATTTACATCAGAGTCCGTTTCAGAAGGACACCCAGACAAAGTAGCCGACCAAATCAGTGATGCCATCTTAGATGCGTTGCTTGCCGAAGATCCAATGGCACGGGTCGCTTGCGAAACGTCAGTTACTACCGGATTGGTTTTAGTCTTTGGAGAAATTTCTACTTCTGCTTATGTAGATATTCAAAAAGTCGTCCGAGAAACCATCAAAGAAATCGGCTATACACGAGCAAAATTCGGCTTTGACGGCGATACGGTTGCTGTTTTGGTAGCGATCGATGAGCAATCACCAGATATCGCTCAAGGCGTTGACGATGCTTTAGAAAGTCGTGGAGAAACGGATAAAGAAGATATCGGTGCCGGCGACCAAGGCTTGATGTTTGGTTTTGCCGTTGATGAAACACCTGAATTGATGCCTTTACCGATCGCGTTGAGCCATCGGCTGGTACGTCGCTTAGCAGAGTTGCGTAAAAACAACGAACTAAGCTATTTGCGTCCAGATGCAAAATCACAAGTAACCGTTGAATATGATGATAACGATCAACCACAAAGAGTGGACACCGTCGTTATTAGTACCCAGCATGATGATGCGGCTGATAATGAAACGATCCACCGTGATGTCATCGAAAAAGTGATCAAAGAAGTGATCCCTGCCGATCTTTTAGACGAGCAGACAAAATATTATATCAATCCTACTGGTCGTTTTGTGATCGGCGGTCCTCAAGGGGATGCCGGTTTGACTGGCAGAAAAATCATCGTTGATACTTATGGCGGCTATGCACGTCATGGCGGCGGTGCGTTTTCTGGAAAAGATGCAACCAAAGTTGACCGTTCAGCCAGCTATGCGGCTCGCTACATTGCCAAAAACATCGTAGCAGCAAAGCTAGCCAAAAAAGTGGAAGTACAATTAGCCTATGCGATCGGTGTGGCACAGCCCGTTTCGATCAGCATCAACACTTTTGGTACAGGAACCGTCAGCAACGAGCGCTTGATCCAAGCGGTACGGGAAAACTTTGATTTGCGACCAGCAGGAATTATTGAAATGTTAGATTTGCGCCGTCCGATTTATCGTCAGACTGCCGCTTACGGACATTTCGGTCGTACAGATATCGATTTGCCATGGGAACGCACCGACAAGGTGTCGGCACTTTTGGCAAGTGTGAAGGATTAAAAGAGGCGACCTCTATTGATGACTATCAATAGAGGTTCTTTTTTTTGGAGTAAAAGGAGGAGTTATATGCGAACCAATGTAAAATTAGTCACCATTGCGGTCTTTGTCGCAACGTTTATGACCGCAATCGAAGGAACGATCATTACGACAGCGATGCCTACCATCGTCAGTTCATTGAAAGGGATCGAGATCATGAACTGGGTCTTCTCGATCTATCTTTTGACCAGTGCGATGTTGACCCCGATCTACGGCAAGTTTGCCGATAATATCGGCCGCAAACCAGTCTTTTTATTTGGGACGTTGCTGTTTATTATCGGGTCGGCGTTTTGTGGGATGGCCAACACGATGTTGACGTTGATCATTGCCAGAGCGTTGCAAGGATTAGGCGCAGGTGCCATGATGCCCGTTGCCCTAACGATCATTGCGGACCTGTATCCCGTTGAAAAGCGGGCGAAAGTCTTAGGGCTCAATAGTACGGCTTGGGGGATCGCCAGTGTCGTTGGTCCCTTAGCCGGTGGCTTGATCGTAGATACGATCGGGTGGCATTGGATCTTTTTTATCAACGTACCCATTGGATTAGGGCTGATTGCCTTGATTTGGTTTTATTTTCATGAAGAAAAAAAGGCCTTTGCTGCAGTCAACATTGATTATGCAGGCAGTCTCTTGTTGATGTTGACGCTAGTAGGGCTCCTGCTAGGCTTCCAGTTGCTGGGAGATTATGGTGTGAGTTTGCCTGTCCTCAGTCTGTTCGTTTTTTCTGTCCTTATGTTCATCGGCTTCGTTCGGGTGGAGAAAAAAGCAGCAGATCCGATTATTGATCTGAAGCTGTTTCATTCAAAATTATTTGTGGTGGTCAATATCGTAGCAGCTTTGGCTAGCGGCTTCTTGATGGGGATCGATGTTTATATCCCAATGTGGATGCAAGGGGTCTTAGGCATGAGTGCGGGGATTGGCGGGCTTGTGTTGGCACCGTTATCGATTTTATGGATGATTGGTTCCTTCTTAGCCAGCCGTTGGTTGACACAGCACAGTGTCAGCTGGGTCTTGACGGTTAGCTTGTTGATCACGGCTACCGGTGCTTTGTGGCTGTTTTTGACACCGGCACAGACCTCATTCTGGTTGTTCTTGGTCATTTCTTCTATTACTGGCGTCGGGTTAGGGGCAACGATGGTGGTTTGTACGGTTACTGCCCAAACCAGCGTTGGCCCCACACAAGTCGGCGTGGCGACTTCTTTCAATACTCTGTTGCGAACGATCGGGCAAACCATCATGGTAGCGGTCTTCGGTATCGTTTTAAACACCAGTAATAGCGTAGGCTTAGCACAGGCACAAGTCAATGATAGCAGTGTCATGAATAAGCTAGTAGATCCAGCCGCTGCGCGCCAGCTGCCAACCGCATTATTAGGGCAATTACGGGAGATTCTTTATAGCGGTCTACACTGGGTTTTTGGGATCGGTGTTTTACTTATTGTGCTAGCGATTGGTTTGACCCGCACGATTTCGCGAGAATCTGGTACAATATAAAAAAAGGATCGCAGGTGATTGTATGGCTTTTTTACAAGCAAATATCTATTCAAATGTTCTTGAAATGGAGGTAATGATCGATGTGATCTTGTCTCAAAGTACCAAGAAAAAAATCGGCACGCAAAGCCAATCGACAGGCACAGATCTCCCGGTGCTTTATTTATTGCATGGGATGAACGGAAATCATAGTGTCTGGCAGCGACGGACGTCGATCGAGCGGTATGCCGCAGAGTATCAACTAGCGGTCATCATGCCGTCTACTGATCTGGGGTGGTATACCGATACGACCTATGAGATGAAGTATTGGACTTTTATCGCCGAAGAATTACCACAGATTTGCCATGAGCTGTTTCCTCAGCTGACGCAAAAACGAGAAAAAACTTTTGCGGCTGGGCTTTCGATGGGGGGCTATGGGGCAGTAAAACTCGGGCTGAGAAAGCCTGACCAGTTTGCGGCGGTAGCGTCTTTGTCTGGGGCATTAGCGCTGGCTGAAAGCATGGATTCCTTGCTGCAGCTGCGAAGCCAAGCTTATTGGGAAGGAATTTTTGGACCATTAGAGCAATTCAAAGGGTCAGAAAATGATTTGATCCATCTGATTGAGACCATCGATCCAAGCACAGCGCCGCGCTTTTTTATTAGTTGCGGAACCGAGGATCAGCTGTATCCGGCAAGTGAATATGCGGTGGATAAGCTGCAAAAACGCAAACTAGCCGTAACGTTTGAATCGGGAACTGGGGATCATGATTGGAATTTCTGGGATCAATGGATCCAACGAGTCCTGCAATGGCTTTTTAGTGAATAAAAAAACCATCAGTCGATCGACACCTTAACGTGCCGAGGACTGATGGTTTTTTCGTTCGATACAAAATAAGATCGGCGGTTGGTTGCGCTGATTGATAAATTGATAGGAAAGGACATTGAATGCCTCTTGCGGCAGCTGCTGACAAAAGGAGTGGACTTCTTTCAGCTCTGCTTCGCCGCCAGCGTGTCCATAATAGCAGACGAGGATGATTCTACCTTTCGGGGCTAAACGTGTCAGTAAAGCTTCTAAAGCCGTTTTCGTTGTATCAGGCAGCGTGATGATCGCTTTGTCCCCTTTCGGCAAGTAGCCTAAATTGAAAATGGCGGCGTGAACCGGACCACTCACAACCTCTGCCAACGTCTCATGGCCTTGATGGATCAGCTGGACTTGCGCCAACAGCTCTTTTTCAGCCAAACGCTTTTTGGTAGCTTGCAGGGCTTGTTCTTGAATATCAAACGCAAACACCTGACCAGTCGGGCCAACTAAGGAAGCCAATAATTCCGTGTCGAAGCCGTTGCCCATCGTGGCATCAACGGCGGTTTGTCCCGGCTGCAGAACTTCTTTTAAAAGGGTGTGGCTATAGCGCATGGCGGTCGGCAGCATTGACAGGCTCCTTTCGCACGTTGAATTTTCCTTGATAGGAGTTGCGGCGCAGCATTTCTTGATCGATCTCATTCAAGACTTCCCATTTTTTCAAACTCCACATGGGACCTACCAGAGAATCCCATGGTGCATCGCCTGTCAGGCGATGAATGATGATCTCTGGGGGGATCATTTCTAACTGATCGCAGATCAATGACACATAGGTATCGCGCCGCATCAATTGCAAACGTCCTTCATGATAATCCCGCAGCATCCGAGTATTGCGCATCAAATGCAGCAGGTGCAGTTTGATGCCTTGGATATCAGAATCTTGAATGGTGCGGCGGACATTTTCTTGCATCATCTCGATCGTCTCGCCTGGCAGGCCATTGATCAAATGGGTACAGACACGAATATTGTGTTTGCGCAGGCTGGCGACGCCGTCTAAGTAAGTTTGATAATCATGGGCGCGGTTGATGGCATTGCTCGTGGTTTCAAACGTCGTTTGCAGTCCTAATTCGACCCATAAATAAAAGCGTTGATTGAGCTCTGCTAGATAGTCAACGACATCTTCTGGTAAGCAGTCTGGTCGGGTCCCAATGGAGATCCCGACAACACCAGGTAGTGTCAGCACTTGCTCGAAGCGTTCGCGGATCACTGCCACCGGTGCGTGGGTGTTCGTAAAGTTTTGAAAATAGACAATGTATTTGTCCACTTGCGGCCACTTTTTGTGCATCATGGCGATCTCTTTTTCAAACTGCTCTGGCAGTGGGGCTTCAGGAGCTACGATCATATCGCCAGAACCGGACACACTGCAAAATGTACAGCCGCCTTTGGCAACGGTGCCGTCACGATTGGGGCAGTCGAAGCCCGCATCGATGGGGACTTTAAAGATTTTTTCGCCAAATTCTTGCCGCAAAGCAAAGTTCCACGAATGGTATCGTTTGTTTTTATCTTCTGCATAAGGAAATGGATTCATCATTTTTACCTTCTTTTATAATTGTTTACGCGTGAAGCGCCAGACAAAGCGTTTTTGCAAGTAGTACGGATAGGTCAACAGCAGCCAAGACAGGCCAACACAAAAACCGCCTAACACATCACTGGGGAAATGCACACCAACATAAATACGGCTGATGCCGATGCAGCCAATCAAAAGGCCCAGCAAAAGGCGGATGCCCCATTGCCAAAAAGGCTGCTTAAAGAAAACTGGGACCAAGAAGAGCAAGGTTCCATAAAAAATCATACTGCCCGTCGAGTGTCCACTGGGGAAACTGAAACTTGATTCCGTGACTAAGTGTTCAAGAGTTGGGCGCTCCCGTAAAAAGACCAGTTTGATCAATGGATTAAAGAGCCCAGCAATCCCGATGGTACCAATACTGAGCCATAGGGCTTCAGCATAATACTTGTTGATCACTAAGACAGCTAAAACAGCGAGAAAGAGCAAGATGATCGTGGTAGGATTCGCAAATTTTGTGACCCATAGAAAAAACGGTGTCCAAAACGGGTAGCCGCTGCGGATGATGCGAGTCAAGGTTTCGTCAAAGGAGACCAACCAAGTAGGGTAAAATTTCACGACATAGCCGAGAAAAACGAACAGCAGTAAAAAGCAACTGCCCGCAAATTGAAAATAAAGTTTTTTATGCATGGATAAGCCTCGTTTCTAGAGAATTTCTGTCAATTATTGTCATTAAGTCAAAGAGACATCTAGAAGGTATTATAGCATTTATCACAAGTCGGAAAAAGCGCGGAACGAGCAGGGGGTTACTCGTCTGAGCAAGCGATACGTTTATCGGGAGCAGGCCAATTGCTTCATTGCAATAAATGTTCGTTTGATTACAAAGAGTTTACAGTTTCTGAAATCGGCTCAAATACCTTTTATAAATTCTTAAGAAATTGTATACTAAACCTACGTTCACTATAAGGAAAAAACGGAGGAATAACGGACATGAACACGAGTCAATCAAGAAAAGTACATCGTCAAGCAGACCAATCGGGCGATAAGTATCGAGTGATCAAAAAAAGTGCAGTTGTTTTAGGAACAACACTGACTGCTTGCTCTGTTGTAGCTCCATTGGTGTCATCGGTTCAAGCAGAAGCCGTAGAGACCTCGATCGCCCAAGTTTCTACTAGCAATTTTGCCGCGCCGAATACTTCCGCGTTTATTGCTGAAATCGCTACGTACGCCCAACCTGTGGCAAACGCCAACGATCTATATGCTTCTGTGATGATCGCGCAAGCCATTTTAGAAAGTGGTTGGGGCCGAAGCAGCTTATCAAAAGCACCGAATTACAATCTTTTCGGAATCAAAGGCAGCTATAACGGTCAAACCGTTTATATGAGTACCTTAGAATATTTGAACAACCAATGGTTGACTATGAATGAACCCTTTAAGCGTTACCCATCTTACACGCAATCATTTGAAGATAACGCACGTACTTTACGCTCAACTTCTTTACAAAGCGGTGTCGCGTATTATTCTGGCGCTTGGAAAAGCAATACGACTTCATATCTTGATGCAACCGCATGGCTAGCAGGCCGTTATGCGACTGCACCAAACTATGCCTCTTCACTGAATGCCGTGATCCAGCAATTTGGGTTGACGAAATATGACACGCCAGCTTCTGGCAATGCCGGTGGTGGCGCCACAGCCAGTGCTTCAACGAGTACGACGACCACGACATCAGCTGTCAGCACGAGCGGCAGTCAAACCTATACAGTCGCTTCGGGGGACTCAGTCTGGTCGATCGCCAACAAACATGGCATCTCCATGGATCAGCTGCGCAGTTTGAACAATATCAAAAACGATTTTGTTTATCCAGGACAAACCTTGAAAGTCAACGGCAGCGCCCAAAGTACTTCGGCAACTTCAACGGTATCGATCGTCAATCGCAATGCTTCAGCAACTACATCAGGTAATACCTACACCGTAGTTTCTGGCGATTCCGTTTGGTCGATCGCCAATAAGCATGGCATTTCGATGGATCAATTTCGCAGTTTGAACAACATCAAAAATGATTTTGTCTATCCAGGGCAAAAAGTTGTCGTTAGCGGTGGTTCGTCTACGAATACCAGCAGTACTACGACCGTCAGCACGGCATCAACGGCTAGCCAAAGCAGTGGCGGCGCCTACACGGTGGCAGCTGGCGATTCAGTCTGGTCGATCGCTAACAAGCATGGCATCTCGATGGATCAGTTCCGCAGCTTGAACAATATTAAAAACGACTATGTTTATCCAGGTCAAAAGGTGGTTGTCAGCGGTAGTTCTACCCGTACAAGTACAACGACGAGCACGACCGTCAGCAGCCAAACCAGCAGCAGTGCTGCAGGCAACACCTATACGGTGGCTTCTGGTGATTCAGTCTGGTCAGTTGCCAATAAACACGGGATTTCGATGGACCAATTCCGCAGCTGGAACAACATCAAAAATGATTTTATCTATCCAGGCCAAAAGGTGGTCGTCAAGCAAGGCGGCACGGCAGCTACTACCAGCACTTCAGCGACAAATGGTACGTACAAGGTCGCATCGGGGGATTCTGTTTGGGGGATCGCAGATAAGTTCGGCATCACGACGGATCAATTTATCCAATGGAACAATATTCAAAATAACTTTATTTACCCAGGACAAACAGTTAGGGTAAAATAGATTGCTATTCCTAATGATTTTTGTTAGGATAAGTGCAAAGAAACTTTCACGTTTGAGAAGGAATAGTAGAAGTACGGTGGGACTTTTAGAGAGTGCATGGTTGGTGGAAATGCACAGCACACCTTTCGAACTCGTCTTCGAGTGATATCTGACTGAACCTGATTTGGCTAGGCAGATACGGCGATGGCCGTTAAAACATCGAGGTCTGCTTTTTTGAGGAGCAGATAAACTTAGGTGGTACCACGTTGATAACGTCCTATAAAAATCATAGCGATTTTTATAGGACTTTTTTTAAGTTTTGCTGGTTGATTTGACGAGCAAAACACCAATTTTTTAGGAGGAGTCCATCGTGAATTACAATCACAAAGAAATCGAAAAAAAATGGCAAAAATATTGGGCAAAGAAAAATGAATTCAACACCCATGATGAGCCGGACAAACCAAAATTTTATGCGCTAGATATGTTCCCATATCCATCTGGACAAGGATTACATGTCGGACATCCAGAAGGCTATACAGCTACGGATATCTTGAGCCGCTTCAAACGCAGCCAAGGGTACAATGTACTGCACCCAATGGGCTGGGATGCCTTTGGTCTGCCTGCCGAACAATATGCACTAGACACTGGAAATGATCCAGCGGAATTCACGAAGAAAAATATTGAGACCTTCCGCCGTCAAATCAATGCGCTAGGATTCAGCTATGACTGGAATCGTGAAATCAATACGACAGATCCCGAGTACTACAAGTGGACACAATGGATCTTTACCAAGCTTTATGAAAAAGGGTTAGCTTATGAAGCCGAAGTTCCAGTAAACTGGGTACCAGAGCTTGGGACCGTGATCGCCAATGAAGAAGTCATTGACGGCAAAAGCGAACGGGGCGGCTACGATGTGATCCGCAAACCGATGCGCCAATGGATGCTGAAAATCACGGCGTATGCTGATCGTTTGTTGGACGATTTAGAAGAAGTTGATTGGCCAGAAAGCATCAAAGAAATGCAGCGCAATTGGATCGGACGTTCGGTCGGAGCCAACGTAACGTTTAAAGTGGCAGGGATGGAAAAAGACTTTACCGTCTTTACGACTCGCCCAGATACCTTGTTTGGTGCGACCTACGCCGTATTGGCGCCAGAACATGAGCTAGTGGCCCAAATCACTACACCAGAACAAAAAGCAGCCATTGATGCCTATGTAGAAGAAGCGTCGAAAAAATCTGATTTGAACCGAACAGATTTGGCCAAAGAAAAAACTGGTGTCTTCACAGGTGCCTATGCCATCAATCCCGTGAATGGTAAAGAGATCCCGATTTGGATCGCCGATTATGTTTTGGCTTCTTATGGAACAGGTGCGATCATGGCGGTTCCTGCCCATGACGAACGTGACCACGAATTTGCCAAAACATTTGGCTTAGAGATCATTCCTGTATTGGCAGGGGGCAACGTGGAAGAATCTGCCTATACCGAAGATGGACTGCATATCAATTCAGACTTTTTGGATGGGCTAGACAAAGAGACAGCCATCGAAAAAATGGTCGCATGGTTGGAAGAAAACCACGTTGGGAAAAAAGAAGTCAGCTATCGTCTTCGCGATTGGTTGTTCTCTCGCCAACGGTATTGGGGAGAGCCAATCCCAATCATCCATTGGGAAGATGGTACGACTACGACGCTTCCTGAAGATCAGCTGCCGTTGCGTTTGCCAAAAACCGACAATATCAAACCAAGCGGTACTGGTGAATCGCCATTAGCCAATGTCACAGATTGGGTCAATGTCACCGACCCTGAAACTGGAAAAAAAGGACGTCGTGAAACCAATACGATGCCGCAATGGGCTGGAAGTTCATGGTATTTCTTGCGCTTTATCGATCCTCATAATAAGTCTGTTTTGGCAGACTACGACAAATTGAAACGCTGGATGCCAGTCGATATTTATATCGGTGGCGCAGAGCACGCTGTCTTGCACTTGCTTTATGCTCGCTTCTGGCATAAATTCTTGTATGATATCGGTGTCGTGCCAACGAAAGAACCATTTGAAAAATTGTTCAACCAAGGGATGATCCTTGGGGAAAACAATGAAAAAATGTCAAAATCCCGCGGCAACGTCGTCAATCCAGATGATGTCATCAATCAATACGGTGCGGATACTTTGCGTCTATATGAAATGTTTATGGGACCATTGGATGCATCGATCGCTTGGAATGAGAATGGTCTTGAAGGCAGTCGTAAATTCTTGGATCGTGTGTGGCGCTTGATCGTCGATGAAAATGGCAAAATACGTGACCGCATCACGACATTCAACGATGGCAAATTATCGAAAGTTTACCATCAAACCGTTAAGAAAGTGACGGAAGATTTTGAGCAGCTGCATTTCAATACGGCGATTTCCCAATTGATGGTCTTTGTCAATGAAGCGTACAAAGCCGATGCCTTGCCTTACGAATATGTCGAAGGATTTGTGCAGCTATTGGCTCCGATCGCACCGCATATCGGGGAAGAGCTATGGTCGATCCTCGGGAATGACCATGGGATCTCTTATGTGCCATGGCCAACCTATGACGAAAGTGCCCTAGTGGAAGACGAGATCGAAGTCGTCTTTCAAGTCAACGGCAAAGTTCGCGCCAAAGCAATGGTGCCAGCGGATGCCGAAAAAGCAGTGCTTGAACAATTGGCGCAAGAAAACGAACTTGTCCAAGAACAGCTCCAAGGAAAAACGATCCGTAAAGTGATCGTCGTACCGAACAAATTGGTCAATATCGTTGCAAACTAAACGCTAAAAAATAGCTGCCTAGCAGATCGAGGGTCTGTTAGGCAGCTTTTTGGTGACGACAAAGAAAAAAAGTGTTACTGAGTAGTTCTCAGCAACACTTTTTTGTTATTTTTTGCGAATGATCCCATAGAACAAAGCGGCTGTTGCGACCAATGGAATCAAGATCACTAGTAGAAAGCCGTTTGGATACGTAGCGCGAGTGAAAATTTCTGATGAAGCATCACTTCCGCCAAATAGATGATTGGAAATCATGAACTGAGCCATCATAGCAACGATTGCGACAAAACCAATTGCAGCACCAGTACCGACGAAAATTTTTTTCTTTGCGTTGTTCATTACATTTGCCCCTTTTATAGTCTCTATGTATCATTATACAAAATTTGGATGCGTGTTCAATCTGATTTTGTCAAATAATTGATTCGTAATACACTTGAAATGTTTCTGACATATTTAAGCACCAGAAGAGTAAAAATTCCCCCGTAGACCGATCATATTATTCGCTGATCCTCACGGACTCTCGTATAATAAAGTAAGAGAAAAGAAAGAGGGGACTTACATGGAGTATCAATCATTTGAAGGCCAGTCGGCTTTTTTTGAAGATTATGCACGGATTGCCAAACCTGGCTATGAGGAAGAGGCAGTCACTGCCGATGTCTTGGAACAGTTGAATCAACAATTAACAGAAGAAGAGCTGTTTTACCGTTTAGCAGCCAAAGATGCCAAAGAAGGGCAAGTCTTTTTGTTTCCTTTCAGCAAACGAATGTTTACCGAAGACCTTGACGCGGCCATTTCAACAGAATTCCGTTATGATGGCGCACCCTATGTCTATGAGACTTACGAAGACGAACAACCTTAGTCACGCAGAAAAAAAGCTTTCAGATGATCTGTTAAATCATCTGAAAGTTTTTTTGTTGAGGCAACTTGTTGCTATTGGTGTTTGGCTTGCTGCTGCGCTAAGGTCAAGTCACCGATGTAAGGGACTTTTTTTCCAGCGACTTTCAAGTATTGTTCGGCGCCTTTGCCCGCAATAATCACGATATCCTTACTGTCTGCTTCAGCAATCGCTGATTTGACGGCTTGAGCCCGATCCATCTCATGAATGATGGCAACTTCAGGATTGGTGATCGCAGCTGCGATTTCTTTTGCGATCGCAGCTGCTTCTTCAAAATCAGGATCATCGCTGGTCAGGTAGACTTTGTCCGCATATTCTCCTAGCGCTCGTCCCATATCTGCTCGGCGAGATTGGGCTTTGCCGCCAGCACTGCCAGTGACAAAAAGCAGGCGGCCTTCTGGGCGCAATTGGCGGGCAAGTTCACTTAATGATTGGAAGCTAAGGTAATTGTGGGCATAGTCAACGATCATGACTGCGCCATTTTCTTTTTCTAAAACGATCATTCGTCCAGGGATGATCACTGTCGGCAGGACTTTCTGAGCGTCCTCACGAGAGGCACCCGCTAAGCAGGCAGCTAAAATCGCCGCTGCAGCATTCTCATGGTTGAAAGAACCTAAGATCCCCAGTTGATATTCCCCAGAGACTTGCAAGACATCAGAAGCAGCTGACAGCGCAAAGCCTTTTAGATCCGTCCCTTCTTGGACGACATAATCGGCGTCTGAACGTCCGTAGGTGATATAAGGAACTTGATGGACTTCACAAGTTTCTCGCAGCAAGTGGTAGTGATCGCTTTGGCGATTTAAAATCATCTGTTTGCTGTTGCGGATCAGTTCCCGTTTGCAGTAAAGGTAATCGTCATAAGTTGGATGTTCCACTGGTCCAATGTGATCAGGCGAAATATTTAAGAACGCGCCAATATCAAAGGTAATACCGGCGACCCGTTTGGTTTTATAGGCTTGGGAAGAAACCTCCATCACAAGATGGGTCATGCCGTTTGCGACAGCCTCGGCCATCATCTTATAAAGATCCAGTGTTTCGGGGGTCGTCAACACTGCTTCATTAAAGGTTTTTCCGTCGACTGAGTTTTCCTCAGATGAAAAGAATGCTACTTTTTGACCCGTCGATTCTGCTAAAATCGCCCGAGCAAAATAGGCGCAGCTGGTTTTGCCTTTTGTTCCAGTGATGCCGATGGTCACCAGCTGTTCTTGAGGATGGCCATAAAACGCTTGAGCGATCACTGCCATCGTTTCTCGAATGTCGGTGACGATGATTCCATAAGTTGCAAAGTTGTCATAGGGCGTTTCTGAAATGTAGCACTGAATCCCTTGGTCAATGGCGGCAGCCAGGTAGCTTTCTTTAAAAGAAGCCCCTTTACAGAAAAAAAGCGCCGCCGCATCGGCTGTTCGCGAGTCGTAGCTTAATGAGGTAAAGGCAAGATCAGTCATTTCTTGCGGCACGGTATAAACCCAATCAGTGGGGGTGATGATTTCTTTCAATAGGTTTTCCTGCAATAAGAGCTTGCGGATCTGTGGCACGGTAATGAGTTCCTTTTGCATCGTTGTTCTCCTTCATTCCTCTAAAGATTTCTCTTATTATAGCATAACTCCTAAAAACCGCCGTTTGGGAGGGAAAAGTTTTCTTTTTTTTCTCCTTATTTTGAAGAAACTTTAAGATGTTGCAAAAATAGATTGCGACCAACCCTTTTTCGAATTAAAATGGAAGGGATATGTTTGTAGAAAGTTGGAGATAATGGCGATGGATAAACACATGCGTTCAGTGTCAAAAGAATTAACTACACAAGAAAAAATGGCTCAAGGATCTGCTTGGATGACGATGGGAAATATCGGCTCACGCTTGCTTGGCGCTATTTACATTTTACCCTGGTATTATTGGATGGGCGCAAATGCGGATAAAGCAAATGCGTTGTTTGGAATGGGCTATAATGTTTACGCCTTATTTTTAATGATCTCCACTGCGGGGATCCCTTCAGCAATTGCCAAACAGATTTCTTTTTACAATTCTCGCCAAGAATACCGCACGAGCCAGAAGCTCTTTTTAAGAGCGTTTCAATTGATGGCAGGTTTTGGCGTGGTGACCGCTGGAATCATGTATTTGGCAGCCCCATGGTTGGCAACGGCTTCAGGCGGAGGCGCAGAATTGATTCCTGCGATGCGCTCATTGAGTATTGCTTTATTGGTTTTTCCTTGTATGAGTGTCATGCGAGGGTATTTCCAAGGAAACCAAGACATGAAACCTTTTGCGATCTCGCAAGTCGTTGAACAAATCGCTCGTGTCTGTTATATGCTTTTAGCGACCTTCATCATTATGCGGGTCATCGAAGGCGAATACACGGCAGCCGTGACGCAATCGACCTTTGCCGCCTTTATCGGTGTCTTAGCCAGCATTTTGGTATTAGGCTATTACTTCCAAAAGCAGCGGGTGCGGATGGATGTTTTAGTCGATATGAGCAAAGAAGAAACGGTGCTGCAAACCAAAGAATTGGTTTTAGCGACCATCAAAGAAGCGATCCCTTTTATTATCGTAGGCTCAGGGATCACGATTTTAAAATTGGTGGATCAGTACACCTTTGTTCGAATGATGAGCAGTTTTACCGAATTTTCAAATGATCAGCTCTTAGAACTAATGGCGATTTTCGGCAGCAACCCTGATAAGCTGACGATGGTGGTTATCGGATTAGCTACTTCCATGGCTTCAACGGGACTGCCTTTGATCAGTGAAGCAGTCGCCAAAAAAGACAAAAAGAACTTAGCCAAATTGATCAGCAACAACTTGCAATTGTATTCCTTTGTAATGTTTCCAGCGACTTTTGGGATGATCGTACTGTCTTATCCTCTATACACCTTGTTTTATCGTCCAGATGCGTTAGGGGCGAGCGTCTTAGTCGCTGCTTGTCTGTCGGGTCTGGTCTTGGGCTTGTTTATGCTTAGTTCGAGTATGCTGCAAGGGATGTACCACAACAAAGAAGCCGTTGTTTTCTTCTTTGTAGGGTTACTGGTGAAAGTGATCTTGCAGTATCCAGCGATTCGTTTGTTCCAAGTCTACGGTCCATTGGTTTCTACCACGATTGCCTTAGGGATCGTCTGCTGGTTAAATATTCGCAAAATGATTCGCAAAGGCCATTTCAATGTAAACTTAACGTTGCGACGGACATTATTGATTGGCGCGATGACGATCATTATGGTGGTCGCAGCGTTGATCGCTCGCCAACTCTTTGGGCTTGTCTTGAGCTCTGAAAGAAAAGTCCAAGCCTTTATCTTGAGCTTGCTAGTAGCAGGAGTCGGCGGCAGTGTATACATCTACATTGCGCTGAAATTGCGTTTAGCTGAAAAATTACTCGGCTCATCAATGGTTCGTTTACGCCAGAAATTACACATCAAATAAAACTAGAAGCAGCCGCTGAGCCTCCTTTGTGAGACCTTGGCGGCTGTTTTATATGAAAGGAAGAGACCGATGCGTTTAGACAAATTTTTAGCGGATATGGGCTATGGCTCCCGCAAAGAAGTGAAACAGTTGATCAAAAAAGGGCTCGTGACCGTCAATGGACAAGTCATCAAAAGTGACAAAGCACAAGTACAAGAAACACAAGATACCGTTTGTTTTGAGGGGGACCCCATCGCCTATCAAAGCCAGTTTTATTATTTGCTGAATAAACCCGCCGGCGTGATTTCGGCAACCGTCGATTCCTATGAAGAGACGGTCTTAGATTTGTTTTCTGAAGAAGCGTTTCGCGAAGATTTGTTTCCAGTAGGACGGTTGGATAAAGACACCGAAGGCTTTTTGCTGATTACGAACGATGGCGGATTGGCGCATCAATTATTGTCGCCTAAAAAGCATGTGGAAAAAGAATATTATGCCCAAGTTGAGGGAATCATGACAGCGGAGGATCAAAAAATCTTTGCCAAAGGCATCAAATTAGACGGCGAGTGGACTTTGCCGGCTGAGCTGCAGATCCTCAACGTCGATGAAGACGAAATGCGCAGCGAGATCAAACTGATCCTCCATGAAGGCAAGTTTCATCAAGTCAAACGGATGGTCCATGCAGTAGGAAAAGAAGTCGTTTATTTGAAACGGATTCGCATGGGAGGCCTGTCCTTGCCAGATGATTTGGCATTAGGCGAGTATCGGGAATTAACGTCTGAGGAATTGGCGAAGCTGCAAGAGCGAGGATAAGGCGGTTGGCGAGCTAAAGAAATTCTTATAAAAGTTGTTATTCGGCTGCAATATTTGTAAAAAAAGCCCGTTTTATAGGTAATTTACATGAAAATTTGCAACAATAGACTTTAAACTGTTGGAAAAACCCTCTTTTTTTTCATGAATAAGCATGTTAAAGTAGCCAAGCTACTAAAAAAAAGAAGGAGTTGCCTCATTGAAGAAAAAGATTTTTTTATTGCTCGCCCTTACGTTGCCGCTTTTCCAGCCAGCTGTCAGTTATGCTGCTGAAACGAAGAGCACCGAGGAACTGACGGTTTTGACTGCAGAACTTGCAACGTATGAAGAGGAAGTCACCACTAGCCAACAGAAAGTCACAGCGCTGGAAAGTCAATTAGCGGATTATCAGGAAGAATTAAGCCAATTAGCACAAGAAAGCCAGGAAGTTCAAACGCAGATCGCTGCTCTGAATGACCAAAAAGCCCAGCATCAAGAAAGCCAAGCGCCAAGCAGCCCGGTAGTCGACGGACCACAAGCCACGATCCAACAACTACGCAAGTTTAGTGAACAACAAGCGGCTTTACGGGAAGTGAACCAACAATTGGTGGAAAAAGAAGCCCAACAGCAACGAATCACTTCGTACCAAACCTTGACGCAAGCCCAATTAGTACATAGTAAAGAACAACTAGCAACAGCAAAAGAAGAATTGCAGAGCCAACAAGAGCAGCTGCAGCAAACGCAAGCGCAAGTACAAGACTTGCAAGAAAAAGTGGACAAAGAAGCAAAAGCCGCTGAAGAAGCAAAACAAAAAGCCAAAGAAGCAGCAGAGAAAGCAGCAGCCAGTGAATTTTCACTGCCAATCACGGGCGCCGTGTCGATCTCCAGCGGTTTTGGTACTCGAACTGACCCAACTGGTTTTTCTGGGACGCAGCATGACGGGATCGACTTTACAGGTCAAGCGGGGGAGAAGATCGTCGCCGCTCGTGATGGTCAGGTAGAAGATGCTGGTTATGGTCCAAGCACGGGGAATTACGTGATTTTGGCTCATGATGACGGCTTTTACTCGTATTATTTTCACTTAACAGCTGTCAGTGTCTCGAAGGGGGCAAACGTTGCTGTTGGCGAGCAAGTCGGTACGATGGGGACGACTGGAAACTCGACTGGCGTCCATTTGCACTTTGGATTGAGTAAGACGTTGTGGTCAGATTTCGTTGATCCAGCAGCTTACTTACCGCTATAAGCCGAAGGAAGCACCGAGTAGAAACATTGAAAAAAACATCTGAAACCAAAAAGCATGACTGACAAGAGGGGGTCCTCAAGTCGTCATGCTTTTTTTGTTTACCACAAGCCCGGTTGAGCGATGATCACTAACTGTTCTTTGGTAAAGGGATGCTCCAGATGCAATTCATAGCCATGCAGCAGCAAACGCGGCGCTGGTTTGTTTTGGTAAAGCGGGTCACCGACGACTGGATGACCGATACTGGCAAGGTGGACGCGAATTTGGTGGGTCCTCCCCGTATCTAACACACAATACACATCGGTCGTCTTTTGTTGGGTGTGGGCGATGGTTACATGGGTGACGGCTGACTGACCGTTGCGGGGGTCAATGATCCGCTTGCGACGATCGTGACGGTCACGACCGATTTTTTTGGCGATCGTTTGATCTTGCGTAAGTTTGCCCCAAACTGTGGCTTGATAGCGGCGGAAAATCTGTTTGTTTTCCAACATTCGACCCAAGATCGGCAACACCAAAGGATTTTTTGCGAATAAAACGACACCGCTGGTTTCTTTGTCTAGACGATGGACCACATAAGGCTGCTGCTGTTTCGGCGCAAGGTAAGCAGCTGCATCATTCAATAGGGTATCTGCTTCTAATGGCTGATTGGGGTGCGTCTTGACCCCCGCAGGCTTGTTCAGCACCAATAAGTGCTCATCTTCAAAAAGTACGTCGACTTTGTCTGCTTGGCCTAACTGGATCGGCTGATAGCTGTAATCACTGTCTTCAATGATCAAAGTGATTTGATCGCCGCCACGAACTTCTTGATGAAACATCGCGGGCTGCTGATTGACGATTACATTTTTCCGTGTGCGCAGAAAATGGCGCACTTTTCGTGGGACGAGCCACTCCCGTTCCAACAAATCGCGAAGCGGCATGGGCGGGTGATTTTCGGGTAAAGTCATGGTGTATTCCATAAAAACGTCCTTTCTTTGCTGTTCGCTACCGACTATTATAGCATCTTTAAGCTTTTCTTATAAAAAAAACAATAAAAAACAGAGCATTCAATGCTAGAATAATAAAGCATTCTTTTCGAATGAAATTACGTCTAGAGCCGTATAACAAAGAAAGTCATTTATGCTACACTTAACCAAAGGAGCGTGAAGTAATGGATTGGAAACACATCCTTCACAAAATAAAGACCGGTTGGCTGACCTTTTGGCGCTGGTTAAAACCGTATTTGCAGCAATTTCATCAATGGCGCAAGCGGGTTTGGAAAAAATACCACGTAAATAAAATTTTTATTTTACTTAGTTTAGTTGCTATCTTAATCATGAGCGGGTATTTGTTTTATATCGCCAAAAATACGAAAGTCAGTGAATTAGAGTCAGGTCTGAAAGAATCGACGGTGATTTTTGATGCCAATGGCGATGAAGCAGGGCAGTTGTACTCGCAAAAAGGCACGTACGTTTCTCTTGATGCCATTTCCAGTGATGTGGTCAACGCCTTGATCTCAACCGAAGACCGCAACTTCTATAATCACCACGGGTTTGATATCAAGGGGATCGCTCGAGCAGCCCTGCGCATGCTGGTCAACCGCAGTGCCGAAGGCGGTGGGGGAAGTACCATCACCCAGCAGCTTGCCAAAAATGCCTATCTGTCCTTGGATCAAACCTTTAGTCGAAAAGCCAAGGAGCTTTTCTTAGCGATCGAGATCGAGAAGAAATATTCTAAAGATGAGATTTTGGAAATGTATTTGAACAGTTCCTATTTTGGTAACGGGGTTTGGGGCATTCAAGATGCCTCGCTAAAATATTTCGGTGTCAATGCTTCTGAACTAAGCGTGGGAGAAGCTGCGACGTTGGTGGGGATGCTCAAAGGTCCTTCGATCTATAACCCGATCGACAATCTGGAAAACGCCACGAACCGTCGCGATACCGTCTTGAGTTTGATGGTGGATAACGGCAAGTTGGACCAGTCCGTTGCTGACCAAGAATCACAAGTTGCCTTAGCTAATTTACTGTATGATGGATTTGGCAATTCAGAATCTGGCTATAAGTATCCTTATTATTTCGATGCGGTCATCGATGAAGCCGAATCCTATGGGTTGGACGCCGATGATGTCATGAATCGCGGCTACAAGATCTATACAGCACTGGATCAAAACTACCAAGCGCAAATGGAAGCTGCCTATAAAAACGATGCCTTGTTCCCTGAAAATGCCGCTGATGGCACGATGGTGCAATCAGGCTCTGTCGCACTTGATCCGAATACCGGTGGGGTGCAAGCGGTGGTGGGTCGTCGTGGCGAGCACGTCTTTAGAGGCTTTAATTTTGCCACGCAAATGAAACGTTCACCAGGCTCCACGATCAAACCGATCAGCGTCTTCGCCCCTGCCCTAGAAGCTGGGTTTGAACCCGATAGTATCCTGAAAGACGAGCCCCTCGATTTTTATGATGCTCAAAACTTTGATGGGACCTATGCTGGCGAAGCAGTCATGTATCAAGCCCTCGCCCAAAGCCTGAATCTGCCAGCAGTTTGGCTGTTGCATGAGATCGGCTTAGATCGTGGGTACAGCAAAGCACAAGAGTTTGGACTTTCCTTGACCGAATCCGACAAATATTATGGCTTAGCATTAGGTGGTTTGGAAAAAGGGGAATCACCCATGACGATGGCAGCAGCGTATGGCGTTTTCGCAAATGGCGGGTATTACTACAAACCGCATTTGATCACCAAAATCGTTGATTCAACTGGTGCCGTGATCGTTGACAATACGTCTGTGCAAGGCAAACGGGTGATTTCTAAAGAGACCGCTGATAAAATGACGAGCATGATGCTGGGCACCTTTTCTAACGGGACGGGTGTTAGTGCCAGTCCGTACGGCTTTACGATCGCCGGTAAGACGGGTACGACAGAGACCAACTTTGATGCTTCTAAGGTCAATGACCAATGGATCGTCGGCTATACCCCTGATATGGTTCTTTCAACCTGGCTAGGATTTGAACATGTGAGTGAAGATCATTACTTAACGGGAACTAGCGGACAAGTCGTTGGGAAAATATTCAAAGCAGAGGCCGAAAGCTTACTGCCTTATAGTCAAGGCACCCAATTCCAAGTTGCAGACGCTTATTGGACAGGTGGAAAATTGATGGCAGCCGATGAAGTACCAGATCCTGAGAGCAGTACGTCACAAAATGGCAATGATTGGCAGAAAACCATCGATGACTTTGCCGAAAGCGCCAAAGAAGGTATGAAGGAATTCGGCAGCAAGATCAAAGAAGGAACGAAAGAACTGTTTGGCGGCTTGTGGAATTCCATCAGCGGAAATTAAAGGAATTAGGCAACTGCTAGTCTAGAACCTGAGAAGAATGGTATACTAGAAAAAAAGAGGAGGCGTCAAAATGGCAAATATTTATGATACAGCAAACCAATTAGAACGTGAATTACGCGAGTCAGAACAGTTTCAAGATTTGAAAGGTTCTTTCGACCGCTTGAAAGCAAATGAAGAAGCGTATGCGTTATTCAAAGAGTTTCAAGAGTTGCAACAAAGCCTGCAACAAAAAATGATGGCTGGCGAAGAAATGACAGAAGAAGAAGCGCAAAAAGCCCAAGAATTATCGCAAAAAATTCAACAAGACGGCATTGTTTCTGACTTGATGCAAAAAGAGCAAGCCTTCAGCTTAGTAGCCAATGACTTGAACCGCATCATCATGGGTCCTGTAAGAGATCTATACGAAGCGTAATCGCCAACAAACAAAGACCAAAGAAGCAAGTGAATCTTCAGAGCAATCGGCTGCAACTGCAAGAGCCTTTTCCAAAGAAGTTTCAAAATCGCTTCTTTGGTTTTTTTTATGAAAAAGGCGAACAAATTTTCGTATTTTGCTGACGGAATGCCTGAGAAATGTTATGATAGAAGCATTAAGGAGGGAGAAAGAAATGCGATTTTTACATAGTGCAGACCTGCATATCGACCGGTCATTTGAAGGGGTTCATTTGTTATCTGAAAAAGTGAAGACCCAACTCCCTGCCATCAATCAAAAAATCATCCGTAATTTGGTGGATGTTGCCTTAGAAAAAGCGGTCGATTTTGTTTTGCTGGCTGGGGATACATTCCATCAAGCACGGCCGAGTCTAAAAGTGCAGCATGACTTTTTTGCCCAACTGCAACGACTAGGGGAAGCACAGATCCCTGTCTATATGATTTTCGGCAACCATGATTATTATGATCCGCAACGGTATTGGTTTGCTTTTCCAGAAAACGTCATTCTCTTTTCATCAGAAGAAGTTCAAACGGTTCAAGGAACAACGAAAAACGGTGAAACCTATGCAATCAGTGGATTTAGCTACCAACATCCTTGGATCACTGAAAATAAAGTAACAGAATTTCCTGCAAGAGCAGCGGTGGATTACCATATCGGGCTTTACCACGGGGACCAAGCTGGTGAACGGTATGCCCCCTTTTCAATCAGTGAAATGAAGCAAAAAGGCTATGATTATTGGGGCTTGGGGCACATCCATGTACCTAAGACGCTCTCAGAGCAGCCACCGATTCTCTATCCAGGTACACCTCAAGGAAAGACCAAGAAAGAACAGGCGACTGGGGTGATTTTGGCAGACTTATCACCGCAGGGACCAACGATCGAGCGCTTGGAGATCGCAGAGATCGCTTGGCAAAAGCAAGTGGTCTCCTTAGCGGATGTGACTGCCTCGAATGCCGTATTGCCAGCGATCATCGAGCGCTTAAAAAGTCCTCGTTCGCGCTTGCTGCATCTGGTGTTGACCGATGTGCAGCAGCTGCCGCCAGATTGGTTTCCAGCTGCGGAAAAAAATGAATGGCTGACCTACCTCAATGAACGGTTGGCACAAACAGAGCCGCTGCAAGTGATCTATGCCCTTGAAGTCGAGCAAGCCAATGAAGACAAGATCGCATTGGCGGTATCAGAAGATTATATGCTGCAGTTTTTAGCGATGTATGAGTCGCCAGAGATGTTTGCGGATCGATTGTCGGATCTATTGCAGCATCCACTGATCCAGCGGGGGATCACCCATGAATCATTTCAAGAAGAAGTCTTGCAGCAAGCCAAGCAATTGTTGAAAGACGACTTTCAATGGGAGGAGCAGTCATGAGAATTTTAAAAGCAGAGATTACCGGTTTTGGGAAATACCATGAACAAAGCTTTGCCTTTCATCCGCAAAATCAGCTGCTCTTTGGGCACAACGAGATCGGAAAATCGACGTTGTATCAATTTATTGCCGCCATCTTGTTTGGCTTTCCGAAAAAGACAGCCAAGAAAAAAGACTATACCCCCAAAAACGGTGCTGCTTACGGTGGCAAGTTATGGTTGGCGTTGGAACCCTTCGGCGAAGTGATCGTGGAACGCTATCGGCAAGTGGACCGTGGTCGTGCCAAAGTCCATGTCGCTGGCCAGACGGTCGATGAGCAATGGCTGGCACAACACCTGCAGCCCCTCAATCGAGCATTGTTCTTCGATGTCTTTACTTTTCAGCAAGAGCAATTGACCCAGATCGATAAGCTAGAAGAAAATGAGCTGCACCAAGCGTTGATTTCTCTAGGGATCAGCGGCAGTCAAAAAATGCTGCAGCAAGTGGCGCAATATGAAACCACCAATCAGCAGCAATACAAGCCACGAGGGCAAAAGCTGCCTTTGAACCAAGCGTTAAAACAATTAGAAAAACTGCAAAAAACGATTGCGGAAAAAGAAAGCGAAGAAAGCCGCATCCAACAGCAGTATCAACAGATCGCCCAGCTGCAAGAACAGATCCAAGACTTGCGGCACCAGTATCAAGCATTGAATGACGCTTATCAGGAAAATCAGCAACAGCTGAGTCACTGGGGCCTTTATGAAGAGTGGCAGCAAATGGCACCAGCAGATACGCTAGCCGATCCTCAGCAAGTCCAAGCCATCAAACAGTTTTATCAGCAGTATCAGCAGCTGACGGAAGAAATTCGCAAAAAAGAAGCCGAATTAGATCAGTTGGAGCAAGGAAAAGAATCAGACAAGTATTTCTTTTACCTTGATCACGAGCATCAGATCAATCACTTGCTGCAGCAGCAAGTGACGATGGCGCGTTTGGCAGATCGTGAAGCAGCAGCCAATCAACAAGAAACTGTCGCCATCACAGAGTTGAATCGCTTGATTGAAAAGCGCCAGTGGAGCAGAGAATCGCCGCCGCTAGTAACGGCTTCGATCCATGAACAAACCACACGTTTACTGCAAGAACGTGTGCAGTTAGAAGAGCTCGAAAAGCGCATGAGGCATTTAGAAGAAAAAGCGCAACCTTTGCAAGTCACCGCGGCCCGCTTAGAACAGCAGCATCCTCAATTGATTGGACGCAAGCCCGTTTCTCGCCCACTATGGCCGCTGGGGATCGTCGGTGGGCTAGGCGCAGTGATCGGTATCTTTTTGCCAAGTCCCTGGCGCTGGCTTGCATTAGGTGCGGGGATCGCAGCGATCATCGGCAGTATTTTGCCGCTGATGAAAGCAGCACCAAACAAGCAGCAAGGCATCAAGCAAGAATGGCAGACGGTCCTCATGCAGTTGGATCTACTGGGCGAAGAGTTGGCACAGCTGGAAAATGAACAGCAGCAAAAGCAACAGCAGATCAGCCGTGCCCACCAAGCGTTGACACCCTTTTTTGGTGATTTGCCGGTAGAAAACTGGCAGTCGTATCTATTCGCCTATGATGAAGATGTTGCTAGCTATCAAGCCTACTCGCAGCAGCGCAAGCAAGCCTATCAAGAACGGCAAGCGGTCACGGAAGAATTGGCCCCCTTTGAGGAGCAATTCCGCCCGTATGCGGAGTGGCTGCCGCTGCAAAACAAAACCTTGTTAGAAAAAGCGGCGATGTTGCAGAAGTTTCATGAAGAGATGCAAACGATCAAGCTTTCGCGGTTGCAACAACCTAGCACGTTACTGGCCCAACAATTGACCCGTACCCGCAACGAACGCGACCAGCTGTTTGCCCAAGCCAGTGCGCTCTTGCAGCAGCAAGGGTTAGATCACCCTGCAGAAATCAGCCTCTGGTTGAAGCAATGGGAAGCAGCGCAGCGCACGCAGCAGCGAGCAGAAGAATTGGCGGGGATGTTAACACCGATCTATCCCAAACCAGTCACACAAGCAGAATTGCTGCAGCAAAAAGACCAGATCAAGCAGCAGCAAACACAGCTTCAGGCACAAATGCAGCAGTTGACGGAGCACAAACAGCGCTTGGAACTAGAAGCAGCAGCCAGTCAAAAAAACGGCACCTTGAATCAGCTTTATCAAGAAGAAAGTGAGCTGAAGGCGGTCATTGAAGAACTCGCTGTGGCATGGGGCAGTCGTCAGTTGGCGGCTTCAATTTTGACGGATGTCACGACTGAATTGTCAGAACAACAATTGCCGCAGCTATTGTCAGCCGCTTCGACTTATTTTGAACAGCTTTCAAACGGACGTTATCAAAAGATTCTTCTGGAAAATGGTCTGTTAGTAGCGGCAAATGCCAGCGAGACCTTTTCGATCATTGACTTGTCCACAGGAACGAAGGATCAGTTGATCATGGCGTTACGTTTCGGTTATCTAGCGCTGCAAAAAAATCACCCGTTGTGCCCGATCATTATTGATGATGGTTGGTTGCATTATGACAGTGTTCGTAAGGAACGCTTCGCAGCACTATTAAAAGAGTTTGGACAAAGTTATCAAGTAATTTGTTTGTCTTCTGACCAAGAAATGGTAAGCTATTATCAGAAGTACCAGCAGCCTATCCAGGATCTGAGTAAAGGAAGTGAAAGATTTGGCTGATCGGCCAAATAAGCCCATGAAAAAAATTCGTGAATTAACTGTTGATGAAACGTTTCAACTTTTCTTACTGATCAAAAATGCCGATGTACGGATCGCGAAAAACGGCAAAAAGTTTATTGCCTTCACGTTTCAGGATACATCTGGCACGATCGATGGAAAGTTTTGGGATGCATCAGATGAAGAAATCGCCCGTTTTGAACCCGGGAAAGTGGTACTACTAGATGGGAAACGAGAAGTTTACCAAGGCAATCCGCAAGTCAAAATCATGCATTTGCGTTTAGCGAAGCCGGAAGAACCCCACGAACCAAGCCAATACATGGAAAAAGCGCCCTTGCGAAAAGAAGAGATGGAAGAAGAAATCAGTCAAACCTTGTTTGAGATCACAAATCCTCACTGGAATCGCATCGTCCGTTTCTTGTTGAACAAGTATAAAAAGGAATTCTTTGATTTTCCAGCTGCGAAGCGCAATCACCATGCCTTCGCCAGTGGATTGGCGTATCATACGACAACTATGCTGCGCTTAGGAAAAGCGATCGTCAAAGAATACCCTGAATTAAATGCGTCACTGCTGTATGCGGGCATTATTTTACATGATTTAGGAAAAGTGATCGAGTTGACAGGTCCCATGACGACAGAGTATACCTTAGCGGGGAATCTAGTAGGGCATTTGGTCTTAGTGGATGAAGAAATCACGCAAGCCTGTATTGCTTTGAAATTTGATGACAAACAAGAAGACATCGTTGTTTTGCGGCATATGGTCTTAGCCCACCATGGCTTGTTAGAATATGGGTCACCTGTTCGGCCCCGCATAATGGAAGCGGAGATCCTCCATCAGATCGATAATTTGGATGCTTCCATGCAAATGATGCTGACCTCGATCCGCCTGACAGAACCTGGTCAATACACAGACCGAATTTTTGGCATGGACAATCGGAGTTTTTATGTACCGAAAGAAGTGTAGCAGTGATGTTGCAGCTTGATCGATCAAAGTGAATGATAGAAAGAACAAAAACCACGCTAGGCTTGCTTAGCGTGGTTTTTTTAGCTGCTGGAAAAAGCAGTTGAATCGTAGATAGAAATCTAAGCGGCACAAAAAAAGAAGCACCGCTATGACGGCACTTCTTTTTTCGTTTATTCAGCAGAAGAATCTGTAGCACTTTCACTTGTTGCAGTAGAATCATCGGTTGCCTCAGTAGCAGAAGAATCTGCTGCAGAGCTGTCTGTTGCATCCGTTGCAGAAGAGTCAGCAGTTGAATCTTCTGTTTCGGCAGCTGTGATGTAATCAGAAAGCAAATCTGCTAAGTCAGAGTCTTTCATTTTCACGTTGGCTGCTTGCAATTCTTGACCGATCGTTGCTGCCATAAAGGTTGAATCATTCAACAACGTGTTTTGAGCAATTTCAGTCAATTCATCTTTGTATTTATCCATATCGTTGCCTTTGTCTTGGTTTTTCACCATTTTCACGATATAGTATTCCGTCGTATAAGTCGACGTGTTGGTTGCAGAGATCACTTCAGAGATTTCACCATCTTTTAAATCAAAAGCGGCTGTTTTCACTTCGTTTGGCACAGCAGTTGACGTAGAATCGAATTTGATCGTTCCGCCATCTTCTTTTGTTGCTGCATCCGTTGATTTTTCTTTAGCGATTTCGCCAAAGTCAGCATCATCTTTTTTCGCTTCTTCTAAGACATCTTTGGCATCATCTTCACTTGCTACTTTGATGATTTGTGCTTCTACTTCTGGGTGGAAAGAATCCCAAGCAGTTTTCATTTCTTCATCAGTAATATCCATGTTGGCTTTTAAGCCTTCACGTAACGCAAGCTGTTCTTTCAATTCTGCACGGTAAGATTTCACCGTATAACCAGAAGCAGTCAAGGTTGATTCAAAAGAATCACTACCGCCGTATTGTTCAGCCACGTTGTTGAATTGTTCGTCGATCATTTCTTCAGTCACGTCATCGCCGTATTTTTCATTAAAGACTTTTAAGACGATCATTTGACGCAACGCTTGTTGGTTTTCTGAACTTGTTTTTGCTTTATCATAAAAATCTTGAACAGTGATTTTACCGCCCTTCATTGTTGCGATTTCCTCACTTGAGTTTCCACAAGCCGCTAATGCAAAAAGACTCATTGCACTGACTGCTACTAAAAGTAATTTTTTCTTCATTCGTTTAAGCACTCCTAATTCTAAAAAGATTCATAATAATCACTGCACCTACTATACCACTTCTAGAAATGGTTGGGAAGAAAACAGTGGATGTTTCAAACAAAATTCATAAAAACTACAAATTTTCGATTTGTTTGTCATCCGCTGCGCTTTGGGCTTGAATCGTCGTAATGTGTTGATTCAATTGCTCCATTTGGGTCTTGATCCGAGCAAGGCGCGGTTGGGCTTGGAATTTGAAGGCTTCCAAATCTTTCGTGAAAGACTCCGTAACAACAGGGATCGTTTCGTCGATCGTTTTGCGGGTCACCATTACGGCATCTTTTAGCTGTTTGACGCTGTCATTGAATTCTAAGGTCGCTTCTGTCGTGTCATCTAAATAGCGAATCAATTCTTCACGGGTTTCATTGCCGCTCTTCGGTGCAAAAAGCAAACCGCCTAAGCCGCCGGCGATGGACCCGAATAATAGTCCTTTAAGAAAATTGCCGATCATTTAGTCCACCTGCTTTCCAATTTTTTCGGCGATTGCCGCTAGTTCTTCCCCCGTGTAATTGTCTGCGTGATTGCCAAAATGGATCTTGAAATCATCGTCTTTGCTGTAACGAGGAATCAAATGGACATGGGAATGGAAGACCGATTGGTACGCCAATTCTTTATTGTTGTTGATGATATTTAAGCCTTCGATCTCAGGGAATGCTTTTTCGATCGCCCGAGCAATCTTAGGGATGCGGGCAAAAACCGCTGCTGCCAACGTTTCATCGTACTCAAAAATATCCGTCACATGGGTTTTGGGAATCACCAATGTATGACCAGGGGTGACTTGGGAAATATCTAAAAAGGCATAAACTTGCTCATCCTCGTAGACTTTGTAGCTAGGGATCTCACGATTGTTGATTTTACAAAAAATACAATTTTCCATTGTAAAAAAACCTCCTTGATCTATTACCTCTACTTTACCATATTTTGCTTTTTTTCGTCTGGTTTCCTCTTTGAAAAAGTCGGAACAAGGCAACTGTTCCTTCAACAAAGGCGCTTTTTTAAAGAAATGCGAAAAGCGAGCGAGAAACGCTTGCATTTAGATTCCAACAACCCTAGACTTAATATCAGAAATCAATTGGAAAGAAGGAACCTATGAAACCGATCATCAAAGAAACCTTACAGAAAAAAACAACGACTTCAGCGAAGCTCCGCTACTTGGCTTATGCCTATAAAGAATGGTTGATTGCGATCACGCTTTTTGTGGTGTTCGCAGGTTCGATCACCTATTCGCTAACGCGCCCAAAAGAAGAAGTAGTCAATGCCGCCATCGTCACTGAAACAGCGATGGACCCTACGGTGCAAAGTGAATTGGAGACAGCCATTGAGACCTGGGCGATCGACCAAGGGTATCAAAAAGAAGAGTTGAGGATCAGTCTGGTTTCCTATGCTGAACCTGCTGCTGTTCAAGCCTTTACCACCCGTCTTGCCGCCGGTGCGATCCAAATGGTCATTTTTCCAGCGAGTGATGCACAACTGTGGCAAGAACGCTTTGGCAGCCAAGAATTGCCGCAAGAAACCATTACAGTGGGAGAAAACGAATTTATCTTACAAGTCACGAATAAAGAAAAATAAGCAACGATTTTGCTAGCGGATTGAAAAAAAGAGCCTACGTTGACAGAAAGCCGTAATTAGGCGAATCGGAGGAAAAGAATGACTTTACAAGTAGCGAATGTGACAGGCGGTTATAACCAGCTGCCAGTCTTAAAAAATATTGATTTTACGATCGGCGATGGTGAGCTCGTTGGTCTGATTGGCTTGAATGGGGCGGGGAAGAGTACGACGATCAAAGAAATCATCGGGTTACTGCAACCTCACAGCGGGACGATCACGATCGACGGCTTGACCTTAAAGGAAAACCCAGAGCAATACCGCAAACAAATCGGGTATATTCCCGAAACCCCATCTTTATATGAAGAATTGACCTTAAGAGAGCACATTGAAGTGACAGCGATGGCCTATGACCTTCCGCAAGAAGAAGCCATGAAGCGAGCGGAGCGTTTGTTAAAAACCTTTCGCTTAGAAAACAAACTCGATTGGTTCCCAGCAAACTTCTCAAAAGGAATGAAACAAAAAGTCATGGTGCTGTGTGCCTTTTTGATTGAGCCAAGCGTCTACATCATTGATGAACCTTTTCTAGGATTAGATCCTTTAGCGATCAATGCGTTATTGGAACTGATGAATGAGATGAAACAAACCGGGGCATCAATTTTGATGTCCACCCATATTTTAGCAACCGCAGAGAAGTATTGTGACAAATTCATCCTACTGCATAACGGTGAGATCCGCGCACAAGGGACATTGGCGCAGCTAAGAAGCCAATTTCAAGCACCAGAAGCCTCCCTTGATGATCTGTACCTCGCACTGACAAAGGAGAGTCAAGCATGAAGCAGTTTTTCTCGCAACGCTTACAGCGGCATCAAAAACAGATGACACGCTATTTGCGCTATGTCTTCAATGATCATTTTGCTTTGATCAGCACCTTCTTAGTGGGAGGTCTGGGGCTGTATTATTCAGAATTGCTAAAAACATTGCCGCGGCCGTTTCCATTAGGCGGCATCATCGTGGTCGCTGTTTGGCTCTTCGTTTTACCGCTGGGACGCTTAGCGACACTGACGAAATCGGCAGATTTGATTTTTCTGTTAGCCAAAGAAGGGCAAATGAGAAGTTACCTCAGTCAAGCCCTGCGTTATTCCCTCTGGCTGCCCTTTGGGGTCTTATTTTTAGCCGTAGGAGCAACGATGCCTTTAGTCGTGGTCACCGCAAACAGTACATTTGCTTCCTTTCCCTTCTTTTTAGGAATGATGTGGCTGTTAAAACTGGGGGATCTTTCACTGCAGCGGATTCGGTTGTATCAAGAAACACAGCAGCAAGTCAAACAGCAGCGAGGAATCTGGTTCGCCAGTGCGTTAGCTGCCACACTTGCCAGTATTTATGTAGCACCTTGGCTAGGGTTGGTGATCAGCATCCTCCAAGCAATCTGGTTCCTCTTTGGCGTGAAATCTAATCGTCAGCTCTTGGATTGGGACTATATGATCCAAGCCGAGCAATCGCGCTTATTACGGATCTATCGGTTTATCAACTTGTTTACAGATGTTCCCCAAATCACGACGGAAGCCAAACGACGCAAATACCTCGACTGGTTGCTGGCAAAGATCAAACCAGCCCAAAGCAATACGTATCTTTATCTTTACTTGCGCCGAGTGATTCGTGGTGGGCAATACGGCGGTCTTTATGTCCGTTTATCCTTGATTGGTGGCTTCGTCTTATTCTTTGTCGATGAGCTTTGGATCAGTCTGCTGATCGGCTGCTTGTTTCTTTATCTGATCGGTTTCCAACTGATCCCTTTGATCAATGAATTTCAATACATGGTTTTGACCCATTTGTATCCCGTGCCAGAAAAACAAAAAGCCGCAGCAATCAAAAAAATTATCGGGTCACTTTTGCTTGTGACGACTGTTTTTTTCGGCGTGATCTGTTGCTTGCGCTTGTCCGTTGTTTGGCAAGGGGGCATCGCTTTTGTGGGCTTCTTCCTCTTTGCGGGTCTTTTTTTAGGCATCTACTTGCCAGGGCGATTAAAGAAAATGCACGCCTGATCCTCAGGAAACCTCTCTTACAAAAAGCGAACGCATATGCGCTTGACGGCGACCCTTTAGGAAGCTAGAATAAGAGGTACTGCGAAATAAGGAGAGAAGCTAGGATGGATATTCGCTTGGATCAAGATTGGCGTATGCGGCCGATCAAAGGCGACACCGGGAAAGCCTATATCGGGCTCAAGGACAACGACAAAGTCTTTATCAAACGAAATACGACCCCGATGCTTGCGGCACTCTCTAAAGAGGGCATTGCACCCAAACTCGTCTGGACGAAACGGACGGGAAATGGGGATACGCTCTCCGCACAAGAATGGCTGGATGGACGGGTCTTAGATCCCGATGAGATCGGCCAAAGAAATGACGTCATTGATGTGTTGTATCACTTGCATCATTCAAAAACGCTGGCACAGATGTTAAGCAAAATCGGCGGACAAGTCAGATCGCCTGAACAAATGCTGATGGATTATCAAGATCAGCTGCCTTCTGCGGTGGCTCAAAACCGTTTTATTCATTTGGTCACCGAGTATTTAAAAGCCAATATTCCAGCTTTTGACGAGCAAAAAGCCGCGGTCGTCCATGGCGATGTCAACTATCGAAATTGGCTGGTTTGTCAAAACTATTTGTATTTAGTCGATTGGGATTCCGTGATGTTTGCAGATCCAGCAATCGATATCGGGACTATTTTAGGTCACTATGTGCCGCTATCCAGCTGGTCCCATTGGCTGGTGCGCTACGGTATCCATAGCAGCAGCGAAGTGATCGAAAAAAATTATTGGTATGCATTGTTGAGTATGCTGCAAGAGGTCAAAAAATATTATCTGCGGGGCGATTACAAAGCCATGAATGCAGAGATTTTACAATTAAAACGAATTTATAGTGAATGAAGAGAAGATGGAGCGAGGCAATTTGGTTCCATCTTGTTTTTTCGGAAAGGAAGAAACATGAGAGTAAGAAAACGTGCAGGTGCAAAAGAGCTGATTGAAGCTCATCCACAATACGTCGTTGCAGAGCCTACCGAATGGAAAGGGCGTTGGCATGAACGCTTTGGCAATGATCATCCGCTACACATCGAGATCGGCATGGGAAAAGGTCAATTTATTACGGAAATGGCGAAAGCTCATCCCGAAATCAATTATATTGGGGTAGAGATGCAGATCAGTGTCGTTTCGATCGCATTGGATAAAATGATCGAGCAGGAGATCCCAAACTTGCAGCTGCTGCATGTGGATGGTTCGGCTTTGACCAACTATTTTGAAGACAATGAAGTAGACCAGATCTATTTGAATTTTTCTGATCCATGGCCTAAGAAGAAGCATGAGAAGCGCCGTTTGACTTCTAAAGCCTTTTTAGCGGTGGACGAGCAAATTTTACGACCTAATGGCGAAATCCATTTCAAAACGGACAACCAAGGATTGTTTGAGTATTCCTTAGCGAGCTTTTCTCAATATGGCATGATCATCAAACAAGTTTGGTTGGACCTGCATAACAGTACCTTTGAGAACAATATCATGACGGAATATGAAGAAAAATTCTCAAGCCGCGGGCAGCGAATCTATCGGGTGGAAGCCCAATTTGTGGCAAAAGACCCGCAGGAATAAAGAAGTGACGAAAGACGAAGCAAATTTGCTTCGTCTTTTTTTTCTATTCTCAAAAGGCTTGCGTATTTCTTTTTAGGAGGGATAAGTCGTGGATATTCAAGCATTCTCAGATGAGTTGATTCACTATGGCAGACAAGAACGCATGCAGGATCTGGCCATTTTGCCGAGCGGTACACAGATGGAGGTGATTTTCAGTAAAAGCTATCTCAGAAAGACCTATCAAGTACTGACCAACGAAGAAGCCCAGCAGCTGATCACTCGCTTCAAATTTTTAGGAGGAATGGAGGTGGGAGAACGACGCAAAGCTCAGTTAGGAGCAGTCAGTTATCCGTTAGGCGATCAGCTGCAGCGGCTGCGCATCTCCGCAGTCGGTGATTACCAAGGGCGTGAAAGTCTCGTGATGCGGTTTCTTTATCCTTTGACTCAGGAGCACCTGCGCTATTTTTTTGCAGAAGACGTCCAGCAGATCCAACAGGCAACCAAACAAAGAGGGCTGTATTTGTTTTCTGGTCCCACTGGCTCAGGGAAATCGACCCTCATGTATCAATTAGCTCGGGCAACCAAGGGGCAAATCATTACCATCGAAGATCCTGTGGAGATCGAGGAGCCGCGCTTTTTACAGCTGCAAACCAATTTGAAGATCGAACAAGACTATGATGAATTGATTCGCTTGTCCTTGCGGCATCGTCCAGACCTGCTTTTGATCGGCGAGATTCGTAACAAAGAAACGGCGCAAGCCGCTGTACGAGCCGCTCTGACAGGTCACCGAGTATTTGCCACGATCCATGCCCGAGGTGTAGCAGAAACCAAGACGCGGCTGCTGGAATTGCTCGGGACAGACGATCGTCTGGCACATGCGCTGCAAGGGATCATTTATCAGCGATTGTTGCCAAATGAAGCGAATGAACCTCATGGATTGCTGGCATATCACTTTTATGAGGGGCAAGTGGAAAAACAGTGGCAGCACGTATTAAAACAAGTGAAAGAAAGTGGGTGGATCAGCGATGAAGTTTATGAAAAAGAAGCTCCAGCTACCACGCCGTGCAACTGAAGCCCTCTTAGTCACCTTCACGGTGTTATTGGAGAGTGGCTTTTCCCTACAAGAAAGCCTCCAAGTGCTGCTGCGCAGCCGCCAGTTTTCTGAACCTGTGATCGAACAGCTAATTGTCCATCTCGCCCAAGGGCAAAGCTTTGCAGCAGCGGTAGCGCCGTTGTCGTTATCGGCTACTGAAAAAAGTCAGCTTCATTTAGCAGAAAGTCATGGGGATCTCACGGCGACCTTGCGGCGGATGGTCGACTACCATAAATTGGTCAACAAGCAAAAACAGCTGCTGTACAAAGTAGCTGCCTATCCGCTTTTGTTACTGGTCTTTTTAATAGCTGCGCTTTTTGGGATGCACCGCTTTTTATTGCCCCAATTGCTAGCCTCTGGCATGATCGACGAAGGTCATTGGGGCATTCGCGCCATCACTTGGGCACCAGCAGTACTTATCCTCTTCTTGTTGTTAAGTGTGCTGCTTTTTGTGATCAGCCGCTGGGTGTTTGCCCGCCGCACTGCCTTGCAAAAAGCTGTGTTTTTCAGCCACCTGCCATTGTTCGGAGCATTTTACACGAGTTATCACACGAGTTTTTTCGCATTGGAATGGGGCAAGTTGTTTCAGCAAGGGTTAGATATCCAACAGATCATTGAGTGTATGGAGCACACCAATAAAGCTACCTTGATCCAAGAATTAGCACGAGAACTGCGAGTGACCTTGACACTTGGGGGCGAACTCCCAGAAAAACTTCGTCATTTCTCGTTTCTCACACCCGAATTTTCTTTGATCGTCTTTCAAGGAGAAGTACGAGGAAAGTTAGGAGAAGAGCTTTTTTTATACAGTCAATTATTGATGGAACGCTTGTTTCAACGAATCGAAAAAGCCATTCACTGGGTCCAGCCTCTGATTTTTTTGTTGGTTGCTTTAATGATCGTTGGGATCTATGCCGCTATGTTTTTACCAATCTATGGAAATATCCAAGGAGTGATCGAATGATAGAAAAGAAAGTAGCATCTCCTCGCAAGCAGGGGATTTGGCGTGTCAAAAAAGGCTTTACATTGGTTGAAATGCTAGTCGTTTTATTAGTGATCAGTATTTTGGTTTTGTTGTTTGTCCCAAATCTTGCCAATCAAAGAGGAATCATTGATGAGAAAGGAAATGCGGCGATCGTGAAAGTAGTGGAAACCCAGATCGAACTCTTTCGTCTAAATGAAGATCGGGTGCCTTCGAAAGAAGAATTGATTGCAGAAGGGTATGTATCTGAGGAACAATATGCGATTTATGAGCAGGGAAAGTGAGAACAATGGCACTAGGGGATTTTCTGGGTTTACCTTGATGGAAAGTCTCTTGGTACTCTTGGTCAGTAGTCTCTTTCTCTTTTTCCCCGTCGTGGCTATCGAGTACTATCAACGCTCTGCGGAAGTTTTCGGCTTTTGTGCTCGCTTAGAAAAAGGACTCTATACCTTGCAGCAATCGGCCATCATCGATAACACACAAACCCGAGCAATCTATCAAGCAGAGCCAACACCAACTGTTTCATTTTACGGCGCTGCAACTGAGCCAGTCACCAAGATCGACGTTCCTCCTCAACTAGCGATGCAGGCGTTTCCCGATATTCTTTTTAGTAGTCAATCCGGCAACAACAGCAGTCTGCGAAGGATCATTTTCTATTGGCAGGAGAAAAAGCAAACCATCAGCTATAAGTTTTTATTTGGGAGTGGCCGTTATGAAAAAATCGTTGAATAGTGGGTTCATCTTAGCAGAAAGCCTGATTGGCTTTGGGGTCTTGGCAACTTGTGTGTTACTGTTTTTAGCAATGCAGACCGCTTCACTGACGCAAAGTGCGGCATTGCAAGAAAAAGCCCAAATGCTGCGGGTGCTGTATGAAGAAGTCCAGAACCACTCCTTTGATGCGTCAACCATTACCTACACGACGCAGCGTCAGGCAGTCTATCAAGTTCGCTTTTGGCAAGCAGCGCAGCATCAACAAGCACGCATCCAAAGTTGCGAGCAGCTCTGGGAGATCGTGTATGAAGAGTAAAGGCTTTACTTTGTTGGAGTGTCTGTTGTCTTTATGGGTATTGGCGATCTGCTTATTGCTGATCAGCGGGATCGTTAAGCACCTCGCACCCGTCAATCAGCAGATCATGGCTCGCAAAGATCAAGAATGGCATGTGTTTTTGTTTCAGCTGGAACGGGAATTAAGTACCTGTACCTATCTATCGGTCAGTGAGACCACACTGTATTTGCGAAGCAGTCAAAACAATTCGGTCACCATCGATCGCATCAATCGCGTGCTGCGAAAGCGGGACAACAATGGGTATCAACCACTATTGACAGAAGTAACGGATGTGTCTTTTGAGAAAATTGGCGCAGCGATCCGCTTTACCGTTTCCTTTGAGAATGGAGAGCAGAAAATTGGACAATGGAAAATTCACACACAAGAGGCGGCATAAAGGCGGTATTTTACTCACAGCATTGTTGTTTGTGCAGCTGTTGAGCTTGATGTTATTGCTAGTGTTAGAAAACAGCCGCACAACAGCCCTTTTTTATACAAAAACCATTGAAACCTATGAAGCCCGCATCATGAGCGAACTGTTTCATGCGGAATTCTTGCAAAACGAATTGGCAGATCAAGGGTCACGACTTTATAATGTAGGAAAGTTGACCTATGAACGGCAAGGACAACTCTTACAGATCGAGTGCCATGTCAAAAGCCGCCGCTTTACATTTACCTTTTTGTTACCTGAAGAAGAGCCTGAAATAGACACAGATGACCAAGAAGAATAGTACAGGAAAAGGATGGTTGTTTCGACCATCCTTTTTCATACAGAAATAGAAAAAGAATGTTTACAGCTTCACAAATTATTCTAAACGAAAGCGATTGATTATTTTGGATGAATCGGCTAAAATTAAACAGGTATATATGTTGTTATAGTTTTGAAAAGAGGTGCAAGATGTCCGCAGAAAAAATGGAAACGTCTTTTCATTTGACCGTTGAAGCGATCCAACTGCTTCAAAACGCATTGGAAACGTCTTTTTTTGATGCTTACGTAGAGACGATCGAAAATTTTGTTGATCAATACCAAGTTCGCGTGATCGATGGGGTACCAGATGAAGCAACTGCTGCTCGTTTAGAAACCATCTATCAAGAAATTCGAGCAATGGAACTATCGGCAGAAGAAAAACGCAAGCTTGCGCAGTTGGTTTTGTTGAAAGGCAGCCAAACGGAACGCCTGCAGGCCAATCACCAACTGACACCAGATAGTCTTGGGTTTTTATTCGTCTATTTGATCGAGCAGTTGAGTAGTGCCGACCAACCAGTGAAACTTCTTGATTTATCGGTAGGCATGGGGAATCTCTTATTGACAGTCTTGCTGAATCTGCAATTAGCGAAGCGTCCAGTAGAAGGAACCGGTGTGGATATTGACGAAACCTTGTTGGCGATCGCAGCTGCGACTGGCGAATGGACCAAAGCGCCCTTGCATTTGTTCCATCAAGATGGCTTGCAAGAGCTTTTGATCGAACCGATGGATCTGGCGATCAGCGATCTACCGGTGGGCTATTACCCACAAGATGACAAAGCCCGCAGCTTCATTACGGCGGCTCCAGAAGGGCACAGTTACGCCCATCATTTGTTGATGGAACAAGCGATGAACTATGTCAAAGCTGGCGGTTACGGTTTGTTCTTAGTACCAAGCAACTTCTTGGAAACGGAACAGAGTGAATTTTTGAAAAAATGGCTGAAAGAAAAGGTTTATTTGCAAGGAATGATTCAGCTTCCTGAAGAACTCTTTAAAAATGAACATTCACGTAAAAGTATTTTGCTTTTACAAAACCATGGAGGGACAAGCAAACAAGCAGACGAAGTCTTGCTGGTCAAGCTAGCCTCACTGAAAGAACCAAAGAACATCACAAAACTTTTTGAACAATTTGCGGCTTGGAAAGCAGCAAATCTGTAATATAATTCGGATAAGGAGATCATCATGTCAAAAACAATCGCAATCAATGCTGGAAGTTCAAGTTTAAAATGGCAATTATATCAAATGCCAGAGGAAACAGTTGTCGCTAAAGGAATCGTTGAACGAATCGGTTTGAAAGATTCTATCTTTACCATCAAATATGGGGAAGATCAAAAATTCGAACAAATCATCGACATCAACGATCACGAAGTAGCTGTAAAAATGTTATTGGATCAACTGATCGAATTAAACATTTTAGGTGCCTATGATGAAATCACTGGCGTCGGTCACCGCGTCGTTCACGGCGGAGAAGATTTCCCTGATTCAGTTGTGATCACAGACGAAGTGATGGAACGCATCCAAGCATTGGCTGAATTTGCGCCATTACACAACCCAGCAAACTTGATGGGGATCACTGCTTTCAAAAAAATCTTGCCAGAAATCATCAGTGTCGCTGTTTTTGATACTTCTTTCCATGCAACGATGCCAAAACACAATTACCTATACAGCTTGCCATTAGAGTACTATAACGAATTTAAAGTACGTAAATACGGCTTCCACGGTACAAGCCACCGTTATGTTTCTGAGCGTGCAGCAGAAATGTTAGGCAAACCAATCGAAGAATTAAAAATCATCACTTGCCATCTAGGGAACGGTGCGTCGATCACTGCGGTTGACGGCGGAAAATCAGTAGATACATCAATGGGCTTCACGCCATTAGCTGGTGTAACGATGGGCACACGTTCAGGTGACATCGATCCTGCTGTTTTGCCTTACTTAATGGAAAAATTAGATTTGAATATCGATGAAATGGTGGATGTTTTAAACAAAAAATCTGGTTTATTAGGTTTAACTGGTATTTCCAGCGACATGCGCGATCTAGAAGCAAACTATGACAAAGAAGAAGTCAAAGTTGCTTATGACGTCTTTACTGACCGCATCCGTAAATACATCGGTGGCTATGTCACAACCATGAACGGTGTTGATGCGATCGTCTTTACTGCCGGTATCGGTGAAAATGATGCCCACGTCCGCAGCGAAGTTATCAAAGGCATGACTTGGTTTGGTTGCGAATTAGATGCCGATCAAAATGCAAAACGCGGCGAAGAATTAGTGATCTCAACTGAAGAGTCAAAAGTCAAAGTACTTTTGATCCCAACAGATGAAGAATTAATGATCGCTCGCGATGTGGAACGTTTACGCGGCTAAGCGAAAACCTTCCTTAGAATAGAAGCTGAAACACATGCAAGGGAAATGCTTGCATGTGTTTTTTTGTAGGAAAGTCCGCAAAATGGGGCTAGAGAGAAAAATTGGTGAAGACCATTTTCTAATTTTTTAAACAGATAATTTAATAATTATACATATAAAAATTGGCTCATACTGCACCTAGGTGGAGGGCTTCTCATTTTGCTTTCATTTGAATTTAAATTTCCCTCCTTTTTTACAAGGTGTTCTCAGGGAAATACCCTTGTAAAAGTTGCCAAATGGGAATAAACTGGCATTTGTGAATTTTCAGAAAAATTCCGCTATTTTATTTTCATTAATTTTTATAAGGGGCCATTACATATGGAAAAAGAAAAAACATTCTTAGGTCAGCCGCGAGGGCTGTCGACTTTATTCTTCACGGAAATGTGGGAACGATTCAGTTATTATGGTATGCGGGCGATTTTGGTGTACTTCATGTACGATGCAGTTGCCAACGGCGGCTTAGGGTTGCCAAAAGGAACGGCTGTGGCGATCATGTCGATTTACGGTTCCTTAGTGTATATGTCAAGTATTGTTGGCGGCTGGATCTCGGACCGTCTGTTAGGATCAAATAAATCCGTCTTTTATGGTGGGATCTTGATCATGTTAGGACACATCGTTTTGGCAACACCTTTAGGGATTCCAGCGTTGTTTGTGTCCATGATGCTGATCGTCATCGGAACCGGACTCTTGAAATCCAACGTGTCGGGTATGGTGGGGCATTTATACAGCAAAGACGATATCCGTCGGGATGCTGGTTTCTCGATTTTCTACATGGGGATCAATATTGGCGGCTTGTTAGCACCGATCATCGTCGGGATCTTAGGACAAGAGGTCAACTACCACTTAGGCTTTTCGATTGCTGCTATCGGGATGTTCATCGGTTTGGTGCAGTATTATGTGCAAGGAAAAACCACGTTGAAAAGTGTAGCGATCGCGCCAACGAATCCCTTATCGGCAGCCGAAAAGAAAACCTTCTTCCGAGCAGTCGTTCTGGTTCTTCTCGCATTGGCAGTGTTGTTTGGCGCAGCAGCTGCAACTGGCCATCTGACGGTGGATTTCTTCATCAACTTTATCAGTGTTCTAGGTATTTTCTTACCGATCTACTACTTTACCAAAATGCTCCGTTCGAAAGATGTCACACCAGATGAAAAGAAAAAAGTGTTGGCCTACATTCCGCTGTTTTTGTCAGCGATCGTCTTTTGGTCATTGGAAGAACAAGGCTCATCGATCTTGGCATTGTTTGCCGCTGACCGTACGCAATCAACGTTATTCGGCATCAATATTCCAGCAAGTTTGTATCAAACCTTAAATCCACTTTTTGTCGTCTTATTGACACCTGTCTTTGTCTGGTTGTGGACCAAACTAGGCTCTCGTCAGCCACGGACAGAAGTGAAGTTTGCCATCGGTTTAGTCTTAGCCGGTTTGTCCTTTCTATTGCTAATGCTGCCAAGCCTCTTGTTTGGAGTAGAAGAACGGGTCAGCCCATTATGGTTGGTATTGAGCTTCTTCATTATGATTGCAGGGGAAATGTGTCTTTCACCGGTGGGCCTGTCGGTGACGACCAAACTAGCGCCGAAAGCCTTCGAAGCACAAACCTTGGCGATTTGGTTGTTAGCAGACGCTTCTTCACAAGCCATCAATGCGCAAATCGCTCGGTTCTACACACCGCAAACAGAAGGGATGTACTATGGCATCGTCGGCGGAGTAGCCGTTGTTGTCGGTATCATCTTGTATTTAGCTAGAAAACCGATCCGCAACTTGATCGGCAACATTCATTGATCAAAAAATAAAAACTTGATTTTCCGCCTATGCATGGATTGAACAACCCATGCATACGGTAGGAAAATCAAGTTTTTTTGTTGCGAATCAATCTCTTAATCAATCAAGGGGCTCAATGGCTGGCGCGTGATCTGCTGCTGTGCAATGACCAGGGCTTCTTGGAAGTGCTGCTGTAAAAAGTAGCGGTCATGGCTGACCGCCAACAGGGTCCCTTGATAATCTTGCAGCATTTCTTCAATTTCTTCTCGGGCATAGCTGTCGAGATGATTGGTTGGTTCATCCAAAATCAGGACGTTGATTTTTTCTAAAAAGAGTTTCAGTAACGCCAAACGGATTTTTTCACCACCAGATAAATCTTTGATTCGTTTGGCCACATCACTTTGATAAAACCCACTTTTGGCCAATTGCCGACGAGCAGCCTCTTCGTTTCCTGTCAACGTCTGTACGTAGGCCAACAAGCGACTCTCAGGATCGGCAAACTGCAGCTGTTGGGGCAAATAGCCGATTTGTAAGCTGCTGCCGCGCTTGATAGTGCCGCCGCTAGGAAGCTCCTCACCGAGAAGTAATTTGAGTAAGGTTGATTTTCCAGTACCATTGTCGCCAATGATGGCTAGATGCTCCCCACGGTAGATTGCAAAACTACTGTCTTTGAATAGGAGCTGATCGGCATATTGCTGGTGCAAGTCGCGAACGATGAACACCTCTTTGCCTGATTTTCCGCCATTTGCCAAGCCTTGCAGCCGATTTTTCGGGGGCGCTGGCGGTTTGACCAGCGTAAGTTTCGCTAGGCGGCGTTCCAATTCTTTGGCTTTTTTGAAGAAGGATTCATTGTCTCCTTCATGGCCCCACTGACGAAACCGACGAATCATGACTTTTAGCCGCTGGACTTCTTTTTGCTGCAGTTCGTAATTTTTGGTCAGCTCCGCCAAGCGAGCTTCTTTCAAGACACGAAATCGGCTGTAATTTCCAGGATACTCAACCAAGGCGCCTTCTTCCAGTTCCCAGGTCTTGGTGGTGACTTGATCGAGAAAGTGCCGATCGTGCGAAACGACTAGAACCGCTTTTTTCGTATTCTGTAAGTAATTTTCCAACCAGCGAATACTGGAAAGATCCAAGTGATTGGTTGGTTCATCCAGTAACAGCAGGTCAGCATCGGCAACTAACACTTTGGCTAAAGCGACTTTGACCCGTTCACCGCCGCTAAGCTCTGTTAAGCGTGCGTTCTGTCGATGGGGAATTCCTAAGCCTTGTAAGATCGCAGAAATTCGGTCTTCCAATCCATAGCCGCCCAGCTCTTCAAAGCGCTGCTGCAGCTCGCCATAACGGATCAGACACTTCTCTAAATCAGTATCGGGTTCTGCCATCAAGGCTTCGTAATGGCTCATTTGCTGCTTGAGTTCTTGAATGGTAGCAGCAGAATGGAGCAGGTAGTGGGTAACGGTTGCTTCAGAAACTGTCAGCTCTTGCTCGACCGTCCCGATCCTCAAGCCTTTTTGGCGGCTGATAACGCCGCTATCGACGCCTTCACTGCCAGTCAAGATTTGTAAAAAGGTTGATTTGCCCGTTCCGTTGATGCCGACTAGGGCAATTTTTTCCCCAGCTTCGATTTGGCAGGATAACTCCTCAAATAACGGATTCCCGCCGATGGTTTTTTTAATAGCAATTGCTTGTATAATCATGATCTCTCTCCTTGAGACCACTCAAAAAGGCCATGGATACCCATGGCCATTGTTATTTAAACTCAGATTTTCTTGAGAAAAATACCTTGAGATGGCCATTGATTTTACGTAAATGTAACTGTTTTGGACAGACTCGTCCCGTCAACAGCAACTGTAAAACCAATTGCATGGCTAAATGCGATATGGTATCGTTGGTAATTTTCATTACTTGTTATTTTAGTCATGCGCATCATGGTAGTTTCCCCTCCTTTGTGTCTTTGTCTTTTCAGTGTACCTGAAAGTATCAGAAAGTTCAACCAGTACTGGCGGTTTCTTAGCGTTCCTCGATGCGTAATTCTGTCAGAGAGCTTTCTTTCATCTGACCGATGACTAATGGAACGGTCTCATGAACCACATCGCTGTATTCTAAGCCGAACCAGCGTTCAGGTGAAATGGTATGGCGTTTGATAAAAAGCTTCGTCTGCATGACTTGCTTCTGCCATTTGCTTAATGCAGTTGCATTCGACAGCTCTTCTTCGATCATCACGAATTGGAAATCGCCCACATTGCGTCCAGGCGTTAAGGAGTAGCGTTGCGGCTGCAGCGGCAAGCGACCATCTTTCATTAATTCTTGAATGATTTGACGAATGTAGAGATTGACTTCTTGCGGCACCCGAAAGCCGAGATAAAGCTTTAGTTTAACGATAAAATCGGTATCTGCCATCGAAACTTCATATTTTTTCGTATAGGGTTCATCGGTGACTTCCACATTGACGAACCAATACACTTTGGCACGTTTTGGCCGTTTGTCTAAAATGGAATAGATGAACTGCTGACCGATCTGATCGTCTTGCAGCTTAGGAACCATGAAGACGACGTTCGTCTGAGATAACGGCAAAGAATCATCTTCCCGCAACTGTTTCAATTGAGGGATGTAGGTAGAAAGTGCAACTTCTTCGGCAGCATTTTCTTGAATACGATTGCCCCATTCCCAAATCAGCATCACGCCGATGATCACGCTGGCTAATAAGATGGCAACGTAACCGCCATGGAAAAATTTGGTCGCACTGGAGATAAAGAAAATCCCCTCGATCGCTGCAAAAAAGAGCGTGATGAACGGTGCCAAGAAACGGGTCTTCTTGTTTTGATGCAAGTAGAAATACAGCAAAATAGTGGTCATCAACATCGTTACCGTAATGGCCAATCCATAAGCAGCTTCCATCCGAGTAGAGGTCTGGAAGAACAAGACCACGCCAGAACAGGCGATCCACAGCAAGGTGTTCAAGGCAGGAATGTACATTTGCCCGATAGAAGCCCCCGGATAGATGATTTGCATCCGCGGCAATAGTTTCAACTTGATGGCTTCAGAAACCAAGGTAAAGGAGCCAGACAGCAGGGCTTGCGAAGCAATGATGGCAGCGAGGGTGGCAAAGCTGACGCCGAAGACTGTCCACCCTTGCGGCAACGCTTGGAAGAATGGATTCAAGTTTTCGATTTCTTGATAAGTCGGGTTTTGATAGACTTGCAGCAACCACGCAGCTTGACCAAAGTAATTCAGCATCAAGCAGATTTTGATATAGGGCCAGCTGGCATAAATGTTTTTCTTGCCCACGTGACCTAAGTCTGAGTAGAGGGCTTCCGCACCAGTCGTTGCCAAAAAGATATTGCCGAGAATAAAGAGACCGGCACTGTTATCGGGACTAAAGAGCAGATTGATTGCATAACGGGGATCAAGGGCGCGAATCACCGAAAGGTCACCAGCAAAGTTCATCACACCGACGATGCCTAAGAAGGTGAACCAGCCTAGCATGATCGGTCCGAAGGCTTTGCCGACAAACTCAGTCCCAAAGCGCTGCAGGGCAAAGAGGACCAATAAGATTGCTAAGGTGATGCCGACGATGATCGATTGATCATTGCCGAAGCGATCAAAAAAGACTGGAATCCCCCGTAATCCTTCGATGGCAGTGGTCACCGTCACGGCTGGCGTCAACACGCCATCTGCTAGCAGGGCTGCGCCCCCGATGATTGCTGGAATAATCAAATAGCGGCTGTTTTTACGAACTAGGGTATAAAGGGAGAAAATCCCGCCTTCTCCATGATTATCCGCGTTTAATGCGATCAAGACGTACTTGATCGTCGTTAACAGCGTTAGCGTCCAAAAGACGAGCGAGACGCTGCCTAAGATAAAATCGGGTGTTAAGGTGCGTAGTCCGCCATTGTCCTCCACCAAGGCTTTCATTACGTAAAGCGGGCTCGTACCGATATCACCGTAGACCACCCCCATGGCGACTAAAAGTCCGCCGGCGGTCACTTTTTTCATTTTACTTGAACTCATTGACTGTTTTCCCTCCATTTTAAACTGCAAAAAGACCTAAGCGGCCCCTTGCCACTTAGGTCTTGCAAGAAACATCTTAAACCAGCGGATTCCCGCTTGCTGTTGATCTAAGATCATGGAACGATCCATGTGCTACTCCCCTAAAGTGCTCTTATTATCTTTGTTTTTACAGCTCCTGTCAATTGATTTGTTAAAAATGGCAATAAACATTTTTCATTTCCTGCTTTTCAGCGTAAGATAACAATAGGTATGGAATAAGGAGGCAGGAAAATGATTGAGATCAAGAATCTGACGAAACAGTATGGACCAAAAAAAGCGTTGTCTGATCTTTCTCTGACGATCCGTCAAGGGGAGATCTTTGGCTTTCTGGGACACAACGGAGCAGGGAAGTCGACCACGATCAAAAGCTTAGTGAGTATTTTGCAACCGACGAGTGGGGAAATCTATTTTGATGGCCAATCCCTCGTGGAACATCGCGAAGCGATAAAAAAACAAATTGCTTATGTGCCGGACACCCCCGATTTGTTTTTACAGCTAACGGCAGGGGAGTATTGGGACTTGATTGCCGCCGCGTATGAGGTGCCAGCAGCGGAAAAGGCCGAGCGTTTGCAAAAATTAGGGCGCTTGTTTGATATGCTGTCTCATGAAGAAGAGACCATCGCCAGCTTTTCCCATGGAATGCGGCAAAAAACGCTGCTGATTGGGGCATTGATCCCCGATCCTGACATTTGGATCTTGGATGAACCGTTACAAGGCTTAGATCCCCAAGCGGCGTATGATTTAAAAGAAATGATGAAACAGCATGCTGCCAAGGGCAAGACCGTGATTTTTTCCACCCACGTCTTAGACACCGCCCAGCAGTTGTGTGATCAATTGGCGATTTTGAAAAAAGGCGAGCTGCTGTACAATGGCTCAGTGGCAGATTTGCTGGCACAGCATCCGTCGCTTTCTTTGGAAACGATCTATCTGCAAATGACTGGGAGAAGTCAAGAAGAAGCGATTCTTGCAGAAGCGGAGGAAGCGTAGATGCGAAAACAACAATTTCTGACGCTGACCTCCGTTAATTTGCGGTATGCCAATCCCCAATTGACAGACAAAGCCCGCAAAAAAGGCAAGGCTGGTTCGACCTTGACCAGTTATTTGTTGTTTCAATATGCGCTTTCTGGGGTAGTGTTTCTGCTAGTCTATGGGTTGACGATGATCACATTGGATTTTAGTCAGATGCCAGGCTTTTTTACCGCTTATGTCGCTTTGTTCGGGATCTTAGGCTTTTCCCAAGGGATTTCGTCCATTTACAATGTTTTTTTCGAGAGTCAAGATCTGCCAGCATATTTGCCGCTGCCCTTTCGACAGAGTGAAATTTTTCTGGCAAAGATCGTGGTGGTATTTCTCACCGTTGCGCCGTTTATTTTCCCTCTGTTGGTCTTATTTCTCCTGACAGGGATTCGGGCAAATGTCTTTTTCTTGCTGACGATCTTATGGGCGTTCTTGCTGTTCGGCTTGTTTTTAGTCTTGATCTTCAGCATTTGCAGCTTGATCGTCTTCAGCCTGACGCGCACCAAGTTTTTCTTGAAGCATAAAAAATTGGTCACTAGTTTATTGCTAGGCGTGACGATGCTGGTTGTTGTGATCGGGGTCTTAATGATGAATCAGGTGAATACTTATGAGACAGACGTGGTAGATCGGGGAGCGATCAGCTTTTTATTGCCCTTTTATTATGTGATGGTGGCACCGTTTCAAACGACTGGTTTGCTTAGCTTGCTAGGGATCATCGCCACAGCAGGCGTGTTGCTTTTTGCCCTCTATCGATTGATCTTGCCGAAGTTTTATGAGCAAGTGGCAGCCGCGGCGCCCAACCAAGGGAGTGTTCGTCGGAAGCATAAACCCAATCAAGGCTTGGGCCAGCTGTTGTTTAATTACAATTCGCAGTTGATCCGAGATCCGAATTTGATCATGCAAGTCTTTTCTTCTTCGTTGCTGATGCCCATTATTTTCTTAGTGTCCTTTGTGTTTACAGGAGCGATTCAGTTAAGTGAATTGGATGAGCGGTTTATCGGTGTCGTTTTTGTGGCGGGGATCGCCTTGGCAGCATTGATGGTCAACCCGACTTCTTTTATCAGTAATTTGATCTCACTGGATCAGGAGAATTTCTTGTTTGTCCGCTCCTTGCCGCTATCGATGAAGCGCTACTTGCGGGAAAAATTCCGCTTTGGGGTCGTTTTGCAGCTGAGCTTAACGGCAGTCATCGTGCTGGCAGCAGTCCTTCTGTTCAAAATGCCGCTGATTTTGGCTGTCTCTTTTCTAATCGGGGCACTTTGGAGCAGTTTTCTTTTGTGCTTGAAATATTTTGCTCGTGATTATCGGCTGCTGCTTTTGGATTGGACCAACATCAGTCAATTGTTTACGAGAGGGGCGGGGAGTCTTGGGTTAGCCATTGGAACGATCGCAACGCTGTTTCTTTCCATCATTGTTATCATCCTTTACGGCTTTGCTGCGACTTCGGTTGATTTTTGGTTATTGAATGGTCCGGTTTTCTTTGTGATCCTCTTGACCAGCGTCCTTTGGATAGCCCATTATCACCATAGATTTTGGTGTCGTTTTTCCTAAGGGAAGCGACGCTTTGCTTTTTTTATTTAAGGATGGGTAAATTAACTATTTATTCAGAAAATTCAGAAAAACTATTTACAATCAAGCGGAAACATGGTTAGATAGGAGTACCTATTACTTTGCTTTCATTTTTTGCTGTACAAGTTTGGATAACCGACTTGTCAAAGAGCTGTGACCAAAGTCAAAAAGACCAATGAGACCTGAGCGCTCGTTGCCTCTTTTGCTTTTGTCACGGTTTTTTTTGTACAAAAAAAACCTGCCAAGCAGCGGCAGGTCGTCTCACTATTAAGCTTTCGTGTGGTCTTTTGCTGGGACTTTGTTTTCTAGGTCTGTCCGTACAACTAACACATCACAGCCGGCATGGCGAATGACATACTCAGAAACGGAACCGATAAAGATTCGTTCCACGGCATTTAAACCAGTGGCACCGATCATAATCAAATCGATGTCGTGATCTTCTGGCAATTGTTTGGCAATGATCGGTTTTGGCGAGCCGTATTCGATCACCGTTTTGACCGCAGTTACTTGATGCTTGCGGGCATAATCCTCATAGTCTTTCAAGGTTTGTTTGGCCATTTCGGTTGCTTGTTCAGCAAGCATGCCGTCAAAAGAAGAAACGGTTTGAAAGGCACGAGTGTCGATCACATGTGCTAAAACCAATTCAGAATCATTCCGCTGTGCCACGTTCACGGCTTTTTTGAAGGCTAATTCTGACTCGCTAGACCCATCGACGGCTACCATGATTCGTTGATATTGTTGTAACATAAGAAACACTCCCATCTGTTATCTTCTACTTTTATTGTAATGCTTTTTTCTGGAAAAAGAAAACCTAATCTTTCTTTTTTTTCATTTTTTGTGCCAGCAAGATGCTGAAAGATGCGGAAGAGAGCAGCAATAAAGCCAAATAAAACAAGGCAATCAGCTCCTTATCGACAAAGCCCACAACCAATGCCACCACGCCTAAAAGGAAATGAATGAGGCTATAGGTTTTTAAGAAGACCTTATTCGCCTCGGTGGTAGGGATCAAAGTGAAAAAAATCGCTTGTTTGGCATAAAGCAAATAACTGGTGCCGAATAACACGAGTGCCACGATCGTAAATAATAGAAGAATCATAAACATACGCCATCCTGTCCTAAGTTGATAAGTTTAGTATAGCGAACCCTAGAAAGAATAGCAAAAGCCACCCTTACTCTGATGTCAGGCAAGGACGTTTCACTGTTGCTATCGGTTAGAAAACGCAAAAAAGCCATCTGTTAAAAACAGATGGCACATTCTAAAAAGAATGGGTAATATCCGTTGATGCCGTTCTTTTTCCCATAGTATTGATCCCGCAAATTCTAGCAGGTGGGTTCCACGGTCTAAGCTTCGAACTACCAAAGGAAAAGGCATGTTACCAGCATTGACACAAGACGGATCCCAAGATATCAATAAAAATGTTCGGTCAACACACAAAAGGGACAACTCGTACATCACAGAATTCCCACCCTTATAGTAGCATAGGAATGACGAAGGTGCAATAAAGTTGTTTGAAAACGATACCAAAAAGTCACTATTTTTTTTAAGTACCTAGTTTTTTTTCTTTCGCTGCTGCAATTGTTGGTACCGTTGACCTAAGGCTTGCTCATATTTACCAGTGGCTTTTGGTTGGTAATAATGAGTATTTTTCAGCTTATCAGGTAAGTATTGCTGATCGACCCAGGCATCATCAAAATTATGTGGGTATTGATAGCCGACACCCCGATTCAAGCTTTGGGCACCCTTGTAATGACTGTCTCGTAAATGATCCGGGACATCGCCAGCTTTACCGCTGCGAATATCTGCGATCGCTGCATCCAATGCCATGTAGGCAGAGTTGGATTTTGGTGACAGACATAGATCGACCACTGTATCGGCTAACGGAATCCGAGCTTCTGGCAAGCCCAAACGTTCAGCGGCTAACACAGCATTGACGGTTCGAGCAGCGGCTGCTGGGTTAGCTAAACCAATGTCTTCATAGCCGATGACCATCAAGCGCCGACAAATGATCGCCAGATCGCCTGCCTCTACTAAACGACCTAAGTAATGCAGCGCACCATCCACATCGCTGCCGCGAATCGATTTTTGAAAAGCAGAGATCACATCATAGTGCGCATCCCCATCTTTATCGTGGGTCAATGCTTTACGCTGGACGCACTCTTCGATGATCGCTAAGGTCAAATGAATAATGCCGTCTGGTCCTTTTGGGGTGGAACGAGCAGCGAGCTCTAAGCCGTTTAGCGCACTTCGTAAATCACCGTTGGTCGCTCGCGAGAGATGCAAGCGGGCATCATCGGTCAATACGATGGTTTCTGATCCAAGTCCGCGAGTTTCATCTGCTAAGGCTTGATCAATGGCGGTCAAAATGTCTTCTTCTTGGAGCGGTTTGACTTCAAAAATCTGTGTCCGACTGCGAATCGCTGGATTGATCGTAATGTAGGGATTTTCCGTCGTGGCACCGATCATAATGATCTTGCCGCTTTCTAAATGGGGCAGTAAAAAGTCTTGTTTTGTCTTGTCTAGTCGATGGACTTCATCAAGCAGTAAAATGACAGTACCGCTCATTTTGGCTTCCTCTGCCACGATCTGCAGGTCTTTTTTTGTATCTGTGGCGGCGTTCAGCATGCGAAACGCATAGCGTGTCGAGCCGGCGATCGCACTGGCAATGCTGGTTTTTCCGGTTCCCGGCGGTCCGTATAGGATCATCGAAGAAAGCATTTTGGCTTCGACCATTCGGCGAATGATTTTCCCCGGGCCAACCAAATGCTGCTGTCCGACGACTTCATCTAAGTTCCGTGGTCGCATTCGATAAGCAAGTGGCTGCTGCATAAAACGATCCTCTCCTTTTCCTGTAAGTATAACATAAGAACGTATATTCTCATAAACAAGCTGATTTGTGTCTTTACAGAAACAAAAGGGCGCTTATTTTCCACTCAGTCAGCAAAAATCAGGTTCGTTGAAAAGAAATCGTTGAGATCGTCGTAACTCTGTAGTCAAAGATAGTAAGTTCGCCGAGAATTGTGTAGAATAAAGAGGGTGATGAGAATGGATGAATTAATGGCACTTTTTGCGACACAGCCGACAACGACCATCGCACGTGCCTTATTAGGAATGTATTTGGAACATGAGACCCCAGAAGGAACAGTAGGTGGGTATATCGTGGATTGTGAAGCGTATCTAGGTCCCGATGATCTGGCGGCTCATAGTGTGGGCATGCGAAACACACCAAGGGTTCGGGCGATGTATCAGGAACCAGGTACGATTTATTTATATACGATGCATACGCATCGAATCGTCAACTTTATTACGCAGCCAAAAGGCATCCCGCAAGGAATCATGATTCGCGGGCTAGAACCGGTGGATGGGATCGCCTTGATGGAACAACAACGACAAAAAACAGGACCGGATGTAGCCAACGGCCCCGGGAAACTGGTACAGGCACTGCAGATCCCCGCTGAGCTTTATGGAGAATCGATTTTTACAAGCCCACTGCATTTGGTTCCTGAGCGCCGACGTACCCCAAAAGAAATTTTGGCATTGCCTCGGATCGGTATCCCAAATAAAGGGGAATGGACCCAGATGCCGCTTCGTTTTGCGGTGGCTGGCAATCCGTATTTGACAAATATACGAAAAACCGCTGTTCAGCAAGACCATGGATGGTGTTAAGAAAGAAGGAATAGTGATGGCGAAAGAAACGATATTGACTTACTTAGATCAGCGATTAACGAAAAAAATCACCGACTATGATGTGGCGATCGATTGGGATGCCAAAAATCATACGATCGAATTGGTGCTGCGCTTGTTTGCTGAAAATCCTCACCACGTGCAGATCGACGATGCACAAGGTGTGGCATCAGAAGAAGCGATCATTGAATTTGAAGATGGGATTTTGCTGTATGATCCACAAAAATCAACGTTTGATGAAGAAGATTATTTAGCGACGATCCCTTATGCAGGGAAAAAAGGGATCCAAAAAGCCTTGTTAGACGGATTGGTTGATTACATTCAAGAAATTTTAGAAGAAGGCCAAAGCGATCTGCTTGATTTCTTGAACGATGACAGTGAAGAAGCGATCTTTGAATTGCGATTCAACGAAGAAGAATTTGTGGAGAAAATGACGAACTATCAAGCGGGAGCTGGGGAAACCATGATCCCGTACCCTAGTTACTAAGGAGAACGAACATGAAATGGAATGAAGTAACCGTAGCGACAGCTAGCGAAGCAGTGGAAGCAGTCGCCAATATTTTAATGGAACACGGAGCAAGTGGGGTAGCGATCGAGGACGTTTTAGATATCGAAAATTTTAAAAGCGATGCGTATGGCGAAATTTTGGATAAAGAAACCTATACGACCTTAGAAGAAGGCGCCCAAGTCAGTGCCTATTTCCCAGAGACGATCTTTTTACCAGAAGTGCTGCCGACGATCAAAGCAGCCATCGACCGTCTGCCAGAATATGGTTTGGCGATCGGCAAAAACACCATCACAACGAGCGAGGTCGTGGAAGAAGCATGGGCGACGGCCTGGAAAAAATATTACCATCCAGTCCGTATCTCCCGCTATCTGACGATCGTGCCGAGCTGGGAAAACTATCAACCGCTGCAAGAAGAGGAAAAGATCATCACCCTTGATCCGGGGATGGCTTTTGGAACCGGCACGCATCCTACGACACGCTTGACATTACAAGCCCTAGAAGTCTACTTGCGAGGCGGTGAAACCGTCTTAGACGTCGGGACGGGCTCAGGCGTGTTGAGTATCGCCAGTAAATATTTAGGTGCCAAAGACGTGTTCGCTTATGATCTAGATGAAGTCGCTGTGAGGTCCGCCCAAGAAAATATGGCGATGAACCCTATTGCTCACGATGTGACCGTGCAGGCCAATGATCTCTTGCAAAAAGTGACGGTCCCTGCTGATCTTATCGTTGCTAATATTTTAGCGGACATCATTTTATTGATGATCCCTGATGCGTGGCGTCTATTGAAGCAAGAAGGGACCTTGATCGTTTCTGGGATCATTGAGACGAAAAAACAATTAGTGATCGATGCCATGATCGCACAAGGCTTTGAGATCGATCAATTGTTCAATCAAAAAGACTGGTATGCGATCGCCTTTAAAAAACCAGAGGTAGAGTAAGATGCAGCGATATTTTTTACAGGAGCCTTATGAAGCAAAAGCGGTGTTTGCCGTTTCGGGAGAACCCTTCCACCATATGATCCGAGTGATGCGCATGACTCCCGGGGCAAAAGTCGGTTTAGTCTTTGAGGATCATTTGGCGATCATTGCCAAGATCAAAGAAGCCGATGAAGAAACGGTGTACTTAGAGGAAGTCGAAAAAGAACAGCAGGACAAGGAATTGCCGCTGCAGGTCACGATCGCTAGCGGCTACCCGAAAGGCGACAAGCTGGAATTGATCGTTCAAAAAGGAACGGAGCTGGGGGCGGCAGCCTTTATCGGTTTTCCTGCACAAACTTCGGTCGTGAAATGGGATCAAAAGAAATTACAGAAAAAGCAGCAACGGCTGCAAAAAATCGCCCAAGAAGCGGCGGAGCAATCCCAACGGAAGATCGCACCAGCCATCACGCTGCTGGATAACGCCAAAGCATTTTGGCAAAGCCTCAGTCAGTATGATGCGGTCCTAGTGGCTTATGAAGAATCAGCCAAACAAGGAGAAGCAGCGATGCTGCTGCAAGTGATCACCGCATTGCCTGTTGGCAGCAAAGTTTTAGCGATCTTTGGTCCAGAAGGCGGTCTGACCCCCTCCGAAATCGAAGAAGCCCAGCAAAACAACGCCAAATTATGCGGGTTAGGCCCTCGAATTTTACGAACAGAAACAGCACCGTTTTATTTTTTAAGTGCTGTCAGTGTGCTAACGGAATTAAAGAGGATGTGAGTTGATGAATAAGAACCAAGAAGCAATCAGTGTCCGTTTGTTGACGGCCGATCTGACCGACTGGGTCTTGAAGGATTTTATCAATCAATATAAGACGACCTTAAAGGAAGTCGTCGTTTTGCCTAGTGCCATTCGGCGAGCGAAAATCTTGGCACAAGGCTCTTCCCTACAAATCGGCGCAGTGATCGATTACCCCCTTGCCCAAGGAACACTGGCAAAGGTGGCGTTTGAAATTGGTCGGGCGTTTATGGAAGGCGCCGATTTTTTGGAAGTCTGGCTGCCAGCTTCTTCCTTCATGGAAAATGATCGTGGCTTTGCGGAGCTGACTGAAACGATCCGCTCCTTGACCTTGACAGGAGGAGAGATCCGCTTAGCTGTGCAAACCGAGATCATGAATGAATTGACGAAGATCCAAGTAGCACAACGCTTGAAAGAAGAAGCTTGGCCAAAGATTGTGTTAGGGCAAAAACAACCACTAGCAGAAGCATTGCATGACGTGAGCTTGTTTTCCTTAGATGGCGGCAGTCAACTGTCGATCCAGATCAATCCTGACACAGTAGATGAACAAGCGCTGCAATCACTACAGGCTGCTGGCGCTGAGAAAATCGGGCTCTCGTATCATGTTTTTGAAGAATTGCTTAAGGACCAGCCGTCGCCCGATGTGCTTTGAACAACAGCGATTGAAAAATAGCTGAAAAATTTGTATAATAATACTACTAAATAAGAACTGCAGGTTAGACAGGAGTCCCATGCTTAGAACGTTTGTCCGCAAGGCTTTGGGTGCGTGACGAAACGTTAACAGCGACTTCTGTCTGCCTTTTTGATAGCACAAAAAAGAAAAGCAGGAGGCGGAATGAATGGCAAAAGAAGTTATATTGACCGGGCCCAATGTCATCAAATTGGTCGCTCATTATATGAGTGAAGAGCATGTTGCCTTTGTCCAAAAAGCATTAGATTACGCGACAGAAGCCCATAAAGAACAATTCCGTAAATCCGGCGAGCCTTACATTATTCATCCAATCCAAGTTGCGGGGATCTTGGCAGAATTGCAGATGGACCCTCATACCGTTGCAACTGGTTTTTTGCATGATGTCGTCGAAGATACCGATGTGACGTTAGCCGATCTGAAAGAAGAATTCGGTGCCGATGTAGCGATGCTAGTGGATGGCGTGACCAAGCTGGGTAAGATCAAGTACAAATCTCATGAAGAACAATTAGCAGAAAATCATCGAAAAATGTTGATCGCCATGGCGCAAGATTTACGGGTCATCATGGTCAAACTGGCTGACCGTTTACATAATATGCGTACGTTGAAACATCTGCGGGAAGACAAACAACGCCGCATCGCCCAAGAAACGATGGAAATCTATGCCCCATTGGCTCATCGTTTAGGGATCAGCCGCATCAAATGGGAATTAGAAGATATTTCTTTGCGTTATTTGAATCCACAGCAATATTACCGAATCGTGCATTTGATGCAGACAAAGCGAGAAGAACGGGAATCCTACGTTTCTGAAACCGTAGAAGAGATTCGAATCGCCACCGAGGAACTAGATATCTATGCTGAGATCTATGGCCGACCAAAGCATATTTACTCAATCTATCGCAAGATGAAAGACCAAAAGAAACAGTTCAATGAAATCTATGATTTGTTGGCGATCCGAGTGATCGTTGACTCCATCAAAGATTGTTATGCGGTTTTGGGAACGATCCATACAAAATGGAAACCAATGCCTGGGCGGTTCAAGGATTATATCGCGATGCCAAAAGCCAACATGTACCAATCGCTGCATACGACGGTCATTGGTCCCAAAGGCAATCCTGTCGAGATCCAAATTCGGACCCATGAAATGCATGAGATTGCTGAATTTGGGGTTGCTGCGCACTGGGCCTATAAAGAAGGCAAGACCGAAAAAGTCAGAGCCGACAAGATGACCCAACAAGTTGGCTGGTTCCGAGAAATCTTGGAACTACAAGATGAAAGCTATGATGCTTCTGAATTTATGGAAGGTGTCAAAGGCGATATTTTCAGCGACAAAGTCTATGTATTTACGCCAAAAGGTGATGTGACGGAGTTGCCTCAAGGCTCCAGTCCCCTGGATTTTGCCTATAGCATCCATACCGACATCGGTAACAAAACCACCGGCGCCAAGGTCAACGGCAAGATGGTCCAATTGGACTACAAGCTAAAAAATGGGGACATTATCGAGATCTTGACCTCACCAAATTCCTTTGGTCCAAGCCGCGACTGGGTCAAACTAGTGGCTACCAGCAAAGCGAAGAACAAAATCAAACGATTTTTTAAAGCCCAAGATCGTGATGAAAACATCATCAAAGGGCATGAGGCAGTGGTTCGTACCTTACAAGATATGGGCTTTGTGCCGAAAGAATTTTTGACGAAAAGCAAAATGGCGGAAGCTTGCGAACGGTTCAACTACCAAACAGAAGATGATCTATTTGCCTCTGTCGGCTATGGGGAAGTTAGTCCCACGACTTTAGCCAACCGTTTGACCGAAGAAGAACGGCGCGAGAAACAAATCGAGAAGCAAAAGCAGCAAGTCCAAGAGATGATCAATCAACCGACGAAAAAAGAACCAGAAAAAATGAAGGTTCGTCACGAAGGCGGCATTGTCATTGAAGGGGTCGATAACTTGTTGATCCGTATCTCCCGCTGCTGCAATCCGGTCCCTGGAGATTCGATCGTCGGCTACATTACCAAAGGCCGAGGAATCTCGATCCACCGCAGCGATTGTCCCAATGTTCAAAACAAAGACGCCGCGAACCGTTTGATCGATGTTGAGTGGGAAGATGCCACCGACATTAACAAAGAATACGATGCCGATCTTGAGATCTACGGCTATGATCGTTCTGGGTTGCTCAATGATGTCTTACAGACAGTCAACACTGTCACGAAGCGCTTAGTGAGTGTCGAAGCCAAAACCAACAAAGACAAAATGGCAACGATCCGCATCACGGTGGCGATTCAGAATTTGACTCATTTGAAATCGATCGTTGATAAGATCAAACAGATTCCAGATGTTTACAGCGTCAGACGTACGAAGGGATGAGAAAGAATGCGGGCAGTGATCCAGCGAGTCAGTCAAGCAAGTGTGTCGATTGAGGAGAATATCGTCGGTGCGATCCAACAAGGGTTTATGGTTTTATTGGGGATCACCCATGAGGATACAGGCGAAGATGTGGCTTATCTCATAAGAAAAATCAAAAATCTGCGGGTTTTTGAAGACGAAGAAGGTAAAATGAATCGGTCACTGGAAAGTATAAATGGCGCCGTCTTGAGTATTTCACAGTTCACCCTCTATGGGGAGACCAAGAAAGGCAATCGTCCCAGCTTCATTCAAGCGGCACCGCCAAGTATTGCGATCCCGCTTTACGAAGCTTTTAATGAAGGCTTAAAAGCAGAAGGGATCACTGTTGCTACTGGAAAATTTGGTGCAGATATGCAAGTCGCCTTGGTCAATGATGGCCCGGTGACGATTGTGATCGATACGAAAGAAAAATAAGTGATACAAAACGAAGGATTTTCTCGCTGGGAAAGAGTGAGAGAATTCCTTCGTTTTTTTATACTCTCGAAAGCGCCAAGCATTTTTGATGGAATCCAAGTAAAATTTAAGTTGAAATCGGGAAATCTTACAAAACTGTTAGCAAAAATCCCATTCTTTTATTTGTTATTTAACATCTTTTTCTTGTTCTTTTATAAGGGTTTTTAAATGGAAATATCGTTTGTACTCGTTTTTTTATATTTAAAATTCGAAAAACGCCCCTTTATTGCGATTGTTCTTGAGGGAGAAGTATGGAATAATTGTTAAAAAATAATGTCACTGGAGGAAAAAACAATGAACTTTTGGCAGCGTGCATTAAAAAGTATCACCAGAAGAAAAGGGAAATCATTTATTTTATTTTTAGTTCTATTTATTCTAGGCAATGTGATCGCTGGTGCTGTAGCAATTCAACAATCCACTGCCAACGTGGAGCGAGAGACGAAACGCAAAATGGGGAACGTAGCTACGGTGGAAATGGATTGGGAAGGTTTTGATAAAGACCATGCGGATGTTTCGGAGGAAGAACGGTCTCGAGAGGATTTTTATCCGAAACCACCAGCGCTTGATGTTTATAAGCAAATCGGTCAGTTAAGCTATGTCAAACAATATGACTATCAAATGATGGGCAGTTTAGAAACGAAAGAACTGAAAGCGTATGTACCAGAAGATGGTTCAATACAGATGGGCGGTCAATATTTCACATTGAAAGGCGGCAATTTGACACAGCCAATAGATATGCAAGAAGGGTTGATTCGTCTCGATGAAGGCGAAGGCCTAACGGAAAAAGATTTAAATGAACTGACGAATGCGGTATTGATCAGTAAAGAAGTTGCTGAACTGAATAACTTGAGCGTTGGTGATCAGTTGGTTTGGGATATCCGGACAGATATCATGATGGGCGGTGGAAGCGAGATCGTGGATGACGAAGAAAACGATGGCACAGAAGAAACTAGTGATGACAGCAACAGTGCCAGCTTTGATTATCCTGTGACGATCGCTGGAATTTTTTCGGTAGTTAAAAAAGATCAGAGCAATCAAAATGATTCATCGGATCAAAGTGGTAGTCAAAACTCCGATACGATATGGCAAGTGATGGATCAAATCAATACGTTTTATGCTAGTAATAATCTAGTCCTCGATTACACTAAGATTCAAGCAGAGAAGGTTTGGGGTGAAACAATCGATGAAGATGCAGATAACTTTTATCAACCGATCTTTGTCCTAAATTCAACGGATGACGTCGAAGCCTTTAAACAAGAAGCTGGTGCGTTATTGCCCCAATACTACCGCGTCGTTGCCAATACGGATCAATACGAGCAGATCGCCGGTGGTTTTACTCGTTTAGGAGTGATCGCAAATTACATCGTGATCATTGCATCGATCGCTACCATCTTTATCATTTCCTTAGTGGTCTTGCTTTTCTTACGAGATCGGAAACAAGAATTAGGCATCTATCTTTCCTTGGGGGAAAGTCGGGGGAAAGTCATTGGTCAGATCGTGATTGAAGTCTTGCTGGTTAGTTTAGCCGCATTGCTATTGTCCTTAGTGACCGGGAACTTATTAGGTGGTGCCGTTTCAAATACCTTGATGCAAAACGATTGGATGAGCAATCAAAATGAGATGGGCGGTGTTTATTATGGCAGTATGATGGCAGCTAATATTGATTACATGGATATCAAAAATGCTTATCAAGTATCCTTCTCAGCCGGCTACATCATCACGTATCTGCTGTTAGGTCTAGGAACTGTCTTACTCTCAGCGATTTTACCGCTATTGTATATTTTACGCTTGAATCCAAAGAAAATCATGATGTAGGAGGAACCAACGATGACTTTATTAGAAACGAAAGCAGTCGATTACTATTACCAAGACGGCGATCAGCGCCGCTATATACTGAAAGAGACCTCTGTTTCTTTTGAAAAAGGGACTTTCTATGCCATCTTAGGACAATCTGGTTCGGGAAAAACGACGTTTTTGTCCTTGATCAGTGCGTTGGATAGTCCGAAAAGCGGTCAAGTACTTTATGAAGGCACCGATATCGAAAAAATCGGGCATGAGAATTATCGCCGCGACGACATCAGTATCATTTTCCAAAGCTATAATCTGATTCCCTATTTGAGTGCAGTCGAAAATGTCTTAGTGCCGATGGCGATCACGAAAAATCAGCTACCAGACAATCAACGAGAAGTGGCGTACAATTTGCTGGATTATATAGGCATCACTAAAGAAAAAGCCGATCGTCTCGTCAATCAATTATCTGGTGGGGAACAACAACGGGTAGCGATCGCTCGGGCGTTAGCCACCAATGTCGATATCATTTTAGCGGACGAACCAACCGGGAATTTGGATGAAGAAATGGAACAAGAAATCATCGATATCTTTAAAGAGCTGGCACACGTCCACAACAAATGTGTGATCGTCGTGACCCACGCCAACGAGATCGCTCAACAAGCGGATGAAGTCTTGTATTTACGTAAAGGTGTGTTGAGCAAACATGAGTGATTTTTTATCAAATTTTAGCCCGGACAACTATGATGGCAAAAAGAAACCCACGCCCGATCACGAGAAAAAAACCAGCGAACCTGTCGGAGATCAAAACGCAAGTGGCGCAGAGCAAGCGGGCAAACCAGTAGAGCCGACGACGGTTCACCAATCAGAAGAGTCGACCGCTAGTGAGCCACTGAGTCGTTCGGCAGCCCGTCAACAAACACAGACGACTGAAGCAAAAGCGGCGAGTTCTTCGACGGAGAAGGTAGCATCAAAGGAACCAGTCAGCCGGTTTGGGAAAGAAGAAACGGAATTTGATCCGACCTACAAAAAGCGTAAGCAGAAAAAAATCTTGCTGATTTCCCTACTGACCGCCTTGGCGGTTGCCGTGATTGGGATCGTCTACTATCAAATGACCCATGTGAAGGTGCCAGATTTCACTGCCCAAGATCTGTCAGAAGCGCGGACGTGGGGCATGGAAGAAGGCGTCGCTATCAAAGTGGAGCAAGAATATGATTTTGACAAAGACGTCAACCAAGTGATTGACCAAAGTGTTGATCCTGACAAAAAGATCAAGAAGGGTGCCACATTGACACTGACGGCGAGTCTCGGGCCTGATCCTGAAGAACGCTTAGAGCTGCCAGATTTTTCAGCGATGCAAGTGACCGAAGCAAAAGAATGGATCGCCAGCAATAAAGCCGAGAACCTCTCTTTGATCGAACAATTTGACGACAACGTAGCAGCAGAAGCCTTTATTAAACAAGAGGCGGCCAACAAAGAGCTTGATTTGGCGGAATACAAACGCAAAGACCGTTTGAGTGTCTATTATTCAAAAGGGAAAGAGGTCTTTGAAAAGAATATTGAAGTACCTGATTTTACGGGCAAAGCCAAGAGTGAAGCTTCTGAATGGGCGAAAAAGAATGACTTGAAATACAAAGAAGAAACCGTCTTTTCTGACAGTGTCGCCCTGGATCTGGTGGTTTCACAAGAACCAGTCAAAGGCAGCAAACTCGCGAAAAAAGATGAATTTGTGGTGAAGGTCTCAAAAGGCCAAGCATTGACCGTTCCAGATTTTTCACAATACACGATCGAAGAAGCCCAAGGACTAGAATCGAAAATCCCGCTGCAAGTCAGCACAGTCTATTCCGATCAAGTGGCGTATGGTAGTTTCTTGAGCCAGTCGGAAGAAGCAGGCAAAGAATACAGCGAAAGCGATACTTTGCCAACCGTCAAAGTCGTCTACTCATTAGGCCGACCATATTTAAAAGACATCCGTTTCCAAGCAACGGAAGGCGACTTGCCAAAACTATTCTTTGATGAATACAAATCAAAAGGCGCCAACGTCTATTACGAAATCTACTATGTCGATTCGGCGGAACCAAAAGGAACCGTTGTTGAAATGAGCCGCTACGGCGAGTTTATTCCCCTAGAAACGTGGATCACCATCGGGATCAGCCGCGGCAATCTGCAAGGCAGTACCCAAACACCGCCGGCAGATGATGGCGGCGACGATGTCGATGAACCGATCAGTACCGCTGGTTCAAACGCTACCGAATAATCCTTACTAAGTGCTTTTTCAAACCGCATCAAAAAAGCAAGCACCCTTCTTTTTGGAAGGGTGCTTTTTACTTACTAATTGTAAAAAAAACACAAGCGAGCCGCTTGAAATCGCTGGGTCGATAAAGTAAACTTGATGGTAACGATAAAAAATGGCTCCGCAGTGCCATCTATAGAAGGGACGAAACAAATGATAAAAAAATTACTCGCGAATGTTGGCAGCTATAAGAAGGACAGCTTGCTGACCCCTGTGTATGTAGCAGGAGAGGTTGCCTTAGATGTCATTATGCCCCTGATCATGGCCATGATGATCGACCAAGGGATCGAAAAAGGAGACGCCGGTGTGATTCTAAGAGATGGCGGCTTGCTTTTTTTATGTTCCTTGATCGCATTACTTTTAGGAACGCTTGGCGGACGAACGGCAGCGATCGCTTCGGCTGGTTTTGCCCGCAACCTGCGGCACAATCTGTTTCGCCGAATCCAAGATTTTTCCTTTTCAAACATTGACCGCTTTTCTTCCTCCAGTTTGATCACCCGCTTGACCACTGACGTGACCAACGTCCAAAATGCTTACCAAATGATTATTCGTATTCTGGTCCGTAGTCCGTTAGTTCTGATTTTTTCACTTGCAATGGTTAGCACCATCAGTCCAGAACTTATGACGATCTATCTGGTTGTTTTACCGATCTTAGCGATTGGCCTGGCTTTAGTTATACGTTTTGCCCACCCGCTGTTTCTAAAAGTATTCCGCATTTATGACCGCCTGAATAATGTGGTGCAAGAAAATTTACAAGGGGTTCGCGTCGTGAAATCGTATGTTCGGGAAGAACAGCAAGAAGAACTGTTTGGCGAAGTGTCCACCGATGTTTATCGGAATTTCACGCTTGCGCAACGAATCGTCTCTTTCAACATGCCATTGATGCAATTTTCTGTCTATACGTGTATGCTGCTCCTGTCATGGTTTGGTGCTCAGCTGATCGTGGAACAAAGCAGCCTGACCACTGGGGAGTTAGTCAGCATGTTCAACTACACGATGCAGATTTTGATGAGCTTGATGATGATGTCGATGGCTTTCGTGCAGATTTTGATCGCACGAACGTCGGCAGAACGGGTCGTAGAAGTATTAGATGAAGAAAGTGACTTGAAAAATCCCGCCGATCCAGTCAAAGAGATCAAAGACGGCTCCATCGTTTTTGAGAATGTCGGCTTTAGTTACGCCAATGACAAAAACAAGCTGGCGCTGACGGATGCAAATCTGCGTATCGAATCCGGGGAAGTCATTGGAGTCATTGGGGGGACCGGGAGCGGAAAATCCACCCTCGTCCAGCTGATCCCGCGCTTATATGATGTGATTGAAGGGCGTGTCATCGTCGGCGGTCATGATGTTCGCGACTATGATTTAGAAGCATTGCGGGACCAAGTAAGTATGGTCTTGCAAAACAATGTCCTTTTCAGCGGCACCATCAACGACAATTTACGTTGGGGCAATGAAGAAGCGTCGGATGAAGAGATCCAGCGCGTGGCAACGATCGCACAAGCCGATCCCTTCATTCAAGAATTTCCTGATAAATATGAAACGCAGATCTCACAAGGAGGAAACAATGTTTCTGGTGGACAAAAACAACGGTTGACGATTGCTCGTGCCTTGTTGAAGAAACCGAAAATCTTGATCCTCGATGATTCTACCAGTGCCGTCGATACCAAAACCGACCGCAGTATTCGTGAAGGCTTGAAACGAGAAATCCCTGGAACGACGACGATCATTATTTCCCAACGGATCAATTCGATCGAAGATGCAGATCGGATCATCGTAATGGATGATGGCAAAATCAACGGCATCGGTACCCATGAAGAATTATTGGCAAACAATGCCATCTATCAAGAAGTGTACCATTCGCAGCAGAAAGGATTTGGTGAAGGTGAAGAATAGACAAGCAGCAAATCCCAAGCGCACATTGAAACGCTTATTGCGGACGATGTTTGGCGACTACAAAGGACAACTCCTATTCGTCGTTGTTATGATCTTATTAAGTGCCTTTGCCAACGTTCGCGGTTCGTTGTTTTTACAAGTCGTGATCGACGATCATATCACACCGCTTTTAGGGCAAGCCAATCCTGATTTTGGCGGCTTGTTTCGGGCGATCGTTCAAATGGCGATCATCTACCTGATTGGGATCTTGGCCGCACTGATCTATAACTTTATGATGGTCAAGATCAGTGAGGGGACGCAGAAAAAAATCCGTGACCAAATGTTTACGCATATGCAGTCTCTACCCGTCGGTTACTTTGATGCCCGCTCAGATGGCGACATCATGAGTCACTTTACCAACGATACGGATACGTTGCGCCAAATGATCTCCCAAAGTATTCCCAACTTGATGATGGCGGCGGTAACCTTTTGTTCTGTCTTTATCGCCATGTTCTCCATCAGTGTCCCATTGACTTTGTTCGTGATGCTGTCGATTATTTTGATGCTGAATGTGATCCGCATCATTTCTCGCCGCAGCGGCCGCTTCTTTGGCGCACAGCAACGAGATTTAGGCGCTGTCAACGGGTATATCGAAGAAATGATGCACGGGCAAAAAGTCGTCAAGATCTTCAATCATGAAAAAATCGTCATGGAAGAATTTGATGCCTTAAATGACCAACTACAAGAAAGTGCCACTAAAGCCAATGTCAATGCCAATACCTTGATGCCGATCATGATGAACTTACTGAATGTCCAATATGTCTTGATCGCCATCATTGGGGGCCTGTTTGCCATCAATGGTGTTTCTGGCCTAACGGTCGGGATGATCGCTTCTTTCTTGCAGCTGAGCCGTTCATTAAATGGTCCTATCAGCCAGGTGTCACAACAAATCAACTTTGTGATCATGGCGTTAGCTGGTGCCGAGCGGATCTTCCATCTATTAGATGAAACGCCAGAAATCGATCATGGCTACGTCACACTGGTCAATGCCAAATGGTCGCAAGGTCAGCTAGTTGAAACCAAAGAACGAACAGGCACGTGGGCGTGGAAACATCCCCACGAGGATGGGACCATTACCTATACGGAAGTGACGGGAGACGTGCGATTTGAAGATGTTGATTTCGGCTATGTCGACAATCAACTGGTCTTACATGATATCAATCTGTATGCAGAGCCTGGGCAAAAAGTTGCTTTTGTTGGTGCCACAGGTGCTGGTAAGACAACGATCACCAATTTGATCAATCGGTTCTACAACATCCAAGACGGGAAGATTCGTTATGATGGCATCAATATTGAAAAAATCCATCTAGAATCCTTGCGCCGCTCCTTAGGGATCGTGTTGCAAGACACCCATTTGTTTACTGGAACGATTCGCGAGAATATTCGCTTCGGAAAACTGGATGCTAGTGATGAAGAAGTGCTGGCAGCGGCAAAATTAGCCAATGCCGACATGTTTATCAACCACTTGCCAGAAAAATACGACACCGTGATCACGGGCGATGGCGAAGGGCTTTCCCAAGGGCAACGTCAGCTGTTGGCAATTGCGCGGGCAGCGATCGCTGATCCGCCAGTGATGATCTTAGACGAAGCCACCTCAAGCATCGATACCCGTACAGAGCGGATCGTCCAATCAGGGATGGACCGTTTGATGTCTGGACGGACCGTGTTTGTGATTGCCCATCGATTGTCTACGATCCAAAACTCCGATGCCATCATGGTGATGGATCATGGCCGTATCATTGAGCGGGGGACTCATGAAACGCTATTGGCGGAAAAAGGCACCTATTATCAGCTCTATACTGGAAAAATCGAATTGGATTGATCCTGCCATGGCTACGGCTTGAAGCTGCAGCGACTGGCGATCTACCTATTTTTCCCTTGTTTGCAACGACCGATTGGCAGTAAGCCAGTCGGTTTTTTTGCGCAGCTCGAAAAAATGGTATACTGTCACTGAGACAGCCGCACAACGGCGGCAGCACATAAGCAGTTGTGCTGCGAAAATGGATTCCATGAGGTGAAAACATGAAACTAGCATTGGCAAAGATCGTTTTAGATGATGAGTGGTATGAAGTGGTCCAATCGGAAAAAGGGTTAGTTTATTTTGGTCGGCAGCAGGATCATCATGAATTACTCAAGTTCTTTCCATTGGCTGAAATCAGTAGTACAGCTGATCTTGATCCAGTAATTGAAGCGCAGCTGCAAGCGTATTTTGCAGGGGAACCAGTGACATTTACTTTTGCGTTTGATTTTGTCGGGACACCATTTCAACAAACCGTTTGGCAAGCACTGACCCAAATTCCTTATGGACAAACCACTACGTATAGTGACTTGGCGCTGCGTATTCAACGACCGACTGCTGTCCGCGCTGTCGCAAATGCAGTGGGGCGTAACCCGATGATGATCGTGGTTCCTTGTCATCGGGTGTTAGGAAAAAACGGCCGCTTAACGGGGTACCGGGGCGGGTTAGCAACCAAACGCCGACTACTGCAACTGGAAGGGATTCCGTTTAAAGAGTAAGGGAAGCAAACTATTTATAGTAAAAAATACTAAAAAGCAATATCATTTCCTTTTTTCTCTGGTATAATAAAATTGATTCCGGTTACAAGAAGGGGTGGAGGAAATGAACATCGTTGATTTGCAAAATGGTTCTGATATTCGAGGAATTGCGATCGCAACAGAAAAAGAGCAGGTGACACTGACAGAGCAAGCGGTTCGGCAAGTTGCTTCGGGCTTGCGCAACTGGTTGGCAACAAAGGGCAGCGGTCCTTTTCGCGTGGCAGTCGGTCGTGACAGTCGCTTGAGTGGCGAAGCACTGCAAGAAGTGTTGATGGCACAGCTGCAGCAAGAAGGCGTGGCAGTGATCGATTGCGGCTTGGCAACGACACCTGCCATGTTTATGAGTACACAGTTTGCGGATTTCGACTGTGATGCTGGTGTGATGCTGACAGCGAGTCATTTGCCTTATTACTTTAATGGAATAAAAATTTTCAGCCGCCAAGGCGGTGCCGAAAAAACGGATATCCACTATATTTTGACCCACACTACCGTTCATGAGGCAGCGGAAAAAGGAAGCTATCAGCAAAAAGACTTGCTGACGCCTTATGCCCAAGATCTACTGCAAAAAATTCGCCAAGGGATAGGAACCAATGAGGAAAAACCTTTGGCTCGATTAAAGATCATTGTTGATGCAGGCAATGGCGCCGGCGGCTTTTTTGCTGAAAAAGTATTGCTGCCGCTAGGGGCAGATACGAATGGCTCGCAATTTTTAGAACCGGATGGGCATTTTCCCAATCATATCCCAAATCCAGACAATAAAGAGGCAATGGCAAGTATTCGCGAAGCCGTCTTGCGGGAACAAGCTGATTTAGGCATTATTTTCGATACCGATGTCGACCGCTCGGCCGTCGTGACCAAAAGCGGTGAGCCCTTGAACCGCAACAATATGATCGCTGTATTAAGCAAGATCATCTTAGCGGAACACCCTGGCACGCGTATCGTCACCAATTCGCCAACCTCTAATCATTTAAAAACCTTTATCGAAGCACTGGGAGGCCAGCAAGTACGCTATATTTCTGGCTACCGCAATGTGATCAACAAAGCGATCGAATTGAATGAAGCAGGACTGGACACACAGTTAGCCATCGAAACCAGCGGGCATGCCGCGTTTAAAGAAAATTTCTTTTTAGATGACGGGGCGTACGTGATCGCCAAGCTCTTGATGATGCTGCCTCAATTGCAACAGCAAGGCACGACACTGGATGAGCTGATCGCGGCGTTGCAACAACCCGCCGAGACCCAAGAATTGCGCTTTGCGATCCAACAAGCCGACTATCAAGACTATGGTCGCCAAGTGATCGCGGATTTAGCCGATCATTTGCTGCCAGGCTGGCAGATCGATCCAGAAAATGAGGAAGGCATTCGCATCAACTTGACAGCGCCTTATGGCCAAGGCTGGTTCTTGCTGCGAATGAGCCTGCACGAACCACTGCTGGTGCTGCAGATCGAAAATGATGAAGCGGGTCATCTACCGGCAGTCGTTCAAGCGATCGGTCGCTTCCTATCGCAGTATGAAGCCATCGATCAAAGCAAACTGACACAGTTTTTAGCACAGCAACCAAAAATTTGAAGAAAAGCAGGGAACTAAAATGGTGATCTTGATGCTGCTGATCATGGCAGTGACGTATGGTGTGAATTTTTTCTTGTTTCGTTACTTGAACAAACGACCAAAAATCGATGTCGTTGAACGGTTATCGATGTTATTAGGTGTCAACATGAGTGTGCTTTTTTTCGATGGAATCTTATTGTTTATCGGTAAATTACTGATCGAGACGGTAGAGATCATCGAATAACCCAATAGACATTTTTGCTTTGCCTCGCCACTGGCTTCTACCGTCAGTGGCGAGGTTTTTTAGGGTTTGCTAAAAACGGCGATTAATGTTCGCATTCGTTTTTGATATTTGATAAAGTAAAGAGGAGAAAATTACACAAAGTGAGGGAATTCACGGATATGGCAAAAATAATGGTAGTAGAAGATGAAGCGGTGATTCGCCAACTGATTATCGAAGAACTAGAAAAATGGCAGTTTGAGACCTTTGGCACGACGGATTTCCATCAAGTGTTGACTGACTTTGAAGAACAAGAGCCCCAACTGATTTTACTGGATATCAACTTGCCGGTTTTTGATGGCTACTATTGGTGTCAAAAAATCCGCGAAGCTTCCAAAGTACCAATCATTTTTATTTCTAGCCGCAATACCAATATGGATATGATCATGGCCATGAATATGGGAGCGGACGATTTTGTGACAAAACCTTTTGAGATCGACGTTCTGATTGCAAAAATCAATGCGCTGCTGCGCCGTTCCTACAACTATGTAGAAAGTAGCAGTGAAACATTAGTGCATAACGGTTTGACCCTCAATATCGACAATAGCAGCATGTACATCAATGGCGAAAGCATCGATCTTAGCAAAAACGAATACCGCCTGCTGTATATTTTGATGAAAAATCACGGCAAGATTTTAAGTCGGGAAAAACTCTTGCGGGCCTTATGGGATGACGAGCGATTTGTAGACGACAATACCTTGACGGTCAATATCAATCGTTTGCGACGAAAAATCGAACAAGCGGGGATGAACGGCTACATTGAGACCAAGGTTGGTCAAGGGTACATCGTACCATGACAAAGTGGCGGGTTTTGCGCAGTTTTTTGAAAGATCGTTGGCTGCTGTTTATCGGTTGGCTAGTCTTTTTCGTGTTGACGGTCTTAGTTTTTTGGCTGACTCCTCATTCCCCGATGGATTGGGGCACAGTCGGCTATCTCTTTTTGATGCAAAGTGTCTTGATGGTGTTCTTTTTAGCAGTCAGCTACTTATCTAAGCGGCGTTTTTGGCAAAAAATCACCCCCAAGCCTGGAGACAGCTTGCTGCAAAACTACTTGCAAGGAGCACGCTCGGCGGAAGAAGAACGGATCGAATCCTACATCAATCAGTTGATCCGAGAGCACCAAGAATTGATGCAGCAAGTCGTCAGCAATCAAGAAGAACAAAAGGAATACATCGATTCGTGGGTCCATGAGATCAAAGTCCCTTTAGCTGCATCACGATTGCTTTTGCATTCGATCGAATTTGATATTCCCGATGAAAAATTCATCTTACTAGAAAATGAATTGAACCGCATGAACGAATACGTCGAGCAAGTCTTATACGTCGCCCGCTTGGACAGCTTTTCAAAAGATTATCTGGTCCAAGAAATTTCATTGAAAGCCGTCATCCAGCCAGTTTTACGCAGTCAGGCCAATTATTTTATCCAAAAGAACCTGCACTATGCCGTTGAAGGCGAGGATCAGCAAGTGTTGACCGATGAAAAATGGCTCGGCTTTATCTTTCGACAGCTGGTCAGCAATGCCGTGAAGTACACACCACAAAATGGGCAGCTGACGATTCGGATCGAAAAAGATGCCCAAGGGACCTATCTCCACTTGCAAGATAGTGGGATTGGCATTCCTAAAGAAGACATGCGGCGCATCTTTGATAAAGGCTTTACGGGTGAAAATGGGCGCCAAACGGACACCCACTCGACGGGATTGGGGCTCTTTTTAGCGAAAAGTTTAGCGAAGGAATTAGGCATCGAGCTAACGGCTTCGTCGACAGTTGGAAAAGGAACCACCATGACGCTGTTCTTTCCGTTGTTGAGTTATTATGAGGAAAAACGCTAATCTGCTTTTTTTCGAGTATCTTTTTGTGTTTTTTGACAAAAATCACTTGTCCCTAGAACGTTTTCACTGATACACTAAAGCCTGTGTTTAAAATTGAATGGTAAGGATGAATGAAATGGAGATACTCGTTGCATTAGTACCAATGTTTGCGTGGGGCAGCATTGGTTTAGTAAGTGCCAAACTTGGCGGGGATGCGAATCAGCAAACGCTAGGAATGACGATTGGTGCCTTTTTCTTTTCGCTGGTCGTATTTTTTGTGACGATGCCAGTGATTGATGGAAAGGTGATTTTGATCGGTCTTTTGTCTGGTCTTTTTTGGTCCGTCGGTCAAAACGGTCAATTCCATGGCATGAAATATTTAGGTGTGTCTGTTGGACTGCCGCTTTCAACCGGCATGCAGCTGATTTTAAATACAGTCGCAGGTGCATTGTTTTTTGCAGAATGGACACAGACCCGCGATTATGCACTAGGTGTTAGCGCATTGATCTTGTTGGTGATCGGGGCGTATCTGACCGCTCGTCAAGATGGCGAAAGTCCGGTAGAAGCTGGCAGCAAGATGCTTGATTTTCCTAAAGGATTTCGGGCATTGATCTCATCAACGATCGGTTACGGCGCCTATACGATTTTGATTACTTGGGCGGGATTGGACCCCTTGGCGATCATTTTGCCACAAAGTGTCGGGATGCTGATCGGTGCCAGCCTATTTGCTTTAAGGAAGACGAAGGTCGACCGTTTTGTAGGGAAAAATACTTTGTCAGGGTTGTTATGGGGCATCGGAAATGTCTGCATGCTGATCACGGTTCAGCAAGTTGGACTCGCGGTGGGCTTCTCATTGTCGCAGATGGGGATCATCATTTCAACGCTAGGCGGGATTTTTATTCTCGGCGAAAAGAAAACCAAGAAAGAACTGCGTTATGTGGTGATTGGTTGTCTGCTGGTGATTATCGGTGGTGTTTTGCTGGGGTATATGAAAGCAACATAAACTTATATTTTTGAGGAGGAGTTATGGATTTATTTCGAAAAAAAGTCATACAACGGGAAAGTGTGACGAATTTAAAAAAAGAGTTGAAGTTAAAAGATTTGATTATGTTGGGGATCGGCGCCATTATCGGCACAGGTATCTTTGTTGTTACAGGGACTGCTTCTGCTGAGTATGCCGGACCGGCATTGATTCTTTCCTTTGTTGTAGCTGGTATCGTTGTTGTGTTATCAGGGCTTTCTTTTGCGGAATTTGCTTCTCGGATCCCTGTTTTAGGGGGCGCCTATTCGTATCTGTATGTCGTTTTTGGTGAATTTACCGCGTGGCTGGCAGGCTGGTTTTTGATTTGCGAGTTCTTATTGGCCGTTTCTTCGGTGGCATCTGGCTGGTCAGGCTATGTGCAAGGCTTCTTGGCCAGTGCGGATATCCATTTACCAACCGCTTTGACGGGCGGTTATGATCCAAGCAAGGGGACCTACATTGATCTGATTGCTGGTTTAGTCATTATTTTTGTAACCTTATGGGTCAGCCAAGAAGCGAAAAAAGCGTTGCGTTTGAATAATGCCATGGTATGGGTGAAATTCGGCGTGATCCTCTTGTTTATCGTCTTTGGTGCCTTTTTCGTGGAACCAGACAACTGGCAGCCCTTTATGCCCTTTGGTTTTTCAGGCGTCTTTAATGGTGCAGCGTTAGTCTTCTTTGCTTTTCTTGGCTTTGATGCCGTCGCAATGGCGGCGGAAGAAGTTGAAGATGCAAAGAAAAATGTCCCTCGGGGGATCATTGGTTCCATTGCGATCGCAACAGTCCTTTATATCATTGTAACACTGATCATGACGGGAATCGTGCCGTTTGCTGAATTAGGAGTCAATGATCCGGTGGCTTTTGCGATGCGTTATGTCGGTCATGGAGTGGTCGGATCAATCATTTCCGTAGGGGCGATCTTGACCTTATTAACAGTGACGATCGCTATGATGTACTCTTTGGCGCGTCTGTTATATGCCATCAGTAAAGATGGGTTATTGCCAAAAGCCATGCAAGCCATCGATCCTAAGCATAAAACACCAAAGAAAGCGACCTACATCGCTGGTGTTTTTGCTTTCTTCTTTGCGGCAGCTTTCCCGTTGAATATCTTGGCAGAATTGACCAACATTGCGGCATTGTCGTATATGATCTTAATGTCCTTAGGGATCATCAAGCTGCGGAAGATGATGGGGCCACCTGCTAAAGGTGAATTTAAAGTACCCCTGGTACCGTTATTGCCTTTGTTGTCCGTTGCCAGCTGTCTCTTCTTGATGACCCGTCTGCAAACGGCGACCTGGATCGTTTTTGGGATCTCTTTAGTGATCGGAATCGCGATCTATTTTGTATATGGCTATCGTAACAGCGAATTAAATGAGAAAATCGACGAATAAGATAGCGAAAAGACAAAGACCCAGATGTGCTGGGCTCCCCGTCAAGTGGACAATGAAATAGAATAAAATTATTTTGACGACTGTCTACCGAAATTCGGTAGGCAGTTTTTATGTTTTTTACTTTGTTTAACCTCAACTTTGCTCGACTGGCCTCCTTCTTGGTTAAGCGGATTTATTCTATTCGCTTGTCCAAGAGGGGGAGTGATTAAGCTGCCATTAATAATTCTTGATGAACTTGGATCGGTGTTTTGCTCTTCAAACATCGTTGATAGCGACCATTGTTGTAATAGTTCATGTATTTCTCGATCATTTCAACGAGACTTTCTCTACTGATAAACTTTCGCCGATAATATTTTTCTCGCTTAAGCATTCCCCAGAAGCCTTCCATTGGACCATTATCGGTACAACGGGCGACACGAGACATACTCTGCTTCATTTTCGCTTTCTTTAGCTTTGTGCAAAAAACTTTACTTGTATATTGAAATCCGCGATCGCTATGAAATAGCGGATGAGCGGTTGGCTCGGCGGCGACTGCTTGATCGAAGGTATCAAAGACTAATTTATTGTCATTTTTGTCGCTGATGACAAATGAAACAATGCGACGATCGGCGAGATCGAGAATAGCGCTCAAATAGATTTTCTTCACTTCGGCCCCTTCATAATACTTGAATTCACTCACATCTGTTAGCCATTTTTGATTCGGTTGATCCGCATAGAACTTTCGATTCAAATAATTTTTCGCAATATGATACGGAGTCTTGGATGCCTTAGTGATACTATTGCCTGAATGCTTGATGGTTGATTGGATTTGAAGTTTGCGACAGATTCGAAGAATACGCTTGTCATTCACTTGAAAGCCATAATCATTCACGAGATCTTCACAGATTCTGCGATATCCTTTATCGTTGTCTGCTTCATAAATATAACGAACAAGGTCTGCCAACTGTTCATTCAATACCACTTCAGGCAGTTTGGGATTTTTTAACCAACGATAATAGGCCGATCTTGTGACATGGAGCAGGGTACACATGGTGTTAATTGGATAGCTTTTTGTCTCGTGCAGCTCTTTGATCGATTGGTATTCAAACGTATGACGAACTAATTCAAATCCCGCCTCCTTTCTAACTCGCTGACTTTTTTTAACAGGTCATTTTCCATTTCAAGCAACTTGATCCGTCGTTCTTGTTGAGCCAGTTTATCGCGCATTTCTTCTTCGGGTGTTCTGGCAGGTTTACTTCCCGCTCGTTGCCCTCGACGGTCTTCTAAGCCTTTTTCTCCCATCTCGTCGTATTTCAACACCCAGTTCCGAACTTGTTGGTAAGAGACTTGGTACTGAATTGCGGTTTTCCCATAGTCTCGACCGTTGATAATACAGTCATGCACAATTTTAATTCGTTCATTCAATGTTGTTTTTCTGGATTTACTCATTCTACTTCCACCACTTTCTGATTTGAAGTTTCTATGAGTATTATATATCTTTAACCAGTCTTCTAATTGTTTTTTGTTACGAAGCCCGTATTTCTTGGCGACAGCTCTTAAGCTACCATGTGTTCCAGCTAAATAATCATGGACCGCATTCAGTTTCAACTCTGTTGAGTATGATTGATTCCTTTTTGTAGGGAGTAAACCTGTGGGTCCTTCATTCTCATAAAGAGTGATCCACCTTTCTATCGTACTGAAACTTACTTGTGCTTCTTTGGCCAGGCTGTTTATGCTAGCTTCATTTTTTAAAGCTCTTTCTACAAAAGCTAGCCGTTCTTCTGAACTTAATTTCATTTTTCCTCTAGACATACAAACTCCCCCTATATAAGCCACTTTATATTTCAGTGTCCTATATAGGGGGAGCATATCAATGTGGTCTTTGTCTTTTTTTGTTAACTATAGCAAAGCCTCCCAAAGAAATCTTTGGGAGGTATGTTCTTTTGTCATTCACATTCCGATGATTGCTGAAAGTAAAATTTTACAAAGAGGATGATGCAAACGGAAATTTATTGTCAAGGGGAAGTTGGTCAATTATTCGGAGTGAATAAATACTACGTTAGCTGCTTTAGAATTTCTTTAACTAAAAAAATAAATATAATTACAGTAAAATTTTATGATAAAAATATAAACACTTTATTTCAAGGGATCTACAAGCTGTTTTTATTTACTATTTACTAGAATAGTGATTCTAAGCAGTATCAAGTTTAGTTTTTTATTAATTCGTAAACTGAAAATTTCTATATACCAATATATTCTATTATTGTTCGAGTAATTACTAGCAAGGGGATTCTTGAAAAAACCGTTAGTCCGCTAACTTCCATAATTTTTTCAGTATGTCCAATAATTGTGATATCAGAATAGTTCTCTAAGTTGGTTTTACTTTTACAGCAGATCGTTATTACTTTAGCACCGATTTTCTGAGCATTTTTAGCCGACTCTACTAACTCTGGTGTTGAGTTACGTAGAGAAAGAATAATGATAATATCATCAGAAGTAACAATCTGTGCCGTATTTTTCATCCACATGCTATCTTTTACAATTATCGCATTATACCCAAGTAATTGAAGGTACATCTGAAATTCGTCTGCAATTAATGCTGTAAATCCTCTGGCATAAATAAAAATTTTTTGTGCGGCTTTTATATGTTCGATGATCTGATAAATTGAACTTGAGTCAATAGCATCAATTGTTTTTGTGCATTCTCGAAACGATTTCGCTAGAATATTATTAACAACATAAGGAGTGTCAAAAGAACTTTTTTCTTGTTTGTGTTGTGAAATTTTATATCGAAGCTCATTAATTCCTGAAAAACCACACTTTTGGATTGTTCGAGACACTGTCGCAGAAGAAACATAGGTTTTTTCTGCAATTTTTGTAATAGACAATTTAGGAATCAGAAGTTCATTTTTATTTAGAAAGTCTATAACTGATCGTTCAGATGATGATAACCTTTGATAAATTTCCTTATTAAGATCAATAATCATAATATCCTCCTAATTTATTTTTTTTATTCTATCATGAATGGATTTACAAGATTATATAAAATGACAGAAAAATTGTAAGGGTTTTCTTTCTCAGCATATATCATTTGATTTTTAGATATTATATGATTGAAACGAATCAAACGTACGTATATTCTAACATTTTTATATTGAGATAAATATGAAAGGGATGGCCATCTTTTGTTAGAGATTCGGATAATAGTTAGGAGGAGTTTTTGATGTACGTAACTTTAAAAAAAGTCTTAAAAGATGCAGATCAATTGAATATGGCAATTGGAGCATTTAATACTCATAACTTGGAAATGTTGCCAGCAATCATCAAAGCTGCTGGGAAACAAAAATCGCCAGTAATCATTCAAACCAGCTGTGGAACCGCAAATTATGTGGGGCATAAAAATCTTGTGGCTATTTGCAAATCAATGGCAGAAGAATATAGGGTGGATGTAGTTTTACATTTGGATCATGCGAAAGACTTCGGTGAAATTCGCAAAGCGATTAGTGCCGGCTACAGTTCCGTTATGTTTGACGGTTCGTCACTTCCTTTTAAAGAAAATATTCTTGGCACTAAACAAGTTGTCAATTTTGCTAAAGAATATGGGGTGAGTGTAGAAGCTGAGTTAGGGACTGTCGGAGGAACAGAAGATGGGGTAGTAGTCAGTCAAGATGAAGTATTTTATACAGATCCTAAAGACGCACTTGAGTTTGTAGCTGAAACAGGAATCGATGCATTGGCGGTAGCAATAGGAACAAATCACGGTCAATACATGTCAAAGACAGATATTGGTTTTGATCGTTTAAAACAAATAAAAAAAACTGTCGATATTCCATTAGTTCTCCATGGTGGTACAGGTGTCAAGGATTCAGATGTGAAAAAAGTGATTGATTTAGGGATTCGCAAATTTAATGTAGGAACGGAATTACTGATTGGTTGGAACCGCAAATCTAAAGAGTGCTATGATTTCAATAAAGAAAATATCTCTAATAGGGATAACGTTGTTCCTTGCCTAGAAAAAATAGAAGAGATTGTTTCACGCAAAATTATCCTATTCAAAAATATAAATGAGTAAGAGGGGTCATGATGAAAGCAGGTTATTATACAGGAGATTGCACGTATGAAGTACGTGATATTCCCGAAAGAGTTCCTATTGATGATGAAGTCAAGATTAGGGTTGCATGGTGTGGACTGTGCGGAACTGATATCCATAAGTTTCAAGGAAAAAATGGTGCCAGTGTTGTAATTCCACCTATTATTCTAGGACATGAATGCTCTGGTATTGTGACGGAAGTTGGACCTAATTGTAAGTACTTTAAAATTGGAGATCGCGTAGCGTGCGATCCTAGCTATGGTTGCGGAAAATGCATTTGGTGTCAGAAAGGTTTTCCAAATTTTTGTCTGGAACGACATGGTGTAGCAAAAGGCTTTTCCGAGTATGTTTATCCACCAGAGCAAAATGTTTATCACATTGCTGACTCATTAGATTTGGAATCTGCAGCCTTCACTGAACCTTTATCATGTGCGATTCATGGCTTAGATCTGATCAAAATTGAAAGCGGTAAGACAGTTGTAATGTATGGAATGGGAGCAATCGGTTCCTTGATGCTGCAGCTGATTAAATATAGTGGCGCTAGCGAAATCATCGTGGTTGAAAGAGAAGCTGAAAAACGAGAGTTAGCTTTAGATCTTGGGGCTACTTTAGCCGTGACTGATCAAGAAATTACATTTCTTTCTCAAGAAAAGAATATTGACTATGTGGTCGAATGTATCGGATTGAAATCTACAATGGAACAGGCAATAAAAATAGCTGGGAAAAACGGTAAAATCTTATTGTTTGGTTTAGGAGATCCAGAAGAGTTAGTTTCATTTAATCAGTTTGAAGCTTATAGAAAAGAGTTAAAAATTTTCACATCGTATTTAAATCCACATACTTCTGAGAGGGCTGTCAAACTTTTAGAAAGTGGTCTAATTGATACGAATAAAATAATTAGCGCCGAATTAAGTTTAGAAGAAATGGGCAGAGAATTAGAAACGTTAGAATATTCACGCAAAGGAAAAGTGATGGTTTATTTAAGTCAAGAACATTAAGGAGGCGTTAAAATGGTATTATCGGCAGTTTTAGTTGCAATTTTGGCAACGATGGGTCAATGGTGGTTCTTTGGACCTATAACAAAATGTTTGGTTTATCCGCTGACAACAGGAACTTTAGTTGGAGTATTCATGGTTGAACCAATGTTAGGAATGATGGCTGGTGCCAATATTCAATTAATTTATCTAGGGTGGATTTCAGCTGGGGGCACGATGCCTAGTAATACGATTGTTGCTGGAATTTTTGGTACTGCGATGACGATTCTATCTGGTGCTGACGCAAGTATGGCCGTAACATTTGCGATTCCATTCAGTATGTTAGGTCTGTTGTTAAATCAAATTTATATGACTGTAAATGCAGCATGGATTCATAGGGCGGACAAATTACTTGACACAGGTAATCTTCGAGGCGTTCGATTGATGAACTTTGTTCCATCAGCAGTTATGGCATTTATTTTATACGGTATTCCAGCTTTCTTGTTAGTTTATTCTGGTAGTAGTTGGGCGCAGCAATTAATCGATATGGTTCCTAAACACGTAATCAGTGCGTTAGAAGTAGTGGGTGGAATTATGCCCGCACTTGGGATTGCAATGTTACTGAATTATTTAGGAAAGAAAAAGCTAATTCCCTGGTTCTTCGGGGGCTTTTTCTTAACTGTTTATTCTGGATTAGGAATGACAGCAATTTCGATTTTCTCAGCAATTATTGCATTAGTAATGTATTTAAATAGCAATAATAAAGAAGAAAAAGTTGAAAAGAAAAAAGTTAAACGTTTATCTGTGAATAAGAAAATTGAAGCAGTTGAGGTTGAAGCAACTAGTGACAAAAAAAATACACCTTCTATAGTGTCAGAATACAGAAAGAAACTTTCTAAAAGTACCTTAGTTAAAACTTGGTTGTGGACAACTAGTACAGAATCTTGTTATAACTATGAACGTTTACAAGCTTTAGGTGCTGCTAACCTAATGATAACACCGATTCGCGAACTTTATGATACAAATGAAAAACGGGCAGAGGAATTAAAGAAATATATGGTCTTCTATAACTCAGAAGTATTTACGATCGGACCTATTATTAATGGAATTGCTTGTTCAATGGAAGAAGCACGAGCAAATGGTGAAGATATTGAAGCAAAAGATATTAATGCGGTACGCACAGGATTGATGGGTCCAGTAGCCGGTATCGGTGATACAGTCATGCAAGGGATCTTGTTCCCAATCCTTTTCGGTATCGGATGTTCATTAGCATTAGAAGGAAGCTACTTAGGGCCGATTCTCTCGTTCGTAGTGTTTGAAGTATTAATTTTTGGTTGCGGTTACTTTATGTTTATGACGGGATATAAGCAAGGAAAAACCTCATTATTGAAGATTTTGAAAAATGGGACGATTGACAAAATTATTAATGCATTTAGTATCGTTGGATTAATGGTTGTAGGAGCTATGGCCGCAAGCCGAGTAACGGTTAATACGCCACTAGCTATTAGAGTAGGTCAAGGAACCACTAGCCTTCAAGATGTTCTTGATTCTTTGGCGCCAGGTTTACTCCCACTAGGATTGACCTTGTTAGTATGGTGGATGTTGAAGAAAAAAATCAATACACTTTATATTATTATCGCAATTTTTGTAGTTGGGATCCTATCCTATTATTTAGGGATTTTAGGATATGCTGGATAAAAGTGAATGAGGTGAATGGATGGTTAATGTAGTTATCATAAGTCACGGAGAATTTTGTGAAGGATTGATAAGTAGTTTGAAAATGATTGCTGGAGATACCTATGATGTTAAAGCAGTTCCGTTATCTCCTGGAGAGTCACCAGATAGCTATCGAGAAAAATTAGCTGAGGTTTTATCTGGATATGAAGATCATGAGAGTGGCTTTCTTATTCTTTCAGATATTGCAGGAGGTACACCTTATCAGAGTGCTGCCTATTTATCAAGACAATTTAAAATTGGGTTAGTGTCAGGGATGAACCTGCCCATGTTATTATCGTTAACTCTTGAGAAAGTCGAGGAGGATACCTTAGATTCATTAGCGGAGAAAGCGACAGCAAAGGCTTCTGTTGGAATTCAAAGTAAAGTATTTGGAAAAGGGGAGAAAAGAAAACGTGCAAAACTTAGTGTTAACAAGGATAGATGATCGCTTGATTCATGGTCAAGTAATGACCGCTTGGATCAAAAATAAAGGTGCTAATCAGGTAGTGATCGTAGATGATGGAACAGCGAATGATGATTATATGATTGAAGTGTTGGAAATGGCAATTCCTGAAGAAATCGCAATTGGGATTTTTACGAAAGAAGATGGAGTCGCTTTCTTCAGTCAAGGGCTAGATGAGCCGACTATACTTTTAGTTAAAGGGCCAGATGTGCTGAATTATTTAGTGGATAATGGTATCAAAATAGAAGAAGTTGATGTGGGCGGTATGGGGACTCGTAAGGATCGGAGTGTTTTATATAAAAATATTTCGATAAGTGAGGAAGAAAACAAACAGTTTAAAGTGCTACTCGACAAAAATGTAAATGTTTTTATACAGGTGATGCCGCAAGATAAGCCAGTTGGGATAAATAAATATTTATAAATAGAGGTGTGTAATTTTAATGGATGGAAAAGTAATTGTGATAACAGGTGGGAGTAGTGGCATGGGAGCTGCTATGGCAAAAGACTTTGTAAATCGTGGGGCAAGAGTTGCTATTTTTGATCTAGACGAAACCAAGGGGACTGAATTGGTTGAGGAAGTTGGTTATAATCTTGCATATTATAAAGTTGATGTTACTTCAAAAATAGAAATCACAGAAGCGATGGATCAAGTTGAGAAAATCTTCGGACCTCTGACAACATTAGTAAATTCTGCTGGGGTTTCTAAAATAGTTCCATTTTTGGAAAGTAGTGAAGAACTTTGGGATTCGACGATAAATGTAAATTTAAAAGCAACATTCTTGTGTTGTCAAATTGCAATTGAGCGAATGCAGAAATATGGTGGTGGAGAAATTCTGAACATGTCGTCATTGTCAGGGAAAAAAGCTAGTTCTTGGCAAACGGTTTATTGTGCCAGCAAATTTGGTGTTCAAGGATTAACACAGTCTATTGCAAAAGAATTTGCAGATCAAAATATTCGTGTGAATTCTATGTGTCCAGGAATCGTCTATACTGAGATGTGGGAGAATTTAAAGTATGAGTATGCAAGGAAGCGGAAACTTGATCCTGAAAAGGTAATGGATTACTTCAAAGAAAATATACCAATGCATCGATTAGTTGATATGCAAGACGTAATTAATACCGCAGTATTCTTATTGTCTGAACAATCGAGCTACTTAACTGGACAATCAATTAATCTCGTTGGTGGAGAATGGATGGATTAATTTAAGGAGGATGGGAGTAGATGACTGCACTGGATTTTAGTGGGAGAGAGCAGCTTTACTATCAACTATATAACCGCTTGTTTCAAGGGATTATCAATGGTACTTATGCTGTGGGAGAGTGCATTCCTTCTGAGAGTGAACTGATGAAAACTTATCAAGTCAGTCGAGCAACAGCACGTCGATCAATGGAAATGCTTGCCAATGATGGTTTTGTTAAGAAACAAAGAGGTCTTGGTACAGTAGTCATCTCTACTCATCCGAAACATTCTCCGCAACGAGTTGCTAAATATTCTAAAAAAGGAAAAATAGCAACTGTTATATCTCGAAAAAAGATTATTGAGTTCGGTATAATCTGCGCATCAAAAAATATAGCGGAATCTTTAAACATAACGGAAGATACAGAATTAATTTGTTTAAAAAGGGTTCGTTATGGTGGTGAGGAGCCTTATTACTTAGAAATCAATTATTTTGAAAAAGAATATGTTCCAGAAATGTTAAATCGAGATTTCTCAGAAGAATCTTTACGTGTTTTCTTAGATAAAACGTATAACATCCAATGGTCTTATGCACATCAAGAGATTTATTCGATTATTGCAGACAATCAAATTTCGAAAATACTGAGAGTAAACAAAGGAATGCCATTACTCAGAATCAAAAGAGTGTCTTTTGATGTTGACGATGTACCAAGAGAATACGTAGACACCTACTATTTAGCGGATAAATACCATTTGGAGATAGAATTGACTATATAAGGGAATGATAATAAGTGAAAAAATCATTGATTTTATTAGCAGGTTTTCCAGGTACAGGAAAAACCTATTTAGCTAATTTGATTATGGAGAAATTTTCAGGTGTAAAGCTTCTTTCTCCAGATGATTTTAAGGAAAAAAATTGGGATTTTTATGGATTTAATAATCTTAGTGAAAAGGAAAAACTTATCCAGAGAAGTTGGGAAGAATATTATCAGGAAATGGAGGAAGCTTTTCAGCGAGATGAGAGTATACTCTCTGATTATCCGTTTAGTGATAAGCAAAGAAACAAGCTAGAACAATTAACCAATAAATATGGTTATCAAGTAATTACTATTAGACTAATTGCTGATTTAGATATTCTTTATGATAGACAGAAGAATCGAGATTTAGATAAAAACCGACACTTAGGTCACATTTTAACTAATTATCGTGAAGATGACAATTTGCATATTATTCGAGAATATGCAGATAACTTACTAGACTATAAAGAGTTTGTTCATCGATGTATAACAAGAGGATACGATACTTTTTCATTGGGTACTCTATATGAACTAGATGTAACGGATTTTTCACAAGTTAATTATGAGTTGCTATTCTCAAAATTAGAGAAAATGATATGTAGTTAATATTTAGTACAGAAATAAGTATCAAATTCTCAGTTCTTCCCTAATTCTTTAATGGTAAATTTTTTTAGTTGGGGTTTCTGGTATTGCGACTTTAATAGATATCTGCCGTTGACTTTAAGATGTACATTATCAATTGTATTCTATTGAATTAAGAAAACACATTTGAGTTTTTTTGCTTCAATAAAATAATCTTGGGGTTTTGATAATAATAAACTTGACACTTAGATTATGCCCTTTTTTGTACAATTGAATATAAAATCGCCTCCCAAAGAAATCTTTTGGGAGGTATGTTCTTTTGTCATTCACATTCCGATGATTGCTTGAGTCGATCATTGAAACAACAGTCTTTTTTATCAAACGTTCCCTACGATTCTGCTTTTTTTGAAAAAATTTGCAAATGACAGATTCACTAAAGGTTCATCCAGTATGCTTTTGTTAGAGAAAAAAAGAGAGGATGTTGGCAAGTGAATTATATGAAACGAGCATGGCTGAGTGTGACGAGAAAGCGAGGGAAATCTGCGATATTGTTTGCTGTTATTCTGATATTAGGAAATGTGATCGCTGGCGCAATTGCGGTCAATCAATCGACTCAAAATGTCGAAAAGCAGATCAAAAACCAATTAGGCTCACTGGCAACGATTGAGATCGATTATGAAGCGTTGATGGCAAATAGTGATAGCGGCGCAAGAATGGAGGAGATTCAGCCGCTGTCAGAAGAGCTGATCAAGCAGATCGGTGAACGCTCCGAAGTCAAGCAGTACGATTATTTGCGAGAAACAGTGATTGCTGTTGAAAATTTCAAACCCTATAGTTTCAGCCCACAAGAGGAAGATGAGAATGTCATGATCGTTGGGGGCATGCCTTCTGCGGTCTATTTAACAGGAACCAATCTCCTACAGCCGTTAGATTTTGAAGAGGATACGGTGAATTTAACGCAAGGTCGCTTCTTTAACGAAGAGGAGCAGCGTACGGGAAAACGTGTCGGCTTGATTTCTGAAGAGCTTGCTCAGGAAAACGGCTTGACCGTGGGAGACACTATGGTCTTAGATGGACAGTTTGTCGATTATTCGTCAGGGATGGACCCTGAGAAGCAAAAAGGCAATGATTACCCAATCGAAATCGTCGGGATCTTTAAAAATACCAGCTTAGAACAAGCGAACGATCAAGGACAAGATGGCATGGTCAGCTCATTTGCATTTGATGATCGGCCCTTCAATCGTATCTATATGCCCAATGATGCTGTGAAAACGATTGTTGAAGAGGAACGTGCGGGCCAGCAAGCGGCGTTTCCAGCGACAGATTTTGGTTCTGATGAGGAGTTCTTCACTCCACAATTCATTTTGAATCAACCAGAAGATGCAGAGCAATTCAAACAAGAGGTGACTCCGCTCTTGCCAAATGGCTATAAGGTCAATGCCTCTACGGATGAGTACGATCGTGTGGGAACCAGCATGAATCGCTTATCACAAATTTCTTCATATGTCGTAGTGATTGCGGTGATTGCTTCCTTGATTATTATCTCCTTGATCATTGTGTTGTTTACCCGAGATCGGAAATATGAGTTAGGCATCTACCTTTCGTTAGGGGAACGACGGAAATACGTGTTTGCACAAATCGTGCTCGAACTCCTGTTGATTGGTGTCAGTGCAATGCTGATCTCCTTGGTCACAGGGAATATGCTGGGCAAGATGGTTTCTGAATCTTTGTTATCCAGCAGTATGCTAGAAGCAAATCAAGCAGGGGTGGAGCAATTCTTTGTGGGCGTTGCGGGCGTACCGAAAATCGATCAAGCAACGATCAACGAAGCGTTTCGCGTTCAATACACCTTGCCTTATATCATTGCCTTTTTAGCGACCGGGATCGTGACGATCTTGCTTTCGGCAGTGGTGCCGCTATTATATATTCTGCGTTTGAATCCGAAAAAAATCATGCTGTAAGGAGCGAAGAACATGGCAATTTTAGAGACCAAAGAGATGACGTATTACTACCAAGATGGTGAGAATCGTCGGAAGATTTTAGATAAAACCAATATCTCCTTTGAAAAAGGTAAATTTTACACGATTTTAGGGAAATCAGGCTCTGGAAAGACCACCTTTCTTTCCTTGATCAGCGCATTGGATCAACCAACCGATGGGGAAGTATTTTTTGAAGGAAAAAATATCAAAACGATCGGCTATGAAGAGTATCGCCGCAACAAGATCAGTTTGATTTTTCAAAGTTACAACTTGATCCCATATTTGACGGCATTAGAAAATGTCCTTGTTTCGATGGCGATCTCAGACAACAAACTCCCCGATCAACACGATCAAATTGCGTATCGCTTGTTGGATTATATCGGAATCACCTCCACGAAAGCTGATCGTTTCGTCAATCAGCTCTCCGGTGGGGAACAACAGCGGGTCGCCATCGCTCGTGCCTTAGCGACCAATGTTGATATCATTTTAGCCGATGAGCCGACGGGAAATTTGGATGAAGGCATGGAGCAAGAAATCGTGGATATTTTTAAAGATTTAGCTGCTTTACACAACAAGTGCATCATCGTAGTGACGCATTCGACTGAAATTGCCAAGCAGTCGGATCAGACCTTTTATTTGAAAAACGGCGAGTTGACGGCCTATGAGTGATTTTTTATCGAAGTTTGAAGAAGACCCGAAAGAGCCAGACAAGGAATCAGCTACAGCTAAAGCACCTTCTTCCCGTGCTTCCCGCAAAGAAAAAGGTTCAGCTTCTTTAGAAGAGGGGATCGAACACGATCCCTCCTTCAAAAAGAAACGGCGGAAAAAACGACTGCTGGGGCTTGGTGCATTACTCGGACTACTTCTACTCAGCGGCTTTTTATTTTTCCAATTGGCGTACGTCCGACTGGATAACTTTGTAGATAAAGAGATCTCAGAAGTCAGGGAATGGGCGGCGGAACATGATCTTGCGATCGATGTGACGCCTGCCTATGATGAAGCCCCAGCCAATCAAGTGATCGCCCAAGAAGAAGCCGCCAGAAGTCGAGTCAGAAAAAGAAGCACCCTGCATCTAACGGTGAGCCAAGGCCCAGATCCAGAAGAGAAATTGGCATTGCCAGACTTTATGGAAATGACGAGGGACGAGGCAGCAGAGTGGATCGAAAAAAATCAAGCCAGCAATTTGACGATCGTCGATGAATACCACGATGAGATCGAGGAAAAAGCACCGATTCGAGTAGAATTTACCAATAAAGAAGTCTCGCAAGAAAACTATCATCGTCGAGATGTCGGACGAGTCTTTTATTCCAAAGGCGAAGAAACCTTTGAAAAAGATATTGAAGTACCAGACTTTCGTGATAAAACCCGTGCAGAGGTAGAAACCTGGGGGAAAGCCCATGAGCTGGAGCTTGAAATCAAAGAACAGGCTTCGGATACTGTGGAAGAAGGCAAAGTCATTGAACAAAGCGTGGCACCAAAAGAAAAAATCGCGAAACGGGATGCGTTTCAAGTAACGATTTCTCTAGGGAAAGGGGTCACCGTACCAGACTTTTCAACGATTTTACCAGATGATGCCCAGGCCGCTGTTGAGGGTGTTACTGTGCGGATGCGGATGCAGTTTACTCAGAGTCTGCCTTACGGACAATTGATCTCGCAAAGTGAGACCGCCGGGACCGTTTTAACCAGCAAAGATGACCAAGGCATTGAAGTCGTCTATTCAGCAGGTCAACCGTATATCAAAGATTACCGTCGAAGCGAGCTCCTTGAAGGGGATCTGCAAAAACTTTTCTTTGATGAATTCCGTTCAAAAGGGGCGAACATCAGCTATCAAGTCCGTTATGTCAATTCAGCAGAACCCTACGGGACAATCGTGGGGATGAGCAAGTTCAATCAGTTTTTACCGTTAGAAGATACGATCACCTTCGATATCAGCTTAGGCAATCAGACAGCCCCAGCGGCTACTGATCCAGAATAGCCGAGCGGATTTATCGAAGACCTGCAAAAAGGAGGAAACCCATGCGTCATCAAGAGAATTTTCAAGACCTTAGGAAAAAGCTGTTTGTCTTTTTGTTAAGCGGTATGGTAGCATTGTTGCTACACATGTGGATTCATCAATCCAGCGAACACGTGCGGATCGTTTCAACAGAACGGTTTATTGGAGAACAATTGGAATGATCCTACAGGAATGATTGTGCTGACCGAAAAGTGATTGAAAAAAAGAAATGATGAGTGTAAAAGGGGGACTGACCGATGCGGATCTTATTCGTAGAAGATGAGCCATCGATCGCAGAAGCGGTTGCCAGCTTATTGAAAAAACAGCATTATTCCGTTGATTTGGCGTATGATGGCGAGACTGGGTTGGACTACGCAGCAAGTGGGGTGTATGACCTTCTCGTTTTGGATATCATGCTGCCAAAAATCGATGGGATCACATTACTAAAGACGTTACGCAAGCAAAATATTCGCACGCCGATTATTATGTTAACGGCCAAAAGCGAAGTCGATGACAAAGTACTCGGCTTGGATGCAGGGGCAGATGATTACTTGACGAAACCTTTTCAAATGAAAGAGCTGCTGGCACGGATTCGTTCATTAAGTAGAAGAAAAGACTTGGATTATCAAGAAGACCAGTTAGCATTTGGCAACGTGGTCTTGGCGCGTAATGAGCTGCAGTTGGCTACGACGACCAATCAAGTGGTGCTGTCACCCAAAGAAATGAAACTGATGGAGCTATTTTTATCCAGACCTAAAGTGATTTTATCAAAAGAAACCATCATCAATAAGATTTGGGGCTTTGATCCCGATGTGGAAGAAAACCGCGTTGAGATCTATGTGTCGTTGCTGCGGAAAAAACTGACGCTGCTTGAAGCGGATATCGGCATTCGCACGATCCGCAATGCGGGGTATATTTTGCAGAGCAAGGAGCCGCCATGTTAAAAAAATTACGGAATAAAATGCTGTGGTTTAATATGGCGTTGATCTCAATCATTGTCTTAGGTGCCTTTACCTTTATCTATATTTTGAATGCCACCCAAATTGAAAACGAGATCCAATCATTGATTTCGCAAGAAGCCAACTCCTTAGCTGCGGTACCGTTGGATGAGGAGGAGGCCCGGCAATCACTGACAGACCCAGAGTATCCAATGATATTGACCATCACGAATAGTACCAGTGAGTTCAGAGAAATCGCTCTAGTCGACGTGGATCAAATGGATGTCGTGATTCAAAGTATTGATGAGGGTGTCGATGAGAGTGATCTTTATGAAGCCTTGGTCGATGCCGCAACGAAACAAGAGGAGATTCCCAATGAAGTGAAGGTAAATGACCGAGACTGGCGGTATGCGCTCTTTTTGGTGACTTCCATTAGTCATTATTCGATCAATCATGATTCGACGGGGGAATATTCCACCAGCATCAATAATTACGAGCCTTTTTATCAAGTGCTGTTCTTTGATGTCACCGACTACAAAACTAGTCTAAGCAACTTAAGAACCACGCTTTTGCTCATCGGGGTCTTAGCCTTAGTCAGTATTTATATCGCTAGCTTCTATGTCGCCAATCGGGCATTGCGACCAGTTGAGCTGGCTTGGCGCAAACAAAAAGAGTTTGTTTCTAACGCTTCCCATGAGTTGAAAACACCACTGGCGATCATTCAAGTCAATGCTGAGGTATTAGCTGGCAGTCCAGAAGAAACCTTGGAAAGCCAAACGAAATGGCTGGAAAACATCCAGTTAGGTTCCGAACGGATGGATGAACTAGTAAATAGCTTATTGATGCTGACCAAATTCGAAAGTGCCGAGCAAGAAGTCGTGCGTTCGGTGATTGATGCCAGTCAAGTCGTGCAAAGTGTTTATCAAAGCATGGAGGCCATTGCACTGGAAAAAGGAATCCACTATCAGGAACAGATCGCTAAACAGGTGCGCCTTGAAAGCAATGAGCAAGCCTTACGGCAATTGACCATGATTTTGGTAGACAATGCCTTGAAATATACACCTACTGGAGAAACCGTCACAGTGGCACTCGTTGAACGCCAACGAAAAACGGTGCTGCAAGTGTCCAACAGTGGTTGCCCGATCCCTGAAGAAAAAATTCCCTATGTCTTTGATCGCTTCTACCGCGGGGATCCTTCTCGCAACCATCAAGACGGTGGCTATGGGTTAGGTTTAGCCATCGCCAAAGCCATCACAGAAATGCTGCAGGCACAAATCAGTTTGACGGTGGATCAAGACGGCGTCAATCACTTTGAAGTTTCATTTCATTGAAAAATGAGCTTTACCGTTAGGAAATAAAAGATATGTCGCTGCGCTCATCAAATCTTTTGCCGCATTTCGAGAAAGTCTCGCTTTCTCGAAATGCGGCTATTTATGCAGCAAAACGCATTTTTTAGGAGAAGGGGACACCAAGGGAAAAAAGTTTTTTTATTTCTCCTTGCAATTTTCACAAAGTTCGGCTATGATATGTGTGTAATCGGTTACACAGGAGGGGAGCAACATGCCAACAATTAAAGATGTCGCCAATTTAGCTGGACTTTCCGTGGCGACAGTTTCAAGAGCCATGAATGGGACTGGCTATGTGAGCGAAAAAGCCCGTGAGAAAATCCATCAGGCGATCAATGAATTGAATTATTCCCCCAATGAAGTCGCACGTTCGCTGTATCAGAAAAAGTCAAAATTGATTGGTTTGCTACTTCCTGATATATCCAACCCGTTTTTTCCGCTAGTAGCCAAAGGCGTTGAAGACTTTCTACAAAAAAAAGGCTATCAAGTCATCCTTGGCAACATTCAAGAAGACAATGAGAAAGCCAATGAATATTTACGTGCGTTTGAGCAAAACAATGTGGCGGGGATTCTTTCCGCTGTCGAAAATAAAAATCGTACCCAAAGCAATATTCCGACGGTCGTCTTGGATCGGATCGATCAAGATGTCGAATATGGGGTTTATTCGGATGACCTTCAAGGTGGCGAACTTGCTGCTGAAGCGATCTTAAAAGGTGACCCCAAAAAGGTAGTCGTGATTGCTGGGCCTGAATCTGTCACCCGTGCTCGGGATCGTTTATTGAGTGTTGAATACACATTGAAAAAAGCACAAGTTCCTTATGCACTAGTGAAATCTACATCCTTTCTCTTAGAGGATGCGACCTTGACAGCGAAACAAGTTTTTTTAGAACATCCCACTGTCGATAGTGTGGTTGCCCCAAGTGATACCCATGCGATTGCCATCATGCAAGAGGCTTATCATCATGGCGTAAAGATCCCAGAACAACTTCAAGTGATCGGCTATGACGATATTCCCATCAGTAAATTGGTGGTGCCACGCTTGACGACGATCCATCAGCCTGCTTACCAAGTAGGTTACAAAGGAGCAGAAATGCTCTTTGCATTGATCAACGATCAATTTATTGAACAGAAAAAAATCATCCTTCCTGTTCATTTAGAAGAAAGAGAGACAGTAAGAAATGGAGGAACGCCAATTGAATAAGATCATCGTCATTGGTAGTATGGCAACAGATTTTGTAGTCACTACGAAGGTGAAACCCAATCAAGGAGAAACGGTTTTTGGGGAAAAATTTGACACGAATTTTGGCGGCAAAGGAGCAAACCAAGCCATCGCCGCTAGCCGTTTAGGCGCAGAAGTAGCAATGCTAGGCCATGTAGGAACCGATCGTTTCGGAAATGAAATCGTCGAAAACTTAAACGTGAACGGCGTTTCTACGGAGAATGTGGAACCCGTTACACATTTTCCATCTGGTGCCGCGCATATCATTTTGCATGAAAATGACAATAGCATCATTGTCATACCCGGTGCCAATAATGCGCTTGATTTAGCTCGCTTTTCCGAAATAAAAGGAAACATCACAGAGGCTGATTTAGTGATTTTGCAAAACGAGATTCCCCAAGAAGCCAATGAAGCCATCATCGACTGGTGTTGGGAAGCAAAAATCCCTGTTTTATATAATCCAGCACCTGCGAGAAAGCTCAATCCGCGTATGTTATCTAAGGTGGGGTATCTGACCCCTAATGAACATGAGTTTAAGTTACTTTTCCCCAATCAAAAGCTTGCTGACGTTTTAGCAGCCTACCCTAATCGATTGATCATTACCCTAGGTGCCAAAGGAGCGATTTTCCACAACGGGAAGTCCGAGGTCTTAGTTCCTGCCTTTCCAGTTGCTGCGGTCGATACTACGGGAGCTGGTGATACCTTCAATGGTGCATTAGCAGTAGGGATTTTAGCAGGTGTTCCCTTAGAAAACGCCATTGCCTTTGCCAACTTAGCAGCAGCAATCTCCGTCAAAGGATATGGTGCTCAAGGCGGAATGCCTACATTAAAGGAAATGAAGGAGAGTCCATTGTATGAAGAAGCATGGGGCATTAAATAGTGAGATCGACAAATTATTGGCGGATTTAGGCCACACCGATCAGCTTACGATCGGGGACTTGGGGTTGCCAGTACCCACAGGGGTGAAAAAAATCGATCTGGCATTAAAACTAGGTAGTCCGAGTTTTGAAGAGGTGTTATTAGTAATGCAACAAGAGATGGCAGTCGAGGCGATCGTTTTAGCAGAGGAAATAAAAACGGAGAATGCGGAGCAGTGGCAATTGATTCAAAAAACGTTCCCGAATGTTCCGATTCGTTTTGTTCCACATGAGGCATTCAAAGAAGAAACAAAGGAAAGCAAAGCCATTATTCGAACAGGGGAAGCGACACCCTATTCAAACATTATTTTACAAGCAGCCGTTATCTTCTAAAGAGACAGGAGGAAATCATGTGCAAGTCGAGATGAGCAATATTGAGAAATCCTTTGGGAAGAATCAAGTGTTAAGAGATGTCTCACTAACATTGTACCCTGGAGAAATCCATGCCCTAATGGGAGAAAATGGGGCAGGCAAGTCAACGTTGATGAACATTTTAACTGGGTTACATGCCAAAGATGCAGGGACGATTTTGATCGATGGCAAAGAAACGAACTACGCCGATCCGAAGGAAGCCGAACAAGCCGGTGTGAGCTTTATCCATCAAGAAATGAATAACTGGGAACAGATGACTGTATTGGATAACTTATTCTTGAATCGGGAATTGAAAACCACCTTTGGGCTACTAGATACGAAGAAAATGGCAAGCAAAGCGCAGGCAGTCTTTGAACAGTTAGGGATTCAGATCCCCCTTCAAAAAGAAGTGGATGAACTATCAGTCGGTCAACAGCAAATGATCGAGATCACGAAAGCGCTGATGACTGATGCCAAGGTGTTGATCATGGATGAACCGACTGCTGCCTTGTCGGATAAGGAAATTAATAATTTGTTTCAAATCATTCGTCGCTTGAAAGAAAACGGCGTAGCGATCGTTTATATCTCTCACCGAATGGAGGAGATTTTCAAAATAAGTGACAAGATCACTGTGATGCGGGATGGTCTATCGATCGATACGAAAAAGACGCAGGATACGACGATGGAAGAGGTCGTGAAGAAAATGGTCGGTAGAGAGTTAGCTGATTATTATCCAGAAAAACAAGCGCAGATCGGTGAAGTCGTTTTTGAAGTAAAAAATTTAACAGCCGCTTCTAAAGTTTACCAAGGCATCAATTTTCAAGTCAGAGCAGGTGAGATCCTTGGGTTCTCAGGTTTAATGGGTGCTGGACGCACAGAAGTCATGCGAGGAATATTTGGTTTAGATGAAATTGAAAGCGGTACCTTAATCGTCGAAGGGCAAGAAGTGAAAAATTCTTCGCCTTCAAAGGCAATCGCCAATGGCTTTGGCTTTCTAACAGAAAATCGGAAAACGGAAGGCTTGGTCTTAGACTTTTCCCTGACCGATAATATCAGTTTGCCCAGCATTGATAATTTTGTCAAAACAGGCATGGTCGATAGCAAGACTGAAGCCAGTTTCGTTGCGTTAATGATCGAGCGCTTACGCATCAAAACGATGAGTGCCCAGAATTTAGCCAGCGAGCTTTCTGGTGGAAATCAGCAAAAAGTGGTTTTGGCGAAGTGGATCGGTGTCGGACCAAAAGTATTGATTTTAGATGAACCGACACGCGGAGTAGACGTTGGTGCCAAACGAGAGATTTATCAGCTGATGAATGAGTTAGCGGAACGTGGTATTGCGATTTTGATGGTTTCTAGTGATCTACCAGAAGTGCTAGGTGTTAGCGATCGCATCATTGTTTTACACGAAGGAAAAATATCAGGGGAACTCTCTCGGCAAGAAGCCACACAAGAGAAGATCATGACGTATGCGACAGGAGGAAACTAATATGGAAAAAAGTGGTATGAAAACAAAACAACTCTCGGAATCAATTAGTAAATTGGGACCTTTACTCGCTTTGATTGCTCTAGTGGCTGCTGTCACTGCCTTAAATCCAAGTTTTTTATCACCCAGTAATTTGTTGAATCTTTTGCGGCAAGTCGCAGCGAATGGCTTTATTGCATTCGGAATGACCTTTGTCATTTTGACTGGGGGCATTGATTTGTCTGTAGGGTCCACCTTGGCACTTTCCAGTGCCTTGACAGCAGGAATGATGGCCAATGGGGTGTCACCTTTAGTCGCTATTTTGATTGGGTTACTAAGCGGAGCGATCCTTGGTGCGTTGAATGGACTACTGATCTCAAAAGGAAAAATGGCGCCGTTTATCGCAACCTTAGCAACGATGACGATCTATCGGGGCGCTACCTTAGTGTACACCAATGGAAATCCAATCACTGGACTAGGTGACAGCTTTCTATTCAGCTTTATTGGTCGTGGGTATCTTTTCGGGATTCCTTTTCCAGTCGTATTGATGTTTCTCGTGTTCTTTCTTTTGTTCTTGTTGCTTCATCGCACCGCCTTCGGACGAAAAACCTATGCCATCGGTGGCAATGAAAAGGCCGCTTTTATTGCTGGGGTGAAAATCGATAAGATAAAACTGATCATTTATTCGATCTCCGGATTGATGGCTTCAATCAGTGGCATGATCATCACTTCTAGGTTGAATTCTGCGCAACCAACAGCAGGGCAAGCCTATGAAATGGATGCGATTGCAGCAGTCGTTTTAGGTGGTACGAGCTTATCTGGTGGAAGAGGCAGAATTTTTGGCACGTTGATCGGGGCATTGATCATTGGTACGTTGAACAATGGTCTAAATCTATTGGGTGTCTCAAGTTTTTATCAACAAATCGTTAAAGGGATCGTGATCGTAATTGCAGTGTTACTGGATCGGAAAAGGAAATAAAAAATAGGAGGATCTATTATGAAAAAAATGTTTTTATTGGCAGCAGGCGTATTGGTACTTTCTGGATGTGGAGCGGCAACATTGGACAACGGTGGCAGTAGTGAGACACAAAGTGAGGAAAAAGCAGCTTCAGAATTGACAGTTGGTGTATCGATCTCCACCCTCAATAATCCGTTTTTTGTTTCCATGCAAGAGGGGATCAATCAATTGGCTGAGGAAAATGACACCGATGTACGCTTTGTTGATGCCCAAGATGATACTGCCAAGCAAAGCAATGATATTGATGATTTGATCCAACAAGGCGTGGATGTGCTTTTGATCAATCCCGTTGATTCTGCTGCTATCGTCCCGGCTGTTGAAGCCGCTAATAATGCCAACATCCCAGTTATTGCCATCGACCGTAGTAGCGATGGAGGAACGCTTTTGACGACGGTTGCCTCCAATAACGAAGAAGGTGGAAAAATGGCAGCAGAATTTATTCTCGAACAATTAGGGGAAAACGCAAAAGTGGTAGAACTTGAAGGCGTCCCTGGCGCTTCTGCAACCAGAGAGCGAGGAAAAGGCTTTGATGATTATGCTAAAGACAAACTGGATGTTGTTGAAAAGCAATCCGCAAACTTCAATCGAGCAGAAGGATTAACGGTTATGGAAAATATCCTCCAAGCAAACAATGACATTCAAGGCGTCTTTGCTCAAAACGATGAAATGGCTTTAGGGGCAGCCGAAGCGATGGGAAACCGAGAAGGCGTAGTGATTGTCGGGTTTGACGGTACTGAAGACGGACTCAAAGCCATCGAAGAAGGTAGAATGACGGCAACGATCGCTCAAAAACCAGAAGAAATGGGCCGCCTTGCATTGCAGGCAGCGTTTGACCATTTCCAAGGAAAAACAGTCGCTGAACAAATCGATTCACCATTAGAGTTGGTGAAAAAATAGGTAGACGCTCAATGCAGTTCCTACTTTCAACATCGAAAGCCCCTCTTTGGCTGACCATTTAGGTCACCAAAGAGGGGCTTTCTTTCATGTGTGGCGTTTCGTTTACTTGTTGCTGGTTAAATCCAATAAGCGGTCTTTCAAGTCTTCTTCTAGATGACCCAATTCCACTTCGGCAGCACGACGTTTTTCTTTTCCTTCTTTTTGGATCCGTAATGTTTCTTGGATCGTTTCCACAAGGTCGTTTTGTGTTTTTTGCAAGGTTTCGATATCGACGATGCCGCGCTCGTTTTCTTTCGCTGTTTCAATAGCAGAAACTTTCAACATTTCTGAGTTTTTCTTCAATAGATCATTGGTGGTCTCAGAAACTTGGCGTTGTGCCGTAACTGCATCTTTTTGACGCAATAAAGTCAAGGCAATGACCACTTGGTTTTTCCATAGTGGGATCGCTGTATTGACAGAAGCTTGGATTTTTTCTGCTAACGCTTGGTTCGTGTTTTGGATCAGGCGAATTTGCGGTGCCTGTTGGATCGTGATTTGACGTGCCAAGCGCAAGTCATGAGTCCGTTTGTCTAAACGATCAAGAAATTGCGTGTAATCGTTGGCGATCTGTACGTCCATTTGATCATTCGTTTCTTCTGCTTTTTTCATGGCTTCAGGAATGATTTTGGTTTGCAATTCTTGCATCTTCAACTCGCCAGCGGCAATGTAGATGTTCAATGCATCAAAGTAATCTTTGTTCTTTTGATACAACTGTTCCAACATCATGTTGTCTTTTAGCAAACCGTCTTTTTCTTTATCCAATTTGACGGCGATCTTGTCGATTTGGGCACCGATTTTTTGGTATTTAGCGGTGATTTCAAAAATGGATTGTTTTACTTTACCAAACATTCGCTTGAATAAGTTGCCTTCCCCTGCACGCAGTTCGTCTGGATTGGCTTCTTGCAAGCGATACATCAACTCCGTCAATGAGTCGCCCACAGGGCCGATATCAGCTGCTTGGACATGGTTCAACATGGATTGGGAAAACTCTCCAAGTTTGGTTTGGGCAGCTGCACCATAGGTGATGACCGCTTGCTGGTCGGTCGCATCGATTTTGCTGGCTAATTCTTGGGCCTGTGCTTGACGCTCTGGCGGTAATTTATCAATCAAACGCGGTGCCGTTTGCTGTTCTTTCAGCTGACTGATTTCCGCTTGTTGAGTGGTGGTCAAAGTGTCGACAGGGGTTGAAAATGGGTTGTTCAATAAATCGTCAAGCGTATCCGTTACGGGTTTTACTTGATTTGGTGTTTCACTCATAATAACTCCTCCTAATAATTGTCTGCTTTCGAAAAAAATCTAGCCTGGGCTAGATTTTTTTTTAGATTCTTTTCTTGTTGCCAATCAGAATCTATCCCTATTCATTATCTCGTTTTATGCTTTGTTTGGCAATGGATAACTCAACATCCATGTCATCAAGATCGTCTGCTACAAATTGGGAGTAGTCTTTGGCGATCAAGGAAGCCATTTGCTCGATGATTTGGGTGCTTTCCTCGATTTTATCATAGGTCTCACGACTTTTGATCTCATGGCTATTGATTTCAATGAACTTATCGGTCAAATCGACCATGTTGGGCAAGTGGGTATAAAGGAAATGACTTGCCAAAGGCAGTTTGGTCGGTTCTTTCACGAGTTCTTTGAAAAGAGCTTTTGAGGCACGCAAGGCATCGTGACGCAAGTCAATGGCTTTTAACTTGTTATTACTAGTGATATTTTTTTGGTATTTATCGATTTGGTGTTTCGTCTGATTCATCGTTTCACGGAACAATTCGATCTCACGAGCAGTCATTCCGCTTTTCAAGTAATGGGCTTCTCGTTCTCTCGTTAAAGAAGGCAAAACTTGTGGATCGGCTGCTGGAACTTTACGCCCTCTAATACCGACGTAGACTAAAATCGCACCGACGATTAATAATAGGCTCGCAAATGAATCGCCTACTACGTTAAAAATAATACTGATGAGGACGATCGCACCAACGATCAGCCAGATGTTTTTTTTCATTTTTCCTCCTCCTAAAAATCTCTTGGACAAGTAGATTGGGTTATTCGACATCTTTATTTTAGCATGTTCACTAAAAGAAAAATATCAGACTTGGGGTGGATTTTCCGATTTTTAGTAAATTCATAAGCTTTCTTGCTATTTCTTAAGAAGATATTTTTTCTAAATTATGCTAAAGTGTTTGATAGATAAGACGTATGAGGAAAGTTAGGTGTCGATAGATGTTAGAATTTAAAGATTTTGAAGAAAAAACGATCCAACGGAATGAAATTTTCCATGGCAAGATCATTGATGTGGTCGTTGATGATGTCTCCTTGCCAAATGGCGGGACCAGTAAACGCGAACTTGTCTTTCACCCTGGCGGTGTTGCCGTGATCGCCTTGACAAGTGAGAACAAGATGCTGTTCGTTCGTCAATTCAGAAAACCGTTAGAGCGAGTGATTTTAGAGATACCAGCAGGAAAAATCGATCCAGGAGAAGGTGCTCGTCCAGATTTGACTGGCGCCCGGGAATTAGAAGAAGAGACTGGCTATCGTGCAAAAACGCTGGAGCACGTTTCTTCTATGTACCTTTCACCAGGCTTTGCTAATGAGCTCTTGCACGTCTATTATGCCAAAGAGCTGGAAAAAGTGACAAATCCCTTACCGCAAGACGAAGATGAAGTGCTGGAAGTCTATGAATTGACCTTAGAGCAAGCACAAGCCGCTATCGCTGATGGAACGATCTGTGATGCGAAGACCGTGTTTGCGATCCAATTTTGGGAGTTGCTGGAATTGAAACGGAGGAACGGACTTGCCTAAAGAACCATTGATCACCCGCAGTGAGCTTCGACGCAGACGCGAAGAAGAACAAGCGGCAGCTGAACGCAATCAGCAAATCGTAGAAAAACAAAGCAAGAAAGAATGGAAACAAAAAGAAAAACAAATTGATAACCACTACCGAAAAGTGCGCAAGAAAAACAAAGAAATCACGAAGACCCGTGCCGGTGAGAACCAGAAATCTCGGGATCTGAACCGTTTTTTAATGAAAGCCATTGTGATCGTCACTTTATTGTTAGTCGTCGTTGGTTTAGCGATCTTTTTGTTGTGATTCTTCTAGTACTAAGAAAAAGCCGCCTCTGCATCTTCTGCAAGTGCGGCTTTTTTTGTTATTCGGTCGGCTTTTTCAAAATAGCTAAAAACATGGCGGCTGGCTGATTCATGAACAAATGATCCGCTTCATGAAAAACGGTAAAGGAAGTGGCGGTAAACCCAATCGCCTCTGTCAGTTGAGTCAATGCGGCAGGGTCAAACCCATTATGAACCAGCGGGTGAGACACGGCGGGATTTTTGAGGAAATCTACTAGATAAAGGGTTCCTCCTGGCTGTAGCAAGGCGTATAGTTTTTCCATCATAGCGGCTGTGTCAGGAATATGCAGCAAGACGAGAGATAGCAGCACAGCGTCTGCTTTTGCTTGTAAGGATTCTTGCAGCAGATCGTGGACAGTTGCAGAAGCATTGGCCAGCTGCAGTTGGTTGATTTTTTTTTCAGAAACCTCGATCATGTTAGGGGCAGTATCCCAGATGGCTAAGTGCTGGATATAAGCTGCTAAGGGCAAACTTACTAGGCCGGTACCGCCGCCGATATCGATCAGAGTTTGGTGCTGGTTGTCTTTAAAATAAGGTTCAAGGGTTTGGGTGACTAATTGTGCTAACGCGATCCGTTCAGGGGTATCGTATTTTGCTGCCATGGCATTGAAAATTTCAGACATAAGTGCCTCCTTTTATAATGACAAAAAACTGTTCGTTTCGTCAAAACTAGTTTATCATGAAAGGAGAAAAACACGTCAGTAGATACGTGGGAATTTCTGTTGTTTTTCATTTTAAAGGGTGAAAAATAAACGAGAAGCAGGAGGCAAACACATGAAAATTGGTATTATTGGTGCAATGGAGGAAGAAATCAAGGCGTTGCGGGAACAGTTGATTTCACCGCTTTCTTGGGAACGCGGCGGCGCACTATTTATTTCAGGAAGTATCGGCAATCATGAAGTGATCGTCGTTCGTTCAGGTATCGGCAAAGTTCTGGCATCGATCACCACTAGTTTATTGATCCAACAATACGGGGTCAATATGGTGATCAATACTGGATCAGCTGGTGGGATCGGTGCCGGTTTACAAGTAGGGGATTTAGTGATCTCAGATAAAGTGGCGTATTTTGATGTCGATGTGACGGGCTTTGGTTATGAATATGGCCAGCTGCCTGGCGGGATGCCTTTGTATTATGAAGCCAGCCGCTATTTGATCAGTGAGATGACGAAAGCCGCAGAAGCGACTCATCATACCGTGAAAAAGGGACTGATCGTTACCGGTGACAGCTTCATTCATGACCCGCAAAAAGTACAGGAGATTTTAGGACATTTTCCAGATGCCTTGGCTTGTGAGATGGAAGGCGCTGCGATCGCACAGACCGCGCAGCAATTCAATATTCCTTTCTTGATCGTGCGCGCGATCAGCGATACCGCCGACCACGCAGCAACCGTCTCTTTTGATGAGTTTATCTTAGAAGCTGGCAAGCGTTCCGCTGAAATGGTCTTGGCATTCGTTGAAACATTAAAGTAACTTAAAAAACAGGAGAGCCGATCCGTAAGAGGAGGAAGGAAGCATGAGAGCATTACTATCCATTGATTATACGTTTGATTTTGTTGCAGATGAGGGACGATTGACCACGGGTGCTGCTGGGCAAGCGATTGAAGCTGCCTTAGTGGCTCGGACGCAAGCCTTTATCGAAGTCGGTGAGTATGTCGTTTTTGCCATTGATCGTCATGAGGAAACAGACAACTATCATCCTGAAAACCGCTTGTTCCCACCCCACAATCTTGCGGGCAGTACGGGGCGACATCTTTACGGCCGTTTAGCACCGCTTTATGAAAACTATCAGGAAGCGCCAAATGTCTATTGGATCGACAAGCGTCATTACTCCGCCTTTAGCGGTACCGACTTGGACATCCGTCTGCGGGAAAGAGGGATTACGGAATTGTACCTGACCGGCGTTTGTACCGACATCTGTGTCTTGCATACAGCAGTGGATGCCTATAATTTAGGCTACCAACTGGTGATCGATGCAGATACCGTTGCCAGCTTTGACGCGGTCGGACATGAATGGGCACTACGCCATTTTGAAAATACCCTGGGCGCGAAAATCATTTCTGCGAAGGAGGAAGCATAAATGGGATGGATGGATCAATTAAAAGCAAATTTCAGTTTCAGTGAACTGACTAGCCTTTATCAAGCGTATCAAAAAGGGGATCTTGATGTGAAGGCGTTGTTGAACAATGACTTCTTACAAAAGTATACGGATTTTCAGAACTTGGATGAGTTTATGGCTAAATTAGGCATCCAGAATGAAAACCAAATCTTCGACTTTCTAAAAGACCGCCCCAATCGGCAAAAAGCCGATCAAGTCGTCAATGAGCATTCCCAATTTGATTCTGTGATCAGTATGATGAAAAAAGCTTTACAGAAATAAATAACGATAGAAGAAGGAGCCTTCGAAAATCAATTGATTTCCGAAGGCTCCTTCTTTATATATTAATTGGTGGGTTATGTAACAAATTGATTTTTTATTTGCTACCACATACCCCAATTATTAAGCTGTCTAAAGTTTAGCCGGCTGTTTCGTGTACCCGCTAAAGTATTGATGGCAGCAAGATCAATAATAGATACGTACATTGTCGCCATAGCGGTAACATACATGGTAGCAATTCCCGCTATCCCAATTGGATTTGCACCCATAAGTAGAAGAAAGACAGAGTCTAAAACGGTGTCATACATCCCTTTTATAGCCTTTTTCGAAGCTTGATCAATGGTTTCTTGTGTATCGATCATCTTGGAAATTTCTTCCATGAATTTTTCTGGGGAGTTTATGGATTTCAAGGTGTTGTAATCTTCAAATGTAGATTGAATGCTCTTAACTAAGTCTTTAGTATCCAGCTTTAATTTTGCTGAGGCGATTGTTGTCTTTACAAAGGAAGCCTGATTCCTTATCTCAGAGATAGAAGTTTGAGAAAAATAATCTTTAAGACTAGTTACCGTATCATAAGATGATAACGCAAAATTCAAGTACTTGGCTCCCGTAGTGGTTCTAAGGAAGGCATTGTAAGCATTGGTGTCATTGAAGGTGTAATACTCAGGGTAGTAACGAAGGGGAAGTCTGTCACCCACCAGCCCAGCATTGCGATCATAATCATGCACATCAAAATAATAAAGCATAAATGTGTGCATAAGTTGATCATTGGTGGGATTGTTCCCGTAAATTCTGGTGGCAAATTATTTGACTTTAGGAAACTCAAAAGGAACGACCGGCGTAACAGCTGGTAAATTTCTTTCTGAACGCTCCTCTGTTGGCATTAGTGACTGGTACTGTAAATTTTCAAAATCGATACTCGTATTAGCAAAGATTTCCAAAGATAAACCGATTTCTACTAGCTCTTCTTCAAGGGCGACCAATAGATTCGCTTTTTCGTAATGGTCATCAGGAACATCTGCAAAATTGCTACTCTCACTGACAGCATATGCCGTGATTGGTGAGAAAAAACCACTCAGTAAAACGACAAGTAACAATATAACTGAATATTTTTGCTTCAATTTTTGCTTCATTTCAATTCCTCCTCATAATTAAAGTTTGACAACACGTGTTATACAAGTTAAATTTATCATATAAAAAGACAAAAATGAATTATTTTATTTAAATTTGATTAATTTGTTTAAAAATGTAGGATTAGTTATTTCGCCTTAATTTTTGAAGGTATCCCTAAGCAGATAACCTTGCTTGCTAAAAGAGGAGGGAAGTGAAAAAAATCAAGATATTCGACGATGATACAACTAAAGGAAAATTGTATGCTTTGATTGATTATCTAGTGATCACCTCAGCCCTTTGTTTTAGTGCATATCATTCTTTTCCGCTTACGATTCCTAAGTATTTACATATTCCGGGGACGAACGAGTATATGGTAGGTGGCTTATTTAGCGTATTAATGTCCTACTCTCTTTATAAGACCTATTTGTTGAATGCGCATAAAAACATTCCTAAAGAAAAAAAACATAGTATAGAAATCAGTTTTTTTCTCGGCTTACTCGTCTCTTTTATTTTGCTTTTATTCAGATCAGAAAGCTTAATTAATCATTTGCTTTTTCGAAACCAATTACCTTTGGAACAGATTATGTATCACTTAGATCGATTGTATTTTCTCAATCTACTTATGTTACTGTTCGCTTTGATACGGTGTTTATTCGCTTTTGATTACTATCAAGCCTTTTATTACAAAAAAAGAAAATGCTACATGGGCTATATTTATGTATACAGCTTTTTATTTCTAGTAGGAGGTGCACTCTTCTATATGTGGATCATGTCCATAAACTTTTTATTTCGCAAATAGTGTCTTCGGAGTTTACGTCCATACCTCAGTGCCGCAGGAAAAGTTTTTTTCAAAAATATACTCAGTTATGAATAGCATAGGGGGCTTTGTATTGGGGAAAACGGATCAAGTGACGTTATACAAGCGAAAAGGAAAAATCTATTCCATCATTGATCATATAATTATGGGGGCTGCAATATTATTTGAAACATATCATAGCTCCCCAATTAGACCTATAATTCGTGGGAGATCAGATATTCGTGGGATTGGGTTGTCGGCTGTGAGCGCAATGGTGTTTTTGCTAGCTTGGGAGACAACTTTAAGTTTAAACCGTCATGAGCTTGTTCCTGAATACAAAAAGCATATCGCTGGAATTGAGCACGTTTTCTTCTTCTTGGTTGGTTTTTTTATCTTGATTTTCACTGCCGATCCCTTGATTGGTTTACTATCGCGAACGATACCGGTAGAGAAAATCACCTATCATCTGGAACGGCTCTACTTTCTTCATTTTTTTATGATGTTCTATATTTTGTTGCGGTGTGTATTGGCATTCGATTATTATCAAGCCTTTTATTATGAAGATAAAAAATGCAGGATGTACCATGTCTTGCTTTGTTTTTTCGTGGGCGTAGGTGTCATTCGTATTCTTCGTGCAGCTCTTACTTAATTTGTCTCATTTATTCACCCCTTCTAAAAAATCCATTAGCAAAAGACAAGACTCAGCTGATTAAAAGATTGTCTTTCAATCGAATAAGTTTGTTACAGGATTGCTTTATTTAAATTGTGAGGAGGTTTTTAATGTGTTGAAAAAAAGATATCAACCCCTTGATAGTTATCAGCGAAAAGGGAAGATCTATTCGATCATTGATTATGTAATCTTTGGGAGCGCAATAATTTTTGAGAAATATCATAGATTCCCACTCAGGCCTTATAGACCCCCAATCAGACCTATTGGAACTCTTGGAACTTCAGATATTCGAGAGATTGGGTTAACGGCTGTGAGTGCAATGATTATGATACTAGCCTGGAATACAACTTCAAGTTTAAATCGTCATGAGCTTGTTCCTGAATACAAAAAGCATCTTGCTGGAATTGAGCACTTTTTCTTCTTCTTGGCTGGTTTTTTTATCTTGATTTTCACTGCCGATCCCTTGATTGGTTTACTATCCCGAACGATACCGGTAGAGAAAATCACCTACCATCTGGAACGGCTCTACTTTCTTCATTTTTTTATGATGTTCTATGTTTTACTGCGGTGTGTATTGGCATTCGACTATTATAAAGCCTTTTATTATGAAGATAGAAAATGCAGGATGTACCATGTCTTGCTTTGTTTTTTCGTAGGCATAGGTATCATTCATATTCTTCTGGGGGTTCTTTCGTTAGTTGTCTCGTTCATCTATCACTTCTAAAAAATCCATAGCAAAAAGACAAACCATAGATTGCTGGGCTCCCCGTCAAGTGGACAATGAAATAGAATAAAATTATTTTGACGACTGTCTACCGAAATTCGGTAGGCAGTTTTTATGTTTTTTACTTTGTTTAACCTCAACTTTGCTCGACTGGCCTCCTTCTTGGTTAAGCGGATTTATTCTATTCGCTTGTCCAAGAGGGGGAGTGATTAAGCTGCCATTAATAATTCTTGATGAACTTGGATCGGTGTTTTGCTCTTCAAACATCGTTGATAGCGACCATTGTTGTAATAGTTCATGTATTTCTCGATCATTTCAACGAGACTTTCTCTACTGATAAACTTTCGCCGATAATATTTTTCTCGCTTAAGCATTCCCCAGAAGCCTTCCATTGGACCATTATCGGTACAACGGGCGACACGAGACATACTCTGCTTCATTTTCGCTTTCTTTAGCTTTGTGCAAAAAACTTTACTTGTATATTGAAATCCGCGATCGCTATGAAATAGCGGATGAGCGGTTGGCTCGGCGGCGACTGCTTGATCGAAGGTATCAAAGACTAATTTATTGTCATTTTTGTCGCTGATGACAAATGAAACAATGCGACGATCGGCGAGATCGAGAATAGCGCTCAAATAGATTTTCTTCACTTCGGCCCCTTCATAATACTTGAATTCACTCACATCTGTTAGCCATTTTTGATTCGGTTGATCCGCATAGAACTTTCGATTCAAATAATTTTTCGCAATATGATACGGAGTCTTGGATGCCTTAGTGATACTATTGCCTGAATGCTTGATGGTTGATTGGATTTGAAGTTTGCGACAGATTCGAAGAATACGCTTGTCATTCACTTGAAAGCCATAATCATTCACGAGATCTTCACAGATTCTGCGATATCCTTTATCGTTGTCTGCTTCATAAATATAACGAACAAGGTCTGCCAACTGTTCATTCAATACCACTTCAGGCAGTTTGGGATTTTTTAACCAACGATAATAGGCCGATCTTGTGACATGGAGCAGGGTACACATGGTGTTAATTGGATAGCTTTTTGTCTCGTGCAGCTCTTTGATCGATTGGTATTCAAACGTATGACGAACTAATTCAAATCCCGCCTCCTTTCTAACTCGCTGACTTTTTTTAACAGGTCATTTTCCATTTCAAGCAACTTGATCCGTCGTTCTTGTTGAGCCAGTTTATCGCGCATTTCTTCTTCGGGTGTTCTGGCAGGTTTACTTCCCGCTCGTTGCCCTCGACGGTCTTCTAAGCCTTTTTCTCCCATCTCGTCGTATTTCAACACCCAGTTCCGAACTTTTTGGTAAGAGACTTGGTACTGAATTGCGGTTTTCCCATAGTCTCGACCGTTGATAATACAGTCATGCACAATTTTAATTCGTTCATTCAATGTTGTTTTTCTGGATTTACTCATTCTACTTCCACCACTTTCTGATTTGAAGTTTCTATGAGTATTATATATCTTTAACCAGTCTTCTAATTGTTTTTTGTTACGAAGCCCGTATTTCTTGGCGACAGCTCTTAAGCTACCATGTGTTCCAGCTAAATAATCATGGACCGCATTCAGTTTCAACTCTGTTGAGTATGATTGATTCCTTTTTGTAGGGAGTAAACCTGTGGGTCCTTCATTCTCATAAAGAGTGATCCACCTTTCTATCGTACTGAAACTTACTTGTGCTTCTTTGGCCAGGCTGTTTATGCTAGCTTCATTTTTTAAAGCTCTTTCTACAAAAGCTAGCCGTTCTTCTGAACTTAATTTCATTTTTCCTCTAGACATACAAACTCCCCCTATATAAGCCACTTTATATTTCAGTGTCCTATATAGGGGGAGCATATCAGATAGCTAGGGTTTGTCTTTTTCTTACGCTATTGTTTACCAGATCTGCACACGATCTTCTGGTGCACGATACATAGGGTCACCAGGTTTGATATCAAAGGTTGTATAGAATTCATCGATGTTTTGAACTTGGATATTGGCACGTAGTTTCGCTGGTCCGTGGACATCGATCGACAGTAAGAGCTGTTGGTATTGTTCTTTGGCTTTTGTACGCCAGATCTTCGCCCAATTGGTGAAGAAGTCTGCTAAAGAAACATCGCTTTCTTTTTGCGCTGCTTCTAGCGCACAGCTTAGTCCGCCTGCATCGGCGATGTTTTCAGAAACAGTCAACGTTCCATTTACGGTACCACCGGCAAAGGGCAGGCCATCAAACTCGTCGATCATCGCTTGAGCTAAGCGTTCAAAGTGTGCCAAATCTTCTTCTGTCCACCAATTGTTTAAATTACCATATTCATCAAATTTTGCCCCGTTGTTGTCAAAGGCGTGGGAGATCTCATGAGCAATGACCGCGCCGATCCCCCCATAATTTGCGCTGGTGGATTGTTCCAAACTATAAAAAGGTGCTTGTAAGATTGCCGCTGGGAAAACGATCACGTTTTTAAATGGGTGATAGTAGGCATTCACGGTAGCGGCGGACATTTCCCATTCCTCGCGATCCACGGGCTGCTGCCATTTTTTGAAGGCATCTTCTCGGAACAAACGATTGAAATGCAGGGCATTTGCCAGCAGACTTTTCTCTTCATCGGTATGCAATTGGTCATAAATGGCAGGAACTTGATCAGGGTACCCGACATGGATGCCTAAACGATTCAATTTGATGATCGCTTTTTGGCGAGTTTCTTCACTTAACCACGTGTTGTTGCGCAAACGATCTTGGTAGACAGCAATCATTGTTTCCACCATGTGTTTGACGTCTTTTTTCGCCGTTTCCCCAAAGTACTTGCGTCCATAATAATCACCGATCACTTGACTAAAATGACCCATCGTTAAGTAATAAGCCGCTTTTTGTTGGGGAGCCGCTTCATCGATCCCTGATAAGTAGCGGCTGTAGGTTCCGCCTAACTGACGCAATTCTTCACTCAGATAGCTAGTATAGCGCAAGCTTTGGTTGACGATCATCCAGCCTTTCAAGAGTTCAAAATGGCTATCAGAAACAATAATGTCAAAGGCTTCAAAGTAAGCGGGTTCCGTTACGATCAGGTCTTCTGGTGTCCCTGGTAAAAGGGCCGTCAAGAGTTGTGTAAAATCGATCTTGCTGGCTTGCTTTGCAAATTCTTCCAAGGAGCGAGGATTGTAATTTTTGCTATAATCCGCACTTTCTTCCGCACTGCGGACGTGAGGGGCGATCAATTTATCAAAAGCGATCGCTTGCTCTACCAACGATTCCGCTTCTGCTTGGTCTTTTCCATAAGCAACTAAAACGTTGACGGCCATCTCAAAGTAGACTTGCAGCATTTCGCTTGCTTGGGGATTTTCTGTGTAATAAGTTTTATCCGGCAAAATAGTAGCAGGCGGATAGACCGACAAAGTATTCATTTGCGCGTTTTTCATGTCTGCATCGACATCTAGTTGGAAAGGCAAGGCAATGCCCTCTAAAACGAAACTTGCCAGTTGCTGATTCAATTCCTCATAAGAACGCAACGCTTCGATTTTTGCTAATAGTGCATTTGCTTCAGTAGCGCCAGCTGCCTCTCGTTGGGCAAAATCGCTGGCTAAGCGGTAAAAAGCCACAGCATCCTTCATGCGGCCTTTTGGCGTAGCATGGGGATCGTGTGCCATATTTTCAAATTCTGCGATCATTAAGGAATCGATTCCGTCAACGAGATCTTGGAATCCACCCGTAGCGGGTTTATCTGCTGGAATAACAGCGGTCTCCAGCCACTCGCCATTTACATAGTCATAAAAATCATCTTTTAACAAGGTTGTCATGTCTTTCGCTCCTCTCGCTTTCTACTATTATGAAACAAAATCTGTAAGGACGCAAAGAAAAGTTTTCTAGACGAAAAAGGGTTTTGATCCAAGTAGGAGGAGAATCTAAGGTATAATAAGAAAAAAGGCAGGTGAACGAGATGGAACAAGTAGAGTGGAAAGGGATCGCCGAAGAGCGGTTTCGTCCGTATAAGCAGTGGGTCACTCCTTCAGGGTATTTATGCGGCACCTATGCGGCAGCCGTCTTTTTGGCCTACTATCAAGATTACATCGATGAAACGATCATCCCGAAAGCGTTTCGTAGAAAAAAACAGCGGGATCTGACAGTAGTGACGGAAATGCTGCGGGTGCTGATTCAGCCTCATGGGTTGCCGACGATCGCTTGGCAGGTCAGTCATGGATTGACTCGGTTTTTCGATCAATTCCAATTGCCTTACCGCGGACGTGCGACTGTTGTTGGCGGCTGGCATCGAGCGTGCAAACGAATCGATGAAGGCAAACCGGTGATCATCGGTATTTTGAAGCCTTTAGGCAGCACATATGGCAATCATTGGGTCGTGGCTTACGCCTACGCTGAAACCGCCAGCGGAGAACGCTATTTTAAAGTTCATGACAACTGGGGCAACTACAAAAAAGTGATTCCCGCCAGTTGGGTAAACGGTACCGTCACACTTCCTTGAACGAGACGGTTAAAAAAACAGTCACTTTGTGCTAGAATAGAAGAAAACAACCACATTCATTGGAGGCAATCATGGGCGAAAGTTATAAAGATAGTTCGTTGAAAATTTTTAGTTTAAATGGAAATTTACCATTAGCAGAAAACATTGCGAAAGTTTTCGGTACAGAACTAGGGAAGTCAAAAGTGACACAGTTTAGTGATGGAGAGATTGCCATCAATATCGAAGAAAGTGTGCGGGGCGACCATATTTATATCATTCAATCGACGAATGAACCCGTCAATGATCACTATTTAGAGCTATTGATCATGATCGATGCGATGAAACGGGCTAGTGCGAAGACCATCAATGTCGTTTTGCCTTATTACGCATATGCGCGGCAAGACCGAACCGCCAACCCGCATGAGCCGATCACTGCAAAATTGATTGCCAATATGCTGGTGGAAGCAGGGGCTTCTCGAATCTTGACGCTTGATCTGCATGCCGTCCAAGTTCAAGGATTTTTCGACATCCCAGTGGATAATCTCTTTACGATCCCATTGTTTGCCCATTACTATCGCGAACAAAAAATGACGGGTGACGACTATGTCGTGGTTTCACCAAAAAACAGCGGTGTCCAACGGACCCGTAGTTTGGCAGAATACTTAGATACAGCGATCGCGATCGTCGATCAAGATGAAGCCGATGGCGGCTATGTGATCGGTGATGTCGTTGGGAAAAAATGTATTTTGGTTGATGACATTTTAAATACCGGCCATACATTGGCAAAAGCGGCAGACTTGTTGAAGGAAGCTGGTGCCAGCGAAGTGTATGCTTGTGTCTCTCACGCCTTGCTTTCACCGCCTGCTAAAGAAATTTTGGATCAATCAGCGATTGAAAGTATTTGTGTCACCGATTCTTGCTGGACCAGCGAAGAACGCCATCCAGAAAAACTGCACTACATTTCTTGTGCCGAATTGATGGGGGAAGCCGTTCGCCGCATTCACGAGAATACACCAATGAGTCCATTGTTCCGCCTGGAAAGCAAAGAGTATAAATAAAAATATGAAAAGCACCCGCTATCCTTAGGGACAGCGGGTGCTTTTGCATGTAAGGGGAAGTGGACAAGACCCAGCGGATCAGTTCAACTGGTTGCGGTTTAAGACCGTTTCTCGTTTGATCAGCTTATGTGGTACGACCAGCTGTACGCCGTTTGAATCTTCATGATTCAATTGCGCCATCAGCCGTTCGGTAGCGATTTTTCCTAAGGACAACACGTTGATATCGATACTAGTCAAATACGGATGGGTCAAAGTAGCAAAGATCGAATTGTTGAAACTGATGATGGATAAATCGTCGGGGACTTTGTAGCCATACATCGTTGCTAATTGAATGATCCGCACAGCGAACAGATCATCGATCACGACGATGGCCGTTGCTTGGGATTCTTTGATCGTTTCTTCAAACGTGACGTAATCTTCCGCTTTTTCAAAGGTCAATGCTGGGTAAAAGGGGAGATTTGCCAGCATCATGGCTTTTTGGTAGCCGAAGAAACGCTCGAAATACAGGTTTTCATGGGTCGTATTGGTAGCAAATAATATCTTCGTATGCCCTTGGGCGATCAGATGCTCAGTTGCTTGCTTGCCTAACAACTGGTTGTCATTATCGACAAAAACGATTTTGTCTTCATTGCTGTATGGTTGACCAATCAAGGTAAAAGGGACTTCTTTTTCGACCAGATAGTCGATGATGGGGTCTTTTTCATCGGAATAGACCAAGATAAAGCCATCTACTTGTTTTTGCAGGTGCATCCGTTCCACGTTTTTTAGTAATGTAGCAAAGTCACGGGCGGAGGCAACGGCAACCGTCATTTGATGATGGCGGGCCTCTTCATTGATGGCTTCGATCGTTTCTAAATAAAAGGGGTTTCCTAGTCGTTCTTTCGAATCAAGAGGCGGCAAGATCACGCCGATGGCACTGGATATCTGTTTGCCGAGATTTCGAGCCGCAAGATTGGGGACATAGCCCATTTCTGCCATTACTTTGCGCACTTTCTTCTTGGTATCTTCAGAAATGCTGGGATGATCGTTTACGACACGAGAAACCGTGGATGTAGCGACGCCAGCCTTTTTGGCGACATCTTTGACCGTAATGCTCACTGATTTCCCTCCTTTTTTAGCTTATAGTATCACAAAGTGTCGGCACAAGGGTAGAGCCAATCAAAAGAAAGAAGAAATGCAGACATTTCTTCTTTCAGAAGGCTTGTTTAGTTGATCGCTGTACTGATTTCGTCTTCTAAAACATAGTCTTTGCCATACAACTTGATTGGCAATGCCTCACCGCTGATTTTCTTCAAAGTCACCGTTGACTCATTGACGGAAACAAAGAGCAGACGTCCACGATAGTTGATGTGGAAGGCGTAGCGGCTCCACGTTTTAGGTAAGAATGGCGCAAACCCTAAGTGATCGTGATCGGTTTTCATTTGAGCAAAACCTTGAACGATCGCTAACCAGCTGCCGGTCATAGAAGTGATGTGCAAGCCATCATCGGTATCATTGTTGTAATTGTCCAAATCAAGACGAGCAGTCCGCTCATACATTTCCAACGCTTTTTCTTCCATGCCTAATTCCGCTGCTAAAATCGCATGGATACTTGGAGAAAGGGAAGATTCATGCACTGTCATCGGCTCATAGAAATCAAAGTTCCGTTGTTTTTCTTCTTTGCTGAATTGATCGCCGAAGAAGTAGATGCCTTGCAAAACATCGGCTTGTTTGATAAAGCAAGAGCGCAAGATATGATCCCACGACCAATTTTGGTTTAACGGCAAATGTTTTGGATCAAGATCGGAAACGGGCATCAAGTCTTTGTCTAAGAAGGTATCATGCTGGACGAACACACCAAGCTCTTGGTCTTCTGGGAAGTACATATTGTCGATGATGTCTTGCCATTTGGCTTGTTCTTCGTCAGAGATCGTGACAGCCGCTTCGTCTTTGAAGGCTTCATAGCTGGCTAAGGTATAAGCTAAGACCCAAGTAGCCATTTTATTGGTGTACCAGTTGTTATTGATATTGTTTTCGTATTCGTTTGGTCCTGTAACGCCATGGATCATGTATTTTTGCTGGCGTTTTGAATAGTGGACACGATCTGCCCAGAAACGTGAAATCGCGCTTAACACTTCTAATCCTTCTTTTTTCAGGTAACTTGTATCGCCAGTATAATTCGTATAGTTGTAGATGGCATAAGCGATGGCACCATTTCGGTGGATTTCTTCGAAAGTGATCTCCCACTCATTGTGGCATTCGATCCCAGTGAAGGTCACCATTGGGTAAAGGGCACCTGCTAAGCCTTGTTTTTGCGCATTGATATGGGCTTGCGGCAATTGGTTGTGACGGTATTTCAACAAGTTACGGGTCACTTCTGGTTTTGCTAATGCCAAATACAATGGAACTGCATAGGCTTCGGTATCCCAGTAAGTCGCACCGCCATATTTTTCACCAGTAAAGCCTTTCGGTCCAATGTTCAAGCGCTCGTCTTCGCCATAATAGGTTGAAAACAATTGGAACAGGTTGAAACGAATCCCTTGCTGCGCCGCAGCATCGCCTTCAATGATCACATCAGCTAAATCCCAGCGGGCTTTCCAAGCAGCGACTTGTTCTGCACGCAACGCATCATAATCTGCTTTGTATAAAGTGCCTAATTCGGTGACTTTTGCTGGATGATCATGAGCGGGAACATCACGACTCGTAACGATCAAGACTTCTTTGATCAATGAGAAGGTGTCACCGGCTGTTCCAGAAAAGGCAAAGGTATCAGCAACGCAAAGCTCGCTTTTCACGGAATCGATCGGTGTTTGGCTATGACGCATAGCAGAAGTGACAGTAAAGCGTTCAATGTCAAAATTATTTTCTACGGTCCGAGTGGTCAAGTAATGGAAGGTTTCGGTTTGACCATGAGCCAATTCTTCCCAGAAACGTTCGTCGTAGTTGCTGTCTTCGTTATGGACATTGTTATCTAGTTTAGAAACGACTTTGATCTCAGCGTCGCCTTCAATGATCTCAGCGTCCATCTTAATGAGGGCAAGTTCACGTTTTACGATGCTCAAGAAGCGTTCAAAAGAGAATTTTACGGTGGCACCTGCCAAAGTGACAGTAAAGTTGCGGCGTAAAATCCCGGTTTCCATGTCTAGTTCTAAACGGAAATCACTTGGGCTGATTTTTGCTAAGTCGACTAATTGGTCATTGACAAATAGGTCCATTGCAATAAAGTTGACCGCGTTGATCACTTTGCCAAAATAATCAGGATAGCCGTTTTTCCACCAGCCGACACGGGTTTTGTCTGGGTACCAGACACCAGCGATATAAGTACCTAAGTGATGATCGCCGCTGTATTGTTCTTCAAAGTTGCCGCGCATTCCCATGTAGCCATTCCCGATACTTGTTAGCGACTCTTGCAGTCGACGATTTTCTTTATCTAAGGTAGATGTCGCGATTTTCCATGGATCGATCTCGAACAATCGTTGGATTTTTTTCATGAAAGTCCCTCCAGAATCTTTTTGATATCTCTATCATAAGCGCAAACGATTGCATCGTCAAGTGAAAGTTGTTGCGTTTAAAGAATTTCCTATTAGGAAACATCGAGAAAGAGAGATCCAGTTATATAAAGGTGAAAAAGCGAATAGAATCCCTTTTGATATTTCTGGGTTTACAAAATCTTTTTTCTCCGTTAGAATGAACTCATTAAGAAACCGATTGCGTAAATCGATTCAGGGAAGGAAGAAGGAAGATGAAAAAATTATTGAGCTTCGAATTTTGGCAAAAATTCGGAAAAGCGCTAATGGTGGTTGTCGCTGTTATGCCAGCCGCTGGTTTGATGATCAGTATTGGGAAAACGATCCCAATGATCAATGCCGACTGGGCATTTTTGATCACTACAGGAGGCGTCATTGAAAACATTGGTTGGGCAATTATTGGTAACCTGCATTTATTATTTGCATTAGCTATTGGTGGTAGTTGGGCTAAAGAGCGAGCTGGTGGGGCATTTGCTGCTGGGATCGCCTTTATTTTGATCAATCGGATCACTGGTTCGATCTTTGGCGTGACGAGCGCGATGTTAACCGAAGAAGGCGCCTTTACCCATACGTTATTTGGGACGAAGATCATGATCGACGGCTTCTTTACTAGTGTATTAGAAGCACCTGCTTTGAACATGGGTGTCTTTGTCGGGATCATCGCCGGTTTTGTGGGAGCAACAGCTTACAACAAATACTATAATTTCCGCAAATTACCGGATGCGCTTTCCTTCTTTAACGGCAAACGCTTCGTACCTTTCGTAGTGATCGCCCGTTCAGTAGTCGTCGCATTAGTGTTATCGATCGTTTGGCCCTATATTCAGGCAGGCATCAACAACTTCGGTTTATGGATCGCGCAATCACAAGAAAGTGCGCCCGTTTTAGCACCGTTCTTATTTGGAACCTTGGAGCGGCTGCTCTTACCATTCGGGCTGCATCACATGTTGACGATCCCGATCAATTACACCGAATTAGGTGGAACTTACACGATTCTTTCTGGCGCACAAGCCGGCACCCAAGTCTTTGGACAAGACCCATTATGGCTTGCTTGGGCAACGGATCTAGTGAACATGCGCAATGCTGGCGATACGTCACAATATCAATTTTTATTGGAAAACTTTGTTCCTGCCCGCTTTAAAGTTGGACAAATGATTGGTTCATCTGGGATCTTGATGGGCTTGTCTTATGCCATGTATCGCAATGTCGATGCGGACAAACGGCACAAATATACCTCTATGTATTTATCAGCTGCTATCGCTGTCTTCTTGACAGGGGTAACGGAACCGTTGGAGTTCATGTTTATGTTTGCTGCCGTACCGCTTTACATCGTTTATGCAGTCGTACAAGGGGCTGCGTTTGCGATGGCGGACATCGTCAACTTACGGGTCCACTCTTTTGGGAATATCGAGTTGTTGACCCGTACCCCAATGGCGATCAATGCCGGCTTAGGACAAGATTTGATCAACTTTGTGTTAGTGACCATCGTCTTTGGTGTTGGGATGTATTTCTTGGCCAACTTCTTGATCAAAAAATTCAACTTTGCAACACCAGGTAGAAACGGCAACTACGAAACAGAAGGAGCCAGCGATGCGCCAGCAACAGCTTCGGCGGATGGCAATTTGAACCCAGATTCGCAAGTCGTGAAAATCATTCATTTATTAGGCGGACGTGAAAATATCGCCGACGTTGATGCATGTATGACCCGTTTACGGGTCTCTGTGAAAAATCGAGAAGCGGTCGGCGATGAAAAAGCATGGAAAGCCGCAGGGGCTTTAGGCTTGATCGTAAAAGACAACGGCGTGCAAGCAGTCTATGGACCGAAAGCAGATGTTTTAAAATCAGACATTCAAGATATCTTAGATTCTGGTGTCACGATTCCCGAACCGACGGCTAGTCAAGCACCAGTAGAAACCACTACCCACCAAAGCCAAGGCGTGACAGCTGAACTAGCTGCCGTTGCCACTGGAGAAGTGATGCCGATCACCTCTGTCAAAGACCAAGTGTTTGCGGAAAAAATGATGGGTGACGGTTATGGCGTGCGCCCAGAGCAGACGATAGTTGTCGCACCAATCAGCGGGAAAGTCACCAACATCTTCCCAACGAAACATGCGATTGGCTTGCTTTCTGATGAAGGCATCGAAGTATTGGTTCACATGGGCTTAGATACCGTTGACTTAAACGGTGCCCCCTTTACGGTAGCTGTCACTGAAGGACAACAAGTGGCGGTGGGTGACAAGTTAGCGGAGATGGATCTCGCTGCAGTAAGTGCTGCTGGCAAAGACACCACCATCGTTGTAGTGTTGACCAACAGCGATCAAATCGATTCCTTTGAATTGACCCAAATCGGTAAGCAACAAGCAGCCGCAGTTGTTGGAATCGTAAAACTATAATAAAATGACAAGCGGGTCGACTCTTTTGTTGACCCGCTCTCTTTTATTTTTTTAAGGAATCGTACAAGCAAACCGAGAGAAGGAGCCTTATTCATGAAGGTATTAACATTGAACACCCATAGCTGGTTAGAAGAAAATCAGCTCGAAAAATGCAAGATGATCGCACAAGAGATTGCAACAGGCGACTATGACATCATCGCCTTGCAAGAAGTCAACCAAACGATCGCTGCTCAAACCATCGTTCCTGATGGGCTTTATTGCCCCACAGATACGCTGGTGGAAATCAAGGAGGACAATTTTGCTTTGCGTCTAGTGGAAGAACTACAACTGTTAGACTGTGATTACTACTGGTCATGGACCTACAGTCACGTAGGCTATGACATTTACCACGAAGGCAATGCCTTATTGTCCAAGCAGCCCATCATTGCCAAAGAATACCTTGCTTCACAAGCCACGGATGTCTGGGATCATACCACACGCAAAAACCTGAGCGGCGTGACTGAAGCCGATGGACAGATCGTACAAGTCGTTAGCTGTCATTTTTCTTGGTGGCAAGACGGTAAATTTGCCTACGAGTGGCAACAGACAGAAGCATTTTTAGCAGAACGGGCAGATACCTTATTGATCCTAGGAGATTTCAACAACGATGCGGCCAGTTCTGGTCATCAACTCGTCCTTGACAGCTCCTTACAGCTGCAAGACAGCTTTTTAACGGCTGCCGAAACGATCGGTGAAGCCTCTGTCGTTAAAGCCATTGATGGTTGGCAAGACAATCGAGAAGCATTGCGGATCGATTATGTTTTTGCATCCAATGACCTGCAAGCAACGGAATACGAAGTCGTTTTTGACGGAACGCGTACTCCGATCGTCAGCGATCACTTTGGAATCAAAGTGGTTTTTGCTTCAAAAACAGAGCCAAACTAGCAGAAGCGACAGCAAAAAAGCAGTGCCAATCGGCACTGCTTTTCTTTTTGGGGAAGTTAAATCGCTGATCGAACAAGGAGGAAAAAGAATAAACTCAATAAAAGAATGAATGCTAATGCCCCATAGGTAAAACTCTTTTCGCCCCAAGTTGCGTTTTCCTCCTGACTCGAAAGACTCCTTCTTGTAAAAAAGACGAGTCCTGCGCCGATGACATTCGCTGTCAGTAACTGTTGAAAGAAGATCAGGAATAAATACTGACCCAAAAGGCCTTTTTTACTCATGGAAAACCGTTGAATAAAGTACAGGCAAGCCCCTTGCAGCAAAAGGAGACTACTTAACAAGACCCCTAAAGCGGCTAACGGTTGCGAGTTGAGGTACTGGGCAAAGGTCATCCCATGGTTGAAGGCAGTCAAGGAAAGATAAAGATAGTAAGCACCGGCGATCAAAAGCCAATAACTCAGTAAAATCAATGGAAACGCCCATTTTCGTTTAGTCATGGTTGCCCTCCTGTAAAGTGAATAGTCCGTAGGAACGGATCAAATAATCAATCAAGCAGCTTAGTCCAATCAAAGACTGGCTAGGGATTTTCTTGCGACCGATTTGAAAAAAATCGCAATAATAGGTCAGGTGAAACGTTGAATGGCGAGCAAAATAATTATCTCCTGGCGCACTCAATGTCAAAACGGGAATCTGACGAATCGCAAAAGTCGTCAGATTCTCTTTGACGTTTTCTGTTTCGCCGCTCAGTGAGGCGATGATCACACAATCTTCGGCAGTGATCATCGGCATGACCATATCAAATTCCGTTTTGTTCGGCAATACGATCACTCGTTTTTCCATAGAAAGCATCATTTTGGAAAACTCCTCCAGTGCTTTCTTTTGGGAAAACCCAGTTGGGTAGCAGTAGATAGTTTTGCTGCGGTCAAACAAGCGGTTGAGGGCAGCTAAGTCTACCGTTTTTAAATAGTTGAGGGTGGCGAAAATATCCTCTTGTTGCTTTTCAAAAATCGTTTTTTGTTGCGAAATCGTTGTTGCCTGTTCTTGCTGATGCCGTAGAAAATATTTGAACTCGGAATAGCCAGAAAAACCAAGTTTTTTCGTCAACCGTAAAATAGAAGACTTGGAGACGTGAACCTGCTCGGATAGCTCGACGATCCCCATAGATAGAACGGTGTCGCCGTTGGAAAGAATGTAGTTTAGAATGCCACGATCAAGTTCACTTAACTCTGATTGGTGCTGTTGAATCAAATACTGTAATTTCACAAAAACCCCTCCTTATGGATTAAGTATAGCTGAAAAGCCAGGAGGGGAGGCGAAGAACGCTGGCTAGTGTAATTCTGGCCAAAAGGCTTGATTTGCTTCAATCAATTCATCGAGTAATTCTTTGGCTACACGGGCATTTGGAACCACTTTTGAAAGAATCAGTGCTTGCCATAATTTCTGGTAAGAACCCTCTGCCCAAGCCTCCACGACTAATTTTTCTACGGCGACTTGTTGCTCCATCAATCCTTTTTGGAAGCGAGGGATCTTACCTTGTGTGATTGGTTCTGCCCCGTTACTGCCGACGATACAAGGCACTTCCACCATTGCCTGCTCATCAAAGTTGACGATCGCTCCTTCGTTAGGCACGATCAACAGCATCCGTTCTTGCGTGTTATAAGCGATCGCTCGTGCAAGGTCAACGATGTAGCTGGCGTGTTCATCCACTTCAAGCGTGGTGTCAGTCGCTGTCTGGTTTTCTACGATGCGTTGGCATTCACCAAAGACGTGTTTTTCGCGGCCAGCCATGACTTCATTTGCCCGTGTAAAAGATGGGTTGGTGTGCGCCACTTCATCTTGAGGGAAAAAGTAATATTTCAAGTAGGTATTTGGCAAAGTGGATGGATCAACTTCGTACACTTCTTTTGCTTTGGCAAAGGTGTGCATCCAGCTGGCATCAGCATGTTGGCTCGCTTCGATTTCTTCTGGCAATGAATAGCCGTATTTTGCCACATGCGCCTGGATCTGCGGCAGCAAATCATTGCCAGCTTTGTCTCGTATATCTGTCCACCAGCCAAAGTGATTCAAGCCATAATAGCGAACCACCAACTCTTTGCGAGAAGCTAAACCGATCGCTTGCGCCATCCGTTCTTCGATTCCCACTGGCATATCACAAATATTAATGATCTTGGCATCAGGGCGCAATTTACGAGTCGCTTCTGCGACGATCGCTGCAGGATTGGAATAATTCAACATCCATGCATCAGGGGAATATTTTTCCATGTAATCGACTAACTCCAATACACCGCCGATAGAACGCATCCCATAAGCGATCCCGCCAGGACCACAAGTTTCTTGGCCGACCACACCATATTTCAAAGGGATTTTTTCATCCTTTTCGCGCATCGCATACAAGCCAACTCGGATATGCGCCATCACAAAATCGACATCCTGAAACGCGGTTTCGGGATCAGTGGTTGCTAAAAAGCTGATTTCTGGTGCGCGTTCTTTCAATAAAATCTCGCAAGCTTGTGCAACTTTTTCTTGTCGTTCTTCCAAATTGTCGTAAAACTTGATTTGGCGAATCGGGAAACGATCCAAGTGTTCCAAAAGCATCAAGACGATTCCTGGGGTAAAGGTACTGCCGCCTCCGGCGATCACGATTGAAAATTTTTTCATTTTTGTTTCCTCCTTAGTCTGATACAGCTAATAATTTTTCGAATTGTTCTCTCACTTGTGGCACATCCAGGCCAACGATCACTTGGAAGGCGTTGCCGTTGCGAACGACACCATGGGCACCAGCGCCTTTAAAGATGTCATCTGGCAGCACTTGGTCTTGATCTTTGACGGTGATTCTTAGGCGAGTGGCACAATTAGTGACTTTATCAATGTTGTCGCGACCGCCAAACCCTTCTAAGTAGACTGCGGCTTGTTCGGTGTAGCGATTGGCACCAGCAATCACTGGCGTTCCAGTGTTGGCTTGTTTTTCTTTGTAATCTTTTTTGGTGTACAGTTTGACTTCGCTATTGTTTTCTTCCCGTCCTGGTGTGGCTAACTTAAATTTGAGGATCAAGAAGCGGAAAACAAGGAAATAAAGGGCAGTAAAGGCTAACCCGATCACCAGCTGCGTGAAGATCATACTGCGATGATTTTGAAATAGCGGAATCCAGACCTTCGCCAACAGATCAATCAAGCCGCCCCCCATATCACCAACGACCCCGAAGGCAAACATCGTTGCCGCCATGGTCGCTGCTAAAACAGCGTGCACCGCAAAGAGGGGTGGTGAGATAAAGAGGAAGGTGAATTCCAATGGCTCAGTGATACCAGCTAAAACGGCAGTTAAAGTGGCAGGGATCAAAATCGCTAAGACCTTCTTTTTGTTCTCAGGCTTGGCTGTGAAATAAAAAGCAGCAGCGATCCCTGGTGCAGCAAAGATCTTAGAATTGCCATGTAAAGCAAAGCCCCCTTCAGGGAAAAGCTCTTTCAATGGTCTGGTGGATTGGGCAAATTCTTGTAAATGTGCCATCCAGTATTTGGAGATTCCTTCTTCGACGACAGCGGGACCAAAAACAAAGGGGGTATACACGAAATGATGGAGACCTGTGGGAATCAATATTCGCTCTAAGAAAGTATAGAGCCAGACCCCAAAGACCCCAGCACTTGCTAGAAACCCTTGCATGGACCCAATGCCAGCTTGGACTTTCGGCCAAATCAATGCGATCAAGAAAGCAACTGGCAGCATTAAAAAGAAACCGAGGATCACGACAAAGGAAGAGCCTTGGAAGATTCCGAGAAAATCAGGCAGCTTCGTATCGAAAAACTTGTTGTGAAGATAGACGACGATCGCCGAAATAAAAATTGCTCCGATAATACCAGTATCTAATGTTTTGATGCCAGCGATCATTTTCAAGCCACTCTCACCGCCGGGATCAGCTGCAAAGTTGACACCGAAGAAGTTACCAAAGTACTCGATCATGCCAGAAATAAAATAATTACAAGTAATATAGACGACAAAGGCTTCCATTGCCGCTCGCGCATTGGCTTTTTTTGCGAGACCGATCGGTAATCCAATGACAAATAATAATTCCATTTGGTTGAAGACCGTCCACGCTCCGTTTTCAATGATCGTCCAAATGTTGTACCAAGTAGAGCCTTCAGTGGCGATGCTCCCCACAAGCATCGGATTTTTAAAAATAATACACAGCGCGACCATGATCCCTGAAAAGGAAAACAAGAGGACCGGGGTAAACATCGCACCGCCAAACCGCTGAACTTTTTCCATCATAATTTCTTAACATCTCCTTTCAATTTTTACTACAACCTCAGTATAGAAAAGAAAGATAGCGGTTACAATAAAGCGAGGAAGCATAGGAACGTAGAAGCAAACAAAGAGAAAAAGTGGCAACTGCGGGGAAATTTCCCATAAAAAAACAAACCTGCGAAAAACAGGTTTGTTTGCTACGTACGTGTATTTAAATTTCGACGTTGCCATAACGATTGGCAAGGGCGGTGCGGATCAAGCGCTCTGCCAAATGCTCATTTCTTGCAAGGAGCGGTCCGTGGAAGTAAGAGCCGAACACATTGCGGTAAACCACGCCTTCGGTTTGGTCTTCGCCATTGTTTCCTTGTCCTTGGATGACTTTCCCCAATGGTTTTTCCCCTTTACCTAAGAAAGTACGGCCATTATGGTTTTCAAAGCCATAATAGGTCTCATCGAATTCTTCATTGTGGATCACGATGTCACCGATGAACCGATTGTTTTCTTGGCTTAAGGTGTAATGATCCAAGGCACCTATCCCATTGATTTTCTCGCCGTTGGCACCGATGTAGTAATGACCCAGCAATTGATAGCCGCCGCAGATCGCCAGCATGACGCCATCATTTTCGATATAGCTGGTCAGAGCTTCTTTTTTTGATTGGATATCTTGTGAAACGATCACTTGTTCAAAATCTTGTCCGCCACCGAAGAAGACGAGATCATATTTTTCAGGATCGAAGGGCTCGTGAATGCTGACGACTTCTGCGTTGAAGGTCACGCCTAGTTTTTCGGCCACGTAGCGCAGCATCAAGAGATTGCCGTTGTCGCCATAAGTATTCAAAAGATTTCCATACAAGTGGGCAACATTCAGTTGATACTTAGTCACGACTCATTCCTCCTTTGATATAGCCTTTTTCCGCAAGCTTTTTGCGTAGCTGCAAGACTGCAGTGTAAGTCGCTAAAATATAGACTTTTTCTGTTGGTAAGTCTGCGATTTGCTTGATGACGTCATCAAGTTCAGGGGTTTCAATGATTTTTTCTTCAGGGATCCCCGCAACTTTTAGCCGCAACGCCATATCTTTGTGACGATCACCACCAGCGATCACTTGAGGAATCCCCATATCGGCAAACGCTTCATGGTCGCCATCCCAAATCCAGCTGACGTCGATCCCATCTGCGTAGTTGGCATTCAACAAGCTGACTAGCGAGAATGGATAGGGCGACAGGCCGATCATATCGATGACTTGGTTCAAACCAACAGGGTTTTTAACTAAGACTAACGTACATTCTTTGTCACCAATGCGGATCACTTCTTGGCGACCAAAGACTTTTTCGTCATAGGCCAAACCAGATTTGATTTTTGCAGGTGCTACGCCATAATATTCCGCAACCGCAGTTGCCGCCAGCGCATTGTAGACATTGTACATCCCACCGACTTCGATGCGATAGTCATTGCCATCGATCACAAAATCAGCAGAGGTGTTGTCCATTGCGGTCATTTCCGTCAGTTTATAATCCAATTCTGGTCGATGGAAGCCGCAATTTGGGCAGTAGTATTTTCCAAGATTGGCATAGGTGATCATTTTATAGTGTAAAATGTGATGACACTCAGGACACAACACGCCATCCGTATTGTAATGGGCCATCTGCTCTTCATCTGGCAAATGATCAAATCCATAGTATTTCCGCGGATTGACAGTTGCTACCGAATTGAACAGTGGCGAATCCCCATTGCAGAGGATCGTAGCTTCTGGTGAGTTTGCGGCACCTTCAACGATCATTTTATAGGTCGTATAGATCTCGCCATAACGGTCCATTTGATCGCGGAAAATATTAGTGAAAACGAACAATTCCGGTTTGATGTACTTCGTTACTTTGCTGAGACTGGCTTCATCGATTTCTAAAACCGCGAATTTTTTGCCTTTTTTAGGGCGTGCCGATAGAAAGGTTGAAACGATCCCTTGGACCATATTGGCGCCGGTGGGGTTCGTCAATACTTCATCAAATTCTTGGCGCAAAATATTGACAGTCAAGGCAGTCGTCAATGTTTTGCCGTTGGTGCCTGTGATCACGACGACTTGGTAATCTTTCGCCAAATGATCTAATATATGTGGATCAACTTTTAATGCTAATTTACCAGGCAGGCTTGAGCCGCCTTTGAAAAAGTTCTTTAATACCCATTGAGAGGTCTTACCGACTGAAACAGCCAGATGACTTCGTATTCCCATAATGTAACCCTCCATTAGAGCGAATGCTTTCATTGTGCAAATTCAATTTATCATACCATATACCAAGAAAAAGGTTAAATTGCTTTTGCGATTCTTTAAATTTCTGCAAAGACCATCCTGATAAATGGCTCTTTTACTTGCGATGATCAAAGGCTTGAAAAGCAAAACAGCAAACCTTCTGCCAGGTTTGCTGCTGCTTTAACCGATAATGATTTTTTCCGTTGGGTACTCGTAGCCTAAGTCACGTGTTTCTTTTGGTACGAATAACATCAAGGTGTACAGCATACCGACACGGCCGATAAACATCAAAAGAGCAATCACGAGTTTGCCGATGGTTGATAAATCGCCCGTGATTCCTAAAGAAAGCCCTGTGGTTCCAAATGCCGAGGAAACTTCAACAATGATGGCGATCAAAGGGATATCCTCGATGGCGGTCAAGAATAAGACACAAAAGAAGCACATACCCATCGAAAGCATGAAGACTACCACTGATTTGCGGACGTCATCTTGATCGATCCGGCGACCGAAGATATTGATATTGTCCTCACTTTTCAAGAAGGCATAGAGGTACAGCCCAATGATGGCAATGGTCGTCGTCCGAATCCCCCCGCCAACAGAGCTGGGACTACAACCAATAAACATCAGCAAGGAGAAAACGATCAACGTCGTGGTTTGAAAGTTGCCTAAGTCATGGATCTGCAGGCCAGCATTCCGCGTTGTCATGGAATAAAACATGCTGTTCATCCACATACCGCTAAAGCTGTAATCTTTGAACAAATAATCTTTCTCAAGGAAAAAGATCGCTAATGTACCGCCGACAAAGAGGATCACGAAAGCCAAAACAGCAATTTTTGTGAATAATGAAAAGCGAAACGGCAAGCGGCGGCGTTGTTTTTTCATTTTAAAAAGGACCCATTCCCGAAAGTCCATAATTACTGGAAATCCGATCCCCCCGATAAAAATCAAAATCATGATACACGTCAGGAAGAAATAATCATGAGAAAACGGCAAGATGGAATTGCCCGTCACATCAAACCCTGAGTTGGTCACAGCAGAGATCGCTTGATAAAATCCATAAAAGATCGCATCTCGCCAATTGTCATAATAGCCGTAAAGATGAAAATAAACAGCAAAGATCGTGCCTGCTACCACCTGACAAAGCAAGATGATTGTAAACGTCGTTCGAATCATCCGAACGATCCCACTAAGCTTTGGCTGATTCATATCCGTCATGATCAACTGGCGCTGCTTTAAACTGATTTTGCGCCGTGAGACGATCGCAAAAAAGGTCGAGATCATCATGATCCCTAAACCGCCGACTTGAAAGAGGACTTCCAATAAGATGACCCCGTGGTCGTTAAACACGTCATTGATCGGAAAAGTAGTCAGCCCAGTGACACTGACCGTGCTGACCGCCATAAAGAACAGATCGATAAACGCGACATGAGAGCCGGGTTCTCGAAAGAAGGGGAGTGAAAAAAGCCCCAAAGAGACCACCGTCATCACGATATAATAAAAAACAATCACTTGGATTGAAGACACGTTCTGGGAAATAAACGTCTTGCTCCTGCGCTGCGTCAAGCGGGCAAAGCGGGTAAAGTTCATTACAAAAAACCCCTCACTAAATAAACTATCCCCAGTATACCAAAGAACCAAGTAGATTTGAAAGAAAGCAGGATAGAATTCATGGGAGCAGAAATTGTGTAAGGAAAAGCTTTTGGAAAGTGTCGTTGGGTTATAGGACACGATCAGGCTGTGGTTCTTGCGGCAGCTTGATTGCTTAAGAAACTTAAAAACTCGAAGCAAATCAGTAAGGATTTCACGATTTCAGAAGAAAACGCTGGCAATTTATGAGAAGATAAAAGAAGTAAAAGATAGCAGCGACGATCCGCACGGAACAATAGCGAGAAAGCGGACAAAAAAGCGCATCAAATTTTTTGAAAATCGAGACGGAAATGGGGAGTATCATGAAAGACGTAAAAATTATTTTTTTCGATGTTGATGGCACACTAATCGATATGAGCAAAAAGCAAATCTCTGAAAGAATGTTAGCCACATTAAAAGCCTTGAAGAAGCAAGGGATCCTGTTGTGCATTGCGACTGGCAGAAGTCCCATCGCGTTGCCGCAATTTGAAGGCGTGACCTTCGATGCGTTTTTGACCTTTAACGGATCGTATTGTTTTAATCAAGCCGAGGGGATCCACCAAAACCCGATTCCTAAAAAAGATGTTCAGCAAATCATTGAAAATGCGACGGCACTCAAGCGTCCAGTAGCGATCGCTACGAAGGACCGAACGGTTGCCAATGGCAAAGATGCTGATTTAGTTGAGTATTTTTCCTTTGCCCACCAAGAAGTGATCGTGGCAGAAGATTTTGATGAGGTGATCCAACAGCAAGACATTTTTCAAGTGATGCTAGGCTCAGGGAAAGAAGACTACGCCAAAGTGATGGCAAATACCACGGAGGCGAAAATCACCGCCTGGTGGGATCGCGCAGTCGATATTATTCCAGCCAGCAGTGGGAAAGGAAGCGGCATTGCCAAAATGCTGGCTTACTATGGCTTGGATAAATCTGAAGCCATTGCCTTTGGCGATGGCAACAATGACATTGAGATGCTGGAGGCAGTCGGCTGGGGTCTCGCAATGAATAATGCTTCGGATGAGTTAAAAGCAATCGCCGATGAAGTGATCGGTCACGTAGCCGAGGAAGGCATTTATCATTACTGCTTAGAAAACGGGCTGCTGGGTGAAGTCGTGCAGTGATGGGCAATGCTTCAGTTGCTGTCGCCCGCTAAGAATATGCGCAGCCAGGATCGCTACTGCGTGTCTGTTTGATCAAATAAAAAAACTGTTTCCGAAATGTATTAGGGAAACAGTTTTTTTGATATAAAGCTGTTTAGCAATGTGTACGGTTTACAGCGCCTCCACTGCTTCGATCGCCTGATAGACTTTTTCGGGTGTGATCGCAGGATCGATCAAAATAAAGGTTTCTTCTTCTTTGACAGCATAGGTCAGAACCGAGGCGAAGTAATCCCGATCAAGGCGTGTCACGTGGAGATCCTTCAGCTTCATTGGCAAGTGCAAAGCTTCGTAAAATGGCCGTAATTCTTCAATCACATCAAAATCATTGGTATAGGCAAGCTGGACCCAAATGCAGTAGGCGACTTTGTTGCCGTGCAAGACGGTATGGGTCTCACTCAAATAAGACAAGCCGTCGTGCAGCGCATGCGCACCAGATGTGCGGCCAAATTCGACTGCAAAACCGCCAACTTCGCCTGCCAAAGCAATGATCGCATCGGTGATGCGGGCAAAGGCGGGGGTCAGCTGCCCGACTTCTAAGTCTTTGACGGCTTGGATCGCATCGGCAATCAGCAAGTTTTTGATCAAAAGAGCGCTTTGGAAACCTAGCCGTACTAAGGCAGTCTTGTCGTCTTCTGCCATGTTGCGGACGATGGCTTCCATTTCATAATATTTGGCTAACGTATCAGCGATCCCAGCGATAAAGTAATCAACGGGTGTGGCTAGTAAAAAACGGGTGTCGACGATCGTCATGTAGGCACCTTTTTTGGCATAGTCGATTTTACAAATCGTATGATCAGGGTAATAGGCGACGATCACCGGGGTGAAGGGTGCACAGTTGGAAACCAAGGTAGGGATCACGATCAATTCTGCGCCAAGGGTTTGGGCGGTGATTTTTGCTGTATCAGCGACCTTGCCGCCGCCGATTGCCACCACGGCATCCGCTTGCTGGATCGCTTCAGCTAAGGCTTGCGCATTTTCATAACTCGATGATCCATCGTAGCGGTAGATCGGGTAGTCAAATGAATGGGGGTAATAGGCTGAAAACACATCGAATGACTGCTCCCCAGTGATCACGGCAACTTCTTGGAACTCACTTAAATACTCTGGCAAATCAGATAAGACCCCATCGCCAGTAATATATCGATTAGGACCTGGACGGACTTCATTGGCTAACATCAAACAAACACTCCTTTATAATCGTCAGAATTTTCTAATCAGTGTATCGCGAAAATGCCCTGACTGTCAATTTCCTTTTGGCAAAAGAAACAGAAAACAGCCGATCTGCCTTGGGAGCAAATCGGCTGTTAATGATGAATCGGGAGGCATGCTCCAAAAATGTTAGGCCCAGTTCTGGCGAATAAAGCCAGCTCGACCGGAGCCTTCGCTATAAGCATTGTAATGGGCTGCATTTTTCTTGTAAAAATCTTGATGGTAGTCTTCTGCAGGATAAAAAGGTTCTGCTGGTTCGATCTTCGTTACGATCGGACGGTCAAAGCGGCCGCTAGCTTGCAACTGCGCCTTTGATTTTTCCGCAATCGCTTTTTGTTCTTCACTATTGTAAAAAATTACTGGACGATAGGAATCACCACGGTCGGCAAACTGACCAAACGCATCCGTGGGGTCTGTCTGCTGCCAATAGATGGCAACCAATTCTTCATAAGAGATGACCTCAGGATCAAAGGTAATCTCAACTGCTTCGGTGTGACCGGTGGTTCCTGTCGTTACTTGTTGGTAGGTTGGGTTAGGCACATGGCCGCCAGTAAAGCCAGAAACCACTTTGAGGATGCCTGGCTGCGAGTCAAAAGGTTTCACCATGCACCAAAAACAACCGCCAGCAAAAATTGCCGTATCTTTCATAGGTATTCCTCCTTTGCTTCTATGGTATGCTTCTAGTAGAGAAAAACAAGAGATATGCTTGTAAGAAGGAAAAAAACAGAAAATGAGTTCTTTACGAGAAAACAAAATGAGAAAGAGAGGCACAACCAATGTTAGATAAATCAATTCCATATGCAGAAATCTGGATGAAGCGAGCGCACAAAAGTACACCGATCCAGCCTGTTCAATCCGATAACTATTCATTACGCAGCTACCAAACAGGAGACGAAAGGCATTGGGCACGGATTGAAACATCCGTCGGAGAGTTTGACAATGAGGCCGAGGCATTGGCGTATTTTGAAAAGGAATTTATGCCCGAGCAAGCACAGCTAGGACAACGAATGTTTTTTGCCCTTGATCAATCAGGTACACCGGTCGGTACGGCTACCGCTTGGAAAAAAGCCAAGCAAGACGGCACACCGGTTCCACTAGTCCATTGGGTAGCAGTAATGCCGCAAGCTCAACGTCAAGGAATCGCTCGCGGCTTGGTCACGCAAGTCGTTTCTGTCTTGGAGGCAGCCAACGAACCGATGTATCTTCATACGCAAACCTGGAGCCACGCAGCAATCACGCTCTATCAGCAGCTTGGTTTTGTGATCATTGCAACGGATATCAATGGGAATGAAAATCCAGAATATTCGCTGGCTTGTCAAGTATTGGCAGAAGTTGCTCAAAAAGCCAGAAACGAGTAAGGGATGGCGGCGGCAAAAAATCCGTTAATTTTTCGTAAAACTCTTGCGTAAAAGGCGGCAGGTGTCGAATTTAAGTCTGTAAAAATTCTCCTTTTTCAAGTATAATACCAAAGGAGTATGAGGAAGGATGGGCGAGATGGCACAGCTTTTTTTTAAATATGGCGCAATGAATAGTGGGAAAACGATCGAGATATTGAAAGTTGCTCACAACTATGAAGAACAAGACAAACCAGTCGTGATCATGACAAGTGGATTGGACACGAGAAGCGGTGTGGGAAATGTTTCAAGTCGCATCGGCTTAGAACGAGACGCGATCCCGATTTTTGATGAAACGGATCTGTTCCATTTGATCAAAGACCTCGGTTACAAACCTTATTGTATTTTGATCGACGAAGCACAGTTCCTAAAGAAGCATCATGTGCTGGCTTTCACCAAAATCGTGGACGAGTTAGGTATCCCTGTGATGGCCTTTGGTTTGAAAAATGATTTCCGCAATGAATTATTTGAAGGCTCAAAATACTTGTTGCTTTACGCAGATAAAATCGAAGAGATGAAAACCATCTGCTGGTTCTGTCATAAAAAAGCAACCATGAACTTGCACTATATCGACGGAAAACCCGTTTACGAGGGCGACCAAGTACAAATCGGCGGTAACGAAGCGTATTATCCTGTTTGCCGCAAACATTACTTTCACCCGGGAATGAAAAAAGAAGGAGAATAATCAATGTACGATCAGTTACAAGCAATCGAAGACCGTTACGAAGAATTAGGCGAATTACTTAGTGATCCAGCCGTGATCTCTGACACCAAACGCTTCATGCAGCTTTCAAAAGAAGAAGCTAATACACGGGAAACGGTGGAAGTCTACCGTCGTTACAAAGAAGTCGTTGAGGGAATCAAGGATACCGAAGAAATGCTTGGGGAAAACCTTGATGCGGAAATGGCAGAGATGGCCAAAGAAGAACTCTCTGACTTGAAAAAAGAAAAAGACGTTTTAGAAGAACGCATCAAAATCTTGTTATTGCCAAAAGATCCGAATGATGACAAAAACATCATCATGGAGATCCGTGGTGCAGCAGGCGGCGATGAAGCAGCCTTATTTGCTGGCGATCTTTTCAATATGTATCAAAAATATGCGGAAAACCAAGGCTGGAAAGTCGAAATCATGGATGCCAACGTCACTGGGATCGGTGGGTACAAAGAAGTCATCATGATGATCACTGGCGACAACGTCTTTTCAAAATTGAAATACGAGAGCGGCGCCCACCGAGTGCAGCGGGTACCGTCTACCGAATCACAAGGCCGAATCCATACGTCTACGGCAACGGTCGTGGTTATGCCCGAAGCTGAAGAAGTCGAAATCGATATCGCAGACAAAGATATTCGGACCGATATTTACCATGCCTCTGGTGCTGGTGGTCAGCACGTCAACAAAACAGCTTCTGCTGTTCGTCTGACGCACTTGCCAACAGGGATCGCTGTTGCGATGCAAGATGAGCGTTCACAGCTGAAAAACCGTGAGAAAGCGATGAAAGTCTTGCGGGCACGGGTCTATGACCAAATGCAGCAAGAAGCACAAAGCGAATACGACGCAAACCGTAAATCAGCAGTGGGTACCGGCGATCGTTCTGAACGGATTCGCACCTATAACTTCCCGCAAAACCGCGTAACAGATCACCGTATCGGGTTGACTATTCAAAAATTGGATCAAATTTTAGCTGGAAAACTCGATGAAATTGTTGATGCACTGATCGTTTACGATCAAACATCAAAATTAGATGAGATGCAAAATGGCTAAAACCTATCGAGAAGTCCTTTCACGGGCTTCTTCTTTTTTAGAAACGAAAGGGCTGGACGGGTATGCGATCCAATACCTGTTTTTACAGCGAAAAAACTGGCAGCAACTCGATTGGCTGCTGCAGATGGACCAACCCATCTTAAGGGAAGATGAGGCACAGATCGCAGCAGATCTTGAGCAGCTGCTGCAGCATGAACCACCGCAATATTTATTAGGGTATGAAGAATTTTATGGGCATCGCTTAAAAGTGACCCCTGCAACCTTGATCCCGCGTCCAGAAACCGAAGAGCTGGTGGAAAAGTGTTTGGCAAAATTACCAGCAGATCAGCCGCTGCGAGTCGTAGACATCGGCACAGGTACTGGAGCGATCGCCATTGCCTTAAAATTGGCACGTCCGCAGTGGGCCGTAAGTGCCGTGGATCTTTCAGCAGAGGCATTAGCCGTTGCTAAAGAAAATGCGGCAGCCTTAGGCGCGGAGATTCGCTTTTTCCAAGGAGATACCTTAGAGCCCGTGGCAGATCAGCAATGGGATCTGATCGTTTCCAACCCACCGTATATCAGCGCTGAAGAGTGGCCGCTGATGGATATCAGCGTAAGAGAAAAAGAGCCTAAAATGGCGCTTTTTGCACAAGAACAAGGATTGGCGATCTATAAGCAATTGGCACAGCAAGCACCGAATTGTTTGGCGCCTAACGGGCAAATGGCGCTAGAAATCGGCTTTCAGCAAGGATTAGCTGTTCAACAGCTTTTTGCAGCCGCTTTTCCCAACAAAGAAGTCACTGTAGTAAAAGATCTTGCGGGTCAAGACCGGATGGTGTTCGTCAGTCATCCACAAGATGTGGATAAATAAATTTTTTTTGCTACAGAAAAATTGCAAAAACCTTATGAAATGAACGACTTCTAAATAAACCGAGTTATAAACAGGGTTATCCACACTTGACAAACGACTTATCCACAAAATGTGGAAAAGAAACGAGAAAATGTTGATAAGTGTGGAAACTTCTCAAAAAAGGATGTGGATAAATTGTGGAAACAAAAATTTTTGATCAAACACAGTTGAACGAAGCCGCAGCTATTTTAGCTGAGGGGGGATTGGTGGCGTTCCCGACGGAAACCGTCTATGGACTAGGGGCTAGCGCGCTTTTGCCCACGGCTGTTGCGCAAGTATATCAAGTCAAAGGGCGACCTAGTGACAACCCTTTGATCGTTCATATTGCCGAACCAGAGCAGTTGGAACCGTTTGTGGATAACAAGCATCCTTTTGCTGATAAATTGATGGAAACTTTCTGGCCTGGGCCCTTAACCTTGATCTTTTCGATCAAAAAAGACAGTTTACCTAGCATTGTTACTGGCGGCTTATCCACAGCGGCTTTTCGGATGCCAAACAACACCAAGACGTTAGCGTTGATCAAACAAGCCCAACAGCCATTGGTTGGCCCTAGCGCGAATACTTCTGGTAAACCAAGCCCAACATCAGCTGCGCATGTTCAGCATGATCTGGCAGGCAAAATCGCTGGCATCTTGGATGATGGGGTGACGCAGATCGGTGTCGAATCAACGGTCTTAGATTTGAGTGACCCAACGGCGCCGCCGATCATCTTACGTCCTGGTGCGATCTCTAAAGAGCAGCTTGAAGCAGTTTTACAAACAAAAGTCCTCGTCGATCAGCACTTAGTAACAGAAAGTGAAGCACCCAAAGCGCCGGGCATGAAATACAAGCACTATGCACCGAATACCAACGTCATGATGGTCAATGACCAAGATTGGCCGGCAGCCATGGCTTGGGCAAAAGAACAGCAGTTTAAGGTAGGGGTTTTAGCTGGACCAACGATCGCCGAGCAAGTCCGCTTTGAAGCTGCAGCCATCTATTTATTTTTTGATGACAGTGTGGAAGCCGCGACAAAAGGGCTGTTTGCTGGTTTACGGGCGTTAGATGAATCGATTGCTGAGTTAGATGTCTTATTTGCACCCACGTTTCCAGAAAGCGGCTTAGGGGCTGCTTATATGAATCGGTTGAAAAAAGCTGCAAATCAAAGTTTCTTTCAAGAAAATTAGCAAAAAACCAGAATTCATTATAGGTAGCTTATGAAGAAATGTGATACAATGCTACCATTAAGGTAAAGGGGTGTTGTAAGCATGGATTATCAAACGTTTGATCCCGAATTGTGGCAAGCGATCGAAAAAGAAACGAATCGTCAACAAAACAATTTGGAATTGATTGCGTCTGAAAATATCGTTTCAGAAGGTGTAATGGCTGCGCAAGGTAGTATTTTGACAAATAAATACGCTGAGGGTTATCCAGGTCGTCGTTACTATGGCGGTTGTGAATTTGTTGATGTGGTAGAAAACTTAGCAATTGAACGGGCGAAAAGTATTTTCGGTGCGGCATATGCCAATGTTCAACCGCATTCTGGTTCTCAAGCCAACACAGCAGCTTATTTAGCGTTGATCGAAACAGGCGATACAGTATTAGGGATGGATCTTTCCGCAGGTGGTCATTTGACTCATGGCTCACCAGTGAATTTCAGCGGCAAGACCTATAATTTTGTTAGTTATGGTGTTGATCCTGCAACAGAAGTCATCGACTACAATGTCGTTCGTATTTTGGCGCGTAAGCATCAACCGAAACTGATCGTTGCTGGTGCCAGTGCTTACTCACGTACGATCGATTTTGCGAAGTTCCGTGAAATCGCTGATGAAGTTGGCGCAAAATTGATGGTGGATATGGCGCATATCGCTGGTTTAGTAGCGGCTGGTCTTCATCCAAACCCAGTTCCTTATGCGGACATCACGACTTCTACGACCCATAAAACATTACGCGGCCCTCGAGGCGGCTTGATTTTAACAAATGATGAAGACTTAGCGAAAAAAATCAATAGTGCCGTTTTCCCTGGTATCCAAGGCGGCCCATTAGAGCACGTGATCGCAGCGAAAGCTGTTGCTTTTAAAGAAGCACAAGATGAGTCGTTCAAAGAGTACTCTGAGCAAGTCATCCGCAATGCACAAGCAATGGCGAAAGTCTTCAACCAAGCACCACAAGCCCGCTTGGTCTCTGGTGCAACAGACAATCACCTATTATTGATCGATGTGCGCGGCTTTGATTTGAACGGCAAAGAAGCAGAAGCTTTGCTGGATCAAGTCAATATCACCGTCAATAAAAACTCGATTCCTTTCGAATCATTAAGTCCTTTCAAAACGAGTGGGATTCGCGTGGGGACACCAGCGATCACTAGTCGTGGCTTTAAAGAAGAAGATTGTGTCGAAGTGGCGAAATTGATCGTCAAAGTTTTAGAAAAACCAAATGATGAAGCCGTTTTGGCAGAAGTCACGGCGCAAGTCAAAGAATTGACGGACAACTATCCACTTTATAAAAATAAATAAAAGGGGACTGTGACAGAAGTTAAGGTCAGACAAGACGTCTCACGCGTTTTTCCTGCGCTATAGCTCTTTGATCACCGAAAGTGAAAAAGGGGCTAGAATAAACGCAGAGGCGCTTCTCATGCCGTCTTGTCTCCTTCCTTCTAACGCAATCCTTTTTTTGAGGAAAAGCAGTATTGCCTGTGGCAGATGGTTGTAACAAGAGCCGATTTGCTTTAAAATAAGAGAAAAACCAAAGGAGATTTTTTTAAATGGGTAAATTTCAAGTAATCGATCACCCGCTGATCCAACACAAATTAACAATGATCCGCGACAAGAACTGTGGAACAAAGGTTTTCCGTGAAGTTGTTAATGAAATCGCAATGTTGATGGCGTATGAAGTGTCTCGCGACATGCCGCTTGAAGATCTAGTGATTGAAACACCAATTGAAGAATCAACACAAAAAACACTATCTGGTAAAAAGGTAGCGATCATTCCGATCCTGCGCGCAGGTCTAGGCATGGTTGATGGTATCCTTGAATTGATCCCAGCCGCAAAAGTTGGTCATATCGGGATGTACCGTGATGAAGAAACGCTAGAACCACACGAATACTTCGTAAAATTACCTGAAGACATCGATGAACGTCAATTATTTATCGTTGACCCAATGTTAGCTACGGGCGGTTCAGCGATCATGGCGATCGACGCACTGAAAAAACGCGGCGCTTCAAACATGAAATTCGTCTGCTTAGTTGCTGCACCAGAAGGCGTGAAAGCATTGCAAGATGCCCATCCAGATGTTGACATCTATACTGCAAATCTTGATGAACGCCTAAATGAACACGGCTATATCGTTCCTGGTTTGGGCGATGCCGGTGACCGTCTATTCGGTACAAAATAAATCAATACAAATAAGACAAAGGCAACTGAAGTTTTGCCTCGTCAATGATGCCATGGAAGAAGATCGACAGCCAAAACGGTTCGATCGGTTATCCATGGCTTTTTTTAGCTTTTCATAAAATCAGACCATGAAAAAAGGAGAAAATCAACTGATTTTCTCCTTACATAAACGGGTTATAGTTTGGTTAATTGTTTGTAATTGATGATCAATACACCATTACTTTGCGAAACTAATTTCTGGTTTTCTGGGGTTTCGTTCAGCTCGACCACCGCAGAGTTTTTCAACTGCTTTGTGATGGTACCAGTTTGTTTCTTCCCATGGAACGTGAACATGACAGGAGTAGCGACCTCAAACGTTGAACCTTCTTGTGACGGGACAATTGTTGTTTCGAATTTACCAAATGTTGCCATGTAAAAACCTCCTTGATACTTCTATTATATCACAATTTTCGGAAAATTTCAGTAAGTAGATTTTTTTCAGCAGACCTCTTTACAAAACAACCGTTTTTGCATATAATTTTCTTTGTGCCATACAACGCCAGCTTAGCTCAGTTGGTAGAGCAACGCACTCGTAACGCGTAGGTCACAGGTTCGAATCCTGCAGCTGGCATAAGAAATGAAAAACCATGAATCTTCTTTTAGAGGATTCATGGTTTTTCTTTTGCATGCGATAAGTAATCTCAATTTTTCTTGGTTTACCCGGTAACTGTTTTTATTCGCCCATTAGCATTACATGGCATGTCCTATTTCGCACACGATTTTGATCGAAATCAACAAAATAGATATAGCCTACGGAACCGATCTCTAGCTTGCCGTTACTTAAAATAAAGCTTTCGCTTGCACCGAAAAAACTCGAGCGAATATGTGCATCGCCGTTTAAAATCGTTGCTGGATCTGTTGGGTAGTTTGGATCGTCCAGACTCATCAAAAATTCTAAATGCTTTGGTCCAGGATAACGGTAATCGGTATTTTCTGATAACTCACGAGGAATAATCTTATCGAGAATTCGGTTTAAATCAACTTGAAGAAATTCATCTCCGTTAAAGTCTGTATCATGCATGTATTCTTCAAAGATAACCGAACAGGTCGTATGAGGAGACTGTACGAGACAGATTCCATTTGAAATTCCACTTTTTTCAACCATCGTTTTCACTTCTTCTGTGATGTTGTGGTAAGACACTCGATTCCCGTTAGAAGTTAACGTCAGTTGCTCTTTTACAAATTTCACAGTGTTAATCCTCCTTTTTATACTTCACCGCTTGTTTGATCATTTCTGTAAGGGTTTGAACTGGATCTTCTGCTTGCACAATGCCGCTTGTCCCACCAGTGCCATCAGCCCCTGACGACAAAGCTTTTTCAACATCGACAGCACTAGATATACCAGCTGCCTGCAGAATTAGGATTTCTGGATCAATTTCACGAACAACACGATTTGTTTCCATCATGTATTGAAGATCACTGGTTTGTCCTGTTCCAATTAGTTCTGTTGGCTCGCAAACCATCACATCGGGTTTTAGGGAAGCTGCGGCTCTTGCTTCAGTCAATGAATTCGCACAAACAATTGTTAAAATTCCCAATTCATTTGAGCGTTGCATCGCTTTAGTCAGTTCTTGCAATGTCATGGGGTGTTCAGCATGGTTTAAAAAGGTAGCTTCAGCACCGGCTTCTGCCACTGCTTCGGGTAAAACATAACCCATTCCTCGACCGATTTCGATTCCGTCTAAATGTTGAACAGTGATGAATAAATGTGTTGTTGCCTGTTTAATTAGAGAAACGTCTGCTTGCTGCACAGTAAATAGAATGTCGATGTCATATAAAGACGACAACTCATCAGCAGCTTTTGCCAATGCCAATGCTTGTTTTCCATAAAGATAGGCTTTGGGATTGACGACAAAGAATGGCGTTCTTAAAGTTCTTTTTTTCATTAGCTTTCTCCTTCACGATAAGATTTGGTATGAAAGACTTTAAAATAGTGCTCGAGTGTCTTGGACATTCCATTGCTTGCTGAGTGAAGTAGATCGAAATAGTCATTTGGTTGATTTTTGTGAATTTCATTCATAGCAGCAGTGATGAAGTCCGTAAAAATATTTATTTTACGGATACCTTCTAAGGCACATTTTTCAAGGTTTTCATCGCCAGAAGAGGATCCGCCATGCAGAACAAGAGGAACATTGACGGCATGGTGTATTTCATTTAAAACGTCAAAATTTATTTTGGGTATCCCTTGATAATGTCCGTGAGAGGTGCCAATAGAAACTGCCAACGAATCAACACCGGTTAATTTGGCAAATGCAACAGCCTCAGAAGGTTCTGTGTAAATAGATTGACTATTTAGGGCTGATTCCAGACTGTTTTCCGACCCAACGTGCCCGATTTCCGCTTCAACAACGACACCATTTTTATGAGCGTAATCGGCGATCTCCTTTGACCGACGGACATTTTCTTCGAATGACTCCTCAGAAGCGTCGATCATTACGGAAGTAAAACCTAAATGAATGGCTCTTTTGATGACCTCTTCATCGGTACCGTGATCTAGGTGCAGAGCGATAGGTGTAGTGCTTTTTTTTGCTAAAAATTTTCCAATCATGGCAGCCTCTTCTAAAGTCAACATGTTCATATGGGATTGAGCGAAGGCCAATATCAAAGGTTTGTTCAAACTTTCAGCAGTTTCCGCGTATGTTCTTGCACTAGTTAAGTCGAAAAAATTTGCTGCGGGTAATGCATAGTTGTGTTTTTCTGCATGTGCGAATAGTTCTTTTGTTGTGACCAACATAGGGCATTCTCCTTACTCTTTGATTTTCTTTTCGATTTTCGCGTACATCTCTTCTGTACCAATCCCTGTTAAGAGCGGTAGCCCCATAATTACACGATCTTTGATTGAGTCTGGAACAACCGTTGTACTCACCACGATGTCATAGTTATCAATTTTATTCATCTCATCTGCCACTTTGGATTGATACAGTTTCACTTGATCAGTTAATCCTTTTTCTTTCAGCCATTCTTTTACCTTATTTGTTACAATTGTTGAAGTTGCAACACCTGTACCACACATAATCAGTAATTTTTTCATTATCATTTCCTCCTATTATTTCGATGTTTGTTTCTTGGGACGAATTTTATTTACATAAATCAATCCAAACAAAACAGAGATGCCAATTATGGCTAAACCGCCCCAGCTTAATATTTTGGTTAAGCCGACATAAAGGAATGTGGTCCATAAACCACCTTCAGCCATAGCAGTGATCATAGAGTTTCCTTGTAGATCAAAGTTTGCGGATCGAGCAGCAGTAGTGACAAGCGGTGCTGCCCACGAAGTAATATATAGAATGCTTACCATATAAATCGTTCCAGCAATTACTGTTCGAATGATGTTTCCTCCAAAAACAGCAGCCATCAAGCAAATCAGAAAGGGAATAGTTGCTAAATCACCAAAAGGCAAGGTCGTATTGCCAGGTAGAACTACGGCTAACAAAATAGTGATCGGAACTAAAAGCAATGAGGAAGAAAGGACAGCTGGATGACCAACCGATAATGCTGCATCCATACCGATGTAAAGCTCTCTTCCAGGAAACCGTTTTTTGACGAATTCATTTGCAGATTCAGAAATAGGCGTTAGACCTTCCATCAGTAAAGCCACCATTTTGGGCATCAAAACCATCACAGCGCCTGTTTGGACGGCTAATTGGCCGACACCTGCTGTGTCATATCCGGCAAGTATTCCCATGATAAGACCAATCAAAAAGCCCATAACAGTAGAGTCGCCAAAGACACCAAATTTTTTCTGAATGGTTTCTGGATCTGCTTTCCAATCTTTTAGTCCTGGAATACGATCAAAGAGCCAATTCATAGGTAGTGCAAAGATGAATCCTGGTGCGGCGGTACCATGAGGAAAAGTAATATTAGGAAATCCGTAGAACTTATTAATGATCGGACCTAAAATATCTCCCATTAAAAGAATCATCATCAAATAGATGACGGTCGCCGCGATTCCCATTGCAAAATCTCCAGTGAGGGCATAAATCAGAGAAGAGATGAAGGCTGCGTGCCAAATATTCCAAATATCTACATTCAATACTTTAGTCAGCCCTAAAATGATGAGTAGAACATTTAGGACCACACCAATCGGAATCGCAAGACTTCCTAAAATCGTCCCGTAAGAAATTGCCGCTGCGGCAGGCCATCCGACATCAATCGTTGTCAAATTTAATCCTAAACGTTCAACCATATGTTGTGCTGCGGGACCCAAACTGCTGCTTAGAAGGTCAATCACCAAATTCAATCCAACAAACCCAACACCAACAGTTAAGGCTGAAGTAAAGGCTTTGCTAGGTTTTGTCCCCAAAATTATTCCAAAAATAAAAATTAAAATCGGCAAAACAACGATTGAACCTAGATCAACGAACCACTGTAATGCATTTAACATAATTGTTCCTCCTTTTTATTGCAGTCCATTTTTTTCAATAATCGAAAGATACGCTTCTTTAGTCGTTACTGAGGATAGGGCTTCCAAAACCCCGGGTGTTTGAAACATAGAGATAAGATTTTGCAGCATACCCAATTGCTCATGTGGTTCCTTCAGTGCAAGCATGAACAACAGGGATACATCGATTTTCTTTTCTTGTGAACCCATTTCAATAAATGAAAGGGGAGAGGCAAGTGACATAAAAGCGACTTGGGATCGTAAAACAAATTTGCTGTCCGTGTGTGGGATCGCTACCCCAATGCCGTTAATTTTTAAACCTGTAGGAAAGGTTTCTTCTCGCTGTACGATATTTTGATAGAACTGATCATTTACACAATGAGTTTTGATGAGTTCGTCTGCTAATAGTCGAAAAGCTTCCTCTTTTGTTTTAGAATCTTTTTCAAGTAACACGATTTGGTGATCAAAAAACATGATCAATTTCCTCCTCTTAACAATCTTTGATACAGTTCTTCTTGCGTTTGACTATTAACGATCCATTGAATTTCTTCGGCTGAGTTAAACAATCCGTAAATCGAAGCGATCAACTCTTTTGCCTCGATCATGTTTTCTTCAGCAATCGCAAGCAAAACAATTAGTTGGATTTTTGTGTCTCCCCAAGTAATTGGCGCATCGAGGGTGAGAAAAGCAAGTTTTGTTTCTTTCACTGTATGTGGATCAGCATGTGGAATGGCTACTCCCGTCTTTAAGCCAGTGCTTCCTAGTTCCTCTCGTTCAAATAGAGAAGGCTTAAATTTTGTTGTAACAAGCTTTTTTTTCAGATAATCATCTGCTAAAAAATCTAGTACATCTTTTTTTGTTCGAAACTTTTTTTTGACAAAAAGGAAAGTAGGATCTAAATATTTTTGTAATAAAGTCGTTTTCTGGTATTTTTTTGAGTAAAAATTTTTCTCATTCTCATTAAGATTAGATATCTTTGCAGAGATTCTTCCTATTTCTTCGGTAGTAGGAAGCGGCGAAATATAAATAACTGGCGGTGCTGTAATGTCCAATGGAATAGTTGATATGATCAGATCAACAGTCTCAAGAGATGTACTGGCCAGTTTACTTAAAGGAATGATCTCCAATACGGTATCAGCAGCGATCGTCTGTTTGATACGGTTAAAAATCAACTCCGATGTAGCAAAACCTGATTGGCAAACAATTAGTATATGGTTAGTAATTTTTATCTTTTCAAAGGCTAACTGAAAATGGATCGTCAGAAAAGAAACTTCGTCTTCTGTTAATAAGATTTGAAATCGCTCCTCTAAATCTCCAATTGCATATTTGGTCAATGTATACATTGTTGAGTATTGTTTTTTGATACTTTTTATCAGTGGGTTTTTCAATAAAATGCCTGTCTTTGATCGATGGATCATGGGAACGATATGAGCCAATAATGTTTGCAGTAATAATTTATCTTGTGTCAGATCTGCGTTTAACATATGTGACATTTTTTGAATAATTTGTTTCGTACAATTTGTGATAATAGATTCGTGAGGCTCATCCATTTGTCCAAAAGGTTCGATACCGTGTGCTAATAACAGGGAACATACATATTGAATATCTGTATCACTAAATTGAACAGGTAGTTGCTGTTGGATCATTTCAGAAAAATCGACCGCGATCATATAGAATTTCATTCGTCTAAGTTCGTCAAATACTAGATGCTCTTGTTTTTCAATGTGTTTATCTATAAGAAGTCTTGAAAGAAAAATTCGCAATGAAAGCTTCAAGGATTCAATAGAATAATTATTGACTGGATGACCGATTGTTTGAGTCATATCTGAGACAAATTTCTTCGTTAAATCGAGTACCTTAGAGTCAAAGAGATTGCTCACTAAAAGATTTTCACTGGCTTTGGCGTCGGTATACTTCTCTAAAAAAGATTTGAATACGTTTTGAGTAGCAGATTCAACTGAGGTTAGCTTGAGTCCACTAGTAGTCATTTTTGTAGATACGTGATGGAATCGACAGAAAGCAACGATTTCATCAACATCTTTCTTTATTGACTGGTTGCTAATATAAAAATATTCAGAGAATTCCTGATAGTGCATTGGCTTTACTGAAAACAGATAGTTAGCGAAAATAAAGATTTTACGATAATTAGGTGAAAATAGTTCGAGTTTAGTCTCTTTTTTTGCTAACAATCGATAACCATTCTGTTTCGCTGATTCAGAACCAGATAAAAAGATTCCTTTTCTTGGTACTTTTTTGATAGCTAGTCCCGAATCTTTTAGTTTCTTTTCTAAAGTCGTTAAATTGTTATAAACCGTTTTTTGGGATACATTTAACTGCTTTTGAAAAAAAGATGCAGGGCGAAACTCCTTTTGTTCTAATAGCAATTGCAACAGTAGCTGTTCTCGATTACTTAAAATCATTGGTTCACCTCCGGAAGCGCTTCCTTAATTGTATTCTAGTGAAATTATATGGTGGCGTAAATAACATTTCATTACCACATTAATGTGGTAAATACGATTGTCGTATATCAATTTATATTTTGTAAAAAGTAGTCATTTGTTGCTATTTATTTGAAACGAAAACTAGGCGGGGATCTATCATGGAGTTAAAGTTGCTTTATTCTGTTACATAGAGCAAAGATTTATCAAAAATAAAGAAGAATACATAGAATAAGGTATTTGATTAATAAGAAGAATGGGCGAATTCAGCGATTATTTCGTTGTAATTCTAAACAATTTTGGATTGTTTTTAACCCTCTTTTCCCGAAAATCATTAAAGTTTCTAAATTTTTTGTGAATGCTCATGGACAATCCTTTCTTTTCTCCTCAATTATCACTATAATGGATAAAGATTCTACAGAAGAGAGTGTGGACATGGAAAATTCACGAATAAAAACGAACGATAATCGAATTGACTACGGTGTGATTCTACCCGTATTTTTATTATGTCTGATTGGTTTGGCGTCCCTGTATGTGGCGCTGACACACGATCCGAATAATCCGAATATGCTGCGAACGTTAGGGTTTCAAGCTTTATGGTATGTGTTAGGCGTTGTTGCCGTGATCGTTATCATGCAGATCAAATCAAAATGGCTCTGGAAATTGACGCCCTATATTTATGGAGCTGGGTTAGCCGTTATGTTGGCGCTACTGAAATTTTATGATCGGACGATGGAAGCATCGACAGGGTCGAAAAACTGGTTTAGTTTTGGTCCCTTTACCTTGCAGCCTTCAGAATTGATGAAGATCGCCTATATCATGATGTTGGCGTTGGTCGTCACGCAGCACAATGTCAAGCATCGGGAACGGGATCTGAAAACAGATGGGTTACTGATTGCAAAAATGTTAGCCGTCACGATCCCAGTCCTGATCCTGATCACCTTACAAAATGACTTTGGTACGATGTTGGTCTTTCTAGCGATTTTCGGTGGGGTCTTCTTGATGTCAGGAATCTCATGGCGAATCATCGTGCCAGTGATTGCGGCATTTGTGATTCTCGGCGGTGGAACGATTTTCTTAGTGACTACCGATGTTGGTCGCGAGTTTCTGTACAATACAGGAATCTTTAAAGAATACCAATTCGCCCGTATCGATTCGTGGCTAGATCCTTTTCATGATACCCAAGGGCAATCCTTCCAATTGGCGTATGCTCTGATGGCGATCGCCTCTGGTGGGATGTTCGGGAAAGGATTTAATGTCAGCGATGTGTATGTACCAGTCCGAGAATCCGATATGATTTTTTCGGTGATCGGTGAGAATTTTGGGTTTATTGGCAGCGCGTTTGTCATTTTATTGTATTTTATTTTGATCTATCGAATGATCCGCGTATGTTTCGATACCAACAATGAATTTTATGCCTACTTGGCAACTGGGATCATTATGATGATTCTCTTCCATGTGTTTGAAAACATTGGCGCAAACATCGGTCTCTTACCGTTGACGGGGATTCCACTGCCGTTTATCAGCCAAGGAGGATCTGCCCTATTAAGCAATATGATTGGGATCGGTTTGATTTTATCGATGCGCTATCAAGCTGAGACCGCACCAAAAACACTTTAAGGAGTTCACATGATTACATTTTATTGGTACCCAAAATGCAGTACATGCCGAAATGCGAAGCGTTGGTTAGAAGAGCACGAGATTCCCTTTGAAGCGATCGATATGGTAGCTACACCGCCTCAACCGGAACAATTGCTGGCTTGGATCCAATCAAGCGAAGCACCGTTAACCCGTTTCTTTAACACAAGCGGCATGAAATACCGTGAATTGCAATTAAAAGAAAAAGTGCCGACCATGACTGCCCAAGACGCAGCCGATGTGCTGGCAACCGATGGTATGTTGATCAAGCGCCCACTGCTGGTTAGCGGCGACCGCTTTTTGATTAATGGATTTAAAGAAAATGAATATGAAGGAGTCTTACTAGAATCATGGAAAAGAAATGCTTAAGAAAAAAAGATAATTTGTGGGTTTTGTTTAACGGGAAAGAATATTGTGTCGGTTTAACAAAAGAAGCGCAAGAAGAACTTGGTGCGGTCACGTTTGCTTCGATTCAAAAAGCAGGAACTGCTTTAAAACAAGGAGAGACCCTTGTTGAGCTGGAAGCGGAAAAAGCAGTCAGTGAATTTCCAAGTCCATTGACGGGCGTGATTTCTTCCGTAAATGAAAAAATCGATCAATCGATTGATACCTTAAATGATGAAGACGAAATGAACGCTTGGCTGGTCAGCTTCAAAGAGGTTGACCCAAGTCAATTTGAAGCCTTGTAAGTCAAATCTGTAAAAACGACTATTTTTTCAAAAAGAATTGACAGTCGGATAAGACGTTGCTATAATTTGCTCAATAAATGAATGCTTTGAAAAGAAGAGTACATGTTCTTAACGTACACAGAGAGCCCTGTTTGGTGCAAATGGGCAACGGAGAGAGGATGGAAGATGGTCTTTGAGCATGATAGGTGAGTGGAAACAAGCCTATCACGGGAGGCACCCGTTACAGTGCAGCAGTATGCGAAGCAATTCAAGTACTGAGCGAGGCTGTTGATGCGAATCGACAGTAAATCAAGGTGGTAACGCGGAAGTTGTGCTTTCGTCCTTTGTAACAGTATAATGTACAGAGGATGAAAGCTTTTTTTGTGTTTAACCAACCAAAGAGGAAAGATGGGAATAACATGGCATTAATCGAATTGTCGCATGTAAAAAAGTCATTCGGCAAAAAGCAAACGGCTGTCCACGCCGTCAATGATGTTTCACTGCAAGTGGAAAAAGGCGATATCTACGGAATCGTCGGTTACTCTGGTGCTGGGAAAAGTACATTAGTACGTTTGTTGAACGGCCTAGAATTGCCGACAGCAGGAGATGTAGTCATTAACGGTCAAAACATTTTGGCATTGAAAAACAAAGAATTGAGAAACTTCCGCAAAAAAATCGGCATGATTTTTCAGCACTTTAATCTTTTATGGTCTCGAACGGTGGCGGAAAACATTGAATTGCCATTGGAGTTGGCTGGCGTTGAAAAAGCAAAACGCCGTCAACGAGCGCAAGAGCTGATTAAATTAGTTGGGTTGGAAGGACGGGAGAATGCCTATCCGGCACAATTGTCTGGCGGACAAAAGCAAAGAGTCGGGATTGCTCGTGCATTAGCGAATGAACCAGAAATTTTGCTGTGTGATGAAGCAACGAGTGCGTTAGATCCACAAACAACAGAAGAAGTGTTGGATCTCTTGCTTTCCATCAATAAAAAATTGCATTTGACGATCGTCCTGATTACCCATGAAATGAACGTCATTCGCAAAATCTGCAATAAGGTCGCGGTGATGGAGCATGGGCAGATCGTGGAAGAAGGGTCAGTGCAATCGGTTTTCCGTAACCCACAGCAGGAAGTGACCAAACGTTTTGTTCAGCAAGATTTGGAGCCAGAAGAAGATGCTGAAGAATTACGGCAAGCCTTCCTACGAGAAAATCCGCAAGGGCATTTAGTGACCTTGACTTTTACACAAGACAACGCCAATGAACCAGTGATTTCACAAGCAATCCGTCGCTTCCAGATCGATGTCAATGTCGTTTACGGAAAGATCCAACAAACCAATGAGGGATCCTTTGGCGGCTTGACGGTTTTATTGACAGGTGAAGCAAGTGAGATCGAAAAAGCGATCGCCTTTTTCAAAGAGCAGCAAGTAGGCGTGGAGGTGATTGAACGTGGATAAGTCATTTGTAGAAACCTATTTTAATTTTGAAAAGGTCGACTGGGCCAATATGCAGCAAGCAACCCTAGACACCTTGTTTATGACTTTCTTCTCCATGGTTTTAGTGGTCGTGATCGGTTTACTTCTAGGATTGGCGCTTTATTCACTAGGGCGTAAACAAACAGCGGGAGCCAACATTTTCTATAACGTGGTTTCCATCATCAGTAACGCCTTTCGTTCAACGCCATTTATGATTTTGATGGTCTTGATCATTCCGTTTACAACATTATTAGTCGGTTCATTCCTAGGGGCAAAAGCAGCGATCCCAGCATTAGTTTTATCGGCGGCACCGTTTTATGCTCGGATGGTGGAAATTGCTTTTCGTGAAGTCAATCCTGGTGTGATTGAAGCAGCGGAAGCGATGGGTGCTAGTTACTGGGAGATCATCTACAAGATCGTGATTCCCGAAAGTGTTCCAGCATTGATTTCAGGACTGACGGTCACAACGATTTCAATGATTGGTTATACTGCTATGGCAGGCGCGATCGGTGCCGGCGGGCTAGGCGCTTTGGCTTGGCAAGAAGGATTTCAACGTGGAAATTACACTGTTACGCTTGTTGCAACAGTGATTATTTTAATTATCGTTTTCATTATCCAAGGAATCGGCGATTTCCTTGCGAAAGCCACCGATAAACGGTAAATGAAACGAAGAACAAAAAGTGGAAAATATGGGAGGAAATGGATATGAAAAAGATTTTTGGTATTGCAACAACCTTATTGTTAACTGCCGCTTTAGCTGCTTGTGGCACAGGCTCAAATTCAGGAAGCTCTGACTCATCTGCGGCTGAGGGAGAATCAACAAAATTAGTGATCGGTGCATCAGTTACGCCTCATGCGGAAATTTTAGAACAAGCCAAACCTTTACTAGCAGAAGAAGGCATTGATCTTGAAATCAAAACCTTCGATGATTATGTGTTGCCAAACAAAGCATTGGAAAATGGCGATATCGATGCCAATTACTTCCAACACATTCCTTACTTGAACAAACAAATCGCAGACAATGGCTATGATTTTGTCAATGCTGGTGCGATCCATATCGAGCCAATGGGTCTTTACTCAAAACGAATCTCTGATATTTCAGAACTAGAAGATGGTGCAACGGTTCTTACTTCCACTTCTGAATCTGACTGGGGTCGTATCCTAACGATTTTACAAGATGCTGACTTGATCACTTTAAAAGACGGCGTTGATACAGAAACGGCAACCTTTGATGATATTGCTGAAAATCCGAAAAACTTAGAATTTAAACATGACGTCGATCCATCTCTTTTGGCGACTGCTTATCAAAACGACGAAGCAGACCTAATTGCCATCAATGCGAACTTCGCATTCGGGATCGATTTGAACCCAGCGGATGATTCTGTTTTATTAGAAGCGGATAATTCGCCTTATGTCAACGTGATCGCTGTCCGCAGTGGCGACGAAGATAGCGACAAAATCAAGAAATTGATCGAAGTGCTGCATTCAGACGAAATCAAAGACTTTGTGGAAGAACAATGGCAAGGTTCAGTGAAAATCGTTGATGCTGACGCAAAATAATTCACTGCCAACTAAATGAACCTCAAAAGAGCGTGTCGCTACTTAAGCGGACGCTCTTTTTTTTGCGGAAAGGCAATGATCGGTTGGAAAAAAGAGAGCTCTTGCCAAATGCATTCATAGAGTAAGGGCAACTCGGGATGCTTTTTTAAGAGTTTTTCGTAATGGGGAAGCTGAGTCAAAAAAGCCTGGACCAAGCGTTGGGAACGTTCAGATAGGCAAGGATTTAGTGGCGGATAGACAAATAAATTGCCTTCCAGTAAGGCGCCCAAAAGATGGGCTTGGAAAATTTTCGACAAAAGCACTTCTAATGGTTGCTGGAGCGGATGCTCCGACAAAATCGGCGTGATGATTCGGCGCAAAAGGAAGGCTTCTTCTGTTGGCACATAAAAAGGTTCCAGTGTTAGCAGCTGTTGCCACAAAAATAAATAGCTGCGTTCACCAACTAAATAAAAACGCGGCACAAAACATGTTGGATAAACTTGCTGAGTAAACGTGGCGGGGGTGTTGGGATAAAAAGCGTTTGCCCGCAACTGATGAATCTGCTTCAGTTCTTGAAACGCTTGATTAGAAGAAAGCGTCGGGCTTGCTAAGAGGGTGAGTCGAAAAATCACATAGCGCAGTTGCCGTTCATTACCAGTAATCAAAGGAAAACTGCGACGGTCGATCCTTAGATGATAAGGTGCCAAAAAAAAGGAAAAGGACAAAAAGCGCCGATGCAAACTGGAGGGGCTCAGGTAATACCGCTTGTGGAGGTCTGCAAAGGAAATGGTCGGCATTTTTAACAGTAACAAGAGCAACTGATAGTTTGTACTTTTATTAAACAATGCAGCAAGCATTTCTGTATGGGGGAAGTTTTTGCTGGCTAGGGGCTGCTGCAAATCATGAAAGGCACGAATGTGTCCTTGCTGCACATCATAATGGAAGGAAGGGTCCTCGTTTAAACAACTGGACAGTAGCCGACGGATCGTTTTGACGGAAAGATTTTGATCGGCAGCAGCTTTATTCAAAGGAAGGGGATTTTCGCTCAAGAGCATCGTGGACAGACGCAGCATTTGCATAATATCTTTTTCAAGGATATTTTTCAAAACCAGGCACCTCTTTCAGCTGAATTTTGCAACTGTCCTTATTATAAGGGAACTTCACACGTTATTTTAACACACAAAAAATAGTCAATAAAACGTAATAAAAAACGGGGGATTCATTGGTTGCTTCCTCGAACCCTGTATATTATAGAATTAAATGAGAGGAAGGAATCAAAAAAAACCACCTTTTAAAATAAAAAGGGTGGTTTTTTATGTAAGTAACGTTATAAAAAGAGAAACACGAAGCGCTGTTAACGAGTCTCGCTAGGCAATAAAATCGTTTGCCGCTGCCCATCGTCATACACATAGACTTTTTGGGGATAGAGGTCGGAATAACGGTAAGGCAGATCAACGCCGAGTTCGATTTGACTTTGTGCTTGAGAAAAAAGCAGTGTGACACGACCGTGATTGTTTTGGACTTCAAAGGTGAGCAGATTTGTCAACGGAATAAACCCTTTTAAATCGAGATCGATGATTAACCAAATACTATCGATCAGTTCGCCAGGCAGTGTTTGAACAATCCCGCCAGAAGCGTAGCGGCTGCGGTGATCATCAAATGTTTCAAACATAAAAACCCCTCCTTCAAGTAGGCTTGCCAATAACATCAAATTTGTCTATTTATCATAATGAAGAACCGTCAAAAATGCAACTACTTCTGCTTTTCTTTTTGGGCAGCGACGCATTTTAACTATTTTCTTAAAAATTTGATGGGTTGGCTGGATCAAGCTTTCCCATGATGTCTTTCAGTGGAAAATAGTCAGTTGCAGCTCACCAGCTCTTCGTAAGAATGAAAAAGACTCTTAAAGGAAAAGCCCTTCAAGAGTCTTGCATTTCTTAGAAGTGTCTGTTGATTGAAGACGCGATCTTAAGAACGATGTTCTATGATTATTCTTCGTCTTCACCGATAACTGCTGGTTCAGCAGCTTCGCCAGCTTCTTCATCTTCAGTGATTTCTTGTGGTTCAGTAACCGCAACGATTTGTTCTTCTGGATCGGTCACGATCGTGTACTCGTCGTTCTTAGGCAGATCAGCCACTGTTAATGAATCGCCGATCTCTAATGACGTTACATCGATCTCAACACGTTCAGGCAATTTGTCTGGTGTTGCTGATACAACGACTGTATACAAGTTTTGTGCTAGAACACCACCAGCTTTGACACCAGCAGATTCGCCAATTAAGGTTACTTCTGCTTCTACTTCTGTTTCTTCATTCATATCGACAGATAGGAATTCAACGTGGGTTAAATTGCGTGTGAAGGTATCTGATTGATACTCTTTGATCAGTGTATTGACTTTTTTGCCTTCTAAACTGATCGTGATTACGGTATTCAATCCATTTTCACGCAAGATTTTTTCTAATTCTGCTGCATTGACAGCAATCGGTGTGCTTTCTACTTTGTACCCATTGACAATTGCAGGTACTTTTCCTTCGTGGCGCAACTTGTTCCGTAAAGAACGTGGGCGAACTTCTCTTTTCGTAACTTCTAATGATACTGACATAACTCAATTCCTCCTAAAATTTTCTCGTTAATAACGAGATTTTTTAAGCAAATTTTGTTAACTCTGCACATTAAGTGGTACGTGAGTGAAAACACGCAAAAGGGCAGTTGTGTACACAACTGCCCCAGAAAGTTTTGGTTCAACTTTTCTCCACCAGGTCATAACGCTGTGTATGAGAAACTATATTTACTTTACTCTTTAACCTTACGCAAAAAGACAAAGAAAGTCAAATCATTTGAAATCCTGGCAGTTTTCTTTCGCTAGATCCTGAGCTATAATAGCCACTATGGAGAAAAATTTATGCGTTTAGATAAAGTGATCGAGCAACAATTGAATACTTCTCGTAAAGAGATGAAACGGTTGTTTCAGCAAGGGAAAGTCCTCGTGGATCAAAGGATTGAAGGGCGACCTGAGCGCAATGTCGATAGCGCCATCCATCAAATCATCGTTGCGGGTCGTCAGTTGGAGACGCAGGAACGCTATTATATCGTCAACAAGCCCAATGGTGTCGTTACAGCGAATGTTGATCAACAGCACCAGACAGTGATCGATTTGATTGCACCAAAGGACCAGCACCCAGATCTTTATGCCGTCGGTCGATTGGATCGGGACACGGAAGGGTTGGTATTAGTTACGACGAATGGTCAGTTAGGCTATGACTTGCTGCATCCCACCAAAAAGGTGACCAAGCGATATGAAGTGGTGGTCAATGACTTGGTGACTCCTGAAGATGTGGCGGCATTTGCCACAGGGATTACCTTTCATGGTGGTGTCACTTGCAAACCAGCTGCCCTAACGATCATCGATGCCCGAGCGGCTCGTTCCTTTGTTTCGTTAGAAATCGCTGAAGGCAAGTTCCATCAAGTGAAAAAGATGTTTTTAGCCCGAGGGAAAAAAGTCATTCAGCTGAAACGAACAGCGATGGGTTCGCTAGTTCTACCAGATGATTTAGCAGTGGGGAGTTATCGCTCGCTGACGCAAGAAGAATTAAGAGGACTGGCGGCGCATTTCCGCTGAGAAAGAGGGAGAAAATGAAGTATAAAACATTATTATTTGATGTCGATGACACGATCCTCGACTTTCAAGATACCGAAGATCAAGCCTTAAAAGCACTATTTAAAGCTCATGGCTTGGAAATGACCCCAGAGCGCAAACAAAGCTATCAAACGATCAATCATGATTTGTGGCAGCAGTTTGAGCAAGGGAAAATTACGAGAGACCAAGTTATCAATGAGCGTTTCGGTTTGTTTTTTGAAACGCAAGGCATTCAGGTCGATAGTCCAGCAGTTGAATTGGCCTATCGGGAATTTCTAAATGAAGGACATAAACTGTTAGACAACAGTGATGAGATCTTAGCGGAGTTGGCGCAGCATTTTGACCTATACGTGGTGACGAACGGGGTTTCTGAAACCCAATATCGCCGCTTGGAAGATGCCAAATTAAAGCCGTATTTCCGTGATATTTTTGTTTCAGAAGATACAGGGTATCAAAAACCAATGAAAGAATATTTTGACTATGTGTTTGCTCGCATACCAAACGTTAAAAAACAAGAGACAGTCATTATTGGCGATTCACTGACTTCAGATATCTTAGGCGGACAACTGGCAGGGATCGATACGATTTGGTTCAATCCAAAGAAAAAAAACAGTGGTGAGATTCAGCCTACTTATGAGATCGAACGTTTGCAGCAATTACTTCCTTTATTGCAGCACTGATTCTACAGAAACAGTAGTAATTTGCCGAATTTTCGCTATAATAGAACCAGTGTGAATTTTTTAAGATGAAAGAGGTTAATTGAATGACGAATGGCAAGCCCATTATTATTGGTGTGACAGGTGGATCAGGTAGTGGAAAAACAAGCGTGAGTCGGGCGATCTTTAATCATTTCCCCAATCATTCTATTATGATGCTTGAACAAGACTCCTACTATAAAGACCAAAGTGATCTGAGCTTTGAAGAACGGTTGAACACCAACTATGACCATCCTTTTGCATTTGATACTGATTTGTTGATCGATCACTTGCAACAGCTGCTTGCATATCAAACGATCGAAAAACCCGTCTATGATTATGTCGCGCATACCCGCAGCGAAGCAACGATCATTCAAGAACCCAAAGAAGTCATTATCTTGGAAGGGATCTTGATTCTAGAAGATGAGCGATTGCGTAATTTAATGGATATTAAACTTTATGTTGATACAGACGATGATATTCGGATTATTCGCCGAATCAAACGTGACATGGAAGAACGTGGCCGGACATTGGATTCTGTGATCGAACAATACTTGACGGTGGTAAAACCGATGTATCATCAATTCATCGAACCGACAAAACGGTATGCCGATGTCATCGTACCAGAAGGCGGCGAAAACCACGTAGCCATCGATTTGATTACGACCAAAGTAGCGACCTTCTTATCCTAAGTTTTTTTATCCATCAATTGGAATGTTTCTATTTGAAAAGTAACAATTGATTCATGAAAAACTGCTGATAGGCACTCTTTCTTGAGAAATGCTTATCAGCAGTTTTAATTTTATAAAAAACAGTAGTATTCCGACTAAATTTATGGTAAAGTAATCCTCATGCGACGAGTCGAGAAGGTCTAGCATTAGCTGACCAGATTGATAGCAGAGGCACACCGCGTAAGCAACCTACCGGATTTGTAGGGTGTCGGAATATTCCTTTTGTGGAGATAGGGTATTCTACTAGCAATAGTACTGTGAGTAAAGAAAGCTGTGAACATTTTTGTTCACAGCTTTTTTTTGTTCATTTAGGTGAGAGAACAGCGATAGATGGTGGAAGACTCTCCCCAAGGATGGTAGCCCGTTCCGATCGGTTCAAAAGCAAATTTCTCATAAAAAGTAGAAAGATCCGTACATAGATACAGAGAATCAAAACCAGCTCCAGCAGCACGTTGCTTGGCTGTTTCGATCAAAAGGCGGGCACCGCCTTGGCCACGCCACAAAGGGTCCACATACAAGGCGCAAAGCCAAGGGGTCAAATCCATCCGACTGATGAAGTCGTTGGGGATCAAGCCACCGCAGCCGATGATTTGATAACGTCCGTCTGCTGCGATTTCTTCGTTGACCAGCAGCAGCCATTGCGGCAAAGGATTTGCTGAAAAACTATGGGTCAGGCTATCCTCATAAACCATGAGGGAGTCGGGACCAGCCCACTGTTTTTGGAAGTAACGAATGGCTTCTGCTAAGTAGTCAGGGTGTTCTTTAAGGGTGATGACCTGCATTTGTTTTTCTCCTTTATCCTTCTTTAGGTAAACGAATCTGAAAAATAACCCCTCGTGGCTGCAAATCTTTGACCTGGATTTGTCCCTTGTGCTCTTCAACGATTTGCTTGGCGATCGCTAAGCCTAAACCATAGCCGCCGGTCTCTTTGGAGCGGGAACGATCCTCGCGGTAGAAGCGGTCAAAGATACGGGCTTTTTCTTCATCGGAAATGGCTGGTCCTGTGTTTTTGACCTCGATCAGCCATTGCTTGTTAGAAATCTCCGATAAGAGGGTGATTTTATCACCACTGCTGGTATATTTTAAGGCATTATCTAGGAGGATCACGAGGACTTGATGGATTTTCTTTTGGTCAAAGCAAGCGGTCGTTTTGGCAAAGTTTTCGACAACAAAGTGTTTTTGATCCAATTCGGCAATTTCTTTGAAAGGTTTGACTAAGTCATCGATAAAAGGAGCTAGCTCGATGGTTTCTTTTGTCAAAAGCAATTGATTGGAATCACTGCGGGCGATCGTCAGTAAATCCGCCGTTAATCCAGTCAGCCGCCGAGTTTCCGCTAACGCTTGGGCGATGCTTTCAGATTCTTCAATGATCGTATGATTGGGCTTGGTAAACAGGCGTTCCAGACTGTTTTGAATGATCGTCAATGGAGTGCGCAGCTCATGGGATGCATTTTCGACAAATTCCTGCTGTTTTTTCCAGGAGGCTAAAATGGGGCGCATGTTCAAGCTGGAAAGCAAATAGCTGATCCCGATCGAAAGAATCCAGAAAAAGATCATCGATAAAATCAAAATCGTTTGGAAATTGTTCATCGCATTTTTGATTTGGTTAGTGTTCGCCAAGACTTGGATATAGCCGACACCAGCATCATTTGTTGGTGCTTTGGTGGTGATCGAACGAAACAAAAGGGTCTCTTCTTCCTCTGACAAGGACTGATCCACCACTGAAAAAGATGTGATACTGTCTAAGTGGCTTGTATCTAAAGATAAACTTGCCAGTTGTGAAAAGCGGCCGCCCAAGGTCTGCTTGTTTAATATCTCACCGTCTTCAGACCAGAGAATCAACTGGGTATTGAAGCGATTGGTCCCAGGGATCTTTGGCATGGCACTATCTGGTGGCAATACCTCTAGATTGGATTGCGAAGCGCTGATCTCTGCTTGGATCAAGCGGGTATCTTTGACTGCTTGTTCCAAAGAAATGTCGGTTTGCCGATAAGCCGATTGGTTGAACAATTGGAGGACGATGGTTCCTAAAAGTAAGAAAACCAACGCAAAGGCACTGACATTTAGGAGAAAGGAGTGCAGCCGTTGTCTCTTAGAGCGTTCTTTATTCATAGACTAGGCTCCTTGCATAATATAGCCGACATTTCGCAACGTACGGATCTCTTTGTCGATCCCTGTCTGGCGCAAGTGTTTCCGCAGATTGCTCATATAGACTTCGACGACAGTCAAGGTCGTTTCTGAATCAAATCCCCAGATGCGATCAAAAATCTGTTCCTTAGTCAAAATAATGTTTCTATTTTGTAGAAAATAAAGCAGCAGCTCAAATTCTTTCCCTTGGATCGGCAAAAGCTGCCCTTGGTAACTGACCTCATTGGTGCCAAGGTTGCACAGCAATCCGTTATATTCCAGTGTATTTTCATTGAACAAACCTAAGGAGCGTTTTAGCAACGCTTTGATCCGCATCAATAATTCTTCCCGATAAAAAGGCTTGGTCAAATAATCATCTGCCCCTTTTTGAAAACCAGTCACTTTGTCTTCTAAGCCGTCTTTGGCTGTTAAAATCAGGACGGGTGTTTGGAGTCCTTTTTTTCTTAGGGCAGAAAGCACCTCATAACCGTTCATCTCTGGCATCATCAAGTCGAGAATAATCAAATCATAGATCCCCGTTTCTGCCTCGTATAAGCCTTCGCTGCCATCATAGGCTTGTGTGACGTCACCGATCTCGCTGACGATTTCTTTCATATTATCAGATAATGTTTTGTCATCTTCGATCACTAATAGTTTAATCATGTTCCCACCTCTTTAAGGATAAGAATAGCACGAATAGCATAAAAAATGCTTAAAAAACTGTTTTGCCTTAAGCTGCATTTAAGATAGCTGCCGTAAATTCAGTGCATGGATTTCAAGGGAGGAACATTTTTATGAAATTGAAAAAAGTCTTTCAAAGAAAAGAGACAAAATATTTAATAGCCAAGGAGCAATTTCCTGCATTTCTTGCTGAGCTTCAGCAAAGAATGGCGATCGATGAATATGGGCAGCACACGATTATGTCCTTGTATTACGATACCCACGATTACCGCTTTATTCGTCATTCGATGGACAAACCGAAATACAAAGAAAAATTTCGGGTCCGCAGCTATGGCATACCGACAGAGCAGCAGTTGATTTTTTTAGAGATCAAAAAGAAAGTCAATGGCGTGGTCTACAAACGCCGAATCCCGCTGCCCTATGCTGACTATTGTCGCTGGTTGCAAACAGGGGTCTTGCCGTCAATGGCAGAAGCACCGCAAATCGCTGCAGAGATTCACTGGCTATTTAAGCAAAACCCAGACTTGCTGCCGAAAGTGTTGATTGCCTATGATCGCTTGTCGCTGTTTATTGATGATGATAGTGAATTTCGCGTGACATTCGACCAAAACATTCGCTTTCGCACCTATGATCTTATGTTCGGTTCTGGCAGTGAGGGAGCGCTGGTAGCACCTGAAATCGGGGTGTTGATGGAAGTGAAAGCCCTCGGCGCTTATCCATTATGGTTTGTGGAGCTGTTGAACAAATACAGCGTGCGCAAAGGTAGCTTTTCAAAATATGCCCAAACGTATCAACGGCATTTGTTCAAGAAGGAGGAATGGTTACATGTTATCTAGTCTGTTTTCTGGCGATACGAGCACCTTGGAATGGCGTAGCTTATTGATCTGTATCGCCGCCTCATTGCTTTTAGGAATATTGGTAGCTGCGATCCATATGATCCGCAATGTCTACACAAAAAACTTCGTTATTACCTTGGCGGTCTTACCGATCCTCGTTCAATCCGTGATCATGCTAGTCAACGGCAATCTTGGCACAGGTGTGGCGATCTTAGGCGCCTTCAGTTTGATTCGTTTCCGCTCGGTTCCAGGAGGGTCTAGAGAGATCACCAGCGTCTTTTGGTCGATGGGGATCGGTCTGGCAACTGGGATGGGCTACGTCGGCTATGTCGTGATTTTTTCCATCATCGTGGCGCTTTTCTTGACCCTTTTATACACGGTACCCTTTGGCGATCGACAAGCCACGAGTGAACGAGAACTGAAAGTCACGATTCCAGAAGATTTGGATTATCCGCAACTATTCGATGATCTCTTTGAAAAATATACGCATTCTGCCAAACTGACATCGGTTCGAACGACCACGATGGGGAGCTTATATGAGTTGCGTTATCAGTTGCTGTTAAAAGACCAAGCGCAAGAAAAACAAATCATTGATGAAGTTCGGGTTCGTAATGGCAATTTACCCGTTGTTTTAGGCAAGCTCACCGCTAACCGCGATGAGCTGTAGAAGGAGGAACCTCTTATGAAAAAACTCATTTATCCGCTCTTACTCTCATCGCTGCTCCTAGGCGCTTGTGGGCAAACCGATAGTAGTAGCACGAGCAGCAGCTCCAGTTCTGCAGCGGCTGTTTCAGGTTCTGCCGCAGTGACCAACGTTGCAACGACTCTTGATGATGCTACGGACTATTATGGCAGTTACGAAGAAGAAGACGTGGATGCCTCCTACGATGAGGCGACCGCCACGCAACTTGAATTGAATGACGGCGATACGACGGCTGTTGATGGAGTTGCAGTGGAAGACCAAACGGTGACGATCACGCAAGCTGGTACCTATGTCGTCAGCGGTTCCTTAAGTAATGGTCAACTGGTTGTCAACGTCAATAAAGAAGAAAAAGTCCATCTGATCTTTGCGGGTGTCACGATCACCAATGAAGACGGGGCGGCAGTCGTCATCGAACAAGCAGAAAAAGTCATCACGACCTTAGCCAGTGATACGACAAATACTCTGATAGATGGCAGCAGCTACACCTTGGCGGAAGGTGAGACGGAACCAGATGCCGCTTTTTATAGTAAAGAAGATTTGTCCATCAACGGTGATGGAACGTTGGTGATCACAGGAAATTACAGCAACGGGCTGCGCAGCAAAGATGATTTGGTTTTAGCTGGTGGCACGATTGAGATCACAGCGAAAAACAATGCCATCAAAGGAAAAGATTCCGTGTCGATCTTGGCAGGGAACTACACACTGAACACCACTGAAGGAGATGGCATCCAAGCGAATAATTCGGAAGATGCGGAAAAAGGCTACGTTGCGATCGATGGCGGTACCTTTACGATCCAAAGTGGGCGTGATGGCATCCAAGCAGAAACAAATTTAGGCATCCAATCAGCCGATCTCACAATCAAAACGGCTGACGGGGCACAAAGTCAGTCGCTAGTGACGGATGAAAGCTACAAAGGATTGAAAGCTGGCGGTGTGATGACCATCAGCAGCGGTACCTTTGCGATCAATAGTGCAGATGATAGCCTGCATGCCAACGATACCATCAACATCACAGGTGGTACGATCACTGCCAACAGTGGTGACGACGGCATACATGCGGACAATGAATTGACGATCTCCGATGGGACGATTGCTATCGAAGAATCCTATGAAGGACTAGAAGCAAGTGTGATCACGATTGCTGGTGGTACGACACACGTCGTGGCTAGCGATGACGGGATCAATGCCGGTGGCGGCAGTGATACAGAGGAAACCACTGGCCAATTTGGGCAAGACAGCTTTGGTGGCGGTCCTGGCGGTGGCGATACCGCAGATGACAGCAAACAAATCACAATCACTGGTGGGACGTTGGTGGTCGATGCCGAAGGGGATGGCCTGGACAGTAACGGCAATGTCACTATGAGTGATGGGGTCGTCATCGTAAATGGTCCAACGACCGGTGGCAATGGCGCTTTGGATTATAACGGGACGTTTGAAATCACTGGCGGTGTCTTGTTAGCTGCTGGTACGACCGATATGGCCATGAATGTCAGTGGGGGAAGTCAACAGTCGATCGGGATCAGTTTCGATCAAACCCAAGCAGCAGAGACCCTTGTGACCTTAAAGGATAGTCAAGGACAGACGATCTTGTCCTATGCACCAAGTAAAAGCTACCAACATGTGGTTCTTTCTAGCCCAGATTTGACGGATAGCAGCTATACATTGGTCAGTGAGGGAACGAATGATGCGCAAGCTGTTTCTGGTTATTATGCTGGTGGGACCCTTAGTGATGGGACGGAATTAGGAACGTTGCCCGTCACGGAAACGATCGCCAACTTGACCCAATCAGGAGCGACAGCGACAACCAATCAAATGGGTGGCGGCTTTGGCCGTTAGTTGAAGGTTCCTCGATCATTCCCTGGGGGTCATCAATAAAACGTGCAGATCGCAGAAGACAGCTGCGGTCTGTTCCAACGTTTTGAAAAATTAGGGGAAGATTTAAGTTCAATTTAAGCTAAGGTTCTTATAGTCGAAATACAATAATTTGCCATTCAGGAGGAACAAAGATGAATTTTTTGAAACGAGGGCTCCAAAGTTTATGGGCGAAAAAAGGCCGGAGTCTGCTGCTGATCGCCGTATTTTCTGCAATCTTGATTTTTGTATTGGCGGGTTTGACGATTCGCAGTGCAGCGCTAGTAGCGACTGAAAATGCTCAGAAAAGTGTCGGCGCAACCGTGACGTTGCAAGCCAACCGTGAGCAGGCTTTTCAGCAAAGAAGTTCTTCATCTGACAGCGATGACCAGAGCACACGTCCAGATCCAGGGAGTTTTCAATCGACACCTGTAGCGATCACAGATGCCCAAGCAATCGCTAATTTAGACGGGGTTGCTTCATATAGTTTTGAAGTCAGTACCTCGGCTGATGCCGTCAGCGGGATCGAACCGATCTCTAGCAGTGACTCCTCGACAGAGTCAGAAGCAACCGATAGCAGCGAGTCGGGGCAAATGGGCGGTATGCCAGGAGGTATGCCTGGTGGGAGTATGAGTACAGGTGATTTCCAAATCACTGGCGTATCAACCAGTGCGGCGTATACGACTTTTTCGGAAGGAACAGCGACGATCACGGATGGAGAAGGAATTACTTCTGAGGACGAAGGCACAAACCAAGTCTTGATTGAATCCTCACTAGCTGAAGCGAATGATTTAGCGGTCGGAGATACGTTTTCAATCACTGATGCAGAGGACAATGAAGTAGAAGTGACGGTCAAAGGAATCTATGAAACGAGTGAAGTTGGCAACAGCATGAGCCAAATGTTTAACTTTCTCAACCCAGCCAACACGATCATTGCCTCTTATACCCTTGCCAATACGTTGAGCGGCAATGAGGACACCATTGATTCAGCAACCTATACCTTGAGTGATCCGTCTGAAATGACGGCATTCGTGGAAGAAGCAGAAGGATTGATCGATACAGAAACCTATAGCATCCAAACCAATGATCAGATGTATCAATCGATGCTGACACCGTTGAATAATGTCGCGAGCTTTGCCAAAAATATTATTGTGTTAGTTGCTGCTGCCGGTATCATTATTTTGACGTTGATCGTGATGATGTCGATTCGGGAACGTCGCTATGAGATTGGCGTATTGCTCTCTTTAGGCGAGTCACGAGCCAAAGTGATCCTACAGTTTTTCACAGAGATTTTTGTCTGCATGGTATTTGCTTTAGGGATCGCGGCCGCTAGCGGCAATCTTGTCGGTAATGCCGTCGGAGAGCAATTATTGGCACAGCAAACCGAAACGACGACGGATCAGGCAGCTGCTGAAAACGCTGGACCTGGAGGCGGAGAGATGCCGCAAATGGGCGGTAACCGTGGCGGTTCTTTCCCATCCTTCACCCAATCAGCAGAAGTGGAGTCCTTAGAAATTACCGTTTCCCCTCAACAAATTGGTCTATTGGCATTACTCGGTCTAGGGATCAGCTTTGGCTCGATCTTACTCTCGTCGGCGGGCATTTTGCGGCTGAACCCGAAAAAAATCTTGGTTTCTTAGGAGGAACGACATGACATTACGAACAGAACAATTAGGCTATTGGTATCAAAGCGAAGCAGAAGCCCTGTTTCGTGGCGTTGACTTGACCTTCGAGCCTGGCAAGATGTATGCGATCTTAGGTTCCAGCGGATCGGGGAAAACGACCTTCCTGTCGCTGATCACAGGCCTAGATACCCCGAAAGAAGGAAAGATTTTCTACAACGAAGAAACGTTAGCAAAAATCGGGCTGCGGGAGTACCGCCGCAAAGATGTGTCCATCGTGTTCCAAGCCTATAATCTATTGCCTTATCTGTCGGCATTGGACAATGTGGTGACAGCGATGGCGATCGCGAAGTCGCAGCAAGCCGATAAAAAGGCCTACGCTTTAGCAAACTTAGCCAAAGTTGGCATCACGGAAGAGCTGGCACTGAAAAAAGTGACCCAATTATCGGGTGGGCAGCAGCAGCGGGTGGCGATCGTTCGCGCATTGTGCTGTGAGCATGAGCTGATCGTAGCGGATGAACCGACTGGAAACTTGGATGAAACGACGTCCAAAGAGATCGTCAAACTGTTTCAAGAAATTGCTCATGAGCAAAAAAAATGTATTATCTTAGTGACCCATGAGCAAGAAGTAGCCAAGGCTTGCGATGTCGTTTATGAGCTAAAAGAGCGAGCCTTTTCTAAAGTTGAAGGATAAGCTTTGCTTAGGGTAGCTGCTAGTTATTAGGGCGGAGGCAGTTGCTCTTCTTGAGGCTTTAAATACATCCTCAAGGAAACGGCTGTAAAGTCTGCTTGCATCTTCGCCTTGCTCCTCTTACAATAGAAGTAATTGTAAACGAAGAAACTTGTGAGGGGAGTGTGGAGATGCGACTTTTTATTGACGGCGATGGATCGCCAGTGAAAAACGAAGTGATTGAGCTGGCTCAGCAATATCAGCTGCCGGTGGTGATCGTCACCAGTGTCGATCATTACACGACCAAAGATTATCCTGCCCATGTTCACTTTGTCTATGTCGACAAAGGCTCGGATCGTGCGGATTATGAAATCGTGAAGGAAATAGAGCCCGGTGATTTTCTCGTTACCCAAGATTATGGGTTAGCCTCTTTGGTCTTGCCGAAAAAAGCGCGGGTTTTTCACCATAACGGCACAGAGTATTTGCCAGAAACGATCGATTTTTTACTTGGACAACGCTACTTAGGTGCGCAGATGCGTAAAGCAGGCAAGCGTACAAAAGGACCGAAGCCCTTTACGAAAGAGGATCGGGAAGCCTTCAAACGAATCTTTGAAAACGAATTGCGACAGACTCTTGCAAAATAAGCACCCTCAAGACCCAGCTTCTGCATGAACCACGGGAATTGAAGGTGCTTATTTATTTCTTGCGAAAACGATCATAGAAGTATTTGCTGACTAAAGCCACGATCGCGAAAAATGCTAAGGTATATCCGAAGATTCCCATCTGATGGACGAAGGCTCCTTGTTGCGGGCTGGCGACCACCAATAAGGAAGAGCCAAGGATGACCGCAGCTAGAATAATACCGATCACCAGTCGATTGACCATCTGATCAAAGCGGTCCAATAGCTGTTTTTGTTCGCGGATCTCTAGATTCAATCGGTGTTTACCAGTCGCAAAAGTGTCTAAGACAGCCAAGGTCCGATCGGGAAGATGGCTAAGTGCCCGCAAGCTTTTTGCGGTTGCCAAGGCGCTTTTTTTCACCTCGTCTTCAATACTCAGCTGCTGTAGGAAATATTTTTGTGCAAAAGGCTGAGTGACTTCCATCATTGATAATTCGGGATCTAAGGCTTTGATCACACCTTCCAAGGTACCAAAAGCCTTGATCAGCAAAGTGATGTCTCGATGCATCTGCAGTTGGTTATCATGGCAGATCGTGATGACTTCCGCCATCACTTTTTGCAAGTCGATATCCTTTAGCGGCATATTATAGTAGTTTTCAACAAATTTTTGCAGGTCTTGGTAGAAGGCGACTTCGTCAAAGGAACTGCCGCTGCTGTTGCACAACCGCAAGACGGCTTTACCGACTTCTTGGGTGTCTTGGGTATAAAGAGCAATCAACGCATCGGCTAAACGGCTGCGTAAAGACTGATCCAAATGACCCATCATCCCAAAGTCCAAGAAAATCACTTGGTAAGGCGGCATGACAGCTTCTTCTTGCCATTTCAACGAATAATCGACCCCGCCGAGGACACCGACGCGCTGCTTGACTTGAAATGGTTGTGGGCGGTTGGCTTGATCCGTGAAGACATGCAAGAAAAGATTGCCAGGATGTGGATCAGCGTGAAAGAAGCCATCTTCAAAGACTTGTTTCATAAAGTTTTCGACTAATAGCGTCCCCACTTGTTTTTTCACGGCTTTCACGGACTGATTGTCATAAACGATGTCTTGATTTTTGCGGGTCAGTAAGCAATTCAAGCTTTCACCTGCCATGTAATCCATGACTAATACTTTTTGGGTACACCATTCGGGATAAACTTTTGGCAATGCCAACTGCGGGTCTTGGTGATTGTTGCGGTAGAATTCCTGTGCGTTTTTCATCTCTTGCAAAAAATTCGTTTCATTGGCAAGTGATCGTCGGACTTCGCTTAGCACGCTTTTTAAATCCACCACATTGGCTTCTGGAATTGCGCGAACCAACGGCAGGGCTTTTTCAAAAAGATCGAGATCCACTTGAATTGCCGCAATGATCCCTGGATGCTGTACTTTGACGATCACTTCTTTGCCGCTGAGCAAGTTTGCTCGATGAGCTTGTCCGATGGAAGCTGAGGCGACTGGAATTTCATCAAAAGCGGAAAAAACTTCCGTTAGCGGTTGCTGCAGTTCTGCTTCCAGCAGTGCTTTGACCTTGGGAAATGGATCACTTTTGACATTGTCCTGCAGCTGCTTGAATTCATCGACAAAGGTGCTGGAAAGCAGATCATTGCGGACCGAAAGCATCTGCCCGATTTTGATAAATGTTGGTCCTAATTCTTCAAACGCTTGACGCACCATTTCGGGGTGCTGCTGTTTGCTGATATTTTGAACGACTTTGTATTTCAAAAAGACTTGAACGATTTGTTTTAATCGTCCTTTTCTAGAAGGAGCGGTTTGTTCTGTCATAGGTCCCACCTCTTTAAACGTGCCGTGATATATTCATAGTACTGACAAAATGAAAAACATTCAACTAACGACTGTGTAAGCTTAAAGAAATTTCTGCAAGATTTAATGCCGGTTGGTCGATTTTGTGCTAAAATGTGGAAGACTTAGTTTGGTAGAATCAATGAATACAGGAGGAAATTCTTTTGAAAATCATTTTATTATACGGGGGACGCAGTGCAGAACATGAGGTATCACTGTTATCCGCTTTTTCAGTTGTTAATGCTGTATATTATAATTACTACCAAGTTCAATTAGTAATGATCACCAAAGAAGGACGCTGGTTAAAAGGCCCATTATTGACTGAGGCGCCAACGTCTCCAGATACTTTGGCATTGACCAATGAAGAAACCAAAGGGGAAGAAATTTCACCTGGGGCAATCTACGAAGAAGACGCGATCGTCTTTCCTTTACTTCACGGACCAAATGGCGAAGACGGCACGATCCAAGGGTTTTTAGAAACCATCGGAATGCCTTATGTCGGAGCCGGTGTCTTGACTAGTGCCTGTGGGATGGACAAAATCATGACCAAGTATATCTTGCAAGCTGCGGGGATTCCGCAAGTTCCCTATGTACCAGTCTTGAAAAATGCGTGGAAAGAAAATCCGAAAAAGATTTTCGATCAATGTGAAGGCAGTCTGCTTTATCCAATGTTTGTCAAACCTGCCAACATGGGCTCAAGTGTCGGTATCTCGAAAGCCGAGAACCGTGAAGAACTGCAAAATGCGCTACAAGAAGCGTATCGCTACGATACCCGAGCGATCGTTGAACAAGGAATCGAAGCCCGTGAGATCGAAGTAGCCGTTCTTGGAAACGAAGACGTTCGGACCACAATGCCGGGAGAAATCGTAAAAGATGTTGCCTTTTATGATTACAATTCCAAATACATTGACAACCGAATCGAGATGCAGATTCCTGCACAAATTCCAGAAGAAACACAAGCCAAAGCTCAAGAGTTTGCGAAAAAAGCCTATACGATGTTAGGCGGCAGCGGATTGAGCCGTTGTGATTTCTTTTTGACCAATAAAAATGAGCTCTTTTTAAATGAGCTGAACACGATGCCAGGGTTCACTGAATTCAGCATGTACCCACTGCTATGGGAGAAGACCGGCTTGCCTTATGGGGATTTGATCGAAGAATTGATCCAATTAGGGATGAATCGTTTCAATCAAAGACGTTCGTTCTTGACCAATGTAGAAGCAACAGAAAACGAAGCAGAATAAATAGCAGGAAGAAAGCCAGCTCAACTCAAGGAAAATACTTGAAGCGATCTTGTGCTTTCTTTTTTTAGGAAAAAGGAGCGAACCTGATGAATTTTACTGTAAAAGAAGCCGCTGCCGTATTTGGTCAGCAAATTGAAAATGAAACGCCACTTGCCTCTGTGGAATTTGACAGCCGTCTGATCAAAGAAAACAGTCTCTTTGTTCCCTTAGCGGGGACCCGTGACGGACATGAATTTGCCCAACAAGCCAAAGACAATGGGGCGATCGCCACACTGTGGAGCCACCCTACGATCGAACCGCCGCAAGACATCCTTGTGATTCCTGTCACGGATACCGTCAAAGCGTTTCAACAATTGGCACGAGCGTATAAAGAAAAGCTTGCACCGAAAATCATCGGTATTACTGGAAGTAACGGGAAAACGACCACCAAAGATATGGTGGAAGCGGTCATGGCCCAAAAGTACCAGACCTATAAAACCCAAGGCAACCACAACAATGAACTAGGCGTGCCTTTGACTATCTTGCATGCGCCAGAAGATACCCAAGTGTTGATTTTAGAAATGGGAATGGATCATGCAGGTGAAATCGAAGTCCTTTCGCGCTTAGCAGAACCTGACGCTGCCGCTATCACGTTGATTGGCGAAGCCCACATTGAAAACTTAGGGTCCAGAGAAGGGATCGCCAAAGCCAAAATGGAGATCACCGCAGGATTGAAAAAAGACGGCTTCTTTATGATGCCAGCTGATGAACCATTGTTAGAGCCCTTTGTTCCCAATTTAACGCAGACCATTGAAACTTTTGGCTTAACTGAGGGAGATCTACAAGGAGACATCGTGGAGGAATCGCAAGATCAGACGATTTTTACGGTAGCAGGTACGACCTTTACCTTACCGGTCTTAGGCGGCTATAATGTCAAAAATGCCTTGATCGCGATTGGGATAGGACGTCATTTTGGTGTAGCAGATGAAGCGATCAAGGAAGGCTTGGCGCATTTTCAATTGACGAAAAATCGGACCCAATGGGTGACTGCTGGTAATGGGGCAGCGATTTTGAGCGATATTTACAATGCCAATCCGACGGCCATGGGTCTTGTATTGGATAGCTTCCGCAAATTGCCTTTAGCAGGACGACGGATCGCCGTATTGGCAGATATGCTTGAATTAGGACCAGATTCTCCACAAATGCACGAGCAGATGACCGCACACTTAGACGACTCGTTCCAGCTAGTTTTCCTTTATGGCAAAGAAATGCAGGCGTTGCAAAAACGACTAGCGAACACCGCCCTTGCTGACAAGGTGCGCTATTTTGCGATCGATGAAAAACCACAGCTGATCGCCTCCTTAATAGAAACTTTAGAACCTTCCGATAGCCTAGTGATCAAAGGCAGCAATGGCATGGGCCTGAGTGAAGTCGTTGATGCACTAAAAGGAATGTAAAAGGGAGTTGAAATCTTGCTGAAACTTTCAAAGCGTGTTATACTTATCTAACGCCGAAAGATGAAGCACAGAATGATTACTGTAAAAAACATTGACGTTTTGAGATAAAATGATGGCTGAGACAAACAACACTTGTTTTAGCCTTTTATAATGCCTTCGTGAAGCGGTTTTTCGGTACCGAGAGAAAGATAAGAGTAAATGGGACTACTCTTGTGTTTCTGAAGAACTAACCTACGCTTCGATGATAGAAAAACAGGCATCGAAAAGATGACCAGCCTAGGAGGATCCATTTGAAATTTAAAGATCTAGAATTATCCAACGAATTATTGACTTCTGTTGAGCGTGCCGGCTTTGAAGAAGCAACACCCATCCAAGAAGCAACGATTCCATTAGCCTTAGCAGGCAAAGACGTGATCGGTCAAGCACAGACCGGTACTGGTAAAACCGCCGCATTTGGTTTGCCAATGTTAGAAAAAATTGACCCAACGAACCATCAACTACAAGGATTAGTGATTGCCCCAACCCGTGAATTAGCGATCCAAACCCAAGAAGAATTGTACCGTCTTGGTAAAGACAAAAAAATTCGTGTACAAGCAGTTTACGGTGGAGCCGATATCGGCCGTCAAATCCGTCAACTAAAAGATCGTCCCCACATCGTGGTTGGTACACCAGGTCGTATGTTAGACCATATCAACCGCCACACCTTGAAATTAGGCACCGTTGAAACGCTTGTATTAGATGAAGCGGATGAAATGTTGAACATGGGCTTCTTGGAAGATATTGAAAAAATCATCAGCCAAGTACCAGATGTTCGTCAAACATTGCTATTTTCAGCAACAATGCCGCCAGCAATCAAAAACATCGGCGTGAAATTCATGAAAGAGCCTGAACATGTACAGATCAAAGCCAAAGAAATGACCGCTGATTTGATCGATCAATACTATGTTCGTTCAAAAGACTACGAAAAATTTGATATCATGACTCGCTTATTGGATGTGCAAACGCCAGAATTGACCATCGTTTTCGGTCGTACGAAACGTCGTGTCGATGAATTGGCGCGCGGCTTAGAAGCCCGCGGCTATAAAGCAGAAGGCATTCATGGAGACCTTTCTCAACAAAAACGGATGAGCGTTTTGCGTTCATTCAAGAGTGGTCAACTAGATATCTTAGTTGCCACAGACGTTGCAGCTCGTGGATTAGATATCTCTGGTGTTACACACGTTTATAACTACGATATCCCTCAAGACCCTGAAAGCTATGTTCACCGGATCGGACGTACTGGCCGTGCTGGAAAAGGCGGAATGTCTGTGACTTTCGTTACACCAAACGAAATGAGCTATCTGCACGTCATTGAAAACTTAACGAAAAAACGGATGACACCAATGCGCCCACCGACCGAAAAAGAAGCGTTCAAAGGTCAATTAGGTGCCGCAATCGAATCTGTTGAAACCAAATTGGATGAAAATGGCTTAGATAAATACTTGCAAGCAGCCGACGATCTATTAGAACGTTATTCTGCACAAGATTTAGCAGCATTGCTTCTAAAAACTATGGCGAAAGATCCTGCTGATTTAGCACCAGTGAAGATCACACCAGAGCGTCCATTGCCTCAAGGGAAAAAATCATTCAACAAAAATGGTCGTCGCAGCAACAATAGCAACGGCAATCGTAACCGCAAAGAAAACGGTGGGAACCGTGGCGGCGGCAACGGCAATAAAGCCCGCGGCAACTATTCAAAAGATGGTGCCCGTAAAAACAATCGCCGCAGCAACGACAAAAAACGCGGTTTCGTAATCAGAAATAACCAAGACTAATTAAGTTTGTGGACCTTGTAAGGAAACTTGCAAGGTCTTTTTTTATATAAAAAACAAATACGAACGATTAAAAATCTTAATCTCCGTATAAACTCGTCAGATTTGAATGGTAATTCGCCATTTTTTTGGTAGAATGGTAACTAGCTGAACAAGGGGTATTTCCAATTTGGAAAACCCTATCTTAGGTGAAGGTAGAGAAAAGAATGATCAAAGGAATCGGGATCGATGCAGTCGAGCTGCCTCGAATGAAAGAATTAATTGAAAAAAAACCTCAGTTTATAACGCGTATTTTAACAGAGAAGGAAGCAAAATTATTTGCACGCTTGCCGCTGAAACGTCAGGTAGAGTTCCTTGGCGGGCGCTATGCCTGCAAAGAAGCGTTCTCGAAAGCTTGGGGGACAGGGATCGGCAAAGTTTCTTTTCATGATATTGAAGTCTTGACCAATGAATTCGGTGCACCGATCGTTACTAAAGCACCGCATCCTTTAGAAAAAACGTTTGTCAGTATCACCCATACAAATGATACTGCTTTTGCACAAATTATTTTAGAAGTACTAGATAGTGAATAAACCAAGTTGAAGTAGTCTGTCAGTCAAGAAGACTTTGATACTTCATGGACGAACAGCCGACTACATAAAACCAACTTAATTTGTTCGTCTGATCAAGCACTAGTAGAAAGAAGGAACTGGAAATGGTGGTTGCTTACCATAGACCAACGAAAGCGATAATTGATACAACTGCGATTACCGAAAATATCAAACATGAGATTGCTCACTTACCAAGCGAGACATTTCTTTTTGCGGTGGTCAAAGCGAATGGTTACGGACACGGAGCGGTTCAAACCGCTCTTGCAGCCAAAGAAGGCGGCGCAGATGGTTTTTGCGTTGCGACGATCGATGAAGCGATCGAATTGAGAGAAGCAGGGATTACTGACCCGATTTTGATCTTAGGTGTCGTGAATGTGTGTGATATTGCCTTGCTGACGACCTATGATTTGTCATTTCCAGTCGCTTCGATGGACTGGCTGATAGAAGCAGGCGCTTATTTAGAGGAGAACCCTCTAAATAAGCCGCTTAAAGTGCATATCAAGGTGGATACTGGTATGGGGAGAATCGGCTTTTTGACTGTCGAAGAAGTGCGCCAAGCCGTTCTTTGGTTAGAAGATCACCCCTCTTTTGAGTGGGAAGGGATCTTTACCCATTTCTCCACAGCGGATCAAGCAGACACGAGCTATTGGGAAACCCAGCACCAACGTTTTAAAGAAGTCTTAACTGTTTTGCCCTATTTGCCGACATATATACATACAGGCAATAGCGCAACCTCTTTATGGCACAAAGAAGCAGTAGGAAATATGGTCCGTTTTGGGATCGCAATGTATGGGTTGAACCCATCAGGTCATGCGCTGAGCGAACCATTTTCCTTAAAACCTGCGCTTTCGCTCGTTTCTGAACTGATACAAGTGAAATTACTTGAAAAAGGAGCGGGGATTGGCTATGGTGAAACATATATCACTCCACGTCAGGAATGGATCGGCACCGTGCCTATCGGTTATGCTGACGGCTGGTTACGAAAAATGCAAGGCTTCTCGATCTTAGTAGAAGGCGAGCGTTGTGAGATCGTCGGTCGAGTGTGTATGGATCAATTGATGATTCGTTTGCCGCGGGCATTTGCTGTCGGTACACCAGTCACCTTGATCGGTGAGAATCATGGGGAACAAATTACGATGCAGGATGTTGCAGACCAGTTAGAAACGATTCACTATGAAGTAGCGTGTACCCTTTCAGCAAGGGTTCCGCGAGAATATAAAAGTTAGGGTGGTCCTATGGTAAAAAGGGGAGATATTTATTTTGCCGATCTTTCACCAGTGGTTGGATCGGAGCAAGGCGGGATACGTCCAGTCTTGATCATTCAAAATGACTTAGGGAATCACTTCAGTCCCACTGTGATCATTGCGGCGATCACGGCAAAAATGGCGAAGCCGAAATTACCAACGCATATTGGGATTTCCGCTTCCTGCACAGGGATTGGCAAAGACTCCGTCATTTTGATGGAACAGATTCGCACGATCGACAAAAGCCGTTTGAAAGAAAAGGTTTGTCACTTAGACGATAAAGTGATGTGTGAAGTCGATGCTGCCTTGATGATCAGTATTGGTGTTGAGCCGACTTTTGCCACATCAACGATCGAGGTGTAAATCTGTCAATGGGGTATGTAGTATTAATAGCAGTTGTCATTTTATTGAGTTTCTTTACGTATAAACATATTCGCCGTTTTCTTTCAGAAACAAAAAAGCGCAACGAAACCATGGAACAAGGATATTATCTTGTGAGTCATACATATGAAGAAAAGCGGGAACAGACACATTATTACGGCGTTTTTCAGCAGGGAGACAAAGAGCTGATACTAGAAATGTCGCTACAACTTTATTTGCAACTGCAGCCGCCGCAACGGGGCATGTTGACCGCCAAAGAAGGCAGAGTGCTTTCTTTTGAAATGTGATCATGTAATGAAAGTAACGCGCACGAGGAAACAGCCCCCTCATGAAAACAAGCAGGAAAGAGCCGCTTTGTTTCGTACATCGGAGCAGGTTCTGTCACTGCTTGTTTTTTTCATGCAGGTCTTTGTGAGAGGTTTCCTATGGACAAAGATTCAATGAATGGAAGAAAGAGCATCTTCAAAAAAGAGGAATACCACAAAAGCGTGGGGCTAGAATGCTTTGAAGATCAGCCAATGTACGGTTGCTTTTCACAAAGAATTCAGTTATAGTATGTAGCGACTAGTTTGAAAAGAGGGAAAAAAGTGAACCCATCGATTTATGGACTTACCAAATCAGATCTATCTTTGTGGATAACTGAACAAAAAGAAAAGAAATTCCGTGCCAACCAAGTGTGGGAGTGGCTCTATGAAAAACGAGTAACCAGCTTTGAAGAAATGACCAACCTACCGAAACCTTTGATTGAGAAACTGTCGGCAGCCTTTGTGATCAATCCCCTGAAACAGATGGTGGTGCAAGAAGCCAGTGACGGAACCGTCAAGTATTTATTCCAATTGCCAGACAATCACATGATTGAAACGGTCTTGATGCGTCAAGAATATGGCATGTCCGTTTGTGTGACGACCCAAGTCGGCTGCAACATCGGCTGTACGTTTTGTGCCAGTGGGTTATTAAAGAAGCAACGAGACTTAACGGCAGGCGAGATCGTGGCTCAAATCATGTTAGTACAACACTATTTTGATGAACGCAATGAAGGGGAACGAGTCTCTCACGTGGTGGTCATGGGGATTGGCGAACCCTTTGATAACTATGACAATGTGATGCATTTCTTACAGATCATCAATGACCCGAAAGGCTTAGCGATCGGCGCGCGGCATATTACTGTGTCAACCAGCGGCTTAGCGCATAAAATTAGAGAGTTTGCGGAGAACGGCTTGCAAGTGAACCTAGCGATTTCGCTGCATGCCCCAAATAACGAAGTCAGAACCTCCATGATGCGGATCAATCGGAGTTTCCCGATTGAAAAGCTGATGGCAGCGGTCGACTATTATTTAGAAAAAACCAATCGTCGGATCACATTTGAGTACATCATGCTGGATCATGTCAATGACCGGCCAGAACATGCCCGTCAGTTGGCAGCTTTATTGAAGGATAAAAAGAAATTGTCCTACGTCAACTTGATCCCATATAACCCAGTGAGTGAGCATGACCAATACGCTCGAAGTAAAAAAGCTGATGTGTTAGCCTTTTATGACATTTTAAAGAAAAACGGTATCAATTGCGTGATCCGTAAAGAACACGGGACAGATATCGACGCAGCTTGCGGACAGCTGCGAAGCAAACAAATGAAAAAAGAAGCCTCCGCTTCTTAAACGTAAAAAGCAAAAGAAGAACTGCACAAGTGCAGTTCTTCTTTTTGTTATTTACTATCTAAGTAATTAAAAAACGCATTAAAGAAAGCGTATTCCTCGAAAGAAAATTCAAAAAACATTGTTTTACAAGAAAAAAATAGATTATACTAAAAGCTGGTATCCATTAAAAATAACTTATCGTGAAAGGATGATTTGATGGAATGGATTAAATTAATTGGTATTCTAGTTATTTTAGTCGGCTTTTTGCTGAAGCTAGATACTATTGCTGTCGTAATCGTTGCTGGTTTTGTCACCGCGCTTGTGTCGGGGATTTCTGTTGTTGATTTTTTAACAATGTTAGGAGAAGCGTTTGTCAATAATCGACTCGTTACACTGTTCTTACTAACACTACCGATGGTCGGCTTGTCAGAACGTTTTGGCTTGAAGCAGCAGGCAGTCATATTGATTGAAAAGATCAAAGGCTTAACACCAGGGAAGTTCTTGAGCTTGTACTTGTTTATTCGAGAACTTGCTGGCTTTTTCTCTATTCGGATCCAAGGACATACACAATTTATCCGCCCGATCGTTAACCCGATGGCGCAAGCTGCTGGGGAAAACAAATTTGGGGAACTGGATGAAAAAGATCAGGAAAAAATCAAAGCTCGGGCTGCCGCTAACGAAAACTTCGGGAATTTCTTTGCCCAAAATACCTTTGTGGCTGCTTCTGGTGTGCTATTGATCGTAGGAACATTGCAATCTCTTGGCTACGATGTGGCAGCTAGTTCGATCGCGCAAGCCTCATTGCCGATCGCATTGATCGTCTTAGTCATTGCTACATTGTCGAACTTGCTCTTTGATCGTAAATTAGCAAAAAAATATGGCAAGAAGGAGGACAAATAGATGGAAGGAATCGTTAACGGATTACTGGAATTCTTTTATATCTTGATCGGATTGCTGTCGATCATGACGGCTGTACGGGTTTTTCGCGAAGCGGATCATCCCACCCGATTAGGCACCTCTGCTTTTTGGTTACTGCTAGGGATCGTCTTTGCTTTCGGGAATTTCTTGCCGTATCTTGTGGACGGGATTTTGATCGTTTTGATGGGCTGTTTGACCTTCTTCAAACAAGTGCAGATTGGTAAAATCGTGGACGTGGATGATGAAAAAGCAGAAGCATCGGCTAAACGGATCGGTAGTACGATCTTCGTGCCATGTATCAGCTTAGCATTGATCGCTGTGGTGATTTCTTATACACCATTAGGAGGCCAAGTTGGAATCGGGATCGCATCGATCTTAGCGCTCTTGTTGGCAGTCGTGTTGACTTCCGCTAAACCGAAAACAGTGCTGGACGATTCCGACCGGATGCTTCGTCAAGTCGGAACTGCCGGTATCTTGCCGCAGTTATTAGCAGCACTAGGTGTCATTTTTAACGCTGCTGGTGTCGGTGATGTGATTTCTCAAGGAATCTCTGGTGTCGTGCCAGAAGGCAATCGTTTTATCGGTGTCGTGGCTTACTGTTTAGGAATGATGATCTTTACTATGATCATGGGAAATGGTTTTGCGGCATTTACCGTTATTACTGCAGGCATCGGTGTACCTTTTGTGATGGCGCAAGGCGGCGACCCAGTCGTTGCTGGTGCGTTGGCAATGACCGCTGGTTTTTGTGGCACATTGCTGACTCCGATGGCAGCCAATTTCAATGCACTGCCAGTGGCCTTGTTAGAGATGAAAGACCCCAATGGTGTCATTAAAGCACAAGCCCCAATTGCTTTATTATTGTTAGTGATCCACATCGCTTTAATGTACTTTTGGGCATTTTAGTGGTAAAACAAAGAGGGAAGGATGATGGAAATGAAACTACTAATTACCGGATTTGATCCATTTGGCGGAGAAGCAATCAATCCTGCCTTAGAAGCAGTGAAATTACTGCCAGATACAATTCATGGTGCACAGATCGTGAAAGCAGAGATCCCCACTGTATTTGGGAAATCAGCAGCGATCGTCGCAGAGAAAATTGAAGAGATCCACCCAGATGTCGTTTTAAACATTGGCCAAGCGGGTGGACGGTTTGCCATCTCACCAGAACGAGTGGCGATCAATGTGGATGATGCCCGGATTCCTGATAACGAAGGCAATCAACCCGTCGATGAAGCGATCCAAACAGAAGGCAAGCCTGCTTACTTCACACAACTGCCGATCAAAGCAATGGTAGAAAATATGAAAAAAGCAGGAATACCTGCAGCCGTTTCTAATACTGCTGGAACCTTCGTCTGCAACCACATCATGTATCAAGTACAATACATGATCGATACAAAATACCCTGAAATGAAGGGCGGTTTTATCCACGTGCCGTTTATTCCTCAGCAAGTCGTCGATAAAGCAGGACAGCCTGCAATGAGCATCGAAGACATCGCCAAAGGATTGACTGCAGCGGTGGAAGCCATCGTTGATTATGCCGACAAAGAAGATCTAAAAGCAATTGGCGGCGCGATCCATTAATCATTGAAGGACATCCTTTCGGGGATGAAACAAATGTCTTTAAGGCGAGAAGACCTGATCAGCAAGCATGCAATCAGGTCTTTTTTTGGTCTGTTCTGATAAAAATCATTGGCGATTTCTGTATGTTTACCCTTCTATCAGACATTTCTCATTTTGACGGATCAAATGAAAAAGAAAGACGGAAAATGAATGTAAGTTACATTTAACCATGTTTTTTTATTATTTTTTTTGCTTTATTTCTTATAAATAAAGAAAGGAAAAATAGCATTTAACGAATGTTTGATGAGAGTAAGGTAAGTAAATACCAAGAAAACTTTCTGTCAGAGGTGTTTTTTATCGAAAAAAGGATTGCTTTTTTAATAATTATTAATTAAAATCTTATCTAACTTCAGAAATCGCATGATTATTCTGAAAATTAATTCAATTAAGGGGTAGGACAGGATGAAGAATAAATGGGCCTATGGTTTAGTGGCTGTGTGTGGCGTGGCGTTAGCCGGTTGTACAACGGGCGGAACAAATAGTTCAAGCAATGACACAGCAGCAAGCGGCGACAGCAGTGCAGAACAAGTGTTTAACGTAGTGGTTTCACAAGAAATGCCAAGTGCGGATCTCTCATTAGCAACCGATACGATCAGCTTCAGTGCATTGAACAATGTATATGAAGGACTGTATCGTTTGGATGCTGACAGTACACCACAACCTGCTGGTGCAGCTGAAGCAGCTGAAGTTAGCGAGGATGGACTGACTTACAAGATCAAATTACGTGAAGATGCGAAATGGTCAAATGGTGACCCTGTTACAGCAGCAGATTACGTCTATGGTTGGCAACGGACAGTCAAACCTGAAACAGCATCAGAATACGCGTATCTATTTTCACCAGTTAAGAACGCAGATGCCATCACAGCAGGCGATACGGATCCATCAGAGCTAGGCATCAAAGCAGTGGGGGATTATGAATTAGAAATCACCCTAGCAAAAGCAACACCTTACTTTGATTACTTATTAGCATTCCCATCCTTCTTCCCACAAAATCAAAAAGTGGTAGAAGAAAATGGCGATCAATATGCGTCAACTAGCGACAATGCTGTCTATAATGGACCGTTTGTCTTGACTGGGTTTGATGGACCAGGAACGGATACGGAATGGGCTTATGAAAAGAACGACCAATATTGGGACAAAGATACTGTTAAATTACAAACGATCAACGTAAGCGTCGTGAAGGAATCCTCAACTGCCTTGAACCTTTTCCAAGATGGACAAGCAGATGATGTCATCCTAACAGGTGAATTAGCGCAACAAATGGCTAACGATGAAGCCTTCGTTTCTCAACCAGAAGCAACGACTTCTTACCTAGAATTGAACCAACGTGATGAAGATTCACCTTTCCGTAACGAAAACTTACGTAAAGCGATCTCTTATGCGATCGATCGTGATGCCTTAGTGACATCGATCTTAGGGGATGGTTCGATTGCTTCAACTGGGTTGGTACCAGAAGGTATGACCTTCAGCCCTGGCGATCATACGGACTTCACGGAAGCAGCTGGCAGCGTCATTGAATACAATGAAGAGCAAGCCAAAGAACATTGGGAAAAAGCCAAAGAAGAATTAGGGATCGATTCATTAGAATTTGATATCTTAGCTTCTGATACAGACTCAACGAAGAAAATCATTGAGTACTTGCAAGATACGATCGAAAAAACATTGGACGGTGTGAAAGTCACGTTAAGTCCAGTACCATTCTCTGTTCGTTTGGATCGTTCAAACGCTGGTGATTTTGATACAGTAATGGGCGGTTGGGGTGCTGACTATGCCGATGCAAGTAGCTTTACTGACTTGTTTACGACAGGCAACTCATACAACCGTGGACAATGGAGCAACGAAGAATACGATGCAGCGGTTGAAGCAGCGGGTACAACCAATGCCAATGACCCTGACAAACGTTGGGAAGATCTAGTCAATGCAGAAAAAATCATTATGAATGAACAAGGTGTCATTCCAGTTTATCAAAAAGCGGAAGCACACTTACGTGCAACAAAAGTCAAAGGTGTTGTTGCTCACGCAGCGGGCGCACAATACGACTACAAGTGGACATCAATCGAATAATCACGAGTAGTTGACTTGAAATGCCGAAGAAAAGGCTGGGACAATTTCTTGTCTCAGCCTTTTGCTTCTCATTTCAATGAGTAAAACTATAAGAATGAAATTAACTAGTAGCAATCATTAAAAAGAGCAATGAAAGGAATAACAAGAAGACACCAGGCCATAACCAAAAGGCGTAGCTCTGTTTGCCGACTTGGGATAATTTCAGATAATCTGTTTTATTTTTGGAAAAAGCTTTCTTCATGGAGTATTGAAAATGGTCAAAGAAACCAGAAGCAAATACCCATAAAAAACCGCCAATGATCAAAAAGAACAGCGCCCACAAGAAAAGGGCATCTGAAAGAGCTGCTATGGAAAATTCATTTTTTATGGCTAACCATCCGCCAGAAATTGCGAGGCATAGGAGGGGTATGAGCCCACTACTTTTTTTTATTTTCATGATCTGACTCCTTTTTAATGATTCGTACTATGTTAATTTACATAATTATTGAATAGAAGTCAAAATACTTAAGGGGGAAACTGCGTGAACAGCTTTTTGAAATATTTATTGAAACGAGTGTTCTACATGGTCTTAACATTATGGCTGATTGCCACGATCACCTTTTTCTTGATGCAATTTTTGCCAGGAACACCATATACGAATGCTGAAAAATTAAGTCCAGAACAAATTGCCTTGCTAAATGAGCAAGCAGGATTGGACAAACCGATCATTACCCAATATTGGCTTTATTTGACCAATTTACTAAAAGGTGACTTTGGGATCTCTTTCCAATTTAAAAACCAGCCAGTAGCGAATTTATTATCAGGAAGAATCGGACCTTCACTGCAACTAGGGCTACAAGCGATCATCTTTGGTACGTTCTTTGGGATCATTTTAGGAACGATCTCTGCGATGAAACAAAATACTTGGATCGATACAACGTCTACCTTAGTGGCGATCTTAGGACGTTCGATCCCTAACTTTGTCTTTGCCGTGTTGCTGCAATACATTTTTGCCATCAAACTAGGGATCTTACCGATTGCTAAGTGGGAGACTTTTGCCAGCACGATCCTACCGACCGTCGCCTTGGCGATGTCGCCATTAGCGGATTCCGCCAGGTTTATTCGAACCGAGATGGTGGAAGTGCTGCATAGTGATTATGTCGAGTTGGCACGAGCAAAAGGGTTGAGCCGCTGGGAAATTGCCTTCAAGCATGGTTTGCGGAATAGTTTGATTCCGTTATTGACGCTGTTAGGGCCGCTAGCTGTCGGTTTGATGACGGGTTCTCTTGTCGTAGAAAATATTTTTGCGATCCCAGGTATCGGTGAACAGTTCGTAAAATCAATCATGACCAATGACTATCCAACGATCATGGCGGTAACAATTCTTTATTCCGCGATGTTGGTCTTTGTTATTCTTGTTGTTGATATTTTATATGGAATCGTTGATCCGCGGATCCGAGTTTCAGAAGGGAGTCGTGGCTAATGGCAGAGAAACCTTACACAGCAAATGATGTTGCTGCCATCGATGCAGCCAAATTTCAACCGTTACAAAAAAATACCAATGAAGAGCGTGAAGCGATCGCAACCCCTTCATTAACGTTTTTCCAAGATTCATGGCGTCGTTTGAAAAAGAACAAAGCCGCTGTTTTCTCAATCATTTTGTTGCTGATCATTATCGCGATCTCAATCATTACGATTTTTGTCTCGCCACATGATCCAACCGCGCAAAATGTGACCTTTACAAATCTGCCGCCGAAAATTCCTGGTATCAACATCAATGGCTTAAACGGCTATGCGATGGTGGGAGGCGAGCTAGTAGATAAGTATGCAGCTGCCAATGTTCCTGACGGGACGTATTTCCTTTTAGGAACGGATGGCTTGGGTCGTGACCTATTGAGTCGTCTATTCGTAGGGACACGTATTTCCTTGTTGATCGCGTTTATCGCGGCAATGCTTGACATTATCTTTGGTGTAACCTATGGCCTGATCTCTGGTCTTTTAGGTGGACGGATCGATAATGTGATGCAGCGTTTTCTAGAAATCTTATCTGGTATTCCCAACTTAGTGGTAATGATCTTGATGCTGGTGGTTTTCGAACCAGGGATCTTCTCGATCGTGGCAGCAATGGCGATCACTAACTGGATTCCAATGGCGCGGATCGTACGGGCCCAAACGATGAAACTAAAAGATCAAGAATTCGTTTTAGCCGCAACGACGCTGGGTGAAAGTCGCCTCAAGATTGCGATGAAACACGTATTACCGAATATTTCCAGCGTGATCATCGTACAAATGATGTTCAGTATCCCCTCGGCGATTTTCTTCGAGGCCTTCCTAAGCTTTATTGGGCTAGGATTAAAACCACCTTCAGCATCTTTAGGGATGTTACTAAGCGATGGCTACAAAACCTTCTTGTTCCTGCCTTACCAAATGTGGGTACCAGCTGTGACCTTGTCTGTGATTATGATTGGGTTCAACTTGCTGGCAGACGGTTTGCGTGATGCCTTTGATCCGAAAATGAAAGAGTGATTGCTATGAAAAAAGTCTTAGAAGTGAAAAACTTAGAAATTTCTTTTGACACCTTTGCTGGGAAAGTCCAAGCGATCCGCGATGTCAGTTTCGATCTATACAAAGGAGAAACCTTGGCGATCGTGGGCGAATCTGGGAGCGGCAAGTCCGTGACGACCCGCAGTATCATGGGGTTGTTAGCCAGCAATGCCAATGTCGATAATGGCCAGATCCTCTTCAATGGGACGGACATTTTGAAAAAATCCGAAAAAGAACTGCAAAAAATCCGTGGCAAGGAAATCGCCATGATTTTCCAAGATCCAATGACTTCATTGGACCCAACGATGCCGATTGGCAAGCAAGTGGCAGAATCATTGATGAAGCACAACAAAATCAGTAAAAAAGAAGGCTTGCGACAAGCGTTGGAACTATTGAACCTTGTCGGCATCCCGAATGCTGAGAAACGCTTGAAAAATTATCCGCATCAATTTTCTGGTGGTCAGCGGCAGCGGATCGTCATTGCGATCGCGTTGATCTGTTACCCGCAGATCTTGATTGCAGATGAACCAACGACTGCATTGGATGTAACGATCCAAGCACAAATCTTAGAGTTATTAAAAGATATCCAGAAGAAAATCAATTCGTCCATCGTCTTCATTACCCATGACTTAGGAGTCGTTGCCAATGTGGCGGATCGGGTGGCCGTGATGTACGGTGGGAAAATCGTCGAAGTGGGGACCGCAGAAGAGATCTTCTATAACCCACAACATCCATACACTTGGGGCTTGTTAGGTTCGATGCCGACGTTAGAAGGAACAGGCGATCGCTTGTACGCGATTCCTGGTTCACCTCCAGATTTGTTAGATCCGCCAACAGGTGATGCTTTTTATCCACGGAACGAGTTTGCCTTGCAGATCGATGCTGAACAGCAACCGCCATTCTTTGACGTCTCACCGACGCACAAAGCGGCCACTTGGCTGTTAGCGCCACAAGCACCGAAAGTGACTCCGCCGGATGAGATCTTGATTCGCTGGAAAAAATTCCAAGAAAAAAATACTCAGGCATCTGTCTAAAGGAGGAGAAACGGTTGGAAAAAGTTTTACTTGAAGTAAAGAATCTCAAACAATATTTTAACGTTGGCCGCAAAGACGAAGTCAAAGCCGTCGATGATATCTCCTTCCAAATCTATGAAGGAGAAACCTTTGGTCTAGTGGGTGAATCTGGAAGCGGAAAATCGACTACTGGACGGACGGTGATTCGTTTGAATAACCCTACCGGAGGCGAAGTTCTTTTTGATGGACAAGATGTTATGAAAATCAAAGGCAAGAAACCACTGGCTGATTTTCGTCGAGAAGTTCAAATGGTCTTCCAAGATCCTTATGCTTCCTTGAATCCACGGATGAAAGTTCGGGACATTATTGCCGAAGGGATCGATATCAACGGATTAGCCAAAAATGAAAAAGAACGCAATGATCGGGTGGATGAACTTTTGCGAACCGTCGGACTAAACCCAAGTCACGGGACCCGTTATCCTCATGAATTTTCAGGTGGACAACGTCAGCGTATCGGGATCGCCCGCGCGTTAGCCGTCGATCCAAAATTCATCATCTGTGATGAACCAATCTCGGCATTGGATGTTTCGATCCAAGCCCAAGTCGTCAACTTGCTGCAAGATCTGCAAGAAGAACATAAATTGACGTACTTGTTTATCGCCCATGATTTATCGATGGTCAAACACATCAGCGATCGGATCGGCGTGATGCACAACGGCAAACTGCTAGAAGTAGGCACCAGCGATGAAATCTATCATTACGGGGTCCATCCGTATACTGAAAGTCTTTTATCAGCGATTCCGCTGCCAGATCCTGACCATGAGCGTCAACGCAAGCGGATCAAATACGTCAGCGAACCAAACGATACCCAAGAACGAGCAATGGAAGAGATCGCACCAGGACATTTCGTTTATGCCACGAAAAAAGAAGCCAAGATCTATCAAGAAAAGTTAGCACAAAAAAAGGGGAACTAGCGTCAAAGGTATAGGGAGTGTTAGGAGGAGATGAAACTGGGTGTTTTAAAAGCATACAAATTTCGGATCTATCCTAATGGACAGCAAAAACAGTTTTTCATCGAAACCTTCGGCTGTGTACGTTTTACGTACAATCAACTGCTAGAGGCAAAGATGGAGGAGCTGGCCAACAATGAAGCAAAGCAAGGGTTGACGCCAGCCAAACTAAAAAAGGAGTATCCTTTTTTGAAGGAGACCGATAGTTTGGCATTGGCGAATGCACAACGGAATCTGGACCGAGCGTTTCGAAATTACTTTCAAAAGCGGGCTGGCTTTCCAAAAATGAAAACCAAAAAAAGTATCTGGCAATCGTATACCACCAATAATCAGCAGCACACCATTTATTTTGAAGACGATCAAATCAAGCTGCCAAAGCTTAAAACATTGGTTCCCGTAAAAAAGCATCGGGCGATCAAAGGCAAGATCAAATCGGCAACGATCTCAGCAAAAAACAACGAAGAGTTTTACATCTCGATCCTTTGTTTGGAAGAGATCCCGCCATTGCCGAAGCAGCAAGCCTCTGTCGCTGTTGTTTATGATCCGCAGCAGTTGGTCAAAGCCAACCAGCCGATACCCATCACCTGTGAGCATGCCATCCAAACGAAGCAAAAGCTGACGCGAGCAGAACGCAAACTTCAGGTGAAAGCGACGGCGGTCAAACGGAAGAAAATCCTTTTGACCCAGGCGCGAAATTATCAGAAGCTAAAAGGAAAGGTCGCTCGCCTTTATCGTTTTCACTGCTGTCAAAAGCGGGAATTCATCGATCAAGTCAGCTACCATCTCGTAAAACAGTACGATACGATCTATTTGGAACAAATCGCAGAAGATACGGTTTTAAAAGCTGGTCATTACAGCATCAGTGATTGGCATCAATTCGTTCGCAAAATCCAGTACAAAGCGCAGTGGTACGGCAAAGAACTGCGTTTTGTCACGTTGGATACGCAGGACCAACAGAAGCTAGAACGGCTCTCAGGCGAAATGAGCAGCTGAGCCGCTTGAACTGGAAGGAACGCCAGGGATCGCCTAGGGTATAGAAAAAATCTTTCTGATTTTTGTTTCTAGGAACCACGTTCACTAATTATGATTAACCAGCAACCCCCTGCCAAACTACGGTCTGACAGGGGGTTGTATTTTTTTACATTTTGTCACCTAAAAATGCGTCATTTAAGCGATAGATCTTTGAGGGACGCCCGATGCCGACGGGCTTTTCGCCAACTTCCGTAAAATATTGGAGCATGGATTTTTTGAAGTTGGAATGATCGATCATTTTAAAATCGATCCCTAAAAACTTGGCGAATACTTTACGGGCTTCCGTGATCGTAAAGTCTTTGCCTAACACGAGCAGCACTTGTGGCTCGTGTTCCATCTTGTTGGCAACTCGTTTGAAAGCTTTGAGGATGATCGCGCTGTGGTCAAAAGCCAACGTATCTTTTCCAACAGAGGCGCCAGTCACTAGGTCAAGAATGATCTCGATCTCGCCGCTGGTCAAATAAATTTGATTGGCTTTTCTTTCTAAAGAGAACCAGCGTACTTGGTTCGCATCGTCACCGGCACTTAAGGGTTCTTCACCGATAAAAGCCAAATAGCTGACGGTGATCACCCAACCGCGAGGATCGCGATCTGGGGTGCTGAAGGTATGCAGCTGTTCGATGTTTTGCTTGGAGATGGTGACCCCGATCTCTTCTTGCGTCTCACGGATCACACTTTGCCCCGTCGATTCATTGGGATTGACGAAGCCTCCCGGCAATGCCCAAGAATTACGGAAAGGGTGGCCTTTTCTTTGGATCAGCGCAATTTTTAATTGTTCTTCTTCTTTGTTGTAACACATCAAAACCATATCGACGGTTACGGAAGGTTTCTCGTATTTCGGCTGATCTTGCGCCTGATACCATGTAAGAAACTCTGCTTCTGACGCTTCTTTTTCATAGTAGTGTTTTTCAGCTGATTTTGAGGTAAATTCTTTCATTGGTTTCTCCTGCCTTAGATAAAGTAAGTAGCTGAACGCGACGGTTTTCCTTAACGGAAAAAATAAGGAACGATCAAATTAAGGAAAAATAATGCGAGATAAAGCCAAGAAGACGGCGGGTGTTCTTTGAGTGCTGAATAGCCCCAAAGAGCGATCCAGAGCAAAAAAAGCACACGGAGGACTGCCATCGCTGTTGCAAAGAGCGCAGCATAATCATGGCTATTGAAGTACGCAAACAAAAAGGGGTAACTTGTGGTTGAAAAAAGCAAGTGTCCCACAGAAAGCACAGTTAAAAGCAAAAAATGCTGTTTGTTTTTTCGAGTCATAGCGTTCCTTTCTATAAGTGAAGTCTTCCTCATTATAGCAAAAGAAGCACCTGTTAATCAAAGAGAGATAAAACACCTTTATTTCCTAAGAGATTCGTTGTCAGGATCAGATTCTTCCCCTAGAACATTGAAGTGAACGGCTATCTGCGCTATGATAACTAGTAGAAAAGAAATGCTCAAATCTGCTGCTTTATTTGCTGCGTGTTAAGGACCAAAGCGATTCCTTTGTTCCTTGTAGACCATGGAAAAAGGTCTTAGGTTATCCGCTTTTTTGATTAAAATTATAGCATTTTTGGGTTGCGAACTGTATACTACCTAAGTATACACTTTACTAGTGAAAAGGAGGACTTGCGTCCATGGCTGAAAAAGAAACATTCTATATTACGACGCCAATTTATTATCCAAGCGGCAAGCTGCATATCGGGAATTCTTACACGACGATCGCTTGTGATGCGGTAGCACGATACAAACGATTGATGGGCTTTGATGTCTTTTATTTGACGGGTGTCGATGAGCACGGTCAAAAAATTGAGAAAAAAGCAGAAGAACTTGGCGTAGATCCGCAAGAATACGTCGACAAAATGGCAGCTGACGTCAAGAAACTATGGAACACACTAGACATCAGTTACGATAAATTTATCCGCACAACGGATGATTACCATAAAAAAGCCGTTCAAAAAATCTTCCAGCAATTGCTTGATCAAGGAGATATCTATCTTGGTGAATATGAAGGGTGGTATTCCGTTTCTGATGAAGAATACTTTACTGAAACGCAATTAGCAGAAGTTTACCGAGATGAAGAGGGCAAAGTCATCGGCGGTAAAGCGCCAAGCGGTCATGAGGTAGAATTGGTGAAGGAATCTTCTTATTTCTTCCGCATGAGCAAATATGCCGATCGTTTGGTTGAATACTATGATGAGCACCCAGAGTTCATTCAACCAGAATCACGTAAAAATGAAATGCTGAATAATTTCATCAAACCAGGCTTAGAAGACCTGGCTGTTTCCAGAACGACCTTTAAATGGGGCATCCCAGTCACTGCTAGCCCTGAACACGTGGTGTATGTGTGGATCGATGCGTTATCCAACTATATTACGGCATTAGGCTATGGCTCAGACGACGATTCCTTGTTCCAAAAATACTGGCCAGCTGACGTGCATATGGTTGGGAAAGAAATCGTGCGTTTCCATACAATCTATTGGCCAATCATGCTGATGGCATTAGACTTGCCATTGCCGAAAAAAATCTTTGGTCATGGCTGGTTGATGATGAAAGACGGCAAGATGTCGAAATCTAAAGGCAATGTCGTTTATCCAGAAATGTTAGTGGAGCGCTACAGTTTAGATGCGTTGCGTTATTATCTATTACGGGCGGTTCCTTTTGGTAGCGATGGTGTATTTACACCAGAAGATTTCGTTTCTCGTTTGAACTACGATCTAGCCAATGACTTAGGCAACCTGTTGAATCGGACGATCGCTATGATCAATAAATATTGTGATGGCTTAGTGCCAGATTATGCCTCAAAAGTGACGCCTTTTGATAGCGAGCTGTCAACGACTGCGGCCAATGTGGTTGGTCGTTACCATGAAGCCATGGATAAAATGGAATTCAGTACGGCATTGTCAGAAGTTTGGACATTGATCTCCCGTGCCAACAAATACATTGACGAAACTCAACCATGGGTATTAGCCAAAGAAGAAGAAAAGCGTGCTGAATTAAACAGTGTAATGGTTCATTTAGCGGAAAGCTTACGCATCGTTGCGATCTTATTGCAACCGGTGATGACAGAAACACCAGCCAATATTTTCCAACAATTAGGACTGGCTTCTGTTGCCATGGATCTGAAAGATTTACGATTTGGTGAATTTCCAAGCGGCACGAAAGTCGTTGCCAAAGGCACACCGATTTTCCCTCGTTTGGAACTTGAAACAGAAGTAGCCTACATCCAAAAGAAAATGGCTGAAGGGACGCAAAGTCCAGAAGAAACAGTCAAATGGAATCCAGAAGAAACCACATTGCAATCCGAAAAAGCCGAGATCAAATACGAAGACTTCGACAAGATCGAATTAAAAGTGGCAGAAGTCGTTGACTGTCAAAAAGTCAAAGGCGCCGACAAGTTGCTGCAATTCCGCTTAGCTGCGGGAGATGATCAAGATCGTCAAATTTTATCGGGGATCGCTGAATTTTATCCAGAACCGCAAGATTTGATCGGTAAAAAAGTCGTGATCGTTGCTAACTTGAAACCGCGGAAAATGCGGGGACAAGTCAGCCAAGGAATGATCCTTTCAGCAGAAGACAATGACGGTCGTCTGCAAATCGTGGAAGCACCAAAAGGCATGCCAAACGGTTCGATCATCGCCTGATTCTTAGGAGAAATCCTTCTGCTAGTTTCAGCAAAATTAAAATTGCCAGACCTGAAAAGTTTTTGTATAATGTAGGTTATTGACATGAACATGAGGGAGTAATTGGCGGATTTTATCTGCGGCAGTATCACCATCCTGAAAGAAATTTCTGGTGCTGTCTTAAACAGTGAGACTTATGTATGCTTAGACAGTGCATACATAAGTCTATTTTTTTTCATATCATGTACAATAAAGGAAGAGTAAATATAAAAGGAGGAGAAACATGTCAGAAGAAAACAAAAAGGAACAGCTATCGCAGGCGTTTTATGCGCAAGAAGCGCAGCATGTTCTGGAAGAAATGCAAACAGATGCCAATGGATTAACGAACGATGAAGCACAAAAACGCTTATCTGAGTACGGTCCCAACGAATTAGAAGAAGGCAAAAAGAAATCGATGGTACAAAAATTCTTTGAACAATTCAAAGATTTGATGATCATTGTTTTGCTAGCGGCGGCGATTATCTCAGCAGTCGTTTCCCATGAAGTCGTGGACTCAATTATTATTTTAGCAGTTGTCATTATCAACGCGATCATGGGTGTCGTTCAAGAGGCGAAGGCGGAGCAGGCGATCGAAGCACTAAGAGAAATGTCTACACCAAATGCCAATGTGTTGCGTAATGGTCATACCGTCACCATCAAGAGCGATGAATTGGTGCCGGGGGATATTGTCCTATTAGAAGCTGGCGATGTCGTACCGGCAGATTTACGCCTTTTAGAAGCAAGCTCGTTAAAAATTGAAGAAGCTGCTTTGACCGGTGAGTCCGTACCAGTCGAAAAAGAATTGACCGTCATCGAAGGGACGGATGTCGGGATCGGCGATCGCGTCAATATGGCATATTCAAACAGTAATGTGACCTATGGCCGCGGAAAAGGGGTCGTGGTCAATACAGGGATGGGAACTGAAGTTGGGAAAATCGCTGGCATGCTGGCTAGCGCCCAAGAAACCGAAACACCATTGAAGCGTAACTTAAATGAACTAGGAAAATTCCTGACGATCGCCATCATTATCATTGCAGTGATCATGTTCTTTGTTGGAACGATCTTTAACAATACGTCATGGGTCGACATGCTATTGACTTCGATCTCATTAGCAGTAGCGGCGATCCCAGAAGGGCTGCCAGCGATCGTAACGATCATCTTAGCCTTAGGTACGCAAGTAATGGCGAAACGAAATGCAGTGATCCGTAAATTGCCAGCGGTTGAAACCCTTGGGGCAACCGATATTATCGCTTCTGATAAAACTGGTACGTTGACGTTGAATCAAATGACCGTGGAAAAATTGTATGTCAATGACAAGCAACATGCTGCTTCAGAAGATATTCCGTTAGACAACATGGCATTAAAAGTCATGAACTTTGCCAATGATACAAAATTTGGTGAAGAAGGCAACTTGATCGGTGATCCGACTGAGACCGCATTGGTGCAATTCGGGATGGATCAAGGATTCCATGTGCGAGATCTTGTCAATCAAGAACCACGGGTAGCAGATCTGCCATTTGATTCTGACCGAAAACTTATGAGTACGATCCACCAACAAGAAGACGGTCGCTATTTAGTTGCTGTCAAAGGCGCACCAGATGTCTTGCTAGGCAGAACCTCAAAAGTACTACTGGACGGCCAAGAGCTGCCGATGACCAATGAAGAAAAAGAAAAAATCTTATTCAACAATACCGATATGGCAAAACAAGCACTGCGGGTATTGGGGATGGCCTACAAATATGTAGACCAAGTACCAGAAAACTTAGAATCAGAAATCGTCGAAAATGATTTGGTCTTTGCTGGCTTAGTCGGAATGATCGACCCAGAACGGGCAGAAGCAGCCGATGCAGTACGTTTAGCCAAAGAAGCTGGGATTCGTCCAATCATGATCACCGGAGACCACCGCGATACAGCTGAAGCCATTGCGGGACGTTTAGGGATTATCAAACCGGGCGATGATGATGCCGTCTTGACTGGCGCTGAACTCAATAAAATGAGCGAAGAAGAGTTTGCCCAAAAGGTAGCGAACTACTCAGTCTATGCACGGGTATCACCTGAACATAAAGTTCGGATCGTCAAAGCTTGGCAACAAGAAGGCAAAGTCGTTGCCATGACTGGTGACGGGGTCAACGATGCACCGTCACTGAAGCAAGCCGATATTGGTGTCGGCATGGGGATCACAGGTACCGAAGTTTCTAAAGGTGCTTCCGATATGGTCCTAGCAGATGACAACTTCGCTACGATCGTCGTAGCAGTGGAAGAAGGACGAAAAGTCTTCTCCAATATTCAAAAAGCGATTCAATACTTGCTAGCCGCTAACCTAGGGGAAGTTTTGACCTTGTTCTTAGCAACCTTGTGGGGTTGGGACTCGCTATTGCCGATCCACTTGCTTTGGATCAACCTAGTAACGGATACATTCCCAGCAATTGCTTTAGGAATGGAGCCTGCTGAAAAAGATCTAATGAAACATGCACCGCGGGGACGCAGTTCCAACTTCTTCTCTGGGGGTGTGATGAGCAGTATCATCTACCAAGGGATCTTAGAAGCGGCAACCGTGCTGTTCGTTTATTGGTCAGCGATCCAATGGCCCGTTCACAATACGTACGATGCGATCCATGCCGATGCCTTAACGATGGCCTTTGCCACGTTAGGATTGATGCAGTTGTTCCATGCCTTCAACGTCAAATCGATCCATCAGTCGCTCTTTAAAGTAGGGGCATTTAGAAACAAAGCCTTCAACTGGGCGATCCTGTTGTCCTTTGCGTTGATGCTGGTGATCTTCATCGTGCCAGGATTAAATGATATCTTCCGTGTTGCACACCTTGACTTGTATCAATGGGGCATCGTTTTAGGCGCCTCCTTTGCGATCATTCCAGTCGTTGAGATCGTCAAAGCGATCCAACGAGCAATGGGACGCAAATAAGCTAAAAATAAACGGAAAAACAATCAATGGTCTGCTGTCCTTCTCCCTGGGCAGCAGGCCATTTTTTGCTGGCTTATTTTCGATAAACCCTGCGGCTGTTACTTGACCTTTTCATTTGCAGTAAGAAACGGTAAAATAGGAGATAATAACAAAGAAAGTAGGGGACCCACTGTGCGACCAAACTTAGGTTTTTATGTACAAACAATCAACGATCTTGTCAAAGAAACAGAAGCGATCGGGGAGAAAATGAATCCCAATTATGAAGAGATCCGCAAAGCGATCGACGAGAAGAAAGAAGCCGAGGTAACACCTGAGCGGCTAGCTGAGATTACCAGAATTTTTAAAGAAGGCACGGACAAATACCGCTTGATGCTGGAAAAAATCAGCAAATTGCGTCCCCCAGCGAATGTGATGGGGATCCATAAAAAATTCGAACGGGCGTATATGAAATATGTTGCTGGCTGTGATGAGATGATTTTGAGTCTCGATAACAAAATCGACCAAGAAGCCTTTGATGCGGCAGAAGCCAAGCAAGATGAAGCAACCGACGAAATTTCTTTTGCCATTCAACGGATGACGGCTTTATTGTTAAAAAAATGATAAACATTCAAGTTAAACAAGAGTTATTTAATTTAACTGTTATGTTTTTCACATGTAAAGTTTTTTTATCGGAGGTATAATGAATTCACAACCAACAACCTTTTTATTTTTCATTTTACTCCTTTTGCCATCAGGACTAACCAACCTGATGGTTTTTTTGTGTTTCAAGTGTTTTTTAATGAAACGTTTCCAGCAATAATGGGTTTAGTTTGTGAATAAAATATAAAGGAAAGCAGCAGGGGGTACTGAACTTGCGCTTTTTTGCTGATCAATGCTATACTTAGGGTACTATTAAACGAAATGAGGGATCCTCCATTGAAAAATTAACCAATTTGTTGAAAGCTGCATGAAACTGTTCCTCCAAGGGGATAGTTTGCAGATTTTCAGGATTGGTTGACTTTTTCGATGGGGGATCTTTTTGTGTGCCTCTAAAAACTGATTCTGAAAATAGCTTTAGGTCTACTCTATTCCGTGAATAGAGACGAGGTATATTTATGTCGAATATCAGTATTAATCATTTAACTTTTGGCTTTGACAGCCAGGAACGGTTGCTTTTTGAGGATGCCAACTTGAACCTTGATACACAATGGAAATTAGGGTTGATTGGCAGAAATGGTCGCGGCAAAACGACCTTGCTGCGTCTGCTGCTCAATGAATTGCCTTATAGTGGCTCGATCACCCATGAGCAGCAATTCGTTTATTTTCCCTTAAACGTCGCTGACGATCAGCAACTGACGCTTTTTGTTTTACAGGAATCTGGCGAATTTGAGCAGTGGCGTTTGGAAAGGGAATTGAACCTGCTGCAGCTTGATCCAGAAGTTCTTTGGCGGCCCTTTGCCACTTTATCTGGCGGCGAGCAAACGAAAGTCCTGTTGGCGCGGTTGTTCGTTGATGAAGAGAATTTTCCTTTGATCGATGAACCAACCAACCATTTGGATGTGACTGCTCGCGAACATGTTGCCCGCTATTTGCAGCAAAAAACCGGGTTTATCGTTGTGAGCCATGATCGACAGTTTGTCGATGAAGTCGTCGATCATGTATTGGCGATCGAAAAAAGCCGCTTGGTGCTGTACAAAGGGAATTATTCAGTCTATGAGCTGCAAAAGCAGCAAAAAGATGCGTATGAGCAAGAACAAAACAGCAAGTTGAAAAAAGAAATCGGTCGTTTGAAGCAGACGGCAGCCGAGAAAGCGGAGTGGTCCCGAGGACGCGAACGGGACAAATTAGGGTCGCCGACCAAAAAAGGCAGCGGGGCAATCTATGATACGGGGGCGATCGGTGCCCGAGCGGCACGGACCATGAAGCGCTCGAAAGCGATCGTTAAACGGATGGAAGATCAAATTCAAGACAAGTCTGCGTTGTTAAAAGACATTGAGTGGATTGATCCTCTGAAAATGACTCCGCTTGTTAGCCATCATGATGTGTTGCTGGAAGCAGAGCATTTTCAGCTCGGCTATGAGCAGCCTTTGTTTAAACCGCTGACGTTTGCGATCCGTCAAAAAGAGCGCTTGGGGATTCAAGGGGCCAACGGATCTGGCAAGTCCAGTTTGATTGCGAGTATTTTAGGTACTTTCGATGGACAGCAGACAGGGACGATCAAAACAGCCCATGGGATCACCATCAGTTATGTCCGACAAAACTACGAGGACAACTGTGGGATGCTGACAGAATTTGCCCAAGAGCATGGCTTGAATTATCAAGATCTGCTAAATAACTTAAAAAAGCTTGGCTTGGAAAGAGCTGTCTTTCAAACGCCGATCCAGCAAATGAGCATGGGGCAGCGTAAACGCGTGGAACTAGCCAAATCATTAGCGACACCAGCAGAATTGTTTATCTGGGATGAACCGCTAAATTATTTGGACGTCTTCAATCAGAAGCAATTAGAGGAAGTGATCCATTTGGTGGAGCCTTCTATGCTGATCATTGAACACGACCGTTATTTTCTTGAGCAAGTTTCAACGAAATTGCTGACGCTGACGGGTGACTGAGGCGAAGGATAGAATGAAAAAGGATGATTGTTTTTTAAATAATCATCCTTTTTTTGTTATTTTAAAAGAAGAAATACTGATGGTCTTAGTAAACAATTACTAAAGGTGCTTTTGGACAAAAAGTCGCGTAAAAATAGTGTTAACATCAATGGATACTAAAGGATTGATAATTTTTACCCGTTTTTCATGAAAATTTTCTAAAAACATCAAAATGTTCGTGTTTACTGGCTAGAAACTGCGTTGTTTGGCTCATTGTTTTCTCATTAAAAGGTAAATTAATTAAAAATTCTTTCATAATTCCCAATGATTTTTACAAAACATTTACAATAATGGTATCGAATAAAAACATTCGTTTGTTATGATTAAAATCGAATTTCTTTGAGCGTTTGACCGAAACATCAAGAGTTCGTTTTTTTTGTGACTTGAAATGCCAGTCAACTATTCGGAGGAAAAAGAGAAAATGGAGGGGCAGTTTTGATAGAAGTAGTCGGGTTGAAGAAGGTTTTCGATAATAAGTTTGAAGCCTTGAAAGCAGTAGATTTTACAATAGAAAAAGGCGATTTGGTTTGTTTGTTGGGACCAAGTGGTTGTGGGAAATCGACGATATTGAATTTGATCGCGGGGTTGTTGAGTCCCACCGATGGTGATATCCGCTTTAATGGTTCTTCCGTTGTTAAGACCGAGCCAAAAGACCGCAATATCGGGTTTGTTTTTCAGAATTATGCCCTTTATCCCCATATGACTGTTTTAGAAAATGTCATGTTTCCACTGACAGTCGGAGAGAAAAAGATCAAGAAAAACGAAGCACAGAAAATTGCTGAAAAGTTCATGAAACTGACCAATATTGAAGAGTTAAGTCAGAAAAAACCAGGAACCCTTTCTGGCGGACAGCAGCAACGGGTAGCGATCACGCGTGCCTTGGTGCAAAGTCCAGAAGTCTTACTACTGGATGAACCATTAAGTAACTTAGATGCCCGTTTGCGCTTGAAGATCCGTGAAGAGATCCGTCGGTTAGTCAAAGAAGTGGGCATCACCACGATCTTCGTGACCCATGACCAAGAAGAAGCTCTTTCTATCAGTGATAAGATCATCTTGATGAACGAGGGGATCATTCAACAAAATGATGATCCGCAAAACCTTTACTTAGAACCAAACAATCTTTTTGTAGCGAAATTCATCGGTAATCCAATCATCAACATCTTGCCAGTAGAAGTCAAAGATGGCCAAATGATCCATCCTGCCTTCACTGTACCAGTTGACCGTTTTACTGACCTTCGCTTCAAGAAACCATTAACAGACGGCCAATACACGTTAGGCATTCGTCCAGAAGATGTGCTGACCACCTTGCAAGCAGGTTTGTTCCAAACGGAAGTCAAGAGTGTGGAGCTGATCGGACGAGAACGAATCTTGAACTTTGATCTGGCTGACAAACATATGAAATCGATCGTTAGTATTGAAGAAATCATTGAAGAAGGCGCGCAAGTGTCATTTGATTTTCATTACAAAAAAGCCTTTATCTTTGATGAAAAAGGAGAGCGGGTCTACTAATGTTCAAAAAAAATTATAACCCTGAGAACCAACCGAAAGCATGGCTGTTTTTACTGCCTTCATTGGTCATTATTTTCTTATTCAGTGTATATCCGCTGTTTCGTTCCTTCATCATGAGTTTCCAAAAAGGAACCTTGATTAACCAACAGTATGCTGGGCTTGAGAACTATCAAAGGGTTTTAACGGACCCAGTCTTCTTTCGAGCACTGCAAAATACGGCGCTCTTTGCTTTTGCGGTCGTACCGATCGCGTTGATCCTTTCTTTAGCGATTGCGTGGATCATTTTTGAAAAAGTCAAATACAAAAGTTTTTTTGAAACGATCTTTTTTATGCCTTATGTCACGAGTACGATTGCCATCGGGATCGTGTTTCGCTACTTTTTCAATGGCTCTTACGGGATCATCAACTATTTGTTGAGTCTTGTCGGCATTCCACCAGTCAACTGGCTGGATAATGTCAATATGAGTATGACGACCTTGATCATCTTTGGCGTTTGGACGAGCCTCGCCTTCAACATTATTATCTTGTTGGCAGGAATGCGCAACATCGACAAAGAACACTACAAAATCGCAAAAATGTTTGGCGCCACCGATGGCGAGATTTTTCGGAAAATCACCTTTCCGCAGTTGATCCCGACTTTTGCCTTCTTGTTAACGGTCAATCTGATCAGTGCCTTTAAAGTCTATACTCAAGTATATGCCTTGTTTGGCGGACAGCCAGGGATCGCCCGCAGTGCAACCACGGCAGTCTTTTATATTTATGACAAATTCCATATCGCCGGACGTCCGGGGATTGCAATGGCGGCAACCGTGATCTTGTTCATCATTATTTTGCTCGTCACCTTTATCCAAAATAAACTTTTGAAGAAAGTGGGCGAATAAACGAATGAAAAAAATTGTCACGATTGTTTCGATGCTGTTTTTAGCAATTTTAGCAGTGATCACGCTGTTTCCCTTTGTCTATATGATTTTAGCTGGTCTAATGACCTACAGTGAAGCAACCAGTATTCCACCGACGATCATGCCAGAGTCTTTCCAGTGGAGCAACTACGGGGAAGTTTTTACCCGAGCACCGTTTTTACGCTACTTCTTCAATACGGTCTTCGTTTCCGCGGTGACGACTATCGCGACGCTGATCACTGCGATTCTAGCTGCCTTTGCATTGACTAGTCTTGAATTCAAATACAAACGGTTAGTTATCGGATTGATGATCTCGTTATTGATGGTTCCTTATGAATCGATCATTTTCACCAATTACAATACGATTGCGCGAATGGGCTTATTGAATACGTATAGTGCGTTGATCATTCCCTTTCTGACCAGTATTTTTTACATCTATTATTTAAACGGTTATTTACAAAGTATTTCTAATACCTTTTATAAGGCAGCCAAAATTGACGGTGCCAGCGACCTAGCTTATATCCGCCGAATTTTGATCCCCATGTCTAAACCAGCCTTAGTGACAGTCGGGATTCTGACGTTCATCTCTAGCTGGAATTCTTTCTTATGGCCGTTGTTAGTGACGAATGAGAAAAAATACCGCCTCTTAAATAATGGGTTGGCTGCCTTTACCACAGAAAGCGGCAGCGATGTTCATTTACAGATGGCGGCAGCGACCTTGACCGTCATTCCAATTCTGATCATTTACTTGATCTTTAGAAAAGAAATTATTAAAGGAGTGGCTAAAGATGGCATCAAAGGATAAAACGACGATTACCTTTCATAGCGGGATCTTAACGATTGGAGGGACCGTCATCGAAGTTGCGTACAAAGATGCCCATATCTTTTTTGACTTCGGTTCGGAGTATCATCCAGAAACACCCTTACCAGATGAAGAATTACAAACGTTAGTTGCGCATCGCTGGATACCAGAACTGAAAAATGTCTACGATCCACGCTTAGACTACACGTACCAAGGAAGCGAAACGAAAGAATACCAAGAAACAGCAGTTTTTCTTTCCCACGCCCATCTGGATCATTCCAAGATGATCAACTTTTTAGACCCAAATATTCCTATGTACACCTTGAAGGAAACCAAAGCGATCCTCGAAGTGTTGAATCAAAAAGGGGACTTCTTGCTGCCCGTTCCTCATGAAGAAAAAAGCTTTGTCCGTGAATTGATCGGCTTAGAACCTCATGATGTGATTCGGGTCGGGGAAATCGAAGTCGAGATCATTCCAGTCGATCATGATGCGTACGGTGCGGCAGCTTTGTTGATTCGCACGCCAGATCATTTTATCGCTTATACCGGTGATTTGCGTTTGCATGGCTATCATCCAGAGCGTACCAAAGAATTCTGTCAGTTAGCCAAACACACGGATCTATTGATGATGGAAGGGGTCAGCATCAGCTTTCCAGAAAGAGAACCGGACCCCAAAGCGATCACAGTGGAAAGTGAAACAGAATTGATCGAGACCTTCGTGCGTTTGGTCAAAGAAAATCCCCAACGACAAATTACTTTCAATGGCTATCCAGCCAATGTCGAGCGCTTTATGGCGCTTGTTGAAGCCGCGCCGCGGACGGTTGTTTTAGAGGCGACGCAAGCTGCTTTGTTGAAAGAAATTTTCAATAAAGATGTACCGTTCTATACGATCGATGATCAAGTACCAGCGACTCTCGATCCAGCCTTCGCCATTTCTTATCAGGCATTATGTGCCGACACGAGCCAGTACCTTTGGCAAGCAGTCGCGCATTTTGAAAACTTGCAGACGGGTGGTTTGTATATTCACAGTGATGCGCAGCCGTTAGGCGATTTTGATCCAGCTTATCAAGTCTTTTTGGATCAATTGGCAGCACTGGAGATCGAATTTGTCCGTTTGCCAAACTCGGGACATGCGAAACCAGCTGATTTAGATCAGATCATTGCATGGATCGAGCCCCAACGATTGGTTCCAATCCATACGCTGAAACCAGAAAATCTGGTGAATCCGTATGGTGAAAGAATATTGCCGCAACGCGGTGAAAAAATTATTTTAGAGTGATAGAGGAGAGGAAAAAATGAAAACAAAGAAACTTGCATTTGCAGCAGCTGCAGCCGCGACATTGGTATTAGGGGCTTGTGGAAACAACAACGATTCATCTGGTTCTACGGAAAGTGATGAAATCGTTACAGAACTAAGCGAAGATACGACTGTCACCTTTTGGCATGCAATGAATGGTGCGCAAGAAGAATCATTGACGAAATTGACCGAGCAATTCATGGACGAAAATCCAAACATCAAGATCGAATTGCAGAACCAATCAAGCTATCCTGATTTGCAAGCAAAGGTGAATTCAACCTTGCCTTCACCAAAAGATCTGCCAACTATCACCCAAGCATATCCTGGTTGGTTATGGAATGCTGCCCAAGATGACATGCTAGTTGACCTTGGCGAATACATCAACGATGATACTATCGGTTGGGGTGACCAAGAAGAGATCCGCAGTGCCCTTTTAGATGGTGCACAAATCGACGGCGTGCAATACGGGATTCCTTTCAACAAATCTACAGAAATGCTGTTTTACAATGCAGACATGTTAGACGAGTATGGTATTGACGTACCAACAAACCTGGAAGAATTAAAAGAAGCTTCTCAAGAAATCTATGAAAAATCAAACGGTGAAGTCGTAGGTGCTGGTTTTGACTCATTAAACAACTACTATGCCATCGCAATGAAAAATCAAGGCGTTGATTTTGACAAAGACTTGCAATTAGACAGCGATGAATCAAAAGAAGTCATCAACTACTACCTAGATGGTGTTAAAGACGGCTACTTCCGAATCGCTGGTTCTGACAAATACTTGTCTGGTCCATTTGCCAATGAGCAAATCGCAATGTATGTCGGCTCAATCGCAGGGGAAGGCTTTGTTAAAAAAGATACCGAAGGCAAATTTGAATATGACGTAGCAGCTCGTCCAGAACCAATCAACTTGCAACAAGGAACTGACTTGTATATGTTCAACAGCGCAACACCAGAGCAACGCACCGCTGCTTTTGAATACATGAAATACCTAACTTCGCCAGAAGCGCAAAAAACATGGGCGATCGATACCGGCTACATGCCAGTTGTTGAATCTGTTTTGGAAAGCGATGAATACAAAAACAATCCTGAAACAAAAGTCGCTGCCAAATTAGAAGATGCAACCAAAGAATTGTTCTCGATCCCAGTGATTGAAAATGCTGATCCTGCTTACAATGAAATGCGTTCAATCATGGAAAACATTTTGTCTAATACAGATCAAGATGTCGATCAATTGATTGAAAACGCGAAACCACAATTAGAAGATGCTTGGAACCAATAATTCTGAATTTCTTCGTCAAAATAGGGTATAATCAGGGAAACACCTGAGAATGAAAGACAAAAGGGTTTGTGCCATAAGGTTTGAAGACACAAGGAAGCAGAAAATGCTGGCTTTCGAGGGTTTTCGACTTATGCGCATGCCCTTTTGGTCTATTGAGGGGAAAAGGAGTCTTTTGAATGAAAATCACGTTTTTAGAAACGAGCGATATGCATGGCTATGTCTATCCAACCAATTTTGCCGATGACACGGAACAAGGATTCGGCGTGGCAAAAGTTGCTACCAAAATGAAAGAGCTACGTCAAGCAGCCACCGGACCGGTCGTAACGATCGAAAATGGCGACTTTATCCAAGGCTCGCCCTTAAGCTATTACATCGCCAAAAGCCAGCACTCCGTTGCCGCGTTGACCGCTGTCGTCAACCACCTGGACGTTGATGTCCATGTCTTAGGCAATCATGAGTTCAACTACGGTCTGCCTTATTTGCAAGAAGCGATCGCCAGCTACCAAACACCAGTACTCGCAGCGAATATTTTAAATGAAGCGGGAGAACCATTCTTTGGCCAAGCTTACACCATCATTGAAAAAGAAGGGGTAAAGATCGCGATCTTAGGAATGGTGACGCCATATATTCCTCATTGGGAACAGCCTGCGACGATTCGCGGGATGCAGTTTGTCAGCATCGTTGAGACAGCGAAAAACTATGTGCCTTACTTAAGAGAACAAGCCGATATCGTTGTCGTCAGCTACCATGGCGGCTTCGAGCGTGATTTAGTCACTGGAGAACCGACCGAATTATTGACTGGTGAAAATGAGGGCTATCAATTATTGCAGGAAGTCTCAGGAATCGATGCGTTCTTCACAGGACACCAGCACCGTGAGATCGCCACAAAAATCAATGGTGTCCCCGTTGTACAGCCCGGTTATCGTGGAAGCTTTATCGGCGCCATCGAATTGACGGTTGAAAAAAATCAGACAGGGGTTCATGTCACAAACAGTACGGCTGAGTTGATCCCTGTTGCAGATGCTGTCCCAGATCAAGAGACGTTGGCTTTGTTAGCACCCATCGAAGAAGAATTACAAACCTGGCTAGATCAGCCGTTAGGCAAAGTCAGTGGGGATATGCGAATCACCGATCCGATGGGGGCACGCTTGAAAGAGCATCCTTATATTGAATTCATCAATCGTGTTCAGATGGCTGCCAGCGGCGCCAAAATTTCTGGTACTGCTCTTTTCAACAATGAGGGCAAAGGCTTTGGCGCAACCATCACGATGCGAGATGTGATCACTAATTATATTTACCCAAATACGTTAGCCGTAGTCAAAATAACAGGTGCCGAATTAAAAGCCGCTTTAGAACAAACGGCGGATTATTTAGCCGTTGTTGACGGTCAGATCGTCTTCAATCCTGCTTTTATTGAGCCAAAACCGCAATATTATAACTACGATATGTATGAAGGCATCGAGTATACGATCGATCTTAGTCAACCCGTCGGTCAGCGAATCACCCGCTTGGACTTTGAAGAAAAAGCCATTGCGATGGATCAAGAATTAGAGATCGTCATTAACCAATACCGTGCAGTAGGTGGCGGCAACTACGCCATGTTTTCTGCCGAAAAAATCGTTCGTGAGATTCAAGTCGATATGACGGAACTGATTGCTGACTATTTAAAACAGCATCCTCAAATCGAAGCTACGACGAATCAAAACTTTCTAGTGACGTTATAACAGTAAAACAGCCTGCGATGAAGGAATCATCGCAGGCTGTTTCTTAATTTTCTACATTGCGCACATAGTCATCAAAGTATTTTACCAAATCCGCTTTGACTTGTTGATAGTCTTCTTCGGAATACTCTTTGTCTTCTAGTTTTGCTTCGAAAAACGGCATGGCCAATTCTTCTCGTAAACGATCCAACACTTGTTCTTGGTTCATAACGTCACCTTTTTCACATTTGATTTGATTTCATCATAACAAATGAAATGAGGCTGTCAATGCTTCGTAAGTGTCTTTCATTTTTTCTAAACGATTTTTTAAAGAAACAAAATCATCGTCATCATGAAAAAGGACTTGTTTTAATTCAAAATAATAGATCTCAAAAGCATCAAAGAAAGCAATGACTTCCGCTGTTTGCAGCTCTTTGGCAGTATCGCAGCGAATATAGGCTTTTTCAGCGATCGCATACGTTTCTGCAGTCGTTAATAGGACCAATGATTCATTGTATTTGCGGCTCGTCACTAGTTCAAAGGTTGATTGACATTTATTGTAGATATTAGAAAAATCTTTGAGCACAAGTTCCTTTGGTGTTTTATCAAACATGGGGGAATCCTCCAAAACTTTATTTTTTGAATAAGACGCAGACACATTCTGGTGCGTAGATGTCTTTTTCTAAGACAGTCAATTTGCCAGTGGCTTCATCGCGTTTGTATAACGTTAGGTTATCAGAATTTTGGTTGGCACAAACGAGATAATCGTTTGTCGGGTCCAAATCGAAATCGCGAGGGAAGTCGCCTTCAGTCGAGATTGATTGAACAAAAGTCAGGCCAGCGCCTTCATCGGTTACTTCAAAAACAGCGATTGAATTATGGCCGCGATTTGAGCTGTAAACAAAACGGCCATCGTTCGAGATACGTACCGCAGCGCCACTGTTGAAATCCGTAAAGTCCGCTGGGATCGTTGGCACCTTTTGGATTTTCTCAAAACTGCCATCTGCTTCATTGTAGCGTAAAACAGTCAATGAGCTGTCTAATTCGCCCACTAAGTAAGCGTATTGGTTAGTTGGATGGAAGACCAAATGACGTGGACCAGTTCCGTCTTCTGCCACGTAAACGGAAACTTCTGTCAGTTTGCCATCTTCTGAAATATCATAAGTATAGACCCGGTCTGTTCCAAGGTCACAAACTGCTAAACGTTGGTCTGGTGTTAAGTCAGTATAGTGGACATGAGGTTTGTCTTGGTTTTCATGAGAGCCGACGGGTTCATCATGGTAGATGCTGTCCGTTGCTTCGATGCTGCCATCCTCTAGAATTTTATAAACATTCACTTCACCTTTATGGTAGTTGGCACCATATAAAAGCTGACGGGTTTCATCAACTGCTACATAGCAAAGTGGTGCGCCTTCTTCCGTTGCGGTATTCAGCAAGGTAAAGTCTGGGGTATAAGCAGCTGCGCCGCCGTTGCCATCTACTTCTGTGACGCTGTAAACTGCTTCTTTTTTACTGCGGGCAAGATAAGTCGGACTTTTTTCTTCCGCGCATAAGGTCAAATCGGTCAGTGTTCCTTTTTCCGTATCTAAAGCGATCGAATAGATCCCTTTACTTTCGCGACGAGTGTACGTACCTAAATAAATCGTTTGCAACATAAAAAAACCTCCTAATAGTTTCATTCCTATTTAATTCTACCATAGAATGCGGTTTTGGGCGGGTAGAAAAACTCTTTATGTTATAATAAACAAGAAGATAGAAAGGGGAGTTTGTCATATGAAAAAAGGGACGATCAAAGAAATCGGTCCACAAGCGATCGATTCGCAAGAAAGAATGATCATCTTTTTTGGAGAAGAAGCGACCGACACACTGCGAGAATATTCAGTCATTCAAACGATTCCTGATTCGCAAGCGTTAGTCGTCACAAAAGGGGACCAGATCACTTTTGGTGATCAGACCTATCAAGTCCAATATGTAGGGACGGTCGTAAACCAAATCCTGCAAACGATCCAGCATGTGACCTTTGTCTTTGACGAAGTGCCGGCTGAAGATCAGCTTTCAAGTGCGATTTATTTAACGCCAACTGTTCTGCCGAAACTAGAAGTCGGCATGCAGGTGACGTACGACTAGGAGGCAAAGAATGTCATGAAAGAAACGCAGAAAAAGCCGCATTCCTGGTTTTGGAAATGGTTTTTAAACAATCAAGCAGTGACCAGCTTGCTGGTCATTTTATTGATTCTCTTGATTTTGCTGCTCTTTACGAAAGTGTCGTATTTGTTTGAACCCGTCTGGCAATTTTTAGCCATCGTCGGATTGCCAATCATTTTGGCGGGGATCTTGTATTACTTGATGAACCCCACCGTCGACTACTTAGAACGCAAGGGAATCAAACGAATCTACAGTATTTTTGGTCTCTTTATTTTAGTGGTTGGTCTGATCGTCTGGGGTGTGGTGGTGATCATCCCTAAGATCCAAGAGCAATCCATGAGCTTTGCGGATAATTTGCCAGGCTACTTGACGATCATCGAGAATAAGGTGAATGAGATTCTCTCTGATCCAATCTTCTCGCAAGTCCAAGAGCAGATCGAAGCCTCCAATGAGAAGCTGATTTCTTCTTTGACGGATATCGTCCAAAACCTTTCCCGCAGCACGATTCAAAATCTAGGCAGTTTCTTCGGCGCCGTTGCAACGATCGTTTTAGCGGTCATTACCATGCCATTTATTTTGTTCTACCTACTGAAAGATGGCCGTAAACTAGCCCCTTATTTTGTTAAATTTCTGCCAACCAAAATGCGCCAGCCATCACTGGTCGTCTTAAAAGAGATGAACGATCAAGTATCCTCCTATATTCGGGGACAACTGACGGTGGCGTTTGCGGTCGCAGTGATGTTTATGATCGGGTTTAGTATCATTGGCTTAGATTATGCCATCACACTGGGGATTGCAGCGGGATTTCTAAATTTGATCCCTTATTTAGGATCTTTTTTGGCCATGATCCCTGCGGTCTTTTTAGGAATCGTCGGTGGACCCGTGTTACTGATCCAAGTGCTGATCGTCTTTGTCATTGAGCAGACCATTGAAGGCCGCTTGATTTCGCCATTAGTTCTAGGAAACGAGTTGTCGATTCATCCTGTCACGATCCTGTTAGTCCTCTTGACTTCAGGAAAACTGTTTGGCCTTGTTGGGGTCATTTTAGGGATTCCTGTGTATGCGGCAGCTAAAGTGGTCATTACCCATGTGTTTGAATGGTATACGCGGGTTTCCTCCTTGTATGAAGAGGAAGAACCGATCCCCGAAGCGCCACCAGAGGACACCCCAGAAGTGTAGCAGCTTCGAGTGTAAAAGAGTCCATACGTATTATCTACGGTACAGCCTTTTTCTGTGGGCTGTACCTTTTTTGTGCGGATAAAAGAGCCAGCAATCATTGGAAAGTAACGGAAGATTTACAACCTATGAACGATGATTTGTGAGAAATAGACAACTCTTTATTCAATAAAAAGAGCGAGGGATAGTGGCCTGGACCCAATTGACTTCGAAGGAACTAAATAATATAATCGATTTATATAAAGAGTTTATATAACGCAACTTGTGCTTAGGGAGGGCAATGAATGCCGAAACAACGAATAACAAAGGAAATGGTGGTTGATGCCGCCTTTGAGATTGCACGAAAAGGCGGTATGGAGCACGTGATCGTCAAGAACATTGCCGAGAAGTTAGGCTGTTCAGTCCAGCCCATCTATAGTTACTGCACCAATATGGAGGGCCTGCGAACAGAGGTAGAGCAGAAAGCACGGCAATTTTTACAAGCGTATCTAGAAGCCCATAGCGACCCCCAGGATCTGTTTCGCAGTACCGGACACGCGTATTTGCAATTGGCGAAAGAAGAACCCCATATTTTGAGTATTTTTGTCTTACAAAAAAGAGCGAATGTTTCGTCATTAGAAGATCTGTATCAGTTGGAGACGAATCCTCAAGTAGCCCAAAGGATTGCCGCCGATTTGACTATCAGTATAGAAACCGCCAAACAGCTACACATGCATATGCTCATTTACACGATCGGAATCGGTACGATTTTCTCAGTAACGACACCTGGTATTCCACTAGATGAAATCTATGCACAACAGGAAAAAGCGTACGAAACGTTTTTAGAACAAGCAATAGCTGGCACAAAACCATAAGGTGCAGTCCTAACTGCAGAGAGGAGTTCCCGCATGAAAAACGGCATTATTGTTTATCAATCGAAATACGGCGCTGTCAAAAAGTATGTCCACTGGCTTCAAGATGCAACAGGTTTTTCCAGCCTAGAAACCCCAAAAGCGAAAATAGCTGAAGTAATGGATTATGACACAATTATCTTCTGTGGGGGAATCTATGCTTCGGGTATTGCTGGACTGTCCTTTTTAAAAAAGAATACCAACCAGCTAAAAGACAAAGAGATACTTATCTTTTGTGTGGGAGCCTCTGCTCCTGAAGAAGATGTTGTGAAAAAACTCAGAGAACAGAATCTCACGGGTCCGCTAAAAGACATCCCCCTTTTTTACGGCAGAGGACAATGGCAGGAAAGCAAAATGAATTTCTTTGATCGAAACTTAGTGAAAATGTTAAGAAAAGCTGCGGCTAAGAAAGCGCCTCACACCTATGACCCACAGACGAAGGTACTCATGGAAGCCAACGGACAAGATTGTGATTGGACAGATAAAAAGTACTTGGGTCCGTTGGTGGATTATTTGGAGCAGGGACTGTATTGAACGAGCACAAGCGTTTATTGAGGTTTTATGACTCAAATGAGCAATGAGTGACCAGAGTGTAAGAACAGAACAAAGTTAGTTTATTGCTAATAGATTTTCTGTTGTGACACCCAGAGTCAGCAACTAAGTTCTAAAAAATCGTTCGATCTATTTCTAAAAAGCAATGACTAAGTAGAATGCCGATCACGCATGAGAGGATGTCTTATGCGTGACGGTTTTTTGTTTTATAAACTAGATTGCTTATCTCAAAAAATGGGTAGCTGTTTCCTTTGCTGACAAAATTCTCAGGCACCGTATCTAATGGATTTCTTTTTTGCTTTGCAGGATGAACAGTTTTGTGAAGCTGAGCGTTAAACCTGATCTTTTTAGTGTTTTAAAAATAAGCAGATAAGCTATCACTTTCTGTACAACGTATATTCTTTCTAAATGCAAGATATCTTTCGTTGCGGGGTTTTTTATGGCTTGGGCGGATTTGACACACTGTTGCAAGAAATACATATGGTCGCCGAAAACGTTGGTTGCGTATACTAAATGCAAGATAAAAGAAAGCCTTGTGAGGTCAAGAAAATGTGGATTTTAGCAATTGATATTGGCGGTACTGCTATTAAATGTGGGTTAGTGAATAGTCAAGGGGAACGCAGACAATTGACTCAATTTCCTATGAACAAGGAATATGCCACAGTCACGCAACGCATATGTCGACACATCGATGCATTCTATGCTGCAACATTTGATGGTATTGCTATTAGCTCAACGGGACTGGTTGATCCACGAAGCCAAGAAATCGGGATGACATCACCTTTGTATGAAGGATTTGGCAAAAGACTGGTTAGGCATTTGCGAAGCACATACCAATGTCCAGTGGCTGCCGAAAATGATGGCAACTGTGCGTTATTGGCAGAAAAGTGGTTAGGTCACGCTCAAAATTGTGCGTCCTTTGCGACAATTGTCCTAGGTACATCCGTTGGCGGTGGCTTAATGATTAACCATCAATTGGTTCGCGGCAAACACTTACTAGCAGGAGAGTTTGGCTATATGCTTTTTCCGACCGAAACGAAGGATTGGGAACTTTGGAGCATCGCAGGGTCAACCAGAACTCTTGTGGAAGAAACAGCAGAGCGTATCGGAGATCCCACAATCAATGGGCAGCGCATTGATACACTGGTTCAAGAACAAGATCCGCGATGTCTGCCAATGGTCGCTGATTTTGTCGATAAGCTGGCGGCAGCTTGCTATAGCCTACAGTACATGATTGATCCGGAAATTATCTTGATTGGTGGTGGAATCAGTGCTAGCCGTTTCTTGATCCCTCAAGTAAACGCACGATTGGCTGTGATTGCTGAACAGATTCCAAGTACTGTTATCGTGCCAAACATTTGTGCCTGTCGTTTTGGCAATGAATCAAATTTATTAGGCGCTTGTTATAACTGGTTAAGAAAATACAAGCCTGATAGCTAACTTGTAAAAAAGCATTGTTTTTTATTAAAATAAAGCGTATTTTATTAGAGTATCATACATTCTTTTCTCCTAAATAAGTACCGATAAATGAAAGCGTTTTTGAGCTTTTGAAATAACAGAGAATAGGTGATGCAAGTGAGAAAGTACACGGAACAGAATCGTCAAAAACTATTTAGGGGAATCATTCGTGCCATCAGCTCTTATTTAATCGTGTTTTTAGTGCCTTTTTTAGCCGTGTCATGGATTTGGTATGATACCTCTGTCAAAAGTATCAATGAACAAGTACTGCTGACGGCCAGAAATCAATTGATCCAATTGAAATATTCATTAGAAAATACATTTATTCAATTGAATTATCTGACCCAAAAAATGACCAATGATCATGTTGTTTCATTGAAATACCTACAGCATCCTTACTTGACTAAAGAAGCAAAAGAAGCGATGCAGACATATAAAATCACTAACGATCTAGTCGAAGAAGTCTATTTATATTATAAAGAAGCTCCGGCGACCCTTTATTCAACCGTTGGCTCACTGTCAGTCGACACATTCTTGAATAAGGTACTGCCAAAAAACGATATGGACCAAGTTCAATTGGTCGCACAATTGGACTCTCCAGCGCCGACGTTACTGACATTGGAAGGTGCTGGTGGAGAACAGCGATATTCGCGTTTCTTTTATATCGTTCCAATTCAAAGTGAAGAAATGACCGTTTACGGCGCAGCAATCTACGAAATCAAAGAAAACAATTTGAAGAGAATCCTTGATTTAAGCAATAGTGATGGGCTCAGCAATACCTATATCATCAATGATGAGTATCAGTTATTAGCCAGTACCACCAATGATGAGTTAGCACGCTTTTTAAATCATCCTGAGCGAATGAAAAAAGGCATTCAAACAGGACGAATGCGGTTTGAACAATCGACGTATTTTGTTCAAGCGATTGCCAACAAAGAATTGAATATTTCGGTCGTAGCTGTCGCCAATCCAAATCAAGCATTGGCTTCAGTCAACCGTGTGCAAGAACAGTTCGTCCTAGTATTTATCGCCATATTGTTTACGGGTATCACCGCAGTCGTGATGCTTGGTTTACGCAGTTATCGACCGATTCGCAAAATAGAAAATCTGGTTCAGGAGTTTCATCGTGATCCAAAAATGACTCTTCATTCGATGGATGATGTCCATAATACGCTAGCGGCATTTTTGGTTGAGCACCAAGAACTGCATCAGGAAGTTCGTTTACAAACACCCCATGCGAGAGAACAAGTATTGCGCAAATTAATGAGTGGACGTTTCCGTTCAGAACAAGAATTGGCTCTGCTTTTGGAAGCTGTCCATGTTTGTTTTCCTAAGTCGAATTATTTTGTGATCGCCATTGATACGAAAACTGTTGATACCAAAGCCAAGCAAGGGGATAAGAAATTTTTAATTGATTATATCGAAGAAATCAAAGAAGCTGATTATACGGCATATGCCACTGAAATTTTGTCCACAGAAATGCTGGCATTGACCGTTGGCTTTGTTGATGGCAAAGAACAAAAAGAAATTGTAGATGCTATCGCGGAAAAAATTACCCAAGCGATCTCCCTAACACCCGCAATGGGTGTCGGGATGACGGTGGATCAACTAACGGCTATTAATGAATCGTATATCGAAGGATTGGCGGCACTGGAAAATCAAGGAAGTCAAGGGAAGCAAATCAGCTACTATGCGGAGCTTTCCCAAGAGACCAAACATTTACCGATCAATTATCCAGACAATCAAAAATTAAAATTGATCCAAGCCTTGAATCAAGGAAATATTGAAATTGCCAGTGAAACGATCCAACGTTTGATTGAAGAAGGCGAGAGCAAACAGACTTCTCCTCGTGTCCAAAAAATGTACGGCTACTACTTGTTGAATACGATCGCGCAAGTCGGCGGTGAATTGGTGGGGGCAGAGGTACTGCATACTGCTTCTGAAAGTGCCGATTTCAACAGCTTGAACCAATTGCAGACGGCCTTGTTAACGATTGCCCAGCAAATTTGTACAAAGGTGCAGAAACAGCCGCTGGATGACGAGTCGGAAATGAATGAGAAAATCTTCAGTTTTATTCAAGAAAATTATCATTCCTCTCAGCTATCGCTAGAATCGGTGGCAGAGGAAGTAGGTGTATCTGTCTCTTATGTCAGCCGTTTTGTAAAAAAAGAAAGTGGCAAAACCTTCTCCAAATATATTCAAGAATTACGGCTGAAAAAAATCAAAGAAGAACTGATTGAAACAGATTTGCCAATCAAAGAAATTATTCGTAACAATGGGTATTATGATGTTTCCAACTATACGAGAAAGTTCCGAAAAATAGTGGGTGTGACCCCAGGGCAATACCGTGAAATGAACCAAAAAATGAGAAATTATTGAACGTAAATTATTGAAAGTAAGAGGAAGAATGAGATGAATAAACCAGTTGATTTGAAAGAAGCTCAGCAACGAGCTGCCGTCTTTTTTGAGGAGATAGGTTGGCAGTCGGCGAAGGAACCGCTCCCGCAAATAGTGGTCGATCCGCAGCTGGATGCTGATTTTCGATTTGAAACCCAAACAATCAGTGTGTCCTCGCCAGAACACGTCTTTTACGCGTTAACCAAATATGGCCGAGATCAAGCGACAGGTCAATTAGCACAGAAAAGCTATCTAGCAGCGCTTAAAGAACGCTGTCTGATGATCGATATCGGGCGTAAATTTTATTCTCTAACTGATTTGAAAGCAATCGTCCGCAGTATGGCTTGCTTCCAATTTACGCATCTGCAGCTTCATTTTTCGGAAAACGAAGGCTTTCGGATTGAATCCCAGCAATTTCCAGAAATCGTTTCGGAAGAATATTTGACCAAGCAGGAAATTCGTGAATTGATTGCGTATGCTCAAAACCATTCAATTGCCATTATCCCTGATTTTGATTCTCCTGGTCATTTGCGGCAAGTATTGGCTCAAAAGCCCGAGTGGCAATTACCGACAGCCGATGGCACGCGTGATGCTCGAGCACTGAACATTTTGGATTCAGAAGCGGTGGCTTTTATTCAGGAAGTTTATCGGGAATATGCGCAACTGTTTGAAGACAGCACCTATTTTCATATTGGTGCCGATGAGTTTATTGATTTTGATCATTTAGAAAACTTTCCGCAAATGGTCGAAGCAGCCCGCGAGCGCTATGGGGAAAAAGCTAGCGGAATCGAAGTCTTTATTGATTACGTCAATGAGCTGGCGGCCTTTGTTGAAAGTCTCGGCTTTGTTGTGCGGGTTTGGAATGATGGGTTTTACCGCTTGAATCGCCAAGAGCAGACAACGTTGACAGAGAATTGCCAAATCTCCTATTGGACCCGTTGGAACCAGAATATGGCGCCGGCAGATGTCTTTTTTGAAAAAGGCTATACCATGATCAATCACAATGATAATTTTTTCTATTATGTCTTAGGAGAAGCGGCAGGCTATACTTATCCAACCTACGAAAAAATCAGCAATGAATTCCAGTTGACGACGTTTGCCAATGGACAACAAGTTGCACAGGAACAGCTTGCCCAAACACAGGCGATCGCTTTATCCGTCTGGGCGGATGTACCTGAGGCCCAGACTAGTCGTGAAGTGATCCAAGCGATTTTTTGGCTCCAAGCGGCCATTAGCCAAAAAGTTTATAATGAACCCAATCGGCCAAAAGAGACAGTTCAAAAGCTCTATGATGGGTGGGAAGCGACATTCAGCTGATTGCTAGAGGAATTGGGTGAAGCAGCAATCCCTGATAATCCCTATTATTTTTTTATGATGAATAAGTTTAACGATAAGGCAAATCAATGCCAGCGGCACACTGTATAGAATGAACATAGCCCCGAGTGAGGGGGAGAAAAGGAGCAAATAAGTGGTCTTAGACATTCAACCGTTGAAGAGAAAGGATATCCTTGAAATGGATCAAATGTTTTTAAAGCAAGGGTGGCCTTCTCGCCAGCAGCTCTTGATTGATTATTTAAACGAGCAAGAAGCGGGGGAGAGATGCGTTTTGCTTGCCAAAATAAACAACAAAACTGCCGGGTATTTGACCTTGGTCCCTCTAGCAAAGCACGGACCATTTAAAGGCTTGTATCCAGAAATTGTGGATTTTAATATTTTTGAATCCTATCAAAATCAAGGGGTAGGCAGTCAGCTTTTAAAAGCAGCCGAAGAAAAGGCACGAGAAATAGCTGCCGTGGTGACATTGGGGGTAGGCCTGCATAATGGTTATGGATCGGCCCAGAGACTGTATGTAAAACAAGGCTATATTCCAGATGGATCTGGTGTTTGGTTCAATAATCAGAATTGTGCGATGAATGCGCCTTGCTGCAACAATGACGATCTTGTTCTTTATTTGTCTAAGGAACTTTGAACCTCCTGTGGTAAGTACCGTTAAGGATGGATTAAGCACGCAACTCGTCTGCATGTTCTCATCACCTGTTCAACAAGCTGGTTGGCTACTTTCGTATAGGCAAATTTGCGGGAGTTCTTGAACAAATAGCCATAAAAAATGACTAAAAGCGATCCGCTTCTAGTCATTTTTTTGTAAAGAAAGTAAGGGCAACGTCTTTGTATAAATAAATTCTTCATTTAGGACAGTGCAACGGGTGCTTACATTTCTCTTAAAGTGATCTCGACCACTGGTACCAACACATCTGGTGGGCAGACGGGTAAGCTGAGAACAAGGTCCTCTTTGTTGATGATGGCTTCCGTTGAAGTGAGAACTTCCTCGGGATCAAATCCTCGGTAAAACAATTCGGAGCCATCATGTAAGAAACGGATATGCTTTACGCGTCCTGCAAGCCCTGGAAGATGCAAGGATTTGTATGGATAAGAAAAGAGGTGCAAGTAAAGTTTATTCCCGTTTTGGGTGTAACGACTGTCAATAGGCGGTTGAAAAGAGCTGGCACCACAGCCGATAATCGCTTGTTGATGATAATGCATCCATGAACCGATGGCTTCTAAATGGCTGCGAGTTGGTAAGCTGATTTCTCCACGAGCATTTGGGCCGATATTTAAAAGAAAGTTCCCATCTTTTGCCACTGTGTCAATCAGCATTTTGGTCATCATTTCACTGGATTTCCAGTGCTGAGCATCACGATCATAGCCCCACGTTTCGTACATCGTTTGGCACGCTTCCCATATCAAAGGCAATCCATCCGCTTCTAATGGTTTGTCTGGTTGGAATTGCTCAGGGGTGGTAATCCCTCGGCCCAAATCCAGACGGTCATTCAGCAGCATGTTCGGCTGCAGGTTTCGACAAATTTTTTCGATCCGCTTACTATCCCAATCGGCGGCACCTTTGCCTTTAGACCATCCCCAATCTCGATGACTATATGGAAAATCAAACCACATATAATCGATGGTTCCATAGTTAGTCAGTAGTTCAGTGACTTGACCAGCTAAAAAATCTTGATAGCGGCGCATGTCACGCTGGTTATTCGTCTGACGGGCTTGAATAGTCTCTCGTTGCGGATGCAGGCCGTCGAGCGTGAAATCTGGATGATACCAATCGATCAGCGAATGATACAGCCCAATCTTAATGCCGACCTTACGAAATGCCGGCAGCAGTTCTGCTAAGAGGTCACGCTTGAAGGGGGTATTGGTCACTTTGTATTCGCTGAGAGCGGTATCCCAAAGGGCAAAGCCTTCATGATGTTTCGTCGTGAAGACCATGTATTGAAAACCGGCCTTCTTTGCGGTTTGAGCCCATTCCTCTGCATTGAAAAGATCAGGATCAAACTGAGAAAAATAGTTCTCGCGATAGGTGGTGGGTTCAATTTTTTCTGTCGTCATAAACCATTCGTGTCGAGCGCCAATACTGAATAGGCCGAAATGGATGAATAAGCCAAACCGATCATGGAGGAACCAGTTTGGATCAGGGTAGTCGGCAGGCCAATTTTTATACGTTCTCATTAAAAATAACTCCTTTTTCAATCACTTAAAGAAATTCTGTATTCGTCATGACTGTTTCTTGAATTTTCCAGCCATCTGCTTCCTTGACAAAGGTATGGTAAGCCTCTGTGATGTGGTCACGGTAAGAAGAGTCTTTTGGGCTGATCGTTTTCTGTTGAGCCGCGACCAGCATGGATCCTGTCTCTTGTTTAACAACTTCAAAAGAAAGCAGCGTGTGCTGCAGCTGTTCTTCTGCAAAAAAATCAGCTAATTCTTGGGTCGTCTCTGCTCGTGCCGCTGCCACTAGCGTTGCGGCATAGGCTGTCGCGTCTTGGTCAGAGGCTGCTTGTAAATTTTCTTTCAGCACTGCCAAACACGCCTCCGCCGCTGCTTGATTTGTAATATTGCCTGTCATCTCCAGTTTTTCTGAAGGTTGGGCATGAACTGGAGCAGAAGAACCGGTTGTTAGAAAATAGAGAAAGAATAGGCTAACAATAGCCAGCAGACTCACGATGACGGTTCGGCGCAGCAAGGATGTTTTCATAAGTTCTCACTCCTTCTTTTAAACATCAGAAATTTTCCCCGCACTATAGATTCCATGAAATAAATTGCGACCCACAGAAGTACTGCCGCTGAAAGGGGTCACCATTGGTAAGGACGGTTGAGTCAATTCTTCCAACGTATCGAGCTCCCCGTCCAAGAAGGCAGTAAGCCGCCAAAGTGTCGTGTCGCAGCGCATCAGCAAGGCGCCGTATCGCAGATCGATAATTTCAAAACCGAAAGGTCGATTCCAGTCAAACCAGACTTGACGATGGGCTTCATAAAGGGATTGCAAGGCGGATTTATAGACACTGAGCGCATCTACTGCTTGGTGCAGTCCGGTGCGATCCTTGCTTTTATAGGCACTGGTGATCTGGTTGGTAATACAGGCTTTTTGTGCCAAAACATCAGCCAGCTGCTGATAAAAGGCAAACATCGTTTGTGTGTCCCGTGTTGCTTTCACAGCAGCCAACTCTTGAGCCAATGTTTGATAGTGGGATGCTAAAGAAAGATCAGTTAAATTTTCTTGATACAAGCCATACAGCAAGTCTTGGTAGAGCAACAGCTTGCTGGGGTTTTCTCCGTGAGGATTGTTTTTTTGCACACCTGCAGTTTGATCAAAGCGATCAAGCAGTAAAAAGTCGTTGGCTATTGACTGGTGAAAAAGCTGAAATTTTTTAGTTAAATTCTCTAACGAAAGGTCGTTTCCAAACTGCGCTTCACTGAAATATTGCAAACCTAGTAGCGCAGCAATCACTGGTGTTTCAGCTCCATCGTCGCCCCAAAGTGTGGCATAGACTTCTTGGACATCGTTTTCTTTGGCGGCTTGCAAGGCGTGACGCATAGTGGCGAAACTTTTGCCGTAGTTCGGCGCCAAACCGTTCCACGTCCAGATACCTCCAGCAAAGACGATCGGCTGTTTTAATTCCCGGTGTTTCGCAAACATTCGCTGATAAGAGGCATGATCATGATGATAATAATCCCAGTAAACCATTTTGACCGCAGGAAGGTCAGCAAATAATTCTGTCGGAAAACACACGTCTGAATCGTAGTAATCACCCGTAGGCGCACCGATTCTAAAAAACATATCGCTCCACATCATCGGCTCAAAACCTATGTTTCGACAAAGCGCAGCTACCTGCTTTAGGTGTGCGGCCATAATCGTGAACCGGTCTTGTAACCCGTGTATTTCTAAATACTTTCCTTTCCCCAATTGGTGTGCTTCATCCATACCGATGTGCAGTTGATCAGTTGCAAAACACGAACGGATCGAACGGATCGCTGCTTCCAAAAAAGTATACGTTTCTTCTTCTCCCACCAGTAGAATATCTTCTGTGTCCCGAATATTTCCAGCGAACTGCCACTTTAAAGGATTCGTCAAATGTGCCAATGTTTGAATCGCTGGAATCAAAGTTACTCCTACGGCTTGGGCATAGGTATCTAGAGCCTTTAATTCTACTTGGGTATAACGACCGCGCAAATGTCCGAAATAAGGGTACTCAGGAATTTCATAAGTATCTTCCATATAGAGCATGAGGCGATTGAGGCCCATCTTACTTGTTAATAAAATGAACCGTTCCAGCTTTTTGACGGTCATCACCGCATTGCGGGACAGATCGATCATTGGTCCAATTGCTTCAAAATGCGGCTGTTCTTCTAAGACATAGACTGGGCGATCTTCATGCACCCATAAAGTTAATGCCCGAAACAAATGCGCTTTTTCTTGATAGTAAATGATCGTTTCTAGTGGGCCGTGGCAAATTTTCAGGGAACCGGGTCGATGAATCAAGCGCAAGGGATGGCCATTCGGCGTTTCCCTCAATTCTAGTTCTTGCAGTGCGTGACTAAAAAAATCATCGAGGTTTTCATTACTTTGGATAAAAATGTCCTTCATCACGAGCGTCCTTCTTTCATCAGTGATTCCGAGCGCTGAATCGCTTGAAAAGAGAACCAGCTACTGGGGAATAGGAAAAAGGGAACAAAGCCGATGACTAATAAGATTGGCAAAAAAGTCAAAATGATAGTAGTCACTAAGATTCCCAAAATCATCGCAATTGTTTGGGGAACACTGATAACCATTAGTAATATTGCTTGTTTAAAATAGTGAAGAAGCGTCAAATCATAACGCAAATAGACCGGCAGAAGGTACAAGCTGATCAAAAGGGCACTGATAAATAGCAGCAGCAAAAAAAAGTGAATCAAGCTATTTTGGATAAAAGTACTAGAGATACGTAATTCCAACCATAAGAACAACAACAAACCCGCTTGCATGGCGCCTAATTGATTGGCACGACGGAAATTTTTTTTCACGATAGTTTTGAACCAAGTCTTCAAAGACGCTGGTCGTTCCTTTTTTTGGAAGCTATCGAAAAAAGCTTGGATAATCGTAGCGGTGGCAGGAAAAATACCTAAAAATATCCCGTATCGAAATACCCAATAAAACCAGAGTAACTGCAACTTCAGGCAATGAAGTAACCAATCGCCGACTTGATAGGAAACATGATAAATACCATTCGTTTGTTTCATAAGCCCCTCACTTTCTTACGGATACAAGTTTTGTTGTATCCGCTTTATTTGTTGTTCTAATCGTATCATTGATATATAGCCAGTGGGAGTAAATGGAAAAATCACACATCGAAAACAAGAAAAACACAGCAAATGTATTTGAAACGCTACATTTCTCCAAAAACGTTCATCGAAATCAAGCTTTATTCCTTGCACCTTTTATAGACGAAGTTGTTCGTTTTAACATAGCGAAAAAACTTACATATTGTTATAGGACATTTTTTTCGCTTACATTTAGAACAAAGAAAGGAGTGCAAATGAATGACAAAGATTCGCGGTGATATTGAAGAAGCCAAAGGGAACGTTCAAGAAGAACTAGTCCCAGAAACAGAAATGCTCAAGCAACGTCTGGAATGGTTTCAAGACCTGAAATTCGGAGTGATCTTCCATTATGGGCTGTATGCCGAAGCGGGGATCGTTGAGTCTTGGCAATTATCTGAAAAAGATGAATGGGCTAGAGAAAACCACCCTTATCGAGAAACCATCGAAGCACTGCGTTTGGATTATTGGCAGTTGATCAATCAGTTTGAACCGAAGAAGCTGGATACCCGCAAATGGGCAAAAATCTGTAAGGATGCAGGGTTTAAGTACTGTTTATTCACAACAAAGCATCATGATGGGTTTTCGATGTTCAATACAATGGAATCAGAGTTTAAAATCGGCGGGAAATTAAGTCCCTTTAAACGCGACATATTGCAAGAAGTGTTTACGGCATTTCGAGAAGCAGGGATCGCCACAGGAGCCTATTATTCTAAAGCTGACTGGTATTCTCCTTTTTACTGGTTGGATGATGATACCGTCAAAGGCCGTCATGCCAGTTACGATACCCATCTTCATCCAGAAATTTGGGCACGCTATGTGTCGTTTGTGCATCGCCAGATTGCGGAGATTACCTCCAATTACGGAAAAGTCGATTTTCTTTGGTTAGATGCCGGTTGGTGCGGACAAGGCAAAGAAGACCTACAAATGGATCGTTTAGCTGAGATTGCGCGTGAGAAACAGCCGGAATTGATCATCGTTGATCGGATGATGGGGGGCCGTCATGAAAATTATGTGACACCAGAACGCAAAATTCCTGCATTAGCGGAAATTCCTAAAAAAGTTTGGGAAAGCAATATCCCGATTGGAAATGATTGGGGCTATGTGCCGAATGATACTTTTAAGAGCAGCCAAGAACTGCTGGAAACCTTGATTGATGTAGTCAGTAAAGGGGGGAATTTGATTTTAGGCGTCGGACCAACACCTGATGGCGAATTTACATTCGAAGAGACCCAACGCTTAGAAGAAATCGGCCATTGGTTGGCGCTATATGGTGAAGGCATCTATGAAACGCGGGCAAGACCAACAGCTTGGAAAAATGAATGGTATTTGACCTATCAAAAAGACGGCAAGGCTCATTTTGCATTTCGCAGTATCGCTGCAGTCGCTTGCGAACAGATTCCTTTAACAGAGATCGGAGCAACTGAAGAAGACGAGCTAATTGATCTAGCCACTAAAAAACCGTTACCAGTCTATAAAAATGCGGATGAGCCGTATCTCTTATGGTCGGATATCAGTCACCCGAACGTTGGGGCAGTTGGGATTCGCGTTTCGACACATAGGGAAAAAAATACACATTGATTTGAAAGCGAATACAATTCATGATAAGGCTAACACCAAGCAAGGAGGAGGAAGAATGGAAACAGCGCCAATCAGACAAACCGTTTCAGTACCTAAAACAAAGAAACAAAATATAAAAATGAAGATCAAGAAAAATCGGCAATTGTACTTGTTTGTGTTGCCAGCGTTTTTGATTATTTTGATTTTCTCGTATGGACCGATGTATGGAATCATTATTGCATTCAAGGATTATATGCCTTCATTAGGGATTATGGGCAGTCCTTGGGTTGGGTTTAAACATTTTCAACGTTTCTTCGATTCCTATTATTTTTGGGAACTCATCAAAAATACTTTAGGAATCAGTATCTATTCATTGGTTGTCGGTTTTCCGCTGCCGATCATCCTGGCATTGGCTTTGAATGAGATCAAAGACGGCCCGTTTAAAAAAATTACCCAAACAGTCACGTATGCTCCAAACTTTATTGCTGTGGTGGTCATGGTTGGTATGGTCATTGCTTTTTTATCTCCCTCAACAGGGATCATCAATCACCTATTAGAATTTTTGGGTTTCGAGCGGATCAGCTTTATGACCAATCCCCGCTGGTTTAAAACGATTTATGTACTGTCGGGCGTTTGGCAAGGAACGGGATGGGGGTCTGTGATTTATCTGGCAGCCCTATCTGGAGTTGATACGCAACTGCACGAAGCGGCAACGATCGATGGCGCTTCTCGTCTGCAACGCGTTTGGTATATCAATATTCCAACGATCATGCCCACGATGGTGATCTTATTGATCATGAGCTTCGGCAGCTTGATGTCAGTTGGGTTTGAAAAAATCATCTTGATGCAGAATCCTTTGAATATGCAATCCTCGAATGTGATTGCGACCTTTGTTTACCAGCAAGGGCTGTTAGATGCGCAGTACAGTTTTGCTGCGGCAGTCGGCTTATTTAACTCATTGATCAATTCAGTCTTGTTGATCGTAGTCAATCATATCGCCAAACGTTTAAGCAACTCTAGTTTATTGTAGAAGGGAGGACCAAAAGTGAAAACAACGTCTTTAATAAAAGATACCCGTGCTGATAAAATCTTTTTGATCTTTGTTTATGTGTTTTTAGCAATTTCTTTGCTGATCGTTTTGTATCCACTGATTTATATCATCAGTGCTTCAATCTCAAATCCGCATCTGGTAAACTCTGGTGAAATGTGGCTTTTGCCAAAAGGGATCACCTTTGAAGGCTATCGAACACTACTAGGCAATAGCAGTATCTGGCGTGGCTATTTGAACACGATTTATTATACGGTTTTAGGGACATCGATCAATCTCTTAGTGACCTTACCTTGCGCCTACGCCTTATCACGAGAGGATTTTTATGGGCGACGCGCCTTCACTAATTTTATGCTGGTCACCATGTTCTTGTCCGGTGGCTTGATTCCCAGCTACTTGTTGATTCGCAGCTTAGGCATGCTGAATACTGTCTGGGCACTAGTGATTCCAGGAGCCGTCTCGGTTTACAATGTTGTTGTCACGCGAACATTTTTTCAATCCACGATTCCACGGGAGATGGAAGAAGCAGCAATTGTGGATGGTTGTTCTGATTTTCGGCTATTCATGCAGATCGTTTTACCACTATCAACGCCGATCATTGCGGTAATGGCTTTGTTCTATGGCGTCGGACATTGGAACAGCTTTTTTAGCGCATTGATCTATCTTTCTGATCGATCAATGTATCCGTTACAAATGATTTTAAGAGAAATATTGATTCTTCAAGATATGTCATCAAATACCGTCAATAATGTGACTTCAGAAATGGCGAATATGCTATATAGCAAACAACAACTTGCTCAAGTCATCAAGTACGGCGTCATGATCGTTTCTTCATTACCGGTAATTATCGTCTATCCGTTCTTACAAAAGTATTTTGTCAAGGGCATGATGGTTGGTTCAATTAAAGGATAAAAAACTTAAAGGAGGAAGAAAATGAGAGTAAAAAAGAAACTTTTAGGAATAGCAGGTGTTGCTTTGTGCAGTATGCTCGTCTTAGGTGCGTGCGGTAATTCTTCAGATGAAGGTACTGGGGAAAAGAAAGAAGTGGCCATCAATCATGACAGTCAGTTTCCGATCATCAAAGAAGGGGAAGAACTGACACTGAATATCATGGCACCTGGTGTAGGGTTGGCGGAATGGGAAGACATGCCGACATTACAGGATTATCAGGAAAAAACTGGCATCAAACTGACCTATACGACACCGCCATCCGCTGACTTTAGTACGAAACTGAACTTAGCCTTTGCTTCTGGAGATTTACCGGATATCGTTTACGGTGCTGGTTCGCAAGCATTGACTGCTTCGATGGAGATCGATTACGGTTCACAAGGGATCTTGCTTCCCTTAGAGGAGTATATCACGCCGGAAATCATGCCAAACCTGTATGCACTGACGCAAGAAGATCCCTCAATCTTGAAGTCGATCACAACGCCGGATGGGCACATCTACTCTCTGCCGATGATCTCACGGAATGCGACATCGATTTGGTGGCAAGGTCCGATGTGGTACAACGGCACGTGGCTCGATAATTTAGGTGTATCTGAACTGCCAAAAACCACAGACGAATTGCAAGAGCTTCTGACACGTTTTAAAAACGAAGACCCTAACGGCAATGGTCAAGCAGACGAGATCCCATTGACGGATGTTGATATGAACTCGACAAGAGTTTGGTTGATGGCTGCCTTTGGCTTACGGACCCGCGGCATCCAAGTGGATGATGATGTGGTCTCCTACACACCGACTTCAGAAAACTACAAAGCATTCTTGGAATATATGAATACATTGTACGATGAAGGCTTGCTGGATAAAGAAGTTTATGGACAGTCAGATGAACAGAAAAAAGCGAAGGGTGAAAACAATCAACTTGGGCTTTTTGCCGACTATTTCAGCTTCTTTACTACTGGTCGCAGTGAGGAAGAGGCTATGAATGATCCAATGTTCCAACCAGTGACTTCTGAATGGGCTCCAGAAGCTAAGATTCCCGGTAGTCCAAGAATTTCACGAGGGACCTTTGCTTTGACCAATGTCAATCCTTCTCCAGAAGCTTCTATGCGCTGGGTGGATTACTTCTATTCAGAAGAAGGCTCAAAATATATCGAACAAGGACCAGAAGGGTTTTTATGGGAGTACCAAGAAAATGCGGACGGTGAAAAAGTTCGTGTCTATGCAGACGGTATCGATACTAACAATACCGAAGACGAACGTGGCAAGATCACACCAGCATACGGATTGACAACGCCAAACCTTGTTATCGATACAACCGGCGAATACCATATCCGTAAAACGGCGAATGAAGAACCGGATACTCGTTTCAACGATTGGGTTGCCAAAGAAACAGCTGAGAAGATGGAAGACATCGCTGAAGTACCATTTCCGCTACTGTATTTAACGATTGAAGAAAACGATAAGGTAGCAGCAACTGCCACTGATTTGACAACTTATGTAGAACAAATGGAAGCCAAGTTTATCACAGGTGTCGAACCGTTAGATAATTGGGACGACTATGTGAAAACGATCGAAGCAATGGGCATTGACGAATACGTCGAAGTCTACCAAGCGGCTTATGACCGTTGGAAAGCAAACTAAATAAAGTGATAAGTGGAAAACGGGCCGAGACGATCAATCTCAACCCGTTTTTTTCAAAAATCTGCTAGAGGAGTCCAAAGAAAAATGAGAGTTATGCAGCCTTATGAGTTTGAACGCATTCGAAAAATTTTATACAAATTAAAACAATACCGCGTACGCCATCAGCAACCGGTAGCCCCACTTTATTTAAAACGAGAGACTTGGGTACCGTATGAGCAAGGGACTTATTTTGGAGAAAAAAATGCCTATTACCAATTGCAAGGTAGCCTTCAAGTTCCCGCTGACTGGTTGGAAAATCTTTGTGTCCTGCAAGTGTACTCAAGCCTTTCAGAGTGGGACAATACCACCAATCCCCAAATAAAAATCTATTTGGACGATACCTATGTCCAAGCCATCGATGTCAATCATCGAGAAATTACATTGACAAAACAATTTCTACAAAAAGAAGTCAATCTGAAGATCGATCTGTTCTCAGGCCGATCCGACAAACCATTCCCGCTGCAGGTCAATTTATTGGCGTTGGATCCTGCAGTTAATGATATCTGGTATGATTTTTATACGCTGTTTGATAGTTGGCGTGCCATTCGTGCGTTTGGCGGTGACGAAGCATTTTATCAACAAGTCCTTGGTCAAGTCGCCAATGTCTTGGATTTTCGTACCCCCTACTCAACGGCATTCTATGAAAGTCTCACAAAAGCAAAGCAGCTGCTTTCATCGTGTTACCTACCAGCGCATACACCAAAACAAAAGGTGACGGCTGTCGGCCATACCCACATCGATCTGGCGTGGCTTTGGACGGCGCAGCAAGCAATTGAAAAAGGCGAGCGCAGTTTCCAGACGGTCTTGAAATTGATGGAGGAGTATTCAGATTACACGTTTTTTCAAAGCCAACCACAACTGTATCTCTCCATGAAAACCCATTATCCTGAACTTTACGCTGCAATCAAAGAAAAAGTTCGAGAAGGAAGATGGGAAGTTGACGGGGCGATGTGGGTGGAAGCCGATTGCAATTTGACTTCAGGAGAATCACTGGTTCGTCAGATCCTTTATGGCAAACGGTTTATGAAAGAGGAATTTCAAGTCGATAGCCGCATCTTATGGCTACCGGATGTCTTCGGTTATTCAGCCGCCTTGCCGCAAATTTTACGCAAAACAAACACGCCATACTTTATGACGACGAAGCTGTCATGGAACCAATTTAATCAAATTCCATATGATTCCTTCTATTGGCAAGGAATTGATGGAAGTCGCGTTTTGACGCATTTTATTACAACCATCAGTGAAGGATACAGTCCAAGAGATTATTATACGACGTATAATGGATTGCTAGATCCTTATACGATTAAGGGGAGTTTTGAACGTTATCAGCAAAAAGATCAGCACGACGAAATTTTGATTGCCTATGGGTATGGTGACGGTGGCGGAGGCCCGACGAAAGAGATGTTGGAAGTTCAAAAACGGCTGCAAAAGACATTGCCAGATATGCCGACGATCACTGGCAATCATGTGAGGGGCTTTTTTGATCGACTGGCAAATTCTTTTGCTGAAAAACCAGGACCGGTCTGGTACGGCGAATTGTACTTTGAATACCATCGTGGGACCCTGACTTCCATCGGAAAAAACAAAAAGGCCAATCGTCAAGGAGAATTCTTCTTACAGACGATCGAAAAACTTTATAGTATCTGTGGGATGAATCGCTATCCACAAGCTGAATTAGAACAACTTTGGAAACAGCTGCTGTTTAATCAATTCCACGATATTCTGCCGGGAAGCTCGATCAAAGAAGTCTATGATCAGACGGATCAAGAGTATCGGCAGCTCTTTGATAAATGCTGCGAACTGATCCACGCTTTGCTTCCAGAAACACAAGCACCCAAAGCTACTACTTGCCATGTCTTTAATCCGCTAGGGCAAGAGCGGACGGGTCTGGTCTATTTAGACGATCAGACAGGGGTCAAAGAAGCTTACTCGACTCAGCGGACCCATGATGACCGGCTCTTAGTCAAAATTCCTGCCATGGCTGGCTTGAGCTGCAAAACATTGACCCCTGTCTCAGCTGTGCCTCAATCAAAGCAAGTGGCAATGCGGCTGGAGGAATCGTTTGAAACGGCGGATTTTAAAGTGATTTTTGACGAACACTTTGACATCATCTCTTTAATTGACAAACGGCATCAACGAGAGATCGTACCAAAAGGCGAGCGGTTGAATCAGTTAGTGGCTTATGAAGATCTGCCGATGGATTATGATGCGTGGGATATTGATATTTATTACCAGAAGAAGCCTTATCCTGTGAAGCAAGTTCTCTCAGCTGAGGTCGTTGAGCAAGGTGAGATTCGTGATACCTTGAAAATCAAACGTCAGTTTGAAGATTCTTTTATTACCCAGTGGCTACATTTTTATCATGGCACCGGAAGAATCGATTTTGAAACAGCGGTTGATTGGCAGCAACATCAATTGCTGCTGAAGGCATTGCTGCCGATTGATGTCAACACATTGGAAGCGACATTTGATATTCAGTTTGGGCAGGTAAAACGACCTGTGCATCAAAACACGACATGGGACCAAGCGCGTTTTGAGAGCTGTGGTCAAAAATGGGTTGATCTCTCAGAAGGAAATTATGGGGTTAGTATTTTGACAGATTCGAAATATGGGTTCAATACGGATTATCAAAAGATCGGGCTTTCTTTGATCAAATCGCCGATCGATCCGTATCCAGAAGCGGATCAAGGCTTTCATGAGTTTACCTACTCCTTGTACGCCCACGAAGGAACTTGGCAAGACGCGCAAACGATGGAAGAAGCTTTGGCATTGAATGTTCCCATTCTAACCGTTCCAGGTGTGCCACAACTATCAGCAGAAGCTTTTCTAGCAGTCGATCAAAAGAATGTCTTGCTGGATACGGTGAAAAAAGCCGAAGATGAAGAGGCACTGATCGTGCGGTTGTATGAATATCATAATCAAACCACCGCCTGTCAATTGCGTTGCCAAAAAAGAATCAAAAAAGCGGTTTTAACGAATCTTTTGGAAGAAACCGTCGCTGAACTGCCGATCGAGCCGCTGGATGCCCAAAGCATCACAATCCATTTCCAGCCATTTGAAATCCAGACCATCATGCTTTATTTAGAAGACTAAATAGAAATGGAGAAGCATATGATTGAGACACTTTTACGGCAAATGACGTTGAAAGAAAAAATCGGCCAGCTGAATCAGCGTCTGTATGGTTGGGAAGTCTATGAAAAAACTAACGGAAAAATTATGTTGACTGAAACCTTTAAAAAAGAAGTAGCTCGTTTTGGCAGTCTTGGCTGGATCTACGGCGTGTTTCGGGCTGATCCTTGGTCAGGTAGAAATCAGCAAACTGGCCTGACGACCGCGGAGTCCTATGAGCTATCCCTTATGATTCAAACTTATTTGCAGGAGCACACTCGGTTGGGGATTCCAGCCTTTCTCAGTGAAGAGTGTCCCCACGGGCACCAAGGTTTGGAAGCCACGACATTTCCGGTCAATTTTAGTGTCGGTTCTAGTTGGAATCCCGACCTGTATCAAGCGGCCCAAACTATCACTGCTCAAGAGATTCGAGCAAAAGGGGCCCATGTCGGCTTAGTTTCCGCATTGGACATTGCTAGAGATCCGCGTTGGGGACGAACTGAAGAATGTTTCAGTGAAGATCCATTTTTAACCAGCAGCTTTACCAAAGCGGCCGTCAGAGGATTGCAAGGATCAAAAACAACGATAGAAAAACAGAACGTTTTAGCGGTGTTGAAGCATTTTGCTGCCCAAGGTGCAGGAATGGGGGGGCACAATGCAGGACCAGTGGCGATCGGTGATCGGGAATTCCGTGAAATTCATCTGCCACCAATGAAAGCGGGGATTGCTGCTGGGGCTTTGGGGTGTATGGCTGCATACAATGATCTAAATGGCGTTCCTTGCCATGCCAATACGTATTTGCTGCAAGAGGTTTTAAGAGAAGAAAGTGGCTTTGCGGGAATCGTTATGGCTGATGGGTGTGGGTTGGATCGGATTGCTGACTGGCTGGGAAGTCGCTCGCAAGCAGCCGCCAAATCCTTGACCAGCGGTGTAGATGTTAGTTTATGGGACGAAGTTTTCCCTGTATTGGAAGAAGCTGTCCTTGACGGATTGATTGCGGAAACGGTTATCGACGAGGCGGTCCGGCGTGTGCTTCTTTTGAAAGAAAAACTTGGCTTGTTTAAAGAAGCAACGCCCCACGTTTCATTGCCAGACCAAGAAAAGGCCCGACAAGCTTCCTTAAAATTAGCAGAAGAATCCGTCGTCTTACTAGAAAACAATGGCATTTTGCCTTTGAAGAAAACGCGACAAAAAATTGCTGTCATTGGTCCTCACGTTAAACAGCTGTATCATCAGCTGGGGGATTATACCCCATTTAAGGAGGAAGCAATGTGTATGACTCTTTGGGAAGGGTTGACCAAATTAAATACGCATCAAGTGGATTTCGCCTACGAAAAAGGCTGCGAAATCGCCAATGGAACAACGGCGCAACGACGGCGGGCTTGTCAGATCGCAGAAGACGCTGATGTCATCTTAGTGACGATTGGTGGCTCCAGTGCCCGTGATTTCACAACGGATTTTGACAAGAACGGCGCCGCCTTAAGGGGATCTCAGGAAATGACCAGCGGAGAAAACATTGACTTAGCTACCCTCGATTTGCCGCAATGCCAGTTGGATTTACTGTTTGCGTTGAAGAAGAGGAAAAAGCCGCTGATTGGGATCGTGATTTCTGGTCGACCGCATTGCTTAGCCCCTTTGAAAGAAGTATTCGATGGACTGCTTTACGCTGGCTATCCCGGCCAATATGGAGGGGAAGCGATTGCTCGGATTCTTTTTGGCGAAACGGTTCCTAGTGGGAAATTAGCAGTTTCTATTCCTGATACGGTTGGACAGCTGCCAGTCTGTTATAATTATCGCAACACAGCGTTTCAAAAAGACTACCTCGATCAAAACGGCACACCAGTATATTCTTTTGGTTATGGTCTTAGTTATGCCTCTTTTACTTGCAGCGCGGTTTCGGCTGAATATGCAGGTGAAGGCATTATCATTAGCGGCACACTCGAAAATCATTCTGCAGTTTCTGGCAAAGAAGTCATTCAATGTTATCTAAAAGAGTACACGAAAGCATATGTGCCGAGGAAAAAAGTCCTGTGTGGCTTTCAAAAAGTATGGGTGCCTAATCAAGGGCAAGTAGCTTTTCAACTCGTGATCGATGAAGCATCATTGCAGCAGCTGGCAATTTCTTTGAAAGATACTGCATCGTTTTGTCTGGAAGTCGAAACAGCAGGTCAGCAGTATCGATTTTTATTTCAACGATCCAACCCTGACCGTACGTGGCAGGTAACTCAGAAAGGAGCAAAAGAATGATTCACTTTCCAAAAAACTTTTTATGGGGAGCGGCCGCGTCAGCACCGCAAACCGAGGGGGCTGCGGCTGTTGACGGCAAAAGTCCCTCTACATGGGACAAATGGTTTGAGTTAGAGCCGTCACGCTTTTACGATGGTGTCGGACCAAGCGACACTTCAAATACCTACTATCAATACCGTGAAGACGTGGCAAACATGAAGGCCATGAACTTAAATTCCTATCGGACATCGATTGCATGGACCCGCTTATTACCAGACGGAAAAACATTGAATCAGACGGCAGTAAAGTTTTATCGGGCATATTTTCAGGAAATGCTGGATCAAGGCATCGAACCGATCATTAATTTGTTTCATTTTGACATGCCTTGGTGGCTGATGGAGAAAGGAGGCTGGGAAGCCAGGGAATCCGTTGACCATTTTGCATTTTATGCAAAAACTGCTTTTGAACAATTCGGCGATTTAGTGAAAAAATGGGCGACCTTTAATGAACCATTGGTGCATATTGAATGTGGGTATTACGGAGATGCTCATTGGCCGCAAGTGCGTGATTTCAAGCGGGCGATCCAAGTGGGTTATCATACTTTGCTAGCTCATGCGAAGGCGGTTGCTGAGTTTCGTAAACTCGCACTTCCTGATGGAGAAATCTGTATCATCTTGAATTTGTCACCTGTTTATCCAAAAAGCCAAGAAGCGGCTGATCGAGAAGCCGCTGAATGGGCGGACCTCTTGTATATTCGCAGTTTTTTGGACTGTGTCGTTTATGGACAATTTCCTGAAAAACTAACGAGCTTGTTCAAGGAGCATCAATTGACCCCTGAATATGAGGCAGCAGATGCGGAAATTTTTCGTGAAAATACCGTAGATTTTATCGGTTGCAATTATTATCAACCGTTGCGGATCCAAGCGCCCCTTCCGCAGAATGGAGCATCCAATCCCTTTGAGCCGCGTCAGTTGTTTCGTGGGTACGATTGGCCAGAGAAAAAAATCAATCCTCATCGTGGCTGGGAAATCTATCCAGAAGGGATCTACGATATTGCGATGCGTCTGAAGAATGACTATCAAAACATGCCATGGTTTATTTCCGAAAATGGCATGGGGGTGTCAGAGGAAGAACGGTTCATGGATGCCACGGGGCAAGTCAATGATACGTATCGGATTACCTTTGTTGAAGACCATTTGTGTCAGCTGCATCGCGCGATCAAAGATGGGTCACCTTGTTTCGGCTACCATATGTGGACCTTTATGGATTGCTGGAGCTGGTTGAACGCTTATAAAAACCGCTATGGTTTTTATCGAGTAGATTTGAAGAATAACTTCGAGCGTTATCCTAAAGCGTCCAGTTTTTGGTTGGCAGAAGTAGCTGCTAGAAATGCCATTGATTGATCAAAGTGTCCGATTAGAAGCAAAAATACCGCAGGAACATATTCCTGCGGATTTCTTTTGGGTATGAACATTTTACAAATACTTCTCACGAAAATCAGCGATGGCTTGGCGTGACGCGTAGATATTGCGTGCCAGCTTTTCATTTTTACTTAAAAAGACATAGAAAAGGACATCGACCGCTAATAGGTGGGCGATGATTGAATTGGTAGCGGCACTCCGCTGGTTGGCTTCTTTGGAACGGGACACTTGCAGGGGAACATCCGCCAACTTCGTCAACGGGTTGCTGCCAAAGCGGGTGAGTGACAGGATCGGAACGCCAAGATTTTTAGCGATTTCGGCTAAGTGAACCATCTCAGGCGTGTGTCCACTGTTGGAAATGACCCAGACCAGACTTTTTTTCTCGTTTTTGACAAGTTGCGGCAACAAGAGATTGTAGTCATTTTCAAACACGACGATCTTGCCTAAACGAGTCCATTTTTGCTGGATATCTTGTGCGATCAATGAGGAAGCACCGATTCCGCAGACAAAAATGCGTTCACGAGTCGCGATCAGTTCAGCGGCAGCCAACATCAGCTGTTCTTCTAATAATTGGGCCGTCTCATTCATGGTCACCTGGGCATTGTGGCTCAATTTTGAGGTGATGGCATGAAAGGGCTCGTTTAATTCAACATCGGCATAGCCTAAATGCTCATTGGCATTGTGGCGCAAGCCGGATTCGGCAGATAATTGTATTTTTAAATCTGTCAAACTAGCAAAGCCGGTTTTTTTCGCAAAACGTACAACGGTTGGTGCACTGATCCCAGTGGCTTCTGCTAATTGACTCGCAGTCATCGACGGCACTTTTTCAGGATTGGCCTCCATGAATGCGAAGAGTTTCTTCTCAGAAAGCGATAATTCATTTTTCATGCTCTCGATTCGGGAAAGAACGCTCATCCTTACACTTCCTTTAGATAGAGTAGTATCCTAAGTATAACATAAGTTTTGGAGGAGCTTTCAAAAGAAACGAAAAGAATAGGTAGATAAACTTGCTTTTTTACTTAGAATCAAGTAAAGTAATTACGTGTGAAAAGCACAGTACCTGTTACTTGGTTTAACGAATCACCAACGTTTTACTCAGTCGCAGGGGAAAAAGAAAAAGAGGTGAAAAACATGGCAATTTCAAAAGAACGCAAAAACGAAATCATCAACAAATTTGCACGTCATGAAGGAGATACTGGTTCTCCAGAAGTTCAAATCGCTGTTTTAACAGAAGAAATCAACCATTTGAACGAACATGCACGTATGCACAAAAAAGACCACCATTCATACCGTGGGTTGATGAAAAAAGTTGGACATCGTCGTAACTTATTAGCTTACCTACGTCAAAAAGACGTACAACGTTACCGCGAATTAATCCAAGCTTTAGGATTACGTCGTTAATCAAACAAAGAAAAGTGAGGTTCAACCCGAATCTCACTTTTTTGCTATGAATCACTGCGACTGGGCGGCGCAAGCCGCACAGAGCAGATGATGAATAGTACTAGGCGAGAGCAGCGAGCGTAGTGACCAAGCAGCGGAATCACTGCGACTGGGCGGCGCAAGCCGCACAGAGCAGATGATGAAAACTACTAGGCGAGAGCAGCGAGCGTAGTGACCAAGCAGCGGAATCACTGCGACTGCATTGTCGGCTAAAACAGCTGATGCAGTCTGACAGGTAAGCTCGAGCCATCTAAAAAGTGAAACACCGAAATAGCGGCCTTTTGACTGGTGAATCAAAAAGCGCAGCCAAAAAGAATTTTGGGTCCTTGTAAGCAGCATCCTACTAACCAAATGAAAGCAGCGGAACGACATTCCGATTTTTTCATTTGTTTAGTAGTGACTTGCTGGGATCCGATGAAAAGGAGCAGAACATGACAGAAAAACAAGTATTCAAAACAACTTGGGGCGGCCGCCCATTAGAAGTAGAAGTTGGCCAATTAGCCAAGCAAGCAAACGGAGCTGTATTGGTTCGTTATGGCGACACGGTTGTCCTAAGTGCAGCGGTTGCATCTAAGGAAGCAAAAGATACCGACTTTTTCCCATTAACGATCAATTACGAAGAAAAAATGTATGCCGTAGGGAAAGTACCTGGTGGCTTTATCAAACGTGAAGGACGTCCAAGTACGGAAGCAACATTGACTGCCCGCTTGATCGACCGTCCGATCCGTCCAATGTTTGCGGAAGGCTTCCGTAATGAAGTACAAGTTACAAACATCGTAATGAGCGTTGAACAAGATTGTACGCCTGCAATGGCAGCAATGTTAGGTTCTTCTTTAGCGTTATCTATTTCAGATATCCCGTTTGACGGACCGATCGCTGGTGTCGATGTCGGTCGGGTCAATGGCGAATATGTCTTGAATCCAACAGTAGAACAAGCAGAACAAACCGATATCGAATTGACAGTAGCTGGAACGAAAAAAGCCATCAACATGGTTGAATCAGGAGCGAAAGAAGTTTCTGAAGAAGACATGTTAGGTGCGTTATTATTTGGTTTTGATGCTATCAAAGAATTGGTTGCCTTCCAAGAAGAAGTTGTCGCAGCTGTGGGCAAACCAAAAATGGAAGTCAAATTGTTACAAGTAGATGCTGACTTGAAAAAAGAAATTTTCGACGGCTACTACCAAACAATGAAAACTGCTGTTATGACGGAAGAAAAATTGGCTCGTGAAGACGAGATCGATAAAGTCAAAGACACAGTGAAAGAAGTATATGCAGAAAAATTTGCTGGACATGAAGAGGAAGCACAATTCTTGAAAGAAGTGAAACAAATCGCAGAAGATCTTGAAAAAGATGTGGTTCGCGAATTGATCACCATCGACAAGATTCGTCCGGATGGCCGTCAATTAGACGAAATCCGTCCATTGGCATCAGAAGTTGGCTTATTGCCACGTGTTCATGGTTCTGGTCTATTTACTCGGGGACAAACCCAAGCCTTGTCTGCTTGTACGTTAGCACCTTTAGGTGAACACCAAATCATTGATGGATTAGGGGTTGAAGAATCAAAACGATTCATCCACCATTACAACTTCCCTCAATTTTCTGTTGGTTCGACTGGTCGTGCTGGCTCACCAGGACGTCGTGAAATCGGTCATGGTGCATTAGGCGAACGTGCTTTAGCACAAGTGATTCCTGATGAAACAGACTTCCCTTACACAATCCGTCTAGTTGCAGAAGTATTAGAATCAAATGGTTCTTCTTCTCAAGCAAGTATTTGTGCAGGAACCTTAGCGTTGATGGATGCAGGGGTGCCAATCAAAGCACCAGTTGCAGGTATCGCAATGGGACTTGTATCTGATGGTGAAAACTACACGATCTTAACGGATATCCAAGGCTTAGAAGATCACCTTGGCGATATGGACTTTAAAGTTGCTGGAACCAAAGATGGGATCACTGCGTTACAAATGGATATCAAGATCCAAGGAATCACTGAACAAATCTTGACAGAAGCATTAGATCAAGCGAAAAAAGCACGGATGGAAATCTTAAATGAATTGACATCAACATTGGCTGCTCCTCGTGAAGAGTTAAGCCAATACGCACCGAAGATCGAAATGATCCAAATCGATCCTGCGAAGATCAAAGATGTAATCGGTAAAGGCGGCGACACCATCAATGGCATCATTGATGAAACTGGCGTGAAAATCGATATCGATCAAGACGGAAAAGTTTCGATTGCTTCTGCTGATGCAGAAATGATCCAAAAAGCCATCAAGATCATTGAAGAATTGACGAAAGAAGTAAAAGTTGGCGAAGTGTACCTTGGGAAAGTTGTCCGTATTGAAAAATTCGGTGCGTTTGTCAACTTGATCAAAGGCAAAGACGGCTTAGTTCATATTTCACAACTTGCGAACGAACGGGTCAACAAAGTGGAAGACGTTGTCAAAGAAGGCGACGAAATCTTAGTGAAGGTTACAGAAATCGACAAACAAGGTCGTGTGAACCTTTCAAGAAAAGCACTATTGAACGAAGACAAAGCAGAAAAAAAATAAGCTGCTACTTCTAAATCATAAGCAAAGTCTAGGAAACTGGACTTTGCTTTTTTTGTGTCTAAGTAGCAGCTCTTCAAAAGGGTCTTACTTGACAGGAGTTATTTTTTGCGTTACCGCGAAAAATAAGAGATAATTCAGAATATTGTCTTTGCCATGCAAGCAATAATTCTAAGATGCCAAACGCATCTTATTTAGGATAAGGAGTACGATATGAAACAGACATTTCCAACCGATTTTTTATGGGGAGCATCGATTTCCGCGCACCAAACCGAAGGGGCATATCAAACCGACGGCAAGGGGCTGAGTGTCCAAGATACTCGTCCAAGAGACAACCACGAGATCGCTGATTTTACAGTGGCTGTCGACCATTACCACCAGTACAAAGAGGATATCGCCTTGTTAGCAGAAATGGGGATCAAAATTTTCCGCTTTTCGATCGCTTGGTCGCGAATTTTTCCAGAAGGGCGCGGTACCGTCAATCAAAAAGGATTGGATCATTACAGCGATGTCATTGATGAATTGCTGAAACACGGGATTCAGCCCTTTGTGACGTTGAACCATTTTGACTTGCCGCAAGCATTGGAAGACGAAGGCGGCTGGACAAAACGCAGCACCGTTGAGGCATTTACCGCATATACCAAAACGCTGTTTACGGCCTATGGGGATCGAGTGACGCACTGGCTGACGATCAATGAACCAAATATCATGCTGCTGGTGGATCAAAAAATATTAGGGAAAAAGATTCCATTATCAGAAAAATACCAGCAATTTCATCACCTGATGATCGCTGAAAAATATGCCTTCGAAGCGTGTCATGAAATCGTTCCAAATGGCAAAATCGGACCGGTGCCGAATATTTCGTTGGTCTATGCGGCGACTAGTCGACCAGAAGACAACCAAGCAGCGTTGTACTTCAACAGTGTCCGGAACTGGGCTTACCTTGATTTTGCCTGCTTCGGTCGTTACAACACGGTCTTTCAAGATTATTTGAACCAAAATGGGCTCACGATTGACTTTGGGCCTGAGGATGAGGCGTTGATGAAACGGGCTCTGCCTGACTTTGTCGCGATGAACTTCTACACCACAGTGACAGTGGAGCAGCCAACGGAAGCTGGGGATATGAAAAACGGTATCAGCGATCAGCAAAGTGAAGACATTATGGAGCGTGGTTTTTACAAAGGGTTCACCAATACGTTCTTGAAGAAAAATGCCTTCAATTGGACCATCGATCCCTTGGGGCTGAAAACGACGTTGCAGACTCTTTATGATCGTTACCACTTGCCGATCATCATTACCGAAAACGGCTTAGGGGCAGAAGATCATCTAGAAGCAGATGGCACGGTTCATGATCCGTACCGTATCGATTATTTGTCGCAGCATATCAGCCAATGCTTAGCCGCGATCAATGCTGGGGTGGATCTGATCGGATACAGTCCGTGGTCTGCCATTGATTTGATCAGTGTACATGAGGGGATTCGAAAACGGTATGGCTTCATTTACGTGGATCGCAATGATGCACAGGAAAAAGAACAAAAACGAGTGAGAAAAGACAGCTTTTATTGGTATCAAAAGCTGATTGAAGAAGGGGCGATCCCTTCGTTGGAGGAGTAACGATGACAAGTGTTTTTACCTTTTTAGAAACGCGTTTGATGCCGCCTTTGAATAAGTTGGCGAATTTACGCTTTATTCGCGCAATCATGCAAGCAGGGATCATTACGGTCCCTTTTACGATCGTCGGATCGATCTTTTTGATCATCAATAATTTACCGCAGATCATTCCACCACTGGCTGGCTTTTTCGAACAAACGATTTTACGATTTTCACCGCTTTATAGTGTCGTGACCACGATGTCTGTCGGCTCGATTGCTGTTTTTTATTGTTTAGCAACAGGGTATTATTTAACTGAGATTTATCATAAAGAAGATCATTTGACTATGAGCAGTTTTGTAGGGGCGTTATTAAGTTTGTTTGCCTTTTTAATGACGATCATTCAAGTCGACATTACCGATGGGGCAGCTCAATTGCTGCAGTCAGAAAGCGAAACCGCCATTGTTTACAATGGGATCGCCATAGGCGGTTGGATCACACGCTTTAGCGGGGTAGGCATCTTTATTGGGATCATCACCGCAGTGCTTGCTACGTCGGTCTATCGTTTTTGTGTAAGAAGAAAGATTACCATCCAGATGCCTGAAGGAGTTCCTGATGGAGTCAGCAAAGCATTTGCGTCATTGATCCCAGCGATTTTGATCGCCTTTTTGATGGTGGCGATCAACGGGGTACTGGCGGTTTTCCACACGGATCTTCACGGATTGCTGTCCAAACCATTTGAATTCGTGAAAGAGTTGACGGGTTCTTGGTTAGGAATCATCGTGATTATGCTCCTTATCCATCTCTTATGGGCAGTGGGGGTTCATGGGACGGCTGTTATTAAAAATAGTTTCATCAATCCCATCCTGTTGGTGGCTCTAACAGAAAATATCGATGGTGCCAATAATATTTTTGCTGGGGATTTCGTGAACATGTATATTTTTATGGGCGGCGCAGGCAGTACGCTTGGATTGGTTTTATTGATGCTGTTTGTGGCAAAATCACAACAGCTCAAAGTCTTAGGAAAAGCAGCGATCTTACCAGGACTTTTTAATATCAATGAACCAGTGATCTTCGGGGCACCGATCGTCTACAATCCGTATTTGATCATCCCCTTTATCATAACCCCTTTGATCAACGTCACGATTGCTTACTTTGCTAGCTCATTTGGCTTTGTCGATAAAGTCATTACTGGCATTCCCTGGATCTCACCAGTCGGAATTGGGGCGTTTTTAGGAACCGGTGGTGATTTCCGAGCCATCCTGATCGCTTTGATCAACTTAGGGGTTTCCATTCTCTGCTATTATCCATTCTTTAAGATGTACGATGGCAAACTCTACACGGAACAACTTGCCAATCACGCATAAATAGGAAAAAACAGCAAAACGCCCGTTGATGGACTTCTAGTGAAGTGCCAACAACGGGCGTTTTTCTAATGCAAGTAGTGATCACGTATGCAAAGACTGTTGATACAAGACGCAATCATCACAATCTTTGCGAGTTGGTTTGGCTTGATGGGGTGTTTCTTTGTGTAATGGCAAAAGCATACGCAACCCGTTTAAGATAACTAAGATCGTGCTTCCTTCATGACCCACGATCCCTAGAGGCAGCGTGAGAAATTCAAGGAAGTTTGAAGCAATCAGCAACAAGATGACACTGATAGAAAAGACGATGTTTTGTTTGATGATCCGCTGTAATTTTTTAGCCAAACGGTGACTGTCGACCAAGCGCAGCAAATCATTTTTCATCAAGACGATGTCCGCCACATCCATTGCGACGTCAGTTCCTTCGCCCATCGCGATTCCTACACTTGCGGTCGCTAAGGCGGGGGCATCATTGATCCCATCACCGACCATCGCATTGATTTTGTAGGTTTCTTTCATTTCTTTGATCCGAGTGGTTTTCTCATCAGGCAGGCAATCACTTTCGTAGTCAGACAAGCCGATTTCTGCTGCGATCACTTTAGCAGTACCTAAATGATCACCCGTCAGCATCGTCGTGTGAATTCCCTGCTCATTGAAGTAGGCAAGACTCTCGCGAGCTTCAGGACGGGGCTGATCCAATAGCGCTAAATACCCTGCTAACACACGGTCACGATTGATATAAATCAAGGTTTTTCCAGCTGCTTTCAATTCGTGGATGCGAGTTTGCTCACTGGCAGCAACAGAGGTTAGATCGACTTCTTTTCCAATCGTCCAATGGGCAGCTTGGTAAGTGGCGGCTAGACCGACCCCCGCTTGTTCTTCCACGGCTAATTCCAATGGCTTTTCATCATGAAAATACGCCAAGATCGCTTCAGCCAATGGGTGATTTGATTGTTTTTCCATCCCGACGATCAGTTGGGGAATAAAGGGTTCATCCAGCAACAGATGGACATCAGTGACAGCAGGTTTGCCACGAGTCAGCGTTCCGGTTTTGTCAAAAGCGATCGCTTTGACATTGGCAAAGGCATCCAAGGCTTGTCCGCCTTTGCATAAAACGCCCAAACGAGCAGCGTGAGAAATGGCTGCTAAGGTCGCAGGAGTAGCAGAGGCGACTAAGGCACAAGGAGATGCCACCACCAGTAAAACCATGCCGCGATAAAAGCTTTCTTGGAACCCCCAATTCGTGAAAAACGTACACAAAACGATCATTAGCGGAACGGCGATCAAGACGATCGGCACATAGATCCGTTCGATTTTTTCAATCAGGGTCGCCGTTTGACTTGGCATTTGCTGTGCTTCTTCCACCAATTGAATGATTTTTGCAAAGCGAGTGTTTTCACTCGTTTGGGTAACTTCAATGTACAATGGCTGCCCGAGGTTGATGGTTCCGCTAAAGACTTCACTGCCTAAACGTTTCTCGACAGGAATGGATTCGCCACTGATGGCCGCCTCATCAACGCTGCTGTTTCCTTGGATCACGATACCGTCGATCGGGATCGCACTGCCTTTTGCCACCATAATCGTATCTTTTAACTGAAGGGCTTCCACTGGTACTTCGACGAGCTCGCCACTTTCAATCATTTTTAAGGCAGTCGTTGGTTGCAGTGCCATTAATGAACTAATTTCTCGCGTACTTTTGTTGGTCGTATATTCCTCAAGGGCACCGCTCAAACAAAAGATAAAGGTCAACATCGCCCCTTCAAACCAATGACCAATGATACAGGCACCAATGGCGGCTAATGCCATCAATAGATCGACGTTTAACCGTTTGTCGTGCACCAATTCTTGCGTGCCTTCCCAGGTTTGTTTCCAACCACCAGCAAGAATCGCTAACAGATAAGGGACAAAGCTATAAGGAATGGAAAAAGATGCCATAAGAAAGCCAGTTGCCATCAATAGCAAACAAGCGATCGTTGAAAAAACAGCCGACGATTCTGATTTACTCATAAGAAACGCCTCCTTTTGAATGTAGTCTAGGAATGAAAAAACCGATCCTTTTCTCAAGAAATAATCGATTGTTCCTCCCTCAACTTGAGCATAGCACATTCGAAAACAAGATGGTAAAAAAACAACGTACCTGATAATGAAAGTGATTATCAAGTAGCGATTAAATAACATTACTATCCAAATGATAAATGGAAACTTACTATTATAGAAAAAAGAACACAAAAAAAGCAGTACAATAAAAAACGAATTGTACTGCTTTTGCTTATTCGATGTGGTAGTCAGCGATTGGATCGCTTAACGCAAACTATACGTTGCTAAGGGAATCTGACGTGCTTCACACCACTCTTTGACAGCGCCAGAAAAAATCAGCTGAACCTTGGTAAGGTCTTTGGTGCTTGTCTGTCCTGCCATTGTGTAGAGCAGCTGCAGCTGTTCCTTCCATGATTGTAAGGTGGCGATGGTTTCTTCTTTGCCTTTTGACAAAAGCAGCACGAGGATCGTGGCGGATAGTCCTACGCTATCGGCACCAAGGCAAAGTGCTTTGAAGATATCGTAAGCATCCCGAACTCCGCCTGAAGCGATGCGGGTAAAGGGCTGTTGGATCTCATTTGCTTCCAGCAAGGAAATCACGGTGGATTGACCAAAGGTGTCTAAATACGCCAATTCACGTTTTTTTCGACGAGCATTTTCGATTTGCGTAAAACTTGTGCCGCCGCTGCCAGCAACATCAATCGTTTGTACGCCGATCGCCAGTAACTGCTGGATCGTTTCTCGGGACATCCCAAAGCCGACCTCTTTTACGACAACCGGAACGGCAACAGAAGCCATCGTTTTTTCCAATAAGGACAGCCATTGGCTGAATTGACGATCGCCTTCTGGCATCACTAATTCTTGCGGTGCATTCAGATGGATCTGCAAGGCATCGGCACCAAAGAGCTCCACTGCCCGTTGTGCATTTTCAACGGGACTGCCCGCACCAATATTGGCTAGTAAGAAGCCGTTAGGATTGGCTTTGCGGACGATACGGAAAGAATCGGCGACACTTGGGTCTTTTAAGGCAGCCGAAACGGAGCCGGTTGCCATCATCAACTCACAGGCTTGTGCGATCTCTGCTAACTCTTGATTGATTTTTAAGGTTTTTTCACTGCCGCCTGTCATGGCATTGATGAAAAAAGGGCTGGAAAATGAGCGGTCAAAGACAGTCGTCGCAATTGACACATCAGCCACGTCAATTTGTGGAAACGACTGGTGAACCAAGCGAACTGCATCAAAATCGTTGCTGTGTTCTTTATGGAACGCTTTTGCTAAGGAAACATGTTCATCTTTTCGATTCATGATAGGTCCTCCCGGTAATGGTAAACATGCAGCGGCAAGGGGGTGATCTCGGCTTTTTCCCACGCACTCATCAATGGTAAAATACCGGTTTTTTGGTCAACGATCACGATACCGCAATCGCCGCCGCCGGCACCGGAAGATTTGGCTGCACCACAATAATTTTCTGCTAGATCACAAAGCTTTTTAAGTGCTGGAGTTTCAATCGGCACACCAGTCAGTGCGGACAACTCCCGCAGGAGCTTTCGATTTTCCGTGATCATTTTTTTGATCGTGCGACTGTCTTCATTTAAGAAGCCGTCGATCAATCGATTGACGCAGTCTTTGCTGGCTGCTAAAAAGGCCGCATAGGCGTTTTCTTTTTCTTCTTTGGATTGATAGACTTGATCCACTAAATCAGAGGTGGAGGCAGGAGAGCCTGTCCAGCCAATCAGCAGTCGAAGAGATTTCGGAACCGTCAAGGGACGGATCGATAATCCTGGCCAATCGAAAGCGATCAATTCTGTTAAGGTATGGTCTTTTTGTTTGGCTAAGACCCAGTCGTGATCGAAGGTTGAAAAAGCGATCCAGCCGCCATAACAAGAGGCCGCAATATCACCGCACGACCCATTGCCTTGAACAGCGAGATGGGCAAGAGCCGCAATTTTGAATTGGGTCAACCGATCCATTTCCATTTGATAGTACAGATTCAATGCTTTGACCGTGGCAACAGTCACGGCACCGCTGGAACCGAGGCCGTATTTGCGACCATTCGAGTTATCCAGTTCACTGGTCACTTTTAAATCGTAAAAGGAAAGGGGAATGCCTTTTTCTTGGGCATATTTTTCCGTCAGACGAATGGCTGCCAAAATATAGTGGAACGGGTTATCCCGGTGGTCTAAGACTAATTCGCCTTTGCGACGCGTCCAGCGAATCGGCAGGTCGCTGTATTGGGCAGACTGGATGCTGCCGTTTTTACGGGCCTCTTCAACAGTGACCGTGATAAATTGGTCAACGGCAACGATGATTGCAGGATGACCAGGTTCGACAACCGCATATTCACCAGCAATAAATAGTTTTCCAGGAACGGATAGTTCAATCATTTCGACACTCCTAATCGATGGCTTCTTAATGGCTTCTTAGTTGATGGCAGAAGATTCTTCCACCGGTAAAAAGGCTAATCCTTTGCCCGCATGAGCAGTTACTAATTGTTCTGAGGCAAAGTGAGCACTTAATTCACGTAAAATCCTTTGTTCTTCTTGTTTTTGGCATAAAACTTTGACATTGGGACCAGCATCCATCGTGAAATAGCAAGCCAATCCTTTTTTTCGCAGCATTCGGACACATTCCATAGCTCGTAAAGATTCAGAAGACCAATAAGTAAAAGGTGGTTCGGCGGCTAAGGTCGTTCCATGCATTTTCAAGGCGTTGGCCTCGGTCGTTTCACCTAAAGCAGTAAAGTCTTTTTCGGCAATCGCTTGTTTCATTTTCACGAGATCGCTCGCAGTGGCAGAAAGCCAGCCTGGATAAAAGCTCGAGGTTTCAACGGTTCGGCGCATCCCCTCACGACTGGAGACTTCTTTGGCTTGTGCATTGATCAAAATAAAGATCATACTCAATTCTTCTTCCCAGCCATTCGACGGCACTTGGGTGGCAAAAGAAGTCTCATCGGTGCCTTGATGCCATTCAGCAAAGCCACCGTAGATACTCCGACAAGCCGAACCAGAACCGCGACGGGCCAAACGGGATAGCTCTTGCTCCGACAAGTTTAAGTCCAGTGCTTCACTACAGGCACCCGCCAAGGCCGCTAATCCGCTGGCAGAAGAGGCAAGTCCAGCAGCGGTTGGGACGAAGTTTTGACTTTCCACCGTGGCATACCACGGGCAGTCCGCTTTTTTTCGTACCAGATCCAAAAAGTCCGCAACTTTTTTGGTGGCAGCGTCTGTTTGCACCACGCCATCCAGCGTAAAGCGATCCTGTGTAAAATCGGGTGAAAAAGCCACCGTTGTTTCTGTGTAAAAAGCATCGAGGGTCAGGGACAAACTATTGTTCATCGGTAAAATGAAGGTTTCGTCTTGTTTTCCCCAATACTTGATCAATGCGATATTCGTGTAGGCACGAGCCTTTCCCTTATACATGTTCATAAACTCCTAATCCTTGTATCCATGCCGCACGAGCGCCATCGGACAATAAAATACGGCTGATGTTCTCAGCCTGTTCCTTCGTTTTGGTTAGTGCGATCATACAGCCGCCTCGGCCCCCGCCGGTCAGCTTCGCCCCATAAGCCCCGTGTGCCAATGCTGAGGAAACCAACTGATCCAGTTGCTGATTGCTGACCCCTAACTGCTGCAGCGCCTGATGGGCATTGTTCATGCTTTCGCCTAATATTTCTAATTGATTGGCAATAATTGCCTCTTTGGCTCTTTTGGTTTCGATCCCTAAACGCTGGATCGCTTGACTGGCCAGCTGCTTGCTGGTTTCAAAAAGATGGGCGACACTTTTGACAGCTTCTCTCGTTTGCCCTTTGATACCAGTATCAGCGACGAGCAAATAACCGTCGATCGTGAGGGGAAACGAAGTGATGGGATGTCCTTTGATAAAGTAAATGGCATCCGTCCCGCTAGCTGCCGCAGCATCGATCCCGCTAGGATTGCCGTGAGCGATTTTTTCAGAAAAGTTGACATAGGTCATCAATTCTTCTTTTGTAAAGTCTTTTTTGATCCAATCAAAAAAAGCGCGAGTCAGTGCAACAGCGACCGCCGCGCTAGAACCCATTCCCCGTTCAGAAGGGATGGTGCTGACGATGGAGGTTGCAAAAGGACCCGTGTGGAAATCTTGTTGCAGACGATGCAGCAAGTCTTTGACATTTTTTAAGTGGCTGGGGACTTCTTCAAGCAGACCGTGATAGTAACTTGAAATCAAGGTGTTTGTTTCATTTGCTGTGATCTCGACTTGTACTTTTGCTCCCGCAAAAGGGAAAGCAATTGCTGGTTCACCGTAAACAACTGAATGTTCACCCATTAAGATGATTTTTCCTGTAGCTATGCCAGTACCAATTGACATTATTTTCCTCATTTCTCTAGGGAGCTTACCCCACATGATTCATTTATCGTTTGTCAGTCAATTGTAACTATCTCCTGACAAAAACACAATTTAATTAAAGATCCTTTCCTATTTTACTAGAAGAAGGCTCTTTCGTTAAGCATTCCGTATGAGATTTCAAAAAAAAGCAAAAATCTTTAAACTTTTATTGAAAAACTTCTTGATCTGTGCTTCAAAAGTTTCAGTTGACGGCACAAGATATAGTATTGTATAGTTGATATCGCAAATGCAACATACAATATTTAGTGATGAGTGAGTTGGGGGATATGAGCGTGATCGTATTAGCAGGAACGATTGGTGCCGGTAAATCAAGTTTGACCGCATTGATCGCCAATCATTTTGGCAGTCAAGCCTTTTATGAATCGATCGATGACAATGAAGTGTTACCATTATTTTATGCAGATCCAAATAAATATGCGTTTTTACTGCAAATCTATTTCTTAAATAAACGATTTGAAAGTATCAAGCAAGCTATGAAAGACGACAATAACGTCTTGGACCGTTCCATTTATGAGGATTCACTGTTGTTCCATTTAAATGCGGACCTTGGGCGAGCAACCGATACCGAAGTCAAAGTCTATGATGAATTGTTAGCCAATATGTTGGAAGAGCTGCCGTATGCAGCCCACAAAAAGCATCCAGATCTTTTGGTGCATATTCGCGTTTCTTTTGAAACGATGCTAGAGCGTATTGAAAAACGTGGGCGGGAATATGAGCAGTTGACCTTTGATCCTTCGTTATACGACTACTACAAAGAGTTGAACAAACGCTACGATCAATGGTACGAAGAATACAATGAGAGTCCAAAGATCCAGATCGATGGCGATCAATTCAATTTTGTCGAAGACCCGCAAGCGGCACAGGCCGTTTTAACAATGGTGGAAGATGCTTTGAAAGACGCCCGTAAATAGCAATAGCCGATACAGCCAGAAAAGTCCTTTGATTGGGCTTCTGGCTGTTTTCTTTTATAATAGAAGAAAGCAAGAGTGGAGGATGGACTGTGGAAAACAAACATGTCTTTTATGATGGAAACTATGAATGGATTCAAGTCGACCAGCAAGACGCAAAAAGCGTGATGGCACTACAAAAACAATATCATCTTTCGGATGAGATGCTTACGTATTCTCTAGATAAAAACGAACGCGCACGAGTCGAATACGATGCCGAAGAAGAAGCATTGCTGCTGGTTTTCAACGTACCTCAGCAAGAAAAGCGAGACAATCATTTTGAGACCAGCCCAATGACGTTTATTTTGAAAAAGAAGCAGATCTTTACTTTTGCCTCTCATGATACCCGTTATGTGATTCCGATGATGGAGCGCTTGATCCTGCAAAAGCCGCAGCAAACACCGCTGCACTTTTTGTTTCAAAGCTTATTCTTGATTTCAGGCACGTTTTTTCCGCTAGTCGAAGAAGTCAATAGTGAACGGATTCGCTTGAATCAGCGACTACGGGAAAAAACCACCAATAAAAACCTGCTGCAAATGTCCGATTTGGAAGTCGGTTTAGTCTTTTTAGTGTCTGCTACGAAACAAAATGCGGTCCTCTTGGAGCAGATCAAAGCGTTATCCATTTATCGCTTGATGGATGATGACGAGCGGGAACAGCTGGATGATGCCCTGATCGAAGCCAAACAGGCAGTGGAAATGACGTTGCTGGCTTTTCAAATTTTAGAGCAACTATCTGGAACCTATAATAATCTGTTAAACAATAACTTGAATGATACCATGAAGTTTTTGACCGTTTGGTCTCTCTTATTGACTGTGCCTTCCATCGTCACCAGTTTCTTTGGCATGAATGTTCCACTGCCTTTTACCAATAGTATTTTCGGTTGGGGGATTGCCTTATTGATCAGTTTAGTGTTATCCATCTGGATGTTGATTGCTTTATGGCGCAGAATTCGTTAATCGATCACCAAACCAAGACCGGCGGCGATGACCAAGGCTTGTTCTTGATCGACCGTTAGCCCCCGCAATTGTTCAAAGGACAACGCGATCTTTTGAAATTGATTGGTCCGAAAATCTAAAGTTGCTAATTTTGTGTGAAACCAGTTGCTATTGTTCAACTGGTTTTCTTGTAGCGTCAAGTGTTTCCAATCCATTTCATAAAACTCACTGTCGTTTAGCTGGCACTGACGAAACAGCATCGTCCGTAAATTGGTGTTGCTAAAAGAAGCAAAGTTCGCCACGCAATCTTCAAAGGTGCAGTCACGGAAATAGCTTTCCGCAAAATTGGTGCCAGTCAATTTACATTGTTTAAAGTGAACCCGATGGAAGCTGGCGCCAAAACATTCCAGATTAGAAAAATCGCAATTCTCAAAAAGAACGTTTTGGCATTCCCATTGACTCAAGCGTGTTTTTTGCATCGTCACTTTCTTGAAATGACATTGCTTCAAGATGAGATTTTTGCAAGCATCATAGCTATAGTCACCGCCTTCGAAGAAAGCACCTTCGAAAAGCAGTTCTTCTTCTAAATAAAAATCCTGTGGCTCTAATGCCGACAATAAGGGCGGTAGTGGCAATACGATTTTTTTCTTCATCAAGATCCCATCCTATCTGTTTTTCTCTTCAGTATAACACGGCGAATCGCTGCCGCAATAGGTACGAAAAAGCAGTAGAATATTGTGAAATTTATTCAATCGGTTTGCAGAATGCTTTTATAACAAGGAAAATCCTTGGGTTTAAATACATAATTTTTCACAATCTTTTTGCTTGCAAGACGAAAATAATTTTGATATAGAAAATTAACCCGCTGAAAGTGACGTATATCAACGAAAAACTGTCATAAATTTTTAAAATCGCGAAAAAGTTGATAGTTTTCAAATTCACAAGCAAGCTATAATGACAATGTAAACAAAAGGAGGAAATTTTCCATGACAAAAACAGTTATTATCGGTGCAAACCACGCGGGGATTGCTGCTGCCAATACACTATTAGATAACTACAAAGACCAAGAGGTCGTAATGATCGACCGTAATACAAACTTAAGCTACCTAGGTTGTGGGACTGCTTTATGGGTTGGACGTCAAATCGATTCATATGAAGGCTTGTTCTATACAAAACGTGAAGATTTTGAAGCAAAAGGTGCAAAAATCCATATGGAAACAGTGGTTGACCATATCGATTTTGAGAAAAAAGAAGTGCACGCTGTAACCAATGACGGTGAAACGATCGTTGAATCTTATGATAAAGTTGTCATCGCAACTGGTTCGGTACCGATTTCACCAAAAGTACCTGGACGTGACTTGAAAAACATCCATTTCTTGAAAAAATTCCAAGACGGACAAACGGTTGATAAAGAGCTAGCATCAGAAGACGTGAAAAACGTTGCCGTTATCGGTGCTGGTTACATCGGTGTTGAAATTGCTGAAGCAGCAAAACGCCGTGGCAAAAATGTGTTGCTTTTTGATGCAGCGACACGGGCATTGCCAAACTACTATGACAAATGGTTTACAGAAGATATGGACAAAAACTTAGCTGACAATGGCATTGAATTGCATTTCGGTGAATTAGCACGTGAATACAAAGGAACAGAGAAAGTAGAAGCAGTTGTAACAGACAACGGCGAATACCCAGTTGATCTAGTGATCAACGCGATCGGTTTCTTACCAAACAACGAGCTAGGCAAAGATCATTTGGAATTGTTTGCTAACGGCGCGTACTTAGTGGACCGCCATCAACGGACAAGCGATGCCGATGTTTACGCAGTCGGTGACTGTGCAACGGTGTACTCAAATGCTTTGCAACAAACAACGTATATCGCATTAGCAACGAATGCCGTACGTTCAGGGATCGTCGCTGCCCATAATATCGGCGGAACGTCTCTAGAATCAACAGGTGTTCAAGGATCAAACGGGATTTCGATCTTCGGCTACAACATGGTTTCAACGGGCTTGTCAGTCGAAGCTGCCGAACGTAATGGCATGAAAGTGAAATACTCTGATTACGAAGATACCCAAAAACCAGGCTTCATGAAAGAAAATGCGACAGTTAAGATCCGCATCGTCTATGAAGAAGAAACACGCCGCATCGTTGGTGCACAAATGGCGTCACGTACATCTGAAATCGCAATGGGCATCCACATGTTCTCACTAGCGATCGAAGAAGGCGTAACGATCGACAAGATGAAGCTATTAGATATCTTCTTCTTGCCTCACTTCAACCAACCATACAACTACATCACGATGGCTGCATTGAAAGCAGAATAAGAAACACGAAAGTCGGAGCGTATGCTCCGGCTTTTTTTTGAAACAATCATGAAAACTGTTGACAATAAGAGAAAAAAGCAGTATACTATAAAAGTTGAGAAATAAAAGCAGAAGCACCCGCTTCTCGCCTGAGTGAAGATATCGCTGGGCAGAATAGGATTCCTACCATTTATTTGTGTGGAGTACGTGCGGGTTCGTGAAGAACTCGTTTTTTTATTGTCTGATTTCGAATCGACAAGCTTTTCTTTCTCTCAAAAAACTCGGAGGTGAATGACCATAGCAAAGGATATGATGGTAAACGACGGCATTCGTGCACGTGAATTGCGTTTGATTGATCAAAACGGCGAACAACTTGGTGTAAAGAGTAAAGCTGAAGCATTGCAAATTGCAGAACGAGCAAACCTTGATGTGGTATTGGTGGCACCAAATGCTAAGCCGCCAGTAGCAAGAATTATGGATTACGGGAAATTCCGCTTTGAGCAACAGAAAAAAGACCGTGAAGCTCGTAAGAAACAAAAAGTAATCAACATTAAAGAGGTTCGTTTAAGTCCAACGATCGACGTCAATGATTTCAACACAAAATTGCGTAATGCACGTAAATTCCTTGAAAAAGGGGACAAAGTGAAAGCTTCGATCCGTTTCAAAGGCCGTGCCATTACCCATAAAGAAATTGGTCAGAAAGTGTTAGATCGTTTGGCGGAAGAAACTGCTGATTTGGCAACTGTTGAGCAAAAGCCAAAAATGGATGGCCGCAGTATGTTCTTAGTATTAGCACCAAAAAACGATAAATAATGACTCACTGAGTTTCAGTTTAAAGTCAGATAACGAAAGATTTTGAGGAGGAAATTAGTTATGCCAAAACAAAAAACACACCGCGGATTAGCAAAACGCGTAAAACGCACTGGCGGCGGCGGATTGAAACGCTTCCGTGCCTTTACCAGTCACCGTTTCCACGGCAAAACAAAAAAACAACGTCGTCAATTGCGTAAAGCTTCAATGGTTTCAGCTGGCGATTACAAACGTATCCGTCAACAACTAGCACGCATGAAATAATTGCGTAACCCAAGCTTCACGTATACAAACAATTATCGATTTTCATATTAGGAGGAATTATACATGGCACGTGTTAAAGGTGGAACAGTAACTCGTAAACGTCGTAAAAAAGTGCTTAAATTAGCAAAAGGTTACTACGGTTCTAAACACACTCTATTTAAAACAGCAAAAGAACAAGTAATGAATTCATACAACTACGCATACCGCGATCGTCGTCAAAAGAAACGCGACTTCCGCAAATTGTGGATCGCTCGTATCAACGCAGCGGCTCGTATGAATGGCTTAAGCTACTCAAAATTGATGCACGGCTTGAAATTAGCTGAAATCGACATCAACCGCAAAATGTTAGCTGACTTGGCTGTAAACGATGCAGCAGCATTTACTGCATTAGCTGACCAAGCAAAAGACGCTTTAAACAAATAATCAATCGTTGGCAACAACGTTAGCCCCGCTCTTTGAGCGGGGTTTTTTTATAAACTTTTTTACAAAACAGTGCGATCCTTTACTGATGTACTTTCTTTAGTACGCAAATCAAAGGAATAAAGCGTGATTCTTGATTAGAAATTTTTTATTAAACATAGAAATCAAGCGGATAAATATATAAAGAAACTGATCGATTTTTTCGCATAATTTAAGGTGTCGGAAGTAGTTTATTGTTAATAAATAGGTCGTTATTTACTGTAAAAAATAAAAATAAAAGTATTTTTTGACAAATAAATACCGAAATAATATAATTATTGTGAATATTGGATTAACATTAAGTCATTATCAGCAGTCGATGTACAATGTTTTATGGCTGTGTCAATGGCTTTCTTAGTTCGAAAAGAGGATGATACAAGGAGGTTATGGAAAGAACATTGGATAATCAATGTGATTCGGGTTTTGCAAAATATATGGAATACATAGAAAATTAGAATTTTTAATAGGTACATTTTTCAGAATATTCAAAAAAATACTCGCCATAGGAATAGGACAGGATGAATAAACTGATTCAAAATGGGAGTAGATGAAAAATGAAAAAGCGTTTGTTGGTTTTATGGAGTGTATTGGGGTTATTGATTCCTTATTTTTTACCAGCATCCATCGTTGTAGCAGAGGAAATTGAAACAAGCAGAGGAATTTACTTTTTATCTGAGCCAACAGAACAAGTAGATTTCTCGACTGAGAAAGAGCAACTGTCTGAGATTTTTCAAGAGGAAGACTGGGTATTTTTAAATCCAATCAATATTCACTTTTATGTAGAAGGACAGTTGGATTACCAAAAATATTTCCCCGTTTTTAAAGATGGGGACTTTCATCAATTGATTGATGAAAGCAGTTGGCAACTGGCACCATCAGAAGTAGCTGACTTTATCCAAAATCATAGTAAAACGACAAAACCAACCTCACCTATGACCTTTATTATTGTCAACTATGCTTGGTATGGTTTTTTTGATGAAACTTGGTACGACCTGTATTTGAACGAACCAGCTGATTTATCTGAATTGCTTTCCGATTTGGAGGAAACGATAATTATTCGAGATTTATTTACTGATTATCAGGACCAAGTAAAGCAAGAACAGTCAATTCAAAAAGCACTTGAATCTTCACAACAAAGTACATCCTCTAGAGAAGAAACCAATCACGATTTTTCGACTAGTACAGAATCGCAGGAAAACAAACAATCGGAAGAGTCAAAAGAAAATGTTGAAGGGGTTAGTATGGATGAAAATTCTGAGGATGCGACATCTAGTGATTCTGATAAAAGTGACAAAAAATCGGAATCTGATGAAGAAGTATACTCAGAACCAAATGAAGTAAATGGTGAAAATTCTTATACCACAATAAGACACGCTGATTTCGATGAATTATTTAGAAGTAATTTGCAGAGTGAATGGGGTGATAAGGATTATACGAATAATTTGAACTTAGAAACAGACATACGCTCAGAAAGAAACCAACATACTCTTTTAAAACAAGAAGCATACTTCCTAGTTCTGTCTAAAGACGGGAAATATTCATATGGAAAAACTGTGTATCTTCCTTCTTCAGGTGGAAGTATTTCTAGCTCACGATTTTCGCTTACAGGGGGAGAGCCTGGAGCAAATCGAGTAAGATACAAATTGAGTCAAAGCTATTTTTTTACAATGCGACCAGAATTCCACGAGTTTTATAAAGACATTCCAAGAGGCTATGACCCATGTGCAGATAAAGATATAAACTACTTTTTAAATTGGATCAATTATTGGTCGGAAGATGAAATCACTATTATAGAAAAAGAGTTTATGGCGCTTGATCACTATGTGAGAAGATTGAATAAAGGAATAGATGACCGTTTTGAAGAAAAAGATCATACGAAGGATTTGGAAGCGGAAAGTGATATTCGTGTATCTGGTACACAGTATTTTCTTTTAAAAGAAGAAAGTTATTTTCTGATACGTTCTAAGGACGGGAAATATTCATATGGCAAATCGATTCGCCGAATGCCTTCAGGAATAAATTTGGACAGACCTCGCTTTACGCTTACAGGAGGAGAGCCTGGAGCAAACCAAATCAGGTATAAATTGAGTCAAAGCTATACCTTTGCAATGCGATCAGAATTTCACGAGTTTTATAAAGACATTCCAAGAGGTTATGACCCATGTGCAGATAAAGATTTAAACTACTTTTTAAATTGGATCAATCATTGGTCGGAAGATAAAATCACTATTATAGAAAAAGAGTTTATGGCGCTTGATCACTATGTGAGAAGGTTGAATAAAGGAATAGATGATCGTTTTGAAGAAAAAGATCATACGAAGGATTTGGAAGCGGAAAGTGATATTCGTGTATCTGGTACACAGTATTTTCTTTTAAAAGAAGAAAGTTATTTCTTAATACGTTCTAGGGACGGAAAATATTCCTATGGGAAATCAATTCGCCGAATGCCTTCAGGAGTAGGACTAGAAAGACCTCGTTTTACGCTTACAGGAGGAGAGCCTGGAGCAAACCAAATCAGGTATAAATCAAGTCAAAGCTATTACTTTACCATGCGACCAGAATTTTTTGAATTTTATAAAGATGTTCCAAGCGGCTATGATCCGTGTGCAGACAAGGACTTAAACTATTTTTTGAATTGGATTAATCACTGGTCAGAAGATGAAATCAGTATTGTTATTCCGAACAGTATTGATTTGCTTGTTGCTAAAAAGAATAATCATATCCAACCTTGGCGTTTCTTTAACGAGGGTCGTCGATCTATCAAAAACCAATATTTTTCACTTACACTAGATGAGACAACCAGACTAGATTTTGATATGAGAGGAAGATCAGGTCAAAGATTAACAGTCTATCAAGAAAATGAAACGAAGGTATTTGATCGAAAGTACTCAGGCTCTAACAATACCGTTACCCTTGATTTACCTGCTGGCAGCTACTATATTGCGATGACGGATATTACGGCTGAAACAACGCTACAAATCAGGCGACACCAGTTCAATGATTTCCAGCTTTCAATTGATACCAATCCCGAGCGAACACATATCTACTTAAATGGTGTGTTTCATCAAGAATTGACCGACATATATGCTCCCCACCATCGACCGCTTCAATTACCAACAGCAGTAAGTGTTTCAAATACGTTAAATTCAGTTTGGCGAACCTCGCGAGGAAGCCATCCAGTTTTAGATGCAATGTTTGGTAAAAACTACTTATTGGGCACCAATTTAAGAGAGCAAACATTTCCTACTGTTGGTAATCTGCCGTTAGGAAGTACGTCCCTTTCGGCGCCGTTGCAATATGTAGGAAATGGTCAGTTCTATACAGATGCTCAAATAGTCAATTTTGGTCCACAACAACGATTTGTGATCACCGGGTCAACCTTACTTCTAGCGATGGCAGGAACGCTGGTCGTTTACTATGCAGCACATCTGATCCATACCAATCAGCTACAATTAACAACCCCGTCTATTTTTCGAGAATTTGAAACTGGTAGTTGGGAAGAGCTTGAAAAATTCACCTACCACGGGATCGTTTCTTATGAGGGGAAAACCTATGGAGTAAACGATGAGACGGGTGAAATTAAAAACACCGAAACTGGAGAAGAACTGCCTAAAAGTGTTATCCCAGATGATATTCGAAAATCTGCTGCAGGTGCCAGTAAATTGGCTATCAATAAGATTTTGTCAGATCTTAAGAGATTAGGAATTGATAATATTGAGGATGAATATGAATGGTATACATTCAAAGACTTAGTCCAAGACGAGTTGGAAGGATATGGCAACAAACGAGGACATACAATTGAAAAACATGTAATGAAGTCGGATGCATACTTGAAAAATCGTCTGAATACAGACAATCTCTTATTTAGTTCCACCTACTATGGGGTAGTGGAAGCATTGATTGCCATCAATGTGACCAAGCTGAAACATCCAGAAGTTTTTCAGAATGTGGGTAAACAGGAGGGGCAATTTGTAAAGACGTCGTTTGCATTGGGGAAAGGTTATAGTAATAATGGTCTTTGGAATCTTTTAAGGAATAATCAGCTGTTTTTGATGCCTTCATCTTCTGAAAAAGGATTTAGAGTATTGACGAGTTATCCTGTTTATAGAATGGGTGACTAGAACATTGGAAAGGAAGAAAATAAATGCGCAACTTATATTATGAAGACATAGAGGAAAAAGATTTAGAGTATGGACAAAGTCTACTAGACTGGTATGCCGAAATGGAAAAAAAAGAAGGAAAGTACTATCAAGGTCAGAAGGAGACCTATACAGCCAATCAAGATCAAGAGAATCAAGACTATATTTTCTACCTTGAGGGGTGGAGATATGGTTATGATGGAGAAACACCAGAGAAGCTCGAAAAAGATATCCATGGGCTTCGTTATCAATTTGTCCACAGAGAAGGAGACCAATGGACGCCAGAACAGGAAAAAGAAAGGGAGTTGCTCTTTGCGGAAACAATCATGGTGAAGGGGTCTTATATTGAACGTTTTAAAGATAGTATTTCTTATTTATTTTGTTGTTTTGAACCAGTGATATGGGTAGAAGATAAAAAATTCTCCGGTACTGAAACAGTTGCTGAGAAGCATAAATCAGAAAAATATGATGGGTTTCGTCATTTATTTTATGAAGATATTGAGACGGTTTCTATAAAAGAACTGAAAGAGTGGTATACGTTTTATAAGCAGTGGCTTATTGATCAAAACCAATGGTTCATAGAAAAAAGAAGGTATAATAAGGCGATAAACAGGACGGTAGCTGTTCAATACCATAGACGAGAAATTCAAGCAAAGTCACAGCCAGAATGGGAGGCGGAGCTCAAGAAAGTCGGCTATCTCTTTAGTCATAAACCAGAAAATAGTTGGACTGAACAGCGAAGCACCAAGCTATTTGAAGTGATTGATGAAAGTGGTACAGTGATCAAGTATGTCTTTTTAGGCATTCGAGAAGACATTATTGATTTGCCAAATAACCAGGGCGCAAATGAATGGCTTTAGCGCCAAAAGATAGAGTGTTGATCGGTACCGGGAATTACTACCAAAGAAAGGAAACAAATGCGCAACGTATATTATGAAGACATAGAGGAAAAAGATTTAGAGTATGGACAAAGTCTACTAGACTGGTATGCCGAAATGGAGAAAAAAGAAGGAAAGTACTATCAAGGACAGAAGGAGACCTATACAGCCAATCAAGATCAAGAGAATCAAGACTATATTTTTTATCTTGAAGGGTGGAGGTATTTCTTCGACGCAAAAACACCAAAGCTGCTGGAAAAACACATTCGAAGGCTTCGTTATCAATTCGTCCACAGAGAACAAGAACAGTGGACGCCAGAACAGAAAAAAGAAAAAGAGTTGTTATTTGCGGAAACGATTCTGGTGAGGGGATCTTATATTGAACGTTTTAAAGACAGTATTGATTATTTATTTTATTGCTTTGAACCGATTATTAGGATAGAGAATAAAAATTTTTCCAATGATGACAATTCAGGTTCTCCCATGCAATCAGCTGCTGAGGAGCAAGAGAAAAAAGAAGAATATGATGGGTTCCGCCATTTGTTTTACGAAGACATTGAAACGGTCTCTATCAAAGAACTGGAAGAGTGGCATACGTTTTATAAGCAATGGCTTATTGATCAAAACCAATGGTTCTTAGAAAAAAGAAGGTATAATAAGGCGATAAACAGAACAGTAGCTGTTCAATACCATAAACGAGAAATTCAAGCAAAAACGCAGCCAGAATGGGAGGCAGAGCTCAAGAAAGTCGGCTATCTCTTTAGTCACAAACCAGAAAACGGCTGGACCGAACAGCGAAGTACCAAGTTATTTAAAGTGATTGATGAAAGTGGCACGGTGATCAACTATGTCTTTCTAGGCATTCGAGAAGACATTATTGATTTGCCGAATAACGAGGGCGCAAATGTGTGGTTGTATAGTCAAGATATAGAGTGTTGATCGGGAGCTGAAATTACTACAAAGGAAGAAAATAAATGCGCAACGTATATTATGAAGACATAGAGGAAAAAGATTTAACATATATGCAAAACCTACTAAACTGGTATGCCGAAATGGAGAAAAAAGAAGGTAAGTACTATCAAGGCCAGAAGGAGACCTATACAGCTAATCAAGATCAAGAGAATCAAGACTATATTTTCTATCTTGAGGGATGGAGATATGGTTATGATGAAGAAACACCAGAGAAGTTAGAAAAGCATATCCGACCACTCTATTATCAATTTGTCCACAGAAAAGGAGACCAATGGACGCCAGAACAGGAAAAGGAGCGAGAGCTTTTATTTGCGGAAACAATTTTAGTGAAGGGCTCACCTATTGAACGTTTTAAAGATTGTATCACCTACTTATTTTGTTGTTTTGAACCGATTATTAGGATAGAGAATAAAAATTTCTCCAATGATGATAATTCAGGTTCTCCCATTCAATCAGCTGCTGAGGAGCAAGAGAAAAAAGAAGAATATGATGGGTTCCGCCATTTATTTTACGAAGATATTGAAACGGTCTCTATCAAAGAACTGGAAGAGTGGCGTACGTTTTATAAGCAGTGGCTTATTGATCAAAACCAATGGTTCATAGAAAAAAGAAGGTATAATAAGGCGATAAACAGAACAGTAGCTGTTCAATACCATAAACGAGAAATTCAAGCAAAGACGCAGCCAGAGTGGGAGGCGGAGCTCAAGAAAGTCGGCTATCTCTTTAGTCATAAACCAGAAAACGGCTGGACCGAACAGCGAAGCACCAAGCTATTTGAAGTGATTGATGAAAGTGGCACGGTGATCAACTACGTCTTTCTAGGCATTCGAGAAGACATTATTGATTTGCCAAATAACGAGGGCGCAAATGAATGGCTTTAGCGCCAAAAGATAGAGTGTTGATGGGGAGCTGAAATTACTACAAAGGAAGAAAATAAATGCGCAACGTATATTATGAAGACATAGAGGAAAAAGATTTAGAGTATGGACAAAGTCTACTAGACTGGTATGTGGACACAACGGATAAAGAAAGCGGATACTTTCGTGGACAAAAAGAGCAGTTTACTGTTAATCAAGATAAAGAGAAATATGAGTGTGATTTCTATCTTGAGGGGAGAAAGTATTTTTGTGACGAAGATACCACAGAGCAAATAGAAAAACAACTTTCGTCCTTACGTTTTCAATTTGTCCACAAAGAAGGTGAAAACTGGACACCAGATCATAAAAAAGAACGGGAACTTTTATTCGCAGAAACAATTTTTGTGAAAGCCTCCTTTATTGACCAATTCAGACGTAGAGATAGAGATGGCTATTTGTTTTATTGTTTTGAGCCGAGAATCCATCCATTGAAAAAATGTATAGTTAAGGACCGTGCCTATATAAACTATTTTATGGAGAGAGATAGGAGAAGTGTATCGTTTGAATTTCAACCCATTCGCTGTCGAAGCTTATTTTTACGAAGACATCGAAACAATCTCAGTGAAAGAACTTGAAGAATGGCAGGTGTTTTATGAAAAATGGCTGCAAAAACAAAATGCTTATTTTATGGATAAAAAAGAATACTATCCAGGAATGGAAAAACCGTTCGCTATCAAGTACCATAAGCGAGAGATCCAAGCCGCGACGCAATCCGAGTGGGAAGCTGAGTTAGAAAAAGTCGGTTATTTATTCAGTCATAAGCTAGAAAACGGCTGGACAGAGCAACGCCAAGCAAAGCTTTTTCGGGTGATTGATGAAGGCACCAATACCAGCGGCTATCTGTTTTTAGGCGTGCGAGAAGATATCATTGAGGTTGAGAATACGGAAGAAAAGTAATCGCTTGGAATCAAGACAGGTTGGAGGTGCTCAGCCTGTCTTTAAACGGTAAGGATACGGCAACAGACGCGGACATACAATTGAAAAACATGTAATGAAGTCGGATGCATACTTGAAAAATCGTCTGAATACAGACAACCTCCTATTTAGTTCAACTTACTATGGGGTAGTGGAAGCATTGATCGCCATCAATATGACCAAGCTTAAACATCCAGAAGTTTTTCAGAATGTAGGTAAACAGAAAGGGCAATTTATTGAAACCCCCGTTAAGCTAGGGAGAGGTTTTACACAAAGTAATATTCCTGTATCTCCATTATACAACAATCAACTATATCTAAGGCCTTCTACTAGCGACAAAGGCTTCAGAGTATTGACTAGTTATCCTGTATTTAAAGTAGGGGATTAAAAACAGTAATTGAAAGGAACGACTTCAGTGCAAAGATTATATATGGAAGATATAAAAGAAATGAGCATCCAAAATGTTCTGGAGTTGAATGAATGGTATAAAAAATTAGGGGGAAAAGAAAGTTGCTACTTACTAGATAAGAAAAATTTTTTCACTGCAAATCGAACGAAGCAAAATCAAGAATATGAGTTTGTTTTTAGGAAAAGGCTTTATTTTTATCCATTTAACACACTAGGAGAATTAACAGAATATGCAACAAAGCATAAGTGCTATTTTGAATATCGAGGGAGTAATGAATCTACAAAAGAGCAGGAAAAAGAACGAGAAATGTCTTTTACAACAGTATCTTTCTGCAAAGATTCATTTTCAGAAACCCATAAGGATACTTTGATTTATCCCTTCTATCATTTTGAGATGGAAATCATTCCCAAGACAAAAACTAGCTCTGACTATGACTTTTTTAAAGAGTACATTTCAGATGATACACAGAATTTAGCTCCTAGTGATGAGGTACAATGTGTGCGCAGCTTATTCTATGAAGACATTGAAACGATGACAATAAAAAATGCTGAAGAATGGCAGAAATTTTATGATCAGTGGATTCAGAAACAAAATGCCCATTTTCTTGATCGAAAAGAATACTATCCAAATATAAAGCAGACCGTTGCTATTCAGTACCATAAACTGGAAATTCAAGCCTTCTCGCAAGAAGAGTTGGAAATGGAGCTCAAGAAAGTGGGGTATCTTTTTAGCCATAAACCAGAGAATGGCTGGACAGAGCAACGTAATACCAAACTTTTTAAGATTGTCGATGAAGCAAGTAAACCTATCAGCTATCTGTTTCTCGGCGTGCGAGAAGATATCATTGAATTGAAAAAATAAACAACTTGTGACGAGCCCTTAAATGGAGTCAGTTAAAAAACTAAAAACCCTTCTTTTCCCTAAAATCCTTCAATCTTTTTTTATCCAAATCAAAAGAAATTTCTGTTTAAAACCGCTAATTCTAGCGGTTTTTTTTGTTTGTTCAGAAGAAAGCGACAGGAGATAAGCATTTTTATCAGAATTTTGTCCTTTTCTTTTAAAGACCCAATGGAGAACCCAGTTTCTTTTAAAAAGCTGTGCCAGTTTTTTTAGAATTTGAGAGCCAAAATGCCAACATTTTGGAGAAAATCTACTATCACTGACTATTGAATCCGTTCTCATCGCCGAATTCACACAAATAATCAGAATTTTTCAATACCAAATAAGACCGAAATAAAAATTTTCCAGGCTGATTTTGTCAGTTACTCAGAGCTGATTTATTTCATAATCATAGTAAATCAAGAGGCACTTTAGGAGTGATGATTATGTAGATTGAAAAAATGTTGGATTGTTTTGTTGCTAGATAAGAATAAGAAAGAAGGTTCAATAATGAAACCAAAGAAAAAAATGATAACCAAATTTGTTATTGCCACGTCACTTTTCACTGCAGGAAGCATCGTTGTGCCCGTTGTGGGATCTGTTTCTGCTTATGCTGCAACGACCGGGCCTGTTGCAGATAATACAACTGATCGTTCCATTACCCTGTGGAAATATGAAGTGAAAGATTTATCTGAACTTGGCGACCGTGGCGACGGGGAAAAAGAAGATGTTACGAAGACACCGCTAGCAGGGATCAAATTCCGCATACAACGGGTAACGGCAATCGGCGATGCTGCTTTAACGAATCCATTAGATCAAAAAGAAGGAACAGATTATACGATTGACAACACATTTACTGCTCAAACAGTAACGACAGGAGCAGATGGGTCTGTCAAAGCGAATTTGGGTAGCGGCAATGCGGCAGATGGCATTTATTTAGTTACCGAATTAGAAGATGATCGAGGTGAATCTCCTAAAGTAGCAAAACCAGCAGATCCATTCTTCGTGCAAGTGCCGCAAACAGACCGCGATGATCTAGGCTCATTAATCTATGATGTAGTTGTTCAACCGAAGAACCTGATGGAATCGTTGCTTGAACCAGATAAGACTGTTGAAGAAGGAAAAGGATTCTCCAACAAAGCAGGAAATCATTTCACTTGGGAAGCTAACGCGTCGCTACCAAGCGGCCTTTATCAAGTAGCTTCACAAGATATGGTCATCACTCCTGTCTATGATAAAGATGGCAATCAAATTGCGGATATTCCAGTCTCTGCAGGCGACGAAATTTACGCTGACTACTATACGATCCGTGATACATTGAACGAAAAAATTATGTTGGATGGGTTAGCTGTTAATACGAAGACAGATTCCAGTGACTGGGTAGCACTACAATTAGGTACAGATTATACTGTTACACTGAATGGTGCTAATGTGACTACACATCCAATCACTGACCAATCTGAGAATGAAAAACCAGTTACTGTAAGTTTGACTGAAGCTGGAATGAAGAAAGTCACTCAAAATGGAGATACTCAAATCCAAGTTGTTTTTGAAACCCATACGGATGAAGACTTCAACGGAACCATTCTTAACCACATGGATGTTGCCTACTTAACTCCGGGGTTAAAACCTGTCGATGTACCTTCAGAGGATGACCCAGAATACTACACAGGCGGATTTGACATCAAGAAGACGGCAGAAGACGAAGCTAAATTGTTAGCAGGGGCAGAATTCCATCTTGCAACAAGTGAAGAAGATGCGAAAGCCAATAAATTCTTAGCTTCTGATGGTAAGTCTTATACATTGAATAACGATGGCTCAGTTTCTGGCCTGCCAGATGGCGTAACTCTTTTGAAAGCAACTTCTGATGCGCAAGGTTTGGCAGAATTTAATGGGTTGGCGTTGAACTGGTATACCGACACAGACGGTGACGGACAACAAGATATCGGTACAGAACCAACTTTTGATGCAGATGATATCAAACGTGACTACTGGGTAGTGGAAACAAAAGCGCCAGATGGTTATGAATTATTGAAAAAACCGCAACAAATCACGGTCAATTTAGCAAGTGAAACCAATGACCAAATCGAAGCAAGAATCATCAATAAAACGAAGACTGATTTACCATTCACCGGGGGCGCTGGAACGACCTTGTTGATCGCCATTGCAATCGGCGCCATCACGATTGGTACAGCTGCAGTAGTGATTGATAAAAAACGTCAAACAAACTAAAAGGAGTTCAAATGGAAAGAATGAGGTGACTTAAGTCATGAACAAACTTAAATTAAATACACTTGTCGCCGTTCTGTTTCCGGTTGTACTCGCTTTGTTGTTTATCTGGGCTATCCCATCTGCAACTACGCTAAAGGCAGATGATGGCAAAGCTGCTTCAGCTAATGAGAATTCCAATGCGGAGGTGATCGTTGTTCCGACAACTGTGACGGATAAAAGCTTACAAGAGCTAACGAATGAGGATTATTCTGCTGAAGATTCCTTGAATAAGCCCATTTATTTTAGTGAAGCTACGTCAAAGGAAGTAGGAACTACTGCTACTTCTCCTATTAAAATGGGAGAAGGAAAAGTTAGTGTGAAAACAGGAACAGCATCTTTTGACACGAATGATAACCCTGGTTACGACTCAAACGAGACAAATACGATTGTTCGTTCCCATGATCAAGTGATTTATCTTGTATCTTTTACAATTCAAAATGATACGAAAGATCAAAATTATACAAACATTCGTTATCGTTTAAAAGCAACCCTACCGAATGCCATCACAAAAGATGCCAATGGAGTCCCTCAAGTCAATGGCGAAATCGCTAATGGGAACTACTATGACAATGCTTCAAATGATGGAACTCAATATTCTGAAGGGGTCATGGAATCAGTTATCAGCGATACCGGACAAATCTTTGTTCCAGTTGTCGTGAATGTTTTTGACGCCAAACATGGAACCCCAATTGAACCAACCTTTGAATTGACTATTCTTGATGCTGAAAATCTGGATGGTGGTGTAACGGAAATCGTTAATAATGTGTATGACACTGAGTTTAACGTACCTCAAACATCTGTATCTGCTAAGCCATCTGTACAGATTCAATTGGTTGCGGGGGATCGAAAAAAAGGAACAGAAGTATTTGGTGGAAGCAACGCTAATCTAGATGCATACGATGTAGGCGCAGTGACAATCTTGCGTCCGTTGGAAGGAAGAGCTACCGGCGATTATCGAGGAGCATCTTTTCCAAGTGGACCCATTACTTACACAATTAAGCAAAAGGGAACGTATCAAGTTAATGGAAGTTCCACGACGAATAATTTAACCACTGCTCAGTACACTAATTACTCAATCGGAGCTTATGCACCAGCAACTTATCAGCGGACACAAGCATTTACCAAAAACGTTGGGACGGTAAATACCAATGTATTTACTGCACCGTTAGCGACTCCCAACGCCAGCACTGGTGAGATTTATTCCACACAACCAAAAGGAGTGCTGGAAGAGATTGGTGTCTATGAATCAGGTAACTTTAATGTTACCACGAATGGAAATGTCACTAACTCCGACTATGCTGGGGTGGTCAATCCATATACGTACCTCATGACTGGAAATAGAACCACTAGTAGCTCATCCAAAGCGTTTTCGAGTTTAGAGCTCATTATGTCTTGGGACCGTACCCAAACAGAAGCGCTTGCCCGAGCAAACAATTGGAATAGATACGATATGAGCTTTTATGTGGATTCTGTTTCCTATGATGGGGTGACAACTTCCAACAATTCAAGTATTTCATATCCTAACATTGTCGCAGCATCCGGGGCGTATGTTTGTGGTCCAGTATTTGCAAAAGCTGGCACCTCTGATATGCATAGTTGGTTGACTAATTTATCACTAAATCAAACTAGTATTTCAACTAACACAGGAAATGCCCGCTTGTCTTCTGGCGATTCAATCGTTGCTTTTGATTTCATCGGTACAACCAATGATGCCGTCTTTGAAGAAGATACTATACTAATGTGGGATCCAAGCGCTTTAGAATATGATACTTCAAGACCCTCTACTGTTGATCCTATTACTGATAAACCTAGATTTATGTATGGCGTTGCAAAGAATTTTTCAAATACTGCTCCTGTAACGATGAAAGTCCAATCTTTTAGCGTGACACAGCAACTGTACAACTGGTATGCCACACCAGAAGAGGCTGTAGCTAGTGGAGGAGAAATATCTGCCGTTGCTGCTTATGTAAAAACATCGGTCCCGACAGGGTGGAAAGGTATGCCGAGAATTCCATTGACAGTTATTCAAAAGCAACCTGGTAATATTACGCCTGCAGGTAACCCGTTAGTCCTGTTGAGTACGCATCAATTTAAAGATTACAATGGGAATGTTCTCTATGATCCTTTAGCTGGCACGACTGGGACATACCTCCCAACCCAATATAATTCTAATGGAGTAGCAACCTCTATTCCGATGACCTATTATTGTATTTTTGGTGAATCAGCTTATGTGAATCCTTTCAGTATTTTAACTAAGACAGAAGTTGAAAAAGAACTTTATGATACATCTGAAACGATTTCTATTAAAGTAACTGGAACATTGACTGGCACAAGCACAGTTGACTATGACGGTGCACTGACGACTACCCTACCAAAAGGTATCAATTACGAAGCAAATTCTAGTAAGGATGCAAAAGGAAATAGTCTTCCAGAACCGACTATTACAAATAATGCGGACGGAACGACAAAACTTCGCTGGTCCTTCTCAGACATGCCATTGACAACTGGGGTAGAAGTTAATTTCAAAGCAGCTTCTGAATTTCCAAAGCTTAGTTTTGATTCCAGTGGTTTTACCGGTAACTTAACAGTATCTACTGTTGGAGAAATGTGGCGATCAGGTGATTCGTCGGTGAAAGATGAAACCGACGAAACAATTCGTTCCTCTTCGGATACCTTCAAAGAAAAATTGATCCAACAAGTGATCGTCAGCAAAACTGGTGACAAAAAACTTATTGAAGTTGGTGATGATACACCAGTTGGAGTAACCGATGCTATCAAGTATACGATGACGACGAAAAACGAATCTGCACAACCGATTAAAGATGTTCGAATCAGCGATGTTCTTCCATATGATGGTGACTCAAGAGGCACGATCTTCCACGGAAGTTACAAGGTGACAGAAGTAGCGGTTGATGATCCAAATGCAAAAATCTATTTCACAAATGAGACAGTGAGTGAAACAACTGATCCTAATGATATTAACGATTGGACACTGTATTCAAGTAATTCTGACATCTCAAAAGCCAAAGGATTTTTAGTGACGACAGAGTCACTACCAGTTGGTGACACGATCACCCTGACAGTCACCATTGATCCAAGTGGGCAAGAGCCAGGAGATGTTTTGGTCAATAATATTCGGTTCAATTCTTATTTGGACATGGATGTTCGCTCGCAGAATTTTGAAACCACCGTCTACGGTCGTGATCTTACCGGTGTGGCTTGGTATGACGATAACTTAGATGGCTTGATCGGCAATTTGGCAAATGGCACCAAGGAATTGGCTGCCCAAGACATTCCAGTCAAGCTTTATCGCACAAGCTTTGTAGAGGAAACGTACCAAAACGAGTTAGTCAAGGAAAGCTTATCGGGGGAAAAGTTCGTTGATGACTCGGGGAATTCATTGATCAAGACCGATGCAACTGGGAAATATATTTTCCAAAACTTGCCAGAAGGCGAGTACATTGCTGAATTTGTGGTTGGTGATCAAGTGGTTCAAAAGAAATTTGCAGTAACGACTCCTTTGGTTGGAGACGATCCTACACTAAACTCCAAAGCGGATCAAGATACATTTAAAACAGCAGCGTATGATTTGCCAGAATTAACAGATTTAGCGGCAGATGAAAATCTGAAAGAGCATGTTCACCATGTGACAGATGTCAACATCGGCTTGATCCGCCTGTCTACTATTCGGTTATTTAAATACGAAACAGGAACTGCCGTTGATGCAAATGGAGATGGAAAGTTAAGTGATGTCGAAAAAGCTTCAGGAAAAGCGTTAGCTGATGCCACCTTTGATCTATACAAAGGCAATGATCAAACGGAAAAAGTCGGTAGTGCAACCACCGATGCAAGCGGCTATTTGAACTTCACGGGTATCCAACCAGGCGAATACAATCTTGTAGAGACAAAAGCACCTGCCGGATACGAATTGATCAAAAAACCAATCAAAGTCACGATTGGTGAGGGAAATCAAACCATCATGGTTTATCAAGAAAACGATAAAACGACTGAATTGCCTCAAGCAGGGGTTAACGGACCGATGGTTTGGCTCGTAGGAATTGCCTGTGCATTTGGTTTGGCAGGTATCTGGGCGTTGTATTACTACTATGATCAGCTTAGAAAGAAAGGAGCGTAAGTAAATGAAAAAAATATCGGTTTTCTTTCTCGCGTTCCTCTTTCTATTAGGGCTAGGGGTATCTTCGATTCCAGCACATGCTGCTGAAGCAAGCAATGAATCCTATGCGATTTCAATTTTGAAATATAAGTTAAGTGATTCTACGGTTCTTTCTTCTGAGTTGCCTATGGATGGAACGAAAGTCGATCAAGTCGTAGATGAAAACGGCAATGTTCTTGCTCCTTTACCAGGAATCTCTTATGAGATCACGAGGGTATCACCTGTCCAAGGACAATCGACCTTTGAACCAGTCGTCGGAGAAGATGCTTTTTCAATAACCGTCACCACCGATCAAAATGGATTGGCACGGGTTGCTGATTTAGCTAGTGGGACCTATCAAGTCATTGAAAAAGACAATCAATTGTTGAAATCAGTGATGGACCCAGTCATTGTGGAGGTTCCTTTGCCACAACGGGAAGGGGAGGCGTTAAAAGAAGTCTTTCTCTATCCTAAATCAAGTGTGGTGGATGCAACAGGAACGACCCCTCCAGGAACCACTCCTGATGGGGGCACGCAACGGCTGCCGCAAACGAGTGGAAATATCGGAAATGCGCAACCATTGTACCTTATTCTAGTGTTTATCATTAGTATGGGCGCGATTGGGATAAGGGCTCTGAAGACGAAACACAACAAGTTTTAATGGCTCGTTAGGCAGGGCAGTCCTAAAAAAACTGTCCTGCTTTTTTCAATAAAGGTACTTAGTTATAAAAAAACAGATACATACAAATTGACCGAAACATAAACAGTCGGGTCAAAGATGGGAAAGGAGAAAAAATGAGGCAACGTCAACCAAGAAAAAAGCACTCATTCTTAATGATTTTTGCCATTACTATGATAACGGTTGGGTTCCTCGTACTTCTTTATCCAATCATCGGCAATTATTTATCCAATCGAGAACGAAGCCAAGCAGAGGTCGCTTATGACCAAACCATGGAAAAAATGAGTGAGCAGGAAAAAAAAGCACAATACGAGTTAGCACAAAAGTATAACGAGTATATTTTTGCGAAGCAGCAAGGAGAAAATCCTGAACCGGTCGTTTATGAAAGTGCCTTGAAAAATCAATCTGGTGTCATGGGAACCGTTGATATTCCAGCAATTGATATTAAAGAGATGCCCTTTTATCATGGTACTTCTTATAAAACCCTTGATAAGGGCTTAGGGCATTTCGAACCAACGTCGATCCCGATCGGCGGTGAAAATACCCGCTCTGTGATAACAGGACACAGCGGGGTGAAAAATCAGGTCCTATTTACGGATGTACGAAATCTAGTAGAAGGCGATTTGTTTTTTATCAATATTTTAGGAGAACGGTTGGCCTATCAGATCACTTCATTTGAAGAAATCTTACCAAGTGAAGTGGAGAAAGTAAAAATCAACTCGGGGAAAGATGAAGTGACTTTACTCACGTGTACCCCACCTGGAATCAACACTTACCGCTTGCTGGTTACAGGAAAAAGAGTGCCATATAGCTATGCGATACAAAAGAAGGTAACCAAGCGTAACGTGTGGAGCTACCAAAATATCGTTTTAGGGACACTTGCGATCAACCTGGTTCTTTTCTTGATCCTGATCATGGTTTACCGCTATTGGTTACGCTATTTTCGTTCGCCAGATCCGAAACGATCCGAGCGAGGACGCAAAAATCTGAAACGACTCTTCTTTGTGACGAAAACGTATTTTGCACTCGTCTTTCTTAGCATGTTGGCGATTTTAGCGGTTGCCTTTTATGGGTACTTACAAATGCAGCAAGAAACCGCAACAGCTGCCGTTGATGTAGGGGTTGAAGAGACGTTGAGTGACTACAATTTGAGTAAGATACAACGTGCTGATTATGAAGAAAAACAAATTGCCAGTGTGAATGTGGCGGATTATGCAAGTGCCAAGAGCGCATTGCAGCTTTCAACAAACAACTGGGGAATCGGGAAGCTCGTGATCCCAGAGCAATCGATTGATTTGCCGATACTCGCTGGATTAGCCAACCAAAATTTATTAACGGGGGCAGCAACATTTCGCCAAGAACAGCAATTAGGAAAAGACAACTACGTTTTGCTCGCCCATAACATTTATGAACAAGATGTACTGATGCATCGCATCAAGTTTTTAGAAGAAGGGGACAAGATCTATACGACCGATTTTAAAGATGTCTATATCTATACGGTCTCTCTCAATAAAGTGGTCGAAGAAACAGAGGTTTCTTACATTGAAAAAAACAAACCAGGAGCCTCGCCGATCCTCACGCTTTTGCGATGTGAGGGGAATATAGGAACGCCTTATCGACGAGTCGTTCAAGGAGAATTGCAGGCGGTGGAATCGATTCAGGGAATGACGAAAGCAGAAATGGCTACCATGGGTCTGAAGCAATCGACCGAAAAGTCCACTGGGAAAATCGTTGAAGAAAATCCAATTTCATTTTTTCAAAGCTTTGCCATGATCGTTGCTGCACGGTTCGTCAAAGATCCGCTTCAGACGATGTTACCGATGTTTTTGTTCTTTATGCTCCCGATCTTATTCTTTAGTATTATCCGTTAATCGTTCAGCGGCAAGAAAAATGTGAAAAGTTCCCTCTGTCAGAAAAGTGTTAATCAAAGAAAGGAAAAAAGAAGGTGCAACCATGAAAAAAAAGACCATTGCTGTTTGTACAGCCTTATTCGGATTACTAGTGATCCAAAATGGGATCGGTCAGCCGTTACATGCGGAAGACCAATCCGCTGCGGAAGCAACTGATGCCAGTGTTCTGGAGCTTCCCGAAGAAACAGTGCCATCTAGTACGGAAAGTATGGAAGTTCCGATGAGCTCAGAAGAAGTGACCGTGCCAAGTACCGTGCCAAGTGAAGAAGTTCCCGCTACTTCTTCAGAAGATAGTCAGGAGACCGTCAGCTCAGCGCCAGTTGAATCAGAAACAACTCCTACTAGCTCTGAAAGTTCCACCAGTCAATCGACTGAAGCAAGTACTGCTCCTAGCGAAACGTCAACACCGACGGAAACAAGTGAATCAACGACACCGAGCTCGGAACCAACTTCTTCCAGTACGAGTAATGTTTCGTCTTCTTCAAAAGAACCAACGGCAACTACGCCAAGTTCTACGGAAACGTCTACCGAAGCTGTTGCCGATGAAGAACTAGAAAAAGACAAGAAACCAGCGGCGTCTAGTTCACCAGCAAAACAAGAGCAAAGCGTTGCCCTTCCTGCTAATACCCAATCAGAGACATTCAATAAAGAGCGTTTGCCTGAGTCAGCCGTTTCACAACTCTTGTCTGAGATCAATGGGACCACGCTAGATGATTCCCTCCGAGTAAGTGAGGTTGCTGAAACGGATCTAAAAGGCTTTGAACTGCCGCTTTTAAAGACATTCACAGATAAGAGTAAAGCCATTTTGATTTATGAAGGCATCAAGCAAGTGGGGCTTTTCGAACTCAGTAACGAAAAAAATGAGGATGGAAAAAAGATCCCTCTAGAAAGCACGGAAGTTCTCATCAATACCCTGTTGGAGAATCTCTTTGATCAATCACTGAAAACGAGCCATAAAGAAGAAATTCCTCGTGAAGAAAAACAAGCGGGAGACTTGTTGTACCATCAGGGAAAACTGCTGGGCTTGTATTTAGGCGGTGACCATTACGTAACGGTTGGAGAACCGACAACCAAAGAAATCGAAGAACACTCAGAGTTGGCTAACCAGAAGGTTGCAAAGATTGGTCTTCTTTCAAAAGAGAAATTGGCGGATGAATCATTAACTGTTCAGCGGCTTGCTGAGAACAAGCTGACAACCTATGGCAAAGAAGTGGAAAAAGCGTACCCTGCTTCAATGGATTTCTCCGAAAACGCTCAAACACAAACATTCATTCAAGCCATTGCAAAATCGGCACAAAAGTTAGGTCTTGATTACGATGTCTTTGCTTCGGTAATGATTGCGCAAGCGATTTTAGAAAGCGGCTCGGGAACCAGCGCATTATCAAGTGCACCAAACTATAATTTATTTGGAGTAAAGGGAAGTTATCAAGGAGCATCAGTGAGTTTTGCTACCCAAGAAGACCGTGGAAATGGGGAGTTGTATACAATTCAAGCTGCTTTTCGCAAATACCCTAGTTATGCACAATCCCTTGGTGACTATGTCAGCTTGCTTCGAGGAGGCATTCAGGGCAATGAACTGTTTTATCAAGACACGTGGCGTTCCACTGCCAAAAACTATTTGCGAGCGGCAGATGCCCTCACCGGGAAGTATGCGACGGACACGACCTATAATCAAAAAATCAGTTCTTTGATCGCTGCGTACCACTTAACCCAATATGATCAACCCTTGAGTGCAAGTACGACATCAACCAGTAGCATCATGGTAGGAAAAGAGAAAATTCCAGAAACCTATCGAAAGGAAATGACGTATCCCGACTATGATGGGAAAAATTACAATGTATCGGGATCCTATCCCGTGGGGCAATGTACCTGGTATGCCTACAATCGTGTGGCGCAATTAGGGAAATCAGTTGATGACTATATGGGAAATGGTGGCGAGTGGGGGGCAACTGCGAAGCGTCTAGGCTACGAAACAAGTCAAGTACCTAAAGCAGGATGGCTTATTTCATTTACCCCTGGAACAGCCGGATCTGATCCGAATTACGGACACGTTGCTTTTGTTGAAGCGGTGACCGATGAAGGAATCTTGATCTCCGAAGGAAATGTCGTCGGCGGCACAAAAATCTCTTATCGGGTCATTGGCAATGATTTAGCCTATTCGGAGTTAGTGACCTATGTGGAACCTAAGTAAAACAGAAAAAGAAAAGGTTGCCGCCAATCACAAAATGACCTTCGCTTATGTTTTACTCTTACTCATCGGCGTCGTCAGTGTGAGCCTTATTGCTTTCTTTTTTACGCAGTATAGTATTCATCCAGTGGCTGGCAGCTCGATGGAACCGACTATTAAAGATGGTCAACAGGTAGCTATCAAAAAAACACAAACCTTACAACGTTATGCAACCGTTGCGTTTTCCGCTTTCAGTGAGGAAGGAATGTTTATCAAGCGAATCATTGGGGTGCCAGGAGATAAACTTATTGTTCAAAACGATGTGCTGATTCTTGACTTTGAAACAGAGTCAGCCTTTGCTTCTACGATTCAAGTAAAACTACAAGCCAACGTTGCTGAGCAATTAAAAGAATTGCATGAAATTCCTGCAGGCTATTATTTTGTTCTGGGGGATCATATGGCTGTCTCAAAAGACAGTCGCAGCTTTGGCTTAATCAAAAAAACGCAAGTGGAAGGCATCTTAACTGCTATTCTGCCAAGCGTAAAAGGAGGTCGTCAAGTGTTGATTATAAAAGGAATCGCGATAGGAGTAATCCTTTTGGTATTTGGAATTTTAGCTAGTCGCTTCCTGATTCATTATCGGATGGAACAAGCAAAAAAACTGACAGGTCATCCAGCTGTTTTTTACAAGAAACTACAAATATTAAAGCAACTGGAAACGCAGAAAACGACCCTGTTTTTAATGATAACCACCCTCTTAATGGGCGTCGTCGTTTTTTTACTGATGGTTTCTTTGTTCCAAGTTGAAAATCAGTTTCTTCAACGAAACGAGCAAGTAACACAATTGGAAAAAGAGGTTCAGAAAATAAAAACTCAACAAAATGAAGTGCTGTCCAAGGTTACTGTTCGCTCGTATCCAGAAGAAGGCATTGGACTTACTGACATCTCTTGGGAAGCACTAACGAAAAGTCAAGAGCAAGAAGCCCTGCAACCGAAAATTGAAACGGAGCTGACACAAAAGCTCGTCCCTTATTTTGGCTTAACACAAGCAATTATTTCATTAGATGTTCCTTCCCAAACATTGTCGATCGCCATGACAGGAGCGACTGAGAATGAAGAAAACCGCAAAAAAATCGAGGACAATATCACCGCTTTTGTAGCAGAATCCAAAGAAATTCCGAAGCTCATGCAGATTACGATCGAAATTCAAATGACCACTGAGAAAGAAACTGAAACAATCTATGAAGAGATTTTTCTTCGTGAGAAGGATACCGATGCATTTTCTAAAGTAGAAAAAAATGAAGTGAACGAACAGAAAGGAAAAGGATAATTATGGCAAAAAATAAAGACAGCTGGTTTTTCACAAAAAATATCATTGATGAAATCAACAGTGTGCCAGATGAACTGCTTTCACTGGATCAAGAAGAAACGGCGGATTTCCCAATATTAGGGGACAACCGAATCGCGCAGGAGCTTGTTCATGAACGCTTACTCGCAGAAAAACACTTGGATGATCAACAAACAACGACTGACGAAATGCCAGATCTTGAAGAGGGGGGAGCTGTGGATAAGACCAGCCAAGCATTAGAGGCAAAAGAAGATTCCGTTGTCATGGAAGAAGCCAATGACGAAACCGAATCCGTACCACAGGAAGACCTAAAATCAGAGATTCAAGCATTCGAACAACAACTTGCCGACTTACAAGCAGCGCTTGAAAAAGCGGAAGAAGAAAAACAAATGGCGATAGAAGAACAACACTTGCTCGAAAGGCAAAATCAAGAATTACAAAAAGAAATGATGCTAAAAGTTGTGAAAATGGATGAGCTACAAGGACATGTTGACTTGATGGAACAACAAGCAACGACGTTTCATGAGACAAATACACAGTTAGAACAAACCATGAACATTCAGCAGGCAGAAATATTTGAAGGAGTAAAACAAATGGAGGAGATGCGTATGAAACTTGAAACGACAAAAGAAGAGCTACAACGAGTACTTGAAGAAAAAACAGCCTTATCAAATGAGTTGCTTCATGCTCTTGGAGAAAACCAACAGTTACGAACGCAATTAAAGGAAAGTGAACAACAAGCGGAACAATTGATCGAAACCAGTCAGCTGCTGCAAGCAGCCACAAAAGAAAATCAAAAGCTGCAAAAAGAAATCAGTCAACTGGAAGAACCCTTGGAACAAATCGCACAATTAAGTGCTGAAAAAAATGCGCTAACGATTCAATTAGTCAAAGCTACTGAAGAAGCCGCTTCTTATCAATCGCAATACGAAGAAAAAGAACGGGTATTTAATGAGCAGTTTTCCCAATTAGAACAAAGCAATGCTGAATTAGCAGCGCTGCAAAGTCGTATCGAGTCGGGAGAATTTTTACAAGGAAGTGAGTACGACTTGTATGTAGAGGCACAGGAAAAAATCAATCAACTCATTCAACAAAACGAGCAGCTGACAAAGGAGATCGAGTATTCGCAAAAAGAAATCGGCGAGGTTTTGTTGACCGCCAAAAAACAAGCGAGTCGGACCTTAGAAGAAGCGCAAACAGAAGCCGATCATTTGATCAAAGCGGCCAAACTAGAATTAGAAGGTATGGAAAACAAAGCGCGTAAAATTTTGATTGAAATTGATGAATCCAAAGAGACCGTGTCATCCATGTATAGCGATCTTCAAGAGAAAGTTCGGCAATTGGCCTCAGGCAACTTGCAAGTGGACTTTGATAAAAGTGATCCGCAAGCAGAGCAGATGGAAAACTAGTGTAGAAAAAGTGAAGTGATAAATGATCATTTTAGAAAACTACTTCATCAGGCGCAGCAGATTGCGGGGATGAAATCAAAGGAATACCGATGGCAGGGGGAAGCGAGGATAACGCTTAATCAAGAAGAGAGTAAAAAATGGGAAGAGGAAAAGATGAATCGTTGTTTTTAACGGTAGGGGAGGATATCAAATGAGCCAGCTATTTCAAATAAATAATATGAATGATTATTTAAATTACTATAGGGACAAAGTGAATGATCCTCGTTTTTCAGATAATTTGCCTCATGTGAAAGAACGGATTCTTCAGATTTGTGGTGAGCTGGAAGAACAGATCGATCAAATCAATAGTGGAAATTTTTTTCAACAATGGGCAAATATCAATAGTTTAGAGGCACAAATTTTGATTCTGCTTGAATTGAGTGAGATCACAACCAAAAAAGAGAAGCGGGTCTTCACTGAAGAAGAAGTGGTGAAAACGGCGAAAAAGGACTGTCAAACGTATTTTAAAGAGAAATGTGGGATGACTTTGGTTGATACTACGCCGCATTCTCTCCATTTTTCCATAAGCTAGAGGGCGTACTACTGAGATATGATTGTTGGACATCGAAAGAAAGGTGAAGGGGAAAATAACATAAATATTCTTTGGGAAAGCAACAAGTCAGAAGAAAGTGTGCTTGTTCATACGGATCGGGTGTTAAAAAAGCACGTTATTTTTTATGGATAATAGGCTCAAAGATGATTGGCTTTGGTTTTCAGACAATTATTAAGTAATTATTAAGTCTGGTTTATAAGGAAAAATGTATCGAAAGTAAAATGAGTTATTTATTTTTTTTAAATAGTAATTTCTTAGCCTTCATCTATTTGTAAAAAAGCAGTTTGAACTTTTGTCCTCAGATTATTCAAAAGTTTAACCTGTTTTTTTTTCATTTTCCTTAAAGCAAATAGGTTGAATTGCTATAGGTATGCTGCTATATACTAATTCCTACTAAATTAAGGGGGCTTCTATGTGCTAGATTCTTTTTTAAGAGGACAGGATCGCTTAGTGCAAAAGTTTTTTTTATTCTATTATCGCTCATACCAAGACACCTATACCTATAAAGATGTTGTTGATGAATTAAATATCTCATATCCTGTGTTAAATAACGTGCTAGAGCAAGTGGATACCATTCAAAAGGGGTATCCTGAATTTACTATGTCTAGAGATAACAAAGTAATCAAAGTCACTTTTTCCGAAAAGTTTTTATACAATAAAATTCGAGTCAATTTAACCAAATCTACGCTGCTTTTCATCATCTGGGATGCTATTTTTTATCAAAAGTTCAAGACACTGGAAGCCTTTAGTCAAAGTCAATATGTGAGTGGACGGACCGTGCAACGGCAGATCGGGACCTTTGCGCCAATTTTGGAACATTACAAATTGGATTTGAATTTAAAAAGGTCAGAATACTTGGGTGGGGAAGAGTACCGCATTCGCTATTTCTTCCACAGCTTTTATTGGCATGTGTATGATGAGATCGAAAGCAACCGACCGCCAATCGTTGAGCAAAGTGCGACAGACCTGTACCAAGCTTTATCCATCTATTTTCCTTTTCTACGGCATGCAGCAAAGGAACGCTTCATTAATCTGTTGGCTGTTTCTGTCACGAGAATAAAACAAGGAAATCTCATCAAAGAGATACCAGAAAGTGTCAAGAAGTTTTATAACCCTTTTATGGATCAGATCACCTTTGATAAAGAGCTTTTGCTGCCTTTTTTCGAAGCAAATCGCATTTATGAAAAAGATTTGCCAAAGGAAGAGCTGATCTATCATTTCTATATGTTTACGGTAGGGCAAAGCTATTCCCAAGAGTCTTTGAGTCAGCTTCGTCTTCAATCACCAATGTATATGAACGATTATCGTGTGTTTATAGATGACTGGATCACTTTGATTGAAAAACAAATCCATTTTTCTTTTGGATCCAATGAACGAAAGCTGCTTTTTATCAATGCTACCTATATTTTTTCTTTTCTTTTGACGTTTGGTTTAGGGAATAAAATTGATTCCTTTGGGGATTACATCACCCTTTCAGAAGTCGAAAGGCAATACCATTATTGGTTTACTGTATTAGAAAAAATCTCTCGTAAGCATGAAGTGGAAAATAAAGCATGGCTAAATATTCTCAATTCCAATTCCTTTAAATATTATGCTTCGCAGATTCTTTACTATATTTTATCTGATTACGATACTCCAGTCAGGGTAACGATCGAATCAAAAAGTCGGGGGATTGAAGAAGAAGTCCAAAAGCAAAAGCTGGTGCGGATGAGCCCCCGCCCAATCAACATTGTAAGGATCAAAGATTTTCCAGATGTCATTATTTCGGATTACGCAATCGATATCTCGAAGTACTATACGAAAAATCAACCCCATCTTTACCAATGGGGAGAAAAGCAATACCTTTCTGATTGGAATCGCGTGATCAATTATATCGATAAAGTAAGGGATGAAAAATACTATCGTTTATTAAGTGATGATTAGGGGAAATAGAAGAAACAGTTTTCTATTTCATTGAGCAAGATCAGCGGTTTGACTTGTCTTGCTCAATTTTTTGTGAAGTAAGGAAACATTTAATGGGCTTTTTGTTCTAACCGCATCTATCTTAGGAATAGAAATGTTCGTGTCAGGAGTTTGTGAGGACCATTGAATTGAAAAAAAGGGTGCAGCTACTCATTTATGAAAAGCAGCTACACCCTGTATTTTTTGTCAGCGCATCAGTAAATGCGGCAGTGTACTAAGCCATGCGATGATGCCGACGATCAAGATAAAGACCACGACGATGACTGCTGTTGAAAGGAAATCTTTTTTGACGTCGCGCTTTTTTCTAATGGCATCGAGGTCTTGATTTTCCATGAAGGCAACGATCTCTTTATACGTTTTGATATTTTGGGTTTTCTTGATTTTTTCGATCTTTAATGCGGCATACATGGAGACGAGCCAAAAACATAGAGGCGGGACAATCCACCAGTATCCGGGTAAATAAAGAGCAGGCCCAACAGAGAGTGCGGTCAATAGTATAAAAAGCAGCATCATTTTTGTGTAACGATCCATTTCTGTTTTCTCAATCGTTTCTTTCATTTGTTCAACATCCCCTTTGACTAATTCATCTAAAGAAACATCAAATAGAACACTGAGCAATAATAAATTGTGAACATCAGGATAGCTTTTTTCATTCTCCCAATTGGAGATCGTTTGTCGGGAGACATAGAGTTTTTCTGCCAGCCCTTCCTGAGAGAGACTTAATCGTTCCCGATGTTTTTTTATTTGTTTGCTTAAGTTCATTTTATCCGCTCCTTCTACCATTAGTTTAGGCCAATGTCTGCATTCTAACGATCAAATGTCTTTGACAATGCCTTGAAATCAAGTGTCAAAATGTTTTTACAGTTGGGTTTGGGGTGTTTACATAGCAGTACAGCGTTGATTTTCTTCCGTTACCAAGCGACGGTCAACTTGGTTATTGTTTTTTTATAGACATACCTGGTGGTTTCTAAAAAAAAGAAAAAAGATGGCGAGTCTTTGCTGATTTTAAGTGTTTGTCCTTGTCTATTATTCATTCATTTCGCAAAGATGGGAAGAGGAGAAAACAACTAAGCGTGTGAAAGATTCATTTTTCCATTAGTGGATCTTTAAAGGTACCTGTGTGTTGAAAATGGAGCCCTTCAGAAGACACCTCTATTTGTTGGTTCTGTTTTAGAAGAAAATCGACTGTTGGTAAGCATATCTCCCCATAAAAATGTCTGCTTTGTGCTATACTGAGGCTTTGTAAAAATAAGTTTGTACAAGCAAGCAGCAACGGTTTTTTCATTGATTGCTTGCAAGAAGGAGCGTATACGCAGTGAAAAAACTAAAGGTTCAAGATTTAATTGCAGTAGGGATCTATACAGCGATCTATTTTCTTTTAATGAGCGTCTGTCTATTGATTTTGCGTTTTGTGATCCCAGGTTTTCATAATTTATTTATTCCAGCAGTCACCGCTTTGTTTTCTGGCATTATCTATCTGATTTTATTGAATAAAGTACCGAAATTTGGCGCAATCACCATTATGGGTACCGTGGTAGGGCTCTTTTTTTTGATTTCAGGACATTTTCCATTGGCCTTTTTGCCCAATATGATTTGTGCCTTAGCAGCTGATTTGATCCAATACAAAACAAAGCTCAAAGGAAACGTTCGCGTACTGGCGAGTTATATCGTCTTTAGTTTTGGCTTGATGGGTCCGATCTTACCCCTGTGGTTTATGAAAAATGCCTACATCGATTCATTAGTGACTCGCGGAAAAGATGAAACCTACATTGCCGGCGTGTTTGCTCATACCTCCAATTTGATGTTAGGGCTTTGTGCATTGGCGGTTTTGATTGGTGCGGTGGCTGGTTTAGGTATCGGCAGTCGCTTGATGGAAAAACATTTTCAACCAACGATCCAATCGCATAAAGGGTGAGGAATGTGTCGAAAACAAGGTTTGATCCCCGCAGCAAATTAGCGGTGATTCTCTTTGCTAGTTTTACTATGATGGTGACCATCAGCTGGATCGATGAGTTTGCCTTTGTCACTTTCTTACTGCTGCTATTTATAGTCAGCGGCTTTTGGAAAAAAGGCTTGCTGCTCTATGGCGTGTTTGTTTTGCTGACACTGGCAGATAGTTTTTTGTTTCGCCAAGGCAACCACGTACTAATCGTGTTGCTGGATTTCTTTTCCGTCGGTTATCGCCGCTTATTGCCAACGATCATGGCGGCGGCTTTTGCCATTAGCGGGACGAAAAACAGTGAGTGGATGGCTGCGCTGCAAAAAATGCACGTGCCCAACGTATTATTAGTCCCGCTGGCAGTCTTATTTCGTTTTTTTCCCACATTGGTACAAGATTTCAAAAGTATTCGCCAAGCGATGCGCTTTCGCGGCATCTCGCTGTCGGCAAGATCGATCTTGCTTCATCCACTGCAAAGTGCGGAGTATTTTTTGATCCCATTACTGATGTCGGCTGAAAAGACCGCAACCGAACTGTCGGCTACGGCGCTGGTTCGCGGGTTAGCATCAGAAACTCCCCATACCACCGTCCACGAACTGAAGCTGCGCTGGTGGGATGGCTTGGTCTTTTTAGCATTATGCGGCTTTATCGTGAAAAGGATGTGGCTTGGATGATCACATTAGAACAAGTGTCAGTGAAACGAGAAAATCGGACCGTATTATCTGAGCTCTCTTTGACGGTCGCAGCTGGGGAAGTCATCGTTTTGTGCGGCGCTAGCGGCAGCGGCAAATCGACCTTGCTCAATGTTTTGAATGGCTTGATCCCTGAGCTGTATCCCGCCGAAGTGCAAGGAAAGATCCGTGTCGGAGAAACAGACTTGCCAGTTGCCGATTTCTCCCATTATGCCCAGACGATTGGCGTCGTCTTTCAAAACCCCAAGACGCAATTTTTCACCACGGATGTCTATTCGGAGTTGGCTTTTTCGATGGAAAATGCGGGCGTCGCACCAGAAAACATTCGGCAGCGAATCACCGAAGTAGCACAGCAGTTTTCCCTGACCCCGTTGCTTGATGCTAGTGTCTTTGACCTATCTGGTGGGGAGAAGCAGCTGATTGCTCTCGCTGCAGCCACGATGTTGCCCCATGATGTGTTCTTATTGGATGAGCCTTCCAGTAATTTGGATCAAGAAGCGATCCAAAAGTTGACTCAAGGATTGGCTTCTTTAAAACAACAAGGGAAAACCATTGTGATCGCCGAACACCGCTTGGCGTATTTGGCGCCACTGGCAGATCGCTTCTGTCTATTAGAAGCAGGACGATTGCGGGCGTCTTATCCAGCAGCTCAGCTTTTGTCACTGCCCGAGGAGGCAATTCACGAGTTGGGATTGCGAAAAGTAGGCGAGGCGGCATTGGAAACTCAGCACTGCCGAGAATCTTTGCCAGAAAAGTCTGGATTAAGGGCAACGCATCTGCAGATCAAGCAATCGAAACGCTCAGCAAACAGCAGAAATTGGGCGCTTAATTTGCCTGAACTACAATTGCCGACGAAGCAAGCTGTGGGGATCGTTGGACCAAATGGTGCTGGCAAAAGTACGTTGGTGCAAGTCCTGTCAGGATTGAAAAAATGCCCAGAAGCAGTATTTGCCATCAATGGACAAAAGCGGACCCAAAAGCAGCTGCTGCAGGAAAGCTTTCTTGTGATGCAGGATGTCAACTTGCAGCTGTTTTTTGAAACGGTGGAAAAAGAGCTGCTGATCAAAGCCCAAAACCCAGCTCGTTTTGAAGAAATTGTCTCATTGTTGCACTTAACACCACTCCTTGCCCGACATCCGCAAAGCTTGTCAGGAGGGGAAAAACAACGAGTTGCCATCGGCAGTGCCCTGCTTTCTGGTAAACGCTTGTTGTTTTTCGATGAACCAACGAGTGGGTTAGATTTGCAGCAAATGGAAGAAGTCGCAAAACTGTTGCGAACAGTCGCTAAGGAAGTTGATTTATTAGCGGTGATCAGTCATGATCGTGAGTTTTTAGCTGAAACATGTCCTTACGTGCTTCAACTCCAACAAGGGGAACTCGTTGGCACGTATCAGCTAGCAAAAAATATGGAATAAATGAAAGACGGAGTGGACCTTGGTTCATGCCGTCTTTTTTTGTTGAACATGAAAAAATCTTCATGATTTTTTTCTTTCAATCAGTTAGGAAGTTTCGAAAAAATCCGTTATGATAGAAGCAAAACAGGAGGAGGAGTGCATATGGCCTTGAAGATCTTGCTAGTAGAAGACGAAGAAAGTTTAGCCAGTTTTATTCAGACCGAATTGACTTTTGAGGGATATGACACGGTCTGGGCCAAAGATGGGCAAGAGGCATTGACCTTGTTCAATCAGCAAGCAAATGCCTTTGATCTGATTTTATTGGATTGGATGCTGCCAATCTATGACGGCATCACAGTGGCGCGGCGGATACGCAAAGAAAGCGACATCCCGATTTTGATGATGACCGCCAGAAATCAAACCGCCGATGTGGTGACGGGGCTTGATGTCGGATTAGATGATTATTTAACGAAACCTTTTGAAATCGAAGAACTGTTTGCCAGAATTCGGGTGATCGAGCGGCGGTTGCAACGAGAAGCCAAACAACAAAAGAACCAGCAAAACCAATTAGTGGCGGGGGAGCTGATGATGGACATCGCCAAGCACTTGGTTCAGGTTGCCGGTGAAACCATTGAGTTGACGCCCAAAGAGTTTGGCATTTTATATGAATTGATGAAAGAACCCGAGGTCGTCAAAACGAGAGATGACCTATTGAATGAGATTTGGGGCTATGAATACGACGGCCAAACGAATGTTGTAGATGTCTATATCCGCACACTGAGGAACAAGCTGGATGTTTGCGGCAAAGGCAAAATGATCGCAACCGTTCGTGGATTAGGCTATGTCTTGAGGACCGATCATGAAGAATAAATCAGCCAACCAACGTAGAAAAACAGCCCAATTTCAATTGACGAGCCGCTTTTCCTTGATTCTCTTTGGTCTGCTGATTCTCTTCAATCTGCTGTTTATTTTATTATCCGTAGGTTATTTGTTTGAACATATCGAAAATCGTGCCAGCAACATCCTTGAAGCCATCGAAAAAGGTGAGGCATCAGGGGATGCCTGGGACTTTCTCGTCAATGCCTATGTCTCGGCAGATGAAGAAGACGCCCTGCAAGTGATCTTAGCCGATGGCAGTGTCGTTTCATCAGAAGATGCGGAAGAGATTTTTGCCGATATCAATCAAGGGCGAGTGATTCCTTTTCTCGAAGACATCGTTTTTACAGAGGAGGGCATCTATTACACGAAAACCCAAGAAGTCGATGGGGATCAGGTGACGATCGCTATCAATGGGGAGGATAGTGTGGAATTAGCCTATGGCCTCTTTATGATCAGCAGTTTCTTGAATCTGATCGCTGTTGTCGTGGGCAGTCTGCTGATTTATTGGAGTGTCGGGAAATGGAGTCAGAAGCTTACTGGTATGGCGCAAGAAATTGCTGCCATTGAACAAAGTCGAACAGGAGAACTGACGGTTTCTGAAGAGCCCATCGAGATTCGTTCGGTGGCATTGGCCTTTAATAAATTATTGAAAGAACAGCGAGAGACGATCGAGCGGGAAAAACGGTTCGTTGCCGATGCTTCCCATGAGCTGCGAACACCTTTAGCTGCGATTCGCGGACATGTCCAATTGATCCAGCGGCGTGGAACCAAACATCCCGAAGTCATTCCTTCCTCAATGGCGTTTATCGACAAAGAGTCGAAGCGTTTGGAAACATTGAGCAATCAATTGTTGGACCTAGAAAAAAATCAATCCCAAGATGAAATGACCTTTGTTGATGTTTCCCAGATCGTCCGAGAAGAGTGTGAAAAACAAGCGACGATCGTTCCGCAATCGATTGAATATTTTGTGGAGAACCAATGTATGAAACGTGGGCATAAACGTGACTTCCAGCAAATCATCCAAAACCTGTTAGAAAATGCCGCGAAGTATTCACCTGCCGATCAGCCGATTCATGTGACCTTGACGCAAGAGCAGAGACAGATGTCTTTGACCGTCGCCGATTTTGGCATTGGGATTCCCGATGATAAGAAAGCCTTGATTTTCGAACGGTTCTATCGAGTAGAAGATTCTCGTTCAAGCCAGATTGCTGGTTCAGGCATCGGGCTTTCACTGGTAAAACAGCTGGCAGACAAGTATCATGCCAAAATTACCGTGACAGACAATCAACCGCAAGGCAGTATCTTTAAACTTGCCTTTCCAAATGAAAGAGAAAGATGAAGATTTTTTTAGATTTTCTTCAAGCATTTTTGATTCTTTTTCATGAGGAACTTGTTATTCTAAATATATAGAAAAAAGGAATACACAAACAATTGGAGGAATGAAACATGAAAAAAACAACTATTTTATTCGGAATTGCCGCATTAGGATTATTGGCAGGATGTACACAAAACAACACTGGAAATTCAGAACCTGCGCAAAACAGCAGCTCAAGCACAGCAGTTGCCTCATCAAGTGAAACAACGTCGTCACAAGCAACAGACAGCTCTTCAAGCAGTGCAGCGATCGCCAACGGCGGCTTACCTACAGTGACCGTAGAAGAAGCGATCCAAATATTCCAAGACAAATACCCAGATGCAGCGATCACTTCGATTGATTTGGATACTTCTTTTGGCAATTACTTCTACCAAGTAGAAGGCGTGGATGACACGAATGAGTTTGAATTAAAGATTGATGCAGAAACCAAAGAAACTTCTGAAGAAAGAACGGAAAAATTGGATGCCGATGAACAAAACGGTGTCAAAAAAGATGCCGATCAATTGGACCTAACCAACTTGCTTTCATTGGAAGAAATTTCTGATATCGCCGTGAAAGAAGCTGGCGGTGGTCAAGCAACAGATTGGTCATTAGACAAAGAAATGAATGTAACCTATTGGGAAGTCAAGGTAGAAGATGGCAACAAACAAACAGATGTGAAAATCAATGCCCAAACAGGTGAAGTACTAGAAACCGAATTGGATGACTAATCCTGTTTCGCAGTAAAAAAGATAAGCCGCTATCGTCTATGCGCAAAAGACGATAACGGCTTATTTTTTTACGTATGCTGTTTGACTTCAGTTAACGGTTTGACGCGACCACCAATTTTATCTGCAAATGCTTCGGACTGCTTCCGATCTTCAAAGACCCATAACTTGTCTGGAATTTTTTCACGAGTGCGACGACCATCTTTGCCAATGTAACCATGCAAAACTTTAATCACGTACATCGCCATCATCCTTCCCTGAAATTACTTTTGATTATACGAAAGCCGTTTCAAAAAGCAAGGATTTTGACTTAAATGAGTGATCAGAATTGATTATTCCCCTGACAGGGCAGCATAATCAGCAAATCGTTGATGGATTTCAGGAAAACTACGCTTCAGCTGCACGATGCGATTGGTCTCTTTTGCTAAAAAACAATGCTTTGAAGTCCCCGTCGTTGCCAACTGACCATCGCTAGTTTTGTAGATCTCATAGCGAAAATCCAAACGCGTGCCAGTATATTTGTCGACCAAAACATCGATTCGCACCTCATCTTCGTAGCGAATCATCGTTTTGTATTGCGCACTGACTTCCAGCACGGGAACGATCAAGCCCGCTTCTTCGATGGTATGATACGGTAAATCCAAAAACGCGAGTAATTCCACGCGGGCCTCTTCAAACCAGCGGATATAATTGGCATGATGGATGATCGCCATTTGATCGGTCTCATAGTAGTGTGGTTGACGGATATAGCCTGAATATAAAGACATAAAAACAGCTCCTTTCATAGAAACAAAACCTTCGTTATTCAGCATAACGCAAAAAGGAAGAAAAGCAAACAGAAGGAGAGCTTCTTTGTGTTGACCACTAGAGAAAATGCTACTAGAGAGCAGCGGAGTGAAAAAGACAGTGAAACACCTTGACTTTTTCATAGCTTTCTTGTAGTTTATAGATAATATCAAAAATCAGTGAAGGATCGAGTACTTTATTCTACTCCTTAAAAGAGAAAACTGCCCCGGCTGAAAGCAGTTTAGGACGTGTAAAGGAAAGACAATCTGGAGATGAACAGAAGAAAAGCTGTTCCGTGACCGAGCGTTAATCGAGCGAAGGAGAAGAACATTTCTCGAATTTAGGTGGTACCGCGTGTAATCAAAACTCGCCCTTGTATAAAAAAACAAGGGCGAGTTTTTTGCTGTGAATCACTGCGACTGGTCCGCAAAGCGGAACAGAGCAGATGATGAACAGTACTAGGCGACCACAGGGAGCGTAGTAACCGAACTAGGAATCACGTTGATTGACGCAGGAAGTGAGACATGAAAGCTGTACCTGGCATTTTTGCTTTGTTCAATTGCAGTCGAAGCCAACGAAATGATGACCAGCAACCAACGGCAAAGAGCGCAATAACCCAAAAGTCAAACACGAGAACAACCCACCCACATCAATGAGCAACAAGCAATAGGTGAATAAGCAAACAAGCAATGAAAGCAAAGAACATGGGCAACCATGAAACAAATAGGAGGATGCATACGATGAGTTACCAACGTCCAAAAGGAACCAACGATATTTTGCCAGGAGAATCCGAAAAATGGCAATTTGTGGAAGAAACAGCACGCTTAGTGTTTCGCGATTATCAATTCAACGAAATTCGGACACCGATTTTTGAGCACTTTGAAGTGATCGCCCGCAGTGTCGGGGACACAACGGATATCGTTTCAAAAGAAATGTATGATTTCTACGATAAAGGAGAGCGTCATGTGACGTTGCGTCCAGAAGGCACCGCACCGATCGCTCGTTCTTATGTCGAAAACAAACTATTCGGACCAGAACATACGAAGCCTTATAAAGTGTTTTACATGGGACCAATGTTCCGTTATGAACGTCCGCAAAAAGGCCGTTTGCGTCAATTCCACCAAATCGGTGTCGAAGTTTTCGGTTCAGCAAATCCAGCGACCGATGTTGAGACAATGGCGATGGCAATGGATTTTTATCGTCAATTAGGACTGAGTCAATTGCGCTTGGTCATCAATTCATTAGGCGACAAAGAAACACGCCAAAACTATCGCCAAGCGTTGATCGACTATCTAGCGCCCCATGAAGCGGAGCTTAGTGAGGATTCAAAACGCCGCTTGCATGAAAATCCTTTGCGGGTCCTTGACAGCAAGGACAAGCGAGACCAAAAATTCGTGGCGGATGCACCATCGATCCTAGACTACTTAACACCAGATGCCAAGGCACATTTTGAAACCGTAACGAGTATGCTGGATGCGTTGGAGATCCCTTATGAGATCGATTCAAACATGGTGCGCGGTCTGGATTATTATACCCACACGATTTTTGAGATCATGAGTGAGGCACCAAAAATGGGGGCGCAAGCCACCATCTGTGCCGGCGGTCGTTACAATCATTTAGTGGAAGAGCTAGGCGGACCAGAAACACCTGGTTTTGGTTTTGCTTTAGGGATCGAACGTTTATTGATCACTATGGAAGCCGAAGAAGTTGTGATTCCTGCTTTGAATGAGTTAGATGCGTATGTGGTTGGTTTGGGACAAGAAACCAATTTAGAAGCGCTGAAAGTCGTGCAAGCGATTCGTAATTTCGGTTTTTCTGCCGATCGTGATTTCATGGATCGTAAAGCCAAAGCCCAGTTTAAATCTGCTGATAAACAAGGAGCACGGTTGGTTCTGACTCTAGGCGAAACAGAATTAGCAGAACAAGTGATCAATATCAAATCCATGGCAAGCCGTGAAGAAAAACAATTTCCGTTAGCGGATCTTTATGCCCGCTTCGATGAGATCTACGATGAAATGACAACCAAAATGTTTGAGTGAGGAGAAAAAGAATGACAAAACGTACAGTATATTGCGGGTTAGTAAATGAGACCCATTTAAACCAGACAGTAACTCTAAAAGGCTGGGTGCAAAAGCGCCGTGACTTAGGGGGCGTAATCTTTATTGACTTGCGCGACCGAGAAGGGATCGTGCAAATCGTCTTCAATCCTGAGGTTTCGAAAGAAGCCTGGGAAATCGCGGACAAATGCCGCAGTGAATATGTGTTAGAAGTAACAGGTCAAGTCATCAATCGTGCACCAGAAGCCATCAATCCGAAAATGGTGACAGGTGCCTATGAAGTGATGATCAGCGAAATCACGATTTTAAACACTGCAAAAACACCAGCCTTTTTGATTGAAGATGATCAAACCGTTGGCGATGAGATTCGCATGAAATACCGTTATTTAGACTTGCGTCGTCCAAAAATGACGAACAACATCGTGATGCGGGCGAAAACGACGCAAGCGATCCGCAATTTCTTAGATACGAACGACTTCTTGGATATCGAAACACCTTATCTAGGAAAATCAACACCAGAGGGTGCGCGGGATTATTTGGTTCCTTCACGGATCTATCCAGGTCATTTCTATGCGTTGCCGCAATCACCACAAATTTTTAAACAGTTATTGATGGGTGCTGGCTTCGATCGCTACTATCAAATCGTACGTTGCTTCCGTGACGAAGATTTGCGGGGCGACCGTCAACCAGAATTTACCCAAGTCGATATCGAAACCTCTTTCTTGACGGCAGAAGAAATCCAAACCTATACGGAAGAGCTGTTGGCAAAAGTGATGCGAGAAGTCAAAGGCATCGAAGTTACCTTGCCATTCCCACGGATGACCTATGATGAGGCAATGGGACGCTACGGCAGTGACAAACCAGATACACGGTTTGACATGGAGCTTATCGACTTATCTGAAGTTGTGAAAGACGTTGATTTTAAAGTCTTCCAAATGGCTCTTGAAAAAGGCGGCGTTGTGAAAGTCTTGAACGCCAAAGGGGCTGCAGACAAATACTCCAGAAAAGACATGGACAATCTAGGCCATTACGCTGGTCAATTTGGTGCCAAAGGATTGGCATGGGTCAAAGTTGAAGAAGATGGATTGAAAGGACCGATCGCTAAATTCTTGACAGAAGCGACCGACGCGATCATTGCAGCAGCCAATGCGGAAGTTGGCGATATTCTGATGTTTGGTGCCGATTCCTTTGCGATCGTTTCAGCAACGTTAGGTGCGATCCGTAATAAATTAGGAAAAGAATTAGGCTTGATCGACGAGAGCAAATTCAACTTCCTATGGGTTACTGACTGGCCGCAATTTGAATACGATGAAGAAGCAGGTCGCTATGTTTCTGCTCACCATCCGTTCACATTGCCAAAAGAAAGCGATCTGCCGTTGTTAACGACAGACCCTTCAAAAGTCTATGCGCAAGCCTACGATATCGTGCTAAACGGTTACGAGCTAGGTGGCGGATCATTGCGTATCCATACACGGGAAGTGCAAGAGCAAATGTTTGAAGCGCTAGGCTTCTCACGTCGCGAGATGCAAAATCAATTTGGCTTCTTATTGGATGCTTTGGATTATGGTTTCCCACCACATGGCGGCATCGCCCTTGGGTTAGACCGGTTAGTGATGCTCTTGGCTGGTGAAGAAAACATTCGCGAAGTCATTGCTTTCCCTAAAAATGGGAAAGCAGCTGATCCAATGTCTCAAGCGCCAAGTACCGTTTCGCCAATGCAATTGTTTGACTTGAACATCGATGTAACAACGGTTGAAGAAAACGAATAAGCGTTAAACCATGATGAAATGAGTGATGAAATAGAAATTGGTGAATGAATGAAAAAAGTTCATGAGAATTCACCCATTTCTTTCATTGCTCGTTTCTTTTTTTATGAGCTGAAGTATAATAAAGGCAAATCAAAAAAGTGAGGCTATGAAATGCAATGACTCCTCTGTTTAAATGGCTCCCTCATCCAGAATACGCCAACAAACTTTCGTTTTCGATCGTCTATGCGCTGCTGGCATCGATTGCGGTCAATTTCTTCTATCAACCAGGTAATATTTATTCCAGCGGCATTACGGGTGTCGCTCAGATCATCACCACGATCTCAAGAGAAGGGCTCGGGTTTTATATCCCCTTATCCCTTGCGCTATTATTGTTGAATGTGCCATTATTTTTTCTAGGTTGGTTTAAGATCGGCCACAAGTTTACGATTTTTACTGGAATTACTGTTTTACTCACCTCCTTATTCGTGCAAATTTTACCCGAAGAAACCGTTACGACGGACCCGATGATCTGTGCGATTTTCGGTGGTGCCATCAACGGGGTGGGGATCGGCTATGCTTTGAAGAATGGTCTTTCTTCAGGAGGGCTGGATTTTGTCAGCATTGCCATCCGCAAACGGACAGGGAAGACGATCGGCTCGATATCGATTTTCTTTAACATTGTTATTTTGTTCGCCGCAGGGATCTTGTTTGGCTGGCAATATGCGTTGTATAGTGCGATCGCGATTTTTGTCAGTGGAAAAGTGACGGATGCGGTCTTTACGAAGCAAAAGAAAATGCAGGTGACGATCATCACCCGCAACCCAGAAGAAGTCATTCAAACGATCCAAAAACATATGCGGCGAGGGATTACCATCATCAATGAAGCCGAAGGGGCGTACAAGCATGACAAACAAACGGTTTTGCTGACGGTAGTGACACGCTTTGAACTGCCGATGCTGCGCAGTGCCATGAAAGAAGCCGATCCAAAAGCCTTTGTCAGTATTGCAGAAAATGTCCAGATTTTGGGTCGCTTTTATGAAGAAGAACTGTGAAAAAGGAGTTGAAAAAAGTATTTCTTTATAGAAGTACTTTTTTTTCGCCAAAAATTAATTTTTTTGAAATATAGCAGATGTTGCTAGCTTTATATGGGGGATTTCTGGTAAATTATGAGAGTATGGAATCAATAGCGTTCATGCTGAAATTGTTTTTTTATGAAACAATTGGATCAATTAGAGAAAAGTGGTTGAAAAATGAATAAACGTTTAAGCACAAGCCGCTATATTACCGGGTTTGACGGCATTCGAACCTTGGCAGTCATCGGCGTTATTTTATATCATTTACTACCTACTCATATGCGAGGCGGGTATTTAGGAGTTCCAGTATTCTTTGTCGTATCAGGTTATTTAATCACTGACTTGCTGAGGCAAGAGTGGGATCAAAACGGCAAAATCAAAGTCAAAGATTTTTATGTTCGGCGGATGAAACGGCTCTATCCAGGAATGGTGGTGATGCTGCTTATCTCAGCAGCATATATCACGTTGTTCCAGCGAAACCTGTTGAATAATTTGCGCGGGGTTTTTGTTAGCTCGTTGCTGTATTACAACAACTGGTGGCAGATCAATCATGGGTTGTCCTATTTTGATCGGTTCGGTAATGAATCCCCCTTTACCCATCTGTGGTCGCTGGCTGTAGAGGGACAGAACTATCTGATTTGGCCTTTAGTGTTTATTTTGTTGATGAAAATCGGCAAGCAGAGGCATCGCGCCTTTAAATTTACTGCCGCAGTCACGATTTTGTCGGCAATTCTGTTAGCAGTCCTTTACACACCAGGCGCTGATCCGACACGGGTCTATTATGGAACGGATACGCGGCTCTTTTCGATCTGGATGGGGAGTGCCTTAGCATTCATTTGGCCAAGTACCCATTTGAAGAAAGAGATACCGCAAAAAGCCAAACGGGTCTTGAATATCTCTGGCTTTGCTTCCTTGGCTGGTCTGATCGCAGCGTTCTTTTTCTTAGATGATCATTTGACTTTTGTCTATTATGGCGGCATGTTCTTGATCAGTATCCTATGTACGATTCTTGTGGCAGTCACCGCTCATCCCGGAGCCAGCTTGAATCGGGTATTGAGTAATCCGATTTTCAGTTATATTGGCAAGCGCAGTTATGGGATCTATTTGTATCAATTTCCAGTGATGATTTTTTACGAAGCAAAAGTGGGGAATATCGGGGAGAACGTGCTGATGCACACGTTAGTGGAACTATTCTTGATCTTGTTTATCAGTGAATTGTCCTATCGGTTTATCGAAAACCCAATGCGTAAATTCCAGTACAAAGACACATTCAGAACGGTCCGCGGTTGGTTCAGTAAACCGATTTTTAGTTGGAAAAAACCGTGGTTAGTGCCCAGCTTACTGATTACCCTCGTTGCTTTGTTTGGCGTCGTGACCGCACCGACGAATTATGTCGATGCCCAGCAGCAGCAGTTGAAAGACAACATTGCGGCCAATAAAAAAGCGGCAGAGCAATCGCAAAAGAATGCGAATGCTGAAGGCAATGAAGCAGACGATGAGGCGAACACAAGTGAAGATGAAAAAAATATCATGGAAAAATATGATTTAACAGCAGCCCAAGTGAAAAAAGCAGAATCTCTTGAAATCACGGCTTTTGGTGATTCCGTGATGCTGGATGCAACGGCTGACTTGAAAGAAGTCTTTACCCAAGCGGTAGTTGATGGGGATGTTGGGCGCCAGCTGTATGCGAGTCCTGAATTGATCAAAGACTTGAAAGAAAAAAATCTTTTGCGGGATACCGTCCTTGTGGGGCTAGGGACGAATGGTTCCTTTACAGAAGCCCAATTTGACAGCTTTATGAATGAGATCGGTGATCGCAAAGTCTACTGGATCAATGTGCGGGTACCGACACAGCGTTGGCAAAATGAAGTCAATCGGATGTTGGAGCGCATGGCGGAAAAATACGACAATATGACCTTGATCGATTGGTATGATTTGAGTAATGACCAAGAGTCATGGTTCTATGAAGATCGGGTCCATCCAAATCCAGATGGCATGGATCAATACGTGAAGCTAGTTGCCCAAACGATTTTACAAGAGGAATAAACAAGAAAAAGACAAACCTCACGCAATCATAAGGTTTGTCTTTTGTCTTAAACGGTGCTTTGTAAGAGCAGCGTTTTTTAATTCTTTTCTATCACCGTTAATAGTGAGTCAAACAAAATCGCACTAGAAGCCGATCCGGGATCGATATGACCGATGGCACGTTCACCAACATAAGAGGCACGGCCTTTTTTAGCAACGAGTTCTTTGGTATGTTCTTTCGCTGCTTCGATCGTGTCTTTGGTCAATTCACCTTTTTTCAAGGCTTCTGCGACAGGTTGCCAAACATCGATCATCGTTTTGTCTTCAAACTCAGCTTTTCCCCGCATTTTGATGCCCGTCAAGCCTTCTTCAACGATCGTACCTAATTGTTCAAAGGAGTCGATCGTTTCTAGTTCCTTCGTTGCTTTGGTCATATTCATAAACGCCGAACCATAAAGGGGACCTGAAGCGCCGCCGACTTTTGAGATCATTGCCATCGAGAAGACTTTAAAGGTATCACTGATCGTCGTTGGCTGTTGTTTGGCATAAGCTTCTTGATAAGCAGCTACGCCGCGTGCCATATTGTTGCCATGGTCCCCGTCGCCGATCGGTGTATCTAAATCGCTCAAATAGGCTTTGTTTGCTTCGATTTCTTTTGTGAAGGTATCTAACCATGCTTGCACCGTTTCTGTTGTCAATTGCATCTCTATTCGCTCCTTTACCAGGCTATTGTTGTGACGGCTTCATTTAACGCATCGGTGTGATCCGTTTCGCTGAAGTCGATCAAGGTCAGTGAAAGTCCCTGCATATCGATGGAAGTCATGAAATTGCCGACTTTATGGAAGGAGACAGGGATGTCTTTTTCTGCGAGTAATTTCGCGACATCATTGGCAAAAACGAACAGCTCCATTTGCGGCGTACCACCCATACCGTTGATCAAGACACCGACTTTTTCTGGGGTCTTTTCATAATCCGCTAAGATTTTTTCCACCAACTCTTGTGCTAGTTCACGTGAGGGTTTCAGTTTTTCACGACGGTAACCAGGTTCGCCGTGGATGCCCACGCCATACTCGATCTCATCATCGGCTAAGTCAAAACCTGGTTTCCCAACTTCAGGAACTGTTGCCGCTTTTAATGCGACCCCAATGGTTTTGATCGATGCAACCAAGGCATCGCCCAGTGTTTTTAATTCGCTTAAGCTGGCACCATTACGAGCAGCTGCGCCTAAAATCTTGTGGACTAAGACCGTACCGGCAACTCCTCGTTTGCCAGCAGTATAGGTGCTATTTTCAACAGCGATATCATCATCCACGACCACGATCTCCGTCGTGATCTCTTCCATTTCTGCCATATCTTTGGCCATCTCAAAGTTCAAGATATCGCCAGTATAGTTTTTGACGATCAGCAAGACACCTTGTCCTTGATCAGAATCTTGGATAGCCGTCAAAATCTGGTCGGGGGTCGGGGAGGTGAAGACATCGCCTAAAACGGCGGCGCTAAGCATCCCATCACCGACAAAGCCAGCATGGGCCGGCTCATGTCCGCTCCCACCACCAGAAACAAGACCGACTTGTTCTTTTTGATTATTCTTAGCAATCACCCGTGAGTCTGCGACTTGATGGACCAGTTCGGGATAACTGCCTACGATACCAGCCAACATTTCTTCTACGATCATTGAGGGATCATTAATGATTTTTTTCATGCTTCATGCCATCCTTTCTCGGCTGCTTTTTTTGCTTCTGCAACGATTTGCGCCAAATCATCACTGAAACCAGCGGTGATCGCTGCAGCAAAGGCACCTTCCACCAGCGGCGCGTCGATCAGGTGATAGCGTTCTTGTTGCTGAGGTTCCAGCATGTCGTATGCAAGTTCGGCATTCAAAACGGCACTGCCTAGATCGGCAAAGACTAAGATCAGTTCAGCGTCTGCGGATTCGTTGACGGCATCCACGATTTTCGTGGCGTCAGAACCCAGCTCTCCTTCTGCTGTCCCGCCTAAAGAATAGATCGTGACTGACTCGCCGTCAGCCATTTCTTCGATCATCTGTTTTAATCCTTCGGTGAGTTGCTGACTGTGAGAAACGAGTAAAATACTTTTTTTCATCCAATTTCACCAACACTTTCTGATTAAATTTGGCTGTTTGACAAGGGGGTTGCCTTTTCCAAAGAAACACCGTCCTTGTTGAAACCGCCTACAGGTTCAGTATACCAAATTTCTTTCTTCTTGTATGGTTGCACCTATGGAGAGGGCAAAAAAACAGCATCGTCTTTCTGGACAAAGCAAGAAAGAGCGATGCTGTAAAATCAATTAGGATTGTTTAACGAGCACTTTGGCTGAAAAGCGCTTTGTTAGGAAAGAAAGCCCCACGTACAGGCAGATGTTCAATGCCATCATGCCAAGGAAGTAAGGCAATGTTACGGCGGTCAAGAAACCGACTTCCAGCAATCCGTGGAAAAGCATTGCTGCGACATAGATCCCCACGGTAGTGGTAATCGCTAAGAACAATCGCAATGGATTTAACGGCAAGCAAGCGCGAATCACAGCGATACAGCTGATCCCGATCAACAAATAGTACAACAAGGTCGTCGTATCAAATTGCGACCAACCGTAGTCGGTTTGTAAGAAGCGGATCGCAAAGTAATTGACTAACACCAACAAGGCATTTGGTAATGCATTGAGTAAGACCGTCGGCAAGTAGCGCCCCTTGATCGGTGCTTTGTTTTCTTCAAAGGAAAGGAAGAAAGAAGGATAGCCTTCAATTGCTAAGTCGATCAATGTGATTTGGATCGGCAAGAACGGAAAGGCGCTGGATGTCAGGATACAAACCAAAGAGAGCAAGAAGCTGTAAATCGTCTTGATAAAGAAGATCCCCGACGCTTTGGTGACGTTATTGACGACGCGGCGTCCTTCAAATAAAACATCTGGCAACGTAGTAAAGTCAGAATCCAATAAGACAAAGTTAGCGATTTGACGAGCCGCACTGTCGCCAGCAGCCATCGCAATACTAACGTCGGCTTCCCGCAGCGCCAACACGTCATTGACGCCATCGCCCGTCATAGCAACGGTCCGTTGATTGGCTTTTAATTCTTGGACAAGCAGTTTCTTTTGTTCAGGGGTCACACGACCAAAGACCGTATAGCGTGTCGCAGCTTCTCGGACTTCTGCTTCGGTCGTTAAGGTAGAAAGATCGATGGCTTGATCGGCATTCGCAAGACCTGCACGATGGGCGATCGCTGCGACAGCTATTGGATTATCGCCAGAGATCACCTTTAGATCGATGCCTTGATCGGCTAAGTAAGCCAAGGTTTCTTCAGCGTTTTGGCGGATGATATCAGATAAAATCAAGACTGCCACCGCTTGTGCATTGCTTGGGTCAAAGGATGCTGGCGCTTTTGGATCGGTCTCTACAGCTAAAATCAACACCCGCAGACCTGCTTCTTGCGCTTCTTTGACTTGCGGCAAGGCAGCAGAGCCAGCGACTTTTTCAGGTGCGCCAAGATAGACATTTCCTAGATGTTCAAAAGCCACAGCACCCCATTTGCGCTGTGAAGAAAAGGCAGCGACTTCGATCGGCTGATGATCCGTTAGCTCAGGGCAGCCTTGACGCAATGCTTGCATCGTCAAATTGTTATCTGTGCTGGCTGCCAAATAATTCCCTAAGAGCATGTTAGGGTCGCTGTCGGCTTGGAGAGGAACGATCGATTCGAGAACCATATGGCCTTCCGTCAACGTCCCCGTCTTATCCAGACAAAGGGTATCGACATGCGCCAAGGTTTCAACGGCATACATGTCTTGGACCAAAATCCGTTTTTTGGCCAATTTAATGACACCTGTCGTCAAGGCGATACTGATCAGCAGGACAAGTCCTTTTGGTAACATTCCTAATAAGGCAGCGGCAGAAACGACGACGGATTCCTTGATCCCAGCATCTCGCATCATAAAGGCTTGGAAGAACAAAATCACCCCTAAAGGAACGATCACATAGCTGGTGAATTTGGATACACTACGGATCGAAGCAAGCAGCTCAGAGCGGATCGGTTTGTGGACCTTCGCCTCATTGCTTAGTTTCGCTGCGTAGTTTTCTGCACCGACATGAATAACTTTTCCTGTCACTTCACCGCTGACGATGAAACTTCCTGAGAGTAAGGAAGCACCTGCTTCTTTGACAACCAGATCGGCTTCACCAGTCAGCATCGCTTCATTGACTTCGACTAGTCCAGAAAGCACCGTCATATCAGCGGGGATTTGGTCCCCAGCACCAAGAATGACTGAGTCTTCTAAGACCAATTCTTTGGCTGAAATCTCATGGGTTTGACCATCTCGAATCACTCGTACCGTTTGCGGTGAAACAAGTGAGAGTTTTTTTACTAAATTACGTGCGTGCAATTCTTGGCTGATCCCAATGGTGATATTCACAAAAATAATCGCTAAGTAGAACATGTTGGAATAGGCGCCTACGGCAAATAAAAAAACGCCAATCAATAGGTTGAGAAAATTGAATAACGTCAGTAAATTGTCCTTGATGATCGCAGTAGTTGATTTACTGGTTTTTGTTTCATAATCATTGTGCAGCCCCTCTTGGGTTTTCTTGGCCACTTCTGCTGCAGTCAAGCCGGTGGGTAATTGAGTCATAAGCATCTCCATTTCATTTGTTCATTTCTTTCTGATTCCTTTATCTAGTCTAGCCATTCGAAAAAGGCAATGCAATCGTTGCGAGGGAAATAACGATAAAATTAATTAAAATCTTAAACAATCAACACGTGTTCTTTTAAAGAAAGAAAAAAACTGGGGGAACAAACCGCACCATCGACTTTTTTCTGGTGCTTACGTATAATAGGGGAAGAGAAAAAGCCGAGAAGCAGATGCTTAGCGGACAAAAGAGGGTAGCGAGCATGTCTTTAAAAGAAAAAATTATTGCAGAAAGCAAGCGGCTTGGCATCGACAAGATCGGGTTTGCTTCAGCGGAGCCGTTTTTGGCATTGGAGCCTTCCTTGCGGGAACAAAAAGCCAAAGGCCATACCTCTGGTTTTGAGCATCCCGTGATCGAAGAGCGGATCTATCCTGAACGGACATTTGAAAATCCGCAAACGATCATTGCGATCGCTTTAGCTTATCCGACAAAAATCAAAGAGAAAGTCCCGCGGGATGAAAAACGTGGGATGTTTGCCCGTGCCTCGTGGGGCATCGATTACCATGATATTTTGCGAGAACGATTGGATCGCTTGATCGCCTTTATCAAAGAACAAGCGCAAACGATGGAAGAACAAGTCGAATGGCGTTTCGCACCGCAAGTCGATACAGGGGAATTGGTGGATGTGGCGGCAGCGCAGCGGGCGGGTCTTGGCTTTATCGGTCGTAATGGCTTGCTGATCACAGAAGAGTTTGGTTCGTTTGTTTATCTCGGGGAGATCGTCACTAATATCTCTCTTGAACCAGATGAAGAAGTCCCGTTTGGTTGTGGGGATTGCATGCGTTGTGTGACGGCTTGCCCCACCAAAGCGTTATTGGGCGATGGTCGGATGAATGCCCAGCGCTGTTTGTCCTATCAAACCCAGACGAAGGGCATGATGCCAGAAGAGTACCGCAAAAAGATGCATAACGTGATTTACGGTTGCGATATTTGTCAGCTGGTCTGCCCTTATAATCGGGGGAAGGACTTCCATTTTCATCAAGAGATGGAGCCTGAAGTCGATACCGTTTATCCAAAACTGCAACCGATGCTGTCTTTATCAAACAAAGCCTTCAAAGAACAATTTGGCCATCTATCTGGCTCTTGGCGGGGGAAAAAACCGCTGCAGCGTAATGCCATCATCGCCTTAGCCAATGTGGGAGACCGCAGTGCCTTGCCAGCGATTTGGCGCTGTGCGACAGAAGACGTGCGCCCAGTGATTCGAGGAACGGCTTATTGGGCCATTGGTCAGTTGGGCGTCAAAGAACCAGAGATGTGGTTAGAGCGACTGCAACGATGCGCAGAGTTAGAACCCGAAGAAGAAGCACAGCAAGAATTGCAGCCTGCCATCGAACGATTGCAAGCAGTCATTACCAAAAAGCAGGAAAAAGAGCTATAAAAAAAGCAAAACGTGCCCGTGGCCGTTTTGCTTTTTTGTTTAATCTAGTACGTCATCACTTTCAACGATTTCTTCTGAATCGAGTTCAAAATCGGGTGCTGGATGCACACGCTCAGGCAGCTCCATTTCTAACTCGCCTTCTTCGGTGTATTGGTTGTCGGTATCGGCAACGTCAACTAAAATTTCTTCAGGAAGCTCTTGTTCCAACCGATAGCCTTCTGCATGACGTGCATCGAGTAATTCCAAAAGATGTTGCCACTCGTCTTTCGAGATCACTACAACATCAATGCCATCTTTGTTTTGTACCTCTACAACAGAGGAAAGATCGGTGCCGACCGTTTTAATGATCGATTCCAACGACCATTTACTCGTTTCTAAGTCAATTTTTTGTGCCATAAGAATTACCCCTTTTTTGAGAAAAATTTTGTCCTACCTTAATTGTAACGGGAAAGTTGCAGAAAACAAAATAGCTTGATTGGGAATCGTCCCTGATATGCGCAAGAACATTTGCACAGCGGCTTTAACCAAGGTAAGATAAGAGCAAGAAGGGAAGGAATAAAAATGACAGAAAAACAGACATTTCATGTGAATGGGTATTTAGCACTGGTTGTGCTGATCGGGTTATTAGTTGGCGGCGGTTATTTGTTTTATCATGGGTTCGTAAATGAGAGCGTTCTCGAAATCGTTCTCAGTATTCTTTTATGGATCGTTTCGTTTCTGTTCCTTAGTTCGTTAACGATCGTACAGCCCAACCAAGCCAAAGCGATCCTCTTTTTTGGGCAATATTTAGGGACCATTAAAGACAACGGCTTATTCGTGACAACCCCCTTAACCCAAAAAATCAATGTTTCATTGAAAGTCCGTAACTTTAACAGTTCGCTGTTGAAGGTCAATGATTCAGACGGAAACCCGATCGAGATCTCGGCGGTGGTGGTTTTTAAAGTCGTAGATACGGCGAAAGCATTGTTTGATGTCGATTATTACCAAGATTTCATTGAGATCCAAAGTGAAACAGCGATTCGTCATATTGCGACGCAATACCCGTATGACACGTTCAATGACGATGATCTGACGTTGCGAGGCAATACCAATGAAGTTTCTGAAGAACTGGCAAAAGAATTGCAAGAACGATTGGCTGTTGCTGGGGTCGAAGTCATAGAGACCCGCTTAAATCACCTCGCGTATGCGACTGAGATCGCTAGTGCGATGTTGCAGCGCCAACAAGCTAAAGCAATTTTATCAGCACGGCAAATCATTGTTGAAGGGGCCGTCTCCATGACACAAATGGCGTTAGAACAAATCGAAGACGGACAGGACATCAATTTCACAGATGACCGCAAAGTCCAACTGATCAATAATTTATTGGTGTCGATCATTACCGATAAAGGCACGCAGCCGGTGATCAATACGGGCGATGTCAAAGAGAAAGGAGTGTAGCATTTGAAGAAACTTTACATCAAACAGAAGGTTTTCAGCATTGGCGAAAAATTTACCGTCACCGATGATTTACAAAACCCTCGCTATTATGTCGAAGGCAGTTTTTTTAAGATCCCGAAAAGTTTTACGATCTTCAATGAGCAGCAGCGACCGATCGCGGAGATCACCAAAAAAGTGTTCAGTTTATTACCGAAATTTTTTGTGGAAGTCCACGGCCAAGAAGCGATCGTTTTAGAAAAACATTTCACATTTTTTAAAGCCCGCTATTCCATCAGTGCAGAAGGCATCGATGTGGACGGCAATTGGTGGGATATGGATTTTGTGGTCAACCGCAACGGCAAACGGATCGCAGATATCCACAAAAAATGGATCTCTTGGGGCGATACCTATGAAGTTGTGATCTATGAAGAAGATCTAGATGACCTGATCATTGCATTAGTGGTAGCCATCGATCGCGTCAAAGCAGATGATGCCGCAGCGTCAAGTTCAGCAAGTAGTTAGAAAAAAAGGAGCGATGTGCATGTTATACGGTTCGATTGAAGCAGGCGGCACAAAATTTGTGTGCGCCATTGGCGATGAAGAAATGACAATCAAGGAAAGAGTGAGCTTTCCGACAACGACACCTGAGGAAACAATGCCTTTAGTCATTGGTTTCTTCAAACAATACCAAGCAGATTTAGCAGGGATTGGGATTGGCTCATTTGGGCCCATCGATATCCATCGCGATTCTGCCACTTATGGGTACATTACCTCGACCCCGAAATTGGCATGGCAAAATTTTGATTTCATCGGTACCATGAAAAAAGAATTTCCGATCCCGATTTCTTGGACAACAGATGTCAATGCGGCCGCCTATGGTGAGTATGTCTTCGGCAGTGGCAAAGGATTGAGTAGTGTCGTTTATTACACGATCGGTACAGGTGTTGGCGGCGGTGCCTTACAAGAAGGGCGCTTTATCGAAGGCTTTAGTCATCCAGAAATGGGGCATATGCTGGTCGTCCCTCATCCAAAAGATGACTTTGCTGGCAGCTGTCCATTTCATGGCAACTGTTTAGAAGGGATGGCTGCTGGACCCGCCATCGAAAAACGCTTAGGGAAAAAAGGTCAAGAGGTTGCAGAAGATGATCCTTATTGGGAAATCGAAGCCTCCTATATTGCTCAATGTGCCTACAATACAACCTTGATGTTTTCTCCAGATGTGATCATTTTTGGCGGTGGTGTGATGAAACAACGTCATATGCTGCAAAACGTCCACGACGCATTTGCAAAATTGGTCAATGGGTATGTCGAAACACCTGAGTTAAGCAAATATATCGTGACCCCAGCATTGGAAGACAACGCTGGAACGCTCGGTTGTTTGGCATTGGCTCGAGAAGCGGTCTTACATTCATAAATAAAAAAAAGATCATACTCTTTGATATGCTCCCCCTATATAGGACACTGAAATATAAAGTGGCTTATATAGGGGGAGTTTGTATGTCTAGAGGAAAAATGAAATTAAGTTCAGAAGAACGGCTAGCTTTTGTAGAAAGAGCTTTAAAAAATGAAGCTAGCATAAACAGCCTGGCCAAAGAAGCACAAGTAAGTTTCAGTACGATAGAAAGGTGGATCACTCTTTATGAGAATGAAGGACCCACAGGTTTACTCCCTACAAAAAGGAATCAATCATACTCAACAGAGTTGAAACTGAATGCGGTCCATGATTATTTAGCTGGAACACATGGTAGCTTAAGAGCTGTCGCCAAGAAATACGGGCTTCGTAACAAAAAACAATTAGAAGACTGGTTAAAGATATATAATACTCATAGAAACTTCAAATCAGAAAGTGGTGGAAGTAGAATGAGTAAATCCAGAAAAACAACATTGAATGAACGAATTAAAATTGTGCATGACTGTATTATCAACGGTCGAGACTATGGGAAAACCGCAATTCAGTACCAAGTCTCTTACCAACAAGTTCGGAACTGGGTGTTGAAATACGACGAGATGGGAGAAAAAGGCTTAGAAGACCGTCGAGGGCAACGAGCGGGAAGTAAACCTGCCAGAACACCCGAAGAAGAAATGCGCGATAAACTGGCTCAACAAGAACGACGGATCAAGTTGCTTGAAATGGAAAATGACCTGTTAAAAAAAGTCAGCGAGTTAGAAAGGAGGCGGGATTTGAATTAGTTCGTCATACGTTTGAATACCAATCGATCAAAGAGCTGCACGAGACAAAAAGCTATCCAATTAACACCATGTGTACCCTGCTCCATGTCACAAGATCGGCCTATTATCGTTGGTTAAAAAATCCCAAACTGCCTGAAGTGGTATTGAATGAACAGTTGGCAGACCTTGTTCGTTATATTTATGAAGCAGACAACGATAAAGGATATCGCAGAATCTGTGAAGATCTCGTGAATGATTATGGCTTTCAAGTGAATGACAAGCGTATTCTTCGAATCTGTCGCAAACTTCAAATCCAATCAACCATCAAGCATTCAGGCAATAGTATCACTAAGGCATCCAAGACTCCGTATCATATTGCGAAAAATTATTTGAATCGAAAGTTCTATGCGGATCAACCGAATCAAAAATGGCTAACAGATGTGAGTGAATTCAAGTATTATGAAGGGGCCGAAGTGAAGAAAATCTATTTGAGCGCTATTCTCGATCTCGCCGATCGTCGCATTGTTTCATTTGTCATCAGCGACAAAAATGACAATAAATTAGTCTTTGATACCTTCGATCAAGCAGTCGCCGCCGAGCCAACCGCTCATCCGCTATTTCATAGCGATCGCGGATTTCAATATACAAGTAAAGTTTTTTGCACAAAGCTAAAGAAAGCGAAAATGAAGCAGAGTATGTCTCGTGTCGCCCGTTGTACCGATAATGGTCCAATGGAAGGCTTCTGGGGAATGCTTAAGCGAGAAAAATATTATCGGCGAAAGTTTATCAGTAGAGAAAGTCTCGTTGAAATGATCGAGAAATACATGAACTATTACAACAATGGTCGCTATCAACGATGTTTGAAGAGCAAAACACCGATCCAAGTTCATCAAGAATTATTAATGGCAGCTTAATCACTCCCCCTCTTGGACAAGCGAATAGAATAAATCCGCTTAACCAAGAAGGAGGCCAGTCGAGCAAAGTTGAGGTTAAACAAAGTAAAAAACATAAAAACTGCCTACCGAATTTCGGTAGACAGTCGTCAAAATAATTTTATTCTATTTCATTGTCCACTTGACGGGGAGCCCAGCACTTCGGGTATGGTCTTTTTTTACAGCGTATTAGTGGCACTTTTGGCGACTTTTTGTATACTTAAGCTGAGGTGGAAAAGAATGAAATTAGCTGTTCGAAAAAGAAAAATCGGGAATATTCCGGTCTTAGAAGTCGTACCAGAAGAAATGATTTATGAGCCGCTGCCATTGATTATTTACTACCATGGCTGGCAGACGAGTAAAGAATTAGTGTTGACACAAGGCAGAAAGTTGGCTAGAGAAGGTTTCCGGGTGGTCTTGCCAGATGCAGCCAATCATGGGGAGCGCAAGACCCAACTATCGGAGATTCCTTCTCTAACTTTTTGGCAAAGTATCCAAACCAATCTATTTGAGTTTTCTTACTTAGTCGATTTTTTTGAAAACCTTGGTTTGGTCAACGGTCAGATCGCAGTTGGCGGAGTCTCTATGGGAGGGATGACCACGTGCGGTTTATTGTGCCAGCATCCAGAAATTACAGCGGCAGCTTGTATCATGGGTTCTCCTTCCATGTTGAAATACCGTGACCGTATCCAAATGCACGCTGGCGCTGCTGGGTTCTTTGTACCCGAGGATTATGGTCAGCTTTTAAGCTGGATGGATGCTTACGACCTGTCTTCTCAACCAGAGAAATTGGGACAGCGTCCTCTTTTGTTTTGGCATGGTACCCAAGACGAGAAAATTCCTTATGGTGATGTGGAAGCCTTTGTGGCAGAAAATCCAGAAGCAAATTTGCAGTTTATCTCGCGAGAAGAACGCCATCTGGTACGTGGAGAAACGATGGATCAAGTCACAGCTTTTTTCGTGGCAGAGCTCAATCAAACCAATCCATGACACGGTTTGCGCAAGGAAAAAGATTGTGTGAAAAGGTACAAGCATAAAACTCGTTTTTTGTCACGTGATAACCTATACTGTAGGGTGCAAAAAAAGGAGGAATTGGTTTGACATACCGCGTTTTATTATTTTATAAATACACAACAATTGAAGATCCGGAAAGCTTCGCCAAGGAGCATTTAGCATTTGGAAAAGAAATTGGCATCAAGGGCCGTATTTTAGTAGCCAATGAAGGGATCAATGGCACACTTTCTGGAACGGTTGAAGCAACGGATCGCTATATGGAAAAAATGGAAGCTGATCCCCGTTTTAAAGGGATTTTTTATAAGATTGACGAAGTAGAAGAACATGCGTTTAAAAAGCTATTCGTTCGTCCGCGTAAAGAATTGGTTTCATTGAACCTTGAAGACGACATCGATCCATTAGAAATGACTGGAAAATATTTAGATCCTAAAGCGTTCAAAGAAGCGTTGTTAGATGAAGATACCGTGGTGATCGATGCCCGTAACGATTATGAATATGATTTAGGCCATTTCCGAGGAGCCGTTCGTCCCGATATCCGCAGCTTCCGTGAGTTGCCGCAATGGATCATCGATAATAAAGAAAAATTCATGGATAAAAAAGTCGTTACTTATTGTACTGGTGGTATCCGTTGTGAAAAATTCTCAGGCTGGCTGCTGCGAGAAGGCTTTGAAGATGTGGCCCAACTCCATGGCGGTATCTTTGCTTATGGGAATGACCCAGAAGTTCAAGGTGAGCTTTGGGATGGGAAAATGTACGTCTTTGATGAACGCATCAGTGTGGAAATCAATCATGTAGATAAAAAAGTCATCGGCCGCGACTGGTTTGATGGGACACCTTGCGAGCGCTATGTAAACTGCGCCAACCCAGAATGCAATCGCCAATTCTTAACTTCTGAGGAAAATCAGGCTGCCCATTTAGGTGCCTGCAGCTATGATTGTGCCATCCACGAACACAACCGTTACGTGGAGCAACATGGAATCACAGAAGCAGAAAAAGCTGAACGGTTAAAAAACTTTGCAACAAAAAATGAAACAGTCACTGCATAAACCGACAACTGTTTCACAGGAAATGAAGGATTAAAAGAGTCGCACGTGAGTCCGAAAACTGGCTTAGCTCAGTCAGTTTTTCCACCTTCCGTGCGGCTTTTTTGAATGGACAGAGTTGGAAACGATTGTTTTTTAATTATCTGAAAAATCTAACTATTCCAATTGTTCTTTTTTCTTTCCTATCGAGAAAAAACGCAAGGCTCTCGCATATTTCACGATTTTAGAGTAAACTATACCTAATTGTGGAAGAGGAAAGAGGAATTCAGATGAAAATTGTTATTGCTGGTGCAGGTGCTATGGGCAGCCGTTTTGCTATTATGCTAAAAAGAGGCGGAAATGACGTCACGTTAATCGACGGCTGGCCTGCGCATATCGAAGCGATCCGTGAACACGGATTACGAGCAAACTTAAACGGTGAAGAGATCGCAGTCCCTTTTTCGATCTATTCGCAAAATGAGATCCCAACGACTGTACAAGCAGACTTGATCCTGGTCTTTACTAAAGCGATGCAACTGGATCAAATGATGCAAACGATCAAACCGATGATCGGAGAGCAAACGAAAGTCTTATGCTTATTAAACGGGATCGGTCATGAGGACACGATTGAAAAATATGTTAGCACGGATAAAATCTTTTTAGGAAATACCATTTGGACGGCGGACTTGATTGGTCCTGGTAATGTTCGCTTGTTTGGGGATGGTTCTGTAGAACTGCAAAACATCGAACCGGGGAAAGAAGAAGATGCCCGTCAATTGGCGGCAGTCTTGGCTGATGCTGGGTTGAATGCGTCTTATTCTGAGAACATCCGTTACTCCATCTATCGCAAAGCCTGTGTCAACGGCACCCTAAATGGCTTGTGTTCGATTTTAAATGTGAATATTGCCCAATTCGGACAAACCTCAACGGCGCGTGCGATGGTCCAAACGATCGTGGAAGAATTTGCGGCAGTTGCTGCCCATGAATCTGTTGAACTGGATGTATCCGAAGTAGTCCACCATATTGAAGAAACCTATGATCCAGAAGGCATCGGAATGCACTATCCATCCATGTATCAAGATTTGATCAATAATCATCGCAAAACCGAGATCGATTATATCAATGGCGCAATCTCGAGAAAAGGCCGCAAGTACCAAGTGCCAACGCCTTATTGTGACTTTTTGACTCAAATGATCCATGCTAAGGAAGATATTTTAGCAGCAGAATAACCTAAGTAAATCTATTCTAAACATGCAAAAACGGCGTATCCTTTTAGGGTTCGCCGTTTTTTTGTCCATTTATTGAAAATGTGTTGTTGTAGAGTGCATTCAAAGGTGACGCTATTGAGCAGGCAGATCCGCCATAAACCGTTCGCTACCTTGAAAGACCGCTAATTGATTGACACCAAAGGAACGCAATAGATCGCTCATCGCTGCAAAATCTAACCGATAGTCACTGGCTTTATGGGCATCAGAGCCGAGGGTGAACAATTTACCACCGACACTTTGATACAGCGGGATTGCATATTGATAAAGGTGGGCATTTTGATAGGGGCCAAAGCTCTTCGCGTTGATTTCCATCGCTAAGTCACGGGCAACGATTTTTTTGAAGATCGTCGTTAACTCTGTTTCAAAATGGGCGGCCAATTCCTCAGCTGTAAATTGGAAACGACGCAAGCCATAATCAAAGTGGGTCACGATGTGCCCGTCAGAAAACGAGTCCAACACGTGGGCCATTTGGTCAAAGTATTGTTTGGCGACTGCAAATTTGTCCTTGTTCAACACGGCATCGTCCATATAATCAAAGGTACCGTTTTGATGGATACTGATCAATTTCAAGTCATAGGGATGGCTTTCAAGATAGCGCAAGATTTCTTGTTCTTGACCAGGCACGACACCAATCTCAATGCCTTTTAAGAGTTTCGTCGCTGTGGTCTCTTGCAGCTTCTGGTGGGTATTTACTAGTAATTCATAGTCAGGAATATCATCACGGAATCCCGAATAGGGGTTCTTCAAATCGAAATGATCTGTCGCAACGAAGTAGGCAGGCTGGTAAGCAAGATAATTCTCAAACTGTTCATCTGAATCAAAAGACAAAAATGTATGCAGATGTTGATCATAATAATTCATAAACAAGACTCCTTTTCTTGAATACGATACCACAAAAAAGCAGAAGAAACTATGATTGGCTGAGAAAAGGTTTTCTCTTGGACAATTTTTCGCTTATAATAAATAAGAATAGAGCGAAGGAGTCGGTCAGCCATGAGTATGTACCTTGAAATTCCTGAATTTGAAAGTGAATTTCGTTTTCGAACGTTTCTAAATGATGGGTTGACCATCGTTTACCCCCATGTCCATAAAGAAATCGAGATCATTTACGCTAAGCGCGGCACGGTCAATATTGGTGTTGACGATACGATCATTGAGTTGGAGGAAGGGGATCTGTATCTTTTTTCCAGCGGGCAACCCCACTATTTTCTAGCATCGCCTGAGAGTGAACGCTATGTCTATCAATTTGATATGAAGCTTTTTGAAGAGCCGTTGCTTCGAGAAAATGAAGTATCCTTGATGACACTCTTTGAAGAAGGGGAGCCCCACAGCAAAAATTGGCCAACGAGTTTTACGGAAAAAATAACAGGTCTCTTGATCGAGTTGTATCAGTTGGAAGAGGAAAATGTTGTTGGGAAGCGTTATTTGACTCTCGGGCTGCTTTACCAGTTGATTGGGGAGTGCTATCAAGGTTTGCCTAAGCGCAAACAAGCCGTCAATCCGCTAAAACGAACGGCCGCACAATACAAAGAAACCTTGCAGCGTCTGAATGATGTCTTTGAGTACATCGAATCTCATTACCAAGAAGTCTTGACGATGGAGGACACCGCAAGACATGTAGGGTTTAGTCCCCATTATTTCACGCGTTTCTTTAAAACCAATACTGGCAAGACCTTCATGCAGTTTTTGACGGAATACCGCATCAATCAAGCCAAATTTATCTTGGCCAATGAAAAGATCCCCATGGCAGAAGTCGCTGAAAAAGCAGGTTTTGCCAGTGTCAAAACATTTCACCATGTCTTTAAGGAAGCCGTTGGTCAATCACCGTTGCAGTACCAGAAACAACTGAATCAAAATTGATAGAAACAGCCGATGAGTCTTTGCTTGTCGACTGTTTTTTTGTCAATTTGGCACTATTTTTCTCTCGATAGTGTTTTTTTAAGCGCTTTTCATAAATTGTGGAGTGGTTCTTTTTGTTAAAGTTTCATAAGATAATTTTCGGGAATTTTTTCAATGGAAACTGGGAAGAACTGCTTTCGATGTTTCGCTATAATGAGGAGGTAGAAAATAATAAGCGTTTTCAGGAGGAAAGATATGACAGTTAAAGTTGGAATCATTGGGTGCGGTGGGATCGCAAACGGCAAGCACATGCCTGCCTTGTCTCAAGTAGAAGAAGTAGAAATGGTTGCCTTTTGTGATCTGCTGGTTGAACGTGCAGTTGAAGCGAAATCAGCATTTGGGACCGAAGATGCCCAAGTATTCAGCGATTATCAAGAAATGTTGGCACAAGCTGATCTAGATGTGATCCATGTGTGTACACCAAATGCCTCACATGCTGAGTTGACGATTGCCGCACTAGAAGCGGATTGTCATGTCATGTGTGAAAAACCAATGGCAAAAACAGCGGCAGAAGCCAAAGCAATGATCGAAGCAGCTAACCGAACAGGGAAAAAACTCACGATCGGCTACCAAAACCGTTTTAGAAAAGATTCTCGTTATCTTCATGAAGTGTGCGCCGAAGGACAATTAGGAAACATTTATTTTGGGAAAGCTCATGCGATCCGTCGTCGGGCTGTGCCAACTTGGGGTGTTTTCCTTGATGAAGAAGCGCAAGGCGGCGGTCCGTTGATCGATATCGGTACCCACGCATTGGATCTGACCTTATGGATGATGAACAATTACAAACCAAAATTTGTTGTCGGAAAAGCGTATCATGAGTTGTCGCAAACCAAAAATGCCGCAAATGCTTGGGGTCCTTGGGATCCAGAGAAATTCTCAGTAGAAGATTCGGCCTTTGGTTTTGTGGTCATGGAAGATGGCGCAACGATTTTCTTAGAAGCTAGCTGGGCGCTCAACAGCTTGGATGTGAAAGAAGCCAAAACGACACTGATGGGCAGCAAAGCGGGTGCGGATATGAACAACGGTTTGACCATCAACGGAGAAGACCACAGCTTGCTGTATGAAAAAAATATCGAACTTGAAACAGGCGGCGTTGATTTTTATGAAGGAAACGGCGAAACGCCAGAAATTTTAGAAGCACAATCGTGGATCCATGCGATCATCAACGATACCGAACCAGTGGTCAAACCTGAAGAAGCAATGGTCGTGACGGAGATTTTAGAAGCGATCTACAAATCATCGCAAACCGGTGAGCCAGTCTACCTATAAGAACTGCTGGAAGAAAAGGAGCGAGCATAAATGACAAAACCGAAAATCGCTTTACAGCTTTGGAGTATTCAAGAGGACTGCAAGACAGATCTTTTTGAAGCGTTGAAAACAGTTAAACAAAACGGCTATGACGGTGTTGAATTTGCCGGTTATCATGGACACAGTGCTGACCAGATCAAAGAAATGCTGGAGCAATTGGATTTGGCGGTCGCGGCTTCCCATATCCCGTTTGAAGCATTGCGAGATCGTTTTGAAGAAACCGTCGCTTTTGAAAAAACGATTGGCAATCAACGGATCGTCATTCCGTATGCCAGTTTTGATTCTTTGGAAAAATGGCAAGCCTTTGCTGCGGAGCTGACCCAGATCACCCAAAAGTTGCAAGCAGAAGGGCTGACTTGCTACTACCACAACCATGCCCATGAATTTACTGAAGTTGCTGGAGAATCTATGATCGATGAACTGATCAAAGACAATCCGCAACTGCGTTTGGAAGCCGACCTTTACTGGTTAGCCTTTGCAAACGTGGCTGTTTTACCTTGGCTAAAGGAACGCGAAACGAAGGTCGGCTTGGTTCATATCAAAGATATGCAAGAGCAGCCGCAGGAAAGCACCGAGATCGGCAATGGGCTTTTACCAATCAAGTCGTATGTAGAAGCAGCTAAAGCATTAGAACTACCATGGTTGATCGTCGAGCAGGAAGCGTTTCAAAAATTCGCTCCTTTAGAAGCCAGCGGGATTGATTATCTGCAATTAAAAAACATCGTAGAGGAGGTCTACCAATGATCCACGTTACGGTATGGAACGAGTTTCGTCATGAAAAAACGAATGAGACCGTCCAAAAAATGTATCCAGAAGGAATCCATGGTCAAATTGCCAAGTTTTTAGAAGAGGATGATTTCCAAGTGCGAACGGCGACCCTTGATGAACCAGAACACGGGTTGACGGAGCAAGTATTGGCTGACACGGATGTGTTGGTTTGGTGGGGCCATATGGCGCACGAAGAAGTCGATGATGCTATCGTTGCTCGTGTGCAGCAGCGTGTATGGGAAGGAATGGGACTGATCGTCTTGCATTCTGGTCATTTTTCGAAAATCTTTAAAACCTTGATGGGAACGTCGTGCGATTTGAAATGGCGAGTAGACGATCAGCATGCGCGGATCTGGAATGTCAATCCAAGCCACCCAATCGTTGAAGGAGTCGGCGAATGGATCGAACTAGAGCAAGAGGAAATGTATGGCGAGCACTTTGATATTCCAGCGCCGGATGAATTGATCTTTGTCAGCTGGTTCCCTGGTGGTGAAGTTTTCCGTAGTGGCTGTACATTCCGCCGTGGGAATGGCAAAATCTTCTATTTCCAGCCTGGTCATGAGACATTCCCAAGCTATTACAATCCCAAAGTGCAAAAAGTGATCCAAAATGCGGCTCGCTGGTGTGCACCAACAGAAAATCGTTACCCAACATATGGGCATTTTCAAGCAATTGAGGAGGAAAGAAAATGAAATTAGGTGTTTTTACCCCGTTATTCAATCAACTTAGCTTTGAAGAAATGATCGATGAAGTAGCGAAAAAAGGGCTGCAAACCGTCGAGATCGGTACCGGTGGTTCTCCAGGCAATGCCCACTTAGACATTGACCGTTTACTAGCAAGTGAAGCAGAGCGAAAAGAATACTTAGCGAAATTAGCTGATAAAGGATTGGAAATCTCAGCTTTGAGCTGTCACAACAACCCAATCTCTCCATTAAAAGCAGAAGCGCAAGAAGCCGATGAACTTTTGCGCAAAACCATCAAATTAGCCAGCTTAATGAATGTACCTGTTGTGAACGGATTTTCAGGCGTTTCAGGCGGAAATGCAACAGATACACAAGTCAACTGGCCAGTATTGCCATGGCCAACGGAATACGATGACAATTATAATTATCAATGGGAACAAAAACTGATTCCTTATTGGAAAGGCATCAACACGGAAGCGGAAGCGGCTGGTGTTAAAATTGGGATCGAACTTCATGGTGGCTTTTTGGCACATACCCCTTATACGATGTTGAAACTGCGGGATGCTGCGGGTAAAGCCATCGGCTGTAACTTGGATCCAAGTCATTTATGGTGGCAAGGGATCGACCCAGTGGCAGCGGTCAAAATCTTAGGGGAAGCCGATGCGATCCATCACTTCCATGCCAAAGATACGTATTTGGACCAAGACAATATCAACATGCATGGCTTGACGGACATGCAACCATATAGCAATGTCAAAACCCGAGCTTGGACCTTCCGTTCAGTCGGTTGCGGCCACAGCTTACAAGTCTGGTCAGATATTATTTCTGCGCTTAGAATTTATGGGTATGATTATGTCTTGAGTATTGAACATGAAGATCCAATCATGTCCATTGATGAAGGACTGACGCGTGCCATCAGTAACTTGAAGACGATTATGATCCGTGAAGAAGCTTCATCCATGTGGTGGGCATAAGAAGAAAACCGAGGAGTGTCAGACATGAGTGCAATCAATTTTGCAGTAATCGGATATGGCGGCATGGGTGCGTACCATGTCCACAATATCTTACCAAATGAAAACGAACGAATCCACATCGTAGGAACTTACGATATCAATGAAGAACGTCAAGCGATCTCCCAAGAAAAAGGCCATAAGATCTTTAAAAGCTATGATGAAGTCTTAGCCGATGAGACGATCGAAGCAGTATTGATCGCCACACCTAATGACTTGCACAAAGAGTTATCGATCGCTGCGTTGAAAGCAGGCAAACATGTTGTTTGCGAGAAGCCTGTTGCGCTGAATACTGCGGAACTAGATGAGATCGTGGCGGTTGCCCAAGAAACTGGCAATACCTTTATGGTTCACCAAAACCGCCGTTGGGATCCTGATTTTCTACTTGTACGCGAACTGTACCGTAATGGACAGATCGGTGATTTGTTCCAATTAGAGTCACGGGTCCAAGGGGCAAACGGCATCCCAGGAGACTGGCGCCATGTGAAAAAACAAGGTGGGGGAATGCTTTTAGACTGGGGCGTTCACTTGCTGGATCAAATGCTATGGCTGATCGACAGTCCAGTGAAAGATGTTAAAGCGGATCTTAGCTTTGTGTTGGGGGAAGAAGTCGATGATGGGTTCTTCGCGTTGATTACCTTTGAAAATGGGGTCAAAGCAATCGTGGAAGTTGGAACTTCCAATTACACGCAATTGCCTCGCTGGTACATCAAAGGAACAGAAGGAACAGCCACCATCACCGATTGGGATCTAAATGGGGAAATGGTGCAAGCAACAGGTCGCGAAGATGTGGCAGCACCAAAACCAGTCCAAGCAGGCGTCGGCTTGACGAAAACGATGGCACCGCCATCGGAATTGGCAGCCAAAGAAATTCCTTTCCCGAAAGCCGAAGCGGATTTTGAACCTTTCTACAAGAATTTTTACAACGTTGTACGCAACGGTGCCGAACCTATCGTTAAAAACGAAGAAGTCCGAGCAGTGATGCAGTTGATCGAACGCATTTTTGCCACAGCGTAAGAGAATAGAAAAAAGCACTAGCTGAGGGAGTGATCTCTTTTCGCTACGTGCTTTTTTTGTGTAATGAAACGATAACAGTTATTCCGATACGTAAAAATTGAACAATAAATCTTGAGGATAATTTCCCCATCGATCGCCGAAGATGGTCAAACCACCAGCATTTTCGGCAGTTGCAGGTGCAGCAATTTTAAAGGTGAAAAAATCACTGTGGTCTAAGTCGATTTCATTCAGGTTGTGATCGGTTAATTTTTCTCCATCGAGGGAAGTATCATAGCGATTGATGCGTAAATGCTTAAGTAATCCATATTGACTGAACTCATCGATCCACCATTGCGGAGTCAGAGAACCTCTGACATCCGAAAAGTTTCCTGGTACGGTATAGCTACCGATGCAGTGATTGTTTAAGTAAAAGGAAAGATCACTGGGCCAATAGTTATTCGAAATTGGGAACTCTGAAGCGATCTCCATACTAATTTCTAGTAATTCGATTTTTTCACCATTTTTCAAAGGATTTGGGATTTTGTATTCTAAAAAACCGTTATTTAGCCAGATGATACTTGCATCAACACGTTCTTGATCCAGAAAAGATTTTGGATCATCTAAGGCGCCAATCAAGCGGTCTTTGGTCGCCATTCCACAAGAAGGCTCAGCTTTAAAATCGGTGAAGTGGCCAATTTTCACGGATTGGGAGGTTAGATTCATTTCTGGAAACACTTTTGCTGGGAAATTGATATTGATGAAATCAGTTTTTAGAGATAAATATTTTTTCTTCCAGTCTTGCCCCGATCCTTTTTCTGTTTTGATCAACTGAGCTTCTTCGAGTTTACGGATATGTTTGGTCATCAAAGCATTGCTGATTGCTAATTTTTGTCCAATTTCACTGATGCTTTTCTTCTTATCGCCTAATTCTCTTAAAATCGCTAAGCGAGTTTCATTTGCCAGTGCTTCGTAGATCGGTAAAGATGCGTTTGTTAGATCCAATTCCATAGCGATCACCTCGTTATACTAAAATGTTTAATGAAAAGATGGTTTAATTATAACACAACCTTGTGAATTTACCAAATAGTAAAATGATGATTTTTTTAGCTATCCCTTGTTAAAATAATGTTGACAGCGCTTTATATTTATAGTAACTTTACGGTGTAAACATTATTCGACGATAGTCTAACGATTATGTTTATTGATAACTGGATGTCATTTTACTTTTTAGTTAAATTAAAAGGAGTGTAAAAAATGAAAGTAAGTAAATCAATTGTTTTAGTAGGGACAAGCTTATTATGTACAGTGTTGTTAGCTGCTTGTGGCGGAAGTGGTAGCTCAAGTAATAATTCAGAAATTTTGCTTTGGTCTTCGACAACAGGACCGGACGGTGAAAAAATCAAAAAAACGATTGATCAATACAATGAAACAGACCCAGACTTTAAAGTGAAGTTAGTAAGCATGCAAGGTGATACCTTTACTTCAAAGTTGACGACTGCGGGGAAATCGGGGAAAGGTGTCCCTGATTTGGCTTTGATCGCCTCAGAAGCTTTGCCTACGTATAAACACCAAGACATGCTTGAAACTTGGGATGACATGATCGATGGGACAGAATTGGCACGGGAAAACTACGTAGAAGCTGCTTGGGACACTGGTGTAGTGGATGATAGTCAATATGGGATTCCGGCAACCATGGGTTCGTGGGTGATGTATTACAACCAAGATTTGGTGGATAAATATATTCCAGGAGCGTTGGATGATGGCGTAGTGACGTATGAAGAAATCAGACAAGCTGGGGAAAAAGCAAAAGCAGATGGTATCTATAGTTTTGGCTATACATGGGGCATGCAGAATTATTCGAATCTCTACCAACAAATGGGTGGGGAATGGCAAGATGCACAAGGAAACATCAATATCGATAATGAGTTTTCTTACAATGCCGTTCAAGAGTTTAAGGATCTATACGATGCCGGCTACATGGTCCCAGATGGTGAAGATGCAAATAAACTTTTTGCAAACCAGCAGCTGATTTTTCTTCCAGAAGGAACATGGATGCTAAGTAATATGGAAGAAATCAGTGACTTCACTTGGGGTCAAACATTTACTCCTCAATGGGATGCGGAACATATCATTCAGGGTTCAGGCGTCGATCAGTTTGCGATGTTCAAAACGAACGAGGAACGTTCCGATGAAAAGAAAAGTGGCATGGTCGACTTTCTGACTTGGTTACAAGCAAACCAATTAGAGTGGGTCAAATCAGGTGCAAATCCTACTTCCTTAGCAATGCTAGACAATGAAGAATATGTTGAGATGCCACAATCCTTCTTATTGAAGACAGAAAAAGGACAAGCGGCAATTTCTGTTAACGCAGTTGATGGCTTATCGTATATCTTTGGTGAATACGATAATCGTTCATGGGACATGATCACAGGAAAAGCAGATATTCAAACGACTTTTGGTGAGATCCAAAAAGTTGTAGAAGAAAAGATGAAATAATCTTCTCACGTGGAGGCTGTGGCAGAAGGAAGAGCGACCATAAAAGAATTCAGTCCATTTTTTGATAGGGTAGGAATTCTGATGGGGAGGCTTAAAGGGCTGTCACAGTCGTTTCTTGTTGAGAGCTGCACTAGAAATACAAGGAAGGATGGGTATTGATGAAAAAAAGGTTAAATGGCTGGCCAATCGTTTTTATTGGTCCGCATATGCTCCTTTTTCTTTTATTCTTTTTAGTTCCTGCAGTGATTGGGATCTATGTTTCTTTTACTGAATGGGATCTGTTCAGTACGCCGATTTTTGTCGGGTTTGATAATTTTAAAACGATTTTGTTTGATCAAGACTCGTTGTATCATACGCAATTTTTTAATGGAATGAAAAATACGCTGTTTTTTGCGGCAATCTCCGTTCCGTTATGTATTGTAATTCCCTTGTTGCTGGCGGTTGCATTATCTGCTAAACCAAAAATGATGCGTTTTTTTCAATCGATTCTCTACCTGCCAACATTATTTGCAATCTCTGCCGTCATGATTATTTGGGGGTTCCTTTTGAGCAAATCTTTTGGACCGATCAAAGAAGTATTCGGTATCGACATCAATTTTGTAGGCACGCAACCATGGGCATGGATCGCTATTTTGATCGTGACGATTTGGTGGACATTAGGTGGGAATCTAATTATTTATGTTGCTGCATTAAATGGCGTCTCCAAAGAGCAGTTAGAAGCAGCAGAATTAGATGGTGCGAATAGTATCACGAAATTTTTCCGTATTTCTTTGCCGAGTATTCGCAACCAGCTTGTTTTTACCACGGTCATGACGACCATCGCTCAGTTTAATATTTATGGTCAGCCACTAATGCTGACGGGAGGCGGACCCAACAATTCTACTCGCGTGTTGATGATGTACATCCAAGAAAATGCCTTTGGTAGTAGTACCTCGGTTGCAGGAATTTCTTCAGCGATGGCCATTCTACTAGGTTTTGTAATCATGGCAGTTTCGATTGTGCAATTTATGGTCATCAAAAAAATGGAAAGATAGGAGGGATGAAGATGCGAGAAAACAAACTAGGGAAAAGAATTGCCTTTATTTTACTAGCGATCGTCTGTGTGATTTGGATCTTTCCTTTGATATGGGCAATTTTTACCTCGTTTAAATCGGAGGCAGAGATTCAAAAGGTTGGGTTCAGTTTGATTCCGCAAGATTGGACGCTGGCTAACTTTTTGGGCTTGTTACAAGGCAATGATTCTTCTCCTGTGTTCCGCTGGTTTGTGAATTCAATGATTATTTCAACTTCACATACGCTGTTAGTTATGGTGGTCGTCTCGTTTGCGGCTTATGGCTATACACGACTCACCTTTAAGGGGAGAGATTTGATTTTTGCCTTATTGTTAGGAACGATGATGTTTCCCGGGGTGGTCAATTTGATCCCGAATTTTAAAATCGTTGATACGTTAGGTTGGACCAATACATTTCTGGCAGTCATCGTTCCTGGAGCAGCAGGTGTTTATAACATTTTTCTCGTTCGGCAGTTCATTTTAGGGATTCCTAAAGAATTGGATGAATCGGCTGTGATCGATGGGGCCAACGAGTTTCAAATCTTTTATCATATCATTTTACCGTTGATCAAACCTGTATTGACGGTGGTTGCGTTATTTAGTTTTACTGGCTCATGGAATGACTTCTTGTGGCCATCGATCGTGATAAACGATATTGATAAATTGCCAATTACACCGGGGCTGCAATTGCTACAAGGGCAATACATGACCTATCCGGGAATTGGAACTGCTGGAGCAATCTTAGCCTTGATCCCTACCTTTTTATTGTATTTGGTGGCGCAAAAAAGCTTTATGGCGTCAATGTCGTTGCAAAGTGGCATAAAATAATTTGTTTTTGGAGGAAATATGAGTAGAGAAGAATACCCGAGACCGCAATTTGAGAGAGAGAATTGGTTAAGCTTAAATGGTGAATGGCAATTTGCCTTTGATGACCAAAATCTTGGTTTAAAAGAAAAGTGGTACACAAACGAAGCAAACTATCCGTACAAGATCAATGTTCCCTTTGTCTATCAAAGTGCATTGAGCGGCATTGATCATCGAGAAGTGCACGACGTTGTATGGTATTATCGGACCTTCGATGTGCAAGTCCCTGAAAAAAGTCGTGTCCTTTTGCATTTTGGGGCGGTGGACTATGAAGCAGATGTGTTTGTCAATGGAAATCATGTGAAAAATCATTGCGGAGGGCATACCTCGTTTGATATAGACATCACGGATGCTCTAGTATCTGGACAAGAGCAAATACTAAGTGTGCGAGCATTTGACCCGCATTTTGATGAAAGCATTCCACGGGGGAAACAATTTTGGGAAGAAGAATCAGCAGGAATCTGGTACACAAACTCAACAGGGATCTGGCAGCCAGTCTGGCTTGAAGTAGTTGCTGAAACCCATCTGCAACAGGTGAAATTTACGAGTGATTTTGATGCTGGCGCCGTGAAGATCGATGTAGAACTGAACCAGTTACAGCCGCAAGTAGTCTTAGAATATCAAATCTATTTTAAAGATGCTTTAGTTACCAGCGGAAAGGCAGACTTTATCACTTCTAAGTTGAGTTTTGCAGTTGATATTTTCCAGCAAGAAATTTTTCGGACGAATTTTCACCACGAAGGCTGGTCTTGGACACCTGAAAAGCCGCAATTATTTGATGTTGAATTGACGCTTAGAGAAGCAGGGAATGCCATCGATCAGCTAAAAAGTTATTTTGGTATGCGTAAAATACATACAGAAAACGGTATGATTTACTTAAATAACAAGCCTTACTACCAGAAGTTGGTTCTCGATCAAGGCTATTGGCCGAGCGGCTTGTTAACTGCACCAACAGATGAGGACTTTAAACAAGACATCTTATTGGCCAAAGAAATGGGATTTAATGGTTGCCGAAAACACCAAAAAACAGAAGACCCACGCTTTTTATACTGGGCAGATAAATTAGGATTTCTTGTTTGGGGAGAGTGTGCGGCGCCGGCAATCTATACCGATCGTTCTGTGATGCGTTTGATGCAAGAGTGGGCAGAGATCATCACTCGGGACTATAGTCACCCTTCGATCGTTACTTGGGTACCAATCAATGAGAGCTGGGGTGTGCCAAAAATATCATTTGATCGTCAGCAACAGCATTTTTCTCAAGCAATGTATCACTTTATCCATTCGCTAGACCAGCAACGGTTGGTTATTTCAAATGATGGTTGGGCGATGACGGAGACAGATATTTGTGCGATTCATAATTATGCGCATGGGCAAGAATCTGAGCGGCAAAAATATCTATACTTCAAAGACAGTCTCAGCACGAGAGAAAAATTGGTGAATCGAGTATCGACCCCATGGCCGATTTTCGCTGGAGGATTTTCTTATCAGGATCAGCCTATTTTATTGACCGAGTTTGGCGGTATTGGCTTCGATGTTTCGGGGCAACCTGGTTGGGGCTATACCTCAGTGGAAAATCAACAAGATTTCTTGAAGGATTATCAGCGAATCATGACAGCTGTTTATGATTCTGTCGGGCTCTGGGGCTATTGCTACACTCAGTTGACAGATGTTGAACAAGAAATCAATGGATTACTGACCTATGACCGCCAACCAAAAGTTGATTTGGCAGCGATTAAAGAGATCAATGAGCAGTTTCATCCACCACAGATAGAATAAAATGATTGGTAAGGAAAGGGGCGATGTCCGATGGGGAAATCAGCAGCTTGGCTCAGTGGAGTAAGTATCTTGATTGCTGCGCTTATGATAACCGGTTGTAGCACAGGAACTGATCCAGGGGAAGAAGTGTCCGATTTTACTTCAATTATCGATAATGATGGGGCAGATCCTTGGATCTTGCAAACGGAAGCGTTCTTTTATTATACCAAAACGACTGGGAATAATTTAACGCTCTGGCGTGCTGAAAACCTCTCTCACGTTGCTGCTGGTGAAAAAAAGGTCATCTGGGAAATGCCAGCAGAATTTGAAAGTATCTGGGCACCCGAGCTTCATTACTTAGATGATCGCTGGGTGATGTATTTCGCGGCTAATCGTCCTTCAGAAACGCATCGTATGTACGCATTGGTCAACCATCAAAAAGATCCTTACATGGGTGAGTGGCAATTGGAAGAGATCAAAGGGATGGATGATAAATTTGCGATTGATGGAACAGTCTTAGAGATCAATGACAAACGCTATTTCCTTTGGTCGGGCTGGGAAGGGTATGAAAATGTTGCGCAAAATCTTTATTTAGCAGAAATGGCCTCCCCTACGGAAGTGATTGGGGAGAAACGGCTTATCTCAGAACCAGAATATGAATGGGAAATGCGGCAAACACCATTGATCAATGAAGCCCCTCAAGTGATTATCAAAGACGAAACAGTCAATTTGGTATACTCTGCCAGTGGAAGCTGGGACAATGATTACGCTCTTGGTCTTATGACCCTAGATGTAGCTGATGATCCGCTAGAAAGAGCGAATTGGCAAAAGGAACCAGAGCCGATTTTCCAACAGACAAACACTGTCTATGGACCTGGTCATAATGGATTTGCCAAATCAAAAGATGGTTCTGAAGACTGGTTGATTTATCACGCTGCTCGGTGGGATCATTCGGGCTGGGACCGTTCGATCCGCTTGCAAAAGTTTGGTTGGGATCAAGAGGATAAAGTCCTACTGGAAGCTCCTTTGGATGAGTGGCATGTTCAAGCGTTGCCAAAAGCTGAGCCGAATCGACTGCGATTAACTGCTAGCCGTGCTTTGTTGGAAGGCGATTTAGCGCTTGTCGAAGATGAGGCAGCACTCTCTAAGAAAGTCGTCCAAGGCTTTGAATCAACGACTGACAAAATTATCTTTACCCCGCAGATTGAAGAATCAGATGAATTTCTGGTGATTGCCTATGTCAAAACCACTGATTATCTCTCCTTAAATGACCCAATTCAGGTCAAGATTGAAACGAAACAAGCAAGTCACGTGGTGGATGTCTATCCTTCCGAATATTATCAACCGCTACAAGTCCGCATGAAGTTACCGGAAGGATCGCAGGAAATCACCCTTTCGTCTGAGATTGGGGTTGACACGCTAAGTATTGATCGTTTAGAAATCGTCAAATTCCAATAAAGAATAATGAGGAAGTTTTTTTAATCCAAGCGATGGGTGATGATCGTTTGACTCCTGCTACTTTGTCTTTAGACAATGTGGCAGGATTTTTTTATCCTTGAAAATTCCCAACTCCTACCGCCATAGCCTAAAATTCCATGTATAATAAAGAAAACGACCGTTTTATTTGGCGAAGGGAAAAGAAAAAGCAAAAGAGGTGCGAACTATGAGGATGAATCAAGAAAAGCTGACTTCATCAAATGGGAAGGATCAGCTTTTTGTCAAAACGTGGCTGCCAGAAGAACAGCCGAAAGCAGTCGTGCAAATCGTTCACGGAATGATCGAACACATTGAACGTTACCACGAGTTTGCGGAATGTTTGACTGCGCAAGGCTATGCGGTGGTCGGTCATGATCACTTAGGGCATGGGCAATCCGTGAAAGAAACACAGGCCTATGGGCATTTTGGTGAAAAAGAGGGCGCCAACTATTTAGTGGCAGATGTGGGAGTGGTCCATCAGTACGCAGCTGCTTGCTACCCAGACCGACCATACTTTATCTTAGGGCACAGTATGGGGTCGCTGGTGTTGCGAAATTATTTGTTTAGTCAGCCACATCCATTGTCAGGAGCAATCATCATGGGCACCACGATGGAAAAAGCCGTGCTGATGCAAGGAGGCAAACTTGTCACGAACTTGTTGCGCCCGTTTGCCGCTCAGCAATGGCCTTATCACGTAATGGAACAGCTGGTTTTTGGCCAGCACAACCGGCGTTTTCGTCCCAATCGGACCGCCAAGGATTGGTTGACCAGTGATCCGCAACAAGTGGATCGCTACTTGAAGGACCCTTACACGCAATTTCATTTTTCCTTAGCGGCTTACAAGGATCTCTTTACATTGACGCAAGCTGCCAGTGATCCGGATCAACTGCGCAGGATTGATCCAGAATTGCCGCTGCTCTTGATTTCAGGTGCAGATGATCCTGTGGGGCACTATGGCAAAAGCGTCCGCCAATTGGCTCAGCAGCTGAAGCAAAATGCTGACGTGACGATGTATTTGCTTGAACAGGGCCGGCATGAGATTTTGAATGAGCGCAACCGCGAGATCGTTTACAATGAAATTTCTCGCTGGCTGTTTGAAAAAATGCCGAAATGACGAACGTTAAGAAATTGGTAGTCTTTTCTGAAAATTCAAAATTATTTTCTCTTTTAAGGCTTTTTTCATTTTCGGCTATCTGTTATAATGATTTTCACATCTAACATAAAGGAGAGATTTTTTGTATGACAGTTTATAACTTTTCAGCTGGTCCTGCCGTATTGCCCCGTCCCGTATTGGAGAAAGCACAATCCGAACTTTTGAATTACCGCGGAAGTGGGATGTCCGTTATGGAGCTGAGTCATCGGTCCTCCTTGTTTGAAGAGATCATTAAAGATGCAGAAGCACTTTTACGAAAATTGATGGGAATTCCTGAAAACTATCAGGTACTGTTTTTACAAGGCGGCGCGAGTCTCCAATTCAGTATGATCCCTTTAAATCATGCACAAAACAAAAAAGCCTTATACGTAAATACCGGTTCTTGGTCGAAGAAAGCTATTGAAGCAGCAAAAGCGCTTGGAAACGTGACGGTGAAAGTCGTTGCCTCTAGTGAGGATCAAAACTTTACCTATATTCCAGAAATTTCAGAAGATGCGATCGATCAAGAAGCGGCTTATTTGCATATCACCACGAACAATACCATTGAAGGGACGGCCTTTCAAACGATTCCGCAGGCTGGCAACGTGCCGATCGTAGCGGATATGTCCTCAAATATTTTAGCCAATGACTATCGCGTAGAAGACTTCGGTGTGATTTATGCTGGGGCCCAAAAGAATATTGGTCCTGCAGGGTTGACGGTAGTGATTATCCGAGAAGATTTACTCAATGATGATGCTGTTTTCGCTCCAATGCTGGATTATCGTCTACAGGCTAAAAATGACTCATTGTACAATACACCACCAACGTATGCTATCTATATTGCTAAATTGGTGTTTGAATGGTTGGAAGAATTAGGCGGCATTCCTGCCATTTTAGAACAAGACCGCCAAAAAGCGGCGCTTTTATACGAAACGATCGAAGCCTCTGCTCTTTACAGTAGTCCTGTGGCTGTTGATAGCCGTTCACTAACGAATATTCCTTTTGTGACAGGGGATAAAGCATTAGATCAGCGCTTCAATGAAGAAGCTGTCAAAGCTGGCTTTGAGAACTTGAAAGGGCATCGTTCCGTTGGAGGAATGCGAGCAAGCTTGTACAATGCCTTTCCATTAGCTGGCGTTCAAGCGTTAGTCGACTTTATGAAATCATTTGAAGCGGAGGTCAAATAAATGTTCCAAATCAAAACATTCAATGCGATCGCACCAGAAGGATTACAGCGTTTAGAAAAAGAAAAGTATGCCATCAACGAAAGCGACCAACCGCAAGGGATTTTGCTGCGCAGCCAGAAATTGCACGATTACGCTTTTCCTGAAAGTGTCTTAGGTATTGCCCGTGCAGGGGCTGGGACCAACAACATTCCCGTCAAAGCATGTACTGAAAAAGGGATCGTCGTCTTTAATACGCCAGGCGCCAATGCCAATGCGGTCAAAGAATTAGTGATCGCTAGTCTGCTCTTAAGTGTCCGTCCGATTTTACGAGGTGCCCAATGGGTCCAAACCTTGAGCGGTGATAATGTGGAAGAACAAGCAGAAGCGCAAAAAAGTCAATTTGCTGGAACAGAGTTAGAAGGCAAAAAGTTAGGAATCATCGGCCTTGGTTCTATTGGAGCGATGGTCGCCAACGATGCTTATCGTCTAGGGATGGAAGTAGTCGGTTATGATCCTTACGTGTCAGTGGATACTGCTTGGACGATCTCTCGTCGGGTCAAGCGTGCCAATGATATTGCGGAAGTCTTTTCAACCTGTGATTTTATTACGGTTCATGTGCCGCTAATGGAAAACACGCATCATCTCGTCGGGGAAGCCGAACTTGCGAAAATGAAACCAACAACGAAGCTATTCAACTTTTCTCGTAAAGAAATCGTCGATACAGATGCCGTTTTACGTGCGTTAAAAGCTGACCGTCTAGCGGGCTATACGACTGATTTTGCGGATGAACAATTGCTGCACAATGAAAAAGTCCTCGTCTTGCCGCATTTAGGTGCATCAACAGAAGAAGCCGAAGTCAACTGTGCCAAAATGGCAGCCCGAACATTGAAAAAATTCTTGGAATTTGGAACCATCAAGCGCTCAGTGAATTTTCCAACTGTTGAGATGGCTTTTCATTCGCCTTATCGTCTGACGATCATCAATCGCAATGTACCGAATATGTTAGGTCAGATTTCATCGATCATTGCGGAATCTGGGATCAATATCGACAATATGCTGAATCGTGGACGGGAAGACTTTGCTTACACCCTAGCCGATGTCGCTTCTGAAGATGAAGCCTTATTGAATCAATTAGCCGATAAACTGCGGGAGAACGAAAACATCGTTCGTGTACGGGTCATCAAGAATCAGGAGGTTGGGTATTAATGGTTCAAGTATTTCCGTTTAAAGCCATTCGTCCAGAAGCCTCATTGGCAGAAAAAGTGGCCGAGCTACCGTATGACGTGGTCAATTCACAAGAAGCCGCAGCGTTTGCGCAAGGCAATCCTTACAGCTATTTCCACATCGACCGTTCGGAGATCGACTTGCCAGGAATCGATCCTTATGATCCACAGGTGTATCAAAAAGCGGCGGAAAATCTTGCATCTTTTCAAGAAGAAGGCTGGTTGATTCAAGAAACGGCGCCCGCATATTATTTGTATGAATTGACGATGGCTGGTAGAAGCCAAACTGGGCTTGTCGCCTGTACCTCGATCGATGATTATGTCGCTGGGAAAATCAAGAAACACGAGTTTACCCGTCCAGAAAAAGAAATCGATCGGATCAATCATATTCTGGCATGTGATGCCAATACAAGTCCGATTTTCTTGAGCTATCGCCAACCAGCAGCAGTCAAAGAAGCGATCGATGCGTGGCAAGCAGAGCATGCGCCAATCTATGATTTTGTCAGCTATCATGAGGTGCAACATCGTGTTTGGCTGATCGATGATCCAGCGCTAGTCGCCTCTTTTGCCCAGCAGTTTCAAGCTGTAGATGCCCTTTATATTGCGGATGGGCATCACCGCACAGAGTCAGCAGTCAAAGTCGGCTTGCAAAAGCGAGCCGATGGCCAAAGCAGTCAAGAAAGCGACCGCTTTTTAGCGATTTTATTCCCAGAAAATGAATTAGCGATTTGGGAATACAATCGGGTTTTGCGGGTACCAGTGCCAGAAAACTTTTTTGAGCAGGCAGCCCAGCATTTTACGATTCGAGAAACTACAAGGAAGAAACCAGCGCAACGTGGTTCGATTCATCTGTACCTAAACCATGCGTGGTGGGAGTTGACCATCAAGCCGGAAGCTGTGCCGCAAGATGCGGTAGGACAGCTGGATGTGTCGCTTTTACAACAATACGTGCTGGCTGATATTTTCGCGATCCAAGATGTGCGGACAGACAAACGCATTGATTTTGTCGGCGGAATTCGTGGTCCAGAAGAATTGGAACGTTTGGTGGATAGCGGAGAATGGACATTGGCCTTTTCCATGTATCCAACGCAAATGGCCGATCTTTTGGCAGTAGCTGATGCGGGAGAAATTATGCCGCCAAAATCAACTTGGTTTGAACCAAAACTGTTGAGCGGTCTGTTTTTACATGATTTAGAAACGAATTAACCAAAAAAAGCTTACGAGGCTACCTCGTAAGCTTTTTTTCTATTAGAAGCTGCCGAGTGTTTCGATGATCAAGCGGACATTCAAGACCGTCAGTGCAATGGCACAGATCCAGCCTAAGGTAGAGACCCATAGCGGATTCTTGAAGCGTTCCCCCATGATTTTTTTTGAGCTGGTAAAAAGAACCAACGGAATCATCGAAACGGGTAAGGCGATGCTTAAAAAGACTTGCGAATAAATCAGCAGATCGTCCAAGGCTTGTTCGTTGCCGCCAAAGTAAATCGTACAAAGCAAGACGGGGATCACCGATAAGCCACGGGTGATCAGACGTCGCGCCCAAGTAGGGATCTTCATATGGATAAATCCTTCCATCACGACTTGCCCCGTCAGTGTCCCAGTGATCGTTGAATTTTGACCAGATGCCAAGAGCGCCACGGCAAACAGAACGCTCAAGACTGGACTGGCGACAGCACCAGCAATGGAGGAATCTTGCAAAGCATCAAACAGCGCGGAGAAGGTGCCGACTTCTTCACTATGACCAAAGAACAAGGCGCTTCCTAAGATCAAAAGCAGGCAATTGACCAAAAACGCAGCGGATAATTGGATGTTGGAATCCCAAGTAGCGAACCGCACGGCCGTTGCCACTTCTTGGGTATCGCTGCGATCGATTTTTCGTGATTGGGAGATCGAAGAATGCAGATAGAGATTATGCGGCATCACAGTCGCACCAACGATCCCCAACGCCATTGTCAGCTGTCCATGGTTCAAGACTTGCTTTTGGGGAATAAAGCCTTGCAAGACAGCAGGCAAATTTGGTTGAGCAATAATGACTTCGTAACAAAAGACCAGCATAATGACCAAAATCAGTGTCATGACGATCGCTTCGATTTTTCGGAAACCCAATTTCATTAAAAAGAGCAGAAGCAGTACATCGAAAATCGTTAAGATGACTCCAACTAATAAAGGTAAGCCGAATAGTAGATTGAGAGCGATCGCTCCTCCGATCACTTCCGCGATATCCGTTGCCATGATAGCCAATTCGGTGACGATCCACAAAACAAAGCCTAAGCCTTTGCTGGTGTGTTTACGAGTTGCTTGCGCAAGGTCCATCTGGGTCACAATCCCTAGCTTGGCTGCCATGTATTGCAGCAGCATAGCAATCAAACTGGAAATCAAGATCACAGAAAGTAAGAGATAGCCATATTCAGCACCGCCTCCGATCGAGGTGATCCAGTTTCCTGGGTCCATATAGCCCACGGCTACCAATGCCCCAGGACCAGAGAACGCTAAGAGATTGCGCCAAAAGCTGCCGTTTTTTGGAATGGCAACTGTATTATTTATTTCTTCCAAGCTAGGACCGTTGGCCGCTTGGATCAATTTTTTTTCATCATTCATCGTTTCACGTCCTATCTTTTTAGGTATACCTAAAAACAAATCTATTGTATTCCTCATTTATGAATTTTTCAAGAGAAACCTTTTGGAAGTCAGAAGGAAGGACAAAAAAACAGCAGCCAAAGGAATGGCTGCTGTCTGTTGGGTTTTCTTATAAAATTAGTCGGCGCGTAAAGCGATCGCTGCATCTTTTTTCGCTGCCATTCGAGCTGGAATGTGGCCGCCGATCATCGTTAGGACGGTGCTGACAGCAATCAAGATCAGGCCGTGGACCGGATTTAATTGAGCAACATTTTCCAGATCAGTCATACTATATAAGATCGCGTTGATCGGGAATGTGGCTAACCAAGCAATCAGGACACCTAAAGCTCCTGAAGCGATCCCTAAAATACAGGTTTCGGCATCAAAGACGCGGGTGATGTCTTTTTTACGAGCACCTAATGCTTTTAAGACCCCAATTTCTTTCGTACGTTCAAGTACAGAGGTGTAGGTGATGATACCGATCATGATCATGCTAGTTACCAAGGAGATTCCTGCAAAAGCGATCAAGACGTAGGTGATGGCATCCATCAAGCCACCAGTCAATTGAGTCATCGTACCCGCTAAATCGGAATAAACGATTTGGTCTTCTTTGTCTTTGCCTTTGTTGAAGTCATCCAAGTAATCAAGGATTTTTTCTTTGGCACTGAAATCATTCGGATAGATCATAATGCTGTTTGGTAAATCACTGCCGCCAAGATAAGCGATCAATGAATCTTTAGCACTTTCGTCAACGGGTTCATTCGTCATCACGTTGGTGTCGCTGTCTTTTTGGGCTTGGACGATCGCTGAGTCTTGGTTTTCTTTGATGACTTCTTGCGCGAGGGCATCACTGTAGGCAATGCCAGTTGACAGCAAGTTCATCGTAGAGTTTTGCTTGATACGTAAGATTCCGCTGATCGTTAATTCTTTGTTGTTACTGTTATCGAAAACGTCATTTAAATCTTGATTTGGAATGAAGTTTCCAGTTGGTAATTCGGTGTAAAAGGCATCATTAGACGCCAATGTGATTTTTGTTCCCACGATATCGTCGAAGGACACCTTGTCGCCATCTTCAATGTCAAAACCGAGATTGATCAATGCATTGACATTCGTTACGTTGTTTTCATCGACGATCAAAACGACATCTGTGCTAGCACTTGGGTAGCTGCCTTCTAAAAGGTCGTAGTTGTCTTTTAAGAAATTGCCGTTATCCTCTGATAACTGCTCGGGGAAAGTCGAAACCCCAATCCCGGTGGAGGCACTCATGGCAGACATCATGGCATTGGTCTGTTCATTGTCAGGTGATGCATTGGAGAAGCTGACTTGTTCCACAGTATCATCGATCTTACGGAAAAGGTTCAAGGAAGTGGAACGAGTGTAGCCGATATTGTTGCTTAATTCAGGATCAATGTCGTTGATGTAATCGAGAAACTCTTGATCGATTTTGTTGATATGGGTTGCACGATCCGCATCACTTAATTTGGCAGTGACCTCTTTATCTGAAGGGAAATCTTCAGATTTCTCCCGCGTCCCCATGGCTGATGGATCTTGTTCAGTGGCTACTTGCGAGATCGTGATCGGAAAACGAGCTAATGTTTCTGACTGGGTATTGTCGATTTGTTTTTGGAATCCCGTTGACAGTGACAAAACAATGGCGATTCCGATGATCCCGATACTAGAAGCAAAGGCTGTCAAGAAGGTGCGCCCTTTTTTGGTGCGGATATTGTTAAACGACAAACGTAAGGCAGTCATGAAACTCATTTTTGTGTGCTTTAATTCGAATTGGTCTTTCTTTTGTCCTTCGACATGAGGGTTCGAATCTTTAATGATTCGTCCGTCTTTGAACTCAATGATCCGTCCAGCGTATTTGTGCGCCAATTCAGGATTATGAGTAACCATGATGACCAATTTTTCTTTTGATAGTTCTTGGATCAGTTCCATGATTTGGACACTGGTCTCTGAATCCAAGGCACCTGTTGGTTCATCACAAAGAAGGATATCAGGATCATTTGCTAAGGCACGAGCGATCGCTACCCGCTGCATTTGACCACCAGAAAGCTGATTTGGTTTTTTGTGCATATGCTCAGCTAAGCCCACACGCGTCAAAGCATCGGTTGCTTTTGCGCGTTTTTCTTCTTTTGACACACCGCTCAAGGTCATCCCAAGCTCGACGTTGTCGATGATGCCTAAATGACTGATCAAATTGTAGCTTTGGAAGACAAAGCCGATCGAATTGTTCCGATACGCATCCCAGTCACGATCTTTAAAGGATTTCGTTGATTTGCCGTTGATGATCATATCACCAGAATCGTAATTATCTAAGCCGCCGATCACGTTCAACATGGTTGTTTTCCCAGAGCCGCTTGGCCCTAAAATGGCAACAAACTCTTGTTTACGAAAGGCGACGGAGACACCATCGAGGGCTTTTGTAGTACTGGCGCCAACCGTATAATACTTCTTGATATCTTTTAATTCTAACATGCTGTCACTCTTTTCTTGCCGTTTTCACGATTATTTTCATTATGTAACCACGCTATCATAATGGTTAACAAAAATCAACGATTATCATTGTTTAAACAAATAATTTATACTAAACTAAAGACAGAAAAGAGGGAGAGTATGGAAAAAGCGTTAGGAACATTCAATATGGCGGTATTTGCGGAAATCTTTTCGCTGATGGGAAACATATTGTTTGAAGAAATCGGTCTGGAAGATTTAAAATTGACCAAAATGGAAATCTTGGAACTCGTGGTGATCTCTAGTAATGAAGGAATCACGATGTCCGAGTTGGCCCAGCAAATCGGTACGTCAAAAGTCCAAATCAGTCGTTCGATCTCGGGGTTAGAAAAGGCTGGCTTTGTGGTCCGCAAAACCAACGGCGTCAATCGCCGCAACGTCAATGTTTATTTGGAAGAAGCTGGGAAGCAGTTGTTTGTCCAAAAGAAAAAACAAGTGGAAGACCGCTTGAATGCCAAAACCGCTCAAATGGCTGCAGAAGATATCCAGCAGTTGAGTCAGTCGTTGACGGAAGCAGTGGGGATCTTGCGGAAATATGACATTTTACGGACTGGCAATCAATGTGAGAAAAATACGCCGTTTGATTAAAAAAGGGCGAAGCAATCGTTTGCTTTTTAATTACTGAATTAATTTCATATTAACTTATATTATCGATTTTTTAGATAAAGCAACCGATTGCGTTTTTCTCTTGTTTTGACTTCTGATTTGTGCGACAATGAGTATATCAAACAAGTCAAAGGAGTCTGCTATGAATACTACTGCCATTTATCATCGTCCCGAAAGTGAATTTGCGTATTTGTACGAGAAGGATAAAATGCATATCCGTTTGCGTACCGCCCGTCAAGACGTCCGCCATGTCCAGCTGCTTTGCGGTGATCCTTACACACTGTATAAAGAAGCTTGGTACCAGCAAAGAATTGAAATGAAAAAAATTCTTTCCACGGACTTGCATGATTATTGGCAAGTATCGGTCGGAGCAGAATTCCGCCGTTTGTCTTACGGCTTTTCCATCGAAAGTTACGATGGGTTGCATGTCTTTTATGGAGACCACGGGGTCTATCCTTTTGAGCAGCATTATTTAGAAATGAACAACAATTATTTTCGGATGCCTTACTTCCAAGAAGCCGATCGTTTCAAAATTCCCGAGTGGGCAAAAGAAACCGTTTGGTATCAAATCTTCCCTGAACGCTTTGCAAATGGGGACCCATCAAATGATCCAGAAGGTGTATTACCTTGGGGATCAAAAAATCCCGATCGCCAAGACTTTTTCGGCGGGGATCTGCAAGGGGTCATCGATCATTTGGATTACCTCGTCGATCTAGGCATCAATGGGATCTACTTCTGTCCGATTTTTGAGGCCTATTCGAATCACAAGTATGATACCATCGATTATTTAGCCATTGATCCAGCGTTTGGGGATAACGACACCTTTAAACGCTTAGTGGAGGAATGCCACAAACGAGGTATCAAAGTCATGCTAGATGCTGTGTTCAATCATATGGGAGATACTTCGCATCAATGGCTAGATGTCATCAAAAACGGCAAAGATTCGCCCTTTGCTGATTGGTTCCACATCAATGAGTTTCCTGTCAACTACAAAGAAGGGGAAAACTTTGAAGATGCTTATGACATCACCTATGATGTGTTTGCCTTTACGCCGCATATGCCAAAACTCAATACGGAAAATCCTGACGTGCAAGATTATTTGTTGAAGATCGCTCGTTATTGGATCGAAGAGTTTGATATCGATGCTTGGCGCTTGGACGTTGCCAATGAAGTCAGTCACCACTTCTGGAAAAAATTCCGCCAAGTGTGTGATGATGCCAAAGATGATTTTTATATCCTTGGGGAAATTTGGCACTCTTCTCAACGGTGGTTACAAGGCGACGAGTTTCATGCAGTCATGAATTACGCCTATACGGATGCAATCATTGAATATTTTGTCAAAGACGAGATCTCCATGACGAAAATGGTCTCGGAATTAAATAACCAGCTGATGTTGTATCGGGAGCAAACCAACCAGGTACAGTTCAATATCTTGGATTCCCATGATACCCCGCGCTTGTTAACTTTGGCTCGAGGAGACAAAGACTTGATGCGCCAAGTGATGGCCTTTACGTATCTGCAACAAGGCGTTCCTTGCCTGTATTACGGTGATGAGATCGGTTTGACCGGCGATATGGACCCGGATTGCCGTAAATGTATGATTTGGGAAGAAGAAAAGCAAGATCGTGATCTCCTGCATTTCACTCGCTCATTGATCAGCATTCGCAAAGACAACCAGAAAGTCTTATCAGAAGGTTCCTTGAGTTGGAACTGGGTTTCGGAAGAGGATGGACTGATCATTTTCGAACGAGAGTTAGGGGCACAGCGGATCATCGGTATTTTCAATACGGGCGATGATCAAATCACCCTTTCTCGTCCTGATTCGATCCTGATGGAACAGTTTGTCCAACTGGAAGATGAAACGATGATTATTGATAACAAAGGCTTTGCTATCGTGAAAGTAAACAACGAAGAATCGAATGAAGCATAAAAATGAGGCAAGAATTGCATATGCAATTCTTGCCTCATTCAATGTTTTGGGTATTTTTAATTTCCCCATGCACGTTGGAAAGAATCTTCCCCAAAATTCCTTCTGTCGGTATTATATCCTATAACACCTGAATGTGACAAATGATAACCCTTAAATATAGGTAGATTTTTTCTGCAAAGGGGAAAAAGATTGAAAATTTAGACAGTATTGCCTTCTTTTTGCGCTTCTTTCCACGAAAGGTCTTTTCTTTTTTACAAGATATGATAAACTAGTAAAAATGTATTTTTATTCGAGGAGTGATTTGATGAGTACAGGGTATCACGTAGCAGTTGTCGGGGCTACCGGCGCAGTAGGAACAAAAATGATTGAGATGTTGGAGAAGACCACGTTGCCGATCAAAAAAATAACGTTGTTGGCATCCAAACGTTCTGCTGGGAAGACCCTTGTGTTCAAAAATGAACCGCTCGCTATTCAAGAGCTGACCGCAGATTCCTTTGCAGGCGTCGATATTGCATTGTTCAGTGCCGGTGGCGGCATTTCAAAACAATTTGCTCCAGAAGCAGTCAAACATGGTGCAGTCGTGATCGACAATACCAGTCATTTTCGGATGGACCCGAATGTTCCTCTAGTCGTTCCTGAGGTGAATCCTCATGCATTAGCGCAACATAAAGGAATCATTGCCAATCCGAATTGTTCAACGATTCAAATGATGGTGGCGTTAGAACCGATTCGTCAAAAAGTCGGTTTATCGAGGGTCTTGGTTTCGACGTATCAAGCAGTTTCAGGTGCTGGCGCCCAAGCCTTGGCTGAATTGACTCGTGAATCTCAAGAATTATTAGCTGGCAAAGCCGCTGATGAACTAAACCCTGAGATTTTACCAGCAGGCAGCGACAAGAAGCACTACCCGATCGCGTTTAATGCCTTGCCGCAAATCGATGTTTTCGCCGAGGAGGATTATACTTACGAAGAGTGGAAAATGATCAATGAAACGAAGAAGATCATGGAAGATACGCAGATCAAAGTAGCAGCTACGTGTGTGCGGATCCCTGTGTTTAGCGGTCATTCAGAGTCGATTTATATCGAGACCAAAGACCATGCTAGTGTTGAGGAAGTCAGACAGTGGATCAGCGAAGCGCCAGGAGCTGTCTTGCAAGATGATCCGAGTCAACAATTGTACCCGCAAGCTTTGACCAGTGTGGACAAAACAGAAACCTTTGTTGGTCGGATTCGCAAAGATTTGGATGTCGAAAACGGCTTGCATTTATGGGTCGTTTCTGATAATTTGCTGAAAGGTGCGGCATGGAACTCCGTTCAAATCGCCGAAAGCCTGCATCAGCAAGGATTAGTTCATGTGTAAACCATAAGTTTTTCAGAAAAGTGTGGTGAATGCCACGCTTTTCTTTTTTTTGTTGTATAATAATAGGGACGGCTTATGCTTGGGAAATAATACAGTAGAAAAAAATTAAGAGGTGAATAAAAGTGGAAACGATAAAAATCATTCCTCTTGGCGGTGTACGCGAAAACGGAAAGAACATGTACATTGCTGAAGTTGGCGAGGATATATTTGTGCTGGATTGCGGTGTCCGTTATCCAGAAAATGAATTATTAGGGATCGATACAGTGATTCCAGACTTCACATATTTAGAAGAAAATGCCGACCGTGTGGCGGGTGTCTTCTTGACCCATGGGCATGCAGATGCGATTGGTGCATTGCCTTATTTCTTGGAGAATATCCAAGTACCGGTCTTTGGGACCGAGTTAACGATCGAACTAGCAAAATTGACCGTGAATAAAAATGAAGCTACCAAGCGCTTCAAAGATTTTCATGTGATCGATGAACATTCGGAGATCGACTTTGGTCATGCGACCATCAGCTTTTTCCGTACGACCCACTCCATCCCTGATTCTGTTGGGATCAGCGTCAAAACAGAAGCTGGCAATATCGTTTATACAGGAGATTTCAAGTTTGACCAAACAGCGATCCCTATGTATCAAACCGATTTTGGCCGCTTAGCGGAAATTGGAAAAGAAGGCGTCTTAGCATTGCTAAGCACGTCTTCAAATGCCGAAAATCCAACGCCGATCGCTTCTGAATTGACGATCCAAGATGAAGTTTACGACAATATCCGTTATTGGGAAGGTCGAATCATCGTCGCTAGTGTTGCCAGCAATTTGCAACGGGTGCAACAAGTATTAGATGCGGCGTTTCGTTCTGATCGCAAAGTCGTTTTGACCGGGCAAGATTTTGGTCGGATCATCAAAACGGCCATGAAGTTAGGGAAATTAAAATTACCTGCCGAAGACTTGCTGATCACCCAAAAAGAAATGAAAAAATACTCAGACGAACAGTTGCTGATTTTAGAAACAGGTCGTATGGGTGAACCAATCAAAGCGTTGCAAAAAATGGCCAACGGCTCTCACCGGACGCTGCGCATCAAAGAAGGAGATCTTGTTTACATCACAACGACGCCGACAACGGCAATGGAAACTGTGGTTGCGAAAACGGAAGATATCATCTATCGCGCTGGCGGTACCGTGAAACAGATCTCGGATAATTTCCGTGTTTCTGGTCATGCCAACCCGAATGATCTGCAGCTGATGTTGAATATGATGAAACCGAAGTACTTTATCCCTATTCAAGGCGAGTACCGCCAATTAGCCGCCCATGTGGACTTGGCGCAAGAAGTCGGGATTCCGATGAAAAATATCTTCATTACTGCTCGTGGAGATGTGTTAGAGTACAAAAAAGGCGAAATGCTTGCCGCAGGTGCGGTTCCAGCTGAAAACGTCATGATCGATGGGATCGGTGTCGGTGACATTGGGAATATCGTCCTGCGAGACCGCAAAGTCTTATCTGAAGACGGAATCTTCGTTGCGGTAGTGACGATCAATCGTCGCGAAAAGAAAATTATTTCTGCACCACAAATCACTTCTCGCGGGTTTGTCTATGTGAAAGCCAGCCGCGATCTGATTCGTGAAAGTGGCGAGATCGTGGAAGAAATCGTAGAAAAACACCTTCATGATGAAGAGTTTGAATGGAGCAAATTGAAACAAGATATCCGTGATCGTTTGAGTCGTTTCTTGTTTGAACAAACCAAACGCCGTCCAGTCATCTTGCCGGTCATCATGGAATCAAGCCAAAGAAATCGCAACCGTAAATAATTCGTTTTGACCTACTGACAAAAGCAGGTGAAAGAATAGCCGTTTGACGGCCGATTTCTTTTCACCGAAGCTTTTGTCTTTTTTTATGTAAGAAAACAGGTGGCGTTTTTTTTACAAAATGCCCCTTGTTTTGGTCGTGATGAGCAGATAAGGATTGACGGCGAATGGATTTCGATCAATAATACAAAGTTGTCCCCCTAAGACTAGAGGAACAAAACAAGCAAAGAGAGGATGGTCGATTTGTGAATAGTTATCAAGAAAATCCCGTAGTACAACAGAGAAAGTGGTGGATTCTCATTGCTGTTTCGATGTTTACCTTTATGTCAACACTGGATGGGAGTATCGTAAATATCGCTTTGCCGACGATCTCGGCAGATATGGGTGTCCCTATGAATCAAGCGGAGTGGGTCGTATCCGTCTACTTGATGATCGTTTGTGCCTGCCTTTTGTTATTCGGTAAGGTAGGCGATAGTTGGGGTAAGATCAAAGTATTCCGCTTGGGGATGCTGATCTTTATTATCGGTTCGCTGTTATGCGGGTTTAATCATTCCTTAGCATTTCTGCTATTTGCCCGAGTCGTGCAAGCGATCGGAGCCAGCATGACGATGGCGACAAATACCGGAATCATTACTGAAGTTTTTCCTATGAGTGAACGAGGACGTGCCTTAGGGATGATTGGTGCCTTTGTTTCGTTAGGATCCATCGCCGGTCCTGGATTAGGCGGAGTGATTTTGGCGCATTTTTCTTGGCCGTTTATTTTTTGGATCAATGTTCCAGTCGGTATTCTGACAATGATTGCTGGAGAAAAGGTGTTGCCAAAAGATATCACCATGAGTCATGATTCCATCGATAAAACCGGGTTTGTGCTGTTTTCAATTGCAATTATCAGCTTCTTCGGCGGCATTTTTCTTGGACAAGAGCGTGGCTTTCTAACGTGGCTGCCGCTGCTGTTGGTGGGGATCGCCTTAGTGGCATTCATCGTCTTTTTGCGAGTAGAAGCGCGTGTGAGCAAACCGCTGATTACCTTTGGGATCTTTCGTAATAAAATTTTCACCATGAGCCTGATCACGGCGTTGCTGATCTTTTCTGCAAACTTTTTTGTCAATGTCGTGATTCCCTTTTACTTGCAAAGTGCCCGAGGCTTAACGCCGAGTGTGGCAGGAATGCTGATGATGGTCTTTCCTTTGATGATGGTCATCGGTTCACCACTTAGCGGCTATTTGACGGACCGTGTAGGACCGGAGATCTTGGTCTTAGCTGGCTTAGCGTTGCTGTCCATCACTCAGCTGATGTATATGTTTATGAATCAGCATACGCCGATTTGGTACTATGTCGTCGCTACTGCCATCATGGGGTTAGGCAATTCGTTGTTCCAATCCCCCAACAATACGATGGTGATGAGCAGCGTCACCAAAGAAAATCTTGGGGTGGCAGGTAGTCTAAATTCCTTTGCCCGTAACTTGGGCATGGTCTTAGGGATATCCTTAGCAACGACGATTCTTTATGCCGCAATGAGTCAAGCCTATGGGAAGCATGTGACGACCTATATCGCAGGTCGGGCAGATATTTTTGCCTATGGCATGAAAATCACCTTCTTTGGGGCGTTCCTTCTTTGTATCACGGCGTTATTCTTAACAGTCTGGCGCATCTATAAACAAGGCGGACGTAAGAAAACGCTATGATCGCTTGAAGTCATCAGGTCGAACTGTTCTATTCCTTATTCAGAAAGGGTAGAACAGTTTTTTTATTTTTCTTGACAAGAACCAGAAAAAGGACGGATGTAATAAAGCTGCCAGAATTTGTGCTTTTGGATTTCTGGCGTTATCTGTTATAATGAAAAATATTAGACTGTATTACTTAGATGGAAAGGGGAATGTTGTATGAAACTTACGTATCACGGACACTCGGTGCTTGCTATCCAATTAGCGGATGGCCAAAAATTGTTGTTTGACCCTTTTATTACTGGAAATGCTCTGACTGATTTGGATGCAGACACAGTGGAAACCGATTGGCTTTTGATCACGCATGGTCATAGCGATCATATTGGGGACATGGTGCCGATCGCCAAAAGAAATGAAGCACCAGTGATCAGTGTCGTTGAAATTTGCCGCTATGCAGCCCGCAAAGGCGTTGCTGAGACGCATGGCATGAATATGGGAGGCTCTTTTGAGTTTCCGTTTGGCAAAATCTCAATGGTGGAAGCGAAACACAGCTCTGGTCTTGAAGAAGACGGAACGATGATCTATATGGGCAATCCAGTGGGGATCATTTTAGAAGCAGAAGGCAAAACCATCTACCACGCTGGCGATACTGCCCTCTTTAGCGATATGGCGATGATCGGTGAACGTTTCGACATCGATGTGGCGTTTTTACCGATCGGGGATAATTTTACGATGGGCGTTCAAGATGCTGCAACAGCAGCGGCGCTTTTAAACGCGAGCAAAGTAGTACCGATCCATTACAATACGTTTCCAATGATCAAGCAAGATCCGCAAACCTTCGTGAATTTATTGCCGGCAGGTGTGGGCCAGATCCTTGCAGTTGGTGAGACATTAGAAGTTTAAGCAACAGGAAGATTCGTAGTAGGAATAGGGGATAATTATGGCGACAAAACACGACTTGATTTTAGCGCATATCGAGAATCTGCCTGTAGGCGATCGCATCTCGGTGCGGGGAATCGCAAAAGACTTGAATGTCAGTGAAGGAACAGCCTATCGGGCGATCAAAGATGCGGAAAATATCGGCTTGGTTTCAACGATCCAACGTGTGGGAACCATTCGGATTGAACGGAAACTAAAGAAACACATTGAAAAACTAACTTTCGGCGAAGTCGTCCAAATCATTGAAGGCGATGTTTTGGGCGGCGCAGCCGGTTTAGACAAAGACTTGAACAAATTTGTTATCGGCGCCATGAAGGAATCGGCAATGGAACGCTACATCACGCCTGGTTCCTTAGTGATCGTCGGAAACCGTAACGAAGTCCACAAGTTGGCACTGGAAGATGGCGCAGCCGTCTTGATCACGGGGGGCTTTGAAACCTCAGAGGAAATCTGTCGCTTAGCAGACGAATTGGAGCTGCCGATTTTACAAACGACCTATGACACCTTTACCGTGGCAACGATGATCAACCGTGCCTTGAGCGACCAGCTGATCAAAAAGGACATCATGCTGGTGAGTGACATTTATATGCCATTGGAAAAAACCAAGTATCTACACACCTTTGATACGGTCAAGGATTACAAACTGCTTTCGGAGTCTACCAACCACTCCCGCTATCCAGTCGTCAACAAGAATATGCGGGTCGTTGGGATCATCACAGCCAAAGATGTCCTAGAAAAGCCTGACACGCAGATCATCGAACGAATCATGACCCGGGAACCACGGGTCGTAAAAAAAGAGATGAGTGTGGCCTCTGCCAGCCATCAGATGATTTGGGATGGCTTAGAAGTGATGCCCGTCGTAGCAGATGACCTTTCTTTGATTGGGATCGTTACACGCCAAGACATCATGAAAGCGATGCAGATGGTCCAACGACAAACACAAATTTCAGATACGATTTCAGACCAAATCTCGGGACAGATGCAGGTCATCGAACAAGATTTTGAAGGGAACAAATTGCCGCAGCCACATTTCAGCTTTGCGGTGACGCCTCAAATGGTCAATGAAGTCGGAACGATCTCTTTTGGTGTCTTGAGTGAAGTGATTGCTAATACGGCGAAACGAACGATGCAGTTGAATCAACGGCGCAATAGTTGGATCGAGCAAGTCAATCTGCATTACTTCCGTTTGATCCAATTAGAAAGCGAGATCATCATTCAACCGAAGATTCTAGAACTGGGGCGACGTTCGGCGAAAATCGATATCGAAGTATCGATCGAAAATTCCTTAGTGGCAAAAGCGATCGTGGTATGCCAAGTAATGGAACGCCCATAAATCATCGAAAACGGCACTTATGGAAAAATTTTAGAGAGAAAGTTGAGACCATTCATGAAGGTACAAGAAGAAATACTTGCAACAATCAAAGCATTCGACCGAATCATTATCCATCGGCACCAACGCCCTGATCCAGATGCATTAGGATCACAAGTGGGCTTGGCAGAAATTTTACGAGCTAGTTTTCCCAAAAAAGAAATCTATCAAGTCGGCGGACCTGTTGAAGGATTGGATTACTTGGCGCTGATGCAGACAATCCCTGATGATTTGTATAAAGGAGCGTTGGTGATCGTTACAGATACGGCCAATGCACCACGGGTCAGTGACCAACGCTATGATCAAGGGGCGAAATTGATCAAAATCGATCATCACCCTAATGATGAGCCTTACGGAGAGCTGGTCTGGGTCAATACAAAAGCCAGCAGCTGTAGTGAGATGATCGTTTCGTTTTGGCAAATGTTTCAAAACGAGCTGACGATGACGCAAGAAGCGGCTCGTCTGCTATATGCAGGCATTGTTGGTGATACTGGACGGTTTTTATATCCGGCAACGACAGCGACAACGCTGCGCTTAGCGGCTGAACTATTGGATTACGGTTTTGATGCACCGAAGATCAATCGGCAATTGGATCAAGTCTCTCGCAGTGTTGCTCGCCTTTCAGGGTATGTCTACGAAAACATCGAGATCGATGAGATTGGTGCTGGCAAAGTGATCCTATCACAAGAATTGCAGCAGCGTTTTGGCGTAGTGGATTCGGAAACCTCAGCAGTCGTTTCCTTACCAGGGAAAATCGACGAAGTGATGGCTTGGGCGATCTTTGTCGAACAACCAGAAGGCTATTATCGGGTGCGGATGCGTTCGAAAGGTCCAGTGATCAATGAGATCGCCAAACGCCATCATGGCGGCGGACATCCCCTTGCCAGTGGAGCAAACGCAAAAGACCTTGAAGAAGTTGCCATGATCTATCAAGAGATCCAAGCAGCGATCAAAGAATTTCAAGCAGAATAAACACTTTTACAAGAACATTTACCAATAGAAAAAGGGCGTGCCAAAAGCTTTCGGCACGCCCTTTTTTAGACAAAACGCAGCGCAGGCTCATCACTGAACCCGCACTGCGTTTTTTTGTTTATTTTTGAGAAAAGCGCGGTTTAGCCCCGTAGATCGTCTAAAAATTCGGTTTTGCTTTTCGTTTTCTCGTCTTTCATTTTGATGACTTTGGCTGGTGAGCCAGCAACGACTGCTCCAGCAGGGACATCTTCCGTTACCACAGAACCGGCAGCGACGACTGCACCTTCGCCGACACGGACGCCTTCAAGGACGACGGCATTTGCACCGATCAAAACATTGTCTTCAATGATGACTGGGCTTGCTGAAGGTGGCTCAAGAACGCCAGCCAAGACAGCACCAGCGCCAATATGGGCTTTTTTCCCAACGGTTGCTCGGGCGCCTAAAATCGCACCCATGTCGATCATGGTTTCTTCACCAACGACGGCACCAATGTTGATCACGGCCCCCATCATGATAACGGCATTTTTTTCAATGATGGCTTGGTCACGGATAAAGGCACCTGGTTCGATACGGGCATCGACTTTCGTCAAGTCCAATAAAGGGATCGCTGAGTTGCGGCGATCATTTTCCAGATAGTGATCGGTGATTTTGTCTTGGTGCGCGGTTAAAAACTCAGCCACTTTTTGACTGTCACCAACCACGAAATAGAAGGTGCCGTTACCAAACAATTGGATACCATCTGCTTGGACGTTACTAAGATCTCCATTGATATAGACTTTTACAGGTGTTTGTTTATTTGCTTCTTTGATGTATTTTGCTAATTGATAAGGATCGGAAAATTGTAATTCTGTCATGAGAGACCACCTTTACTTGTCGATTAGATTTTGCATGGAATAAAAACCAGCTGGTTGGTTGGCTAAAAATTCCGCTGCTTTTAGCGCACCATTGGCGAAGATTTCGCGGGAGAGCGCTGTGTGTTTTAATTCAATGATTTCATCCTGCCCAGCGTAGATGACAATGTGTTCTCCAGGAATCGTTCCGCCGCGAACGGCATGGATGCCCATCTGCTTGCGGTCATTTACTAGATCACTGCCTTCACGCCCGTAGAGATACTCTTTTTTCGTTTCGCAGCTGTCATTGATACTATCTGCCAACAGCAAAGCTGTACCACTTGGTGCATCGAGTTTTTGATTATGATGCTTTTCGATGATCTCAATGTCAAAGTCAGCTTCTAATGCGGGGGTGATACTTTGTAGTGCTTTGATCAGTACATTGATCCCCAACGACATATTGGCAGAATAGAAAACTGGGATCACTTTAGCAGCCAACGGCAGCATCATCTGCGTGTCTTCCGTCAAACCAGTTGTAGCAACCACGATAGGCAGCTGCTGTTCGACACAATAGTTCAATAAGGCAGGGACATTGCTATAATGAGAAAAATCAATCACCAAATCGATCGGCTGCGTGATTTTTTCTGGACGATCATAGATTGGAAAGGGACCATCTAATTGCTCGGTACGATCCAATCCGGCGGCCACTTCTAACTGAGGGTGCTTTGCGATCAGGCTTTGCAACACTTTGCCCATACGACCGTTTGCACCGCTTAATAAAATCTGTTTCACCAAAAACTCCTCCTTACAGCAATCCGTAATTGGTCATTTCTTCTTCTAAATGAACGAGGGTCGCATCTTCTGGGACACCCAAAGGCAAACGATAATGCAATTCGCATTTGCCTAGCAAGGAGACCGCTGCTTTGATCGGCACAGGATTTACTTCACTGAAAATCGCATCGATCAACGGTTTTTGTCGCAATTGCTCTTTGATGGCGGCTTTTACATCACCATTTAAGAAATCAGCAACGAGTTGTGCCGTTTGTTTCGGAGCGATATTGCCGATCGTTGAAATCACGCCAGAGCCACCTAAAGCTAGAATTGGGGTTACTTGATCGTCATTTCCTGAGTAGATCGCAAAGTCATCATCCGCAAGACGAGCGATTTCTGCGATTTGCGAAATGTCGCCGCTGGCTTCTTTGATGCCTTTGATATTAGGGATTTTTTTCAGTTCTGCCACAGCTTCAGGTGTTAAATTTAAGCCGGTTCTTGAGCTGACGGAGTATAAGATCACTGGCAGCTCGACGCTTTGACAGATTGCTTCATAGTGAGCGACTAAACTTTTCTTGGTCGCTTTGTTGTAGTAGGGTGTTACAACCAATAATGCGTCAGCACCAACGCGCTGTGCTTCTTTTGAAAGATGGATCCCATGTTGGGTGTTGTTGGAGCCTGTTCCGCCGATGACGGGGATTCGACCAGCAACTTGTTTTACCACCGCTTCGATCACCGCGATATGTTCTTCATCGTCTAACGTGGATGCTTCACCGGTCGTACCGCATGCAATGATTGCATTCGTTCCTTGCTGCACATGCCACTCCGCTAACTCCTTCAGCTTATCGAAATCCACCGAACCATCTTGAAGCATAGGGGTGATCAACGCAACACCAGAACCTTTGAATATTGTCAAACTACGACACATCCTTTCAACCAATTTATTTTTCGTAACTCTACGTATAAGTGTACCAAAACGAGGGGTAAATTTTTCAATAAAAATCGAAACATTTCGACAATTTATACTATAGATTATTCGAATTATATACTATAATATTAAACAATATCAATGAAAAACTGAATATTCGTTGGTTTTTATGGATATTTTTAAAAGGAATGAATAGAAAGGTGTTTTAACATGCAAGTATCGCAAGCAGTCAAAGAATTAACCGAAGACGTGGTTCGTTTTCGTCGTGAATTACATACAATCCCTGAATTAGGGTTAACTGAGTTCAAAACAAAGGAATACTTGCTGCGTCAGTTGCAATCCTTTGGAATCAAAGAAATCTATCCAGTGATTGAAACCGGCTTGATTGCGGTCTTTCGCAGCGATCGTCCAGGAAAGACGCTGGCCTTTCGAACGGATATCGATGCACTGCCGATCAAAGAAGAGACAGGTGTTTCCTTTGTTTCCAAACATGAAGGGAAAATGCATGCCTGCGGTCATGACGGCCATATGGCAACGATGCTAGGGTTTGCTAAATATTTAGCAACACATCCTGAAGTGATTCGTGGAACGATCGTTTTGATTTTCCAACCAGCCGAGGAAAGCCCCGGTGGCGCTCAATTGATGATCGATGAAGGCATCTTACGAGATTTTGGCGTGGAAAAAATCGTGGGGCTGCATGTCTTCCCAGACTTTCCCGAAGGAGTCATTGCGAGCCGGAAAGGTCCGATGATGGCCCGTAACGGCGAGATCAATCTAACGATCAACGGCACGAGTGCCCATGGTGCCCAGCCTCATCAAGGACATGATGCCATTTTAGCCGCGGCTGCGATTATTCAAGGATTGCATTCGATCATTTCACGCAATATCAGCCCGCTTTCTGCTGGGGTCATCACTTTTGGGAAGATCCATGGGGGAGATGCGGAAAATATCATTCCCGGTAAGGTCGTTTTAAAAGGAACGATGCGGGCGTTTGAAGATGAAGTCTATGAAACGATGACGCACAGAATCACCACCGTCGCACAAGAAATCGCCAAAGGATATGATTGCACGGCGGATGTCGAATTCGAACATCTTTATCGTGTCGTGGACAATGATCCTGAGATGGTGGAAGTGTTGGAAAAAGTGGTCGGGGAGAGCTACCGAGAAACACCACCATATATGTTGGCAGAGGATTTTTCGATGTACCAAAAGGAGATCCCAGGTGTCTTTTTCTTTGTGGGTACCCGAAATGAAGAAAAAGGCTATGTCCACCCTTTACACAGCAGCAAAATGAATTTTGACGAAAAAAATCTATTGCAAGGCATCGAATGCTACGTTCGTTTGATCGAGGCGTTGAACGAGCCAACAGACAAGGAGTAAAGCGATGGCAAAAGAAATCAAGAACAATCACTTATACATTGACGGTTGTGATACCGTTGAGCTGGCAAAAACCTTCGGAACCCCCCTTTACGTGTATTCCGTTTCGGAGATTCGCGAAGAATGCCAAAAGATTCAGGCGCAGTTTTTGACGCGCTACAGCAAGACACGGGCAGCCTATGCCGCTAAAGCTTTCTGCACCACAGCAATGCTGCAAGTGATCAAGTCAGAAGGACTCTCATTAGACGTGGTTAGCGGTGGAGAGCTGTATACAGCAATCCAAGCTGATTTTCCAGCAGAACACATCGAGTTTAACGGGAATAATAAATCGATTGAAGAATTAGCAGCTGCCCTTGATTATGGCGTAGGACGGATCATCGTTGATGGCATTCAAGAAGTCGGCTTGATCCGCGCGTTATGTCAAGAAAAGCAAGTCGTTGCTAAAATTTTGTTGCGCATCACACCCGAGGTTTCGGTCAGTACTCATCAATTTATCTCGACCGGACAAAAAGATTCGAAATTCGGGATTCCTTTAGATGAAGAAATCTTATTTCCGTTAGTGGAAGAAGTGATTCAAGCACCTGAATTGGATTTCTATGGCCTGCATTTTCATGTCGGCAGTCAATTGTCGGACAATCGCTCACATCTAGCGGCAGTTGATGCGGCTTTGGCCCTTGTCCAAACCATTCATGAACGCTTTGATTATTGGATCAAAGAACTAAATGTTGGTGGCGGCTTTGGCGTTCGATACACAGATGCAGATATTCGCCAACCCTACAGCTACTTTTTAGATCCTGTGATGGAAAAAATCGACGCCTTTTATGCGCAGCACCAGAGCGAACGCCCGACCATCGTTATTGAACCTGGGCGCAGTATCGTCGCAGAAGCAGGTATCAGTTTGCACACCATCGGCAGTATCAAGACATTGCCGGGAATCAGAACATACGCCAGCATTGACGGTGGCATGACAGACAATATTCGTCCTGGTCTTTATCAGGCAACTTACACTGGGATCTTAGCCAACCGCGCTTCCGAAGCTGCGACACAAAAGATCACCATTTCTGGTAAAGCTTGTGAGAGCACGGACATCTTAGTAAAAGACCTTGCATTACCGCCCGTTGAAACTGGGGATCTGTTTGCTACGTTCGCAACAGGAGCTTATGGCTATTCGATGGCCAGCAGCTACAATAATTTACAGATTCCTGCAGTCGTCTTTGTGGAAAACGGCCAAGCGGAATTAGCCGTTAAACGCCAGTCCTACGAGCAAATGCTGCAAAATGAAGTGGTTCCTTCGTTTCTAAAAGAGGGAGCTTCCAGCAAGTAAAATTTTGAAAAGCAGGTGACAACATGACGATTCCTTATACAAAAATGCAAGGTGCAGGAAATGATTTTATCGTAATCGATAACCGCACATTGAAATTCTCCCATGAACAACTGTCGCAATTTGCTGCTCAGGTTTGCCATCGGAAATTTTCTGTTGGCGCGGATGCAGTCATGGCAGTGGATTTTCCCACAGGAACCGCTGATTTTCGGATGCGGTTTTACAATGCTGATGGGACCGAAGCAGAAATGTGCGGCAACGGCGCTCGCTGTATTGCCCGTTATGCCTTTGAGAAGGGAATTGCTGGCGAGCAGATGACCATCGAAACAGTTGCTGGCGATGTCCCCGCATGGCGCTTGTCGGCAAAACACTACAAAGTAACCTTGAATCCACCCACCGTGACTACATTTGATCAAGCGTACCCGAATCCAATGGTTTCTTTCGTGGACTATGTGGAATTGGGTGATCCAGGAATCCCTCATGCGGTGGTTCACTATCCTGGTCTGGCAGAAACTGAGTTGGAACAGCTGGCTGAACTTGCCAAAGAGATACGCTATTGGGAAGTTTTCCCAAAAGGGGCGAATGTCAATTTCTATGAAGAAGATGACAAGGGTGATCTGATCGTTCGCACGTATGAACGAGGGGTGGAAGGTTTTACCTATGCGTGCGGCACAGGTTCTGGTGCCACTGCGTATGTCGTGACCAAACGTCACCAGCAAGCGGCAGCGAATGTCTTGCTGCACGTGTTAGGTGGCGAGTTAACGGTAGAAGTTGATGTTGATCAGGGCGCATTAGAATTGATCGGCGATGCGGTTATGGTATCTGAAGGCTTGATTTTAGATGAGAATTTGACTGTGTAAACGCTGTGAAAACCATTGTAAAAAGATGGTGTTTTCGTGAAAAAAAGAATTGACATTCATTTGAGGCTATCGTATAGTTAAACACAACTTAAAAACACGCGATGATAAGAAGAGTAAGTCAGTTTCGATTGGATCAGAGAGCTCGGATTGGTGAGAAAGAGCACAGCCGTTTGACTGAAGATGGCCTTGGAGCGTTTGGACGTGAGCAAAAGCAAGCGTGCAGCGGGATTGCCCGTTACAGCAAAGCAGTTGATAAACTGATAAGGTTGGCAGCTTGTGCCAATGAATTAAAGGTGGTACCACGAACATGGTTGTTTCGTCCTTTCTCTATGATGGAGAAAGGACGTTTTTTTATTATAAAAAGGGGGAACTAAAAAATGAAACAGTTGAAAAAGGGAATCGTTGGGTTAGTTGCTGCTGCTGTCTTAATTACATTGGCAGCTTGTGGCAATACTAGCAGCACGGAGGATACACAGTCTGGTGAAAATAGTGTAGATGCAGTGGAAGAAAAAGTCGTTGGAGTGGCACCTGGACCATATGGGGATATGGTGACAGAGGTGATCTCTCCATTACTGGAAGAAAAAGGGTATCAACTAACGACCAAAGTGTTTAATGATTATATTCAGCCGAACAATGCCTTGGCGAATGGACAAATCGATGCCAATTTGTTTCAGCATACGGCCTATCTAGAAAAATTTTCGGCAGATAACCAGTTATCTCTTACGGCATTACAAAAAGTGCCAACATTGGGAATGGGCATCTATTCGAAGCAACTGTCCAGCTTGGATGAGTTAGCAGACGGGGCGACTGTTTCGATTGCCAATGATGCCTCAAATTTAGCTCGGACCTTGCAACTGTTAGCTGCCAATGAGTTGATCACCATCGCAGACAATATCGACGAAACGAAGGCAACGGTGAATGATATCGAAGAAAATCCGAAGAATCTGACATTTAAAGAATTAGACGCAGCCCAATTGGCTCGTTCGTTAGATACAGTCGATTTAGCTTTAGTACCAGGAAACTTCGCTTGGGCGGCTTCTCTTGATCCTGCAGATGCTTTGGCGTTGGAGTCGTTGAAAGAAGAATATAAAAATGTCTTTGTGGTGTCCACCGAAGAAGAAGACAGTGATTTTGCTAAGGCAGTTACGGAAGTATTAGAAAGTGACGCATTTAAAGAAGCGATTGCCGAATCACCGTTCAGCAACTTTGATCAACCGAAATTTTGGACTGAGTAAGAAGGGCATACCTTATGGCAAAAATAGAAGTAAAACAAGTATCAGTGACATTCACTCATAAAAAACAAATCAAAAAAGCAGTGGATTCCGTTGATTTTTCCGTTCAAGCTGGAGAAGTATACGGGATCGTCGGATTGAGCGGGGCTGGGAAAAGTACCTTGGTTCGTACGTTGAATCTACTGCAGGTGCCCTCTAGCGGTCAAATTCTGATTGATGGTCAAGACATCACGCAAGCCAAAGGCAAACACTTGCGTGAAGTACGACAAAAAATCGGGATGATCTTTCAGCATTTCAATCTGATCCATAATCGAACCATCAAGGAAAATTTAGCCTTTGCTTTGCGCGCTGGTGATTATCCGAAAGATCAGCAAGAAGCGAGGATCAAGGAACTGTTGGAAATGGTGGATCTGCCTCACAAAATTCACGAGTATCCGAATAATTTGTCTGGGGGAGAAAAGCAACGGATCGGCATTGCACGAGCGATTGCCAACGAACCTGAGATTTTATTGTGTGACGAAGCTACCAGTGCGTTAGATGTTGAAACGACCGAAGAAATTTTGAAATTGTTGATCCGAATCAAGGAACAGACAGGCATCACCATCGTCTTTATCACTCATGAATTGGATGTTGCCCGTAAGTTTTTTGATCGGGTGGCAGTGATGGAAAAGGGGCGCATCGTTGAAGAACAAACGACCTATGGCTTGTTCAGTCAGCCTAAACAGCCTATTACGAAAAAACTGGTAGGCCGCTACTTGGATCTGACGCTTCCTGAAGAGATTCTAGCATCTTTCACGCAAGGCGACTTGCTGGAATTGCGCTACCAAGGTGAGTATACGTTAGAACCGCTGATTTCGACTGTAGCGAAAGCCTACGATGTGTCGATCAATATCATCCATGGGAAAATTGAGTATATCAAAAAAGATGTGATCGGTATTTTGTATATCTATTTGACGGGACCCGACGAAGAAGCAGCAAAAGCCCGAGAACACTTAGCTGCGAACGTCTTTTCTCTAAGAAAGATAGGTGAGAAAAATGGCTGAAACGATTGAGATTTTAAAAACAAACCTGCCTCAAGCACTATGGGAAACATTCTTTATGGTGGGGACCTCAGCAATTATAGGAGTAGTTTTCGGCTTATTGATTGGATTAGTCCTGTTTTTAGTCGGCAGTAACCTTTTTCATAAAAATATTTTCTTGCATCATCTGGCCGATTTTGTCGTCAATGCAATCCGTTCGCTGCCATTTTTGATCTTATTGATTACGCTGATTCCGTTATCAGCGATGCTGATCGGTGATCCTTATACCCCAGCGGGTGGTGCGATTGCTTTATCGATTGCCGCGATTCCTTTTTACGCCCGAATCGCTGAATCCGCATTTGCCGAAATCGACTATGGCGTCCTTGAAGCCAGCGTCGCTTCTGGAGCATCGACGAGACAGATCGTTCGCGAAGTGATTTTACCAGAAAGTCTGCCAGCTTTGATTCGCGGATTTGTGCTAACTTTGATCAGTCTTTTAGGCTACTCAGCGATGGTGGGAACAATTGGCGCAGGCGGCATTGGCGATTTAGCAATTCAGTATGGTTATTATCGCTATGAAACGGCGATTTTGATTGTGGTGATTCTCCTGCTGATTCTTCTGGTACAAATCATCCAGTGGGTCGGCGATGCTTGTGCGAATCATTTCTCAAAATAATACCCAACGCTTTGTAGTTCCTTTTCGAATACACTTGAGTTATCGCTTCTGTTATTACTCTACAGAAGCGATTTTTTTTACTTACAGGTCACTGATTTTTGGTTGCACCTCTAATGGTTTTTCGGTATGCTGATGGTGAGTTGTTTTTTTACAGCGAAAATTATATTTTAAAGGAGCAACACTATGACTCAAATTCCTAACTGTCCAAATTGCCAATCTGAATACGCTTATGAAGACCGCGGGCTGTTTGTTTGTCCTGAATGCGGAAACGAATGGCAAGAGCAACAAGCGGCGGAAGAAGCACCCGTATATAAAGATGCCAACGGCAATATTTTAGTCGATGGTGATACAGTAACGGTCATCAAAGACTTGAAAGTCAAAGGCGCATCTGGCGCCATCAAACAAGGAACGAAAGTGAAAAACATCAAATTAGTCGAAGGCGACCACAACATTGATTGCAAGATCGATGGCTTCGGCGCAATGAAACTAAAATCAGAATTTGTAAAAAAAGGTTAAAAACAAAATCTTCCAGTCATCTTCATAATTTTTTCACCACTTTAATGGTAAAATAAGGTCAAAGATTAAAAGGGGGAATTTTATCGTGTATGGTATGGGCGGATACGGGTTCGGCTTTTTTTATGACCCGACTTTCATTCTTGTAATTATCGGTATGGTGATTTCGCTAGCAGCGTCAGCGTACGTCAAAAGTACCTTTAACAAATATGACAAAGTCAGAAGTAAAAATAATATTACCGGCACAAAAGCGGCGCAGTACATCTTGCAAAGCCAAGGAATCAATAATGTGGGTGTGCAAGCGATCGCTGGTGATTTGACGGATAATTACAATTCTGGCAACAAAATGCTGAGTTTATCACAATCCACTGCACAATCAACTTCGGTAGCAGCAATCGGTGTTGCGGCTCATGAGTGTGGACACGCAGTCCAAGATGCCAAAGGTTATTTTCCTTTGCGTTTGCGTCATGCGATCGTACCGATCGCTAATATCGGAACCAGCATCTCGATCCCATTGATTTTGATTGGGGTCCTGTTACGAGGATCGTTTCTGATCAACTTAGGCTTGTTGGCTTTCTCATTGGCGTTTATTTTCCAATTAGTGACCTTGCCAGTCGAGTTCGATGCCTCAAAACGGGCGATCCGTATTTTGGCAGATGGTGGCTTGTTAACAGAAGATGAAGTACCACAAGCAAGAAGAGTGCTCTTTGCCGCAGCGTTGACGTATGTCGCAGCTGCCGTAGCAACCTTATTGCAGCTCTTACGTTTGATTATTTTATTCGGTAATAACAACCGTCGGAATTAATCGACAGTATGACAGAAAAAAGACCAGCTCAGGCATCCTGAACTGGTCTTTTTTCGTTATTCTACTATTAAGTAAATGTAATAGACGTTTTCAATGCTTTTTAAATTTTCTTCGGACAAGTTATTTTCCATCACATCATATAATTTTAGGTCGCCACCTTGTGCAATGTACATCAAAGGAATCTCAACATTTTTTTTGATTTCTAGGGGATCTTCTTCAATGTTGTAGATTGCTCCCCCGGGAAGATCTTTGTCTTCTCCAAGAGAAATATATTGAAATGCCGTAAGATCTGTCGTTGTTTCTGATGCTCCGCCATTGGAAGATAAGTTTACGAGCAGCTTTTTTTCCCCTTTAGAAATGCCAATCGTTAAATAACCGTTGTAATTGCTTTTGGTATCTGTCATTAAGGAAGCAATCAACTTGTGGGTTGTTTTCTCTCCTTTGTGATAGTGATCAAAGTAAACCGTCATCGCTTGAGCTTGGGTATTAAATTTTAGCTGCGAGCCAAAATCAAATAACAGTCTGGAAAGATCCATTTGATTTTCGACTTGAACTAGATGATTATCTGGAACACCCGCTATTTTTTCTCCTCGAAAAGGACCGTAATTGTAATAGTTTAAATAAAGCCCTCCTGGTAGACCAATCAATACGAACAAAGACAGTACAGCAATAACAATTGTCCTACGTGTGTTTTTTAGCCGAGCTTTTTTCACGATTTTTTTAAAATCTTGCTCTTTAATAGCCATGATTCTTTTCCTCCATTCGTTTTTTCAGTTGTTTTCTTCCTCGATATAATGCTGTTTTGATACTATCTTCCGAGCGATTCAGTAAGAAGCTTATTTCTTTTAAGCTCAAATTTTCTGCATACTTCATGATCAAAAGGGTGGAGGTAGAAACGGGTAATTCTTGAAGTGCCTCATAAAGATCATCATCAGTTTCTTGCCAGTTGATACTAGAAGCAGTCACTGGCAAATACTGCCTGACGATTTCTCGCCGTCGCTTTGTTTGTTTATACAACGTAAAGTAACCATTGATACCCACACGAAACAGCCACGGACGAATCGCTTCTGCGGATAAGACCGAATCAATTTCAAGGATTTTAACAACTGCTTCTTGAGCAATATCTTCGGCATCCTGTTGTGAAGCGCCGAGGGACTGCAGGTAATGAACCAAGTCATTCGTTAACTGCAGTAAATAATGTTCGTAAGCATCCAAACGCATTTTTCCCCCTCCTTAACAATACAACAACTGAAAGTAAAAAAAGTGAACATCTTTCAACTAAAAAAATCGAAAAAAATCGAGAAAACGTTAAATTAATCGATTGAGTTGTGCTTATTTTCTCAAAGGAATCGGAAAAAAACAATCAGCTTTTGAAGGGAATTACATGCTTTTCAGAAGACAGTGACGATTTATAACAAAAAAATAGCAGGATAGCTGCCTCTATCCTGCAAAAGAAAAATTATACTAGCGTAGAAGGCAGGAATCGAACCTGCACCTCGTCTTTGCCAAAAATAACCAGAAATACGTTCCGATCATTTTTACCAAAACGAGTAAAGCGCCAGACTTCATCTACACTTTGTATTATGCCAAAGAGAGTTCACCGATTTCGTAAGAAGCAATGAAAAATTTGCAAAAAGTTGTGCAGAAAACATGAAGGTTGTTTAAGAAAGAATAACCATAGAACTTAGTCGTGAAAAAGAAGGAACCAGCTGTATCGATAAGTAAAGCGCTTTGTCTGGAAACCTCGTTTTTTTTCTGAAAAAAACAGATAAAGTTTTCTTGACATTTGCTAGGTGAGAATGTATCATTCTGTTTGGGCACTCTTTACAAGAGTCAGAAAGTGATTTAGAATTTTCGCTCCCTATTCATTTATGGATAGGGAGCTTTTATTATTTTCTAAATGCTTTTCCTGTAAAATAGATTAAAGGAGTTTTTCAGTTTATGACAAAATATATTTTTGTAACCGGCGGTGTGGTTTCTTCTATTGGTAAAGGGATCGTAGCAGCATCATTAGGACGTCTGTTGAAAAATCGCGGCTTGAAAGTAACGATTCAAAAATTCGATCCGTACATCAACGTCGATCCAGGAACGATGAGCCCATACCAACATGGTGAAGTATTCGTAACCGATGATGGAGCAGAGACCGACTTAGACTTAGGTCACTATGAACGCTTTATCGATATCAATTTGAACAAATACTCAAATGTAACAACTGGAAAAATCTATTCAGAAGTTTTGCGGAAAGAGCGTAAAGGAGAATACTTAGGCGCAACTGTTCAAGTGATCCCGCATATCACCAACGAGATCAAAGAAAAAATCATGCGGGCAGCCAAAATGACTGATTCAGATGTGATCATTACAGAAGTCGGCGGTACAGTAGGGGATATTGAGTCATTGCCATTTCTAGAAGCTTTGCGTCAAATGAAAGCAGACGTAGGTTCAGACAATGTGATGTACATCCACACCACGCTGATTCCTTATTTGAAAGCAGCGGGCGAAATGAAAACCAAACCGACCCAACACAGTGTGAAGGAACTGCGCGGCTTGGGGATTCAACCAAATATCTTGGTCGTTCGTACAGAACAAGCCGTAGGACAATCAACGAAAAACAAATTGGCCCAATTCTGTGACGTGGCACCAGAAGCCGTGATCGAATCTCGTGACGTTGAGACCCTTTATTCGATCCCATTGGCACTGCAAGCACAAGGCATGGATCAAATCGTGTGTGATCATTTGAAACTGACTGCACCAGCTGCTGACATGACTGAATGGCAAGCATTGGAAGAAAAGGTACTGAATTTGAAGAAAAAAGTACGCATCGCATTAGTCGGAAAATACGTGGAATTGCCAGATGCTTATCTATCAGTTGTCGAAGCCTTGAAACATTCTGGTTTTGCCTTTGATGCAGACATCGAGATCGATTGGATCAAAGCCCAAGAAATCACACGAGAAAACGTGGATTCTTACTTAGGTGAAGTAGACGGTATTCTTGTTCCTGGTGGATTCGGTGATCGCGGGATTGAAGGAAAAATCGAAGCGATCCGATATGCTCGGGAAAACGATGTACCATTCTTAGGGATTTGTCTAGGGATGCAAATGGCTTGTGTGGAATATGCCCGCAATGTCGTTGGCTTGGAAAATGCCAATTCCGCAGAAACAGATCCTGAAACAGCCAACAACATCATTGATTTGATGGCTGACCAAGAAAACATCGAAAACTTAGGTGGGACATTGCGCTTAGGCTTGTACCCATGTAAAGTGAAGAAAGGCACCAAAACAGCTGCAGCTTATGACGGAGAAGAAGTTGTTCAAGAACGTCACCGTCATCGTTATGAATTCAACAACAAATACCGTGAAATCTTTGAAGCAAACGGGATGGTCTTCTCAGGTGTGTCACCAGACAATCGTTTGGTTGAGATCGTTGAGATCCCAGAAAACAAATTCTTCGTGGGTTGCCAATTCCACCCAGAATTGATTTCTCGTCCAACTCGCCCACAACGCTTGATCAAAGCCTTTGTTGGAGCTTCATTAGACAACCGCCAAGCATAATAATCGCTAGCGGCAAACCAAGGAATGAATGTGCGAAACTCCTCATCTCAAGATGGGGAGTTTTTTTGAGTTGCGCCATCCCAATAATCCGTAAAAGGTTGAAACTTGCGAGAGCGTTGGTAGAAGGTATCTGTTTCTGCACACAAAAAACTTCCGTCAAAACGACCGGAAGTTTCTGGCTGATGCATTATTTTTTTCGCTAACAGTTCGAATGAAATCCGCCAGCGGGAAACCCATGTTGATTTGCTGGTGCCTAGAGAGGATTATTCTTTTAGCTTATACCCTTGATCTAAGAGCATTTCCTCTGTACGTTCCATGCTGATCCCGTTTTCGGTGTTTCCTTCGAAACTAACCCCAGGCAATTGTTTCGCTGAATCATAATCCAACTCATCATAATTGATGGTCAAGGATTCAGTCGCTTCACTATCTGTATAGTCGAGGGAATAGTCCAACCCTTTGACTTGCTGATACTGTTCTGCGATCGGATCAAGCACGGTTTGTGCTTCTTCTTTAGTCGTTACCCCGATCGCTGAATAAGGCATGACATTGTTCGCAGTCTGAGTTTTTACTTTATCGCCTTCATAAGTGAAGACCAGTTCCATTGAAACCCCATTTTGATCCATTGTGAATGTTTTGGTTTCTTCCTTGGCCCCCGAGCTACAGCTTGCCAAGAAAAGAACTCCGATGACTGCCAAAAATCCAATAAGCGCTTTTTTCATTTTATCCCTCCTTTTTTACATAATAATATAGCCGCTTTCACAAGGCTATTCTTATGCTCAAAAGAGAAGAAGAAAGGATTTGCTGGAAGATTATGATAAAATAACGAAAAAATATGTGAAATTTTTCTCGAATTTTCACATGCCGATTTGTTATCTAACGACCGCAGACAGAAGAGCAAAACCTTACAGAATCCTAGACTTTCAGAAAAGATGATGAAAATGCTGGATTTTTATATTTGTGCAATCTTTTTTTGAAAAGAGAAATTCCTCTTTTTAGTAGCAAATACCGCAAATCTTTGCTAAAATAGCATTGTCGGTTAAGCATTGCTTAACAAATAAAGTTTTTCAAAACTTAGGAGGAATTTTTTATGCCAGTAGTATCAGGAGCTGAATTCTTAAAAGCTGCTCGTCAAGGCGGATATGCAGTCGGCGGATTCAACACAAACAACTTAGAATGGACACAAGCGATTTTAAAAGCTGCTGAAGCGAAAAAAGCGCCAGTTCTAATCCAAACTTCAATGGGTGCTGCCAAATATATGGGCGGATACAAAGTTGCTAAAGACATCGTTACAAACTTGGTTGATTCAATGAACATCACTGTTCCAGTTGCAATCCACTTAGACCACGGTGATTATGATGCAGCAATGGAATGTATCGAAGTTGGTTACACTTCTGTTATGTTTGATGGCTCTCACTTACCATTTGAAGAAAACTTGAAATTGGCTAAAGAAGTTGTCGAAAAAGCACACGCAAAAGGCGTTTCTGTTGAGTGTGAAGTTGGTTCAATCGGCGGAGAAGAAGATGGAATCATCGGTTCTGGCGAATTAGCTGACATCGAAGAATGTAAACAAATGGTTGCAACTGGTATTGATTACCTAGCTTGCGGAATTGGTAACATTCACGGTCAATACCCTGAAAACTGGAAAGGCCTTGCTTTTGACCACTTACAAGCAATCGCTGATGCAGTAGGTTCTGATGTACCATTAGTATTACACGGTGGTTCTGGTATTCCTCAAGACCAAATCGAAAAAGCAATCTCAATGGGTGTTTCTAAAGTAAACGTAAATACTGAATTCCAATTATCATTTGCTAAAGCAACTCGTGAATACATCGAAGCTGGCAAAGATAAAGAAGGTAAAGGATTCGACCCTCGTAAATTATTAGCACCAGGTGTTGCTGCAATCGTTAAAGATGCAGAAGAACACATCGACTGGTTCGGTTCAGCTGGTAAAGCTTAATCTTAATCAAAGATCAAAACTCTTAGAATCACTGATTCTAAGAGTTTTTTTGTTTTCCAAGAAAATATTCTTGATGCGGGGATCAAAAATATCCTGCATCTTTTTTCTTTGAGTGATCTGTGCTAAAATTGGAATGATACACATAAATTAAAAAAGAGTATAGGTGGAATTCCATGAAAAAAATTGTCATCAACGGCAATCGTCCCTTAAAAGGTGAAGTCACCATTAGCGGCGCAAAAAACAGTGCAGTCGCATTGATCCCGGCAGCGATCTTAGCTGATTCACCGGTCATTTTAGAAGGAGTGCCTGACATCCAAGATGTGCACTCATTAATTGAGATTATCGAAATCATGGGTGTGAAGACCCATTTTGAAAACAATACGCTAGAGATCGATCCGACAAACATCGTTTCGATCCCGATGCCTAACGGAAAAATCAACAGTCTACGAGCTTCTTACTATTTCATGGGGGCATTGTTGGCGAAGTTTGGTGAAGGCGTCGTTGGATTGCCTGGCGGCTGCTTCTTAGGCCCGCGACCAATCGATTTGCATATTAAAGGCTTTGAAGCACTTGGCGCAAAAGTCACCAACGAACATGGTGCCATGTACTTGCGTACCGAAGAAGAAGGCTTGACTGGTGAACGAATCTTCCTAGATATGGTCTCCATCGGAGCAACCATCAATGTGATGCTGGCAGCAGTAAAAGCGAAAGGCAAAACGATCATTGAAAATGCTGCACGAGAACCTGAGATCATTGATGTTGCGACCCTTTTAAATAATATGGGAGCGAAAATCAGAGGTGCAGGTACCAATGAAATTCGTATCGAAGGCGTGGAAGAATTGCACGGTTGTCGTCATTCCATCATTCCAGACCGGATCGAAGCAGGAACCTACCTTTCTTTAGCCGCAGCAGCGGGGGAAGGCATTACTGTCAAAAATGTGATTTATGAGCATTTAGAAAGCTACATTGCGAAATTGGAAGAAATTGGCGTACGAATGGATATCAGCGAAGATGAAATCTATGTGCATCCCTCAAAAGACTTGAAACCAGCGACTGTGAAAACTTATCCTTATCCAGGATTTGCCACAGACCTGCAACAGCCGATCACACCATTATTGCTAAAAGCAAACGGAACGTCGGAGATCATGGACACGATTTACGCCAAACGGGTCAACCATATTCCTGAATTAGCACGAATGGGCGCACAAGCAACGACAGAAGGCAACATGATTTTTGTTAGCGGACCGAGCCAATTGCACGGAGCAGAAGTTGTCGCTTCTGATTTACGAGCAGGAGCTTGCCTTGTCATTGCCGGATTGATGGCGACTGGCACGACCAGCGTCTTTAATGTCGAGTATATTTTGCGCGGCTATGATCATATCATCGAAAAACTAACGGCTCTTGGAGCTGATATTCAAATGATAGAGGAGTAATTATGAGCGATTATCTTACGATGGCAGAGTTGGAAAACAAAACCTTAAAAGAAATCTACACCTTTGCCAAAGAGTTTCGAATTCCTTATTACAGCCAGATGAATAAAAAAGAATTGTCATTGGCTGTGATACGGGCGCAGGCGGAAAAACAAGGTTTCTTTTATATGGAAGGAATCTTGGATATCGTAGGCCAAGAAGGCTACGGTTTTTTACGCCCAATCAACTACGGACCGAGTGCAGAAGATATCTATATTTCTTCATCACAGATTCGTCGGTTTAGTTTGCGTAATGGTGATAAAGTCGCCGGTAAGGCGCGCCCGCCCAAGGAATCTGAGCGCTATTATGGATTGATGCACGTTGAGTCTGTTAATGGCAAAGATCCAGAAGATGCCAAAGAGCGTCCGCATTTTCCAGCGCTGACGCCGCTTTATCCGAATCGTCATTTAAAATTGGAAACAACGTCAGGACGCCTTTCTACGCGGATGATCGACATGCTGTCGCCAGTGGGTTTTGGACAACGGGGACTGATCGTTGCTCCGCCTAAAGCTGGGAAAACCAGTATCTTGAAAGAAATTGCCAATGGGATTACTGACAACTATCCTGAGGTGGAATTGATCGTTCTTTTGATCGACGAGCGCCCAGAAGAAGTGACTGATCTGGAACGCAGTGTCAAAGGAGATGTTGTTTCTTCAACCTTTGACCTGCAGCCTAGCAACCATACCCGTGTTTCTGAATTGGTACTAGAACGGGCGATGCGTTTGGTGGAAGACAAGCGTGATGTCGTGATTCTGATGGATAGTATCACTCGTTTGGCAAGAGCCTACAACTTAGTGGTACCTCCAAGCGGACGTACACTAAGCGGCGGGATCGATCCAGCTGCTTTGTACAAACCAAAGAAATTTTTTGGTGCTGCCCGTAATATTGAAGAAGGCGGCAGCTTGACGATTCTTGCCACCGCACTGGTGGATACCGGCAGCCGCATGGATGATGTCATCTATGAAGAGTTTAAAGGAACCGGCAATATGGAGCTGCAGCTTTCTCGCAGCTTAGCAGAACGTCGGATCTTCCCAGCGATCGACATCAAGAAATCTGGTACCCGTAAAGAGGAATTGCTGATGAGCAGCGAGCAATTGGAAGAAACCTGGCGCTTACGCAACAACATGTTGGGGGATTCCTTGGAGTTCACAGAACAATTCATTCAATTCTTGCGTAAAACAAAGAACAATGAAGAGTTTTTAGAGGCTTTTCATGATGTCCATTTCGGAGACAAACGGCAAAAAAGAAATATAAAAAGATAATTGCATCTAAAAACCAAACATGGTAAGATAGTCATGTTGTAAAATCGACAAATCAACTCTGGTGAAGCAAATGAGCCAGGGCAAAGGAGAGAAGAAGAAATGAAACAAGATATCCATCCAGATTATCATCCAGTTGTATTCATGGACTCAACTACTGGTTTCAAATTCTTATCAGGTTCTACAAAGAATTCTCAAGAAACTGTTGAGTGGGAAGACGGCAACACGTATCCATTGATCCGTGTCGAAGTAACTTCTGATTCACATCCATTCTACACTGGACGTCAAAAATTCACACAAGCAGACGGACGTGTGGACCGTTTCAACAAAAAATACGGTCTCAAAGACACAAACGCTGCAGAATAAGACAAATAACTGCAAATGTTGTTTCGGCAACATTTCTGAGGTTTCCCTTTTACGAGGGAAACCTTTTTTTATTTTTATAGGTAATAGACACGCAACTGCTAAAGCGAAAGAAACCATTCAGAATCTGTTACAAGTAAAGTAAGAGGACTCAATAGATCAGTAAGACAAGAATGTGGAAATTAGCGCTATAACGAATCCTATCTAAAAATTTTCTTAAATGAAGCAGTGATCAAGAGTGATTTGATTTAACCTTCGATTGTTATTGAATATTCCAGCTTCAATTGACTTTTAGCTTAAATAAAATTATCATTAAATCAATAATATCCCTATATAAGTTTCTTATTTTGACTTATTTCGCCGAATTCAAACGATTTTTTGAGAAAAGTAGATTTTTCCTCTCTTAGAACCAGTTTTATTCTACATAATCAAAGACCACTTACTAGCTAAGCTTTAACTAATCACATCCAAAACAATCAAGAAAGGAAGAGACATGTTTTCATTTAAGAAAAAGAAGGAAGTTATTAATTTACCAGAACTAAGCAACTTTAATGAACGTACATACCCGAAAAAATTGAAAAAGATTGTGGCTCAATTAGAAACCTGTAAATCGGAGGATTTGAATTATATTGCTGAATGTATTTTACAAAAGATGGGATATACCGTCCAAAACATCGATGGTTGCAAAGATGGTGGTATTGATGTGTATGCTTTTTCTAATAATAAAAAGGCAATTGCGGTCCAATGTAAAGCTTGGAATCCGCAAAAGACAACGGAGCGGATCAGTAAGCCACTCGTTGCCGCATTTAAAGGGATTTTTCCAGACAAAGGGTTTCCCAATGGGCTTTTTATCACAACACATTTTTTTACAGATCAAGCTTTAGAAATAGCCGGTGAGAATTTACTGTTGGTTGACAGAAAAAAGCTGATTGAGCTGCTTGCGCATTTTTATCCAGAAATGATCAGTGAGTTATTTTATTATAAAACCTTGACTGAATTAGAAGATTGCAAGAGTTGTAAAAATGGGAAGAAGTTGAAACTTTACAATAAGAAGAAACGCAACTATTACTATATCTGTGAAACATGTGGAGAGTATAGCTCGTTTAATTATTCATCATGAGAAAAAGGGATAATAGAATAAGCAATAAAAAACAGACATTCCATTAATGAATGTCTGTTTTTTATTAAGTGAAAACGCCAAAAGAAGGTGGGAACGTAGTTTTATTCATATTTCTAAAGCTTTGTTTTTCACCCAGCCACTCAATAAACGATCTGTTTAGGGTCTGCATGGGCCAAAATAAAGTCTTTGAAATTACTGACAACAGGAGGCAGGTAGGTTTCTTTGTTATAGGCTAAATAAAAGTATCGTTCCCAACCGATGTCTTTGAGTTTGATACGCTTGAGGGGTAAAGAGTCGAGCATCGTCATATTGGGAATGATAGCGATTCCTAAATTTTGGCTGACTAGACCTGCGATCACTTGATCGATCTTGACTTCATAGGCAACTTGATAGCTGACGTTGTTGCGTTGATAAAGGTCATCGATGATTTCACGTAAGGCACTTTTTTTGCTGAAAATAATCTGAGGATATTCTGCTAAGTCTTCCAAAGAGACTTCATCAAATTTTGCCAGAGGATGGTTCAACGCCGTTATCACGACAAGTTCTTGACTTGCGATCGGGACGAATTCAATGGTTGGTTCATTGGTGATATAAGAACAAATACCGAGGTCGTAGCGCAAGGTTTTTAGTCCTTGAACTGTTTCGGTACTGACGCTATCTGAATGAAATTCAAATTGAATCTTTTTTCCAGGATTTGCTTCAAGGAACTGTTTAGTGACTTTTGGTACGTAAGATGTACCAAGGACTTGTAAAAAAGCAAAGCTGATGTGACCGAATCCTTTACTGATTTTTGTTACTGTATCAATGCCGGAATCTAAGTTTTCTAATGTTCGTATAACATGCTCATGAAAAATTTTTCCTGGTTTGGTTAGGGCGACGTTTCGTCCGTTTTTTTCAAAGAGTTGGACACCTAACTCATCTTCCAAGAGGGAAATTGCATTACTGAGGCTGGGCTGTGTAATGTTGAGCAATTTGCTCGAACGAGTGTAATGTTCTTCTCTAGCAAGGACATCAAAATACTTCAAATGTTGAAGATTCATAGAAACCTCCTCTAAAAGCCTTCTTTTTTTCCAGTATATCATAAGACTTATATCTTTTATCTATAGATTCATAAAGAAAAAACAATTAGAAGTGATGAAACGGAAAAGCTATAATAACGGTAACAAACATTGTGAATAAAAACACAATTACTGCGGCCGCTTTTTAGTTCGTGTTTTTATTTCCAGCTGTAAACCAAGTAGTAGTTGTTTACAGACTTTTAAAGGGGGAAATAACATGAGAAACGTTCCATTGACGATCAGTTCATACACATTAGGGACAGAGATCAATTTTGAAGACAGAGTGAAGATTGCGAAAGAAGCAGGATATGACGGGATCGGTTTACGTGCGGAGACCTATATGCTTGCTGTGAAACAAGGGTATTCTGATGAGCGGATGCTTGAGATCCTTGCAGAACATGACATGAAAGTAACCGAGGTTGAATACATCACCTTATGGGCAGATCCGAATAAAACGATCGAAACGCCGGAAACACTGCTTCAGCAATTTAAAGAGCAAACGATCTATCATATGGCACAATTGTTTGGCGTGGGGCACATCAACTGTGGCTTGATGGAAAAATACCCAGCAGAGGTTCATATCCAAGCCTTTAAAGAACTGTGTACACGAGCAAAGGAGTTGGTCATCGGGTTAGAATTCATGCCTTATAGTGGCGTTCCTGATTTGGCGAGTGCATGGAATATTGTCAAAGAGGCAGATTGTGAAAATGGGATGCTGATCCTAGATACATGGCACTGGGCGAGAGCCAACATGACAGCAGCTGACTTGGAAGGGGTCCCAGCGGAGAAAGTTGTGTCGATCCAAATTTGTGATGTTTTAGAAAGACGATATCCTGATACGATCTTACGCGATGAGTCGATGCACGATCGCTTATGTCCAGGAACAGGATGGGGTGATACCGAAGGCTTCTTACGAGCGCTAAAAGCACACGGCATCAAGCCTCGTGTTGTAGGCACGGAAGTGATTTCTGATCCGATTTTAAGTCAAGGCTATCAAAAAGCAGCAGAACAAAATTACAAAACGAGTATTGAAGTGATCCAAAACGCATGGCCAGAATTGCTTGCATAAGTAAAAACAAATAGAAAAGAGGAAACAAGATGAGCGAAAAAATTTCGGGAAAAACGAAGCTCTTAGGATTGATTGGTACACCTGTTGGACATTCTGGTTCACCAGCCATGTATAATTATGGTTTTGATCAGCTTGACATCGATGCGGTCTATTTGGCCTTTGACATCAAAGAAGACCAAGTTGCCCAAGCGATCGAGGCGTTCCGAACCTTCAAAATGAGTGGGAATGTCACGATGCCATGCAAAACGGCAGCCGCAGAATATATGGATGAATTAACACCTGCTGCAAAAATGGTGGGTGCGATCAATACCATCGTCAATGATGAAGGCAAGCTCGTCGGTCACATTACCGATGGTGTCGGCTTTGTTGATAATCTGCAAGCCCACGATGTAAAAATGAAGGATCAAAAATTTGTTGTAATTGGAGCTGGAGGAGCTGCCACGGCGATTCAAGTCCAGTTGGCGATCGAAGGCGCAGCCTCTATTGCGATTTTTAACATCAAAGATGCTTTTTATGAGAAAGGCAAAGAGACCGTTGCTCGCATCAAAGAGTATTACCCTGACCTAGCAATTGAGATCTATGATTTGGCGGACCAAGCGTTATTAGCTGAAAAAATCAACGAAGCCGATTGTCTGGTGAATGCAACGACTGTTGGAATGGGTGAAGGAAATACAGCGACACCGATTGCAGACACCGATTTACTGCATGCAGATTTGACGGTGGCTGATGCGATCTATAACCCACCAATGACCCAGTTATTGAAAGATGCTAGCGCGAAGGGATGTAAGACTGTAGGTGGAAAAGGCATGCTTATCGGACAAGGAAAAGCCGCCTTTAAACTATTTACTGGAAAAGAATTGCCTATCAAAGCAAACTAACTAGGGACCGAGTATCCGTTTCCTACGAAATACCTTGAGGGGAACTTTCGTAGGAAAGTTGGATGTTCTTTTATAAGGAGCGTACAAATGAGAGCAAAAAAGTATATTTTGTCACTGGCAACTGTCTATATGTGTTATTTCACTCATGGAATTCAAGCCATTATTTTAAGCCAAAATGCGACTTATTTTTCGGATAAATGGGGCTATACCGATGCTTCTGCTGGAGCAGCGGCAGTATCGTTGGCAATCACTGCGACCGGATTAGGAAAATTTTTGACCGTCTGGATCGGTGGAGAAATTTCGGATAAAGTGGGACGCAAAAAAATGGCGGTCATGGGTGCTATTTTGTATACGCTATGCTTTTTAGGGTTATTACTGACGACGAACATGGTGATCGCATCTGTCTGTGCCTTTATCGCAGGGGTGGCGACTTCTGGATTTTGGGACGCTGCGTTATATCCTGCTTCTCAAGAAGCTGCACCGAAATATGCGGCCTCAGCGATGATTGGGATCAAGTTTTTTGTTTCTCTGTCAGGAGTCATTTATCCATTACTTGTGGTGAATTTCATTGGTTCTGGAAATCAATCAATGGGGATCGTCATTCCATTAGTCCTATCGATCGTCTGCACGATTTTAGCAGCAATCGCGCCCTTCGCTTATGATGACATGATAAAAGAAAAGACTGCTACCGTCGATGGAAAAGAAACGAATGCAGTTCAAGAAGAAATCGCGGCAATGAAAGCCAAGATGCTTGTTAAGCCGAATGTTATCGTTAATTTCTTCACAATGTTCTTTGGTTTTATCTGTATGTTTATTATGTACGGTGCCCAACAGTATACCAAAGCGTTTGGGTTGACGAATGCTGGTTTGACTGAGATGCAGTCAGCAGGGCTAACATCGATCTATACTTTTGGCTCAATGGTGGCAGTTTTGTTTTGGGCAGTGATGATGGGGAAATTGCGTTGGAATCCACTGAAAGTCTTGTTTATTGATACGGTGTTCATCGCTCTTGCATTGGGGATGGTCCTAGTGATCCAACACGTGGTAGTGATTTATATCAGTATCGCATTCCTGGGCTTCTTTGCTGCCGGAGGGGCGTTGCAAACTGGGCTAGGGGTACGACAAATGTTTTGCCCTGGACCAAAAGGTCGAAATACCGGGATCTACTATACTTGGATGGGCTTAGCAAGTACCTTTTTGCCTTACATCGTTGCTTCCATGACTCGGTCTGTAGGAGAAACGCAAGCGATTTTTCTGATGATGGGCTTATTACTTGCAGCTGCTGTATTAGCGATCATCATGATGGTTTATTTGTTACTGCAACACAAAAGAGTTTTTGGCTATAGCGCATTTGATAAGTTAAAGGACTAAACGTCCTGGAGGATAGTGGCCAACCACTTCCTCCTTTTTCGCTTTTGTTAAACAGGTGACTTAGCGTATCTGGTTGCAGGTTTAAACGGCGTAAATTGTATGAAGGAGAAGAAGTATGGATAGCTTGATTGGCTTATTACTAGTAGTGTCATTTGGTGGCATGGTTTTTTATTGTATCAAAGGGTATAACCTGATGATTGGTTTTATTGTTATGGCAACGTTATGGGTGTTGTTGCCACTTATAGGGAATGTTATTTCACCCAATCCGGCTTTTGAAAACCTACCATTTACCGAGATGCTGGCACAGGTTTATCAACAGGCGCCAGAACGCTGGGGAGCTTCACAAATGAATATTTTTGTAGGAGCCTTCTTTGGTCGGATCTTGTTGGAAACTGGAATTGCGACAACCATCATTCGCAAGAGTGTGGAACTTGGCGGGGATAGTCCAGCGATTATTCTAGTAATTGTCAATTTGATTACCGGCTTTATCTTTTCGTCAATGTCAGGTGCCGGATCTGTCATCGCGATCGCCGTGATCGTATTACCGATTTTATTTTCGATTGGTATTCCTAAAGTTGTAGCATTCTTTAGTTTTTCCGCTTCAGTGGCAGCAGGTGTTTTCTTAAATCCAATCAACTTCACACAGTATCAAGCTTTTTTTGGCAATGTGAATGGTGGGATCGATTACACCTATAATGATTATTTTTCGTTTGGATTATTGGCTTTTTTTGTGATGATTTTGGTTTCTTCGATTTTTGCTATTGGGTATTTGAGAGTAGAAAGTTTGACTTATGCTTGGGCGATTGGAGAAGAACCTAAAGTCCATGACGTGCCTAGTTTGGCATTGCTCACGCCCTTTATTCCGGTTGTAGGAGTCATCATCTTTCAATTTCCAGTGATCTTTTGTTTTATTGGTGCGAGTCTGTATGCCTTGTGGATTTGTGGCGTTTTAAAGGATGGGTTCAGAAAAGATTCTCAGATTTTGACCCGTATTTTTGCAGATGGGGTCAAAGATACTGCGACCTTAGTTGCCTTTTGGATGACTCTTGCAATGTTCAATGCAGCTGCTACGTTTGCAGCACCGTATTTTGAATCATTGCTAGGAGGAATCATTCCGACGCATCCCTTAGCGCTTTGTCTACTTTTTGGCATTTTAGCTCCCTTGACTTGGTTTCGCGGACCCCTTTCTTTGATTGGTTGTGGCGCAGCATTGCTGGCAGTGATCAGCAATCAAACCAATTATCCAGTGACCTTTTTGTATCCGTTATTCATTTCCAACATGATCGGCATGGGACATTTTGATTTGACCATTTCTTGGAACGCTTGGGGATTAGGCTTCAATAATATCAACACGAGAGACTATATGAAAGTCGCTTTTTTACCAGGAATCGTTATTTCGCTTATTCTTGAGGTTGCGACGTTTCTGTTATATAGCCCGATTTAAAAAAGTAGGTGAAGAAAATGAGAAGAAGTGTCCGAATTGGCATCGATGTAGGCGGGACCCATACGAAAGCTGTCGCAATCAACAATGACACCCAAGAGGTGATTGGAAAATCATCTGTAAAAACGACCCACAAAAGTGAACAAGGGGTTGCAGAAGGCGTAGTTGCCTCATTTATCAAGTGTTTAGCCGAAAATCAGATCCAGCCTAAGGAAGTAGTCTTTGTTGCTCATAGTACTACTCAAGCCACCAATGCACTCTTAGAAGGTGATGTAGCAAAGGTCGGCATTATCAGTACGGCGAAAGGCGGCGTCGAAGGATGGCTAGCAAAGTGGCAAACGGCATTAAAAGATATTGATTTAGGTACGGGAAGAAGTATTGAAGTCGTGGCGCGGTTTATTCCTCAAAAAGAGCTTTCAAAGGCAACGATCGAAGCGGCGTTAGCAGAACTGCAACAAGCACAGGCGCAAGTCATTGTGACTTCAGCAGCTTTTGGTGTAGATGATTTAAAAACAGAAGAAAGAATCGCTGAAGTGGCGAAACAAAAGGGTATCGAAGTGACCTTGGCGTCGGAAATGACCAAACTATATGGGTTATCCCGTAGAACCCGTACTGCTGCAATCAATGCATCGATCTTGCCAACGATGCTGGAAACGGCAAATTCAACAGAAAATAGTGTTCGCCAAGCAGGTGTGGATGTACCACTGATGATCATGCGTGGCGATGGCGGATTGATGGACATCGTTGAAATGAAAAAACGTCCGGTACTGACCATGCTTTCTGGACCAGCAGCTAGTGTGATGGGGGCATTGATGTATCTGCGAACATCAAATGGGATCTATTTTGAAGTGGGGGGAACTTCCACAAATCTTGGCGTGATTAAAAATGGTCGGCCAGTCATTGATTACTCAGAGATTGCAGGACATAAGACGTATGTCAATTCATTAGATGTTCGCGTCTTAGGTGTGGCTGGCGGCAGTATGGTTCGAGTGAACAAAAAAGGCGTGGTAGACGTCGGACCAAGAAGTGCTCATATCGCTGGTTTAGAATATAGCACGTATCTGCCAGAAGAAGAGATCGTTGCGCCAGAACTGGAGCTTTATGCGCCCAAAGAAGGTGACCCAGCGGATTATGTTGCAATCAAGCTCGCTAACGGAAAACGAATCACGATCACGAATTCATGCGCTGCGAATGTCTTGGGGTATGTGACAAAGGATGATTTTTCTTATGGCAATGCCCATTCAGCCAGAAAAGCTATGCAACCTTTAGCGGAATACTTAGAAACGACAGTGGAGGATGTTGCACAACAAATTTTGGATCAAGCGGTTCAAAAAATAGCGCCGGTGATTCACTCATTTGCCCGCAAGTATCAATTAGAACCAAATCAAATGACCTTAGTAGGAGTTGGAGGTGGTGTTTCTTCTCTGATCAAACATGCGGCGAAACAATTGTCATTAAATTATAAGATACCTGAAAACGCCGAAGTGATTTCATCAATTGGGGTGGCATTATCGGTGGTTCAAGATGTGGTGGAACGAATCGTTCCTAATCCAACAAAAGCCGATATTGCAGCAATCAAGCAAGAAGCCGCTACTTTAGCGATCGAGAGTGGGGCAACACCCGATAGTATTGAAGTCCATATTGAGATCGATCCTCAGACGCAAAAAATCACTGCGCGAGCTTCCGGTGCCACAGCTGCTCAGGCTGCTGAGCGTCAGAATCAAATCACTCGTGAAGAAGCGCAAGAGATTGCGGTTACTGAGCTACAAGTTGCTAGAGAAAACGTGGTTTCTTGTGCTGCAAGTGAACATTTTTATATCTATGGCGCAGCGACAAAAAAAGGCGATCGTGTTTGTGTCATTGATCATCGAGGGTTTATTCGCGTGCAAAGAGACCATGCAGCCGTCGTGAAAACGACGATCCAAAGTTATAGTGAACAAATCGCGCGTCTTTGGGAAAGTATGGCGAACTACCAAAGTGATCTAGTGATCCGACCAGATTTTTATATTTGTGCTGGTCCTCGTCTCTTTGATTTTAGTTCGACAGATTATACCCAATTGATGATGTTGATCGATATTGAATTAAGTCAGTTGATTGGTACAGAAGAAATTATTATTATTGCGGCGAATCGATTGCAATAGTGTAGGAAGGGAGGATCATACTCCATGAGCACAGCAGAATTTTGTCGACAGTTTTTACAACTGTGGTCTCAAGCAACCAATCCTCATTTGCAGTTGCTAAAGCAAGACCCACTTTATGCCAAAATCGACCCTGCACAGGTAGAGTACTTTATTGAAACTGCCGAAAGCATAGGCAAGAACGAAGCCCGCTGGTATCGAGAGCATCCTCAAGAATTGCAAAAAATCATTGATTCATTACAAATCAACGAACTGCCTGAAGCGCAAGCACAGCAGGAGCGCTATACCTTTGCTTTGTATAAAAAAGTGGATCAAATCATGATCGATCACACGCTCTTGGCACAAGCACAGCAGTTTATCGAAGCGCAACAATTAAGTCGACTCCTGCCAACGACTACACTAACGGAAGTGGTATTGATGCATGAAATATTCCATGTGCTCGAATACCGCAAAAATCTGTGGACCGTCAAAAAGCAACTGCACTATCATATTGGATTTTTGAAAAAAACAGCACGTCTTTATTCGCTGAGTGAGATTGCAGCTGCATCCTTTGTACAAGAATTTTATCAACTTGAAAATTCGCCGATGCTGCTGGCAAGCTGTATGATTTACTGTAAAAATCCTTTGTTGGCACAAGCGATCGTCACTGCCTCTTTAGAGAATCAAACTATTCACAGAAGCTATTGATCAATGGAAAAAAAGAATTAGTTTCTCTATCAATATCAAGGTATATTGTTAGTGAAGAATATAACAATATTAGAGGTGGGACAAATAATGGAGCAATCTTGGTTGAATCTTAAGAATGAGGTCGTAGTCATTACTGGTGCTTTAGGTGGTATGGGGAAAAAAATCGCACAGGACTTTGCTGAGCAAGGCGCGCAACTTGCATTAGTTGATTTGCATGAGGAAAACCTTGCCAACTATGCAGCGAAACTAGCGGATGAGTTCGGTGTAAAAGTAAACAGTTATGTCTGCAATTCGACGATCGAAGCGCAGGTAGATGCATTGGCAGAAAAGGTCAAAGAAGATTTTGGTCGCATTGATGTTTTGGTAAACACAGCTGCTATTTTGAAATTTTCATTGCTTGAGGATCTACCATTTGAAGAATGGAAACAGGTGATCGACGTTAACTTGAATGGTTACTTCTTGGTTTCACAAAGAATCGGACGAGTGATGATCGCACAAAAATCTGGGCGGATGGTTCATGTATCAACGATCGCTTCAATCAGCCCTGAAACATATTCTGGTGCATATAGCCCAAGCAAAGCAGGAGTCAACATGATGTCGAAACAAATGGCAGCAGAATGGGGACAATATGGGATTCGCAGCAATTGTGTTTTGCCATGTTTTGTGAAGACGCCTTTATCCGCAAGTTTCTATGCAGATCCAGAAGTTGAAGAAGGGCGCAAACGCTTGACTGCCAACAAACGAATCGGTGATGTGCAAGACATTGCCAATGCGGTCCTTTACCTAGCTAGCGAACGTTCTGATTACACGAATGGTCATGAACTTCGGGTAGAAGGTGGTTTTGGAATCATGATGGGGGATCAAGTACCAAAACCTGGTGGACGGAAACAATATGCCGTCAATTCTCGCCCGGAAAATCAAAACTAACAGGGAATGAAATAGAAAATAATTGAATAAGAAGTACACGCATCCTTTCCTGATATTTAGAAAAAGATGGGTGTATTTCGTGATGCCTTAATGCCTAAAAATCTGATGAAGCAAGCTTATTTGAAAGGAACTGATTTTGATGAAAAAAGAACTATTTGAACCAATCAACCTATCTTCAGGCGTTGCCCTAAAAAATCGATTAGTAATGGCACCTATGACGACCCAATCTGCTTTTTACGATGGTGAGATAACGGAAGAGATCATTGAATACTATCGCTGTCGTGCCGGTGGAGCTGCGGCAGTGATCGTAGAAAGCTGTTTTATCGAAGAACATGGGCGTGGGTTTCCCGGAGCACTCGGGGTAGATACGGACAAGAAAATTGCTGGGCTCACTAGATTAGCAAAAGCCATCAAAGAAAAAGGATCGAAAGCGATCCTGCAAATTTATCATGCTGGACGAATGGCATGGCCTGAGTACAATGGTGGAGCACACCCGATTTGCGCAAGTCCCGTCGCAGCTTTACGACCGAATGCACCTGTGCCGAAAGAAATGAGTGATGATGAGATCCTAACGATGATCCAACGATTTGGAGACGCGACTAGGCGTGCGATCAAAGCTGGTTACGATGGTGTGGAGATACATGGTGCGAATACTTTTTTGATCCAACAATTCTTCTCGCCCCACTCAAATCGCAGAAACGACCATTGGGGAGGCAGTCTGGAAAAAAGAGCGCACTTTCCACTAGCCGTATTAGAAGAAGTTCAGCGGGTCCGTCAAGAAGAAGCTGCTGAGGGCTTTATTATCGGCTATCGTTTTTCGCCAGAAGAAATGGAAAAGCCTGGGATTTGTTTTGAAGAAACGATGTACTTGTTGAATCAACTAGCGAAAAGCAAGCCAGAGTACTTTCATTTTTCAATGGGAACGTACCAACGAAGCTCTATTATCGATAACGAGAGCAGCGAGCCATTAATTGTGAAATTTTTAACAATGCGTTCGACTGAACTTTCTACTATTCCGATTATAGGAGTGGGCTCTATCTTGCAACGAGAAGACGCAGAAGCAGCACTGGAAATTGGCTACGATTTGCTTGCCATCGGGAAAGGGTTTTTAGTCGAGCCTAATTGGGTTCAGATGATCGCCGAGAAGAAAGTTGTTCGTCATTTTGCTCTTAGTCATGCGCAAAGTGAGTTGAAAATCCCAACACCATTGTGGCAGTTTATGGAAGAAATGGTCATTGATCCTGAAGAGGAGAAACAAAAGCATGAACGCTTAAAAGAACTCCAAAAGCGGAAAGTTGCTTACCAACCAGGGACATATCTCGTACAAGCCCAAGGGCATAATAGTCCAATCGAAATGCAAGTGACGTTTTCAAAAGAAAAGATTGAAGAGATCATCATTGATAAAGGCAATGAATCTGAAGGCTTATCAGATTTAGTCTTTACGCGAATCCCAGAACAGATCATTGAAGGACAAACGTTGAATGTCGATGCTGTTTCTGGTGCTTCTGCTTCGAGTCAAGGGGTGATCGCAGGCGTGGAAGAAGCGGTAAAACTTGCGGGCGCCGATGTAGAGGTCCTAAAAGCACGGCCAAAGCCAGTCGTTGCTTGGTCAGAAGAAGTGGTTGAAGAATCAGTTGATGTAGTGATCATTGGTTCAGGGGCTGCTGGGATTTCAGCTGCACTGCGGGCGGATCAATTAGGCTTAAAAGTCATTTTACTGGAAAAATTGAGTTTTGTTGGCGGAGCGATCTCTATTAGTGGTGGAAACCAAGTCGTAACTGGTTCGAAACTACAACAAGTAGCTGGTGTAAAAGATGATACGCCGTCAGCCATGGTGGCTGATTTTCTAGAAAACGGAAATGGGCTGAACGATCAAAAACTTTTGACTCTTTTCGCTGAGAATATAGGAGAAACCACAGATTGGGTCCATGAGTACTTAGGTGTGGCGTACGATATAAAACAAGGGCTGCACGTTTTAGCAGAATATCAAAAAAATCGTGAACTTGCCTATCAAGGGGGCGGTGCTGGATTTGCCCAAACCGTCCGTAAAACATTACAAAGTAGTGAGGTTCAGGTCTTACTACAAACGAAAGCCCAACAGCTATTAGTAGATGATCAAAATAATGTCATAGGCGTCAAAGCCCTTGAAGAATCAGGGAAAACGTATATGATCTACGCCTCAACTGTCATTGTGACAACCGGTGGCTATGGGAATAATGCCGCTTTACTCAAGGAAAGATTCAAGCAAATTTTGTATTATGGACCAAAATCTGCCACCGGCGATGGTCTTTTGATGGCAACGATCCCTGCTTTAAAAGCACAAACGCGAGCGATGGATCAAGGGAAAATCTATCCGAATGGATTGGAAGTTTCTCAAGGTGTGGCGAAATCAACGATTGGCGGCAATCTGATCGTGCTGAAAGAAAATGGTATTCTAGTGAATCAACTTGGAAAGCGGGTAGTCAACGAACGAGCTAGTAACAAGAAAGTATTAGAAGCATTATTAAAACAAACCCCGCCAATGCTGTATTTATTGTTAGACGGCAAACACTTTGAGCATTTCAGTCAAGGCGTAGCAGAAGGAGGAATCACCAGTGAAGAGTTGGCTTGTTGGATTGCTCAAGAGGGGAAGGCCACGCCTCGCATCCTTAAAGCAGCCACATTAGAACAGTTAGCCATCAAAGCGCAGATGCCTGTAGAACAATTGATCGAAACAGTGGATAATTTTAACTACTGGGTAGCGCAAGGTAGAGATGAAGAATTTCACCGTGCACCTGAATACTTGCAAGAACCGATTGGTGCAGGACCTTATTATCTTATCGAACAAAAACCCCGGTTTGCGACTACTTTGGGTGGACTAGCGGTCAATCGTTCGTTACAAGTTTTGAATCAGCAAAACCAGCCCATTAAAGGGCTCTATGCTGCAGGTGAAGTAGTGGGAGGCGTCATGGGATCAGACTCTCCATCTGGTGCCAATAATGCCTGGGCATTGACTTCTGGTAAATTAGCAGCAGAAGCTGTTTGGGAAGTGACGAAAGGACCAAAAAAAGCGTAGGATCCGCTTTTTAGCTTTATTACTAAATTGAGAAAACAGCGCGATGACTGATCGTCTAGGAGAATCCTTCTATATCCTCTTCCAGAAATTTGGCTAGAATCAGAGCGATTTAGGTCGTTTCTCTGGACAATCAAATCAGCAAAAAAACCAGAACGATCCTTTGGGAGGTTCTGGTTTTTTTATGTGATTTTAACAAACGTGTCGTATACGACTGATTCATCGCCTGTAGCCACTGTCTATCTACTTTGCAAACAAACATAAGTGGTACATCGTTCCCCCTCGGTCTCGGAAGAGTGATCGGCGAACACACGGACATCCACAAAGGTTAATGCGAAGACGGGGACGGTTTCACCGACATCAAAGGTGCATATGTTGCTTTCGCTAGACTTGTTAAAGAGCAAAAGAACAGCGACTTGTTTGAAGGTGGGCACAAATTGGGTGTGTCCGATAGCTTCTAAATCGGGTGTAATGACTAAAACAGCCTCGTTTGTTTCGGTAGGTTCGTAGCCAGCTTCCCGTGTTTTTGACGACTTAAAGTGTATTTGAATAGAAGAAAACGTAAGAAATGGCAATCAAGCAAACCAACAATAAACCAGAGAGTGACAGAAAAAGCAGCATGATTCGTTTCTTCTTCAATCCAAGTACAAGTATCACTACATTCAATAGAAAGAAAACAAGTAAAATCGCTAAATATTCCATAACTGGTCCTCTTTTACGTTTTTATTTATCTTACCAGAGATTGGCGGCTTTTCCTAGCCAGTTTTTGTCTTTATAACAACAATTATTTACTGCATAAGACATGTGTAGTTATGCAATCAAAAAAGCGAAGCAATTTCACAACTATTAGAAAGTAAAAAAAGAGCATCACCCATAAAGTGACGCTCTTTTCCAATAATATGTTTATTAAGGGTGAGGCTTACGAACCCGTAGAAATATAGTTCTTCAAACCTACTCGCCAAAAGAAGAAGGCGGGAAAGGCAAAGAGTAGACAAACCAAGGGTGATAAGATCCACCAAGGATTAGTTACGCGACCAATGACATACAGAAACGGATAATACTGAAACCAAGCCATCGGCACGACGTAGGTCAATAAACGCAAGACGTGTTTTCCGTAGATACTGAAGGGGTAGCGACCGAACTCGCGGGCACCATCGGTAAAAATATTCATAAATTCAAGTCCTTGGATCGTAAAGAAGGAAATGGCGGCATACACTAAGAACAATAGGGCGAAAAAGAGGGCGCCACAGACGATCATCAGAAAAAGAGTCAGGACATTTCCAAAATGCCAAGCAATTCCACTATTAGGAATCGCATAAGCAAACAACAGCAAGGCTTGAATAAAACGGCCAAGACGCGAGAATTCCATTTTGGAAGCTAAGACTTGAAAAATCAAGGAGCGGGGGCGCACGAGTGCCCGATCGAACTCGCCATTACTGATCATTTGCGGAAAAAGATCGAACCCGCGAAAGAAGCATTCCGCAATCGAAAAGGCAAACAAAACCGTCGCAAAGGAAAGTAGGACTTCCTCAAAGGTGAAGCCATCCACTTGATGAAACCGGGTAAACATAAACCAAATGCCTAAAAAAGCAGTAAAGGAGCCTAGAAATTGTCCTAAAGCGGTTAACACAAAGGAAACTTTATACTGCATCTGACTTTTGAGATGAATACAAAAATAATGCCAATAAACCATATTCTTTAACCTCCTTGCACAACGACACGTTTGAGCGCCTGCTGCAGCCAAATTTTTCCGATCACGATCAAAAGTACGAGCCAAAAGGCTTGTAAGAGCAATGCTGAAACCAGCGCCAAGTCAGTCAGATCCCCGTTGTAAATTCGCAGCGGGACGTTTTGCATGGAAGCAAAAGGCAGTAGTTCCACGAATTGGCGAAAAGGCTGCGGAAAGAAAGGCAGAGGAATGACCCCACCAGCTAAAAATTCACCGATGGAGCTGATGACGATCCGCACCCCGATGGAGGATAATGTATAAAAAGTCGAGATGTAGACCAGCTGCGACATAGCGATCACTACACCTAAACTCAGCGCCATGGACAAAAGAAACAAGAACAGGGCAACGATGTTTGCTGGCAGAATTAAACGATAAGGTGCTGGCAGTAAAAAGGCAATCACAAAAATCGGTCCGCAACGCAAGACGGCTTTTGCTAAGCGATTGGCAGCCGATTGGCAAAACCAGCGATTGTATAGATCCATCGGCCGCACAAGTTCATAGGCAATCGACCCTGTGGTGATGGTGTTGAAAATTTCTGCCTCAAAGAACCACAACATAAATAAAGACAAGAAGGCTTGCTGGAGCCAAACATAGGAGACGGTTTGTTGAAAGGTCATGGGAAAGGCACTAGGATCTGCTTGGTAAAAGGCGTGGAATGCCAGAATTTCCATCAAGCCCCAAGCTAGTTGCGTAGCCATCCCGGCAATTGCCGCCGAGCGGTATTGCAAGGTATTGATAAAGCGGATGCGGAAAAATGCCTGATACTTCCTCATATCTGATACTCCTGATACAGCTTGGCGACCATTTCTTCGGCGGTGATACTGGCAACGGCCAAATCGGTGATCTCGACTTGACTGCTGAGCAGACTGAGCAGCTGAGCGACCGACACTTCTTTGGGATCAAGCTTCAGAACCAGATGACCGACGTCTTTTTGAAGAAGTTGGACATTTTCTGGCAGATGGGGCTCATTCCCTTGATAGTCGACCTCCAGCGTTTTGAGATCAGAAAAACGGTGCTTTAGTTCATCGAGGCGACCATCTAGCAAAATTTGCCCTTTGCCGATCAACAGAATTCGTTGTGTCAGCGCCTCGATATCTTGCATATCGTGGGTCGTCAGGATGACTGTGGTACCTTTTTCTTGGTTTCTTTTTTTGATGAACTGACGCACGGCGATTTTTGACACAGCATCTAAACCGATGGTGGGTTCATCAAGAAATAAGATTTTGGGGTCATGGAGTAAGGAGGCTGCGATCTCACAGCGCATACGCTGACCGAGACTTAAGGAACGAGCAGGGGTTTTTAAGATCTCACCTAAATCGAGTAAGGTGACTAATTCTTCTAGGTTGTGTTGATAACTAGCAGCGTCGACTTTGTAGATATCACGAATCAAATCAAAGCTGTCATTGACGGGGACATCCCACCAGAGTTGACTGCGTTGCCCGAAGACGACGCCGATGTCTTTGACATGTTGAATACGTTCTTGCCAAGGCGTACGACCATTGATGTGACAAACGCCTTGATCAGGGGTCAAAATCCCGCACATGATTTTGATGGTGGTACTTTTTCCAGCACCATTAGGCCCGATGTAGCCAACCATTTCGCCTTCATTGATGGTAAAGCTGATGTCTTGCAACGCATGGACGGTGGTGGTTTCACGAGAAAGAAAGGCTTTGGCTGCTTGGCGAAAGCCGCTTTTTCGCTTGGATACTTGGAAGGTCTTGCTGAGGTGTTCTACTTGGATCATTTGGATTCACTCACTTTCTTTTGACAAACGCGACAAAAAGAGCATTCGAAATCGAATACTCGCAACGAGTTGGTCCAAACGAACATGGTTGGGGCAGCGGTTCGTCAGCCAAACAAAAGTAGGAACAGTGTAGCATAAGAGAGCGCTTTTTTCAAACATTACTTATATTTTTTTTGAAAAGAATGGGAATGAAAAAGCGTGGTTTATTCGATAAAATGAGCAAAATAACTATTTTTATTTTTTATTAGTTGTAAATAATGAGGAAACTAAGTATCATTATAAGCAGCCGATAGTGGCTAAGCATTTTCTGGAAACATGGGGAACCAAATGATGGGCTGTGTCATGATTTGTCGTAACCCGATCCTGAAAAATGCAATGAGCAAACAATGGAGGAGAGCATGAAAGCAGTAAAGAATGTCTTTGTTTTGATTGGCTTATTCTTACTTAGTCAAGTAGGGATGACCGCATTTAGCGTGGTAAAAATCTATTATTTGGAAGCAGGAGAACCGACGATTCCTGCGATGATCAGCTATGGGTTGATTGCCTTGCTTTTGGCAAACATTGGTCTACAGATGTTTTTGGCTAAAAAGTTAGGACTTGCCACCTTTGACTTTGGCTGGTCAACGAAGAAAAATTGGCTATGGATCGTCGGAGGGTTTGTTTTAGGTCGAGTCGTTGCAGTTGGCGGAACGCTCTATCTGCAGCATATATCCGATCAAGAGGCGACCGCCAATGATGCATTGTTAGGGGAACTGTTTACAGGCGAAAATCCGCTTTTGATCTTTTTATTGATCGCTGTTGCTGCGCCAATTATGGAAGAGATCGTTTTTCGTGGTGGGTTTATTGGCCTTTTATTCGAGAAATACCCAATAGTCGGGATCATTTCAAGTGTAGCGGTTTTTAGTATCATCCATTCCGTCACCAATCTGGTCGAGTTTTTGATTTATGGTGCTATGGGATTGATCATGGCGTTGATTTATGTTAAAACTAAGCGTCTAGAAACAGCCATCGCCATGCATTTTCTCAACAACGCCTTGGCGGCGATCGCAATGATCTTGCTAGGATAAGAAAGTCAGCAAAAAACCACCAAATCAAAACGATTCGGTGGTTTTTGTTTACTCTGGCAGCTGTCCTTGTTCAAAGGGCAATTGCGCCAGTTCTTCTGCAGTAAAGAGGAGGTCGCCTTCATCTTCGATAGAAAATGCGACACCAGCTGCTGATTTTTGATAGACGCGCGCTTTATTCATATTACGAAGATAAAGATCCTTGCCTGCATTTAATTCTGGTGCAGCTAAATTGTCTTCGCGATTGCTGCGAATGACGATTTTGCTTGTTTGCGCGCCAAAATGGAAACCGCGATGACCAAAAGCCGTTAATTGGCTGGCATTTTCGCTGCTGTATTCTTTATAACCCGACAGACGATCCGTTTTTACCAGCGGCCGATCGATCGTATAAGTGATCAAGTATTCCGTATCTTCAGGCAGTTGAATCACTTGTCCGGTTGCCTCATTCGTTATCTCAGTGGCAGGCAAGCGATACTTTTTTATAGAAGTGATCGTTAGGTCTTCTTTTGTAAAAAAGACTGGATCGATCCAAAATGCTGCCAACAAAATCGTACTTAAGCTAATACTGAGAATAGTCAAAATGGCGATCAATACGAGGCCAATTCGTTTGCGGTGGGTGGTCAGATTAAGTTCTTGGACCATCTGCTGATCTTCTTTTAATAAATAGTCCAGGGTCAATTCAAAATAGCTGCTCAGCTTGACTACTTGGTCTAGATCAGGATAGCTCTTGCCGTTTTCCCATTTTGAAATCAGTTGCCGAGTGACAAAAAATTCCTGCGCCAATTGTTCTTGTGTGAGATTTCGTTTGGTGCGTTCTTCTTTGATAATTTTCCCAATATCCATGTGTCTGTTTTGCCTCCATCATTCTTCTTATATTATAGCAAACTCTTTTCTATGCGAACGAGGATCCATGAAATTAGCGATGCAACAAAGGATAACATCTTTATTTATCAACGTTTCTACTTGTTGCGCTGCCTTTCTATCTTGGAAGCTTTCCGTGCTGGTCACAAAAAGAAAGGACCAGTAGAGTGAAGTATGTTTGATCAAATTTGACGGAGAAAGGAGAAACGATCGAATGAAGACAAAACAACCTATGGTTCCAATTGGCTACATCCAATTCATCGCTTCCTTATTGGTGATTCTCGTTCATTGTGGCCGACTGGCAGAAAACAACGGGCTTCATTTTTTGTTAAAGAGTCTCTTATGTCGTTTGGCGGTTCCTTTTTTTCTGCTGCTGAATGGCTATTTTTTTCAAAAGAGTACCTGTTCATGGCAGCAATGGTGCAAACGACAACTCAAGCTTTATTTGCGTTGGTCGATCGTGTATCTTCCCTTAGGCTGGTTTTACTTAGGGCAGCAAAATCTTGCTGATTCATTACGGGTCATCGGTTTGGCTACTGGCTTTTTTACAGTAGGGGTCTGGTACCATCTTTGGTATTTTCCAGCGTTGCTCTTTGGCATGTGGTTAGTACGAAAAACTCGCTTTCTTGGCTATCGGCGGCAGTTTTTACTGGCGATCAGTTTGTATGTGATTGGCTGTCTTGAAACGTACAGCAGTTATTTAAGGGGACCTTTATTGGTATGCTATCAAAGCTATCGGACACTATTTTTTACAACGAGAAACGGACTCTTTTATGGGTTTTTATTTTTACTGTGTGGGGTTTGTTTAAGAGAACACCAAAAACACCCTTTTTTTACGAAGCATCTTGGTAGAAAACTCGCGGTCTCTCTCTGCTTATTAGGCATTGAAGGTCGACTGGTGTATCTCAATCAGGGGGACGATAAGAATTTCATGCTGTTTTTTGTGCCGACGACTCTTTTTTTCCTTGCTTGGCTGATCAAGCAGCAACCCCCAAAGCGGACTTGGCAAGCAAAACAAGCAGCTGAGGCTAGTCGATTGATCTTTCTGAGTCACCCGCTGTTTCTAGAAACCGGGAAGGTCTTTTTTTCACTCGCAGGGTTTCCGTTGTTCTTTTATACGATAGCTTTAACGGGAGCCTTTCTTGGTTTGAGGAAAGTGGGCAGCCGTTTGAAATCCTATACTGTTGGTTTTGCTAAAAAAACAGTTGATGAAAAGAAAAGCGTCTAAAGTATTGCTGTACCAAGGATAATACCAAATTGCGCCTTTTTTAAATAGCAGCAGAGTTCTAAGTTTTTCTTCATTTCAGACCCTAGACGTAGGCTTTGCAAGAAAACCTATAGTACAATTACAGCAGTAAGAGGGAAAAAATCCCTGAAAAAGAGATCAACACTTGGAGGATATAGTGATGAAAAAACAGACTCGAAAACCAGCGATGATTTTAGCGACTCTCTTGGTATCTAGCCAAGTTTTATTAGCAGCACCACAAGTTTTTGCTGACGAAACCAATTCAACGACCAGCAGTTCCACTGCAACGAGCAATTCTACCGCAACGACAGCCACTACCGATAGTCAAACAAGTACTTCTGACAGCAGTTCAGATCGTTTGCAAGTCAATGCCGTGGCGATCGGAAATGCCTTGACGAAAGCACAAGAAGACTACACACTGGAACGCTTAGGCATTCAAGGCGAAACACCGATTTATACGACAAACGGTAATGACTTGATGAAATACATTCCCGATGGCGGCTTTACTGCAGATTGGGCGGTCTATAGCTCGGTCAGAATGCAGACGCTAGAAAGCGGGGCAGGAATCACTGTCGATATCGCGACACCAGATAACATTACCCGCATCACTGCAGCCCAGTACCAAAATGCAGCGCTGACGGCAGGGATCACTGATGCGAAGCTAACGGTCGCTTCTGCCGTACCGATCGACGGTTCCGGAGCTTTAGCTGGGGTATACAAAATCGTTGAAGAATCAGGCGGTGTCATCAATCAGAATCGAGTAGCCGTAGCTCAAGATGAGATGGATGTACTGTCTACGATCACCGAAGAGAATAAAGACAAAGAAGGCTATTCCGATGAAGCTTTGAATGCAGCGCAAGAACAAGCGAAAACCGATTTGGCTGCTCAAACCGCAGATGGTACGGAATTAACCCAAGCCGATATTCAAGAGACAGTAGAAAAAGCCTTGAAAGACAACGGATTGGAAGGAATCGTTACGGAAAATCAAATTTCTGAATTGACCTCTTTGATGAGCGACATGCGAGACAACAATATCTTCGATGACTTCATCAAAGAATTGGATCTGTCAGAAGCCCGCAAGCAAATCGAAGAAACCTCTAAGGGCCTTTGGGAAAATATCAAGAGCTTCTTTAGCGGCATCTGGTCTTCGATCACCGGTGTCTTCGGAAATGACTCAAATGAGTCCAACAATAGCAGCGAATCAACCGTTGATTCTGGGCAATAAGCATTTTACAAAATAACACATTTCGCTTGTATTAAGAAAAAAGAGAAGCGCGCAGGGGAAGGAGCATCAGACGATAGCGCACGTCTGAGTGCTTTCGATGTCCTCTGCTTTCTTTGCTAAAACAGGAGCAGTCTTTATTAAAAAAAGAAGGAGGGCAATCAGATGAATTTTTTAGGCAACGTGATTTGGTTTGTCTTTGGCGGCTTGATCGGTGCGATCTCATGGTTTTTGGCTGGGTGTTTATGGTGTATCACCATCATCGGCATTCCCATTGGTCTGCAATGTTTTAAGTTTGCGACGTTGTCACTCGCACCATTTGGGAAAGACATCGTTTACCGTGGCGGTGGCGTGTCCGTGATTCTAAATATTTTATGGTTGATTTTTTCTGGTATACCACTGGCTTTAGGCCATTTAGCGAGCGCAGTCATTCTAGCCATCACGATCATCGGCATTCCATTTGCGGCGCAATCATTGAAAATGGCGCGCTTAGCGTTGATGCCCTTTGGAGCAGAGATTGTGTCTAGTCGTTATTGATTTACCTAAAAAAAGATAGTCTTAAAAAACCACATTACAGAGCGGATAGCTTTGTGATGTGGTTTTTTTGCGAGAGTAAGGGACAAGATTTTTGGCAGGCTCAGCGCATTTGAGATTCAGAACTGAAAAAGTTGATAAGAAACCAAAGAAGAGTACAGAAAAAAGCACAAGTTTTTTTGCATATCAACTGTGATTCACAAAAGAATTAGCGAAACGCAGAAAAATCTAAGTTTTTTCTTCCCTTCTCAGGGTTCTTTGATTTTTGAAATGGAGCGCCGAATTTTGGCAATCGATTGTTGTGCTTTGTCTCGATTAATAAACATTAAGATGACATAGAGGGAATCCATGATGCTCAGTTGTGCGATTCTGGATGCCAATGCCTCTGAGCGAAACTCAGTTTCTTCGGAAATAGAGATGAAAACCACGTCGCCGAGTTTGGCTAAAGGGGAAGCAGCATGGCTAGTAATGACGATAATTTTGGCACCATTGTTTTTGGCAACTTGAGCTAGTTCAATGGTTTCTCTTGATTTTCCAGTATGAGAGATAAAAATGCCGCAATCATCTGGCGTCAACAATGAAGCCTCCATCAGTTGGATGTGATAATCACTGCTGTGAAAAACAGTGATCGGCGAGCGCAAAAATTTGTGATAGGCATCGGTTGCCACGATCTCTGAACCACCAACGCCGAAGAAAAAAAGTCGTTTAGATTGATTGATCATTGCAGCAGCAAGCTTTAAATCTTCTTCTTTCAAAAGATTTTTGGTATCAGTCAATGTGGTCATATTGGAATCAAATACTTTTTGAGCCATAGTCAATTCATTATCAGACTTCTGGATATTTTCATGGATCGAAATGGCAGAAAAATCATTTTCCTGCATCAGCATTGCCATTTTGAAGTCTTTAAATCCGTTGTAACCGAGTTTTTTTGTGAATTGAAAAAAGGTCGAATCAGCGATGCCTAATTCATTGGATAAATCACTGATTGAACTGTGGCTGACTTTACTAGGATTTTCCAAAATGTAGTCGGCAATCGCTTGTTCTTTGAGACTTAAGTCTTTATAAAGCGTTTTTATTTGCAGGCGAATCGAAACAGTCAAAGACGGGTACCTCCTTTATATGAACATTATTATCTTTGTATTGTTACGTTACCTCTTTTAAAGAAAAAAAGCAAATAAAAATTATTTTTATTTTTTATGTTTACAAAAAAATATTTTTTTGTATAATGAAAGTATGAAATGGAGGCGCTGTCATGGAGATAGGAATTATCGGACTTGGAAAAATGGGATTGAACTTGGCCCTCAATTTAAAAGATCAAGGTTATCAAGTAAAAGGGCTGGATCTTTCGATACATGCGCAGAAAACAGCGCAAGAAGCTGGAATTACACTCTATCAAACGCTAGCTGATTTGACGAATTCTTTTAGCGGCCGACGGGTTTTATGGTTGATGCTTCCTGCGGGAACTGTGACTGAGGGGATTCTTGAAGATCTATGGCCCCTTGTATCAGCGAAAGACATCGTGATTGAAGGCGGAAATTCTAATTACAAAGATTCGATTCGCCGAGCAGCCTGGTTTAAAGAAAAAGAGGTGCATTACTTTGATTGTGGGACTTCTGGTGGGGTTTCCGGAGCTAGAAAAGATGCATGTTTGATGATTGGCGGGAATGAAATCGCTTTTTCAGAGGTGGAATCTTTGTTTGCAGATGTGGCTGTTTTAGGAGGCTACCTTTATGCAGGGGAATCAGGAAGCGGTCATTTTCTAAAGATGGTCCATAACGGTATCGAATACGGAATGATGCAAGCCATCGGTGAAGGCTTTCAATTGATTGAACAAAGTGCCTATGACTTTGATTTGGCTTCCGTCGCAGAGGTATGGAATCATGGATCGGTTATTCGCAGCTGGCTGATGGAAATCGCAGCGGCCCAATTTAATGAGAGCCCTAAGTTGGAGGAATATCGCGGGGTTGTTGCAGCTTCTGGTGAAGCTAGGTGGACTGTGGAAACGGCTTTGGAGATGAATGTTGCTGTACCGACGATCGCTATGAGTTTGTTTATGAGAAATTTGTCCCAAGAAGAAGACAGTTTCTCAGCAAAAGTCGTCTCTGCGCTAAGGAATGGTTTTGGTGGTCACGAGATTGTTGCAAAAGAGTAAGGAGGAAGAATATGGAACAGTTTAAGATCGCTATAGTGAATTCCAGCAGCTTTGGAAAAATCTTTCCGCAACATATCGAGCGGTTGAAAGCAATCGGAACTGTCAGTCATTTCACGTTCGATAGCGAAATCAATGGGAAAGAATTAGCAGAAAAGCTTAAGGGATACAACATCATTATAGCAAGTGTTACCCCATTTTTTACCAAAGAGTTTTTTGAGTATAAAGATGAATTGCTACTGATCACACGCCACGGGATCGGCTATAACAATATTGATTTAGAAGCAGCGAAGGACCACCAAACGATTGTTTCGATCATTCCAGCTTTGGTCGAGCGAGATGCAGTAGCAGAAAATAATGTGACCAATCTATTGGCGCTTCTGCGCTGTACAGTTGAATCGAATACAAAGGTCCGCGAAGATCAATGGGAAAAACGAGCGAACTTTGTCGGACGCGCATTATTTAACAAGACGGTAGGGGTGATCGGTGTCGGCAATACTGGAAGTTGTGTAGTAGAAATATTGAGAAATGGTTTCCGCTGCGAGGTTTTGGCATACGATCCATATAAGTCCGCTTTGCATATTCAAAGCTATGGCGGAAAAAAAGTCGAGCTAGACGAGCTGCTAGCAAAATCAGATATTATTTGTCTATGTGCTAACTTGACGGAGGAAAATTATCATATGATTTCCTTTGAAGAAATTTCAAAAATGAAAGATCAGGTATATCTCTCCAATAGTGCCCGTGGCGCACTTTTGAATGAAGAGGCAATTGTAAGCGGATTAAAAAGTGGGAAAATCGCTGGTCTTGCCACCGATGTCTTAGAGGAAGAGCCTGGTCATAAAGATCATCCGTATTTAGCTTTTGAAAATGTAGTTATGACACCGCATACATCGGCTTATACTATGGAATGCTTAGAAGAGATGGGAAACAAATGTGTAACGGATATTGAACGAATCGTTAAGGGGCTGCTGCCAGACCGTGCTGTTCAAGCGGAAAGTCGGTTTTTGGCTGTATAAAGGAGAGTGAAACTCGTGCTAACGGATTTAAAAGTAAAGGTTGGACCGCAAGTTTATCGTTACCATGAAGGCGCGATCGACTATGTGCCGGAAGTATTAAAAGAGTACAAAGTAAAACGACTGCTGCTCGTACATGGAACGGTTTCATGGGAAAAAGCAAAACCAAAATTACTCTTTTTAGAAGATGCGCATTTGGAAATTTTTTATCATCGCTACACGGGAGAATGCAGCTATTATGGCGCTGGGCTGATTGCTGATCTTGTTGAAGAACTGGCGATAGATTTTATTCTGGGGGTTGGCGGCGGGAAGTTAGCCGACTTAGTGGGATATGCAGCACATGTAGTCAATCGACCCTTTGGACTGATCCCAACATTGGCCAGTAATTGTGCACCATGGACACCCTTGTCTGTCATGTATAAAGAGTCGGGAGAATCTGAAGGAAAGTCGGAACACTATTTAAGACAGGCTGCTTTTTTGATTACCGATCCGACGTTAGTGATCGATGCACCAGTCTCCTACTTCATCGCCGGTTTAGCAGATACGTTGGCAAAGTGGATTGAATCGGAAGCAATCTTAGCCCAACCACATTTGAAAAATGAGCCCTTCTTGCAAATGGCAGGCTATACAGCAAAATTATGCGAAACAGCTATTTTGACACAATCGAAACAAGCGATTGAAGATATGAAGCGGCAGGAAGTGACAGACGCCTTTTGTCACTTGTCGGAGATCGTTATTGCAGTTGCTGGAATGGTAGGCGGGCTAGGCGATAAATATGCCCGCAATGCAGCGGCGCATGCGATGCATGATGCCATCAGTAAATATCTGCCTGAAAGTCATCGTTTTCTTCACGGGGAAAAGGTTGCCTATGGGATGTTTTATCAATTAGCCCTTGAAGAAAAATGGACGGTCATCGATCAGTTGATCCCCTTTTATCAAGAATTGCACTTACCAATGAGTTTACATCAAATGGGTATTTTTCCTGAAGATGCACAAGTCATCGATCAGTTGGTGCAGTTCATAGATTCGAAAGAAAAAGTACACTTGATTCCAGTCTTAATCACCAAAGAACGCTTGAAAGAAGCTGTTCTTGATTTAGAAAACTATTTGAAAGAAGTTTAGGAGGAGGAAAAATGGATACATTAAGTGTTACACAAAGTTTACTGATTGCGCTATGGGTTGCAGCAGTCATGTCTCGTTGGCTCGGCGGAGGCGCCACACTGACTTTACGTTTTTCACCATTGATGACGGGATTAGTTGTCGGACTGGTGATGGGAAATGTGGCTCAAGCCATGATCGTTACTGCCGCTTTACAAATGATTTACATGGGGGTATTTTCTCCTGGCGGATCCATGCCGGCGGAACCTTCGATTGCTGCGGCGATTGCCGTACCGGTAGCTTTGCTAGGAAATCTGCAACCAGAAGCAGCGATTGCTGTTGCCGTTCCTGTTGGGTTGCTAGGGAGTTATTTGTATCAGTTCCGTTTCTTTATCAATACCTTCTTAGGAAAGTATACGGATAAAGCAGTAGAAGATCTTAATGCCAAGGCAATGACGCGTTCAATTATTTTATACCCAACGCTGGCTTCATTTATTTTATTTGTTCCGCTGGTATTTATTGCACTTTATTTAGGCGCTCCGCTGATTGCTGATGTCATCAATGCTCTTGAGGGGACAGTCGTTATTCATATTTTAGAAGTAGTCGGCGGCGGATTGGCAGCGATCGGGATTGCAACTACCGTCTATGTGATCGGTCGAAAAGATTATATGGTCTTTTTCTTCTTGGCCTATTTCATGAGTGTAGTTTTCAGTTCGCTGGAAATTACCATGGTCACCTATGCGATTTTTGGCATTTTGATCGCGTTGATTTTTGTTCAGTCACAAAAAGGAAAATTGGTCCCAGCCCCAGAAACGAATACAGCATCACCATCCTTTGATGATGACGATGACTATGATGACGGGTTCTAATCGATAAGGAGGAGCAGTAATGACCGAAACAATTCAAAAAGCGCAAGGCGCACCAGAAGAAATCACGAAGAAAGATGTCACAAAAGCATACCTAAGATGGCATTTCGCCAATGAGATCCCGCATTCATTTGAACGGTATTTATCACCCTCGCTTTTATACGCCATGATGCCGATTTTGCGCAAACTTTACAAAGACGATGAGGCACTGAAAGCTGCCTATAAACGCCAACTGCTGTTTTTCAATACCCAGCTGAGTTGGGGGGGCGGAGTCATCACTGGGCTGATGTCATCAATGGAACAACAGCGGGCCGAGGAAGAGCATGAGAAAAAAGAGATTTTGATGCAAGATGATCTAATGTACAACACGAAAGCTGGTTTGATGGGTGCTTTAGCAGGAATCGGAGATGCCATCGACTCAGGAACCGTTCAATATATCTTTATTGCGATTGCTGTTCCTTGGGCACAGCAAGGAAGTCCACTAGGTGCGTTGTTCCCATTCATTTGCTTTGCACTGTATCAAGTTTCTCTAGGAATGTTTTTCGCCCGTCAAGCATTTTCGATGGGGCGCAATGCAACTGGTTTGATGCAGAGTACAGGCGTCCAAACCGCAATTGAAACACTGTCGGTTCTCGGTTTGTTTATGATGGGGGTTCTGGCTGGAAACTATGTCAAAGTCAGTTCTTCGCTGCAGTTTGATATTTCTGGACGAGAATTTATTATCCAAGATATCCTTGATCAGATTGTACCAGGGATCTTGCCGTTAGCAGTTGTAATGGGCGTCTACTGGTTCTATACAAAGAAAGGATTAAAAGTCACGCAAGCATTACTATGGCTGACCTTGATTCTGATTATTTTAGCCGGTGTCGGTATTTTATAAGAAAAGGAAGTGGAAAAAATGGGTGTAGTAAATTTAGCACGAGTAGATGAACGATTGATCCATGGGCAGGTCATGATGACCTTGTCACAAAAAAGCGGAGTCAACTCGATTTTTGTAGTGGATGAGGTAGTAGCTAAGGATAAGTTCATGCGGGAATTATACAAAAATGCCGGTAGCCGCACAGGGCAAAAAACGATCGTCGTTACACCAGAAAAAGCCAAATTTTACTGGGATGAATACAACTTCAAAGATTACAACTGTATTTTGATCGCTAAAACCGTCAGTGTGATGTATGACTTAGTCAAACACGGCGTGCCAATGAAAGAATTGAACATAGGCGGTATCGCCCAAAAAGATCCCGAGAAAGATCTCTTGGTAACGAAATCTGTTTATTTAAATCAAGCGGATGCGCAAAAACTCAAAGAAATGAACGAAGCGTACGGTGTGGAATCAATCTATTTTCAAGCAACACCTTCTGCACCGAAATCAACGCTTAAAGATGTGTTGAAGCAGTTCAATTTGTAATCATTGAGCGCGTTCGTCATCTGTTGAAGAGGAAGGCGGAGGATCTTATAAAAATAGAGTTCCTCCGTCCTTGTCAGTAATTTGTGAATAGGAGAATTCGCCATGAATCAAACAGAAACATTTCGTGATTGGCTTTTCCGTTATCGGTATGTCTACTGATCGCGTTCCACGGATAAAAGCAAACAAAGATTTTTGAAGGCACTCATCGCAGATATCATTCCGTTTCGCAAAGATCTTCAGGTGATTGAGTATGATCACACGAAAAAAAACGCCTCACGCAATTTGTATGTTGGCGATCTGACCAAAGCAAAACGGATCATCTGCACATATTATGATACACCGCCACAGCATTTTGGCGATTACCATTTTTTTGATCGGCAGGAGCAAGGGCGCAAAACAAATCAATTTATTCTGACTGCTTCAGCAGTGGTGATTCTTTTTGGGTTGTTGGGTACCTGGCTTTATATCCACTTTGCATCAGGGAGATTTCCCTTGTTGTCATGGCAAACAGCGCTTTTTGCTTTAGGAGTCGGTATTTATTTTCTGCTATTAAATCGCGTAAGCCGCGGGGCAGGATTTGAGCAAAATCTGACCCGCAATACGTCCTCTATCTTAGCGCTGCTGTCACTGATCAGTCAAAACAGTCAAACAGCGACTGCTTTTGCGTTTCTTGATGAAGGAAGTTTTGGAGAACGCGGGTTGGAAGTGTTACGTGATTCAGTAGGGCCGAATGCGAAGATTTATTATTTAGATTCTATCGGCGCCGATGCTCCGATTCGAGCTATCGGCAAGCAATTCAATGAAGGGCAACTGCAGCAGCTGGCGATCGAACACAGTAGTGAAGTGATGGGCAGCATCAACTATCTGTTTTGTGCAGAAAAGCAGCAGGATCAGACGTATGTGTTGCCTAGAAAACAATTAAAGCAAAAAGAGCTGAATAGTAGGAATATGCAAAAAGTCCTTGCGTTATTTGGTTAGGAAGCGAAAAAAGGAGGAACAACATTTGTTAGGAATCGTATTGGCAACTCACGGACAGCTGAGTACTGGTTTTAAAGATGCTGCAGAGGTGATCATGGGCAGTGTCGAAAATATTGCGGTCGTTAATTTGAACCACGGAGAGGATATTCAACTTCTGGGAAACAAAATCCGTGAAGCAATCCACGAAACAGATCAAGGGGACGGTGTAGTGGTGTTTGCTGATCTATTGAGTGCGAGTCCCTACAATCAGTCGGTTGTAACGATCAATCAATTAGAAGAACCTCTTCAGGAAAAGACGTATGTGATCGGCGGAGTGAATCTGCCGATGGTATTAGAAGCGATCAATCACCAATTTTTGGCAACACCGATTGAACAGGCGGTGGCAGCAGTGATCCAGCAAGGAGAAAATAGTGTAGCGCTTTGGCACAATTCTTCAGCAGGTGATAGTAGCGAAGAAACTGATGAGGACGATGATTTTTAAAAACGAAAGGATGACAGCAAATGCAATGGGGGTTTCGATGGTACGGGGAAGGGGATACGATCCCGTTAACGAATATTCGACAAATTCCAGGAATGCACGGCATTGTAGGAACACTTCTGAATAAAATGCCCGGAGATGTCTGGGAGATTTCCGAAATCAACGCACTAAAAGCATCAATTGAAAAAGAGCATCTTTCGCTATTAGGGATTGAGAGTGTGGCGATCCACGATGCGATCAAAGCTGGAACAGAGGAACGGGATCACTACATCGATCAATATATTCAAACGATTCGGAATTTAGCAGCTTGTGATGTACATATGATCTGCTATAGCTTCAAACCAATCTTCGGCTGGGCCAAAACAAATCTATTTTATCAAAACGAGGATGGCAGCTTCTCCTTGCTCTATGATCAAGCCGTTGTGGATGATATGGAACCTAGTGAGATGTATACGCTGATCCATAGCCAATCAAAAGGCTTTCAATTGCCAGGTTGGGAAGAAGAACGACTGAAAAAGTTCCAGCGTTTGATGGCAACTTATGAAGGGGTCACTCAAGAAATCCTCTTTGATAACTTAAGCTATTTCTTAAAGCGGATCATTCCTGTGTGTGAAGAAGTAGATGTGAAAATGGCGATCCATCCCGACGATCCACCTTGGGAAATTTTTGGCTTGCCACGAATCACCAAAAATTTAGAGGACTTGAAAAAAATCATGGACATCGTGGATTCGCCTTATAATGGGGTAACGTTGTGCACCGGTTCGTTAGGTGCCGATCCAGAAAACGACATGGTGGAGATCGTTCATGCCTTAAAAGGACGCATCAACTTTGTTCATTTCCGCAATGTGTTGTTTATGGGAGAACGTAAATTTAAAGAGTCCGCCCATCTGTCCACCGAAGGATCATTAGATATGTATGCCATCATGAAAGCCTTGGTTGAGGTCGGTTTTGATGGCGTCATCCGTCCAGATCACGGGCGGACGATCTGGGGGGAAGTGGCGATGCCAGGCTATGGTCTGTATGATCGCGCGATTGGGATCAGTTATCTTCAAGGGCTTCATGAAGCCGTCTTGAAAGAGCAAATGCAATCGAAGGAAACGAAGGGAGGAAAGAGTGTATGACACTCTATGAACAATTGGCAAAAACAAGGGTATTGCCTCTTTACACTGCAACAGATCTTACCTATTTGCCAGTAGTAGAATCACTGTTGATCGAACATGAACTACCCTTTATTGAAGTGACCTTCCGCAGTGACCTTGCTTTAGCAGCGATTGAAAAACTCTCTCAATCAGGTAAATTGATCGTCGGCGCAGGCACGGTGCGCACCTTAGAACAAGCGAAAGCAGCAGTTGAGAAAGGGGCTCGCTTTATTGTTTCCCCTGCTCTTGTACCTGATGTGGTGGAATTTTGTCTTGCCGAAAACATTCCAGTGTTTCCAGGAACAGCTACCCCAAATGACATTCAACGAGCAGCGGCTTATGGCTTATCAGTTGTGAAATTTTTCCCCGCGGATATCTACGGGGGCTTGCCGGCGATCAAAGCCCTCAGCGGTCCGTTTTATGATATTCGATTTGTCCCAACTGGCGGAATTAACCTCGAAAATATGCAAGACTATTTATCTGATCCGCAAGTGCTAGCAGTTGGCGGTTCCTTCATTCTTTCAGAATCACTAGTAAAAGAAGGTCGAGAAAAGGCTGACAGCCATTTGGCGCATGTAAAATCATTGCTAAGTTGAGCAGTCAGCTGTAAATAAACAAGGTGAAGCAATGGGTGCCAAAAGATTTTGGTACCATTGCTTTTTTATTCGCAGAAAAGTAAAGGAGGCTATAGGATGAAAAAGATAAAACTGGTGATTTTTGATATGGACGGTTTGATGTTTGAAACAGGTCGTCTAGCTTACCGCGCTTATTTAAGAGCCGCGGAGGAATATGATTTTGAAGTTTGCCAAGAAGTTTATTATTACCTGACTGGCAGAACGGAAGCAGATATTCGTAAAGGGATGCAGGAACTTTATGGCAGTACGGTACCAACGGATCGATGGCGAGCAGCGATGAATCGTCAGAAAGAAGTGATTTTAGCTGAAGAAAAACGGGTGTTCAAAAAGCCCGGCCTTCTTGAACTGTTGGAAGCATTAAAAAAACAAGATTGCTTGATAGCCGTGGCATCCTCTTCATCGAAAGAAAAAATCAAGGCGTACTTTGAAATGGAACAGATGCCAGATTGGTTTGATACGGTGGTTTCTGGGGATCAAGTGCGAAAGGGCAAACCTGATCCAGAAATCTTTCTAACAGCTTGCCAAGATTTAGGCGTAAAGCCTGAAGAAGCCTTGGTATTAGAAGATTCTCTAGCTGGCATAAAAGCCGCAAAACAAGCCGAGATCCCAGCTTTTCTGATTGCGGATGATTTGAGTGCTTTGCCAGTCAAGAAAAATGGGAAGTATCCTTTGCTTAAACAGCCAAAACTTGAGCAAGAAGTAGCTGCACAGGTGAAAACTTTTTCTGATCTGACGGAAGTCAAAGACTGGCTCGTCGTGAATCATTTTTCTTGGGATTGATCGATATTCCAAGAAGTATCAACAAAGCAAAAGGGTATGAAGCAAGAAAGTACGGTGTTTTAAAACAGGCATAGTTTTGTGGAATCAGTAAAACAACAAAGGTTTATTTTGGCAATTGGTTTTTTCCTGCTCATTTCTCTATGAAGAAGGGGGAATTAGAGCGTTTTTCACTAGTTTCTAGGAATGAGGCAAAAGGCTGGCTAGAAAAACGAGTAAGATTGTAGCAGCTCACTTTACAGCTAAGTGAAGCTGCTTTTTTTACGCTATTCCTTCAGCAACGAAAAATGAGCATTGTGTTTTAAACGGTATTCTTTTGGCGTCAGTGAGGTCAATGCTTTGAAATTTCGATTGAAGGTTCGCACATTTTGAAAGCCTGCTTGTTCTGCTACTTCCGTAATCGGCAAGAGACTATGGGTCAGCAAAAAAGAGGCATGGCGTATTCTTGCTTGATTCAAAAGCCGAGGAAAGGTGCTTTTCAATTTATCGGTGATCATTCTGGAAACGTAGACGCTGCTATAACCGATACTGCTGCTTAGTTTTTCGAGCGTCAGTTCTTCTTTGAAGTGGGATTCGATGTAAACAAGTAGCTGGATCAGGATATCCTCTTGATTTTTGGCTGGTAATAAAGTCGTTTGGTGTTCAAAAAGGTAAAGGACTTGATACAGTGCCGATTTTCGTAAATAGAGGGAATCCGTTTCAAATAAAGGATAGTAGAGTTGCTTGGCAACAGATGAATCAATGGTGATCACCGGATCTGACAAAGCGAAATCTTTCGTTTTGGCGTAAAAATCTGGAATATACTCAGGTGAAAACACAAGAATATGCAATTGTGATTCCTTAGGGGTTTCAATGGCATGAGTCTGATAAGGCATGACTAATAACACTTGGCCTGTCGTAAGGACATAGGGACTTTCTTCGATTTTGACAACCGCTTCGCCATCACTACAAAAAAGCAATTCAAAGGAGCGATGAAAATGTTCCATGTAATTAAGCGAGTAAGGATGGTAACTGGAAACGCCTAGGTATTCGCCGAAATGGTATTCTTCTAAAATGGTCACGCGATCTATCCTCCATTTTTTGTCTATCGATGTGTGGAAATCGTCCTGTGAATGATAGCGATTTCATTCTATAATTATGACAGTTCAGCTGAAGAAAGTAAATAGAACAATGATTAGTGAATATTTTTAAAATGAGCTGCAGCAGCAAGTTTCTTTTTTTTGTTAGGTATATTAGTAAAGAAAACTTACTAACTGAATGAAGCTCATTCCTACTGACACTTAGTTGAATCACAAAATGCCAAAAAGGGAAAGAGGAGGAAATTTTTTTGATTACCAATCCAATACTAACAGGCTTTCATCCAGACCCGAGTATTTGTCGTGCAGGAGAAGATTATTACATTGCTACGTCGACCTTTGAATGGTTTCCAGGTGTGCGCATCTTCCATTCGAAGGATTTGAAGAACTGGCGCTTGATCAGTACACCAGTCAATCGTGTCAGTCAGTTGAATATGCTAGGAAACCCAGATTCTGGGGGAGTTTGGGCGCCAAACTTAAGTTACAGTGATGGTCGTTTTTGGTTGATTTATTCAGATGTCAAAACACAATCTAATAGTTGGAAAGATGTGAACAATTATTTGATCACCTGTGAAACCATTGATGGGGATTGGTCAGAACCAATCTATATGAATTCTTCTGGTTTCGATCCCTCGTTATTTCATGACGACGACGGCAAAAAATATTTTCTGAACATGGTTTGGGATTATCGTCCGACAAACCATTCCTTTTATGGGATCGCTCTCCAAGAGTTTGATTGGCAAGCCAAGAAATTAGTGGGGCAGCCCAAAATCATCTTCAAAGGAACAGAGCGCAAATTGACGGAAGCACCGGTTATGTATAAAGTGAACGGCTATTATTATTTATTGACGGCAGAAGGCGGCACCAAGTTTGAACATGCAAGTACCATCGCTCGTGGGACGCACATCGAAGGGCCTTATGAAGTTCATCCTCAAAACCCTCTGATCAGTTCCTGGGGACAGCCAGAGATCCTGCTACAAAAAGCTGGCCATGGTTCATTTGTGAAAACGCAGACCGATGAATGGTATTTTGTTCACTTAACAGGGCGAGCGCTGAAGTATCCCGAAACGCCCCTCTTAGAAAATCGCGGCTATTGCCCGCTCGGACGAGAAACAGCGATCCAGTCTGTTTATTGGGAAAATGATTGGCCGTATATCACAGGCGGAAACTTTCCAAAAGAGGAAGTCCCACAGCCACAGCTGCCCGAACATCCGTGGGAAACAGAATCAGGCTTTGATGATTTTGAAGAGGCGTCGTTGGTACCAGTGTTTCAAACCTTGCGGATTCCTTTTTCTGAGGAAATCGGTAGTTTGACCGCACGACCAGGGTACTTGCGCTTGTATGGGCGAGAGTCGTTCAATTCCTTGTTCCATCAAGCACTGGTGGCAAGAAGATGGAGCGATTTTCGTTTCGAAGCAACGACTGCCGTCGAATTTTCACCGACCTCGTTTCTACAGTTAGCAGGCATGACGAATTACTACAATACACAAAACTGGTCGGCGATCTACATCACTCATGATGAGACGAAAGGCAGAATCATCACTGTATTGACAAGCGAAAAGGGCCAACTGAAGAGTCAAAAAGCACCAGAAGTTGTGATACCAGCCGATGTACAAACAGTCTACTTCAAAACGATCGTTAATTATGCCCACTATCAATACGCGTACTCGTTTGATCAAAAAGAGTGGCAGGTCATCGATCAGCTATTTGACAGCTTGCAATTGTCTGACGACTATGTAGCAGAACATTACGGTGGGTTCTTTACAGGGGCTTTTGTAGGGATGTTTGCGATCGATACGACCGGCAATCGTTTGGCGGCTGATTTTGATTCATTTGACTATCAAAAAATCGAGGAGGAAGAAAGATGAAAAATTGGAAACGGGTCTTACAAACAGCGTCAGTGGCGGGCTTAGCAGCTTTTATGCTTAGTGGCTGCGGGAATGGTTCTGGAAACAGCAGCTCAGATAATAGCGCAACGGGAAGTAGTGGCAAGGATGAACTTGTGGTTTGGACCTTTACTTCAGAATTATCAACGATGATCAATGATTACTATTTGCCGGCGCATGACGACTTGGCCTATGACATTCGGATCGTGGAGATTCCTTCTGACCAATTCGAGACCAAGCTCGATCCGATTCTCGGTTCCAAAGATGCACCAGATGTGATTGCTTTAGAATCTGCCTTTGTCAAAAAATATGTGGAATCAGGCATGATGGCAGACCTTGGTTCACTGGGGCTTGATGAAGCCGCGGCAGATACGTATCAATATGTCAAAGACGTAGGGACTTCAAAAGACGGGGTTCTTCATGCCTTGGCTTGGCAAGCTGCTCCTGGCGGGTTTTATTACCGGGCATCGATGGCAGAAGAGCTGCTAGGAATCGATGATCCAGCGGCTGCGCAAGCGGCATTGTCAGACTATGACAAGTTCTATGAGCAAGCCAAAGCAGTCAAAGAAAAAAGTGGTGGAACCACCTATATGATCTCTAGTGTCCAAGATTTGGCAAAGCCTTTTTATGGACAACGCGAACATGGCTGGGTTGAAGACGGCAAATTAGTGATCGACGACAGTTTGTATGACTTGTTGGATGTATCACGAAAATTTGTAGAAGAAGGCCTGACACAAGATACAGAAGGACAATCAGAAGCTTGGTTTGCTGGAATGAATGGCGACAATGTATTCGGTTATAGTTTGCCGACATGGGGACTGCACTATTGGTTAAAACCAAATGCGACAGCTGCCGATAACTCCAGCTCAACAGAAGGCGACTGGCGCATGATCCAAGGACCTTCGTCGTGGTTCTGGGGCGGCACATGGATCGGTGCTACGGCAAATTCTGAGATGCAAGAAGAAGCTGCGCAATTGGTGGCTTACTTGACCACAGATCAAGCATTTTTAAAACAATGGGCCGAAGATACCGGTGATTTTGTATCAAATGAGCGAGTCGTTGAAGAAATTAAAGGCGAATATGAAGAGGAATTTTTAGGCGGTCAAAACCACTATGCAGAATTTGCCGATATGGTTCAAGACATCAACGCGAAAATTCTGACCGAGTATGACCAGACGATTGAAACCCTCTTTACGGATAGTTGTTTGACACCATATTCAAAAGGTGAAGTGGATCAGGAAACGGCGATCCAAAACTTTAAAGATGCGGTCGTCAATGCTTATCCAGATGTTCAAGTAGATTAGGTGTTGTTGAAACCGGCACCGAAGACGGGGTCGGTTTCAACCTTTTCTAGGTACTATGCGCTGCTTAAATGGCTTGTCTTTACAGGCAGAAGTTGGCAGTAGAAGAAATAAATATCAGGGGGATTACGATGCAGAATAAGAGAAGATTTGAACAGTATCATCGCTATGGGCTATTATTTATCGCACCATTTTTTCTAGCATTCTTGGTTTTTCAGCTTTATCCAATTCTCTATACGATTTACCTAAGCTTTACGGATCTAAAAGGGTGGAATCCAGCTGCCAATCTTGTCGGACTGGATAACTATTTTGCGATTTTTCGCAACCCGTTATTTTTAAAATCCATCAGCAATACCTTTATTTTGTGGGGCGTAAACTTTGTTCCTCAAATTGGCTTGGCTCTGTTGCTAGCGGCATGGTTTACCAATATCAAGTTGCGTTTGCGGGGGAAAGGCTTCTTCAAAGTCGTTTTTTACTTACCCAACATCATTACTGCCGCTTCAGTAGCAATCTTATTTTTCGTTTTGTTCAGTTTTCCGTTAGGTCCGATCAACCTAGTCTTGCAGCATTTCGGTGTTTTGGACCAGCCCTATGACTTTTTCCGTAGTGAAACGGGCACTCGGCTGATCGTTTCCTTTATCCAATTTTGGATGTGGTATGGTCAGACAACGATCGTTTTGGTTTCGGGCATTTTGAGCATTGATGATGCTCTTTTTGAATCAGCAATGGTCGATGGAGCCAATGATGGTCAAATTTTCCGCAAGATCACGCTGCCTTTGTTAAAACCAATCTTGCTTTATACATTGGTGACGTCTTTGATTGGCGGCTTGCAAATGTTCGACATCCCTTTTTTGCTGACAAACGGCAATCCCAACAATAGTGTCTTAACGATCACGATGTTTATCTACAACCAAGCCTTTACCGGGAGTCGGAATTTCAACGTTGCCGCAACCGCGTCGGTGCTATTATTGGCACTTTCGATCGTATTAAGCACGTTATTGTTTCAATTTTTCAAAGAAAACAGCAAAGTGGGGCGAAAATAAATGGAAAATAGCTATCGAGCAAAACGATTGTTGATCTATGTCTTTTTGGTGTTGCTGACCATCTTAAGTATTCTGCCGTTTTGGGTCGTCTTAGTCAATGCGACCCGTTCAGCAGAACAGATCCAGCAAGGGCTGTCCTTGTGGCCTGGCGGTAATCTCCAATACAACTGGTCTGTCTTAATGGGCAGAGGCTTCAATGTTTTCAATGGATTTAAAAATAGTTTCTTGATTGCGGCTGGCGCTACCGTTCTCAATGTATATTTTTCGGCATTGACAGCTTATGGCGTGATCGCCTATGAGTTTCGTGGCAAGAAAGTCCTGTTTGCTGTCATTCTTGGGCTGATCATGATTCCTCAGCAAATTAGCATGATCGGTTTTTATCAATTTATGAATCGCTTAGGGCTCTTAAATAATTTTCTGCCATTGATTTTACCAGCGATCGCATCACCTGCTACCGTTTTTTTCTTAAAGCAATACTTAGAAACGATCTATCATCCTGATTTGGCAGATTCTGCTCGTTTGGACGGAGCCGGCGAAATCAAAATTTTCCATCGCATCATGTTGCCCTTGATGAAACCGGGCTTAGCCACCATGGCGATTTTCTCGTTCGTGACCTCGTGGAATAATTTCTTGATGCCCTTGATCTTGATCAACGATACGGAAAAGTATACGTTGCCGATGCTGGTCCAATTGCTGAAAACCGATGTTTACCGTACTGAATTTGGCAGTATGTATCTAGGGATCTCATTAAGTATTATTCCTTTACTGCTGATTTACCTGTTTCTATCGAAATACATCGTGGGCGGTGTGACGGCTGGCGGAATCAAAGGATAGCGAGACCTTTTTACCAAAAGAAAACGCTGGACTGAGTCTTCAGTCCAGCATTCATTTAACGGATTACACGGGAGAGATCAAGTGCTGCAAAGCGCAAATCGTTGATATTCAAGAAATGTTTCGCCACTAAAACGTTACCGCCAAACAGCGGGGCTTGATCGCCTAATCGGCTGTTTTTGATCTTCGTGTTTTTGGTGAACTGGCTGGTCAATTTTTGTTGCAGCGCCAGTAATAAATCAGGAATTTTGCGATAGACCGAGCTGTTGATATAGACTTCTTCGGGATCAGAAAAAGTGATGACATTGTTTAGCCCAATACTAAGAAACTCAACATTTTGTTGCGCCAATTCGACTGCTGATTTTTCTCCGGCATGATAGGCTTGTGCAAAGGTATCCGAATTAACGAACGCTGTTTTTGTATAGTGACTGTAGGTGTCAAACAAGACTTTGTTCGACGCATATTGCTCTAAGCAGCCTCGATTGCCGCAAGGGCACAAGTTGCCGTGAGGAAAGAGCGTAGAATGGCCAACTTCCCCCGCCATGCCGTGAGTACCAGTTTGTAGCTGCCCATCAACGATGATTCCAACACCGATCCCACTATGGACGCTGACGCTCAGTAAATTCGTGGAATCAGAAGAAAAACAGTACTCGCCTAAAGCCGTCAGATTGGCTTCGTTTTCTATATAGACCGCCGTATTGTATTTTTGGCTCAAAGGGGCGATCAAATCAAAGTGTTCCAAGTCGTAGTAGGGGGCAAAGGTGACCGTCTGATTGTGAACGATGCCGTGGATTGCCAAACAGATTCCTACTAATCCATGAGTGGTTTGCGGCATTTGCGGCCAAAACTCTTTCATCATGGAATCGATCGTCGCTAGTACATTTTCTTTGGTGATCAATTCATGGGAATGGTCGGCAGAGGCGATCATCTCGCCATTGATATAAGAGAGCATCCCTCGAACATAGTTATAGCCGATGTCAAAGGTAACAGCTAAGCTGCTACGGTGATTGAATTGCAATTGAATCGGTTTGCGACCACCGATCGAAGTGGAATCACCAATGCCGACTTCGCGCACGAAGTCCGTGTCGATCAGTTTTTTGGTTATTTGAGAAACAGACGCTTTATTGAGATGGGTCAAATTTGACACTTCCGCTCGTGACACATTTTCATTGTCAATGATCGTCTTCAATACAGCCGCTTCATTTTGTTCGCGTATGCCCATTTTATTGATAATCATGTGTACTCCTCTTCGTAGATGTGATTAGTGTTAGTTTACCGTGCAAATTAATATTGTGCAAGCTGAAGAATAAAGAAAAGACGTAGAATGTAGGAGCTGTAGTTTGAGAAGGAAAAACCATGAAAGATTCGTTGAAAGCGCTTGACAGGAATGCGAGAATCGTTTACTATCCAATTAGTTAGTTTTGAATGCTAATTAACCGTTTGAGAGTCAATGGTTAACTGCTTCAAACAGAGGAAGGAGAGAAGAGATGGCTTATTTTTTAGGGTTGGATCTAGGAACAAGTGCGTTAAAAGGCTTAGTTTTTGATCAAACCGGGGAACTCCAAGGAACAGCAAGTGCTGACTATCCATTGTCATCCCCTAGACCGGGGTTCAGTGAGCAAGAGCCGGTGCATTGGCAAGAGGCGGCAGATAAGGTGATCAAAACCTTGATCCAGCAGCTTCCAACGTTGCAGAAGGAATTGATCGGCATCAGCTTTTCTGGGCAAATGCATAGTCTTGTTTTATTGGATGAAGAAAACCGTGTCATTCGTCCGGCAATATTATGGAATGACGTTCGGACCACCAAACAATGCCAAGCGATCATGGCATCCTTTGGAGAGGAAATAAAAGCAATCACCAAGAATGTTGCTTTGGAAGGGTTCACCTTACCAAAAATTTTATGGGTCCAAGAACACGAGCCTGAACATTGGCAACAAGTTCGTCACATGATGCTGCCAAAAGACTACTTGGCTTTTTGGCTGACTGGGAACTATTCGATGGATTATTCCGATGCAGCGGGTACGTTACTGCTGGATATCGAAAAGAAGTGCTGGTCTGAAGCCATTCAAGAAAAATTCGCAATCGCATCGGATTTACTGCCGCCGCTTTTTGAATCAGCAGCGCCTGTGGGGCAAATGCGAAAAGAGCTGCAAGAAGCCTTTGGGTTTGAACAAGAGGTGACGATCTATGCAGGTGGCGCAGACAATGCCTGTGCTGCATTAGGTTCAGGGATCATCGCCGAAGGTGTCGGCATGGTGTCGATTGGCACTAGCGGTGTGTTCTTATCCTTTGAAGAAGCGCAAGAGGTTGATTATCAAGGAGATCTACACCTTTTCCGTCATGCGATCAAAGACAAGTTGTATTCAATGGGGGTCACGTTAGCCGCTGGAAATTCCTTAAGCTGGTATCGTGATACGTTTGCCCCCAACCAATCGTTTCAGGAATTGCTTTCAGCGATCAGTGAGGTAAACCCAGGGGCAGAAGGCCTGCTGTTTACGCCTTATATCGTGGGCGAACGCACACCGCATACCGACAGCCAAATCAGGGGTAGTTTTATCGGCATCGACACACGGCATCGCGAAAAGCATTTCAGTCGTGCCGTCTTAGAAGGGATTACCTTCTCTTTGAAAGATTCCCAAATGATCATGGAAGAACGGGCACAGCGGAAATTTACCCAGATCGTTTCTGTGGGGGGCGGTGCGAAAAATGCCGAATGGCTGCAAATGCAAGCCGATATTTTTAATGCAGAAATGCTGACTTTGTCTACTGAGCAAGGTCCAGGTATGGGCGCAGCAATGCTGGCAGCAATCGGCAGCGGCATTTATCCAGATGCAACTGCTTGTGTTAACGCCTTTGTCAAATACGGCAAGGCTATTGCACCGATTCCTGAAAATGTCGCCAAATACCAAGAAATCTATGCGATCTACCGCACCGTCTACCAACAAACCGCCCCTATCTGCCATGCATTGGCGCAAATCGAGTAGCGTAAAGGCAGCAGGCAATCTACATGATCAAAGCGAGGAATCGTTTTTGGTTCTAAATGTTTGGAAACAAGTAAGTTAGTTTATTACACTAAAAAACATAAAATGGAGGCAACAACAATGACTTATTTCCCAGAGATCGAAAAAATCCGCTACGAAGGTCCTAAAACAGACAATATGTTTGCATTTCGCCACTATGATGCCGAAGAAGTTGTTTTAGGCAAGAAAATGAAAGATCATCTACGTTTTGCAATCGCCTATTGGCATACGATGACGCAAGACGGCTCTGATCCTTTCGGCGCACCTGTCAACAAACGGACGTGGATCGGTGACACCGAAATGGAAACGGCGAAAAATCGAGTAGAAGCCTTCTTCGAGATTTGCGAAAAATTAGGGGCAGAGTTCTTCTGTTTCCATGATGTTGACGTGGCACCTGCAGGAGAAACGTTAGAAGAATTTTTCCAAAACTTAGACGAAATCACCGATTTGATCAAAGAAAAAATGGAACAAACGGGAATCAAACTATTATGGAATACAGCAAATATGTTCTCACATCCTCGTTTCAATAACGGCGCTGCTTCCACCAATAATGCGGAAGTTTATGCGTATGCGGCAGCCCAAGTCAAAAAAGGCTTAGACATCTCGAAAAAATTAGGCGGCGAAAACTATGTCTTCTGGGGTGGCCGTGAAGGCTATGAAACCTTGTTGAATACAGACATGAAATTTGAACAAGACAACATCGCCCGTCTATTCAAAATGGCGATCGCTTATGGCGAAAAAATCGGTCATAAACCTCAGTTCTTATTAGAGCCGAAACCAAAAGAACCATCAAAACATCAATATGATTTTGATGCAGCGACAACGATGGCCTTCATTCAGCACTACGGCTTAGAAGGAGATTTCAAATTAAACCTAGAAGCCAATCATGCAACATTAGCTGGCCATACCTTTGAACATGAAATCGCCGTTGCCCGTAGCTATAACGCATTAGGCTCACTGGATGCCAACCAAGGAGATATGCTGTTAGGGTGGGATACGGATGAATTCCCAACCAACGTCTTTGACTCGACACTTGCTTTATACGAAGTCTTAGAAAACGGCGGCATTGCGCCGGGAGGAATCAATTTCGATTCTAAAGTCCGCCGTTCGTCATTTGAAATGGAAGATCTGTTGTTAGCCCACATCGCTGGTATGGATACGTATGCCCGAGCGTTGAAAGCAGCAGCGAAACTAAAAGAAGACCGCTTCTTAGACGAGTTGAAGGAAAAACGGTACGCCTCTTTCCAAGAAGGCATCGGAGCGAAGATCGTTGCTGATGAGGAAAGCTTAGAAACACTGACAGATTACGCATTGGCTCATGATCAAATCGAATTAGAATCCAGCCACATTGAATATGTGAAATCTCGTTTGAATGATTACCTGTTTTAATAAGAAACGACTGTCGTTCTGAGGAGCGGCAGTTTTTTCACCTAAAAAATATCTTTTAGCAATTGTTACGAATCAACCAAATTATGATACGATAAAATGTAACCGATTTATTTCGGTTTAGGAAATGAAGGAGGCAACTTGATGTTTCACACAAACTTAGATCCTTTCCCAGAAAACTTCTTATGGGGGGCAGCTTCGGCGGCCTATCAAATTGAAGGGGCATGGGCAGAAGACGGCAAAGGTCCGTCGATTTGGGACACCTATGCCCAAATTCCTGGCAATACTTTTGAGGAAACCAACGGCAAAGTGGCGATCGATCACTACCATCGATACAAAGAAGATGTTGCCTTGATGAAGCAAATGGGCTTGAAAGCCTATCGCTTTAGTGTGGCGTGGTCGCGAATCTTGCCTGATGGCGAAGGCGCGGTCAATGAAGCGGGTGTGGCGTTTTACGAAAAGCTGGTGGACGAATTGCTTCGGCAAGGAGTAGAGCCGATTTTGACGCTTTATCATTGGGACCTTCCCCAGGCTTTGCAAGACAAATACTTAGGGTGGGAAGGTCGAGAAACAGCAGAAGCATTTGAACGGTATTGCCGGATCCTTTTTGAACGCCTAGGAAAGAAAGTCACCTATTGGGTCACCATGAATGAACAAAATGTCTTCACTTCTCTTGGGTACCGTTGGGCGGCACATCCGCCGGGCTTGAAGGACTTAAAACGGATGTATGCAGCCAATCATATCATCAACCTTGCCAATGCTAAGGCGATCAATTTGTTCCATGAGCTGGTTCCTCAGGGCAAGATCGGTCCAAGTTTTGGCTATGGACCGATGTATCCGTTTAGCTGTGACCCAGAAGATGTGCTGGCAGCAGAAAATGGCGAAGCCTTCAACAACGCATGGTTTTTAGATGTCTATTGCAAAGGCGAATACCCGAAATTTGTCTACAAGCAATTAGCCAAAGTTGGCTTGGCTCCTGAAGTCACTCCAGAAGATCAAGCACTATTAAAACAGGCAAAACCTGATTTCTTAGGAATCAATTACTATCACGGTGGGACGGCCCAGCAAAACAATTTGCAAAAGCAGTCAGCTGAAAAGAAAGAATTTTCTAAAGTCGATCCGTATTTGATGCAAGCGGCAGCTGGTGAGTTCTCACCCGAAGAAACCATGTTTGCGACAGCAGAAAATCCCCACTTGAAAAAAACAGATTGGGGCTGGGAGATCGATCCCGTTGGTTTCCGCGTAGCCTTGCGGCGCATCCAAGCCAATTATGACTTGCCGATTTTTATTACTGAAAATGGGTTAGGCGCTATCGATCAATTGACAGAAGACAAACAGATCCATGACCCCTACCGCATCACCTATTTGCAGGAACATCTGGTGGAACTGCAAAAGGCCATCACGGATGGGGTTGAGCTGATCGGCTATTGTGCTTGGTCCTTTACAGATCTACTGAGTTGGTTGAATGGATACAAAAAACGCTATGGGTTTGTTTATGTCGATCGCGACAATCAAAGCGAACGTCAGTTGGCGCGCATCCCGAAAGATAGTTTTTATTGGTATCAAGAGGTGATTCGCACCAACGGGGCAAGTTTGACAAGTGAAACATGATGTAACGAAGGAGTAGCTGAAAATGGAGGTTGGAAAATGCGTAAAGTGTTGATCGTTGACGATGAAGCATCGATCCGAAATGGGCTACCTCTGATCATCGATTGGGAACGTCTGGGGTATCAAATCGTCGGGTCGGCGGAAAACGGCGAAGCTGGCTTGGCAATGATCCGTGAATTGAAGCCAGATGTTGTGATCGCTGATATCCGTATGCCGGGAAAAAATGGTCTTGAGATGGTGCAAGCAGCATCGGAGGAAGGGCTTTTGTTTTTTGCCATTATTTTATCCGGCTACTCAGATTTTGACTATGCCAAGCAAGCGTTGCAACTGGGCGCTGTGACCTATTTGCTGAAACCAGTTGACGAAGAAGAGCTGATCGGTATTTTGACGAAAATCGATCAAAAAGCCAAGACCGATCAGCAGAAAAATCAGAAGAGTCAGTTGATGGAGAAATTGTTTGGCGGGGATCAAACGGGAATCAAAGACGCACAAGCCATCAAGCTATTGCGTCTTTCCGAGGAGGCAGATGCCCAAAAGCTGGTTGAGAAATTGCAGGAGCAAGTGGCGCAAGTCGTCACCTTGATCCATCGACATCATCGGTATTTGGTTTTGTTAAACGAGGAGCGCTTTCCCGACGAGGCGATCGATGCGTGGTGCCGTAAAAAAATGGCTCACCAAGAAATCTTGATCTCCCGCTGGTTTGCGGCGCAAGATAACTTGAAGCCATTGATGATCGATATCCAGACATTAAGTAAATTGATTTTCTTATTTCCCAATCAAGTCATTTCTCACCATGTTTTGGATACGACGCAAGAAGCAGAAGAACGAAGTGATTTGCGTGAAGAATTAGTCAAGGCGATTTTGGCAAACGATCCGTTAGAACAGCCGTTATCCCGCTATTATCAAACCTTTTATCATTCATTGGCATTGGAAGAAGAGATTAAATGGCAAATCAATGGTGACATCGAATGGCTGCAGCATCAAATCAGTGAAAAAGTAGCCTTAGCGATCGAATGGTCGACAGACGAAGTGCATCAGCAGATTTTTCTCGCCCAGACGTTTCCAATGCTGCAAGAGGTGATCACCGCAAAACTAGCAGACTTGCAAGCAACAGTCGCCAGCAGTTTGAACCAAATCGATATCATTGCAGAATTGATCCAATACACGAAAAAGCATTATCAAGAAGATTTGACCTTGAAAAAAATCGGGGAACGTTTCAATTACAATAGTGCCTATCTAGGCAAGAAGTTTCGCAAAGAAACTGGGAAAAATTATTTGGCGTTCTTGGATGAAGTTCGAATGGAAAAAGCGGTGGAAATCTTGCGTCATTCCAATCTAATGGTCTACGAAGTTGCTGAATTGGTGGGCTACAGCAATGTTGATTATTTCTACAAAAAGTTCAAACAATACCATCAGGTTTCACCGAATGAGTTTCGGAAAACATAAGAAAATTCGCTGATACATGAGCAGCTATTTTTCAGGAAAACAGTCCATCGCATAGGCAATGAAAAGAGAAATTTGTGAAAAGAAAAAGCGGCATTACAGGTTCGCATGGCGGCAGCAAGAGACAACACGTCTTTTTTTGTCGCCATTTTTTTGAATAATCTCGTCAGAAGCTCATACAAGAAAATGCTTTAAAAAAGCTATTGACGTCGTTTTCATTTTGAAGTATAGTAAGTGCATCGGATCGTTACTGATAATGCAGGCGTGACCACAGGTATGAGATTTTCTCCATTCGTTTGTTTTGGAAAAAGATCATAGCTAGTTGGTGACGTTATTTTTTTGTTTTATTTTAGGAGGTGTTGACCATGGAAATCGTCAAAGTATTTAATAATAATGCTTCATTAGTCCTGAACGACAATCACCAAGAAGAAGTTGTGATGGGGAGTGGCATCGGCTTTGGTTTGAAGCCAGGCGACACTGTCGATCAAAAGAAAATAGAAAAGCGATTCATCATTAACGACCAAAAAAGCATTGCAGATTTGGAACAGCTGCTTAAACGGATTGAATATCGTGATCTGCAACTGGCCAGCGATATTTTAAAATTGTTTGAGGAAGCGTTTCAATGCGAAAGCAATCCTGCACTGCTAGTGGCACTTGCAGACCATATCGGTTTTGCTCTGACGAGAGCAAGAGAAGGGATGAAAATTCAAACACCCCTAGAATGGGAATTAAAGCAGGTGTACCCGAAAGAATATGAAATTGGTCTTCAAGCGGTTGAGCTGATGCAAAAGCGAACACATCTGAATATTCCGCAAGATGAGGCTGCTTTTATTACGCTGCATTTCGTGAATTTTTTAGGCGATAACAACGGAATGGAAGAAACAATGCTGATTTCCAAAGTCATGAAAGATATTTTGACGATCATCAATTATCATTATGGCAAAGAATTCAGACAAGACTCTATTTATTTTTCCCGATTCATCACTCACATTCGCTACTTTGTTAAACGACAGATGAGCAATGAGCTACCAGCTCAACCAGCGTCTAGTTTATTAGATGTGATTCAACTGAAATATCCGTTGGATTATGAGTGTGCTATGAAAATCAAGCAATTTCTGGAAAATAGGTATCAGTGGGAAATCACTGAAGATGAAGTGTTGTATTTAACCTTACATTTAAATCGATTGGCATCTTAACGGATCGTTACTGGTAAAGCAGGCGTGACCTAGAGTGAGCACTCAAACGAGTCTTTTGTTTGAGGTGTCTTCTAGATCACGCTTTTTATTATACGCAAAAGGAGAATAACTATGAAATTTGAAAACGAAAGTGCCGCGATCATTCGCATGATCGGTGGTGAAAAAAATATCGACAGCTTGGTTCATTGTGCAACGAGATTGCGTTTTGGCTTGAAGGATGACGCCAAGGCCAATAAAGGGGAACTTCAAAAACTGCCCTATGTGATGTCCGTTGTACAAAGTGGAGGACAATATCAAGTCGTAATCGGCAGCAATGTATCAGATTACTATGCGACGATTTCAGCTATGGCTGGGTTATCAGATCAAGAAACAGGTTCTTCGAAAAAAACAGGTTTTAATTTGAACGCCGTATTCGAAATTATCTCAGGTGCTTTTTCTCCTTTAATTCCTGCTCTAGCAGGTTCGGGGATGCTAAAAGCACTGCTGACGGTTTTGACCCAATTTAATTGGTTATCAGCAGAATCTTCTACTTATGTCATTTTGAGTGCCGCGAGTAATGCAATATTTTATTTTTTACCGATTTTCTTAGGGATCACGTTGTCGAAAAGATTAGGTGCCAACATGTATGTTGGCGGCGTGATTGGTGCAGCATTGTTGGAACCTCAGTTTACTGGGTTGATTGGCGTGGAAAATACAAATTTCTTAGGGATACCAGTTCAAGCCGTGGACTATGCCACAACCCTATTTCCGATTTTTGCGGCTATTTTTATTTATCAATTTGTAGATAAATTTTTGAAAAAGATTATTTATAAAGACATTCAATTGTTTGCCGTACCAATGCTTAGTTTGATGATCATGATTCCATTGACCGTTATCCTTTTTGGTCCATTCGGCACCTTTTTCGGGGATCTTTTATCAGGAAGTGTAATGTGGTTATTTGAAAAAAGCCGGATCCTTTCAGGCATCGTTTTAGGCGGCGGGATGACCTTCATGGTTATGTTTGGTTTGCACTGGGGCTTTACACCTGTAACGTTAGATAATCTGACAAGATTAGGTGGAGACCCTATTGAAGGAATGGCATTGGCCGCTGTTTTTGCTCAAATCGGGATTGCAGTTGGCTTCTTCTTACGAGCGAAAAAACATTCGAAAATGCGGGCTTTGGCAGGCCCAGTTGCCTTGACTGGCTTCTTTGCCGGCGTGACAGAGCCCATCGTCTATGGGATTATTCTTCGTTACAAAAGACTTTTGCCGATCGTAGCTATTTCCGGTGGTTTAGGCGGAGCAGTGTTAGGCGCTTTTGGTGTGACGATGAATGCGTATGTTTTCCATAATATTTTTTCCTTGCCTGTTTACAGTCCTTTGGTGGGTTATCTGATCGGAATCACCGTTTCATTGTTGTCAGGAGCTTTACTGGCTTATTTCTTCGGCGTGAAGGAAAGTGAACTAACAGAATTTGAAGCAGAGCCTGAATCAGAGGTAGAAAGTATCTTAACCAATGCAGCAACTCCGATTTATTCACCGGTAAAAGGACAAGTGATGCCTTTAGCAGAAGTGGAAGACGATGTGTTCGCCAGCGGAATCGCTGGACAAGGAATTGCGGTCATCCCCGATGAAGGAATCATTCGGGCACCTTTTGCAGGTACTGTTGTTGCTGTTTTCCCTTCTAAGCATGCGATTGGTATTAAATCTGATCAAGGGGTTGAATTATTGATCCACGTCGGATTGAATACCGTGAATCTAAATGGTGAGTTTTTTGATGTTAACGTCGAAAATGGTGCGACAATTGCACGAGGAGATCGTTTGTTGACCTTTGACCGGCAGGCGATTCTGGATAAAGGCTATCAATTATCGACACCCGTGATCGTTACAAATTGTGGACCAGATACAGTAATCGAGTACGAAACAACGGCCGGAACAATTGAAGTAGAAGGGATTCTGTTTACCGTAAACAACGAAGGATAGGAGTTTGAAAATGAAAGAAAACTTTTTATGGGGCGGTGCGATCTCCGCTCATCAAGTGGAAGGTGCTTGGCAAGAAGGCGGGAAAGGGATCAGTATTGCCGATGTGATGACAGCAGGAACGAAAGATCGGCCTCGGAAAATTACCAACACAATCTTGCCTGAGGAATATTACCCGAATCATGAAGGCATTGATTTTTACCATCGTTACCCGGAAGATATCAAACTTTTTGCGGAAATGGGTTTCAAAGCTTTGCGAATCAGTATCGCATGGACACGAATTTTTCCTTTAGGAGATGAACAACTACCGAACGAAGAAGGGCTGTATTTTTACGATCAGGTCTTTGACGAGATGCAAAAATATGGAATAGAACCTGTTGTGACGTTGTCTCATTTCGAGATGCCCTATCATTTAGTTGAAACCTATGGGGCTTGGCGCAACAGAAAGATGATCGGATTTTTTGAACGTTTTGCGCAAACTGTAATGGAACGCTACAAAGAAAAAGTGCGGTATTGGCTAACATTTAACGAGATCAACAATCAGCGGATCATCGATAATCCAATTTACAGTTTTACCAATTCTGGTGTGATCTTTGACGAGGATGAGGAGAAACTAGCAGGCATGTACCAAGCTGCTCACTATCAGTTTGTTGCTTCAGCTCGTGTCGTCACAGCTGCGAAAAAAATCAATCCTGAGTTTCAAATGGGCTGCTGTTTAGCTGCCACGCCTAATTACCCCCTGACTTCTGATCCTCGTGATCAATTGTTAGCACAACAAGAAGATAATAATCAACTCTATTTCACAGATGTACATGTCCGTGGACACTACCCAAAAAGAATTCTCAATGAATGGCAGAAAAAAGGGTACACGATCGATGTGACAGAAGCCGATCTTGATGATTTGGCAAACGGCACCGTTGATTATATCGGTATTACTTATTATTTAAGCAATACAGTATCTACCCGCTCAGATGCAAACTATCTACATGATCCTTTGTTGGGCAGCAGTGTGCTAACAACGAATCCTTATGCAACGATGACGGAATGGGGCTGGACGATTGACCACATGGGATTGCGCTATATGCTGAATCTCTTGCAGGACCGTTATGAACTGCCGATTTTTATTGTGGAAAATGGCTTTGGTTTTAATGACCAAATGACAGAAACCGGCATTCATGATCCCGAACGGATTGACTATTTAGCTGAACACATCAAACAAATGATGCTTGCCATCGAGGAAGACGGCATTGATGTGATTGGGTATACAGCATGGGGCTGTATTGATCTCATCTCATTTACTACAGGTGAAATGCGAAAAAGATATGGGTTCATCTATGTAGACCGTGACAATGAAGGGAATGGTTCGCTTGATCGAATCAAGAAAGATTCTTTTGATTGGTATAAGGAAGTCATTGCTTCAAATGGAGCAATGCTGAAATAAAAAAGAAGTATCCTATTGCCTATCGGAGACAGAAAAAAGCTAATTTTTATAGTAAGAAAGTCTATTCTAAGAAGTAGGCTTTCTTTTTTTTCTTTTATATAATTTAAATGAAATTGTAAGCGCTTTTCGAACGGAGGAGGAGAAATGACAGATGTACGCCTGTGCTTTGATGTAGGGGGGACCTATATCAAATTCGGGGTTTTTACCGAGAAGAATCAATGGCTGGACCGAGGCAAAATCAAAACCCCGAGTAATACGCGGGATGAATTTTTTGCTGCCTTAGCTGCCAAAATAAAAGAAGTCGAGCAAGTGCATGTCATCGAAGGGATCGGGCTGAGTTTTCCTGGTTTCATTGATTCAGTCAATGGCCGAGCGATCATGGCGGGGGCGTTGGCTCCTTTACACGGCTGTGCTGTCGTACAAGAGCTGCAGCAGCGTTTAACCAAGTCCTATCCGATCTGGATCGAAAATGATGCGAAATGTGCTGCTTTAGCAGAACTTTCTACCGGCAATGCTGCTGACGTACAAGATTTTGTCATGATCACATTAGGCACCGGTATTGGTGGCGCGCTCGTTCATCAGCGCCAGTTGATTCACGGACATGGGTTTCGGGCAGGAGAATTCGGAATGATGATCACTGATTTTCAAGCATCTTCTTTTGCGACCCTCCATGATCTAGCTTCAACGAGAGGACTGATTGCTGCCTATCGGCGGGCAAAAGCGATTCCTGAATCAGAGGAGATTTTAGGTGAAACCATCATGCAGCAGTGGTCGAGTGATCCTGAAACGCAGGAGATCCTGAAACAGTGGGCACGTTATGTCGCACTTGCGATTTACAACCTAGCTGTCACGATGAATCCCGAAAAAATACTGATCGGCGGCGGCATCAGCCAACACCCTGATCTATTAGCTATAATCAAACAAGCAATCAATGAGAACCCCCATTGGCCAGATTTCCAAGTGCCGATCGAGACTTGTCGTTACTATAATGATTCTGGTCTGTTAGGGGCGTTGACATTGATCCAACAAGGAGGAAAAAAATGAAATTTTCAGATGGCGGTTGGTTATTTCGTGAAGGATTTGATGTGAAATTTGCGGTGCATGTCTACGATGCCCGTAAAGAAGAAAACAAATTGGTTTTATATCTGCCTTATAGCTATGTCGGACATAAAGGGGCAACGCTGGATGGCGGATTGTTAACGATGGAAGTCACTACCCCTAGAAGCAATATCATTGGGATCACCCTCTATAACTATAAAGGGGTCCAAGCCAAAGCCCCCGATTTTGAATTGATGACAGAAGCGATCACTCCTGATATTTCAGAAGACGAGCAATCCTATGTTTTTCGCTCGGGAGACTTGCAAGTCGTAATCACCAAAGAGGAAAATGTGACAGCTTCGTTTTATTACAAAGAACAGCTGATTACCCAAAGCAAGCCTCGCAGCAAAGCCTTAGTGATCGATCCGCAAGCAAATACCCATATCAGCGAACAGTTGACCCTGGATGTGGGAGAAACGATCTATGGTTTAGGGGAACGCTTTACAAATTTCGTGAAGAACGGCCAGAGTGTTGATATCTGGAATGCCGACGGGGGCACTGGTACAGAGCAAGCTTATAAAAATATTCCTTTTTATGTAAGTAATAAAGGGTATGGCGTCTTTGTCAATTCACCAGATCGGGTGCAATTCGAAGTGGGGAGTGAAAAAGTTTCGCGTGTTCAATTCAGCAATCCAGGACAATCGCTGCAGTACTTTGTGATTGCCGGCGATGAGTTAAAACAAGTGATTCAGCGCTACACTGATTTGACGGGGAAACCGTCGTTGCCGCCTGCGTGGTCCTTTGGTTTGTGGCTAAGTACCTCGTTCTTGACGGATTATGATGAACAAACCGTGACGTCTTTTGTAGACGGTATGGCAGAACGTGATATCCCTCTTGAGGTCTTTCATTTTGACTGCTTATGGATGAAAGAATACGAGTGGTGCAACTTCACATGGGATGAACGAACTTTCCCAGAACCTGAAAAAATGCTGCAGCGCTTGAAAGCCAAAGGATTGAAAATCTGTGTCTGGATCAATCCTTACATTGGGCAAAAATCACCCTTGTTTGATGAAGGGATGGCCAATGGCTACTTTTTGAAACGCGCCAATGGAGATGTCTGGCAATGGGACAAATGGCAAGCTGGTTTGGCGGTCGTCGACTTCACCAACCCTGAAGCGATCGCTTGGTACAACAGCAAGCTGCGTGCCTTATTAGACATGGGGGTGGATTGCTTCAAAACGGATTTTGGTGAACGGATTCCCACCGATGCAGTGTACTATGATGGCTCTGATCCAGAAAAAATGCACAATTATTACGCCTATCTATACAATAAGGTCGTCTTTGACTTGCTGAAAGAAGTCAAGGGAGTAGAAGAAGCCATCGTTTTTGCGCGGGCAGCTTCGGTTGGTTCACAACGCTTGCCTGTACACTGGGGCGGCGACAGTACCTCAGATTATCCATCGATGGCAGAGTCGCTGCGGGCAGGTCTGTCCTTTGGGTTAGGCGGCTTTGGGTATTGGAGCCACGATATCTCAGGGTTTGAAGCTGGCTCAACTCCAGACCTCTACAAGCGCTGGACACAATTTGGTCTGCTGTCTTCCCATAGCCGTTACCATGGCAGCTGGGAATACAAAGTGCCATGGGTCTATGACGACGAAGCCGTGGCGGTAGCTAAAGCCTTTACCAAGTTAAAACTGTCCTTGATGCCTTACTTGCAAGCCCAATCGGTGCTAACCGCTCAAACGGGGATTCCGATGATGCGGGCAATGGTCTTAGAGTTTCCTGAAGACGAGATGACCCATCATTTGGATCGCCAATACATGCTGGGGGAACACATTTTAGTGGCGCCCATTTTTAATGATCAAGGAACAGTCTCCTTTTACGTACCGAAAACGAAAGGGCATTGGATCGACTATTTATCTGGCAAAGCATACGAGGGCGGACGCTGGTACCAAGAAACCTATGACTATTTCCACTTGCCACTGTTAGTCCGACCAAATCAAGTCATTATCGAAGGCCATGAACAAACCAAAGCAGTCTATGACTATGCCCAACAGCCAACGATCCATCTTTTTGATCCGCAAGACAAGACCGCTGCCGCTATCTATGATCACCACGGTGAGTGGATTGGCGAGGTGGCTGTCGAAAGAGTCGATCAAGAACTGATCGTCAAGCTGACTGGCATCCAGCAAGCATCCTTGCAGATACACACGACTGCTGGAAAAACGAGCCATGAGGTGACGGCTGACCAAACCACGATAAAGGAGTTCTAGATGCCCATGCGAACCATCACGAATCCAATTTTACCTGGATTTCATCCAGATCCCAGTATTTGCCGTGTCGGTGAAGACTTTTATCTGGTGACGAGTACCTTTGAATATTTTCCTGGATTACCAATCTATCACAGTAAAAACTTGGCAGACTGGCAGCTGATTGGCCATGGACTTTCGCGACCTGAGCAGTTGCAGCTACCGACGAAAAACCCCAATGCTTTTGGTCTGTATGCCCCAACCTTGCGTTTCATCAAGGACCGCTTTTACCTCGTTTGCACCAATGTTGGCGCAAACGAAGGAGGAGAAGGCAATTTTCTGATTTGGACGGATGACATCGCTGGTGAATGGTCTGACCCGATTTGGCTGGACACCCCTGGGATCGACCCAACAATTTTCGCAGATGACGATGGACAGACCTATTACTTAGGCACCCATAAGGAGATCTATCTGCGGACGATCGATTTGGCTTCTGGAGAACTAGGCCCGCGGCAAAATATTTGGACGGGCAGCGGAGCGGCTGATCCAGAAGGCCCCCACTTGTATAAAAAAGACGGTTATTACTACCTGTTGATCTCCGAAGGCGGAACGTCCTATGGGCATATGCTGACCATGGCCCGCAGCCGTTCCTTGACGGGACCCTATGAAGCATGCCCCAACAATCCAGTGATGACCAATCGCAGTACGAATCTGCCGCTGCAAGCCGCAGGGCATGCGGATCTCGTGCAAGATACTAAAGGCAACTGGTGGGCAGTCTGTCTAGCAGTACGCCCCATCAGCTATCCTTTGAGGCATTTGTTAGGGCGGGAAACATGCCTACTGCCAGTAGACTGGTCAAACCCATGGCCGGTGTTTGGCGAAGAAGGTCATTTACCAGAAAGCATTCAGGTAGACACAATGGCGGCACCAAAGGAAACACAAAAGAAGAGCAGCAAGCCTGATTACGTGACTTTATTCGAATGGGACCCGACGTTGATTGAAGAAGAGCCGCATGGCTTCTTGCTGCATCCTAATCAGACGGGTCTGTCTGATCAAGGCAAACTTGCGGCTGTGTTCCAACGGCAAACCGCCTTTGATCAACAATTTCAAGCAACCTTTGATTGTCGGCAACTAACGGATGGACAAGCGGGATTGACGGTCTTCTTAAATGCCACCCATCACTATGAGGGATACCTGGAAAAAACGGCGTCCAGTCAGCAGCTAGTTTTCCGCCGACAAATCGGCTCCCTATGGAAAGTGGAAAAGAAACTGCCTTATGCAGCAGATACAGTCACCTTGCAGCTGAGCGCAGATAAAGAAACTTATCGTTTTTCTGTTGTTGATGAGCAAGGACAAGCACAACCTTTAGGTAGGGGAGAAACAAAATATCTGACTACTGAAGTTGGCGGTGTCTTTACTGGGATCATGGTCGGCTGCTATGTCAGCGCCTCTTCATCCCAACAAACCCTTCGTGTGCGGGATTTCTAATCAATCAAAAGCCCCCCTTCGATTTCTGAAACAGGAATCGAAGGGGGGCTTTGCTGTTTTAGTGAGGAGAAGATGAATCTTGGCTTAGATCGTGGATCCGCAAGGTGACTTGTGTGCCGCTGCCCAGCACACTCTCGATCGTCAAGCCGTATTCAGGTCCATAAAACATTTTGACCCGATGATTGACGTTGGCTAGCCCAATGTTCTTTTTGGCATGGGTGGAGGGCGTCTTGATTTTTTGCTGCAAGTGTTCGAGTTTTTCTGGCGATATCCCGCTGCCGTTGTCTTGTACCACGATCACCAGATCATGGCCGTCTTTGGTGATCGTCAAACGGACAAACCCTGGATAGGTGATGCCTTCCAAGCCATGGGAGATGGCATTTTCCACCAATGGTTGAATCAGGAGGGGCAATATTTGGACTTCTTTTTGGTCGATCTCATTGGAGACTGAATAGGAAAAGTTGACTCGATCGCCAAAGCGCATCCGCTGGATCTTGACATACACGTGAACCGCGTCTAAGGACTCTTCTAAGCTCGTTCGCTTGGTTCCGTGGGCTTCTAGCGTATAGCGCATCGATTTTGCCAGTAACTTGATGGCATAAACGACGTCAGAATTGCCAGAAGTCAGCGCCATCATACGAATCGTTTCTAATGTATTGAACAAGAAGTGGGGGTTGATCTGCCCCGCTAAGATATTAAATTCCATTTGCTGCTGCTGAGTCAACAGCTCTTGCTGTGCCAAACGTGAACGGTAGATCTCTTCTTCTTTTTTCTTGATTCGTTGAATGATCTTGTGGAAATCAAGAGAGATCTGTGAAATCTCGTCTTCACCGCTGATATTTTGAAAGAAATCATAATCCTCGATCGAGGCAAAGTAGACCGCCTGCTGCAGTTGAGAGATTCGTTTGGTAAAGAATCGAGCAAAGAGAAAGACGATGATGAAAGTAGTGATCAAAATCACCAAAACGATCGTGCTCCACCGGATCAGATTAGTGCGTAGATTGCGATAGGCATTGGTATCCGCACTATAAATCGTGATGATATCTTCTTTGTTACTCATGGGTAAGGTGCTTTTGGTGAGCATCACCTTGGTACCATCATTTTTTAAAAAGGCAGCACTCGTTTGCGGCTCAGAAAGAGCTGTCAGCTGTCCCGGTTCCCCAACTTGATTGATTTTGTCGCTATAAAAGATGACATCATCATTTAACTGTAATTCCAATTCATAGGATGAATTACGAAGTCGGTTGCTGAGATAATTGTAATCGACTTGGATCTCCAAAACGGCTGTTTCTTTTGATAAAGGCAAAGGCAACGTTTTATAAAGACTCAAACGATTTGCTTTGTAATCCTCTGGCATCGTCATCAAAAAAGCATCGGGTTGCTTGAGCGCTCGTTGGTACCAGGCGGTCGCTTGAATCGTGTCATCTGCCTGTTGATAATATTTATAGTTCGGAATGGTTTGATTCGTCGTATAGATGGTTAATTTCGCAATCGAGGTTTGAAGATTTCTGATCTCATCTAGCTGATCATAGCTATTGATGTCCACAATCGCTTCTTGATCGTCAAGGTAATTGGCAGTTAAAAGTTGACGTAGATGGGTATCGTTTGATAAGGAACTCGCCGTGTTTGTCAGCGTGTTTGTTGTATCAAAAAGAACAGATTTGACACGCTGAGCATTCAACTCTGCCAAGTGTTGGTAATTGCCTGTCAGCTGTTTGGTTGAATCGTAGACCAATAAGAGACCTATAGTCACTGTGGATAAAAAAACAACAGGTAGATAAAGAATGAACAATTGTCGCCGAATGGAAAACTGACTCAGACGACGAAAAAGTGAGAGATGACTGATTCTTTTCATACTTGTTGATTACGAAAGATAGAAAGCAACAGGAACGAACTACAATAAATAACAAAAGAAAAGCCGAAAATCAACAAGAGAAATTTAAACAACGGAAATAAAACAACAAAACAAAACGCAGCGGTAGGAATAAGTGCGAGGGCTAACGAACGGATAGGGTCCGCGATCGGTAACAGAAACGCATTTTTTAGTGTTTGCCTAAAGCTGTTTTCATAACGTCCAATTAAGGCAAGGCAATAGACTAACACAATAAACAGATAAATAGCTGTAACAATTAGAGCGAAAGCAAAAATACTGGCAAGAATGGTTTTTGAGGAAAACCAAAACAAGCTACTATACAGTAGTGCTACCATGGGGAGCCCAAGAAGGAGAAAACTACCGGTGGCTTTCATAAAGTTTGCTCGTAGCGCTCGCACATAGCCTACAATCAATTCACCACGCTCCTCATCCGCATAACGAATCGTCACTTCATAAAGGGCAGCTGTCGCAGCACCAATCGTAATAATTGGCAAACAGCTAATGATATATAGTAAATTTAACAATGTAAATTGTGAAAAAACGGTGGTTATTTTGTACAGTTGACCATCAGGATTGTACTTCATTTTTATCCCTCCAAAATTGATATATTCCTATAGTACTCGCAAAAAACAAATTTTGAAAGCCTTACCATTCGAGCGGTTTCTAGCGAAAACATTGATAGATCAACGTTTTTTATAAATAAAAGAAAAATGAAGTCTAAAATGTACGGATTGACCTCTATTTTTCACAGGTGGCAAATAAGCATTCAGGTGCTAGTATTAAAAATGTAAAAGCGGTTACAAAAAAAGGGGGAGGAAAATGGAAAGTAAACTAAGCAGTGTCCCAAGAAAAAATAAGCGGGTGACACGAGAAGGGAAGATTTTGTTTTTATGTATCGTTCCCTTTCTGATTCTCGTGTTTTTGTTCTCTTATTTTCCTTTGCACGGATGGATTTATTCACTTTATGATTACAAACCAGCATTAGGTTTAGCGCGCAGCGAGTTCGTAGGCTTCAAATGGTTTCGACTTCTTGTCTCTAGTCCAACACAAGTGGATCAGATCGTACAAGTAATGAAAAACACCTTTGCCATGAGTTTTTTAGGGATCGCCACTTCGATCCTACCAGTAGGCTTCGCCATTTTACTGAACGAAATCAAGTGCAAATGGTTTAAAAATTTGGTCCAAACGCTGACCACGCTGCCGAATTTTATCAGTTGGGTTTTGGTGTATACGATTGCCTTTAGCTTGTTTTCTTCAACAGGGCTGGTAAACACGTTGCTGCAAGAATGGGGCTTCGTTACCGATCCAGTCAAATTTTTGGATAGCGGCAATCATACGTGGCTGATGATGTGTCTTTGGAATATTTGGAAAGGCTTGGGCTGGGGTGCCATCATGTATCTTGCAGGCATTTCAGGAATTGACCCCGAATTGTATGAATCGGCACGAATCGATGGGGCGAATCGTTTCCACCTGATGCGTCATATCACACTACCTGCCTTGATGCCGACGTTCCTTGTGATGTTGATGCTGTCTATCGCCAACTTGCTGAACAACGGAATGGATCAGTACTTTGTCTTCCAAAATGCATTCAATCGAAATACGATCCAAGTCCTCGATTTGTATGTCTACAATTTAGGGATGGGCGGAAATAGTCTATCGCTAGCGACCGCGATCAGTATGCTAAAAAGTGTCATTTCTGTTGCCTTGTTAGCCATCGTCAATATTGCTTCGAAAAAAATTCGGGGGACTTCCATTATTTAGGAGAGGAGGATATCTATGGAACTATCGATTAGTGAAAAGAAAAAGGCGAAAAAAGTACCCAAACGTGAAAACCTGACGTTTAGTATCCTCAATTATACCTTTTTCTTTTTGATTACGTTGATTTGCGCGTATCCCTTTTATTACTTGATCATTAATTCAATCAGTAATAATGAGTTGAGTGCGTTAGGCCAAATTCGCTTTTTTCCACAAGAGATCCATTTTGAAAACTATAGTCAAGTGTTACAGCTAAAAGGATTGCCTCTAGCCGCAACAGTTTCGGTGGCTAGAACGGTGATTGGTACCGCCGCGACTGTCTTAGCTTCAGCGTTTTTAGGCTTCATGTTTACCCAAGAAAAAATGTGGAAACGAAAATTTTGGTATCGCTTTGTCGTGATTACAATGTATTTCAATGCAGGGTTGATTCCATTATTCATCACGATGAAGACATTAGGTTTAACGAATAACTTTTGGGTCTATATTTTGCCGGCTGTCGTTCAGCCCTTTAATATCATCTTGGTGAAAACCTATATTGAGTCGATCCCCAAATCATTGCAAGAAGCAGCTGAAATGGATGGAGCTGGCATCATTCAAGTATTCTTTCGGGTAATTTTACCCAACTGTACACCGATTTTAGCAACAGTAGCGATTTTCTCGGCAGTGGGTCAATGGAATTCCTTCCAGGATACACTGATTTACATTACGGATCAAAGTCTCTACTCCTTGCAATACCTTCTTTATACGTATATCAATCAAGCCAATTCGTTGGCACAAATGGTCAAAAATACCTCGGGATCACTTTCCAGCATCGCTTCAGCAGCAACAACGCAGACGCCGACGTCGATCCGCATGACCGTTTCAGTCATTGTTGTTTTACCAATCATGTTCATTTATCCGCTATTCCAGAAGTATTTTGTTAAAGGAATTATGTTGGGTGCGGTGAAAGGCTAATAAAAAGAAAGAGGGAAGAAAATGAAAAAAATGTCCAAATATGTAGCAACAGGTTTGTTAGGCATGACATTGCTAGGTAGTTTAGCCGGCTGTGGAGGAGCGGCTGAATCTGACACAGACGCTGCTTCCAGCGAAAGTGGCTACGATGAAACGATCACGATCGATGTCTATAATGGGCTAGCCAACTATATGGGGATGCAAGAAGGTTGGTTTGCCAAAATCGTGCGGGATAAATTCAATATGGAATTGAACATCATCGCACCAAACGTTGCTGGAAACGGTGATACCCTTTATCAAACGAGAACGGCAGCAGGCGATTTGGGTGATTTGATCATTGTTGATAATGGCCAACAATACAACGAATTGGTTGAAGCAGGTTTGTTGACCGATGCGAGCGAGTATTATGAAACTATGGAAAACGTTCAGCGCTTCGATGCGGCTGTTCAAAATCTAAACAAAGATGCCGATGGGCTGTATGGCTTTCCAACTTCTGTTTCTACCTTAAAAGCCACCGATCCTTCAGAAGGATTAGACCCTACATTTGGTGCTTACGTGCGTTGGGATCTTTATGGGGAGCAAGGATACCCAGAAATAGGGACATTGGAAGACCTGCTTCCTGTGATTCAAAAAATGCAAGAAGACAATCCAACAACAGATTCTGGCAAAAAAGTGTATGGGTTTTCTCTATTCAGCGATTGGGACGGCAACATGATGAATGCAGGCAAACAGCTGGTCACCTACTATGGGTACGATGAATCAGGATTTGTCTTGGCAAAAGCCGATGGATCTGATTATCAAAGCATTCTCGATAGTGACTCTGAATATATTCGCGCACTTAAGTTTTACTTCGAAGCCAATCAAATGGGCTTAGTTGACCCAGAATCAACGACGCAAAATTACGATACACTTTTTGCAAAATTCCAAGAAGGACAAGTGTTATTCTCATGGTGGCCTTGGTTAGGTCAAGCGGCATTTAATACGACCACGAACTTGACTGAAGGAAAAGGCTTTATGTTGGCACCGATCCAAGATCAAAAAATCTTCTCTTATGGTGCGGAAGTATACGGTGGCAAACAATTTATCGGGATCGGTTCTAATGCCGAAGACCCAGAGCGAATCGCAGCCTTCATTGACTGGCTCTACTCATCAGAAGGTGTGTTAGCAAATTCTTCTCAAACAAGCGGCAGTAGTGGTCCAGAAGGGTTGACTTGGGAAATGAAAGACGGCGAGCCTGTCTTAACTGAGTTCGGAAAACAAGCATTGCTAGATGGTGATGGGGATGTGCCAGAAGAATACGGTGGCGGAAGTTACAAAGATGGCGTATCTGCACTCAACGTCAATACGGTATTACCGATCGATATCAATCCTGATACAGGCTTCCCTTATGCTTATACGATGTGGGAAAGCTACCAAAATGAAACAACTGATCCTGTAAAAGAAGATTGGTCAAAAAATATGGGTGGTGCAGAATCCACCATTGGCTATTTAGAGGAGAACGACCAATTGTTAGTTGCCCCTGGTGCCAGCTATGTAGCGCCAGAAGATAGTTCAGAGATCTCTACGTTGCGTAACCAAGCCAAAGCGACGATCATCGAGTACTCTTGGCGAATGGTTTTTGCCAAAGATGAAGCAGAATTTGATCAATTGCTAAAAGAAATGCAAGAAACAGCAGATGGTCTTGGCTATCAAACCGTTTTGGAATTTGACATGAACAATGCAAAAAATCAAAACGAAAAACGGATAGAAGTAGCGAAAGAATTTGGGGACTAATCAAAAACAAACAAAGAATCGCTCGAGTGATTTGCCAACGGTTCCTTGGCAAAAGTGAGTATACAGCCTTTGGATAAGCAATCACTTAAGAAGATTGATCCAGCACCAGCGGATCAGTCTTCTTTCTTTAAGGAGGAAAACAATGATAGTGGATAAAAAAGATCGTTTGCTTTTTATGGGGGATTCGATCACAGATAGCAATCGAAATTATCAAGCGATACCCGCAGGTTGGTCTTCATGGGGGGACGGCTATGTTCATCTGATCAACGCCTATACCACAGCATTACTCCCGCAAATGGAATTAATGATCGTCAACCGGGGTGTCAGTGGGGATACGGTTGTCGATTTGAAGAAGCGCTGGAAGGATGATGTGTTGGCATTTCATCCAGATTGGGTAACGATCATGATCGGTGTGAATGATGTGTGGCGGCATTTTGATGGAACCTTTGCTCAAACGGAACTAGTGGGGATCGAGAGATTTGAATCAGAGCTGCGTGATTTGATCGAGCAGACCTTGTCAAATGTCAAGGGGATGATTCTTTTGAGCCCGTTTATGGTTGAAGCCAACAAAGAAGATCCATTAAGAAAGATGCTTGCCAATTACCAACAAGTGCTTGCCAAAGTAGCGCAAGAGTATGGTATCCTTTTAGGGGATACGCAGGAAAAGTTTGATGATTTTTTGCTTTATCAATCATCCTATGTCTTAAGCAGTGATCGCGTGCACCCCTCGACTGCCGGACATGTGTTGATTGCAAAAACATGGCTGGAAACAGTCGGTATTTTGGAGGAAAAACAATGATCACAGTAGAAACGATCCAGCAAGTCGCACATCAAGGCCCCTTTTTTCCAAATTGGCAGTCATTGGGCGCTTTTGTTCTACCGGAATGGTTCCGCAAAGCAAAATTTGGGGTCTTCATTCATTGGGGACTGTACAGTGTTCCAGCCTTTCACAATGAATGGTATTCAAGAAATATGTACATCAAAGGCCATCCAGAATATGATCACCATATTGAAACCTATGGTCCACAAAAAAACTTTGGCTACAAAGACTTTATTCCGATGTTTACCGCAGATAAATTTGATGCAAATGAATGGATTCGCTTGATCAAACAAGCCGGTGCCAATTATCTTTTTCCCGTTGCAGAACATCACGACGGGTTTCAGATGTATAAAAGCGAACTGTCTGAATGGAATGCGTCAGTTATGGGGCCGAAAAAAGATATTCTTGGGGAACTAAAAGAAGCAGCAGAGGAGCAAGGCCTGCATTTTTGTACCTCATCTCATCGTGCCGAACATTGGTTTTTTATGGGACACGGTAAGGATTTTGACAGTGATATCAAGGAGCCGTTGGCAAAAGGCGACTTTTACTGGCCAGCGATGCCAGAGCCAGACCATGAAAGTCTCTTTAGCGAGCCATACCCGTCAAAAGAATTTTTAGATGATTGGCTGCTTAGAACCTGTGAACTCGTCGACAACTATCAACCAGAGCTGCTGTATTTTGATTGGTGGATCCAACATGAAGCCTTCAAGGAGCATTTGCAACTTTTCGCTGCTTACTATTACAATCGTGGGGCTGAATGGGGCAAACAAGTTGGTATTTGCTACAAGCATGATGCCATGATGTTTGGTAGCGGTATCGTGGAGATTGAACGGGGGAAATTTGCCGAACCACAACCTTTTTACTGGCAAACAGACACAGCAATCGCTCGTAATTCATGGTGCTATACCACGACATTGGATTATAAAACAACACGTGAGATTTTACAGGATTTGATCGAAGTCGTCAGTAAAAACGGCAATCTCCTTTTGAATATCGGGCCGAAAGGGGATGGTTCGATCCCAGAAAAAGATCAAGCGATCTTAAAAGAAATCGGTGCGTGGCTGGATGTAAATGGTGAAGCCATTTATGAAGCGAAACCATGGCGCAAAGCAGGGGAAGGGCCCACGACCGTAGTTTCGGGCCAATTTCAAGAAGCACAGGCGACGACATACACGAGCCAGGATTTCCGCTTTACGGTTCAGGGGGATTCGTTGTATGCGATTGGCATGGCAAGTCCTGAGAATGGCCACGCAAGGATCCAAGCACTGGCACAATCCAAAGACCAAAATTTGCCAGAATTTCACGGCATCATCAAAACCGTCACGATTCTAGGATACGAAGAACAGCCTGTTGATTGGCAAGTGACCGATGAAGGCTTGCAACTAACTTTTGAACCAATTGAAACCGACCAACCAATTGTCTATAAAATTACAATGAAATGAGGCGCAACCCGTGATACATGAAAAAAGATCTGCACTTTTACCAGAAAGCCAAGCAAGTTTAACTACCTATGTCATCGAAAATTCTCCTGAAATGGAACCAGATCGTGTCCGACCAGCTGTCATCATCTGTCCTGGCGGCGGCTATGAAATGTTGTCGGATCGAGAAGCGGAACCTATCGCCATCAAAATGATGAGCTTTGGTTTCCAAGCCTTTGTGTTGCATTATAGTATCAAACCGGCTGTCTATCCGTTAGCCTTAAAGGAATTGGCTGCTGCCGTTCGTCTTGTCCGCACCAATCATGACACCTGGCACGTCGATCCTGAAAAAATCATCGTTGCTGGTTTTTCAGCTGGTGGCCATTTAGCTGCTAACTTGGGTGTGTCTTGGCAGCAACCTTTTCTAGCAGAGGATTTACAAGGAGCCAATGAAGAATGGCGGCCTAACGGGTTACTGTTGAGCTACCCAGTATTATCTAGTGGAGAACTTGGGCACCAAGATTCCTTCCGTTCATTATTAGCAGATCGTTACGAAACAGAAAAAGCCGCCTTGTCTTTAGAGACTTTAGTCAATGAACAGACACCACCAACGTTTCTTTGGCATACGTTAGAAGATGGATTAGTCTTGGCGGAAAACAGCCTCCTTTTTGCCGAACAGCTGCGCAAATTTAATATACCTTATGAGCTACACATTTTCCCTCGGGGCGGTCACGGGTTAAGTTTAGGAACGCCAGAAACCGCCAACAGCGATCAACATGGGATCGAAGCGTCGGTTGTCCGTTGGCCAGAATTATTTGCTGATTGGGTAAAATGGAATTTTTGAGAAACGTTTAATGATCGAAAGAAATAAGCCATTGTCTGCTGAGTTCAGACAATGGCTTTTCTTTTCGTTGTTATCAGATAGTTTATTCAGCTGAAAAGACAACCGTTCCTTGATAAAAACTTTTGCTGACGAAGCCTTTGCGGGCAACGAATTCTGCCGTACAAGCAGCTGGTGTCAGCAAGAAATCAGCCGAATCACCAACCTTAGGCCATTGCTGCGCACCGTTTTTATCTAAGGGCACTTTGCCATCAGTAACCAGACCTAGGGCTTGCGTCAAGTCTTCCTGACTTTTGACGGCAAAAATCTCTAAATAGCGCGCCAGCTTTTCTTGTAAAGAACCGTCGCCAAGAGAAGACCAAGAATCATAGACATTGTCGCAACCGATATGAACAGCCACGCCATAGCTTTGCAATTCCTTCAGTGGCGGGATCGTTCCTGGGCTGATGGGAATACTTGAAATGATATGGATCTCTAAGTCTGCTAAGGCTTGAAAGACTTCTTTGCGTTCTTCTCCCTCAAAGTCATTTAGACCAAAGGCGTGACTGATCGCCACTTTTCCTTGCATATTGAATTCCTTTGTCAAACGAATCATTTCTTTAATGGTCGCTCTGCCAGCTTCTTGCCGATCATGAAGATGGAGGTCAATACCGACATGCCCTTTTTGAGCAAGTTCAAAAGTTGTCCGTAAGGAAGTTTTATAATCTTGATCGAGTGTATAAGGATCAACACCGCCAATATAAGAAGCTTTGCCCGTTGCTAAGGCTTCTTCAATCAAAGAAGCTGCATTTGAGCGCAATAAGCCATGTTGTGGGAATAAGACCAACTCCGAGCCAAAAGGTTGTTCGGCGACTAATTCAGTGATCGCATCAAAATAACGCAGCTGAGTCATTGGTTCAATATCGATATGTGAGCGGAACATCACCGCACCGTGAGGTAGTTCTAAATCAATCAGCGCTTGTCCGCGTTCTTTGATCGATAACGGTAAGGCATCTAATTGGGGAATCTCAGTTTCAAATCGTTCCACCAAGCTAGCTGCTGGCGTTACTGGACGCCAAGGAGTACCTAATTTACTTTTGTCCAAATGACAATGTTTTTCGATCAATCCTGGCAACAATAACTGATTTTCCCCATCAATGATCGTCGCTCCGCTTGCTGCCTGCCATTCGGACATTGGCACGATCTCCGCTATTTTTCCATCATTGATCCCGATTGCTGTATTTTCTGTTTTGGTTCCATAAGACCAGTCGCCTTCTTTTAAATAACTCGTCTCAAGTTGTACATTTGTAAGCCATAAATCCAAGAAATCGCCTTCTTTCGTGTTTGCTTCATGGTATCATACATTCGCTGCTCGGCTCTAAAGAGATGCTTGTGGCAAAAGGACTAAGAGCTGAGCCTTGCAATCATTGGCTAGAAGTGTAGGATAGAAACTAAGTGAAGATAACGAGGAATAAACCAAAAGACTTGGAGGATAAAGGATGAAGAAAAACGACTTTCTATTGACAGCTGATGAGCTGTCCCATCAGAAAATGGAGTATCTAGAAACATTGTTCGCTTTAGGAAATGGGCAAATCGGCGTCCGTGCAGGGCATCCTTTGAAGGTCAATCAACTGTATCCAGGAAATCCTGGGGCGTTTGTCAACGGCTTTTTTGACAGCGAGCCGATTCAGTATGGCGAATGGGCTTATGGGTATGCAAAAGAACATCAAACGATTTGCAAATTGCCAAACTTGCGTGGAGTTATTTTGAAAATCGGCGAGGAGGATTCTTCGGTTGAGGAATGGCAAGTCGAACGAACGCAAATGAGTCTTGCATTAGCTGACGGGATTCTGACGGAAAGTTATCGGATCACTACTCCGACCGGAAAGTCTTTTGAGTTGGGGTTAACTTCGTTTGCGTCAATGACGCGTAGTGAACTCTATGTTTGCCGCTATGAAGTGATAACAGCCGATTTTTCAGAACCGATCGAACTATCCCACACATTAAATCAGCAATTCTCTGTCAATAAAACAGATGATCCTCGAGTTGCCAGTAAGAATCATCAATTGGAAAAAGAACAAATGGGCGCATACCAAGTATGGACAGCACCAAATAGTCAAAAGCAAATCGCTATTCGGCTGCATCAAGAAAAGCAGTATTTGACAGTTGGAGAACCGTCAACTTCGATTTTTCAGGTCAAATTGCTGCAAAGGTTTGGTGAGACACCATTTGAGCAGAAAGTCGACGAGTTTTCTGTCTTATTAAAAGAACAAGCGGATTACTATCGATCTTTCTGGCAAGCCAGCGATATTCAAATCGTGGGGGATGACTATTTGCAAAAAGGGATCCGTTTCAATTTGTTTCATTTGAACCAAGGTGCAGGGCGTGATGGGAAAACGAATTTCGCCGCAAAAGGGCTGACGGGTGAAGGATATGAAGGACATTATTTTTGGGATACAGAAATGTATCTACTGCCTTTCTTCATTTATACGAACCCCGAGATAGCCAAAAGCTTGCTTTCCTATCGTGCAAGTATTTTGCCGCAAGCCAAAAAACGAGCAAAAGAATTGAATCAAGCTGGGGCATTGTTTGCTTGGCGTACGATTGACGGTAATGAAACGAGTGCCTATTATCCAGCAGGTACAGCACAACTGCATATCAATGCCGATATCGTTTATGGTTTTCAATTATATGAACGTATCACGGGTGATCAACCCTTTATTGAAGAAATTGGTAAAGAAGTCGTTTTTGAAACAGCGAAATTCTGGTTTCATTATGGCACGTTTGTTGTAAAAGAAGGACAAGAGCGGTTTTGTATTCATGGAGTGACAGGACCAGACGAATACAGCGCTTTGGTAAACAACAATTTTTATACAAACAAAATGGTACAAAATAACTTACGCTATGCGGTCGAATTGGCCAAACGATACCATGTCTATCAAGAATTGATTGCCGATTGGGAAAAAGCAGCTGACTTGATGTACTTCGGTTACGATGAAGAGCGGCAGCTAACGAAACAAGATGATTCCTTCTTAGATCAAGCGCTGTGGCCATTTGAGGAAACACCTGCTGAGAATTATCCGCTTCTGCTTCACTATCATCCAATGATCATTTATAAGTATCAAGTATGCAAGCAAGCAGATACTGTTTTAGCAGAGATGCTGTTTACCCATGAATTTTCAGCAGATCAATTAACAAGAGACTATGACTATTACGAGCAGGTGACGACCCATGACTCCTCGTTGTCTCGTTCCATCTTTAGTGTGATGGCTAGCCGAATCGGCGACACTGAAAAAGCGTATCGCTACTTCATGGATACCGCACTGATGGATCTCAATGATTTGCAAAAGAATGTTGTAGACGGTGTTCATGCTGCCAATATGGGCGGCAGCTGGTTGAGTTTGATTTATGGTTTTGCTGGTCTGACCTATGATCGCGGACTTCACTTGGCGAATCATTTGCCACAGAAAATCGAATCACTGACCTTTACGATCACTTATCAGCAAGAAGCAATCAGAGTGAAGCTTCAAGGGGGAGAAATCGAATGCCAGTTGCTGCCTGGCAGCAAGTTGCGTATTGTCAAAGAGGGGCATGGACTTTGGATTCAGCAACACACCACGACTATCGATGCCTATCCGCAAGAAGACTGATCAATCGGATAGAACCAGAACCGCCGCAAGGATTTTCGCCTGCGGCGGTTTTTTTGACTCGTTCCATAAATCTTCTTGTAGAAATTTCCCTTAATGAAAGGGAAGATATACCTATGGAGGTTGCTTGAGTTTGACTCTAAACTAGTAAGCGAGGGAGAGAGAGATGGAAAAATTAAGCCTATTGTTGTTAAGAACACTTTCGAAGCATGACGGTTTTATGACGAGTAAAGCGGCTGCTGTCGAGTTGGGTGTTAGCAGGAAAACCGTTCGCCGTTATGCAGAAGAAATCAACCAGCATCAAGAACGATACGGTTGTATGATCCAAGCGAAAAAAGGGAGTGGGTTGTATTTACAAATAACGAACGAAGAAGCTTTTCAGCGAAGGAAAGAACAAGCGTCACACAATGACGACTTTGTTTCTAGAATTATTGAATTCTTTATTCAAGAAGAAACGTATATTAAGTCCGAAATGCTTTGCGAACGCTTATTCATTTCTCAGAGTAAGCTATCTCAAGAATTGAAAAAGCTGCGACGTATACTAAGCCATTACCAGCTCTCCATTCAAACGAAGCCGTATTACGGAATGAAACTTAGCGGCAGCGAATTTGACTTGAGACGGTTTATGGCTAGTAATTATTTGCAAAGAACCCATATCAAGCAGTTAGAAGAGGTCACAATCAGCGAAGATACACCGTCGCTTCTTCATCAGCAGATAAAAGCGATCGTTTCGTCGGAGTTTTCGCAAAAAGCCTACCCCATGTCGGAGGCTATTTTGAACAATCTGGTGAATCATTTAGCGATCGCTGTCTTACGCATGCAAAGCGGCCGCTACTTGGATCGAAATCTGCCAATCAGCGGCAGGACCAATGATGAACAGACGTTACTAGGAGAGCGAATCATAGCCAGAATTGAAAAAGAATGTGCTGTACACTTTACCGAATACGAGCGAAATTATGTTTTAGGGCAAATCGTTGGCAAACGAGTAGTCCCTAGAAATGAAAAGATGACTGTTTCAGATGAAGCAGCAGAATTGGTCAGCAAAATTTTAAAAGCGATCAAGGAAAGCCGCCAAATCGATTTCAGCAAAGACTTGGATCTGCAAACGATGTTGATGTTGCACTTTGCTCCGCTGATCGATCGGATCGAATTGGGGATCGAGCTGAAAAATCCTTTGTTGAATGAGGTGAAGGTACACTGTAATGTCGCTTATGATTTAGCCATCATTGCCGGTCAAGTCATTGCAAAGCAATTTGAAAAGACCATCAGTGATCATGAACTCAGCTATTTGGCGATGCACTTTGATGTGGCTTTAAATAAGAAAAATTCGCAAACACAGCGCAAGTATATTTTAGTGGTCAATGACCTAGGCCGAGCGGCCAATACCTTCCTTAAAGAGAAATTTGAGTTTTATTTTCGCAATTATATCAAGAAAGTCACGGTATGCAATCAATATGAATTTTTGCAAATGATCGAAGAGCAGGAGTTCGATTTCATCTTTTCTTCGATTCCGCTTCCTTACGAAGGAACGATTCCTGTTATGAATGTTGATTATTTTATGCAACCGGATATGATCAAAAAGATCGAAGCCGCATTGGCCGCTGTCTTCACAGAAGAAGTGCTTTTGAACTACTTTAAGGAATCATTATTCATCTGTGAACAAGAATTTGAAACAAAAGAAGCGGTATTGCATTTTTTATGCCAACAAATCAAAGAACAGTATTCAATGCCTGAGAATTTTGAAACATTAGTTTTTGAACGAGAAGCCTTTTTTGGAACCGATTTCTTGCCGTCGGTCGCTTTCCCTCATCCCAATGCACTGATTGGTTCAGAAACGGTGATTGCTGTTGCAAACTTGAAAAAGCCAGTGTTCTGGTACAAACAGTCGGTTCGTCTCGTTTTCTTATTAGTGATTGCTGAACAAGATCACTTAAAAGTGAAACCGCTGAATGATCATTTGATCAAACAATGTTCTTCGTTGGATAAAGTTAACAAACTAGCTGCAACAACGGACTTTATGACGTTCATTAATTATTTAAAGGAGTAGTATATGACAAATGAAAAAGTAACCTTAGAAGGTGCATATAATTTTCGCGATTTTGGCGGCTATCGGACCAAAGAGGGAAAATATGTGGTGACTGGAAAACTATACCGCTCAGACGAATTGAGCAAATTGACAGAAACCGATCAGAAAAAATTAGCAGCTCTGGGAATCGAGAAAATTATTGACTACCGTAATGCCCAAGAAAGAGTAGACAATGAAGACAAACCCATTGGGAATGCTCAGGTGCTTTATTTGACACCGATTGCTGATATTGCTGCTTTAGCTTCTTCAGAAGAAGGGGAGCCAATGGCGCTTTCTGCAGAAGAAATCACCGTCGAAGTTGCAAAAGAATTGATGATTCGGCAAAATCATGAATTTGTTGAAAATAGTCAATGCAAGACCGTTTTTAAAGAAGTATTGGACATTCATTTGGAAGCTGAAGGTGCAGTGGTTCAGCACTGCCGTGGTGGCAAAGACCGCACCGGTTATGGGGTTGCCCTGATTCAGTTACTGTTGGGTGTCAGTTATGAAGAGGTCATGGAAGATTATCTGCTGACAAACGAGTACAAAAGGGAGAAAAATACCAAGAGTCTCAAGCAGATACAAGAAGAAACGAACAACCCCGATTTTGTGGCAGCAATGCGATACTTCAAAGAAGCTGATCGGTGTTTTTTACAAACCGCTTTGGATTTGATTGAGGCTCATGGGGGGATTGAAACGTATGTAAAAGAAGAACTGGGTTTTTCACAGCAGAAAATCCAGCTGCTTAAAGATAAATACTTGCGGGATTAAGTGAAGGAGGACCTTATGAATACACTGAAAGATAAAATACTAGCTGCAGCCGTTCAAGTACAAAACAATATTTATATGAAAGCCATTGCCAATGCAATGATGGGCTTAATGCCCGTCATGATGATCAGTTCCATTGCTTCCTTGATCAATGCGATCGACATTGGGGCAACGCAACAGATAATGGAACAAATTGGTTTGAAAGCATTATTAACACAAGTCAACGCGATGACGATCGATGTCGTTTCCGTTTATGTCGCCTTTCTAGTTGGCTATAAATTAGCCGAACATTTAAATGCGGATCAACTAAATGCCGGTATCATGAGTTTGGTCTCATTTTTGATCTTGAGTCCGATTTCGACTTTGGAAGAAACTCGTACGATGGAGTTGTCGACCCTTGGCTCCGGTGGGATGTTTGTCGCCATGTTTGGTGGATTGTTGGGTGCCAGAATTTACATTTTATGTGTACAGAAGAATCTGATGATCAAAATGCCGGATTCGGTACCGCCGATCGTCAACAAATCCTTTGCAGCGATCGTGCCAGCAATTATTGTTTCAGCCATTATGGGCATCATCTACGTGGGCATGGCGGCAACCCCTTATGGCACGCTGACAGATATGATCTATACTTGGGTACAAGCTCCACTGACCTTGCTAGGAGCGAATATTCTTGCCTGCATGATCATTGTGGCTTTTATCGAATTTCTTTGGTTCTTTGGCATTCACGGAGTGTTGGCTGTTTATCCGATCTTGATGCTGGTCTTTTACCAACCAGGACTTGATAATCTGGCGGCGTACAGTGCCGGTCAAGCATTACCACATTTGTTTACGATTGGGTTTATTTTGAACAATCGCTGGGCTCGCTCATTTGCAGTCGCTTTACTGGCTATTTTTGGCTGCAAATCAGAGCAACTAAAAGCTGTTGGTAAAATTGGTTTGATCCCTTCCATGTTTGGTATTTCTGAGCCAATCAAATTTGGGATTCCTCAGGTGATGAATATCAGAATGCTGCTTCCCTTGATGTTAACACCGGCTGTTTCCGTGTTGTCAGCATATCTCTTAACAATTGTGGGCTTTTTGCCTTATCACAATGGAGTCAATATCCCAACTGGATTTCCGATTATTTTCGGTGGCTTCTTAGTGAATGGCTGGCAAGGAATCATTGCACAATTGATTCAATTTGTCTTATGTGTCCTCATCTATATCCCTTTTATGCGTCTGCAAGACAAAGCAGCACTCGCTGAAGAAAAGAATCTGCAAACCCAAGCGACAGTCGTTGAGTAACAAATAACGAGAAAATGGAGGAACAATGATGAAAAAAATAGTATTAGTTTGCGCTGGCGGCATGTCTACTGGTGTCTTAGTAAATAATATGAAAAAAGCAGCGCAAGAAAAAGGAGAAACGGTGGCGATCGATGCGTTCTCCATTGAATCAGTAACGACTGCAGCAAAAGATGCTGATTGCGTACTGTTAGGACCGCAAGTTTCATACCGATTAAATGAAGTTCAAGGTTTAGTTGCTTGTCCAGCAGCCAGTATCGACATGCGCACCTATGGCATGATGGATGGAAAAAAAGCATTGGAACAAGCACTTGAACTAATAGGAGAGTAGAATGGAAGAAAAAGAACAAATTTGTTTTCAGATTATTTCGCAAGCGGGTATGGCAAGAAGTTGCTTTTTTGAAAGTATTCAAAAAGGAAGAGAAGCCCAGAATCTGGCTGCACTGCAAGCAATCGAAAAAGGAAAAGAACATTATCATGAAGCCCATTTGGCACATCGGAAGTTAGTTCAACAAGAAGCCCAAGGGGAAAAAGTCTGGATGTCCTTACTATTAAGTCATGCGGAAGATCTTTTGATGAGCGCAGACATCATGAGTGAGCTTGCAAAAGAGTTTCAAGGGTTGTATGAAGAAATTCAGGCAATTAAGCAAACGATTCAGTCTACTGGCTCCTAACCGAAAATCGCAATAAGAAAAAGAAACGAAGTGTCAGTCCTTTGACAAAACACTTGGTTTCTTTTTGCTTAAATTTGGTACGCACGTTGACAGGATTGCTTGAAGGTGTAGGATAGAAGAAAGATGGAACCTTAAATCAAACCAAGGAGTCGGACGATGAAAGCTTTCAAATCCCATACCGCACTTTTGATCATCAGCAATACGATCACGATCATCCCGTATCTTTATTTTTTATCTTTGAGCAAAGAGCAGTCGCTAAGTGCAGCATTAGCCTTTGCGCTCTTTTATACCTTTCGCATGACAGGGGTCTTTTTCTTACAGACGCTTACGGCGCTTTTCGCACCATCGCTGTTAGCAGCAAGTGTCTTGATCGGCGGTGCCGGCGCATTGGTGGGTATCTTGAGCACTTGGTGGAGCGTGGCACTCTTGCCAGCTGCTGGTTTGTTGGGGATCAGTGCTTCTTGGCTGCCGCCAGCTGATCTGATGGTACGCCAAAAAGCCAAGCTCACTGAACAGCCGCTGAAAAATGATTGGAAGGAGGCGCTGTTCTATCTTTTGGTTTTACTCTTTGCCTTACGGTTGCCTGATGACCTTCAAGGCATTGGTCTATTTGGCAGTTATTTTGCACTCTTTGTGCTGGCGGCTAAGAGTAGTCAAACCTTCAACAACCTCCCAAAAAGACCGTTGATGCAGCGCAACCAGTTATTCAACAAGCAGTTTTTGTTGTATTTCTTTTTCTTTCTCTTACTGTTTGGCTTGCGAGCAGCAAGGCTGATCAAGTCGAATGCCCTGTTTGAGTGGGCGATCACTGGCTTCTTGTTTCTCTTTGCTTTGCTGCTGATCACTTTAACGAAACGCAGCCGCTCGTGGAAACAGCCACTTCATCTAAATGTGCTCACCTTCATTCGTGGGGTGATCGGAAACTTTCTTTTTCTTTTCGGCTCGGTGTATGTTACCGGTCGATTTGGAGCACAAGCGCTAAGCACGCACGTTTACTTACCATATGCACTGGGCCTTTTTGGCGCCATGTTTCTCGGAGGAAAACTCGCTCATCGTTTAGAAAAACAGCTGGTACCAACATATTTACTTGGGCTGATGGCAGGTGTTCTTCTGTTCAGCAGCGACACACTGATTCCAATAAGTTTATTCGTCATTAGCTTCTTTAATGCGGGATTGAATCAATGGCTTACGAAACAGTATTTGGCGGCACAACCCGAAGCAATCGAGCAGCAGAGTTTAGCCAAGTATGCCACACAAAGCAAAGGGAGTTTGGTACATCAATTTCTTTTGATGACACTCCTGTTTGTCATTCTTCGTTTTGAACATCAGCCGCTGGCTTTCTTGTTTCAGCTATCAGGAACGACGGCAACGAATCAGACCTCAAGGATCCAAAGCTTTTTAGAGCCAGCAAAATGGGGCTCGATTGCAGGAGTACTCTGTTTGCTAGTAGGTGGACTGGTGGTATTTTATCGGCAACTAAAGAAAACAAAAGTATAAGCGTCGTTAACTGACACTGTCTTATTTCTAGACGGTGTCTTTTTTTGAAATCGCATAAAAACCGAACATTCAGCGTTTTATCTTCCTTTATGATAGTGAATTTTATTGCACTATTTTCGAATAGCGTTAAAATAAGAACATCGTGTTAGTGAAAAAGGAACATTAAACGAACGGCTTTTTCCTGACAATGTCTTAGAGAACGGGGGAAATCAAACAAATGGCAACCATTCGCTATTTTAAAGGAGATGTTTTCCATACGCCAACTGATGGAAAACTAGAATATATAGAAGAAGCTTTGATTCAAGTCGATGACGCAGGGATCATCACGAAAGTTACTGCCAAAACAGATCAAGGGTATGAGGTAGAGCTGGCAAAAGCATCAGAGAATCTTCAGGCTTTATCCGAAGGCCAGTGCTTTTTACCAGGATTTGTCGATTTGCATGTCCACGCCCCACAATGGCCGCAAGCAGGGATCGCGTTAGATGAACCGTTAAATGTCTGGTTAGATGAATGCACGTTTCCGCTGGAGGCAAAATATGCCGATCCAGCATTTGCCAAAGCTGTCTATCAAGATTTGGTGGCACAGCTATTGGCAAGAGGAACGACAACGGTTCTTTATTTTGCAACGATCCATCTAGAAGCGAGCCTTCAATTGGCGAAGACTTGTGCCGCTCTTGGTCAACGGGGATTAGTCGGAAAAGTCGTTATGGACGATCCCCAAGCCAATCCTGCTTTTTATCGAGACGCGTCAACAGAAGAGGCATTAGCGGATACAGAACGTTTTATTCAAGAAGTACAAGCAATCGCAAAGACCGCACCACAAGGCGTTTATCCTGTGGTCACTCCGCGATTTGTCCCCAGCTGTACCGATGAAGGCTTGGCAGGGTTAGGCGCATTGGCTGAAAAATATGATGTTCATGTTCAGACCCACTGCAGTGAAGGGCAATGGGAACATGACTTTGTTCAAGAACGATTTGGTAAAACGGATACCGAAGTGCTGCAAGATTTTGGCTTGTTGCGTGAAAAAGCAGTGATGGCTCATGGCAATTTCATCAGCCCAGCTGACGGCGCCCGTTTTGTCGAAACCGGCGCCGCAGTTGCGCACTGTCCCATCTCAAATGCCTACTTTGCCAATGGCGTGATCCCAATCAAGCGCTTGAAAGAACAAGGGGTCACGATTGGTTTAGGAACGGATATCTCCGGCGGTTTTTCACCGAGTTTGTATGACAACATCAAACAAGCTGTGATGTCTTCGAGAATGTTAGAAGATGGCGTGGATGTCACGCTTCCTCAAAACACACGAGGAGTAGCTGATTCTCGTATATCCGTGATCGATGCGTTCTCATTGGCGACAAAAGGCGGCGGTGAGGCACTAAAATTACCAGTAGGTGTCATCAAAGAAGGGTATGCGTTTGATGTGCAAGTGATCGATACGCGACAAAAAGAAAATCCTTTGCCTGACTTCGGTGTGTTTACTTCACCCGAAGCAAGATTACAAAAAATCCTGTACTTAGCAACGATGCAAAATATTCGCCAAGTCTGGGTCCAAGGAAAAAAAGTACACGAAAAATGAGGAGAATGAGACAGTGGAATCAACGAAAAACAAACATTTAACGATCGGAATGAACGAAGACATTCCCTTTGGTCAAGCAGTACTTTTAGGATTACAGCATGTGTTGGCAATGGACGTGTATGTGCCGCCATTTATTATCGCAACCGCGGTGGCGATGTCCTCTTCAGACGCATCAGGTTTGATCCAATCGACCTTTTTAGGAGCAGGGATCGCTTCTTTGATCCAAGTCCTCTTTTTCTTGAAATTACCCGTATGTCAAGGACCATCCTTTGTACCCGTTGGAGCGATCATCGGTATTTATTTTGGTGCCAACGGCATGGACACGGTGTTAGGTGCCAGCATTGTTGGTGCCGCAGCAGTCATTTTACTAGGCTTTACTGGCATCTATAAGTATATCGTTCGTCATTTTATTCCTACGATCGTCAGTGGGACGATCATCATGATCGTTGGTTTGACGCTGCTGCCAACGGCATTTACTAGCAATATCTATCCTGCCACTGAAACACTAAGTGCCAATCAAAACATGTTGTTAGCTGCGATTACTGCGGCGATTTTGATCTTGTTTTCCATGTTAGGCGATTATTTTCCAGGAATGGGAAAATACTTCCGAATCAGTTCGGTCATTATTGCTTTGGTTATCGGTACCGTGATTGCTTCCTTTATGGGAGGCGTTGATTTTCAGTCGGTGGCGGATGCTTCTTTCTTTAGTCTGCCAAAACTGGTATTTCTAAACTATGGCCTGCATTTTGATGTTTCAGCGATCTTAACGATGCTAGTGATCTATATGGTTCTCCTAGCAGAAACAACAGGAACTTGGTACGCGGTCAGTTCTGTGACAGAAGAACCTGTTACGGATGAACAGATCAATAAAGGCGTGATCGGTGAAGGGTTAGGCTGCTTGGTTGCCGCCTTAGTTGGAACGACCCCTGTAACTGGTTATTCTACCAATGCAGGGATCATTTCGATTACAGGGGTTGCTAGTAAAAAAGTCTTTGTGATGGCGTCCGTCTGGTTTATCCTATTGTCCTTCATGGGAAAACTTTCAGCCTTGATTCACGCAGTACCTTCTGCTGTCATCGGCGGCGTGTTCGCGGTCGTCTGCGTCATTATTTTGTTGAGCGGCTTTCGGGTCATTAAGAATGAAGAGTTTTCCGAGCGGGAGTTGTATATTATCGGGGTACCGTTGATTATTGCCATCGGCTTGTTGTTTATGCCAGCAGAAATCAAAGAATCTGCGCCTCAATTCTTACAATATTTATTAGATTCACCGATTGCTTTAAGCGCTATTGCGGCGATCATCATGAATAAATTGATCCCAGTGAAGAAAAAATAGAAAGTAAATGAGGAATGAGACCTTGTCTCGTTCCTTCTTTTGTTACAATCCTGTGTAAAAAGAGGGTTTTTTGTAATATAGGAAAGGTTTTCTAAGGTTAACTGGTTTACCTGAAAACAAAATAACTGTAATGTTAAAAATTACAACAGAGTAAAGCTTGATATGATAGGATTCTCAAATTCTTACGAAACGTAAGGCAACTGTCGTTTTCGTAATCATCTGTAATGAATTCTTTACCTATGAAATATTCTTCGATGTTAGACTTGTTTATGCGCTTGAGTCATCTCAAATGACGCAAAATGAGTTTCAAAGAAGGAGATTTAATTATATGAAGTCTTTAAAAACTGTTTTACTTAGTACAGCTGTCCTTGCCGGTTTCGGCCTTTTCTTAGGTGGGAAAGACGCCTTTGCAGACGAACAATACACTGTTCAATCTGGTGATACATTATCAACAATCGCTACTAACTTTTATGGTTATAGCTCTGATGATACGATCAATGCGATCGTTGAAGCAAACGAGATTGCTGATAAAAACTTGATTTTTGTTGGGGAAGCATTGATCATCCCTACAGATGGCACTGCAACTTATACAGAATCTGCAAGCACGACTGCTGCAGCAAGTGTACAACAACCAAGTGAACCAGCAGCTTCACAATCAAGCAACACACAATCTGCTGCAAGCACACAAAGCAGCTCAAGCTACAGCTCTTCAGCTAGCGGCTCAGAAGCTTCAGCAAAAGAATGGATCGCAAACAAAGAATCTGGTGGTTCTTACACAGCGACAAACGGACAATACTATGGCCGTTACCAATTAACCAACTCTTACTTAAATGGTGACTATTCAGCTGCTAACCAAGAAAAGGTTGCCGATGAATATGTTGCATCACGTTATGGTTCTTGGTCTGCTGCCAAAGCATTCTGGGAAGCAAATGGTTGGTACTAAGATTCTCAAATGAGTCTTGTCCATGACATCTAGTAATCAATTGCCCTTATTGGCGAGTACAACTTACTCGCTGATGAGGGCTTTTTTGTGTCCTCTGAGAAAGGTGAATGAATGTAACGCCGCATACAGCTGCATGTAACGTCATTATCAGTCGACATGCCACTGATAAAAAATCCCTTTTTCCACGACAACCATGTATAATAGTAGGAAATAGAGCAGCAAGCGATTCAATCTGTCAAAATTGAGACAGAAAATGGCGATTTTGATAGCAGAAAGTGGGGGACACACAATGAGTACATCGATTGAAGAAAAAATTGCACAAAAAATGCAGCGATTTCAAGCATTTGGGGAAGGCTTGCCGGGAGCCAAAGTCTATTATCGCGAAGATTGGGATGCAATCTACTTTGATTTAGTAGGAAAGCAGTTTGGAATCATGAGTCCACAACCAGAAGAAACAGCGTTTTTGACTTTGAAAAATCTGCCCGAGGTCAACGAAACGCTGCGAGAGCAATTTCCTGACGTCATCATTCCAGGGTATTATGCCAATAAGACCCATTGGAATACCATCAAGTTGGCATCTGATGCCTTGATGGAAGAAAACATCGAACAAATGATTTTGGTTTCCTACGATTTAGTCAAACAAAAACTGACAAAAAAACAAAAAAGTGAGCTGGAAAACAGCGAATCGTAAGTCAAAGATTTAGCGACAAAAAATAATCAAACCAGTATCGAGGATCATCATAATTCCTTTACTATTCGTTATTTTCGACAACATTTATGCAATATTTTCAAAGAGCTTTCATGAAAGCTCTTTTTGTTTTATTTGTTCGCTTGTTTCCCGTCGTGATCCATGGTAAATTGTTGTGCAACCGAAATTTTTTGGCAGTCTTTTCTGCTAAACACAAAGGAGTGGTACGTATATGGATCTGGTCTTACGCCATGTCAAAAAGTACAAAGCGGCAACCGGCATTGCCTTATTATCGGTCATTTTAATGGTCGTTGCTGCATTATGGCAGCCGAAGCTCTTGCAGCAAGTGCTAGAATCAATTATTACCGAAAACAATGATGAAATGAAAAAAATTGGTATGCAGCTGATTGGGCTAGCATTGCTAGGCCTTGTTGCAGGGATTATCAACACGATTTTTTCTGCGAAAGTGGCGCAAGGCGTTAGTGCCGATATTCGGGAAGAGATGTTTCGGAAAATCCAGACATTCTCATTTGGTAATATCGAAACCTTCTCGGCAGGAAACCTAGTGGTGCGCTTGACCAATGACATCACGCAAATTCAAAACTTAGTGATGATCTCGCTGCAATCGTTGTTTCGCATCCCGTTCTTATTTATCGGTGCCTTCATTTTGGCGATGACAACTATGCCGCAACTTTGGTGGATCATCGTCTTACTAATTATCGCTGTCCTAGTGATTACGGCACTCTCCTTTACACGGATGGGCAAACACTTTATGATCATCCAGAACTTGATCGACAAAATCAATGGGATTGCCAAAGAAAATTTGATGGGGATTCGTGTGGTGAAATCTTTTGTTCAAGAAGAAAACCAGCTACAAGGCTTTTCCGAAGTCAGTGAAACGTTAACGAAGCATAATATTATCGTAGGAACCTTGTTCTCTGTCATGATCCCCTCCTTTATGCTGGCAGCCAACTTAGCCGTCGTCGGCGCGATCTTCTTTGTCAGTGATCTAGCGAAAGATGATCCAACCTTGATTGGGGGAATTGCCTCATTCATGAATTATTTGATGCAAATTATGATGGCGATCATTATCGGCGGCATGATGATGATGATGACATCGCGGGCTGCAGTTTCGCTAAAACGGATCAAAGAGATTCTAGATACCGAACCGGATCTGCAATACCAAGATGTCCCAGAACAAGAGTTGTCTGGAAGTGTCGCTTTTGAAAACGTCAGTTTCCGTTACCCTGGGGATGAAAAAAATGCCCTAACGGCTATCAGTTTTACCATCAAACCTGGCGAAATGATTGGGATCGTAGGGGCGACTGGTGCCGGCAAATCAACACTGGCGCAGCTGATTCCCCGTTTGTTTGACCCAACGGAAGGTGTCGTGCGAGTTGGCGGCGTTGACTTGAAAGAAGTCAATGAACAAAGCTTGCGTAAAACGGTCGCTTTTGTCTTGCAAAAAGCGATCCTCTTTTCAGGAACGATTGCCCAAAACTTGCGGCAAGGGAAAAAAGACGCCTCAGAATCTGAGATGTCTCGCGCAACGGAAATCGCCCAAGCCAGTGAATTTATTCAAAAATTGACCGCTGGGTTTGAAGCGCCGGTCTCCGAGCGCAGCAGCAATTTTTCTGGAGGGCAAAAGCAACGCTTATCGATTTCTCGAGGGGTGATCGGTGAACCGAAAATTTTGATTTTGGATGATAGTACGAGTGCATTAGACGCTCGTTCGGAAAAATTGGTTCGCGAAGCGTTTGAAAAACAATTAAAAGACACGACAACGATCATCATCGCGCAAAAGATTGCCTCTGTTGTGAAAGCCGACCGCATCTTCGTTTTAGATAATGGACGTCTGGTTGGTGAAGGAAGCCATGAATTTTTAGCCAATAACAATGCCATCTATCAAGAAATCTTCGCAACACAGAAAGGAGAGGAGTAACCATGACAGATTTGTTCAAAGCGAGTAAATTTTTCTACCATTACTTAAAACAATACAAGTGGTCGTTTCTATTCATTTTTGTGACGGTGATTCTGGCAACGTATCTGCAAGTGCAAGCGCCAGTCTTTGTCGGAGAAGCGTTCCAAGAGTTGGCGAATTATGTTGGTGGTTTGATGCAAGGGGTCGATGATAAATCAGCTTTTCTATCGATCATTTGGAAATTGTTGATTTTTTATGTCTTAGCCAGTGCAGCCAATTTTGTTTATAGTATCTTGTTCACGCAAGTGGTGGGGAAATCAACCAACAGAATGCGGATCGGTTTATTTAATAAACTGGAAAAATTGACGATCAAATTCTTTGATTCTCATCAAGACGGTGATATTTTGAGCCGTTTTACCAGTGACTTGGATAACATCCAAAACAGTCTGAACCAAGCATTGTTGCAAGTGCTGACCAATGTAGTCTTAATGGTGGGAATCTTGATCATGATGTTCCGTCAAAACGTTGAATTGGCATGGGCAACGATTGCTTCTACCCCGATTGCGGTCTTAATCGCGGTGATCGTGATCCAAAAAGCCCGCAAATATGTCGATCTGCAGCAAGATGAAGTCGGAAAATTAAACGGCTATATTGATGAAAAAATCAGTGGTCAACGAATCATCATCACCAATGGACTGCAAGAAGAAACCATCGACGGTTTCTTGGTCCACAACCAACAAGTCCGCGAAGCTACCTACAAAGGGCAAGTCTACTCTGGGCTGCTTTTCCCATTGATGCAAGGGATGTCCTTGTTGAACACGGCAATCGTGATTTTCTTTGGTGGCTGGTTAGCATTAAACGGTGACTTAGAACGTTCCGTTGCTTTAGGATTAGTTGTGACCTTTGTCCAGTATTCGCAGCAGTATTATCAACCATTAATGCAGATATCTTCTGGTTACAGCATGATTCAATTGGCGATCACCGGTGCGCGCAGAATCAATGAAATGTTTGATGAACCTGATGAAGTCAAACCAAAAGACGGGATCAAAGTGAAGGGCATCAAAGAGGCGGTTGCTTTGAATCATGTGGACTTTGGGTATGACAGTCAAAAATTGGTCCTAAAAGATGTCTCGATCACAGTCAACAAAGGCGAAATGGTCGCATTAGTCGGACCGACGGGTTCAGGAAAAACGACCATCATGAACCTGTTGAATCGCTTCTATGATGTGAATGGTGGTTCTGTGACCTTTGACGGCATCGACATCCGGGAGCTAGACTTGGATCTGCTGCGTTCTCAAGTGGGAATCGTTTTGCAAGAATCCGTGTTGTTCTCAGGGACGATTCGCGAAAACATTGCTTTTGGGAAACCAGAAGCGACTGAAGCCGAAGTCATTGCAGCAGCGAAACAAGCCAATATCCATGAGTTTGTTATGACGTTGGAAAAAGGCTATGACACGGAGATCACCGAAGAGAACAATCTTTTCAGTACTGGTCAAAAACAATTGATGAGTATTGCCCGAACGATTTTGACCAATCCAGAATTGTTGATTTTGGATGAAGCCACCAGTAACGTTGATACCGTGACCGAAGCGAAAATTCAACGAGCAATGGATGAAGCAATCAAAGGACGAACCAGTTTTGTGATCGCCCATCGCTTGAAGACGATTTTGAATGCCGACCGCATCGTTGTCTTGAAGGACGGCGAAGTCATTGAAGAAGGCAATCACCATCAATTGGTGGCGGCTGACGGCTTTTATGCAGAACTGTATCACAATCAATTCGTTTTTGAATAAGCGCAAACCAACGTAAAATCATCAAGAAGACACTAGCAGGACAGCCCGCAATTTCGTCAACCAATCGACGAAACAGCGGGCTGTTTTTTTAGGTTAAAGCAAGCGCTTCTTATGACGTCAATGTTTATGAGCAGTTAGTGGTATAAGGGGTCCGTTGTTCTGATAACCAAAAAAGACCAGCCTTAAGCATGGTCTTCTTTGTTTTTTTTAGTGATACGCAGCGGTTTGAGCCAACCACTCAATAAAATGGTCTGGCTGTTGCGTATCCTGTGCCACGATATTCCACTGCTGGTTTTTGCAGCGGGTGCATTCATGCAGCAGCTGATAGCCTTTTTTGGAATGTTGGCGATAGTCAATCGGTCGCATCAAGCCATGGCAAGTATTTTGACGATCACCCGGGCGAATATCCACGTGTAACGAGTAGAGACACTGGGGACAATGGTTGCGGTAAGAACCATTGGTCAAGGGTGCCACAGGCGTACTGCAGTTTTTACAAACAAAGGTCGTATTTTCATCTTTTCTCATTTTGCTTTCCTCCAAAAGAATGATTTCTTTTGAGAGAAAAGGGTTCCGTTCGTTCTTCATCAGGCTTCTTTGGCTAGGGACACATTCACCGTCCGTAACGATTACTTCTGCTTCCAGCTTCATGCGATTTCGCAATCCGTACCACGCTTAGTTTTTTCGTTTTGTGCTAAGCACTGTGTTGCGGCAGCCCACAACCCAGCAGTAAGTGTAGTCCAAAGTCACTGTCATTGGCGTCGTCCCCTAGAAAGCAATTGAGGAATGCTTTTTTATCGAGTACCTCCTATGTGTTTATGAGGGTATTATAGCAGAAATGGGTTTCGCTTTAAAAGATACAATTTTTTGCTAAAGGGTTCTATCTGATGAAACATTTCTGTCTATTTTTCTAAAATTCCTGGAGTGGATGTGCGGAAAAGCTAAAATTGTATTTTCCCCGAAAGCATAAGTGGAATTTTTGTGCCATCTTTTTTTAAGCCGATCACTTCCAAGTCTTTGGTACCAAAGGACACATTGATCAATTGAGATGACCGATTCAGACCAGCTTCCTTCAAGGCACTCTCAGACAAGTGAATTCCTTTTTTTAGACCCGCTGGCGAGGCATTCCCGATTCCAATATGGCAAGCTGTATTTTCATCAAGTAAAGTATTGTAAAAAAGACTATTCATCTGAGCTAGGGGAGAATCATTAAAGACTAAAGCAATTTCGCCTAAATAGTGAGTTCCCTCTTCAGTTTCTATGATATTTTGCAGTATTTCTTGTCCTACAGAGGCATGAAAATCAATAATTTTACCTTTTTCAAAAACCAAATAAAAATCATCGATAATATTCCCACCATATATAAGCGGCTTAGAGGCCGTCAATTTTCCATTGATTTTGTATTTATGAGGAACGGTAAAAACCTCTTCAGTTGGTATGTTAGGGAAAAAGCGAGTTCCTTGTCTATCTTGGACACTACCACCAAGAAACTGATGATCTTCTGGTAAACCAATTGCTAATTCAGTGCCATGTTTATTGGAAAAATATAGCTGGGTAAATTGTTGATAATTTAAAAAATTTTTCCTAGCTTCCAAGTTTTTATCATGAATTTGCCAGTCGTTAAAAGGGTGTTCGCCATCAGCACGGGCACCTTTTAATATCATTCCCCATAACTTGCTGACAGCTTCTTCTTTATTAAAAGTAGGAAAAAGTGTGGTTGCCCAAGTAAAAGAAGGTACCACTACAAGATTCCAACGAATTTCATAGGATCTGGTCTTTTCATAATAGAAGTTCAAATATTTACGGGTGGTTTTCTGAAGTAAGCTCATACGATTTGAGGGTACCGTGTTATAGATGCCGGGTGTTTCTGAAATAATGCGGATGAAAGCTGCTCCTTGATTGATCCATGCTTTATGACGGAGGATTTTCCACTCTGGAAATTCAGCAATCGTCTCAACGGTTGCATACACTAACTGCTGCTTGGTGGTTTCTTCATCTGTCCAATCCATCACCACATTAGAAGCACCTGCTTTGTAAGCAGCTTTTTGAACAAAACGGGCGAATTCGGCATGTTCAAGATCACTGTGAACGATTACTAATTGATTTTTTTGCACATTTACGCCAATTTGTACAGCGAGATTCGCATATTTTATCAGTGCAGCTTCACTGATACTCTCGTTTTTTTTAGTAGATGTCATATTTCTCCAATCTTTTAAAAGAACTTTATTCAAATATCGATCTAAAATAGGTAGCTATTTTTCTTATTCTACCAAAAAATTAGGTTGTTTTATAAATTAAGGATGAAATAATGGTAATTTTAGAAAAACTACTTTGATAGCCTGCTTAAGAAAATAGTGACTGATCAAGAGAAGACAAGGAGCATTATAGAAAGAAAACTATCGATAATACCTAGTAAATAATGAATTAGATGAGGAGATTCAAAAATAATGAAGATGGCTCACGAAAGTTTATTACGAAGATTGTGCATCTTCCACAAAAATCTCGGAGCAGCTATCCAAATTGATCCAAACTGGATTAAAATCAAGCAACAAGATACGATCATCAAACAACAGGCACAGATCATTCAGCTTTTGAAAGAAACACGATAGAAAAACCGAAGAACGAGCTAGCGGTTCTCCTTGAAAAGGAGGCAGCTAGCTCGTTCTTCGGTTCTTTGTTGACGATGAAAGATCAATAGTACTCCCCGTGGCGATAGTCCCATGAGTTGAAGTGATCAGAAAGGTACATTTGGATTTTTTCAACATCGAGTCCTTTACGGATCAAGACAGGTGCGGGAGTGATGGAGCGTTGGTCTCCTTGCTCTGGAATCAAGTTGCCGTCTTTATCAACGAAAGAAACCATGACTCCTTGCTCATAGCGGGTTTCCAGCGTTTTGTCTGGTTGGATCGATGCAACATAGTCGTTGCCTTCAATGATTAGATCGGCTTCTTGCGCGATTTGTTCGCCGATCCCTTCAACAAGTCCGCGGTTTCCTTTGCCTGAAGGGTTCGCTGAGCTGGCGAAAAGCAATTTCTTTTTCTGATCCCAAAGTTCTTTTGAAATCTGCTCACCAGGGACACCGAATTTGATCACAAAACAGCTGGTTCCCCGAACGTCCGTCATCAATTCTTCTGAACCATCGTTTGGGATATAGGCTTTTCCTGATTCTTTCCAAGGCAAAATCGCACCGAATAACACGTCATTGTTCCAGCAAGTTTCGTAAACGGCGGCGGTTTCCGCATTTAGTTCGGCTAATTCATGTAGTTGTTCCAATGAGCTGCAAAGAACGACGCCTGGTTTGTTACGCTTACGATTTTTCGCTGAAAACTTGCGTTCCAGCCCTTTTTTATCAGAGACGGCAATGATATAGCCGACTTTGGTTGGGCAAACGATTACTTTGCTTTCTTCATTCAAATAGTTGATCGCACGTTGATTTGGTTCTCCTGTCCATGGAACTTGTTTTGTTTCTTTCACTCTCTTCATCCTCCCTGTCTTCCAATGAATCGCCGTCATGAAAAATATAACGGAATATTCTGAAAATTCTGATTGAATATGGTTACCCTTGATGATAAGGGAATCAATCTGTGTAGTCAAGGGGATTTACACCAGAATGTAAAAAGAGAGGAAGAGGAAAACCGTATATACGTCATTAGAGAATAGAGTGAATGATTGACAGCAACACTATTTTTTTCCGCTTTGTATGAAAAAATTGACTGTTTTTCATGTTATTTATATGGGAAGATAGGCTTATAGATAGAACAACGCAATCAAAAGAATAGTTTTTTTGTGAAAGATGAGGAGTATCATGAGTGAAAAGAAAAAAATACGCAAGCTTTTGTTGGCATCGATTGTCGCTGGGAGTATCTATGGTGGCGGTGCCTTGCTTTTTGGGTTGCTGGTCAGTTATAACGTCCTCTTGTTAGATGGGGTCTATACATTGATTGGGGCAGTGATGTCACTGATTGCTTTGTATGTGGCAAAATATATCCAAGCCCAAGATTTTGAACGTTTCCCATTCGGTAAAGAGGCATTGATGCCATTAGTGGTATTTATTCAATATAGTATCATCCTGCTGATCTCAATTTATGGAATCATTGAATCTGCTTTTAGTTTGTTACACGTCAGTGATGGCATGATTGATCCAATCGGTTTGTATTTCTCACTGGTTGGAACGATCTACTGCTTTTCTTTTTACTTGTACTTAAAAAAGAAACCACTGACCCATCCCTTTTACTGGGTGGAACTAGAACAATGGCGTTTCGGCTTTTTCTTTAGTCTGGGTGTCGTCGGTTCATTTCTTGTGTCCTGGCTGATCCAAGTCAGTCCCTATGGGAATTTTGCGATGTATGTCGACCCAATCATCTCCATCGGGATCACCTTGTTCTTTATCCAGCTTTCGATAAAAGAGTTGAAAGCAGCGATTTTAGAATTGACTTCTTCTACTCCAAAAGAAGAACTGCGGGAGACCATCATGACGATCGTTGAAAAAGAATTGCGCGCAGAAGAAGTGGTGGACTTTGTGTTACGTACCGCCAAAGTCGGTAATCAAGTCATTGTGGAATTAGATGTAGTGATTTTACCTGCAACTCCTCTCGATACAGTAGGTCAGCAAGATCCCTTGCGAGAACGATTGAATCAGGCAATCAGCCAACAGATTTCCGGTTATTCCCTCTGGCTAAACATAAATTTTGTCGGTGACATCAAATGGGCGTATAGTGAGGAGTAAGAATGGCTGCAAAGCAGCTTGAATAAACCGTGAAAATAACAGAGAAAAGAGGAAACAAATGACAATTCTGAAAACCTATGGAAAAATCACCGCAGCACTTTTCTTGTTAGCGGCAAGCATCAATTTATTTTTAGGACCGCATCATGTGGCAGCTGGCGGTGTCAGCGGAATCGGTATTTTATTAGAGTCAGCACTCGGTTGGGATCGAGCGGCTGTGATCATGGTCTTGAATATTCTCATGCTTATTCTTGCCTATGCCTTTTTAGGGAAGGGGCCTTTTTTGAAAGTCCTCTATGGTAGTTTTGCTTTTCCAGTAGCAATTGCTTTAGTCCCAGAATATATGGTGGCTGAAGACCGGTTGCTTTCCGTGATTTTTGGCAGTGCGATTTTTGCTTTAGGAGTAGCGATTTTGTACAAAAATCAGTCTTCCAGCGGCGGCACAACGATTCCACCGCTGATTTTCAAGAAATACTTTAATTTGAATCCAGCGATCGGCTTGCTGGCGACCGATGCGATCGTTGTTTCCATGAACTTGTTCGTTTTCGGGTTTGAAGAGTTCTTGTTTGCGATCTTATCGATCGTGATCACCTCTGGTGTGATGACCTACATTGAAACCGGCTTTAACCGAAAGAAATCTATCATGATCTTAAGTGAAAACCACGTGAATGAGATTCGAGAAGCGGTCTTTGATAAAACAGCTCGGGGCGCGACCCTGTTGGCTGCCCAAGGCGGTTACCAGCAAGCCGACAAGCAAGTGCTGCTGATCGTTGCCAGCGACCAAGAGTTTATGCAGATCAGACAAATCATTGAGACTATTGACCCAAAAGCGTTTGTGATCGTCAATAATGTCTCAGAAGTACTGGGGCAAGGTTTTAGTTATCACCCGATCGAATGATCGTATTCTCGCTTGTTCAGCGTATGAAACCACCCTCGTCAAGTAGGCTATCTACTCGACGAGGGTGGTTTTTAAGGTCCATGATTTTCAAATAGCTTTACTCCGTAAAGTAATCGGGGAAGGCTTTTTCCACAAAAACCAGATCGTTATCAATGACATCAATGTGTTGCCCGACCAAGGGAGCAATTTTGGCTTGGTCTTTTTCTTTTAAGGTTGCTAAGATTTCTTCATGATCTCGCAAAATAATTTCCCAAGACAATTCCTCCACCTCTAAACGTAAGAAGCGGAAGCGATTTAATGGCAGATTGATCGTTTGTAGCCAATTCCAGACATTTTCTTTGTCGGCGATTTTATAAATCAACTGATGGAAGGCCTCGTCGAGTTGGAAAAACTCGATTTCATCCTTCAATTGGGCATAGGTCCGCTGCAAAATAACGAGTTTTTCTAGTTCTTTCAGTTGTTCTTCTGTAACGGCTTGGCAGGCCGCTACGAATACTTCTTTTTCAAGCGTCTCTCTGACAAAACGAGCTTCTTCAATTTGTTTGATGCTGATTTTAGAAATATAGGTACCGCTTTGGGGAACGACATGGATCAGTGCTTCACGGCGCAGACGAATAATTGCTTCACGGATCGGCGTCCTGCCGATGGTTAGTCGTTGCTCCAATTCCTTTTCAGATATTTTTTGACCGGGAATCAGTTTGGCGGTTAAAATCAACTCTTTGATTGATTCATAAGCTTGTGATTGAAAATTTGTAGGGTTCAACATAAACGCTTCTTTCTGTATCAGGCATTCAATTACCTTCGAAAGAAAAACTCTGAAGGAAAGTGCCTAGGGATAGTTTTGAGTAATAAAACTAGTATATAAGTTGAATAACCTTTTGTAAAGGCTTGCAATTCAGTATGGAATGAACTAGAATACTAATATATCAGTTTTAAGAAAAAGGAGGAAGTAGGATGTTTGATTTTACTGCCTTGAAGCAGGCAGGAGTTACGATGCCGGTCGTTCCCAAAGAAGTGAGGGATCAATCAGATACTCAGTTTCAATGGCTACACTTTGGTGGGGGAAATTTGTATCGGGCATTTCACGCAGAAGTAGCCCAAACGTTGATCGATCAACAAGCGTTGTCAAAAGGAATCGTAGTGTGTGAAACCTTTGATGAACAAGTGATCGATCAAGTGTACGCGCCTTACGAGAATGACATTTTAGAAGTGATCATGCACGAAGGGGGACGGTTGGAGAAAAAATTGCTCCAGTCAACGGCGGCTAGTTATTATTGCCATCCTTCCCGCACTGCGAGTTATGAGCATATACGCAAAGTATTTCGTGAGCCGTCACTACAATTGGTCACCGTAACAATCACAGAAAAAGGCTATGGCTTAAAAGACAGTCAGGGGAATTTTTTGCCTGTCGTCCAAGCGGATCTCGCTGCGGGTCCTCATCAGGTCAACCATACAATGAGCATTTTGGCTAGCTTTTTATGGGATCGTTTTCAATCAGGGGCTCTTCCGATCGCTATGGTCTCTACCGACAATTTTTCGCAAAATGGGCTCCGTTTCCAAGCGGCGATTGTCACCATCGCAAAAGAGTGGCAAAAGCTGGGGCATATTTCAGAAGCGTTTGTCCGATACTTAGAAAACAACGCGCAAGTGACGTTTCCGTGGTCAATGATCGATCGGATCACGCCAAATCCTTCAACAGCAGTTGCAGAAGAATTAGCAGCAGCTGGCATTCAGCAGCTGCCAGTCATTCGGACCGATAAAGGAACGATGATCGCTCCGTTTGCTAATACAGAGGCGACTCATTATTTAGTGATTGAAGATGATTTCCCGAACGGTCGCCCGAATTTAGACAAAGCGGGGGTGATCTTGACGAGTCGAGAGATCGTAGACAAAACCGATAGTATGAAAGTCACAACTTGTTTGAATCCACTGCATACGGCAATGAGTTTGTTCGGCTGTTTACTCGGCTATACATCCATTGCTGCGGAAATGACCGATCCAGATATTGTCGCTTTGATCAAAGGAATCGGCTATCGTGAAGGCTTGCCGGTAGTGGAAGATCCTGAGATCATTCAGCCAAAGAAATTTATCGATGAGGTGGTCGGTCTTCGTTTACCGAATCCGCTGATTCCTGACACCCCACAGCGCATCGCCGCAGACACCTCACAGAAAATCGCCATCCGTTTTGGCGAAACCATCAAAAAGTATGTGGAGAAAGAAGGCTCGGCTTCTGAGCTGACTTTCATTCCCTTAGCGATTGCTGGCTGGTTGCGTTATCTCTTAGCGATCGATGATGAAGGCCATCCATTTGTCCCAAGTCCTGATCCCCTCTTAGCAGAATTGCAAGAGATTTTACATGAGTGTCAGTTGGGGCCAGCCGCCGATGTTCAAGGGATCATTCGACCAATCTTAGCAAATCCGCAGATTTTTGGTTTGGATCTCTATCAAGCAGGAATCGCTGAAAATGTGGGTCACTTGTTCACTAAGATGCTAACAGGAACCGGCGCAGTTCGTAAAACATTACATGAAACAGTAGAAGGGATCGAATAAAAAATGGAAATGACATTTCGTTGGTATGGAAAAGAATACGATAAAATCAAATTAGCAGATATCCGTCAAATTCCTGGGATGAAAGGCATCGTCGGCACACTTTTTGATTTGCCTGCTGGGGCAGTTTGGCCCAAAGAACGGATCAAGGCGCTCGTGGAAGAAGTCGAAGCAGCTGGACTTTCTCTGAAGGTGATCGAAAGTGTCAATATTCATGATGACATCAAGATTGGCTTGCCTTCGAGAGACCTGTATATCGAAAACTACAAAGAAACGATTCGTAATTTGGCAGCATACGGGATCGAAGTGATCTGCTATAATTTTATGCCGATTTTTGATTGGATCAAAACGGATCTCGATTATCGCTTAGCCGATGGTTCTTCTACGATGGCATTTGAAAAAGCAGGGATCGACAAAGACCCAGAAGAGATCGTCAAAGAAGTTGAGGAGTCAAGCTCTGGCTATACCTTGCCAGGCTGGGAACCAGAACGTTTGGCACATGTCAAAGAATTGTTTGCTGCGTATAAGGATGTCGATGATGACAAATTAAGAGAAAACTTTGCTTATTTCCTAAAAGCCATCATTCCCACCTGCGAAGAGGTCGGCATCAAGATGGCTGTTCATCCAGATGATCCTCCCTATTCGATTTTTGGTCTGCCGCGTATCGTTAAAAACCGTGATGATCTGGATTGGGTCTGTAACGTGGTCGACAGTCCGTCAAATGGCATCACACTTTGTACTGGCAGTATCGCCGAAGACCCAGCCAATAATGTCTATGAGATTTTGGCTGAGTTTTGTCGCCGGGATCGGATTCCTTTTGCCCATGTTCGTAACATTCAATACTTGGGCAATGACAAAGACTTTTATGAAGCACCGCATCTCTCCTCTGAAGGCTCGTTAGACATGTATCAGATCCTAGAAGCGATGTACAAAAATGGCTTTGACGGCTATATTCGACCAGATCATGGGCGAATGATCTGGGGAGAAACGGGACGTCCAGGCTATGGCTTATATGATCGGGCGATCGGCGCTTCCTACTTATTAGGGTTGTGGGAAGCCATCGACAAGAGCGTGGGGCGTTAAGAAAAGGAGCGAAGAAATGTTTTTAACTGACGATTTTATTTTGAAAAACAGCTTTGCCAAAGAGTTATACCATGGGTATGCAAAAAAGCAGCCGATCATTGATTACCATTGTCATTTAGATCCGAAAGAGATTTTCGAAGACCAAAACTTCACCAATCTGACCCAAGCGTGGCTGGCGGGGGACCATTACAAATGGCGCTTGATGCGAGCCAATGGTGTTGCAGAATCTTTGATCACTGGCGATGCTGATGACTACGAAAAATTCTGTGCTTGGGCGCAGACCTTGGAGGCTTGCATTGGCAATCCCTTATATGTCTGGACCCATTTGGAATTGAAGCGAATCTTTGGTATTGATGAGCGGTTGACACTAGCCAATGCAGTAAGCATTTGGGAAAAAGCCAATCAACAGTTGCAGACGAAGGAATTTTCACCACGAGGGCTGATCAAAAAGATGGCCGTTGAGGTGATCTGTACGACGGATGATCCCATTGATTCGTTGACGTATCATCAAAAGCTGGCAGAAGAATCCTTTGCTGTGTATCCTACCTTTCGTCCTGACAAAGCAATCAATCTGCAGAATTCAGAATTTCCAGCATACCTTAAGCAATTGGCTGCAGCTGCGAACAAAGAAATCACTAGCTATCAAACGCTGGTTGAAGCATTGGCCGTACGTATTTTTTACTTCCAGCAACGGGGCTGTCGTTTAGCAGATCACAGTCTATCACGTCTTGGAGAGGAAGCCTACGATACCGCTGCACTTGAAGCGATTTTTCAGAAGCGTTTGACCACTGGGACACTGACTAATGAAGAAATCAGACAGTTTCAAACCGGCTTGCTGATTGACTTGATGCGCCAATACGCGAAGCAAGGCTGGACCGCGCAATTGCATCTGATGGCGACTCGCAACAACAGTCAAAAACTTTTCCAACAACTAGGACCTGATAGCGGCGGTGATGCGATGGGGGACGATCGTCTAGCGAGCGGCTTAAGTCGGACATTGGCGCAGCTTCAGGCGGAAAGCTTATTGCCGAAGACGATTTTGTATTCACTGAACCCCAAAGATTATCCAGTGTTGACTGCGCTGATGGGGGCGTTCCAAGAAGAGAGCAAAGGCAAGCTGCAATTAGGCTCTGCTTGGTGGTTCAATGATACGTATTCTGGTATGCGATATCAGTTGACGACCCTAGCAGAAGGCGGGATTCTTGGAAACTTCGTCGGCATGCTGACGGATTCTCGCAGCTTTTTGTCTTATCCACGCCACGAGTATTTCCGGCGGATTTTGTGTCAGGTGATCAGTGAATGGGTAGAAGACGGACAACTACCAGCAGATGAAATATATTTAGGGCAGATCGTCGCAGATATCTCTTATCACAATGCGAAAACCTACTTTGATTTTCCAAACTAATGACTACTCGATTCGTTCTTGGCTTGCTAGAGAAGGAATCGAGTGTTTGTATGGCTATTGCTAAAGTTGCGTCTGTTCATTTACTATTGGCAGGGAATCCAGTACTATGATAGAAAGAATCAAAGAAGGAGCGAACAGTATGAATCCATTCTATGAAGAAGTCTATGCGCTGGCGCGGCAGATCCCTTTTGGTAAAGTCGTCTCCTATAGTCAGATTGCGTGGAAGTTGGGACAAATCAACGGCGCGCGAGCAGTCGGTCGAGCGATGCGCTTGAGCCCTCAGGATGTCCCTGCCCATCGAGTCGTGCGGGCAGATGGCGTCTTAGTTGGTCCCTCCGCCAATGGGCGAAAAGCAGCCCTCGTCGATGAAGGGGTGGTCTTCAAAGCCAGTGGTCGTATCGATATGAAGGCTTGCAGTTGGTCCATGAGCGAGATCGCTCCCGCTCAAATGAAGGAGCCATTATGAAAAAACGTGAATTTATCGTGCAAGATCTGTTGAGTAAAATCTATCAAGAAGAATTTTCTGCCGGCAAATTACCCAACCAAAGAACCCTTGCGCAAACCTATGGCGTTTCGCGGTTTACGATCCAGCAAGCAATCAAAAACCTTGAAGAGATCGGGATCGTCAAAGTGGTACAAGGTTCAGGGATTTTTATCCATGAAAAATGGGTCAAAAACCCAATGATCTTTAATTCCTTGACCCGCACCCCTTATGACCGTATCCATTCCAAAATGATTTCCTTGAATAAGGCGGCAGCAACGTTGGATGAACAGCAGATTTTCCAAATAGGCCCAGACGAGGAAGTCTGGACCTTTGAACGAGTGCGGATCGTCAATTATAAAATCGAACAGCTGGAAACCTCTAAATTGCCCGTCAGCCTATTTCCCGAATTGACACAAGAAATCGTGGAGCACTCGATCCAACGCTATGTCGAAAGCTGCGGATACCGCATTTCCCACTACATCACAAGCTATACCCCCATCACCACATCGACCGCGCAATCGGGTATTTTATTGTGCAAGCGGGGAACACCGGCAATGCAGATCAGCAATCGGGCGATTTTAGAAGACGGCCGCGTGTATGAGTTCAGCAATATCGTTGCCATTGATTATGCCGTGACCTACATCCGTCCCTTTGACCGTGAGATCCATCGCTCACGCATCGATTGATTTTTAGGAAAGCAAATGTGCCAGTTGCGTCGTCTTTACCCAGAGAGAAGAAAGACATCCCCTGTCGATTGGACAGGGGATGTCTTTTGTTGTGTTTAAGGAGTGATCAAAGTGCCGTCTGGTGTACGGCTCTGGGTCCATTCGTGAGGACGGTAAACCACGGGAAATTCCGCAGCTGCTGCTTCATCGAACGTGATTCCGATCCCACTTTTCTCGATGGGATAAAAATAGCCGTTTTCAGGTTGTGGACTACCACCAAAGACCGACTGGGTATTTGCTGGGATCGCAATCGTTTCTTGGATCGCGGCATTGTGGAGATGGATATTTAGATGGGTGTTGACGGCTAAGCCGACAGGGCTGATATCAGACGGCGTATGCCAAGCGATCCGAATGCCCATCGCATCGCAGAAGTGAGCCAATTTCAATGCTGGCGTGATCCCACCGATTTGTGAGACATGGGCACGCATAAAGTCAATCTGTTGATTTTTGACTAGCTCTTGCCATTCCATCGGATTATTGAACAATTCGCCGGTCGCGATCGGGGTCGCCGACTGGCTGCGGAGTTGCTGCAACCACTTGTTTTGATCCGGCGGCAAAATATCTTCTAGGAAAAAGAGATTGAAAGGCTCAGCGGCTTTTGCAAATTGAATCGCTTGGTTTGGATGCAGCCGTTCATGCACGTCATGCAGCATTTGAAATTGATTGCCGTATCGTTCTTGGATCGCAGCAAACATTTTCAGTGTTGTGTCCATGTAGTCTGTTTGATCAAAATAGGAACCAGCGATGGGCTGATCGGGTGTTTGCAGTTGGCTAGGATTTCCACCATAAAAGCCTAATTGGCAACGGATATAGCGATACCCCTCAGCCAAGAAGCGATCGATTTCTTGATAAAGGTCTTCGAGATTATCTGCCACGGCATGGGTATAGGCGGGAATCGCCGTACGCGCTTTTCCACCTAACAGTTGATACAATGGCATATCGGCTAATTGTCCCTTGATGTCCCATAAAGCCATGTCGACTCCTGAGATGGCATTGTTGGTGATCGGACCATTCCGCCAGTAAGAATTGACATTCATCACTTGCCAAAGATCTTCGATTTGATTGGCATCGCGGCCAAGTAAGAGGGGGCGTAAATACTCGTCAACGACGGTTTTTACGGCTAGTGGGCGAAACTGGAAGGTTGCACAACCTAACCCAGATACGCCTTTGTTCGTTTCTACTTTAACGACAACAAGGTTATGACGATCAGGTTTGATCGCAAAGGCTTTGACGTCGGTGATGATCGTTGGTGTCATTTCATTCACTCCAATTTTTGTCTCTAGTTGCTATAGCCATTGAAACATGCTTGGCAACCGCTGTCAATTTGGTCTAATAAAAACTGGATATACACCATAAAACCAGTCCAATTTTTGCTTATTTTATAATAAAACGTTGATATATAGCGTTTTTATTCTGGTTTTATCAAAAAAGGACTGGTTTTACAAGTCTGTGTGAGCATGCTACTATGTGTGTGAAAACGGAAACACCTGAAAGGGCGCCCGTCAAAAGGATCAGGACCGTTAGCAAACAACAGGGGGAAAAAAAGATGACCAAAGAAGACATCGTAAAACAGATCATTAAAGATGTTGGCGGATCAGACAATATCAACAATGCATGGCACTGTATGACTCGCTTGCGTTTTGATTTAAAGGATGAGAAAAAAGTCGACTATGCGGCGTTAGAAAAAACATCCAAAGTCGTAGGAACAAAATATCAAAGCAATCAGCTGCAAGTAGTGATAGGAACGGATGTTGCTGATTATTATGCACCTTTAGCAAAAGAATTAGGTCTTGATGAAGCGAACCAAGGGGGAACATCAGAGAAAAAAGGAGCCGTTTCCTTATTTATGGATACCGTTTCTGGCGTTTTTGGTCCGATCGTTCCAGCTATCGCTGGCGCAGGAATGATCAAAGGATTGATGGCTGGATTGGTGGCATTGAATGTCATCTCTAATCAAACAGATACCTATTTAGTGATCGACATGATTGCGAGCGGCGTATTCACATTCTTGCCATTTTTTGTTGCTGCTTCTGCCGCTCGAATTTTTAAAACCAATCAATATTTAGCGATCGCAATCGCGGCAACGCTGCAATTTCCAACGATGACCAATGCGGTAGCCGATGGGAGCATTTCCGCCTTTCGTTTGTTCGGCGTATTGCCAGTACCCGTCTTTAACTATGCAGGGACAGTGATTCCCATTATCTTTGCCGTGCTGGCGCTCAGTTATATTTACCGTTGGGTCGATAAACTCTTACCACAAGTGCTGCGTACCGTGTTTACACCGACGATTTCGTTGTTTGTCGCTGGTATCTTGACATTAACGGTCATTGGCCCAATCAGTATCCATCTAGGAAACTTATTGGCTGCTGGCGTGGCTGGATTATTCACTATCTCGCCTGTCTTAGCAGGAATCGTGGTAGGGGCGATTCGACCAATCGCAATCTTCACGGGACTGCATCATGCCATGACCCCGATCGCTTTGCAAAACTTTGCCAATCAAGGATATGATATGCTGATGCCAATGATGTTTATGGCAAATATGGCAATCACCGGCGCAACAGCAGCTATTTATTTCAAAGTCAAAACCAAAGAAGAAAAATCGATCATTCTATCGTCGGCGGTTTCAGGCTTGTTAGGGATCACAGAACCTGCGTTATTCGGGATTTTGTCGAAGTATAAAAAAGCCTTTATCGCAGCAACAGTTGGTAGTTCTGTGGCTTCTGCCTTCATCAGTTTCTTCGGTGTTCGTATTTATGGGTACATTCTTTCAAGTATCTTTAGTTTGCCAGCCTATATCGGGGAATACTTTATCTACGCCGTTCTAGGGATCATCTTGGCGATCGGCTTATCTTTTGCCATGAGCTGGTTCTTGGTACCAAATCAAGCAGCAGAAGGCGATCGTTACACCAACGAAGTGGATCTGCATGCCGTGACCCATGGTGAATACGTCCCATTAGAAGATGTACCAGATGAAGTTTTTTCAACGAAAATGATGGGAGAAGGCTATGCCATCGAGTCCCAAGATGGCCAAATCTTTGCACCAGTCAGTGGCGAAGTCACCACTGTGTTCCCTTCAAAACATGCCGTCGGGATCAAGACCCAAAACGGCGTTGAAGTTCTTGTGCATATGGGGATCGATACAGTTTCCCTTGGCGGTCAAGGCTTTGAAGTCTTTGTCAAAGCTGGGGAGCAAGTCACTCCGCAAACCAAACTGGCACAAATGGATCTGCCGTTTATCAAGCAACAAGGCAAAGAAACCATGGTGATCGTTTTGATCACCAACATGGATCGCGTGCAGCAATTTTCTGGAAGTACTGATTTAGAAGGCAGACACCAAGCCGGTGCATTACTGGAAAAAGTCGTTTTGAATGCCTAATAAAAGAAAAAAGATGAGCTTCGTTAACGAAGTTCATCTTTTTTTCTTTGCAATTAACTACGCAGCCCGCGGCCTTTTTGGATCAAGTACCAGCATACGCTGTATAAGACGACAATGAACAAGACTAAAATACCGATGGATAGGAAAATCGGGACATCGATGGTGCCCAAAAAGCCGTAACGGAAACCAGAAATCATATACACGATCGGGTTGACTTTGGAGATCGTTTGCCAAATTGGCGGCAGCATGCTGATGGAGTAAAAGACGCCTCCAAGATAGGTCAATGGTTGTAAAACAAAGGTTGGCACGATGGAAACATCGTCAAAGGATTGGGCGAAGATCCCATTTAGCAACCCTGCTAATGAAAATAAGATGGCGGTCATGACAAGGGTTAAGACAACGATGACCCAAGAATAAACATGTAATGGGACGAAGAAAAGGGAAATGATGGTCACCAACGTGCCCACCAAGATACTACGGCCAAGTCCGCCAAAGACAAAGCCCCAAATGATGACGTGGGTAGGGACCGGCGCCACTAAGAGTTCCTCAATGTTTTTTTGAAACTTCTGTGAAAAGAAGGAAGAAGACACATTGGAGTATGAACTAGTGATCGTCGACATCATGATCAGCCCAGGAACGATAAATTCCATATAAGAAAAGCCGCCCATTTCGCCGATGCGGCTGCCGATCATTTTCCCAAAGATAATAAAGTATAAGGAAGTAGTGATGACGGGTGGGACGAGGGTCTGCACCCAAATCCGTAAATAGCGGTTGGTCTCTTTGACCGCTAAACTTTTTAAGGCTGTAAAATAAAGACTAAACATGGTTTTCCTCCGCTTCGTGTGATTCTTCGGTGATTTTCAAAAATAGTTCTTCCAAGCGATTGGATTTGTTGCGCATGGAGAGGACATTGATCCCTTGCTGACTGAATTGGGCAAAAAGATCGTTGACGCCTTGATCTCGAGCGACTTCAACAGCGATAGTCTGTTCATCTTCCATTTGGATCGGATACCCAGTGATCGTTGGTGCTTGCTTGATCGGTGCGATATCAAAAAGAAAGGTTTCAAATTGCAGTTTTGCCAATAAGGACTTCATGCTGGTGTTTTCGATCAGTTCACCAGATTGGATGATCCCGATGTTGCGGCAAAGCATTTCCGCCTCTTCTAAATAATGGGTCGTCAAAATGATCGTTGTGCCCTTTTGGTTCAATTCCCGCAAAAAGCTCCACATTTCCCGCCGTAATTCGATATCGACACCTGCCGTCGGTTCATCCAAAATCAATAGCCGTGGTTCATGCATCAGGGCACGAGCAATCATCAAACGGCGTTTCATCCCGCCCGACAGCATCCGCGCACGAACATTGCGTTTTTCCCACAAATTTGACTGCTTCAAGTATTTTTCGCTGCGCTTGATGGCTTCGTTGCGAGGGACACCATAATACCCAGCTTGATTGACAACGATCTGCTGGACCGTTTCAAAGGGATTGAAATTGAATTCTTGGGGAACCAGACCAATCTGTTGTTTGACTTGGACCAATTCTTTGTCTAAATCGTAGCCGAAGACTTTGACGCTTCCCGAAGATTTATTGACAAGAGAGGTGATAATGCCGATGGTGGTGGACTTTCCAGCGCCGTTTGGGCCTAACAAGGCATAAAAGTCGCCTTCTTCCACCGTCAAATTTATGCCCCGCAACGCTTCAACGCCGGTAGCATAGACTTTGCGTAAATCGGTTAGTTCTAGTGCATAGGTCATGTTTGTTTGAACTCCTTCTATGTATGATGGTTTATTCTATCATTTTTTTTCAAGAAGAACCGCATGATTTGATTTTTTTCATTTGATTAGATAACAATTGTTGCTAATCGATGAAAAGTGGGAAAGAGGCAAAAGAAAAAACGACCATTTGATCGTTTTTTCGATAAAGTCGATTGTTAGCATAAATACCGTTCTGGTCGTTCTGTCTGTCCTAATAAGTAATCGACAGAAACATTATAGAGGGAAGCTGCGTGTAGCAGCGTCAATACATCGGGTAAGCGATCGCCTGCTTCGTATAAGGTGTAATCGGGGTAAGACACATCGAGATGCTGGCATACTTCTTTTGGGCTCAATCCGCGTTCTTCTCTTAAAAATTTGAAGCGGCAACGCAAGGTGTCTAATAAAAAAGCTTCTTCTAATGTCACTTTGCGGTCCTCCTTAAAAAATAGCGCTTTTTTTCGCACTGTTCTCTTTTTATTGTACCAACAAAAGCAAAATATGCGAAGTGATTCACATGAAGGGCGATCGGTTTTTGTCAAAAAGTGAAACAAATGACTTGCTCTGAGACGCGTTTCATACAGTATGCTTGATTTATAAAAAGGAAGGCGGGATGGAAACATGAATACATACATGAAGAAAAATGGTGCGGAATGTTGTTATGTGACGTTGGCATTTGATGGACAACAACTGGTATTGACGAAGCCAAAAGGGTTCTTTCAAGAACGGTTAGTAGAAATTCCTGTGGATGAGATCAGTCACTTGACGTGTGATGAACACTTCGGGTCTCAGCGCATCGGATTTATCCATCACAACGACTACTATGAATTTTATACATGTGGGCTAAGTGTGATAGACTATATGAAAGAACAATTATTCGTTTAAGGAGCAGTGAGTCATGGCAAACATTCGGGATATTGCACGCTTGACCGGCTATTCGGTCTCAACGGTTTCACGAGTCATTAATAACAATCCTTATGTCAGTGAAGAAAAGCGTCGTAAGATCCTGGCTGTCATGGAAGAGGTCAACTATATTCCGAATTACACGGCGCGGGCATTAAGTGTCGGCAAAACCAAAAATATCGGTGTGATCCTGCCGTTTGTCAATCATCCCTATTTTGATCGATTATTGAGCGGCATCACGACAGCAGCGTTTGCTCGTGGCTATAAGGTGACGCTTTTAGCCACGAACTATGATCCGCAAGTAGAGGAAGCATATTTGCAAGAATTTGCGGCGAAAAGCTTTGATGCTTTGATCATTACCTCGCGGGCGAATCCGATCGAAACCTTATTGCCTTATCGTTCATACGGACGCATCGTCTTTTGTGAAAATATCTCGTATTTGACTGACGGCTGCACTTATATCGATCGAGAGGAATCGATCAAGGAGGTCTTCACGTATTTTAAGGAACAAGGCATCCAGAAAATCGGCGTGACATTGGGACGTAGCCGCAAGCTCAGCAGCAATTCAAAAATCACGGTCCGTTTGGCTCATGACTATTTTTCGACCTTTTCCGAAGACTTGATTTTTTGGGATTGTTTGACGGAAGAAGATGGCAAAGAAGCGGCTGCTTATTTTGCAGATAAAGGAGTCGAAGCGATTTTCACCAATGGGGATCATGTTGCTGCTGGGATCCAGTCGCAGGCGCCGGGAGAATGGCTCGTGATTGGACGGGACAATCTATACATCAGCGAGCTGCTGCAGCTTTCAACGATCGATCATCACTTGCAAGCTTGCGGGGAGACTGCCGTCCAATTGGCGGTAATGGAAAAAAGCGGCAACTATCGCATGCCCTATGAGTTCATCAAACGATAGCTACAGACGAAACGATGCGCAAACAGTTCCCCTGAGCGGGCAGTGCTTGCGCATCGTTTTTTTAATGGGATTTGGTGTAATGGTCAATGATCTGTTTCAACAGCTGCGCGCTGCCGACGCCTGCTTTTTGATCGTAATAGGCGGTAAAACGCTCGTCTTGAACGTACATTTCCCCTAAAGATCGGTGATATTCTGCTGAGTAAAAGGGCGCTGCTTGTTTAAGCCATGCTTGATGCGCAGCAAAAGCCTTTTCGGCTTTGTCAGAAGGGATTCGTTTCCCTTCCTTTTCATTCAATAGCTCTTTTATCAGCTGCAATAAGCGGTTTTCGTTGTCGTTCAGTGCTTGATAATCGACTTGGGTCATCTGCTGCCACTTTTGGTTGCTTTGTTCGATGATTTCCTCACCGTAGGCTTCTCGTAATTCGGCACCGTAGTTCGCTTCGTTTTCACGAATTTTTTGTTCCTTAAAATAACGGAATTTCTCTTGATCGGTCATCGTCTTTTCTCCTTCATAATAATCAATTGTTTGCGCTAAGGTGGTCAAAAGACTGTCCAGGGCTGCTCGCTCTTGTAAAAGCTGTTGGTAATGCTGCAACAAGACTGTTTGGATCGATTCCTGTGGCTCATCCAAGATTCCGCGGATTGTTTCTAATGACAGCCCAAAAGACTTAAAATATAAAATCTGCTGTAGGCGATCGACTTCCTGTCTCCCGTAGATACGGTAACCAGCTGAGTTGGTGCGTTGCGGTTGTAACAACTTGATCTGATCATAATACCGCAGGGTACGGCTGCTGACTCCTGACAGTTTAGCTAAGGCACTGATCGTATATTCCATCGGCTTTTCCCTCCTTACACCTGTATCCTAAAGGTTGACGTAACGACAAAGTCAAGAAAATTTTTTTGCGTTTTTTAAAATGTGCTATAATTATAACAAAGAAAGGAAGATAAGATGCAAATAGTTTTTTCTGATATTGATGGGACGTTCCAAGAAATGGGGCACCCGATTCATGAGATCAATAAAGAAGCCATCCGTTGTTTGCAAGCCCAAGGGGATCACTTTGTGTTTGTCACAGGGCGAGGATTTGAGCTTGTTCAAGATATGATGGCGGAAGAAGGCCTTTCCTGCGATGTGATTTTTGGAAACGGCGCTGGTCTGATGGTAAAAGGAGAAGCGCCTGTTTTGACGCATACCTTGCCCTATAAGACATTGGCGCAAGTGATTGGTATCTTAGAAACAGAAGAGGTTTTTTATTTCTTACATACTGACCATGGCATCATTTCCCCACAAGCGCATTTGTATGAAGCGCAGTTTCAAGAAAGCCGCAAGCAGTTACTCGCGGAGTTAGGGGAGCGAGGACAAATCATCGCTGACTACAAATATGAGTTCTTTTACAACGAATGTCTTCATAAAGACGACGTGCTGCAGTTTATGAAGGAACATCCAGAGATAAAGGTCATCAAAATCGAACTGATGGAAGCGTCAGACGAAAAAAGAGAACGGCTGCGGGCGATGATCCAATCAGAAACGGCTGCGATTTTTCAATCCTTTGTCCAAACACTGGAGATCGTTGATCCATTGGCGACCAAAGGTGCCGCGATCCGTTCCTTTTTAGAAGCTTTTCCCGCTGCCAAAAGCTACGGGATCGGTGATGGTGAAAATGACCTTGCGATGTTTGAAGCGGTGGATGTTTCTTTGGCTGTAGCAAATGCCAGCCCAGCGATCAAAGCAGTTTGTGATCGAACCATTGAGCGCGCGGAAGACGGCGGTGTTGGCCGCTTTATTTTAACAGAATTAGTTTCGAGAGAGGATGTTGTGCATGAAGTTGATTGAAACCCCAGTAAACCAAAATCTAAATATGGAAACTTTTTACCCGAACATCTCCAAGTATCTATTCGACAAAATAGCGATCAAATACTATAAATTGTACTCGCTTGATCGGACGCAGATTCTCTATGTGGATAGTTTTGATACGATTTCTTTAGTATTGATCAACAATAAAAAGAAAATCAGTCGGGAAGAAGTCGACACAGCGATTCATCGTTTGCTGAAGGTCGATCGCAAAGACGTGACCGTCAATGTTAATATTCGTAAAGAAATGGAAGCAAGAGGCATCACCTTTTCTAAACCGAGGAAAGATGTCATTCTTGTTCAATTGCCTGTGAAAGAATAGTAGTTGAAAGAAGTTGGGACATGCACGTTGCAAGAGCAATCAAACGTTGAACAAAGGGGCGACCTTATACGCGCGCAGGAATGATGCGCCAATAAGTAGGAGGCTGACCCATGCTTTTGAGCAATTTGTTCTCAGATGGATTGCCTTGTACTAGCAAAAACCCAACTTTTTTTTGAAAAAAACAAGATTTTCTGTCTTTTGTGTTTTTTTTGCTATAATGAGAAGAAGTAAGCTAGAGGGAGTAAGAACATGCAGAAATTATTTAAAGATGACAGCTTGACGCTGCACACCGATCTCTACCAAATCAACATGATGCAAACCTATTGGGAGTTAGGCAGAGCCGATCGTAATGCGGTGTTTGAATGCTATTTCCGTGACATGCCTTTTGAAAACGGCTATGCGATCTTTGCCGGTCTGGAACGATTGATCGACTATTTGAACGATTTATCCTTTTCAGAAACGGATATTGCCTACTTGCGAGAAATCGGCGGCTATCCAGAAGCCTTTTTAGAGTATCTAAAGGAGTTCAAGTTTGCTTGTACCGTTCGTTCTGCGTTAGAAGGCGATTTAGTCTTCAACAATGAACCGATCATTCAAGTAGAAGGGCCGTTGGCACAAGCACAGTTGATCGAAACGGCGTTACTGAATATGGTCAATTTCCAAACACTGATCGCCACGAAAGCGGCCCGCATCAAATCCGTGATCGGCACGGATCCCTTGTTGGAATTTGGTTCACGACGGGCACAAGAATTGGATGCAGCCATTTGGGGGACCCGAGCGGCTTATATTGGCGGAGCAGATGCGACGAGTAATGTGCGGGCAGGGAAGATTTTTGGCATCCCAGCCAGCGGAACCCACGCCCATTCCCTCGTGCAATCCTACGGCAATGACTATGATGCATTTATGGCATATGCCCAAACCCACAAAGATTGCGTATTCTTAGTCGATACCTATGATACATTGCGCTTAGGTGTGCCAAATGCGATTCGTGTGGCCAAAGAGATGGGGGATAAGATCAATTTCTTAGGTGTGCGGATCGACAGCGGCGATATGGCGTATATCTCGAAAAAAGTCCGTGAACAGCTGGATGAAGCGGGATTCACGGAAGCCAAAGTCTATGCTTCCAATGATCTAGACGAAAATACGATTCTAAGCTTGAAAATGCAAAAGGCGAAAATCGATGTGTGGGGTGTCGGCACCAAGCTGATCACCGCTTACGATCAACCGGCATTAGGCGCGGTTTATAAACTGGTGGCCATCGAAAATGAGCAGGGAGAAATGATCGACACCATCAAATTATCCAGCAATGCTGAAAAGGTTTCGACTCCTGGGAAAAAACAAGTTTGGCGGATCACCCGTAAATCTGACGGCAAGTCAGAAGGCGATTATGTCACGCTATGGGAAGAAAATCCACAAGCAGAAGACGAACTGTTCATGTTCCATCCTGTTCATACCTTTATCAACAAAACAGTGACGAACTTTGATGCGCGACCATTATTGCAAGACATCTTTGTGGATGGCCAGCAAGTGTATCAAGTGCCTGACTTAGAACACATCAAAGCCTATGCGACGAATTGCTTGGACTCCCTTTGGGACGAGTACAAACGTGACTTGAACCCACAGAAATACCCAGTCGATCTTTCGCAAGAATGCTGGGATCATAAAATGCGCACGATTGAAAAAGTACGCAAACAAACCAATGGCGCGATTTTGTAATCCGCAACTGCGCTGGTCCTAGGATCAGTCAGCTGCTTCAAAAAATAAGAGGAGGCGTTTCTATGACCATGCAACAAGAAATTATCAAAGAATTAGGAGTCTTACCGACCATCGACCCGAAAGAAGAAGTTCGTAAGAGTATTGATTTTTTAAAGGCGTATCTGCAAAAGAATCCGTTCTTGCATACGTTTGTCTTGGGGATCAGTGGTGGACAAGATTCGACGTTAGCTGGACGGCTTGCGCAATTGACGATGGAGGAAATGCGCAGCGAAACTGGGAATCCTAACTATCAGTTCATAGGGGTACGCTTACCTTATGGGGAACAAGCAGACGAAGAAGATGCCAAAAAAGCGCTAGCGTTTATCCAACCAGACATTGAGCTGCGGGTAAACATCAAAGCCGCCGTCGATGCGCAAGTACAAGCGGTGGAAGAAGCAGGGTTAGCGGTTTCCGACTTTAACAAAGGCAATATCAAAGCCCGTCAACGGATGATCACGCAATATGCCATTGCGGGTGAAAAAGCAGGGGCTGTTCTGGGAACAGATCATGCTGCGGAAAACATCACCGGCTTCTTTACGAAGTACGGGGATGGCGGAGCCGATATTTTACCACTATTTCGTTTGAATAAACGCCAAGGCCGTCAACTCTTGCAATACTTAGGCGCGCCAGAAGCGTTGTATACAAAAGTCCCAACTGCGGACTTGGAAGATGGCAAACCTTTAGTGGCAGATGAAGCAGCTTTAGGAGTGACCTACAACGACATCGATGACTATTTAGAAGGCAAGGAAATTTCGGCTGAAGCCCAACAAACCATTGAAAACTGGTGGAACAAAACGCAACACAAACGCCACTTGCCAGTCACGATTTTTGATGATTTTTGGAAATAAACGAAACCAATGATTGAGTTCCATTCGGATAGAAAGAAGAGTCTAGGGGCAAGAAACCTTAGACTCTTTTTTTATGAGGCTTGCTTTCTTTAAAAATAACAAAAGCTTCTTACCTCGGCTTTACTTTCTTGCCTCGAAAGCATAAAATACGAGGGTACCTAGAATGTGTAGAAAAGGAGGAATGTTCCTTCGTGAAAATAAATAGCCATCCTTATCTGAAGATCGCATTAAAAGGCATCGCCATCGTCCTGTTGATCATTTTCAGTAATTTATATTTGCAATGGTGTCAAAACAATCTTTCCGTTGAATTAGCTCTGAAATTTGCCTTTTCGTGGCATACAGCAAAGTTTTTCTTGGCTTGTGGGGTGCTACTGCTGGTGTATGGGGTGTTTGCCAGCTTGGCAGGTTCGGTACTGATCGGAGGCGTCTTTTATAGTGTCGTCATCGGAATCTTAGGATATGCCAACCACACAAAGATGGTCTATCGCCAAGAACCAATCTATCCCGATGATTTAAAGATGGTCACTCAATTCGATCTTCTTCGAACCATGATCGGCAATGGCGCCTTTTTCTTAGCCATCCTCTTCGCTCTGGCGGCGATCGGAGCGATCGGCTGGAGTATCTATCGCAGCCGCAAATTAAACCTGCGTTTGCAAGTGATGCGAGGAGCGGTGCTGGTCGTATGCTCGCTGGGCTTAGTCTATGTTTCTCACTTCAATGACAGCAACAACCTTTTACGCAAAGCCTACAATCAGACGGCGCTCTGGATTCCGTATTCACAAAAAATGAACTACTACAATACGGGATTCATCGGTGGGTTTTTGTACAACCTGCGGGTAGATGCCATGACGAAGCCTGAGGGGTATTCAAAAGAAGCGATCCAAGCGATTGCGGACACCTACAATGCACAGGCTGCGGAGAAAAATCAAGACCGTGAAAGTGAAGCACCAAATATCGTCTATGTGATGAGCGAGAGCTTTTCCGACCCGAGCCATTTAAATGGCTTGTCGATCACCGGCGATCCGTTGAAAGACTATTACCACGTCGCCGATCAAACCATCAGTGGAAAAATGCTTTCGCAAAATTATGGAGGCGGTACGGCAAACATCGAGTTTGAAGCGCTGACTGGTTTTGCCATGGGCCTATTGAATCCGCAAATGACGACGCCTTACACGATGCTGGTGCCGAAATTGACGCAACTGCCATCCTTGGTTTCTTTCTTGGAACAATCAGGGTATACGGCAACGGCGATCCATCCTTACGATACATCGATGTACAAACGCAAGGATGTCTATGGCGTGATGGGGTTTGAACAGTTTATCGATCAAGAGACGATGACCTATACCGACAAAATCGAAAATAATCCTTATATTTCTGATGAGGCGGCCTACAAAGAAGTGCTGGCATTGTTGGAAAACGATCAGCAACCGCAATTTGTCCATTTAGTGACGATGCAGACCCATATGCCGTATGCTGGTAAATACGATACCTTGAATTACCAAGCAAGCGGTCCGGGCAATATGGCTTCTTTGGAAAACTACCTGCAGGATATCTCCTACAGCAGTACAGCATTGAAAAACTTTGTAGCTGAATTAGAGCAGCTGGATCGGCGAACGCTGGTCGTCTTTTGGGGGGATCATTTACCAGGCATTTATGCCGATGAGATCAAGGAGCAAAATGAAACGGCTGCCCTGCATGAAACGGAGTTTTTGATGGTCGATTCGCAAGGAAATTTTGCCCCAGAAGATGTACCTGTAACAAGTCCCTTTTACTTTGCGCCGAACCTATTAGAAGCCAGTGACCAACCAACGAGCGGGTTTTACCAGTTGTTATTGGCCTTGCAAGATGAGCTGCCAGCTTTTGAAATGGGTCAATACTATCAAGGCGGGCAATGGCAGACGACCCTTGCATTGGATCAAGAAGCCCAAGAAATCTATGATGCCTACAATTTGATCCAATACGATGTGTTACAAGGAGAGCAATACAGTTTAACGACTGGTTTGTTTGACTAACTGAAACGTAAAATAGCGCCTTATCCCAGTGTTAGTCACAGGATAAGGCGCTTTTGTTTGTATGAAGTTATAAATCCTGCCATTTACGGTTTTGATCAAAATCATTGGCGGCGGCATAGGCGTCTTGAACGATCGTTTCAGGGTAGCCCATGACTTTTAAGAGGGCGATTGCATTGCGGCTCAAGGCAGGACCGGATTTGACCTTGTAATCAAAGGAGATGCCGTCATCTTCCGTGACTTGTTCAGAAAAATGAATGTTGCAGCAGTCATTTTTCAATATTTCAGTCAGCTCAATATCATGAGTGGCGACAAATGCCAATGATGGGTAGGCTCGCAGCCAATGGATGATGCTGGCAGAAGCAGCGATCCGTTCCACCGTATTGGTTCCTTTTAAAATCTCATCAACAAAACAATAGCAGCGCTGGTTTGTGGCAACGGTGTCTAGTAGGCGTTTGATGGATTTGATCTCTGCTACGAAATAGCTGTCGCCTTCAAATAAATCATCTTCGACAGCCATCGAGGTAATGACGTGACCGGGAACCATCGTAAAGGTTTCGGCAACTGCTGTCTGGATCGTTTGTGCCAAGATGCAATTGATGGCGATGCTTTTGACATACGTCGATTTGCCCGAGGCATTGGAGCCAGTCACGAGGGTATTGTGGGTCCAAGCAACATCATTCATGACTGCTTCACTTAGAAGCGGGTGATACGTACCCGTTGCTTGTACACCTCCGCTTGTTTGGAAGGTCGGTAGGCAAGTGATGGGCATATACGTGCGAAAATTTAAAATGGCGGCTGCGACTTCCAATTTTCCCAGCAAATTCCACAGATCGATGGCTGCTTGTTGGTGCTTTGCCAGGGTAGTAGTGACCGTTTGATAGGAAATAAACGGCAGCATAAAAATGATATTGATGTATTCAAACAACATGTCTCCTTCGCTGCCGTTTTTGGCACGAAACGAAAAGGCGAAACGAGTGATCTTTTTTAATGGTGCCAAGGATTGTTTGATCTCATCTTGGAGGGGCGTGTTGATTTTAGCGATCTGACTGCCACAGGCAATCGTTTGAACCAAATAGCGCATGCTGTTCAGTTCTGTTTCCAGCTTGGCTTTTTTGATGGAGTAATAGATCGTATTGAAAACGACACTAACCAACGTCAACAGGATGCCTTGGACAAACCCCAGCAGGAGCAGCAAGATGCCGACTAACGGCAGCACACCTAAAAAGACAAAGAACGGCAGAGAGCCGATCGATTGCGCAGCTTCATTGGCCAAGTAGGCTTTCGAAAAATTATCATCTTGTTTTCCTAAACGAGCAAACGTATATTGGGATTGTTCGCGTGCGGCACTGTCAGCAGCAAAAAAGTCGATCAATTTGGTCAGCTGTTTGTCCGTCTTGAAGCGAAAATTGCGTAATTGCTGGTACAATGCTTCTGAACCAACACTGGAAAACGTCAGATTAATGGACTCAAACAACGAAAAGCCATCCAAGTCATACCAAGTGATGTCATCGACCTCGCTATCAAAATCGTGAAACTTCTTCTCAGTCAGCCAAGCCTTTTTCAAACTCGCTTCTTTATCAAAGCGGGGCTGACGGGGAAGCTTTCCCCAAGCAAGCCGAACGTAACGGCGTACTTTGTATCGATTCCAGATATCTAATGCGGTCAAGATGAGAATGCTGGCGAGTATGATCAAAATGACCATCGTTTGTGGTTCCATATGCAAAAGTCCTCCTAATGGCTAATGAATTCTGGCTAAAGTTAAGTGTTGCTGTGGGCAGGATCAATTTCTTTCAAACAAGCATAGATCCGTTCAATATCTTGGGTCGTTCCTCGCAGCTCGAAATCCGCTAAGAACGGGAACGAAAATTGCTCCGCATATTGCATTGCGGTCAAGCAATATTGATAATTGAAGTTTTTGTTGCCACTGCCGATCACGCCTAAGCAAAGAGCTGCGTTGTTTTCATAGTCAATGTATTCCCGCATGGTTTCTGTGAGAATCTCCTGATCGCCGTTATCGACGCCATTTCCACCTTCTAAATAGGTAGGGACAAAAACCACATAAGGTTCGTCTTCTTGTTCAAACACACTGTTGTCATGAATTTCTTTGGCTTCCCAAGTACTCGGAGTGTCTTGCTGATCCGCATAGGCCAACAAGCGGTTGACGAATGCACGGGTATTTCCAGAGATTGAAATATAAAGTAGTTTCATTTTTTTCATCACCTTCCGCTTTCTAGTATAACAGAAACCATTTATGAAAAGAGGAGAACTTCGGCAGTCTTTTCTAGTAAAATGCAGCCAAAGGCTTTACACTGAGAGAGGAGTCCAATACAAAGGAGTGGCAATAATGTTTTCAAAAATGCATCATGTGGCGATCATCGCCAGTGATTACCAGCAGACCAAAGAATTTTATGTAGAGAAATTAGGCTTTGAAGTGATTCGTGAACATGCGCGCCCAGAAAAGAAAGATGTAAAAATCGACCTGCGCTTTGGGGAATCAGAAATAGAACTGTTTGTGGTGGAAAACCCACCAGCAAGACCAAGTTTCCCCGAAGCAGCTGGCTTGCGGCATTTGGCATTTGCGGTGGAAAATATTGAAGCAGTCGTGGCAAAGTTAGCCGCCAAAGGAATTGCGTGTGAACCGATTCGTTTCGATACCTTTACGAATAAGAAAATGACCTTTTTCCAAGATCCAGACGGCTTGCCGTTGGAATTGCAGGAATAAATAAGGAAAACTTTGTGTGGATCCTTTGTCGATTCAACTTGGTTTTTCTTGAGAGAATTGTTATTCTATGTATAGAAGTAAGGAGGAGAAAACGTGATAAGATTTGCAAAAAAAGAAGATCGCTTTGTCATGGCTGAACTCGTTTTAGTCATTTTAAAGGATATGGAATTGCCGTTTGTCAAAGAGATCGGTGAAGCAAAGACCTTAGAGATCTTGGCAGATGCCATGCTAGAACCCGACTATCGTTACGGCTTTCGCCGTGCGTTGGTCAATGAGATCGACGGGGAGGTTGCTGGGGTCGCCTTTGGATACCCAGACAAAGAAGAGGCGACGATCGATCAGCCTCTAGATAAAGTGCTGGAACAGTACGGTTTGAGTAAAGACATGAAGCTGTTTATCGATGAAGAAACCTTACCAAATGAATGGTACTTAGATACCATCTGTGTGGCTGAGAAATTTCGCGGCAAAGGTGTCGGCTCAGCCTTATTAGAAGCGTTGCCGAAAATTGCTTCTAGAGATGGCTATGAGGTGATCGGCTTGAGTGTGGATCGAGCAAATCCCCATGCGAAGCGGCTCTATGAAAAACATGGTTTTGAAGTCGTGGCCCAAAGAGAGATCAGTGGCCACCTATACGACCATATGCAAAAAAGAACCAGCTGATTTTTCAGCTGGTTCCATTTGTTAGTCGAAGCTCAAGAGGATGGTCTTTCTTGCGGTGCCGATTGTACAGCCAGTAATCCATGACGGCAGCGATACAGATGCAGACCGGTGCATCCCGATCATCAACGACATCCAGTACATAATAATCCCCCGTCAATAAGGTCGCCTTATCCATTTCCATGATCTTTTTATTGAAATGATGGATCCCATAGCGATGATTGTAGATATCGCCGTGGACCGCCCAGTGAAGCTGCTGGATATAGTAGAAATCACCCGGCCAGTTAAAGATTTTCTGCAGTGTACCGACTTTCTCAAAGTCTTTGTAGATCTCAAAGCGCGTACCAAAAGTAAAACTGATTTGTTTGATACTAGCAACCATTTGCCCATTCAAGCGGTAAAGGGAAAGAGCATCGCCCTTAGTTCCCCAACGGCCCACCATTAAAAACAGTGATTTGCCTGTTTCATCTTTGACAATGGTGCGTGTGACTCTGCTAAGTTGTCTGTCTTGGATGAAAAATTCTGACATACTTACGCCTCCTCATGTATCCCCAAAAAGCTGCGTGATTTAAAGATTTTCATCAATTGCCCGAACGATCGCTTTGCCGACACCAGACTCAATATTGGTGTCCGTCAAATACTTCGCGGCTTCTTTTACCTCTAACTCGCCATTTCCCATTGCAAAACTAACGCCTGCCAGTTGCAGCATACTTACGTCATTTAAGTTGTCACCGATCGTCATCACTTCCTCCAGTGAGATCATCCGATCCTTAGCGACATGCGCCACTGCGATTCCTTTTTGCGCGTTTCGGTGGTTGATCTCAATATTGTTTTGTCCAGAAGAAGTCACCACTAGATCGCCGTACCCATCGATGATTTTCGTGATAGGACCCAATACCCGCGCACCATCTTGATGGAAGCAGATCACTTTCAAAAATTCTAATTCTTCGATCGAAAACAACTCACTGAAATCATCGACATAATTGATCGGTAAAAATTCCAAACGGGCTGCTGTCATAGCAATCGCCATCTTATGGGTTAAATGGGGCATTGCTTCTGCCGTGTGGATCGCAAAATTTTCGATCCGACGTGTTTGGCTTTCCGAATAGATCCCGTTGCTCGTGGAGATCTCAAAATAGATGTCGTTTTCTTTGAGTAGGTCGATCAACGAACGAGTTTGATCATGGCTGATCGGCACAGTAAATAATGAATTACCCGCTTCGTCGTAGACTTGGGCACCATTCAAGGTGATCATTGCACAGTCGATCCCGGCTTCTTGCAGCGGCGGCAAAGCCTCTTTGCGGTTACGGCCAGTTGCGACCATAAATTCGATTCCTTTGGATTGGGCATATTTGATTGCTTGGATATTTTCTTCTGAAATCTGCATACTAGCATTTAAAAGCGTACCATCCATATCAGAAGCAATTAATTTGATCATTGTCAGCGTCCTTTCTTAATCGTTTCTACAAATAGTGTACCATAAATCGCGCATTTTTTTTCTTTCGAAGAGTAATTCTTGTTTCTAAGGGGAGGGATTTGTTATCCTAGAAGAAAACAAAGGAGATTCGCCATGAAACGACTATTGGACAATGATTGGCAAGAACAATTGCAGGAATCATTTGAGCAGCCGTACTACCAACAACTGCGGACTTTCTTGAAACAAGAATATGCCCAGCAAACGATCCATCCAGCAATGGATCATATTTATGAAGCCTTAAAACTGACACCATACCATGACGTAAAAGTTGTCATCTTAGGTCAAGATCCTTATCATGGCCCTCACCAAGCCCACGGACTGTCGTTTTCCGTACAGCCTGGGGTCAAAATACCGCCTTCGTTGCGGAATATTTACAAAGAATTAGCTGATGACTTAGGGATTCCACCTGTGTCCCACGGTTATCTCGTACCTTGGGCGCAACAAGGGGTCTTATTGTTGAATACCGTGTTGACAGTACGTGAAGGGCAAGCCTATTCACATCACGGGCATGGCTGGGAGCAGCTGACTGATACGATCATCGAAAAATTGAATCAACGAGAAGAACCGGTCATTTTTGTGCTTTGGGGCAAACCCGCCCAAAAGAAAGCCGCTTTGCTAGATACTAGCAAACATATTATTATAACAGCGCCTCATCCAAGTCCGTTATCAGCGCATCGAGGATTCTTTGGTTCGAAGCCTTTTTCTAAGATCAATCAAGCATTGCTGGCGTTAGGGGAAGAACCGATTTCCTGGGCGTTGCCAGAAAAAATAACACAGTTGTAAAACTGTGTTATTTAGAATGAGTAAACTTGTGAAAAAGGTAACGATATTTAAAATAATCGACTAATACAGGATTTTTATCTGTTCTTTTTTTCGCAATTATTGTACAATGGAAGGGTATAAAAAAACTGGAGGTCTTTACCCGTGGAATTATTCGAAAGTTTAAAATTTAAAATCGTGCGTCGTCATATCAAAATCGTTTTTCCTGAAGCAACAGATCCTCGTATCCTAGGTGCTGCTAGCCGTTTACGTTCAGAAGAATTAATTGAACCTGTTTTGATCGGTAACCCGGTTGAAATCGAAAAAGCAGCGGAAGCTCGCGGAATCAACGTATCAAACTTTGAAATTTTAGATCCTGAAAATTATGATCGTTGGGATGAAATGGTTGAAGCTTTTGTGGAACGCCGCAACGGCAAAGCAACGAAAGAACAAGCAGAAGAAATCTTAAAAGATGTCAACTATTTCGGTACAATGTTGACTTACATGGGCATTACTGAAGGAATGGTTTCAGGAGCGATCCATTCTACGGGTGATACAGTAAGACCCGCTTTACAAATCATCAAAACAAAACCAGGTGTGAGCCGTACAAGTGGTGCTTTCTTAATGGTTCGTGGTCGTGACCAAGAAAAATACTTGTTCTCAGACTGTGCCATCAATGTAAACCCAACTGCACAAGAATTGGCAGAAATCGCTGTTGACTCAGCGAAAACCGCTGAATTATTTGAAATCGATCCAAAAGTTGCTATGTTAAGCTTCTCAACGAAAGGGTCTGCGAAAGCACCAGAAGTAGATAAAGTCGTTGAAGCAACAAAAATCGCCAAAGAATTGGCACCAGAATACCAAATCGATGGAGAATTGCAATTCGATGCTGCGTATATCTCAGCAGTTGCGCAATTGAAAGCTCCTGAATCTGAAGTAGCAGGTAAAGCAACCGTCTTTGTTTTCCCAGATTTACAATCAGGAAACATTGGTTACAAGATCGCCCAACGTTTCGGTAACTTTGAAGCGATTGGACCAATCTTACAAGGATTGAACAAACCAATCTCTGATTTGTCTCGTGGTTCAAATGAAGAAGATGTCTACAAATTATCAATCATTACTGCGGCACAAACACTAATGGAAAAATAAGCAGCCAATCGCTGCACTTATGAAAAACTGATCTCTTGAGGATCAGTTTTTTGTTTTGCTCTTGGAAAGTTGAGGGCAGCAAAGGAGGAAGTGTGCGCAAAAGCAACGATCCAGTGATCGTCGGGAAATTTTCCCTAAGCTCCTTCTTTACAATTCCTTGAAAAACAAGCTATACTAGCAACTAGTAAATTAGATTGATCAAAGGATGGGGACTATGTTTACCATTAACGACTTAGAAGCAACCGCAGCATTTGCAAAAATCATTGGAGAGGCAGCCGAGCCAGGGGATAATCTGGTATTGACGGGCGATTTAGGTGCTGGCAAAACAACCTTGACGAAAGGCATCGCCTTGGGGCTAGGAATCGAGCAACTGATCAAAAGTCCGACCTATACGATCATTCGTGAATATACCAATGGGCGGCTACCGCTGTATCATATGGATGTCTATCGGGTGGAATACGGTGCAGAAGATTTAGGACTGGATGATTATTTCGAAGGGGATGGCTTGTGTGTGATCGAATGGGGCAATCTCTTAGAAGCCTCCCTGCCAGAGGATTATTTAGAACTGATTTTGGAAAAAGATGATACAGATGAACAAAAACGTCTTGTGAAATGTCATGCATATGGCACCAAAGCAACCGCCTTTTTGCAACGGATCACAACAAAATGGCAGGCAGCCCATGAGTGAGATCCAATTACAGATCAAAGAAGCCACGGGTGCTGATGCCAAAGCTGTGTTAGCAGTCAGTCAACAGCTAGGAGAAGAAACGGATTTTCTTTTGATGGACGAAAGCGGCTTGGCGTTGCCAGAAGCCTTATTGGCAGAACAGCTGGACGCTATCTATGAACGGGACGACTATTTGCTGTTGTTGGCATTTGATCAAGAACAATTGATCGCCATGGCATCAGTCAAAGGCCATGAAGAGTGGCAATTAGCCCATGTCGGGGAGATCGGTATCTCGATTTTAAAAGACTATTGGGGCTTAGGCTTAGGTTCGCTCCTGATTGAAGAATTACTGGACTGGGTAGTAGAAGTTGGCGAATTGACCCGCATCGAGTTGACCGTTCAAGCGAGAAATTTACGGGCGATCCATCTGTATCAAAAATTTGGTTTTTTAACAGAAGGCTGTATGAAAGAAGCGGTGCAAACCCGCGAGGGGCAAAAAGTTGACGTCTTGATGATGGCACGTCTTTTTGAATCATAAAAAAGGAGTGAAGGAAATGGAGTTTCGGGAACCGACGATCGCAGACTGCGATCAAATCGAAGCGTATCGGCAAGCCTTCGAGAAGAATCAAGAAGTCATCCATGGTGGGGCAGGACTTGTAGAAAGTCCCACAGCCAAAGACTGGCTAGAGGGATTGGTGGATTTTAAAACAGCAGAAACGGTACCAGAAGGATTCGTTCCCGCCCGTACCTATCTGGCTATCCAAGATCAAAAAGTGGTCGGTCTCTTGAATCTGCGTCTGACACTTAATGCGTATTTGCGCCAAATTGGCGGACACATCGGGTATTCAGTGCACCCAGACCATCGAAAGCAAGGCATCGGCTCGGCAATGTTGGCACAGTCATTGGTAAAGGCCAAACAATTTGGCTTGAACAACGTGTTAGTAACCTGTGAAGAAGCCAATCGCGCCTCCGCCAAAGTCATTGAAAACAACGGTGGTAAATTGACAGAAAAAGTCATTGATCCTGAAGATGGCGCTATAATCTGTCATTATTGGATCGATCTGACTTAAAATGAATCCTTCCTTAAATGAAAACGTGCGTCCTAAAGGCTAGCGCAATGCTGACTTTAGGACGCACGTTCTTATTTATTTGACTAAAACCAATTTTTTTAATGGATCGATACCAAATTCTTCTTCTTGACGCAATAAGATTTGGGCACATGCCCGACTATCTTCTAGTGCATCATGGTGGTTTAGTAAAGGAATCTGTAATTGCTCACAAACCGTGTTTAATTTGTGGTTCGTAAATTCTGGATACAGCTTGCGGCTCGTTCGCACCGTGCATAAGGAAAGATAATTTGGTTGTGACAACCCATAATAATCAAGACATCCCGCCAAAACTCCAGTATCAAAACCAGCGTTATGCGCAACGATCAAACTGTTCAGTTGATAATATTGTTGGATTTGTTTCCATACGTCAGGAAACTTAGGCGCTTCTTGTACATCTTCTGGACGGATGCCATGAATTTGAATGTTTTTCCAAAAAAATTCCGTTTCCGGTTGGATCAATGTGTAATATTCGCCCACGATTTTGCTATCTTGTACCATGACTAGTGCAAGGGAACAGGCACTATGCTTTTGATAATTTGCTGTTTCAAAGTCCATTGCGATAAAATTCATCAGACTCACCTCATTGCCATTCTAGCACAAAATCAAAGAATGAAAAGCGAACAAACGTTAAGAAAAACTGAAGTTTTCTTACGGTTAGTTGAGATCCAGTTCCACCGGACAATGGTCACTGCCAATGATATCTGTATGGATCTTGGCGTCTAGCAAGCGCTCATTTAAGTCATCCGAAACGACAAAGTAATCGATGCGCCAGCCAGCATTGTTTTTGCGAGCGTTGAAACGGTAGCTCCACCAAGAATAAATACCTTCTGCATCTGGATAGAAATAGCGGAACGTATCGGTAAAGCCAGCAGCCAAAAGAGTCGAAAACTTTTCCCGTTCTTCAGGTGTAAACCCAGCACTTTTTTGATTGGTTTTCCAATTTTTGATGTCGATATTTTTATGGGCAACATTCAAATCACCGCAGAGAATCACTGGCTTTTGTTGTTTCAATTCAGTCAAGTAAGCCAAAAAGGCATCTTCCCAAGTCATGCGATAATCCAAGCGGCGCAATTCATTTTGGGAATTCGGTGTGTAGCAAGTAATCAAGAAAAATTCAGGATACTCCAGCGTGATGACGCGACCTTCCGTATCATGTTCTTCGATTCCTAATCCATAACGGACCGATAGTGCAGGTTCTTTTGCGAAAATTGCTGTGCCAGAATAGCCTTTCTTCTCCGCATAATTCCAGTATTGATGATAGCCTGGTAAATCCAATTCGATCTGACCTTCTTGCAGCTTTGTTTCTTGTAAACAAAAGAAATCAGCATCGAGGGCTTCAAACACTTCAGAAAAATTTTTTTTAACGATGGCCCGTAAACCATTCACATTCCAAGAAATAAATTTCATTGAGACTCCTCCTTATTTTCCACTACGCCTCCCATTTTACCTAAAAAAGCCAGAAGCGCAAAGCAAGTGAGCGGAATGAGGAAAACAAGGAGGAAGAATGAGGATTAAATTTGGATGCTAGAGAAAATTCGTTTGTAGTACGGAAAAGGAACGATGGCTCCTTACGCTTACTTCCATTTTATGATACAGTCATTTTGAAAAGGGGGCAGTTTCATGACGATCAAAGCGCAAGTTTCAGCGAAAATGACTTCGAAAAATCAAATAACTATTCCAAAAAGTGTGCGGCAAATACTAGGCTTAAAAGAGAATCACTAGGTAATTTTTGAATTTACCCCAGAAGGTGAGATCAAGGTAAGAGGCGAAAAAGCAGCACCTTCTTTTGAAGCTTTTTGGAAACAAGAATTAGCGATCATAGAAGAAATGGGAAAATTTGACACAGGTGAGATGTTTTTTGAAAAAGATTTAGGTGAGGAGAACATTGAATGGTAAGGCAAGGAGATATTCTTTTATTGACTTAAATCCCACCAAAGGAAATGAAATGGCAAAAAAAGACCGTGTGTAGTGGTTAGTAATGATTATTATAACAAGAGTTTCAATACCATCTTAGTGATGCCAATCAGTAGCTCAAAAAATATGTAGAAGAAAAATTTGCTCGATCGAATGCGTTTCAAACAGTTACCGAAACACAATAAAGTAAAGTTCAAGGGACGATTCTTTGTCAGCATATTTGCAGTGTGGACTTCTTGCATCGCAGCAACTTAGAAGTAGTCGATAAAGTCACTACGGAGATGAAAGAACGATTATCTGAAATAACAAAACACTTTTTTTGAAGCTTACTCTTTATTAATCAGGTCATTCGAAAAGAGGCGCTTATGGGTCATTCGACCATTAAGCTTTTCTTTGATTCACCAGAGGTAGCAACTTTTCCTTGAACATGCTAAAATAAGTGAGATGTTTATTGTGAAAGGAAACCTTCTCGTGAATAAAGACTTGATGATTGCGCAATTCCCTGAAATTGCCTTATTAAAAGATGAACCCTTATTGAACTATACGTATACAAAAACTGGTGGACCGGCAGACATTTTGGCTTTTCCCAAAACAGCAGATGAAGCCAAACAGCTGCTTGATTATTGCCGAGAACAAGCGATTCCTTGGATCGTCTTAGGAAATGCCAGCAACTTGATCGTCCGTGACGGTGGTATTCGCGGCGTGGTGATCATGCTATCAGAAATGAACCAAATCGTGGTGGACGGCACTTCTTTGATCGTCGATGCTGGAGCAAAGTTGATCGATACCACCTATGTCGCTTTGCATGAATCGTTGACTGGTTTTGAATTTGCCTGCGGGATTCCTGGCAGTGTCGGCGGTGCCGTCTTTATGAATGCTGGCGCCTATGATGGCGAAATCCAAGATGTCTTTGCGTCCTGCGACGTTTTGCTGGCTAATGGTCAAATCGTGACTTATACCAAGGATGAAATGGAATTTGCTTATCGTCATAGCAAATTACAAGAGCAAAAGATGATCATTTTAAGCAGTCGCTTTGATTTAGCAAAAGGCGATCAAGAGCAAATCAAAAAGCGGATGGATGAACTGACAGAATTGCGGCAATTGAAGCAACCGCTAGAATACCCCTCTTGTGGGAGTGTCTTTAAACGTCCAGTCGGTCATTTTACCGGCAAGCTGATCCAAGATGCAGGCTTACAAGGATTGAAATGGGGCGGAGCCCAAATTTCGGAAAAACATGCGGGCTTTATCGTGAATGTCGATCAAGCCACTGCAACGGATTACGTTGAACTGATCGCTCATATCCAACAAGTCATCAAAGAAACCTTTGATGTCACCTTAGAAACAGAAGTCCGAATCATCGGCGAAGAATAGAATAGCAAAAAGATTGTCCTGAGGGGCAGTCTTTTTTTTATGAGAGCTGATAAAAAAGAGCTTAGGTTTGTAAGCTTTCTCAGTCTTCGGTACAATAAACGAAAAGGAGTGAGCAGGATGAAAAAGTGGGGACGCGTCATTTTGTTTGTTGGGTTCGCCTTTCTTTTCGGTGGTTGTACGAAATTACCGCAAGAACAGTTTGCCGAACAGTTGACGAATCAGCAAGCAGCGAATGCTGGTGAATTCCAAGCGACGATCGATACCTTTGAGATGGGCAGCAGCAGCGAATACGGTCAAGAAGCCGATAGGTATGCCTCCATGTTGATGTCACAGTTAGTCGGTTCGTCATTTAAAGGGGACTTCGTCCAGGACAAAGAAACCAAAGCGATTTTACTCAATCTGGCAGTCGCTTTTGGGGGGCAGGAGCTGCCGATCAAGCTGATCGTCGATCCAGAAAAACAAGAAGCGTATGTGTCAGCTGAAATCTATGAAACACTGCAAGGGTATATCAGCGCATTTGGTAGTGACAGTTATGGGACAAAACCAGACGCTGCGGAATATGAAGGCAAATACCTGCGCATCGATCAAGAAACCTTAGATTCTTACTTTGGCGAAGGAACTTTTGCAGAGGACGGCGAGGGGACAACCGAAGCAGAAAAAGAGCCTGAAAACCTCTTTACGATGAACAGTCTTTTTCATAATGAGACGTTTGCAGACTATTTGAAAACCTTTGAACCAGATGCTTTCAAAAGAGATGGAGATACGATCAGCCACACGTTTACCAAAGAAGAATTGGCAGATTATGCAACCTATGCTCAAGAACACGGCGCCGATCAAAATCAAGTCGCCGAATTAGAAACGATGTTGGAAGAAGTTGAGCAGTTTGACTTAGCCATGACCGTCAATACGAAAACAAATCAGCAGAAAATGGCTTTTCACTTCGTGCAAGCGGATGAGCTGCAAACCACTATCGGAGCCACGGTGACTTTTACAGGGAAGAAAAGTGATACTGCTGTTGCAATCCCTACAGCGGAAGAATTGATTGACCCAGAAGAATTGTTTTCTCCCTATGATTATGGTTGGGATGACAGCTATGACGATGGGGATGAAAATGATTATGATGATGAGTACTGGGATAGCTATGATGAAGCCGATGATTGGTCTTCTTATATGCTGACGGATGAGGAGTTTGAAGAACTGCTGCTGCAAATCAAGCAAGAGCTGCCTTATTTGACCCAAGCAGATATCGATGATTATCTGACATTTTATGAAGAGTATTTGACCCAAGAGCAGTATCAAGAGCTTGTCGAAGCACTCCAAGTGACACAAAGTTTATAAGACACTCAAAAGGGAAGCGACCGCCTAAGTTAGCCAAAAAGCTAACTTTGGGCGGTCGCTATTTTTTTAGATACGATTTTTTTTGCGGTTCATGACTAAGCGTAAAAGGACGGTTCCAACTGCCATCGTGGCGATTCCCGCTACAATGGCTTCAGGTACACCTTGGGCGAAGATTACACCCAAAATCGCTGCATAGACAGCATTGCCAGCTTTCCCCACAACCTCCGCATATTCTTGCTGGAACAAGAAGTAGATCAAGTTCATTACCAGGATCGTATTCGTCAAGCCTCCAGCGACACCAGCAATCAGTAGCGAAAGACTTTGCTGTTTGTTTTTCCAGATTTTTTGACAGCCTTTATAAACAAAGTAAGGAACGACACCAATCAAAATACGAGGAATCAACGCTACGAGGATCGCTTTCCAGCTTCCTTGATCACTCCCATAAATCGGTACGAAAGGGGAGAAGACAAAAGAAAGCGGGGTGATGATCCAGGTCGAACGCACCATACTGATGATCCCAAAGGCGCCGCCTAAAAAGCCGCCGATCCGAGGGCCCAATACAATAGAAGCGATGATCACAGGAATATGCATCGTTGTCGCATTGATTGGTCCTAAGGGAATAAACCCAAGAAAGGGAACCGATGCTAAAAGAATCAAGATTCCTAAAAAGAAAGCTGTTAAGACAAGTTCAAAGGTTGATATTTTTTTCATTGTTAGACACTCCGTACTTCCAAAGCAGTCAATGCTTTTTCGAGAATCGTTTCTGTTGCTGCTAATGCGCCTCTGCCGAAATCACCGCAAGCCAGTAACGCTTCACGGGGTTCAATCTCTTGGAAGCCGACTTCTTTCAAAATCCCCAAATTTCTTTGAACAATCGGGTTTTCGTACATGACGGTATTCATGGCTGGCGCAATCAAGCGGGGAACGGATAACGGCAACGCTAAGGCAACTGTTGAGATCAAATCATCGGCTATCCCATGCGCCAGCTTGCCAATACTGTTGGCACTGGCTGGGGCGAGCAAGAAAAGATCGGCTTGTTTGGCTAGTTCAATATGATTGATCCGATCTGGTTGACGTTCTTGCATAACATCGACATGGATCGGGCGTTTGGATAATGACTGTAACGTCAAAGGCGTAATAAATTGTGTGCTGTTTTGAGTCATTAAGACATCCACTGCATAGCCCTTTTTGGTTAATTCATTGGTTAGGTCGGCTGCTTTGTATGCAGAGATACTGCCGCTGACGCCAAGCAGAACGTGTTTTTGTTTCATGTTTCTTTCTCCTTTTCTAAAAAACATCTAGCTAAGCACGCAGGTCATTGCGTAATGTGTCAACGATCAAGGTTGCGATCTCAGCTTTTGTGCGGCCAGTCCCGATTTGTCCTTCTTGTGTCAAAAGGTGTCCGACATGCTGGTTTCCAGAAATTTGCGTCAAGTCGTTGGCCAACACATAATCCGCTTGGCTAGCTAGCAGACTTTTTCGTGCGACCGCAAACAACTCGACTTCCGCTACGTCTACTAATAATTTGAATCCGACTAATAAGGTTGTCGGCTGTAATGCTTTGATGGTTTGGATCACTTTCGGGGTTTTCTTCAACACTAAAAACAAATGATCAGTATTGGAAGAAACTTTGCCTGCCGTTGTTTCAGATTGTGTGAGCACGTGTGCCATCAATGCCGGAGTGACCTGGTTGTCATAAGCTGGTAGGGCATCGTTGATTGCTTCATAAAACGCTGCTTCTGAAAAATGAGCAGCAGGGGTGAAATCACTGACTGCCATACTGTGGATCACAGCAGCATACGAATGGGTCGTCAATAAATCGGTCAACTGCGCCAACAAGTCCGTGGTCCCTTCAATGAAATGACAGGTAACGCGTGGATCGGTCGGCGGTTGTTTGGCAGTTTTCGTCGTAACGTAATCGATGGTCACCTCAGGGTATTGCAGCCATTCCTTGGCAATGGCTTGACCAAGTGAGCCCGTGGAATGATTCGTGATTGCACGGACATCATCGATTTTTTCGGAAGTACCACCAGCCGTAATCAAAATTCTCATTGCGCTTGTGACACCTCAACGATCGTCCGTCCTTGGTGCGTACCAGCTAATAAAGCTGCCAATGTTTCTGGCAAGTCTTCCAAAGTGATGGCTTTCGTGTAAAGCTGATCGATCACATTCCACTCACCCGCTAATTTCTCCCATAACGCCGAGCGGATCTCATGGGAAACATTGACCGAATCGATCCCAATTACGCGAATCCCACGCAAAATAAATGGTAAGACAGTCGTTTCGATTTTGATTCCACCGGCATTGCCGCATAAGAAGGCACCGCCCCCATACGCGATTTGCGGAAGCACTGCCGCAAGCAATGGACCGCCAACTGTATCGATGACCGCTGCAAACGTTTGTTTTGCTAATGGTTTGACCTTTTCTGGTACCACGTCATCAGGACTAATGATTTTTGCTGCGCCTAGGTCCAACAACCATTGCGCATCGTTTTTCCGAGATAGCGCCACTATATTTGTATAGCCCAGTTTTTTCAATAAAGCAATGCTGACACTGCCGACGCCACCGCTAGCGCCTGTCACCAAAATAGCAGCGTCTTTTGCTAAGTGCAGCTGTTCTAATTCTTGCACCGCTAAAGCTGCTGTGAACCCAGCAGTGCCATAGGTCATACTGTCTTTTGCTGAAAAACCAGCAGAACGTTTCACGAGCCACTCGGCTGGGACCCGTTGAAATTGACTGTAACCGCCTGGGTGAGAAACCCCTAAGCCATAACCTGTCACTAAGACTTGGTCGCCTGGGGCAAAATCAGCAGACTGACTGTCCACGACTTCCCCTGCTAAATCGATTCCCGGCGTCATCGGATACGTGCGGATCACGCCGCCATTTTCTTTTGCTGCCAAGGCATCTTTGTAATTGACATCTGAGTAATCAACACGGACAAGCACATCGCCTGCTGGCAGCTCGTCAAGGGTTGCAGTTGCGAGTGAAGCAGTAAAATTTGGTTCATTCATGACACGAAAGGTAGAGAAATTCGTCATTTCAGACACTCCTTTGATGGTTTGTACTCATAATACCATAAGTTTTATTTTTTTAACCAGTGAAGCAAGAAAAGGCAGGTCTTCTTATCAAAAAATCAGCAAAAACAGATCATTATTAAATCTACCTTTTCTTCGTTAAAATAGAAGTTGTTCTTTTAAACCTTTGAAAAGCGAAAATGACGGGACCGCCACTCCTTTCCTTTATAATACAAGCGTTTAGCGTCACTCCTTTTTTGATCAGAGAGAAAAGATTTCAAAAAAATGAAGAAAAAAGGCTTGTGTTTTTTGCAATTATTTGTATACTAGAAAAAGTGAAATTAAACATGAAGTTTACTTATAGCAAACTTTTTTATTTGAAGTTGTGTCAATCAAAGGGGGAATGAACATGGAGATTGGCGAGAAGCTGCGCAATTTGCGCGTTCAAAAGAATTTGACCCAAGAAGAATTAGGCGAGCGGACCGATTTGACGAAAGGCTATATCTCACAGTTGGAACGTGATTTGAGTTCGCCTTCTATGGAAACTTTTTTTACGATCTTAGAAGTTTTAGGCGTGACACCAGAGGAATTTTTCCGAGAAGAAAATGCGCAGCATCAAGTGGTTTATCGCGAAGAAGACAGCACGCTTTATTATGATGAAGAAAATGGCTATGAATTGAAGTGGCTGATTCCCGATTCCAATGAAAATGAAATGGAGCCAGTCTTGCTGACTTTTGATAAAGCGGGCGAATACAAGACCTTTGAACCATCGTTAGCAGAAACATTTATCTATGTCTTAGAGGGCAGTGTGGCCTTGACACTAGGAGAAACGCAGTACAAGGCTCGTAAAGGCCAATCGATTTATTATCAGGCGACTGAGCCGCATCAATTAAAAAATATTGCGGGCAAAAAAAGCCGTGTGCTTGTAGTCGTGACAGATTCTTATTTATAGTACAGGAGGAAAGAGTGTGGGAAAAACAATAATTTCATTCAACAATGTGGTGAAGCGATTTGATGATGATGAAACAGTTTTGAAAAAAGTGAGTTTTGATATTGAAGAAGGTCGCTTTTATACATTGTTAGGTCCTTCAGGTTGTGGAAAAACAACCATCTTACGCATCATTGCGGGTTTTTCGGACGCAACAGAAGGCGACGTTTATTTTGATGGACAAAGAATCAATGACGTTCCTGCCAATCAACGGCAAGTGAATACTGTCTTTCAAGATTACGCCTTATTCCCACATATGAACGTTTTTGAAAATGTGGCATTTGGTCTGCGAATCAAAAAATTACCAAAAGATGAAGTGAATAAAAAAGTCTTAGAAGCGTTGCGGCTAGTGCAGCTTCCTGGTTATGAGAATCGTGAAATCAGCGAAATGTCTGGAGGACAACGCCAACGGGTCGCAATCGCACGAGCGATCGTCAATGAGCCCAAAGTATTGCTTCTTGATGAACCCTTGTCCGCATTGGATTTGAAATTGCGAACCGACATGCAATACGAGCTGCGGGAATTGCAGCAGCGACTAGGCATCACCTTTATTTTTGTCACCCATGACCAAGAAGAAGCGTTGGCGATGAGTGATGAGATTTTCGTTATGAATAAAGGGAAGATCGTCCAAAGCGGCACACCGGTGGATATTTACGATGAACCAATCAACCATTTTGTGGCGGATTTTGTCGGTGAAAGCAACATCGTCACAGGTACGATGATCGAAGACAACTTAGTGGAATTTGTCGGCAAGCAATTTGAATGTGTCGATGGCGGGATGCGGCCGAATGAAGCCGTTGAGATCGTGATCCGTCCAGAAGATTTGAATTTGACGACGGCGGAAAAAGGCAAGCTGGTCGTTGAAGTAGACACGCAATTGTTCCGAGGCGTGCATTACGAAATCATTTGTTACGATGAACAAGGCAACGAATGGATGGTTCACTCTACAAGAAAAGCCACTGAAGGAAGCAAGATCGGTCTTTCCTTTGAACCAGAAGATATCCACGTCATGCGTTTCAATGAGTCCGAAGAAGATTTTGATGCTCGTTTAGAGAGCTACGAAGATTAGGAGGGAAAGCTAATGACGAAAATGCGTCGTTTTTATGCGATACCCTATGTCTTTTGGTTATTGCTATTTGTTATTGCACCAGTCTTATTGATCATCTACCAATCCTTTTTTGATATGAACGGCAACTTTTCGCTGGTCAATTATCAAAGCTACTTAGGTTCTGGCAAATATTTGATCATGACCTTAAACTCGGTTTGGTATGCCTTTTTGATCACCTTGATTACCTTAGTGATCAGCTACCCGACAGCCTATTTCTTAACTAAGCTGCGTCACAAAGATTTATGGCTGCTGTTGATCATCTTACCAACGTGGGTCAACTTATTGTTAAAAGCTTATGCGTTTATTGGGATTTTCGGCATTCATGGCAGTGTCAACAACTTCCTAGAAATCATGGGTGTTGGACCAAAGCAGATTTTGTTTACCGACTTTAGCTTTTTGACGGTTGCCGTCTATATCGAACTGCCCTTTATGATCATGCCGATTTTTAATGCCTTAGAAGAAATGAATCCCTCTTTGATCAGTGCCAGCCGCGATTTAGGGGCAAACAGCTATGATACGTTTCGACGAGTGATTTTCCCTCTGTCGTTAAACGGTGTGAAAAGCGGCGTCCAAGCCGTCTTCATTCCGTCGCTCTCCCTCTTCATGTTGACCCGTTTGATTGGGGGCAATCGCGTGATCACGCTTGGTACGGCGATCGAGCAGCACTTTCTCGTTACCCAAAACTGGGGCATGGGTTCGACCATCGGCGTCATTTTGATCATCGCTATGTTCCTCGTGATGCTGTTTACGGGAGAAAAGAAAAAAGGAGGGCAACGTAAATGAAAAAATTTCGCTGGTCGAATCTTTATCTGATCGTCGTCTTTATTCTTTTGTACGTGCCGATCTTTTATTTGATTTTCTATTCCTTCAATGAAGGAGGCACCATGAATGCTTTTACGGGTTTCACTTTTGAACATTACCAATCCGTCTTTCAAGATACCCGCTTGATGATCATCGTGTTGAACACCTTTATGCTGGCATTTTTATCAGCATTACTGGCAACGATCATCGGCACATTTGGTGCGATGGGCATCTACTATACCCGCAAACGCCGAACGAGAACGGCATTGTTGAGTTTGAATAATATTTTGTTGGTTTCACCAGATGTCATCATTGGTGCCAGCTTCTTGATTTTCTTTACGATGATCGGCAACTTGTTCCGTGGGTTTAGCTTAGGCTTTTTCAGCGTATTGCTTTCGCATATCGCCTTTAGTATCCCGATCGTGGTGTTGATGGTCTTGCCGAAACTGCAAGAGATGAACGATTCAATGATCGATGCTGCCCGTGATTTAGGCGCGAATAATTTTCAAGTCATTAAAAATATCATTTTGCCTTTCTTGACACCGGGCATCATCGCCGGCTATTTCATGGCCTTTACTTATTCACTCGATGATTTTGCCGTGACATTCTTTGTGACAGGCAATGGCTTTAGTACCTTATCGGTAGAGATCTATTCTAGAGCACGTCAAGGAATCAGTTTAGAAATCAATGCATTAAGTACACTTGTCTTCTTATTCTCCATGATCCTGGTGGTAGGTTATTACTTTATCAGTAAAGAAAACGGCGCGAAGAAATTGCGTAAAAACCGCCGTGTGGAGGTGGCAAATCTGCGATGAAACGACTACAATCTCTGATTATCGGTATTGTTGCGATCGTCCTGATCTTGCTCTTTGGTGTCCGTGAATTGGAACGCTCCTCTGGTATGGCAGGCGCTGAGGTTGTCAACATCTACAACTGGGGCGACTACATTGACCCTGATTTGATCAGTAAGTTTGAAGAAAAGACTGGCTACAAAGTCAATTATGAAACCTTTGACTCAAATGAAGCGATGTTCACGAAGATCCAACAAGGCGGTACGTCCTATGACATCGCCATACCGAGTGAATACATGATTGAGAAAATGATGGAACAAAATCTTTTAAAACCATTGGATCACAGTAAAATCAAAGGGTTAGACAATATCGACCCTCGCTTTTTGGACTTGAGTTTTGATCCAGGCAATCAATATTCCATCCCTTATTTCTGGGGAACACTGGGGATCGTCTATAACGATAAATTCTTTGATGAAGGTGAGATCACCCAATGGGACGATCTTTGGAAACCCGAATTAGCAAATAGCATCATGCTGATCGATGGCGCGCGTGAAGTGATGGGATTAGGTTTGGACAGCTTAGGCTATTCTCTAAACAGCAAAGACGACGATCAGCTGCAAGAGGCATTCAATAAGCTACGGACCATGACCCCAAACATCAAAGCCATCGTCGCAGATGAAATCAAGATGTACATGGCAAATGAAGAAGCATCGGTTGCGGTCACATTTTCTGGGGAAGCAGCCGACATGATGTACGAAAACGAGCACATTCATTACGTGATCCCTTCGGAAGGCTCCAACCTGTGGTTTGATAATATGGTCATTCCTAAGACCTCACAAAACGAAGCCGGTGCTTACGCCTTCTTGAACTTTATGCTAGAACCCGAGAACGCTGCACAAAACGCAGAATACATCGGCTATTCCACACCTAACCAAGAAGCCATGGCATTACTGCCTGACGAGATCACCGAAGACAAACAATTCTATCCATCCGATGAATTAATGGAACACCTCGAAGTCTATGAAAACTTAGGTGCTGAGTATCTGGGCATCTATAATGATTTGTTCTTGGAATTGAAGATGTATCGGAAGTAAGCAAACTGTCATTAAGCAGGGAATGGATCCTGTTTAATGGCAGTTTTTTTATTATTTATTACCTGATGTACGAAGGGAGTCTATGGATAATAGTTCTTTATCAAGTAGGAATGATGAGTTTTGATAAGCAAATAAGGCAAGGTAATTTATATATGAATGTTTTCCTTTTTTTAAGTAATAATAGATGAGACATCAAAACAAATTGATCTTTTTGAGGTTATGATATGATTATAAGTTCTATAGGAAATCAAGTTGTTTTATAAACGTGATTTCAATGTGATTGATATTATTTTCGAGAATTTAAAGGAATACTTACATTTATTTAAGTGCCTTTTCTGCAACAAGTAAGTGAGATGTTGTATCGACTTGTTGCAATGAATTGTAATATGCTTTTTTCTAAAGCACATCTATAATAAGGTTACGATCCTGATAACGCTATCAAAAGATTAAGGCCTTTATTTTGGATAGTAAGGAAGTGGTTATCATCATGCTTACAAAAAGACAAAAAAAATTATTAGAGTTATTAGTGCGACAAAGTGACTTTAAAACAGTCGATTATTTTGCAAGCAAATTGGGTGTTTCAAAAAGAACGACGCACAGCGAATTAGGGATCATTGAAGAATATCTCCAGAGCTCGGGAGAATATCTTGAGAAAAAGCGCGGAGTTGGTATTGCGCTAAAACGTTTCAAGGAAGTTGAGGGAATCGAGAATAAGAAAGAGGAAAATGATCTTTACAATACATTCAACCGAAGAATTGAGATCATGAGTATCTTGTTATTCGATGAAAAGGTGGTTAGCTTCAACCATTTATCGGAAAGATTTATGGTGAGTAAAACTTCAATTATTAAAGATTTTGAATTCATTATGAAAATATTGAATGTTGGATCAAGTATCAAGCTGTGCAGCGATGTTCATGGCACGTCATTATTGGGGACAGAGGAAGACGTCCAAAAAGCATTGCTACAGTTTAATCGCTATTTACTTAATAATTCAGAACTATATGATGAGGATTTTGCCGAAAAAATTAAATTGTTAAGTCCATACTATGGCGAAAATTTGATCAGTGCTTGCTCGAATATTTTGTATACCTATATTCGAGAAAATGTAAACGCTATTTCTGACTATTATGTGCAAAATATCTTGAACATTTTTATTATTCTAGTTTTTCGGGTTTTCAAAGGTCATCACATCGAGGAAATAAAAAAATCTGAGGCCAATGTGGCAACAGTTTTCTTTGAGGAAAGTGCTGTTCGTTTGTTGCATAAATCAGCATTACGTTTGGAGTTTTCTTATACGAACGAAGATGTTCAATACTTATCATTGCAACTGATCTCTAATCGTTTTGAACCTTTGCCAGAGGAAGAAATAGATAGTGTGATTGTTGAACAATTACTTTCGAGAGTTTCGGCTGCACTGAATATCAACTTTGCCAGTGATCAAAAGTTGGAGGAACAGTTAAAAAATCATATTCCCCCAATGATTTATCGTTTAAGGACGAACAACAAAACGGAGAACCCATTTACCTTACAAATAAAAAACGAATTCTCTTTAACCTTCAATGTTATTTGGGTGGTACTAAGTGAATATGAACGGGAATTAGGGCTTAGTTTTAATGAGGATGAAATTGCCTTTTTGACAATGTATTTCCAAGCTGCAATCGAACGCGCACGATTAAATCGAAAAATCTTGATTGTTTGTCAAATGGGGATTGCAACTTCGGAACTGCTGATCAATCGAATCAAAAATGTTTTACCATCATTGGACTCATTTGAAGTAGCCTCTGTGCCGGAATTGGAACAGATGACTCTTGAAGACTATGACATGATTATCTCAACCATTAAGATAGATATTCCTAAAAAGGAAGTTATTTTGGTTTCACCATTTTTAACGAAAGAAGATATAGAACGAATTAAGCATTCAAACTCGCTTCCAGCGTCTGAGAATAAGGTTCTAGAATTTGTTCGAGCGCATCATCTGATGAAATTTGTTATGAAAGATCTTATTTATGTAAATACCAACTTTTCTTCTAAAGAAGAGCTGATCGATCAAGTCGGTGAAAGACTGATACAGAGGAATTACGTAAGTCCATCATTTAGACAAACAGTCCTAGAGCGTGAAGAGTTGGGCGGTACTGATTTACCTTCTGGCACCGCTGTCCCTCACGGGAATTCGACATACGTCAATAAAACGATCATTGTTGTAGTCAAAAACAAAAAGAAATTTAAATGGAATAAATATTATGTCGATTTGATTTTTCTAATTTGTATTGCGAAACAGGATACCTTTCAGACACGGAATATTTTGTCAGATATCTATAACATCATTGATAACAATGAGCACTTAAAGCAATTGCGGGATTCAACGACAAATGAAATGTTATATAGAAGAATTGGGAGTGATTAAAGTGGAGAATGTTCAGAAAAGTGATAAAGGAGTTATTACTCCGGATTTGATTTTATTAAATAGTGATTTAGCTGATCAAGATGAAGTGATCCGACATATCGTCGAGGCAGCTGAATTTGTTGGCTATGTCGAAGATGCAGATGAACTGTATCAAGCAGTAAGAAAACGTGAGTCTGAAGTTCCGACTGCGATCGGGTATGACATCGCGATTCCCCATGGGAAAACCGAAGCTGTATTGCATCCATTCATCGCCTTTTTACGAGTAAATAAAGCTTTTCAATGGACAAAAGAAAATGAAGAAATGGTTCGCCTCGTCTTTTTGATTGGTGTTCCACAAAATAGCGAAGGCAAGATGCATCTAAAATTTATCTCGCAATTAAGCAAGAAATTACTAGATGATGATTTTAGAGATAAGTTATTGAGTGAAACAGATAAAAATAAAATATATGAACAGTTGAGTTCAATTGAAATTTAAGGAGGAATTTAGAATGAAAATAGTAGCAGTTACAGCATGTCCAACAGGGATCGCTCATACGTATATGGCACAAGAAGCGATCGAAAAAGAATGCCGAAAACGCGGACATGAAGTCCAAGTCGAAACTCAAGGTAGCATGGGAATTGAAAATCAGCTAGAACAAGAAGACATTGATCAAGCAGACGTGTTAATTTTAGCAGTTGCTATCGATGTAGAGGATAGCGAACGTTTTGAAGAAAAAATAGAGATGGGGAAAACCTTAAACGTAGAGCCTGGTAATATGATCAAATACCCTGCCAAATATATTGATGAAGCAGAAAAATTATAAAGAAGGAGACTCAAAAAAATGAAAAAAGAGAATAAAATTTTTAAAGACTTACAAAAAGCCTTTAATACAGGGGTTTCTTTTATGTTGCCATCAGTTGTTGTCGGGGGGATCTTTCTGGCAGTCGCTTTAGCTACCGGGAAAGCAACTGATACCGGAATGGAGATCACTAATCCTTTTATGCAAAACTTAAATGATTTAGGTGCTGCAGGTTTTGCGATGATGATTCCTTTACTTTCTGGGTATATTGCAAATTCATTAGCAGGGAAACCTGGTCTAGTTCCGGGAATGATTTTAGGGTTTGTAGCAAATAATCCAATCGGTGAAGGTCAAGTCAAGACCGGTTTTCTTGGAGCCATGATTATGGGTGTTGCTGCAGGTTATTTTGTTCGTTGGTGCAAAACTTGGAAAGTTCCTTCTACCATCAAAACGATCATGCCTATCTTGATCGTACCAGTAGTTACGACTTTTGTACTTGGAATGTTCTATATTTATGTAATTTCTGTACCAATTGGTTTAGCAATGGATTGGTTGGTTAAAGTTCTTGGTCAAATGCAGGGTGGTAGTGCTCTTATTTTAGGATTGATTCTAGGTGCAATGACAGCAGTTGATATGGGGGGACCAATTAACAAGACAGCGACTGCCTTTACATTAGCATTGATGGCTGAAGGTGTGTATGGACCAAATGGTGCCCACCGTATTGCCTGTGCAATCCCACCATTGGCTATGGCAATTTCGACATTTATTGACCGGAAAAAATATACTGCTGAAGATAAAGATTTAGGAATTTCAGCATTCTTTATGTCATTAATTGGTATTACAGAAGGCGCAATTCCGTTTGCGGCAAAAGATATCAAACGAGTTCTGCCAGCAATTATTATCGGAAGTGCTGTAGGTGGTGCAATGGGGATGGCAACAGGAGTAGAAGCATTAGTGCCTCACGGAGGATTTATTATCTTACCGGTTGTGAATGGTAAATTGTGGTACGCTCTTTCCATCATTGTCGGAGCAGCTATTTCAGCGGGTATCCTTCATTTTACAAAACCAAGCTTAGTTGATGAAAAAAGAAAGAAAAAAGAAGAGAACACAGAACAAGTAGAAGTAGCAAAATAGAAATAACAAAACAAAAATAACTAGCGAGAGCGTGGGACAAAAGCAAAAAACACTTTTGTCCCACGCTCTAAATACGTCTAAACGGCGGGAAAAGCAACCCCGAGAAATAAGTCGAAATACCCAAAATTTGAAAAGTAATTTACTTGTATTCCTCCTTATTTCTCGAAGGTTAACACTTCTGTCCCCGTCTCTTTTTTTGAGAAATGGGTCTAAACATTTAAACGCTGACTTTTTAATACAGCTCAATAGCTCCTTTTCAGAAAAATGCAGAAGACCTCACAAAGGCAGACAAGCGCCACTATATAGTGTGAATGAACTCTCCGCTGATTTTTCGTTCCCTGATTTAAAGATTCGATGCTCAAGCGTTCTTTTTGTCACTCATAATTTAAAGGTCTTTCAGTATCCATAATAATCATAAATAATGCGTGCCGGGAATTCAACAACACCTCTTTTTGAGAAACTGCAACAAGTCGGAGGATTCATGCATTCACTTGTTGCAGAAAAATGTAATATTCAGAAAGAATAATCGATTCTATACTTTACTTGTAAAAGGTAGACAAACAAATTAACAGTAGAAATGGAGATGTAACTGAAATGGAAAAGTTACCGATCAAAACAGTCGTAGAAGGGTTATTGGATTTGCAAGCAACTGGTGAAAGCGCTACATTGCTTGGGATTGGACCAATGTCAAAAAATTGTGTCCAAGCCACACTTGAGTTATCTAAAGAAGACGATTATCCTGTCATGTTTATTGCTAGTCGTAATCAAGTAGATGCTGATGAGCTAGGGGGCGGATATGTAAATGGCTGGAATCAATTTACTTTTGCGAAAGCTGTTGAAGAAGTAGCCGAAGACATTGGATATGACAATCTTTATTACTTATGTCGAGATCATGGCGGACCTTGGCAACGTGACAAAGAGCGTAATGATCATCTACCAATTGAAAAAGCGATGGAACTAGGTAAGAAATCTTATGTAGCAGATATAGAAGCTGGTTTTGATTTGCTAATGATTGATCCTACAAAAGATCCCTTTGAAGTCGGTAAAGTAATCCCATTGGACACGGTACTCGAACGTACAGTTGATTTGATTGACTTCTGTGAAAAGGAACGTAAAGCCCGTAAGTTACCAGAAATTGGTTATGAAGTAGGGACAGAGGAAACAAATGGTGGGTTAACATCCACTGAAACCTATGAAACATTTATTTTAAAATTGAAAGAAGAGTTAGAAAAACGGGACTTACCAATGCCAACTTTTATTGTTGGACAAACGGGAACATTGACGCGTAAGACAGAACAAGTAGGTACTTTCAATTTCAAAAATGCTTATGATTTAGCTCAAATGGCTAAAAAATACGGGGTAGGTTTGAAAGAACATAATGGGGATTATTTAGATGATGTCACTTTATTAGAACACATTCCTTCATCCATCACTGCGACTAATGTGGCGCCACAGTACGGCACCGAAGAAACACGCGCTTATTTAAATCTTGCTGCTGTCGAAGCAAAGTTAGTGGAATATGGGTTGGTTAAAGATGCTTCTAATACGCGTGATGTATTGCTTGAACATGCCATTAAGAGTGAACGTTGGAGAAAATGGATGGTTGGCGAACAAAAAGAATTGACGGTTAGTCAAATCATGGATCAAAATGATGCACAACTCCAAGCAGAAATTTTAGATATTGCTGGTCACTATACTTTCAACGATGACGAAGTAAAAGCTGAAATCGAAAAAATGTATGCAAACCTTAAAATGCACAATATTGATGGTCAGCGTTATGTAGTCGATCATATCAAACGCCCAATTCGGGATTATGCAGAATGTTACAATTTGAAAGGTGTTACAACACGTATCAAAAATAATGCCAAATAGGTGGGCAACTAGGAGAGCAAGATGAAATTTTTTCTAGATACTGCAAATGTAGATGAGATTAAAAAAATTAATACATTAGGTTTAGTTGATGGTGTTACCACGAACCCGACAATTATTTCTAAAGAAGGTCGAGACTTTGAAGAGGTAATTAAAGAGATATGTTCGATTGTCACTGGTCCTGTCAGCGCTGAAGTAATCGGTTTAACAGCTGAAGAAATGATCACTGAAGCAAGAGAACTTTCAAAGTGGGCGGATAATGTCGTTGTGAAGATTCCTATGACAGAAGAAGGCTTAAAAGCAGTCAATGTCTTGTCAAAAGAAGGTATTAAGACAAATGTGACACTGATTTTTACTTTTTCTCAAGGACTATTAGCGATGAAGGCTGGTGCAACCTTCATCAGTCCATTTATTGGCAGACTTGAAGATATTGGCACAGATGCATACGAGCTGATTGCAAAGCTAAGACAAGCAATCGATTTTTATGGCTTCGATACTGAGATTATTTCGGCCAGTATTAGAAATTTGCATCATGTGGAATCGGTAGCTCATTTAGGATCCCACATTGCAACTATTCCGAGTAGTCTTTTTCTTAGTCTTTGGTCACATCCTCTTACGGATAAAGGCATTGCCACCTTCTTAAAAGATTGGGAAGCATTTAAAAAATAATGAATGAACAAGAATGGCTAATCATATGATTAGCTATTCTTGTCTAAGGAAGAGGAAAAATGTTTAATAATCATGATGTAGAAGCAATCAACACGATAAGAACTTTAAGCATTGATGCTATTGAAGCAGCAAATTCAGGACATCCAGGCTTACCTATGGGTGCCGCCCCAATGGCCTATGTTTTATGGAGCAGATTTTTGAAAATCAATCCGGCAACAGCAAAAAAATGGACAAATCGAGATCGATTCGTGCTTTCTGCTGGCCATGGATCAGCAATGCTGTATAGCTTATTGCATTTAGCAGGATACAATGTTTCTATTGATGACTTGAAACAATTTCGTCAGTGGGACTCCAAAACTCCTGGACACCCTGAAGTGAACCATACAGATGGGGTGGAAGCTACCACAGGACCTCTGGGGCAAGGAATTGCGATGGCTGTCGGAATGGCAATGGCTGAAAAACATTTAGCCGCTACCTACAATAAAGAAGGTTTCCCCATTGTCGATCATTATACGTATGCTTTGTGTGGCGATGGCGATTTGATGGAAGGCGTATCACAAGAAGCATGTTCTATGGCTGGTCACATGAAATTAGGGAAATTAATTGTATTTTACGATTCAAATGATATCTCACTAGATGGTCCAACAGATCACTCATTTACAGAAAATGTAGGAAAAAGATTTCAAGCCTATGGTTGGCAGCATATTTTGGTTGAAGACGGGAATGACCTTGAGATGATTTATCATGCCATTGAAAAAGGCAAATCTGAAGTAGAGCGACCAACATTAATTGAAGTTAAAACGATAATCGGGTATGGTTCAGCGAATCAAGGGACATCAAAAGTTCATGGATCTCCTCTTGGAGAAGAAGATGCTAAAAATGTTAAAAAATTCTATGGCGTCGATGAAAGAAACAGTTTTGTTGTATCAAAAGAAACGAGAGCACAATTTGATCACCATATCTTATCCAGGGGGAAAAAGGCGGAAAAAGAGTGGGATACTCTCTTTTCAGAGTACAGAAAAAGTTATCCTGATTTAGCGAAACACTATCAGTTTGCTCATGAAAGTAGATTACCTGAAAGCTGGGACGATACGCTTCCTAAATATGAGTTAGGAACAAGTGCGGCGAGTCGGGTTACAAGTAAGGAAACGATTCAGGAATTAGCAAAAGGGATCCCGTATTTATGGGGAGGCTCAGCAGATCTATCAGCATCCAACAATACCATGATTGCCAGTGCTGATGAGTTTACACCTGAAAATCCTAGTGGAAGAAATATTTGGTTTGGTGTGAGGGAATTCGCTATGGCAGCAGCAATGAATGGGATTCAATTACATGGCGGGACAAGAGTATATGGTGGCACATTTTTCGTGTTTGTCGATTATTTGAGAGCAGCGATAAGACTGAGTGCATTACAAAATGTTCCAGTAATCTATGTGTTAACCCATGATTCTGTAGCAGTTGGAGAAGATGGACCAACCCATGAACCTGTTGAACAATTAGCTAGCCTCAGATGTATGCCTAACGTTCATGTTATTAGACCAGCTGATGGCAATGAAACTGTAGCTGCTTGGAAAGTTGCTATGAGGTCACAGGAAACACCAACGGTATTAGTTTTAAGCAGACAAAATTTACCGGTTCTTGAAGGAACATTAAAGATGGCCGAAGAAGGGGTGGCCAGAGGCGGTTATGTTCTTTCAAAGCATGCTTCTAAAGGAGCGCCAGATGGTGTATTGATTGCTACAGGATCTGAAGTAAGCCTAGCAATTAAAGCTCAAAAAGAATTACTGAAACAAGGAAGAGATGTTTCAGTTGTTTCCCTACCAAGTTTTGATTTATTTGAAAAGCAATCTAAAGAGTATCGGGAATCAGTATTACCAAGCTCTCTGACAAAACGAGTTTCAATAGAAATGGGTTCGAGTTTTGGTTGGGAACGCTATGTTGGTCTACATGGGAAATCAATTTCAGTTGATCGGTTTGGTGCGAGTGCACCGGGAGACACAGTAATAACCAATTACGGGTTTACTGTTGAGAATATCATTGATACCTACAATTCACTATAATTTGTTAACTAACCGGGAAAACACAATCTATGAGTGTTTTCTTCCGGTTTTTTAGTTAAGGAGGAATTTAAAATGGCGACAGTCATTTTTGATGTTGATGACACACTGTATGATCAGTTAGTTCCATTTAAACAAGCGTATGAGAAAAATTTTTCGTTTAGGAATATTCCAATTGAAGAGCTCTTTTCTTTGAGTCGGAGGTACAGTGATCAAGTTTTTGATAAGACAACCAAAGGCTTGCTATCCCTTAGCGACATGCAAATTTATCGCATTCGCAATGCCTTCAAACATTTTGGGGTAGCGATTACGGATGAGCAGGGAAGAAATTTTCAAATCGATTATCAAATGAATCAAGAAAGAATTCGATTATTACCTGAAATGAAAGATGCACTTAATAGCTGTTCAAAGAATGGTATTCAGTTAGGGATTATTACTAATGGACCTGCCGATCATCAAATGAAAAAGATAAAAGCGTTAGGACTAAACAAATGGATACCAGACACAAACATCTTTGTATCTGGAAAGCTCGGCTTTTCAAAACCGGATTTGAAAATATTTCAATATGCTGAAAAGGCCATGAGGCTAAATAGAGAGACTACTTATTATGTAGGAGACTCCTTTGTGAATGACATTATTGGTGCCAAAAAAGCTGGTTGGAAAGCTGTATGGGTCAATCGTAGAAATTCTACTAAAACTGATTGTGATATAATCCCAGATTATATCGTTAATAATCATGAAGCTATGAACCGTTTTATTGATTCTCTTATATGCATAGAAAAACAATCTTTCTGAAAACACTGGGAAAAACACTAAAAAAAGAAAAAGTTGGAAAACAGACTGCATGACAAATGTAGTCTGTTTTTTTTGCGTATAGTTCATTAACAGAAATTTTTGCCATCTTACTTCTCGCAATAAATGATTCTTGTTTCACCACAATAAAAGAAGCCACTTTATCAAGCATTGGTAGAGAAGTTGTTTTTTTGGTAAGACGTTAGTTAATAAATGTTAGTGAGGGAGTGTACTTAGAGTGGTGAATGATATTTCTTTAATCTATGCAAAACAAAATAAAAAAAATTGATTACATCAGTTATTGATGGAAAACAGGTAGAAACTGATAAAACAGCTATTTTTATGGCTGGTAGTTCAGGATCAGGGAAAACGGAGACTGCACAAACGCTGACTATGTTAAATAGCAATCTATGTGTGATCGATACGGATCAATTTAGAAAGGAATTTCCAGGATATCTAGGAAATAATTCGTACCTATTTCAAAGAGGGTACGCACTGCTTGTTGATGCTGCTTTGGATTTAGTCTTAAAAAAAGGGTATAGTTTTATTCTTGATGGGACATTTGCCACTAAAAAAGCTGATCAAAATATTGCACGATGCTTAAAAAAGAATTATGATGTTCTTATCTATTCTATCTATCAAGATCCTTTTATTGCTTGGAATTATACGAAGCAACGTGAAAAAATAGAAGGACGCTTTGTTCCTAAAGAACATTTTATAAATGCTTTTTTTCAATCAAGATATAACTTGATTAAAATGAAGGAATTGTATAAAGAAAATGTGACCGTTAATATTTTTATAAAAGATTTTCAAAATCGCCATTCTCATACGTTGATGGCAGTTGACAATGTATCGTTCGCTTTGCCATTAACATACACAAAGGAAGAATTGGAGGAGAAGCTCAATGACTGAGAAAGAAAAAGTAGAAACAATCATGATAAAATATCATCGAAACTTCTCGATCTTACAGAAAAAGGCAACGCCTAGCGAATTGAAAACAGTTTTAAACTTTGTTGCAGAAGAATCGAACCGTAAACAGTGAGTGCTTGTTGGCTTAGAGAAAGAAGAACAAGCGGACAATGAAAAAATTTAGGTTTCTTAAGAATGACCATTGAACAAGTAAACCCGAGATAAGAAGCAAGCGCTTCTTATCTTTTTTTGTATCATTATGGTGGGCGTGCCGTAACGTTAGGATCAAAATAGAAAAAAATTCACAAAAAGTGCTTGACCTAAAGTCAACTCTAGGTGGTATCTTTTTAGATAGAAGAAATGAGCAGCGATTGTTAGAACTAAGAAAAATCACGATTTCCCTTTAGGATAACTTGCTATTTCTTGGTTTGACAGGAATTTAAAAAAGAGCGTCTAGCTCCGATTGCCGCTTTTTTCATTCTAGAAAACGATCCACTCATTTCTACTTCGTGTCTTTTTACTTGTGAGTAAATACACGAACCATTCAAACATTTCTACAGGAGGTACGTACATGTTATTAGAAAAAATCAAAAGCCCCAAAGAGTTAAAAGAATTGACCAGTGGGCAACTTCAAGAACTGGTAGTAGAAGCACGAACTGCTTTATTGGAAAAAATCAGTCACCATGGAGGGCACAATGGCCCTAATCTGGGGATGGTTGAGATGACGATCGCGTTGCATAAGGTCTTTGATTCCCCCACCGATAAACTGATTTTTGATGTGTCTCATCAGACCTATATCCACAAAATGTTGACGGGACGCGTCCATGCCTTTCTTGATGCTGCTCAGTATGATGCGGTTTCTGGTTACACGAATCCGAAAGAAAGCGAGCACGATCTCTTTACGGTCGGTCATACCTCCACCTCAGTTTCGTTGGCAAATGGTGTGGCGAAAGCCCGTGACCTAAAAAATGAAACGTATAACGTCGTTGCCGTCATTGGCGATGGTTCTCTATCAGGTGGCTTAGCGTTTGAAGGCTTGAACAATATCGTGGAATTAGGCACCAATACTATCGTGATCCTCAACGACAATGACCAATCGATTGCAGAAAACCATGGGGGGATGTACCAGAATTTGCGGGCATTGCGGGAAACTAAGGGGCAAGCAGCAGACAATCTGTTCAAAGCGATTGGTTTTGAGTACCACTATTTGGATGAAGGAAATGATCTCGCTGCCTTGATCGCTTTATTTGAAAAAGTGAAAGACATTGATCATCCTGTTTTATTACACATTCATACGATCAAAGGCAAAGGCTTCAAGTTTGCGGAAGAAAATCGTGAAAAGTTTCATGCAGGCGGTCCCTTTCATTTAGAAACAGGCGAATATATTTCTGCTGGGGGCAATCAAGTAACGTACAACAGCTTAACGACGGATTATTTATTAGAAAAAATGGCGACAGATCCTAAAGTCGTGGCAGTAAACGCTGGTACACCGATGCTGCTTTTTTCTCCAGAACAACGAGAAAAAGCAGGTAAACAATTTGTAGATGTGGGTATTGCAGAAGAACATGCGGTATCGATGGTTGCTGGGTTAGCAAAAAATGGAGCGAAACCTGTCTGGGCCGTTTTTTCTACCTTTATGCAACGTAGTTTTGATCAAATTTCCCATGATTTGACCTTAAATCATCTGCCTGGAACGATTCTGGTATACGGTGCATCGATTCATGGAATGAATGACGAGAGCCATCTGGGAATTTTTGATATTCCCTTTTTGGCACATATTCCTAACCTTGTTTATCTTGCGCCAACCTCTAAAGAAGAATATCTAGCAATGTTGGATTGGTCGTTGGAACAAACCAACGCTCCAGTTGCGATCCGAGTACCGGTTGGACCTGTCAACGAAACGGTACGAGCAGCCTCTACTGACTACAGCGATCAAAAAAATGAGGTGACTCAAGCTGGCACGCAGGTAGCCATCGTCGGTGTCGGAAACTTTTATGCGCTAGCAGAAGAGATCGCTGAACAATTGGAAATGCAACATGGAATTACCCCAACGGTGATCAATCCTAAGTTTATTTCAGGGGTCGACAACGAATTGTTGGATGCTGTGGCACGAGCGCATAAACTCGTTGTCACGTTGGAAGACGGCATACGAGAGGGCGGCTATGGACAAATGATTGCCAGCTATCTTGGTGATCGTGAGATTGCCGTCAAAAACTATGGCTTAGAAAAGAAATTTTATGATAATTACCGAGCAGCGGACGTTTTATCCGAACTTGGTATCACTGCTGAGGCAATTACGAAAGATGTCATAGAACAGCTGCAGAAATAAGTTCTCTTGGGGTGTCTTATGTAGCTGATAGGATGTTAAAAAATGAATGATCGAAGGAAACCTTGCAGTAAAACAGACTGCAAGGTTTTTTCGCAGACAATCGGTGATGATCTCCAGCAAATGCAGAAGACCAATGCTTTTCAAGCATAAAGCCTCAGCGTAGGAAGCATTGGTCAAAAGCTGGCGATCCAGCAAATAATAAAGAGGTAGGAAAAGATTGCTTTGGTGTCTTATCCGGTTGAGCTCAGAGAAACAAAAAAAGTATTTTGTAAAAAGAAAAGGGGTAACTATGAAATTTTTTTCAATGAAGTTGCTGGCACTGTTGTCGGTGGCAATGGTCGTCTATTCGGCACCGGCGATTTCTGCCAATGTTCCAGCGATTGCGGCAAGCTTTCCAGAAGTAGATGCGGTCTACGTCGGGTTACTGACCACGATTCCGTCATTGTTTCTTTTGCTAGGGATTTTTACTACTAGCATGATCGAAAAAAGGATCGGCAAAAAATACACGATGGTCACCGGCTTGGTCATTGTGGCGATTTTTGGCACGCTGCCGGTATGGTATCAGGGGAGCTTTCCCGTCTTGTTTCTTTCGCGCGCGATTCTTGGCTTTGGGATCGGCTTATTCAATCGTTTGGCGATTCAAATGATTAGTTTGTTGTTTCAAAATAAAGCCAAGGCCCTTGGGTTAGAAAGTGCCGTCGGTGGTTTAGGTGGTATCTTTATGACTTTGCTGGTAGGGCAGCTAGTGAAGATCAGTTGGGAGATCTCTTTCTTCGTTTATGGCTTTGCCTTGATCAGTCTCTTTTTTGTTCAGGTGTTTATTCCCAATGAAACAAAAGCGACCACCGATGCGGCTCTGATAGCGAACGTCACGGTTTCAAAAGAACGGAAACAAAAGTCATTTGTTTTGGGGGTGCTCTTGTTTCTGATCGTTGTCTTGTTTATCAACTACAATCTGCAGATCACCCCGTTGTTGTTGGAAAAAGGGATTGGTGATGCGACCGATGGCAGTAACATGATCGCCGCCATTGCGACGGGGGCATTTATCGCAGGCAATGCCTTTGGCTTGATATATAGACGCCTACATCGCTGGTTGCTGCCCGTTGCGGCATTGCTTGCAGGAAGCAGCATCTATTTGACCTATCCCTTGCAGACGGTGGGGCTGCTCTTGGGTTGTTCTTTACTACTAGGCTTTGCCTTTCGCAGCATCATGCCTTTTTTCACCCACTTGCTGACGACTGGTGGTGAAGCGGAAGCTAAGTTTGGCACGATCGTCTCGATCGTTGCTTACAATTTAGGGGTCACGTTAGCACCTTATGCATCACGCTTGCTGATACTAGTCAGCGGCAATGAAACAGCAGGGATGCAGATGATCCTGTCAGGGGTCTTGTTGGTTATGATTGGGATTGTCTCAGGGATCAGCAATCGCTATTTTCTTTATTTCGAGCGGGGAACTTCTGAGGAACTTGGGTAGCTGTTTTTAAAAGATTGAATGAAAAACTCTCTTACGATCGTCAATGTAAGAGAGTCTTTTTTGTAAGCAAATCTTTTCATCGGCTTGCTATTTTTTCCCTGCAAAATGCGTAAAACGAACAAACTGATTTTGGGCTTCTTCTTGTAAAAATTCTTTTGGTGTCAGCTGAAATTCTTGTTTGAAGCAGCGTAAAAAATGGGTATAGGAGTTGAAGCCGCAAGCTTCGAAGGTGGCGGTGGCGCTTCTGGTTTTACGTAAAATTTCTTTGCTCTTTAAGAGACGTTTCTTGACGACATAGGCATGAAAGGCGACGCCAGTTTCTTTTTTGAAGGTCCTTGAAAGCGAGTATGGGCTCATGAAAAGGGCTTTGGCGACGGTCTCTAAGGAGAGATCAGCGGTCAAATGCTGATTGACATAGGTAATGGCAGCCAAAATGTCTTTATTTTTATAGAGTGAGTCGGATAAAAACAGCGGTTCTTTTTCCTGATAGGCAATCGTATTGATGGAAATCAAAAACGCGATCAAATGATTTTGATAAAGTAAGTCGGTGCCATAATTGCTATCCGTTTTTTTGCGCAAAGGTCGCAATAGCTGGTCTAGTTGGTCGGCATCGATCGATAAAATACGACTGTTGATGCCGCCGTTGCTACGAAAACAGGCAGTGAGATCTGTTTGGGTAGTGGAGAGGGCAGCGAGATAACTAGGATTGATATACAGGTAGGTTCGCTCGAAAAAATCAGAAGTTTGATGAACGATTCGATGCAAGACATTTGGAGGAATCAAGATGATCGTACCAGGTTCTAGAGGGAATTCTCCGCCATCGATAAAGAAGACCGCTGATCCTTTTAAGGTACAGTGAATCTCATAAAAACTATGGTAATGATAAAGGGTATTGTTTTCTTCTACGATGTCTTTGATATGAAAGGCCTCAAAGCGATCGTTGATCATCGTGTCCGCACTTTGCTTCTCCATAATTGGCTCCTTTCGTACTCGTTTGTTTTTATCATACAAGAATAGATAGTAAAGTGTCAATAACTGCTATTTTTGTGTAAATGTAAGCGTGTTACGATCAATCTATCAAAGAGAAATGAGAGGATGAACCCAATGGTGATTTTAGAACAGTTATTTGTGGAAAAACGTGTTGTGGAAGAAAAAATTGATCGCATGATCGAAAATTTAACGACGATCAAGGATGATAATGGTGAATTTTTATTAGACTTTGACGGCTTGATCGTTGATGATAAAAGCTGGGGGATTTGGAACTGGCCGCAAGGGGTGGGACTATATGGCATTTATAAAAACTACCAAATCACCAAAAATCCTAAAGCGCTCCAAGTTGTGGAAGAATGGTTTGAGCAGCGGATGTTAGAAGGCGCGCCGCCTAAAAATGTCAACACGATGGCGCCGCTTTTAGCAATGGCGTATCTTTATGAAGACACCAAAGATTCTCGTTACTTGCCTTACCTTGAACAATGGGCGGAATGGGTCATGCATGATATGCCGCGAACCGATGAAAATGGTCTGCAGCATGCGACCTATGGACCAGAAAATCGCAACCAGCTTTGGGACGATACCTTGATGATGACTGCTTTGCCTTTGGCGAAAATTGGCATGTTGCTGAATCGTCCGGCTTATATCGAAGAAGCAAAACAACAATTTATGATCCACATCAAATACTTAGTGGATAAAAAAACTGGGCTTTGGTTCCACGGCTGGACCTTTGAAGAACGCCACAATTATGCACAAGCGCTTTGGGCAAGAGGCAACTGCTGGATCACCATTGCGATTCCTGAGATCATTGAAATTCTCGACTTGCAAGAAGGAGATGCGTTACGGAGCTTCTTGATCAATACCCTCTTAGACCAACTAACTGCCTTGCAAGAAATGCAAGATGAAAGTGGACTGTGGCACACCTTGTTAGACGATCCTAGTTCGTATGTGGAGGCTTCCGCGACGGCTGGTTTTGCCTATGGGATTTTAAAAGCCGTTCATAAGCGTTACATTGACAAAGCTTGGGAAGATGTTGCCTATAAAGCGTTAGCCGGTTTGATCGAACAAGTCGCAGAAGATGGAGAAGTCCAAAATGTTTCCATCGGTACTGGAATGGGAGAAGACTTGGCGTACTACAAAAACATCGCGATTACGGCGATGCCTTACGGGCAATCACTGACAGTCTTAGCATTTACTGAACTATTGGTTTCATTTTGTTAAGTTAAACACCTTAGGCAATGAAGAGAGGAGCAGACAAAGATGATCAAAAAAGCGATTCGGATGAAGCTACATCCTGGTTATGAAGCAGAATATGAAAAACGGCATCGCGAACTATGGCCAGAACTAAAAGAGCAGCTCATAGCACACGGGGCGAAAAGCTACCAGATTTTCTTAGATCCAGAAACCCTTGCGTTGTTTGGCTACCTTGAGATTGAAGATGAAACCCGCTGGCAGCAGTTAGCGGCAACCGAGATCAACCAAAAATGGTGGCATTACATGGCAGAACTCATGGAAACAAATCCTGATGATTCGCCAGTGACACAGGAGTTAAAGGAAGTCTTTACGCTGTAAGCTAGACAAAAATGCTCATTCCTTAAAACGAACACGGTCGCATCAGTTGTTTGACATCAATCACTGGTTAGTCAAAGAGGTAGTTCGCTCACATTCGTGAGCGGACTACCTCTTTTGTTGAAATAGCAAAACAATGCTTTCGTTATAGAAGAAACGTTAAGAGAGAAGGGCTTTTTCTTGCTGCTTCAAAAATTTCTTTGGTGTCATACCAGTAATCTTTTTGAACGTTTGAACAAAATATTCGGGCGCATTGCTAAAGCCCGTCATCGCTGCCACTTCGTAGACTTTGTAGTTTTTCTTCAGCAGTTCTTGTGCTTTTTGGATGCGGTATTCGGCTAATTTTTGATTGAAGCGAATCCCGGTTTCTTTGTAATAGGTTTTTCCTAAGTATTCAGGATTTAAGTACAAAAGATGGGCTGCGATCCATTTCAATGACAATGCTTCATGGTCATAATATTCTTCGATGATCAGGTTGACTTTTTGGGACAGCTGCATGTTCTCGCTATCATCTAAGCTGCCCCGCATCAAATCGATACAGTGAAGCAGCATAAACTGGAGTTCGTGCCAATTATTCAAGAGCATGATCTTTGGGGAATAGTCATCAAAGTAAATGTCTTTTTTGATGCGATGGTTTTCAAAAATTGCCGATAACAAATCGTTGACCTGCAGCCGCAATAGTTGGACAGGGTAAAGCTCCATGCGACAGGTAGAAAAAAAGTTTTCCGTAAGAACTTGGGCTAAAGTCAGTTCGCCTTTGTCGATCAATGCCAAAAGTTTTTCACGGTATTCCATATAGAGACTATTTTCATAGACATTTTCTTGTGAGATTTGGGCTTCTTGGATGACTTCAAAGGTATCAAAATAAAACTCCTTATCCAAGTTTCGCTTGCCTAAATGATAACTGAGTAAAAATTTTTCGGGAGTTTCGACCCAGCAATTGATGGCGATCCCTTTTCCTAGATGCGCAGCCTGTACCTTCGTTTTAAAAAAGAGATTAAAGGTATTTTCCGTACTGAAGTTCAGGATATAGCCAACTTTGTTTTGATGACCGATCACCAACTCGTGATGGTTCTCATAGCTTTCGATCCGCTTAGCGATGGCGTGATAGAATTTCGAATCAAATAAGTACATACAAAATGGAAAAACGAACGATTCAGGCAGCGGTTCTTCTCCGCAGCTATTGATGTATTGTTCAATTTGTTGTTTTAAATAGAGGGTAGATTCCATTTGGCGACGTTCAGAGCGTTCGATCGTCTCAGCCAACGCTTCTGAAAGCTTGCTCGGAAAAACAGGTTTTTCAAGGAAAAATTTGACCCCTAAAGCCATCGCTTCTTTGGCAAAGGAGAAGCTGCCAAAGCCTGTCAAAATAATGATTTGAATCGCAGGATTGATGGCTTTTAATTTTTTGATCAAGGCAAGTCCATTGACTTTAGGCATATTGATGTCGGTAATCACGATGTCGATGGTGTTTTGCTGACAAAATGCCAAGGCTTCTTCACTGTCTGTGTAAATTCCTTTGACCACTAATGGGAAATCAAAAGAAGCAACGAGGTTAGCCACACCATTTGCTATCAAGGGTTCATCGTCAACAACGAGGATATTTTTCATGTTTCACTCACTCCTTTTAAGGGGATCACAAAGCGCACCGTCGTCTTTTTGAAGGGAATCGAGGAGACGATGGCTAACGACGCTTGATCACCATAATGCAGTTGCAATCGTTTTTGAATATTGGTCAATCCGATGCCGCCTTCTTTTTCAATCGAGAAGTTGGCTTTAAAACCAGGGCCATTGTCAGAGACACTGACTTGGAGAAAGGTTGCTTGTTGTTCAATCGTAAGGACGAGGCGACACGTCTCCTTCATATCATTGACGGCGTATTTAAAGACATTTTCAATCAATGGTTGAATCAGTAACTTAGGAACCTTAAAGGACAGGTCATTCACCAAAATTACTTCGATATACTCGATCCGTTTCCCGAAGCGAACGTTTTGAATATTGATATAGGCATGCACGATATCTAACTCATCTTGCAGCGTCGTGAAGTCAGACTTGGTATCGATTTTTTTACGAAACAAATAGGCAAGGGAGGTGACCATCTCTGAGATCTGCCACTGCTGATTTTCAATGGCGATCCAGTTGATCGAGTCTAACGTATTGTAGAGAAAATGTGGATCTAATTGCGCTTGCAATCCCTTAAATTCGATTTCTTGGGACAAAATACGCATTTCATAATTGTCCTTGATCAAGGCATTTAATTCATCGATCATCGTATTGTAGCTTTCGTAAAGGACCATGATCTCTTCTTGACTATTTTCTGGGACAGCGAGGGTCTTTAAAGAGGCCAGTTTTTTCGTTTTCCGCAGAACGGCCATTTGCGAAGCCAAGTCAGCTAAAGGACGGGTCAGCTGATTGCTTATTTTCCGAATCACAACAATAATCAAACATAAAAAAGGCAAACTCACAGCGATGGAAAGGCCTTGTAGTTTATAAAGATCCGCTAAGACTTGGTTTTCAGGCAGTAAATAAATGAAGGTCATATTCGGCATCGTCTTCCGATCCATTGCATAGTAGTACTGGCGATTATCAAACGTCATGGAGCCGATCGATCGCTGGAAGGTTCCCATTTTCTGCTGCAAGGTATTTTGATCCGCAGCGAGGGTTTGCTCGTCATTTGCGGTACTATAAAATTGGTTCTGATACGCCATGAAAAATTGGTTTTGTTCAGAGACAATAGGAAGACTTTCGATCTCGTTACGAAAGAAGGACGTATTGACTAGAAATATCACCGTACCAATATAGGTTAAAGAAAGATCGGCTGTTGAATAGATTTTTCGCAGGTAGACACCTTGAGAAAGGTCTTTTGCAAAAAACCAACTCCCTTTGGCAGGCTTATCGGGCAAAGTCTCGATCATATCTTTGATGGTTTGGCCATTAAAGATATGGTCGGTCTCGGCTAGAAAGTTGATCATGTTTTCGTTCGTTGGGGTAAAGAGATAGACGTTTTGAATCGTTGATTCATTGCGTACGAGGGCGTTGATTTCTGCACTTAAGGCATTCTTTTGGTCGATCGCCTCTAAGGATTGCAAGGAATCTTGTGCCAAGATCCTTTGCAGGCCATTTTGGATCGGTGCACTATCGATAATGCGAAAAGAGAGGGTTTCGACGGCAGTTAAACGTTTGGCGATATTTGTTGAAATGATCGAGACATCTTTATACGCGGCTTCTTTCAGCTGCGCCATGTAGACTTGTCGCCAAACTAAGGTCAGGAGAACAGCCAATGAGACGATAATTGCCACCGTCGCAAAAAAGACAAAATGTAACTGTCGCTCAAAAGGCTGCTTTTTAAAGTGATTGATCAGCTTCTGGGACTTCATGGACACTGCCTCGCTTTGCTTGCAATTGTTTGGTTTTTTCAATCATCTGACCATGAAAAAATTCAGCGAAAAACAAGAAAATCACCAGTCCAAAGACGAGTAACAAGGAGGTTTTGGCAGTCAATAAGAGAAACAATAAATACCAGGTAAACAACAAGGCAAGGCCTTGCAGTGGGTAGCGAAAGACTAGAAAGATACTGACGTACAAGGTCTGTTTCCAAGCGTGTTGTTCGGCTTTGGCATAAGTCATAAAGCTGATGAATGCAGTGTAAAGGAGGAGAATCGTTAAAAGTAAATAGACAGGGCGCAGCCAAGCCATTTCAGTCGGGAAAAAATGAGTAATCCGTAAGTTAAACAACAACAGGAGTACTGTACTCAATAATCCGATGCCAAAAAGGGAAAAGGTGCGAAAGGCTTGCTTGTAGGCTTGCCAGAAGGCAACAGCTGAATAGTCATGGCCAGTTTTACGAAAATCATGTAAATATTTGATCGTGACAGCAGTGGCAGGACCGAAGCCAAAAATCCCCAACCCTAAAAGGGTAAAGAAAAGCCATAAAAGGTTTAATTTAGCAAAATAAGCTGTTACCGTAAAAAGACGAAACAGTCCGGTTTGTATTTTTTTCATTGTTTCCACCTACCTTGTTTTTTGAAAAGTAAGCCTTTTCAACGCTAGTATAGCATAGTATATTGGAAAAAATAGAGCATGTCTGTTTTTTTACATTTTTCATCTGTTTTTCTATTTTTTTCTAGCTATTGCCCGTGAAGGCTTAGCCTTCAGCAAAAACGACAGTCTAGTTTTTCACATATTTGCTCTTGTTTTTTCATTTTTATTAACGAGGATTTCCATTACAATCACCTTGTAAGCGCAAACAAAAAGGAGTGTAGAAGAATGAAGAAAACTTTTTTAAAAGCAGCGAGCTTGTTGTTTCTTGGTGCGACCTTAGCAGCTTGTGGCAACAACGGCAATAGTAGCGGAAGCTCAGAAGCTGATGCAGATGGGAAAACGACGATTTCCTTTACCTGGTGGGGCTCAGAAGTCAGACACGAGAAGTATATCGAATCGATCAAAGAATTTGAGAAACAAAATCCTGACATCAAAGTTGAATATGAATATGGTTCTTGGGATGACCATTGGAAAAAACTAGCAACAAAAGCGGCTTCTGGAGAATTACCTGATGTGATCCAGATGGATGTGCAGTACATTGCGCAATATGGAACGAAAAATCAATTAGCAGATATGTCGGAATTTATCGGCAATGAGATTCAAACCGATGATATCAAAGAATCAATTTTAGCAACTGGCGAGTTAGATGGAAAAGTTTTTGGCATACCAACTTCTGTCAATACGATGGCGATGCTCTACAATCCATCATTGGTAGAACAAGGGGGCACTGGGATCGACTTTAGCAATTATACCTTCGATGACCTTGTAGAAAGTACGGCAGCGATCGCTGAAGCAACCGGTGATTATGGTTGGAATGATAACAATGACAACAGTACGATTTTGCAATACTTTTTACGTACTAAAGGCGAAGATCTATACCAATACGATGCAGACGGCAAACCAGAGATCGGTTTTTCCAAAGAAAACTGGGTTGAATTTATGGGGGCTATCGCGGACCTTACGGAAGCCAAAGCAATGCCAACCGCAGAAGTGACTAGCAATGCCAACAGTATGGATCAATATCCGTTTTCACAAGGAAAAGCAGCCTATATGATGACTTGGTCCAATCAATACTTGACCTATAAGGCCTCCGCCGCAGAAGATGTCGAAATCAACTTGGCTCGTCCATTCGACTCAGAAAACGGGGCGATGGCGTATCGACCAGGGTTCTTTTATTCGATCGCGAATGCTTCTGAATCAAAAGAAGCAGCTGCGAAGTTTGTTGACTTTTTAGTAAATAGTGAAGAAGCCAATAAGATCATCGGTACTGAGCGGGGGATTCCTTCCAATGATGCCATCAAAGAATTGCTTTATGCCGACATGACACCAGAAGAACAAGAGTCCTCTGATTTCTTAGATGATATTGCAGACATCGTTGGTGATCCATCCCCAATCCCACCAATTGGGTTTGCTGAAATCAACACGTACTTTAAAGAGCTGTACGCAGAGATCACTTATGGCACGATGACACCAGAAGAAACTTATGATGCCTTTACGCAACGCTGCGAAGAAATTTTTGCAGAAAACTATCAATAAGCATAGCTGCGGCGCCTTTACTGACTTTTTCAGTAAAGGCGTTTTTTTAGGAGAAACAATGGGGGAAAAAAATAGGTCCTCTAGTTTTTCACATTTCTGTACTTTTTTTTCTATTCATTCTTAAGAAGCACTTCGTTAAAATCAACTTGTAAGCGTAATCAACTATAGGAGGTAGGAAGTGAAAATTATGGAACTACAATCAAAATCACCCACGGCAAAAGAGCCTGGGAAACTCAAAAGCTGGTTTAATCGATTACCAGAATCAAAACAGAATATGGTTACAGGCTACTTATTTATCTCACCCTTCATCATTGGCTTTTTTGCTTTTATTATCGTCCCGATGGGGATTTCTCTTTTTATGTCTTTTCATGACTATGATTTATTGACAGAGGCGCAATTTGTTGGCTGGAATAACTTTAAGACGATTTTTACGAATGATCCCAAGTTTGTTCAGTCACTGACTGTTACGCTGAAATATGTTGTGTTGGCAGTCCCTTTACGGCTGATCGTCGCATTAGCAGTGGCGATGCTGATCAACCGCCCATCGAAATTAAGCGGCGCTTATCGGGTATTATTTTATATCCCTTCGATTTTAGGTGGGAGCGTGGCGGTCTCGATCATGTGGCGGAATCTTTTTGGCGATTCAGGGTTGATCAATGGCGTGCTAGCGGCGATCGGCTTAGACCCGATCTACTTCTTTAAAAGTCCTGGCTTAGCGTTGATGACCTTGATTTTATTAGCAGCGTGGCAATTTGGCTCGTCGATGTTGATTTTCTTATCCGGTTTGAAAAATATTCCGAAAGATTATTACGAAGCGGCGGAAATTGATGGGGCAGGAAAAATCAGACAGTTTTTCAATATCACGGTTCCAGTCCTGACACCAATCATCTTTTTCAATCTGATCTATCAAACGATCATGGCCTTTTTGACGTTTACACCTGCGTTTATCATTTCGAATGGGACGGGTTCACCCCGTAACGGCACGTTAGTCTATTCCTTGTACATGTATCAACGAGCCTTTACCGATTTCAAAATGGGCTATGCTTCAGCCTTAGCGTGGATTTTACTGGTCATCGTTGGGTTGATTACGATTCTGTTGTTCGCAACATCGAAATTTTGGGTGTTTAAAGAAAACGAGGAGGTTTGATTGATGCGTGAACAAAAACAAAATTATTTCTTTGATGCCGTGATCTTAGTTGCTGCATTACTGATGCTTTATCCGATTTTCTGGCTGCTGTTTAGTGCCTTTAAACCTAGTAGTGACATTTTTCGAACGGCAACGGAGTTGATCCCCCGCAGCTGGACGTTAGAAAACTTTACCAAAGGCTTTGAAGGGATCGCAGGGATTCCCTTCATTCGCTATATTTTCAACTCGTTGCAAATCGCGTTGATTTCAATGGTAGGGGCGGTCTGTTCTTCGGCTGTCATTTCTTATGGATTTGGTCGAATTCCTTTCAAAGGAAAAGGCTTTTGGTTTGCTTGTATCTTGGTCACGATGATGCTGCCGCAAGAGATCATCATGGTGCCTCAGTATCTTTGGTTTAATCAATTAGGCTGGCTTAACTCGATTCGTCCGGTAACCGTTCCTTCATACTTCGGACAAGCTTTCTTTATTTTCATGATGGTTCAATTCGTCTCTGCGATCCCGACAGATTTAGATGAAGCAGCAAAAATGGACGGCTGTGGACGGGTCGGTATTTTCTTCCGCGTGATTCTACCGTTGATGAAGCCTTCCTTGGCAAACGCTGCGATCTTCTCTTTCTATTGGAAATGGGAAGAACTGATCGGACCGATGCTGTACCTTACACGTCCGCAAAACTACACAGTATCGATTGCCTTAAAGCAGTTCCTAGATGCTAGCAGCACCTCCAATTGGGGAGCGATGTTCGCGATGTCTGTCATCTCCTTGCTGCCTGTGTTGATCATCTTCTTTATTTTCCAAAAATACATTGTTGAAGGCATCAGCACGACGGGTCTTAAATAAGTGTGGAAAAAGATATTCGCTGTTTTGGAATATCTTTTTTCTATTGAATGAATTCGTTGAAGAAAGGACAAACCGATGCAACCATTTCAAGTAATTGATTTTCATGTCGTACCAAGCACGATCGGCGCTCATCAAGCGACCCTTATTTGGGAGAAGCCGCTACACGCTCAAGCTATTTTTGGTTATCAATTGTTTTTAGACAACGATTTGATCCAAACCAGACCAACAAACAAGACGCATTGGACGTTGACAAACTTATCTGCCGATCAAACGTATCAAGTAACGATCATCTGCCTCGATCATCAGGGGTGCCTGCTTACAAATACCGCAGTCACGACGACCTTTCGTACAAAGAAAAAAAGTGTTTTGTTAGATGTTACGCAAGCACCCTACCATGCTGATAGCGCAGGCAAAGAAGATAGTACCGCCATTCTCCAGCAAGCGATCAACGATTGCCCTAGCAATGGCACTGTCTGGATCCCAACAGGGGCAGTGATCCTTTCTGGTGCGTTGGAGCTAAAAAGCAATATGATCTTTCAGGTAGATGGCACATTGCAAGCAAGCCTCGACATAGAAACGTATCGGGTTGCCCCTCACGAGTATTTAGGAAGCGTGAATCAAGAGGGCTTACCATTAAGCCGTTATGAAGGCTGGGAATTGTTTTGCTTCCGTTCATTGATCAACATTGGGTATATCGATCGGGGCGATCGAGGGCGTATCGTTTGTGAAAATGTCCGTCTTTGTGGCAAAGGAACGATCATTGGTGGCGGGAATCCATTAGGACTGGCGATGCGAAACTCTTATGCAGACCGTGAACAGTATCCAGAATATGTTTCTGATGGAAAACCTGGAAGACGAGTAAGGGGACGTTTGATCTGTATGATGCAGGCCAAAAACATCCATTTGACAGAGCTGACGTTGATTGATCCACCATGCTGGACTGTCCATATGATTTACTGTGACACCGTTGTGACCCATGGAGTGAATATTCAGTCCAAAGGCATCGACAATGGCGATGGTTGGGATCCTGATTCTTCGCAAAACTTGCTGATTTTTGACACCGTTTTTGATACGGGTGATGATTGTATCGCAATCAAATCTGGCAAAAATCCAGAAGGAAATCAGATCAATAGACCAGCGAAAAATATTCGGCTGTTTGATTTGGCTATTCGTGGGGGACATGGCATCGCGATTGGTAGTGAGCAATCTGGTGGTGTCGAAAATATCTCCTTTCGAGATTGTCAACTGACCAATACGCTTTATGGGCTAGAATTGAAAGCGCAGAATGATCGTGGTGGCTATATTCGTCAAGTGACGATCACCGATTGCCTGTTGGATCGTTTCATGGCTCATCCTGTTGCTTACAATGCCGATGGTCAGGCAGCCCAACAGTTACCGATCATTTCGGATATTTTGGTCAAGAATACCCGTATCGTAGGGCAGAACCCTTTGGTCGAGCTAAAAGGGTTTGTCGATGAACAAACACAGCAGGTTTCACCGATCCAACGCGTTGCTTTTGAGTCAGTTGCCTTTGAATCAGCTAAAGGGCAAAAGAAAATGATTTTTGAACAGTGTCAGGAGGTCAGCTTTAAAGAAGCAGCCGTTATTGATCGAGCGGCCATAAGTGACGCAATAAGTTGCCAAGAAACAGTCGAACTATCCATGGTGGGACAAAAGAAACTCACGTAGAACAAGCTTTTGAAAATGATCTGCGTTGGTTCTCCCAATGAGAAACAGTTAGTTAAGCACCTTATTTACTCCCTTGACAGGTTGCGCCTTTTTGCTTTTGTAGACAAAAAGGCGCATTTTTCTAACAAGAAAGGACGATGCAAAAAAAGACGATCCCCAGAAATCAAAAAGGACTTTCTTTTCCCGCTAAGGGGACTATAGTAAAGAATGTAGGGAAAAGGACGCCAGAAAGCACATGGGAAAAGACAACGAGATGTGCCAAGAGGAACGCTTTACTTGATGGACAGCGCCAGTAAGAAGCACTCAGTTCTATCCAACGAAATGATAGATGAAAAAAGGTTGGCGATGCGCAATTTTTACAATCATGGGTATCGACAAACCTATCAACAGCTTAAAACAAAAACGTAGGAGGCAAGCAAGAATGGAAGACATCACGCAATTATTGCAACGAGAAATTGACCAAGCATCAACTGTGCAGGGAACAGTGATTACACCACCCGGCGCCTATCAAATCGGCGCATTGTTTTTAAAAAGCAATGTGCACTTGATTGTCTCAGAGGATACGATTCTGTATGGTAGTCAAGAACTGGCCGATTATCCCGAAGTAGATAATCGGGTCGCAGGGATCAATATGAAGTGGCCTGCAGCGATGATCAATGTTTTTCACGCAGAAAATGTCATGATCTCTGGAAAAGGAAAACTTGATGGTCGTGGAGAAACATGGTGGCAAACGTTTTGGGGAACAGATGAAGCCAGCGGGATGATGGCGGATTATGCAAAGAAAGGCTTACGCTGGGCAGCAGATTATGATTGCAAGCGTCCACGGAATATCCTTGTTTATGAAAGTCAGCAAGTAACCATCAAAGATATTTCGTCGGTACAGTCGGGTTTTTGGAATACCCAAATCACGTATTCTCACCACATATTGATCGACGGCATCACGATAGACAATGGAAAAGGGCCTAGTACTGATGGCATCGATATTGATTCCTGTGAAGAAGTCACGATTCAAAATGCCCACATTTCCTGCAACGATGACAATATCTCGATCAAGGCGGGACGTGGGGCAGAAGCCATAGCCCAGCAAAGAAGCTGTCGGAAAATCACGATCAAAGACTGTCAGTTAGGGTATGGTTCAGGAATTGCCATTGGTAGTGAAACTTCGGGTGGGATCGAAGAGATCAAAATCCAAAAAGTTGTCTTTGAGCAAACTGGCGCAGGGTTTCGGGTCAAATCCGCCAACAATCGAGGTGGATTTATACGCAAGGTCACTGCTTCGGATTTAACGATGAAGGATGTTGGCTTTCCTTTTCTCTTACAAACAAATTGGTACCCAGATTATAGTTATCCAGAACTACCAGCTGATTATGAGGAAGAGATTCCCGACTATTGGCACAAATTGATGGTACAACCAGCTATTCCAGTAGGTCCAGCAAAGGTCTGCGACATTACCATTGAAAACGTGCAAGCCACCAAAACAGGACAACAAAGCGTGCGTGCTTTTTTCATCGAGGCCAGCCCAGCAGAACCGATCCGCAATCTAACATTAAAAAATCTTTCCATCCATGCCGACGAGTTCGGCAAGATTGCAGGAGTTGAGAACTTAAAGATGGTGGAAACGATCGTCACTGCGTTAGCGCCGACCTTGGATCAAAATGATGTGTATGAGCGGTAGTAGAGAGACAACGAGAACGTACATCGCTAAGTAGGAAAAGAGAGGGGCACAATGAGGGAAAATCTTATAAAGAAATATATTGATACATTTAATCACAATGATGAAGAACTTTATTCTCAATGTATATCAAATGCTGACGCAGAAACCTGGATGATGCAAAACGTCCCAGTATTTACATGTAATCAACCATTATTTGAAGAAGCATATTATTTTCGATGGTGGGTATTTCGGAAGCATCTGAAAGCCACACCAGAGGGAACGATCATAACTGAGTTTTTACCACCCGTTCGTTGGTCAGGACCATACAATTCCATCAATTGTGCTGTTGGACATCATCTTTCCGAAGCTCGTTGGTTAAAATGTGGTCGCGAACTCATTCACGAATATGTTGATTTTTGGTTTAAAGGCAGTGGAAATCAGTATGCCTATTCGTCTTGGATCATTGTTGCGATCAAAAATTATGCGATTCTTTGGTCAGATGCTGAGTATGGTGTTCAGTTATTACCTCATTTGGTAACCTTTTATCAAGAGATCGAAACGCATCATCTGACTCGTTATGGTTTGTTTTGGTCAAATGATGACCGGGATGCCATGGAGTGTTCTATTAGTGGTAGCGGATTGAGGCCAACATTAAATAGTTACATGTATGCCAATGCCTTAGGAATTGCCTATTTTGCCGAGCAAGCAGGTGATTCTTCACTTGCTAAAGACTATCGAAATAAAGCGTCACTTTTAAAACAAAATATAATAAAGTATTTATGGGATTCTGAAGAAGAATTTTTTAAAGTGATTCCCTTAGAGGATAAAGATGCGCAAATTGCAACATTTGATTTTAAACAAATACCAAAGCAACACAATGTAAAAGAATTGATTGGCTATCTCCCTTGGCTCTTTGGTATTGCCGAAGATACTCATGCGAGGGCTTGGCGCTATTTGAGTGATCCCATGTGTTTTCACGGTGAGTATGGTCTGACTACAGCAGCCAGAGATCATCTGTGTTATAACTTACCCAGTGAGAAAAATCATGAGTGCCTTTGGAATGGACCATCTTGGCCGTTTGCCACAACCCAAACGATCGATGCAATGATAGCCTCACGGCAAAACAAAAATAGTTCACTTAAAGCAACAGACATTTCACGAGAATTGCTGACCTATGCGAATAGTTTTTATCGAAACAAAGCAGATGGGACAAAGGTCAATTGGCTTGATGAAAATATTGATCCAGATACAGGAGAATGGCTTTCCAGAAAAATTTTAAAAGACCAGAACTGGCCCATAGGAAAAGGTGGCTATGAACGTGGAAAAGATTACAATCATTCTGCTTTCAGTGATTTATTCATTCGTGGATATTGTGGTATTCATCTTTCTGATGAGGGACTACTGACGATCGACCCTATTAAAGATACGACGCTTGAGTATTTTTCTTTTGAGGATTTGCCGATGAAAGGTGATTTTATTTCTGTCTGGTATGATCGATCAGGAGAACATTTTGGCAAGGGCGTAGGCATTACGGTATTGATCGATGGCAAACACTATCAGAGTAAAAATAAGATTGAAATCAGTTTGTAAAGGACCAAGAAATTGGTCTTTTTTAATTTGAAAAATTTACAGCCTAAATGGTTTGGTCACAAGTAGCTTCTTAAGAGAATGTGCTACTTGAGTAAGAAAGACTTATCCATCTATTTAGAAGCATAGCATGAAATTAGAGACGGATAGAGAAAAGAGAGCGAAGATTTTAAGCCAAGAGCCAGTGCTTCAGATGTTCTTACTTTTTTTGGAAAGGGAAGACTCAGCAGATCGTTGTCAACAAACCCCTACCCAGCCATATATCAACGATTAACAAAAAATGTCAATTGCTGGAAATCCTGCTTTTCGTTATGCTTTTGGTATTGAAAGCGGTTTATTCAATCGGGCTCAACAACAAAATCTAAGGAGGAAAAGTAGTGAAAAAATTAAGTACGATTCTTGGTTTGGGGTTACTATCAGTCGCCTTTTTGTCGGCATGTGGGAAGGAGGAAGCAGGTTCCACAACAGATTATGATACGATTTCGATTTTATCGCCGTACATTGAAACTGAACCACCTGCAAGTGACAACGAGATTTTGAAGCAATTAGAAGCGTACACTGGCAAAAACATTGATATTACCTGGGCACCCAATACATCCTACGAGGATAAAATGAATATTACGTTAGCTTCAGATGATATTCCAGAAGTGATGGTCATTCAAGGAAAATCAGGAGGATTTATCAAGTCAGCAGAAAATGGCGCTTTTTGGGATTTGACCGACTATTTAGCTGATTATCCTAATCTCTCTCAATCTAACGAGGATGTTTTGCGTAATTCTTCTGTGAATGGCAAAGTGTACGGAATTTATCGGAAACGTGATGCGATGCGGACGGCGGTGATCATCCGAAAAGATTGGTTAGAAAACTTAAACTTAGATGTACCAGAAACAATCGATGATCTTTATGAGGTTGCCAAAGCATTTACTGAGAACGATCCCGATGGGAATGGTGAAAATGATACGTTTGGTTTGATTATTCCCCAATGGCCTGGCTCGATCAATTCAAATAGTCCTTACGATGTGTTAGCTACTTGGTTTGGGGCAGGAAATGCTTGGAAAGAAATAGACGGCACTTTAGAGCCATCCTTTATGCAACCAGAATACCTAGAATCAATGCAATTTGTTAAAGCTATGGTGGAACAAGGCTATGTCAATCGTGATTTTGCAACCATGGCAGCAGATAAATGGGATGAGCCGTTTATCAATGGACGTGGTGGGATCATTATTGATACGTATTCACGAGCAGCACAAATCAGTAATAAATTATTGCAAGCTGGAGAAGAAGACCTCGTCGTCTTTACAGGGAATTTAAAAGATAATAGCGGTACGATGAATGCGTTACCGACAGATGGCTATTCTGGTTTCTTGGCGATTCCTAAGTCGAGTGTCCAGACAGAGGAACATCTAAAAGAGGTGTTGACGTTCCTTGATAAATTAAATGATAAAGAAGCACAGGTATTGCTGAACAACGGAATCGAAGGAATCAATTTTGAAGTAGTGGATGGAATGTCCGTCGCACTAGAAGGATCAGAAGCTGAAGCGTTAGCCAATGCGGTCAAAGGGTACTCACAAATTGGGATGAATGTAACGGAAGATACCCTGTACTATATTGCTAAGCCTGATACAGAAGCGGCTACTGAAAGCTATGAAAAACGATTGTCATTGATGGAAGCTGATTTAGAGCACGCTGTCTTTAACCCAGCAGCCTCCTATAATACAGATACGTATGTAACAAAAGGGGCACAGCTTGATCAGATCATTAGTGATGCGCGGGTTCAATTTATTGCAGGACAAATCGATGAAGCGGGTTGGGAGGCTGCGATCGAACTTTGGAAGAATCAAGGAGGCACGCAGCTGATGGAAGAAACGAATGCCCTTCATCAAGCACAATAACGACAGTCGAAGAAGGTTGAGTGGATCTTGCTCTCAACCTTTTTCTTTTTCAATAATTTTTTTCAGCTAATTATTCAGCTAATAAAATGGAGTACTATTTAGGTGAGACGAGACAGGTAGTAAGAAATCAGAAAAGAAAAAATGGAAAAAAACAAGTGGAAACCCTAATCTAACGCTTGATATCAAGGAATTCAAAAAAAGTCAATTGTTAGAAATGTAGGTCAAGTTTACTATGAAAAGAGAAAAGCAGCTCATATACGCATAAAAGGAGAAGAAGAAATGTTAGCGAAATTGATCTATGAAAATCCGCTGAATCAAGCAGCAGATATTCAACACTTTATTGCTGAAGGAGAGCCCAAAATTACTTTCCAAGACGGGATGATTCTGGCGAATACGTATTCTGAAGAATCAAACAAACAACCACATTTTGTTTTATGGCTGCCTCAACAATTTCCAGCGGACCTACGAATCACCTGGCAGTTTCAACCACTGGCTGAACCAGGCTTATGTATGCTCTTTTTTGCAGCAGCCAATCGCAAGGGTGGCTCGATCTTCGATTCTGGAGTACCCAAACGAACCGGGGCATATCCCGAGTATCATTCTGGAGGGATCGATGCTTACCACCTTTCTTATTTTCGAAGAAAGTATGAGGAGGAACGGGCGTTTGAAACGTGTAATTTGCGCAAAAGCCATGGGTTTCATCTGGTCGCCCAAGGCGCAGATCCACTTCCGAGTGTAGCAGATGCCCGAGGGTTTTATCACCTAAAAATCGATAAGGTAGGTGCAACGATTTCCTTTTGGATCAACGACTTATTGGTGTTAAGGTACCTTGATGAAGAACAGTTTGGTCCCGTATTAACCAAAGGAGCGATCGGATTTCGGCAAATGGCGCCAATGAAGGCCCGCTATAAAGACTTAAAGGTATATTCCTTAGAGGAGGAACGGTGATGAATTGGCAGAAAGCATATCAAGCAGCAGATTTTGTCTTTTATTGTTTGCTGATAAATGTAACCGTTATTATAGGTGCACTAGTAGGTGGGATCATCTTTGGACTGGCGCCTAGCGTACAAGCAGGATTCCACGTAGCAAAGAAAACCCTTAAACAGGAATCGCCGCCTTTTTTTCAAACGTTCTTTGGGTATTACCGCAGGAACTTTTGGCGATCGAATCGCTTGGGCTTACCGATCATTCTCTTTTATTTGTGCCCTATGATGGTGATCCAGCAAGGATTTTTAGCGGCATTGACTCAAACAGGCTTGATCCTATTGATCGTTAGCCAATGCGTCGCGATCGCTGTGATCAATACATTGCTTAGCATGTACGAATATTATGTGCTCCCAACGAAGAAGTACCTAGGCGCTTCGCTACGCTTTCTTTTTTTTCAACCTATTGGCACCTTTTTAGGCGTCCTTTGGTTTGGGATTTGTAGTACGATCAGCTTTTTTCTCCCCGGTCTCCTTCCATTTTTAAGTATTGGGATGTGGATCATTGGCACAATGGGGATTTACTTGAAATTATTTGATGAAAATGAACAAAAGCTAAAGCAACAAAACGATGCAGTTCAACCTGCAGAGAGGGAAGAGGAGGAAATCGAACATGGCATTGAAATGGCTCAAAAATAAACCTAAGGGAAAACGTGGGCTGAGTTTTGGGTATCCATGGGAAAAAGGAGCTTTACAACCTGAGGTTCTAAGGGAGGAACTGTTTTTGCTGGGGGAGGAACCGCTGCAAACGAAAGTACTGGCTTACTGGCCAGATGGCAGTGTGAAATGGACAGGACACAGTGGTCTGGTGGCAGAAACGACGCAGTTACTTTTTCAAAGAAAACAGCGTGTCCAGAAGAAACATGCGATTGCTAGGGAAGCTTACAACGGTATTTATTTTGACAACGGTACGATCAAAGGCTTCTTCCCGAAACATGGGGAAGGAAAAAATGTTTTGGACTGGGTAGCGGTCAATGGGCAGAAAAAATTGCAAGATCTTCACGCAATCCTGCAATACCAAAACAAAAAGGTGCAGTCCAAAGTAACGGACTTGATGTTGGAAGAAAATGGTTCAGAAAAAGCCGTTATCAAAGTAACGGGCGTCATTGAGATCAATCAAGAAGTGGTGCAAGAGTTTATTTTACGGTTCCGTATCTTTCGCGAAATCAGCAAATTGGAAATCATTCATACGGTCATTATCATCAAACCACTTGCTTATGAAGGCATGGGGATAGCATTTGATTATGCGTTGACAGGTGAAAATTGGAATCGACAAGTTAAATTTATTGCAGATGCTGTGTATCATGAAGCGGCACAATTGTTACTTTCACGGCGACACTATCAGCAAAACATTCCCTATCAAGAACAAGCCAGTGGACAGCTCGTTTCATTGACCTCAGCGGACGAGCCGATGCTGTCTCATGCGGTGGAAAATGCTATTTGGGACAATTTTCGGGTCAATCAAATCAATCATCGGTCATTTGAATTAGAAAAACAGACCGAAGCTGGGTACTGTTGGTTGCCCATTGGGGATGGCGAGCATTATTCTGGTACCTTTTACGCTGGGGGAGAAACCGGCGGCGTTGCTTGCAGCATGGAGAAATTTTGGGAAAAAGCACCATCTGCGATCGAGGTGACAGGCATCACCCAAAAAGAAACCCAAATCTCGATGTGGCAGTGGTCACCGAATGCCAAGCCAATGGATTTTCAACACTATTCCAAACGTGATCATATGCTTAGTGGATACGAAGGAATGGAAGAGATTCGTTCGACGGCAGTTGGCGTAGCAAATACGACGCGTTGCTGGTTGGATCTATATGAAGAAGCCCCGTCAGAAGAAGTGTTGCTGGGCTTAGCTCAAGAAAACCAAGAACCTGCCCAGATCGTTTCATTGCCAGAGCGTTATCAAGAGACGAAGGTTTTTGGCAGGATCAGTTTACCAGACGAATCAACGAAAACGAAACAGTTGCTGGAGCAACAATTGGCTAAGATGCGTCAATTCTATTTAGCAGAAGTCCAACAAAGAAGTTGGTATGGCTATTGGAACTATGGTGATGTCATGCATACCTATGATCAGTTTCGACACCAATGGCGCTACGATCTTGGTGGGTACGCTTGGCAAAACACTGAATTGGTCCCTAACATGTGGCTTTGGCTAGATTTCTTACGGACTGGTGATCCAAGCGTTTACTATCTGGCTGAAAGCATGACGAGACATACTTCAGAAGTCGATCAGTATCATGCTGGTGAATACAAAGGATTAGGGTCACGGCATAATGTCGTTCATTGGGGCTGCCAAGCAAAAGAAGTTCGAATTTCAATGGCGGGTCTCCATCGCTACTACTACTATTTGACAGCGGATGAACGCATTGGGGAGATTATGGAACAAGTCAAAGACAATGAAACCTATGCTTTTGATGCGTTACCACCGATGCGCGAGTTTTATGAACGAGAAACGAAGCGGATACCGATTCGCATCGGACCAGATTGGGCTGCGCTAGTCTCGAACTGGTTTACCCAGTGGGAACGGACGAATGATCCTGTTTACCTTGAAAAAATTCGCACGGGCATCACCTGCATCAAAGCCATGCCCCAGCGCCTATTGTCTGGTCCCACAGTGTTATTTGATCCACAAGACAAAACCTTATCTTATATGGGAACTGGGAATTTTGGCGGCTATCACATGGTCATCTCCTTTGGGGCGCCGCAAGTTTGGTTAGAACTTGCTCAAGTGCTGGAAGACCCCGAGTGGACAGAAATGTTAGGGGAGTTTGGCTGGTTTTATAGCTTGAGTCCTGAGAGAAAAGCAGAAGAATCAAACGGGGTACTGACGGAACCTCATTTTGCCTGGCCAATGTTTGCGTCGACGATGATGGCCTTTGCTGGGCGAGTGCGTAAGGATCAAGCAATCAGTCAAAGGGCTTGGCAGTTATTGCTTGATAATGACAAATCGGGTGTTCCATTGCCGATCGAAGCGACCATTGAAGCAGCGACAACGTGGAAAAAAATAAAAGAAATGCCGTGGGTATCGACCAATGTGTTGGCACAGTGGGGTCTAAATACGATTTGTTGTTTAGCATTGATCGGAGCGGAGTTAGAGGAGGAGAATGAATGGAAACAACAATAAAAAAAGTGCCGAAAACGAAAGAGCAATGGGGGAGTTTTCTCAACCATTTTAAACAAAATAAATGGCTCTATATTTTGACGATTCCTGGGATCATCTATTTTGCAGTATTTCGTTATGCACCGATGTATGGGTTGATCATTGCTTTCAAAGATTATGTGCCTTTTTTAGGAATCGCAGATAGTCCATGGGTTGGAACACAAAATTTTATGGATTTCTTCAATAATCCTGATTTCTTTCGGATCTTGTGGAACACGTTGATGATTGCCTTTTTAAACATCTTCTTTTCGTTTCCAGCACCCATCTTTTTGGCACTGTTACTGAATGAATTGCGCAACAAGCTGTTTCAGCGGACCATTCAAACCTTCGTCTATGTACCACATTTTCTTTCATGGACGATCGTCGTTAGTCTTTGGCATATCTTATTCAACATCGATCATGGAGCGATCACTCAATTTATCGCTTCGTTGACAGGCGTTGAAATCGACTTTCTCTCAGACCCGCAATGGTTCCGCCCCATGATCGTAATGCAATCGATTTGGAAAGAGATCGGTTGGGGGACTATTATTTATTTAGCTGCCTTATCAGGTGTAGATCAGGAACAATACGAAGCCGCGATCATGGATGGTGCAGGACGTTTCCGTCGTGTGTGGCACATCACTTTGCCTGCGATTCGTTCGACGATCATCATTATGCTGATCATGCGGATCGGGTCGATTTTGTCTACTGGGTTTGATCAGATTTTCTTGATGACCAATCAGTTGAACCGAACAGTAGCAGATGTTTTTGATACGTATGTGTATATGATGGGGATCACCAATGGCGCTTACAGTTACTCAACAGCCGTCGGATTATTTAAATCGATCGTTGGGATCATCCTCGTGCTTTGTACCAATAAATTAGCGAAACGCTTTGGCGAAAGCGGCTTATACTAAGGAGGAAAAAGATGGATACTTTACACAATACGAAGGCAGGGAAAATATTTGACATTTTTAATGCGCTATTTTTGGCATTGATTGGGTTATTCATGGTGATTCCTTTTATTTATGTGATCGCAGGTTCATTTGCTACGGAGTTAGAATTGACCACACGTTCGTTTTTCTTATGGCCAAATGAGATCAGTCTCGACTCCTATCGCTTTATTTTTTCAACCAACACCTTTATCCGTAGTTTGCTTGTAACGGTCGGCGTTACCATCGTTGGCACGCTGGTGCAGCTTTTCTGTACCTTCACCTTTGCCTATCCTTTATCACGCAAGCACCTAAAAGGACGGAACACCTTGTTGAATCTCGTGATTTTTGCAATGCTCTTTTCAGGTGGGATGATCCCAACGTTTATCGTGGTGAAAAATTTAGGACTGATCAATTCTTATTGGGCATTGATTTTGCCAATCGCGATCAATCCGTTCAACTTAATGATCATCAAAAACTTTTTCCAAGAAATGCCGATCGAATTGGAAGAATCCGCCAAGATGGATGGCTGTACGGAACTAGGGATCTTATGGAAAATCATTTTGCCTTTATCAAAACCAGTGATCGCGACCTTCACCCTTTTTTACGCCGTTGGTATCTGGAACGACTTCATGAGTGGATTGCTCTATATCAACGATTCAGCAAAATGGCCGATTCAGTTATTGTTAAGACAGATCACGATGGCCTCCAGTGGTGCCAATGCGTTAGCAAGTATGGACCCCAACTATGTGCCGCCTGAACAAGGAATCAAATTTGCAGTCATCATTGTGGCGACTTTGCCAATTTTGATCTTCTATCCGTTTTTGCAAAAACATTTTGCCAAAGGAATGCTGATTGGATCCGTCAAAGGATGATACACTTCAATAGTTGTGGATAGGTTGTCATGCGTTTTTTCGCATGACAATTTGTTACATAAAATCTATTACAAGGGTGTTTGGGAATGAAGTACTTTAAAACAGGCGGTTTTCATCGAAAACTGCAGCTAGCCAGTCTATGGATCGTCGTGCCGCTATTAGCCGTTGCAATTTTTTTGCATGCCTATTTGATCGGACCATTACAACGATCGTATCAAGAACTAAACAATCGCCAAGTCGAAGGAATCGTTAGTAACATCAACCAACAGTTCTCGCAGCTGGAAGTGACTTTAAGCGTTTGGGGGCAATCGTTTCAAAGGCGCTACCAAGAAGATTTATTGGAAACGACGAATTATCAGACGTTGATCCAGCTGTCGGAAGAATTGTTTTACTTAACTAATAGCTCCAATTATGTCAATCGAATCGGTATTTATTCGCTCGGAGAGGCGCCCTTTGGGATTGAAAGTGGCGGCACGTATGAATTAACGCTCGAGCAAACCAAAACAGCATTTGAACGCTATCGGATCGATAATGGTAGGCAGTATCAGTGGAAGATCATTGAAGAAGAGGATGAATTGATTTTTGTACAAAATATTGATAGCCAAGGCGAAGATCAGCCTAAAATTTTTTTAGTTGCAACGATCGACGAGCAATCATTGTTAAAGTATTTTTATGATACCCAAATTGAAAATGGACTCGCAGCGATTTCCTTTAATCATGAGAGTTTTCGTTTTATTGGCGATCAGAACTTAGCGAATGTTATCCAACCGCTGAGTGAGGAGCATCAAGGAACCTGGGTCGAATCGATCAATGGCAATGATTATAGCATGATCGCCGTAAACAGTACGCGACTCAACCAAATATGGACGTTTTATACCGTCGTTCCCTTAGCATTGATTACCGAGCCAGTCACTCATTTGGCTAGAGTGCTGATCGTCGTAAGTATTCTTTTTATTGCTTGTGTGGCAGTCATGAGTCTCTTTTTGGCAAAAAAACAATACCAACCTTTTGAAAAAACGATGGATCAGCTCTTTGGTAATACCCAATGGAAAAAAGAAAACGATCTGGAGTTTTTGGTGGACCGTTGGCAACAATTAAGTCGGGAAAAAGGATTGCTACAAAATCAGGCGGAACGCTTTCAAGATTCGCTGAAGCGGCAAGTGATCCAACATTTGATGGAAGGGTATTATGGCTATTTGTCAGAGAAAGAATCGCAACAATTACTGCAGCAAAAAAACTGGCGCTTAAGTGACCAAGGGTATCGCCTGTTTTATTTCCAACTCAATGATCTATTAAGCAATCAAGCAAATTCACAAGATGAAACCCACATTTTGTTTGCGCTAGAAAACATTATAACGGATGTCACAGCCATGTTTTTCCCAGAATCAACCATCGTTTCGTCAAATGAAGGGCGGATTTTGGTTTTTGTGGTCAATCAAGAGCAGCAACTGACAGATTACTTCACGATGGTCACCAAGCAAATCAATTTGATCGTCTGCCGTTATGTCACCATCGTTAGTTCGCAACAAGAAACTGAGATTCGCAAGTTGCCTGAAGTTGCCCAACGTCTCAAAAAGCAAATCCATCTGCAACGGTTGATTCCCGAAAATCAAGTGCTTCAAGGAGAGAAAATGCGTCCGCTGCCGAAGTATTCTCTTTCGCAAGAAAACTTGATTTTAACAGCGCTGAAAAGTGGCTATCATGAAGAATTGCAACGAAGTGTCCAGCGGTTTTTGGAACAGGTCGTGGCAGAAAACAATCAACAGGCTGCGGTGATCTATGTGGTCAATCGACTGTACGATCAAGTCGATTACCTTTTAAATGAAAATGGTGTCTCACGAACGGATTATGTATCGAAAACGGTTGTTTTAGAACGAATCGAACGACTTTTGGACATCAATCAGATTCAAGCCTTTTTGTACCATCATTTCTTAAAGCCCGTCTCCATCCTCTGGCAAGAAAATGTCGCTAATTCTTATAGTGAAATGATCCAAAAAGTAGCGGAGTACATCCAATCTGATTTTCGCAATGAACAAATTTCGTTAGAATATGTTGCGGATCGTTTCGAAGTAGACCCAATCTTTTTGAGTAAGGAGTTCAAGCGTGCCAAGCAGGTCAACTTTATTGATTATTTAACCAGCGTTCGCATCGTAGAAGCGAAACGGCAGTTGCTAGAAACCGATCATCAAATCAATGAAATCGCAGAAAACCTTGGGTATAATCCCAGTTACTTCAATCGTTTATTTAAAAAGTGCACGGGAATGACCCCAGGACAATATCGAAAAGGTCAGAGCTGATCACTGTTGGTTGCTGCGGAAAAGCTCGTATTTTCGCAGCTTTTGCTCTGATTTTTCTATGTTTTCGTCAGCCAATGTTTTGTATAATAGAAAAGAAAGCGATTTCTAATACAGCTTAAGTTCAGCAAGAAAACCAGCAGACTTGTCAAAGCTGTTGGAAATCTGATAGTAAATAGATGGAGGAAGAAAAGAAATGAAAATCGTTCTAGGCGGAGATTCAACCATGGCGGATTATCCCCTTGATCAACAGCCAATGATGGGCTGGGGACAAGCCTTACCAAGCTATCTACCCCCAGAAGTAAACGTACGCAATTTTGCAAAAAACGGCAGTACGACTCGTTCGTTTATCGAAGAAGGGTTGTTTGAGCAACTCCTGCAAGAAGTCGAACCGAATACAGTCGTCCTACTGCAATTTGGACATAATGACCAAAAAGAGAAAAATCATGTCACGATGGAGGCGTACATTGCTCATTTGACAGACATGATCCGTCAAATCAAAGAAAAAGCAGGAATCCCGATCCTGTGTACACCTGTTGAACGGCGGGTAGGAGAAGAGGGACGATTGGCGCATACGTTGTCAGCATTTTTACCTGTCTTAAGAGAACTTAGTCGAACGGAAGAAGTAGTTTTGTTTGATTTAAATCGCTATACCTATCATTATTATGACACATTAGGACTAGAAGCTTCCAAAGCACTCTTTGTTTGGTTAGCACCGAATGAGCACCCCAATTATCCTGCAGGTCTTGCAGATGATACCCACTTTTCAAAGCTCGGGGCGCATATGATCGCTCGCTATGTAGCGATTCGTCTACAGGCGTTTTTCCATGAGCAACCACTGTTTCCTGATATTTATTACGGCGCCTGCATGTATCCAGAAGTCTGGTCGGAAGAAATCATGCAAAGTGATAGTCACACGATGAAAACGTTGGGCATGAATTTTGCTAGAATTGGGGAATTCATGTGGCGCGATTTGGAGCCTCAACCTGGAGAATATGATTTTTCGTTGTTGGAACGTGCGCTAGAACAGTACCAAGCAAATGGCATCGATGTTTGCTTATGTATTCCAACGCCGACCCCACCCCGCTGGTTTACAAAACAGTACCCAGAAGCATTGGTCACTAACCAAGATGGAACGAAGATGCATCACGGCTCAAGACAGCATGTCTGTACCAACAACGAGGACTTTCGCCGTTATGCCTATCGTTTGACGAGAAAAATCGCTGAGATTGCCGAAAAACATGAAAATGTCGTTATGTTGCAATTGGACAATGAGTTTAAATGTCATGTCGATCTATGTTACTGTACGACGTGTCAAACGCGTTGGCATACGTATTTAAAAGACAGCTATCAATCCGTGACTAACCTCAATGAGTGTTGGGGAACGAAGGTGTGGAGTGAGTGGTATGACGCATTTGAGGATGTCGTCTTGCCGCTAACAACCCCATTTTTGCATAATTCTTCCTTGATGAATGCCTTTCGCCGCTTTACCACTGATACGTTGAATGAGTTTGCGCATGATCTTTGTCATTTTATCCGAATGGAGACCGCGTTACCCATTACCCATAACTCCGCTTTTGGGTTTAACTTGCAAAATGATGAGCTATTTGCTGATTTAGATATTGCTGGTTTTGATACGTATGCACCGGCAGACAACTATCCAGCGTATACCATGAACTTGGATCGTTGGCGGAATGTCAAACCGCGCAACAAGGAAATGTTATTGTTAGAAACTTGTACTGCCAATGCAGGTCATATTGAAAATTATGCGGCACCTCGTCCTCATGGGTTTGTCACAAGTGAAGCGTTCGTTGGCTATGCTGGTAATTTGAAATCCTTCTGCTTTTGGCATTTTCGTGGACATCGCTATGGTGTGGAGCAACCCCATAGTGCCGTGTTAACTGCTTGGGGAGAGCCAGATCGTGGGTATGAAGAGGTAGTTCGGATTGGCGAACTAAGACAACAGATCGCACCACTTTTAGCGGAAACGAAGTATGTATCGGCAAAAATAGCCATTATCTACTCGGATTACTCGAAACGTTTTTACACGATCGATCATGGGGGTGTTTATGATTATCGCAGCGTGTTTACCGAATTTTACGGCAGTCTGATTCGCCAAGGGATTCGTGTAGAAATTATTCAAGAAAATAGTCCGTTAGAAGAGTATGATGTTGTTCTTGCCCCATTTGTTCGTTGGATCAGTCCTACCTTGTTGAAAAAATTTGCCGCCTTTACTGAAGCAGGAGGCAAGCTGATTTTAGGCCCGATGACGGGGGATCGGACAAAAGAGCTGGCGTGGCCAGCGACGAATGGCTTAGATCGTTTAGGAGAATGGCTCGGGTTTGACCAAATCCAGCAGTTTACGGTGAAAGGACTGACTTATCAGCTAACCTATGACGGCCTAAAAGAACCTTTGGATCATTTGGTCACAGTTTTTCACTGCCCAGAAGATTGGGAAACGATCGGACGAGGGAATGACCAAACGCTACTAGCTAAGAAACAACTGGCTCAAGGAGAGATCATCTATTTAGGTGCGCTACCTAGCAATTTACCAGACAGTTTGATATGGCAGTCGTTTTGTCGCAAAGAACTTTTCCCTTATGAATCAGAGCGCCAGTTGATCAAATGTTCGGAAGGTGTGATGAAGTATCGCCGAGAGTCAGCGACCCATGTCCAACTCTGGATCAGTAACTTAGGGCTGACGACAGCTGACTTTACCTTACATCTCCCCGGGTTCGAACGCTTATCAGGTGAAGCGCTGGCGCGGGGTAACCATAGGCTAGAACCTTATGAAAATTTGATTATTGAATGGGAAAAAATAGTAGAAAGCGAGGAGTCAGATGATTCATTTAGCGATCCGAGGGCATGACCTCTCAGGAGAATATACACCAAAGCAGTTAGCACAAGCGGTAGGTGCAAAGAAAATAAAAAACGTTCAGTTTGCCTTGAATGCGTCTTTTCCAGATCTAAGTGCTCCTGAAAAGATGAATCCAGGTATGGGGACCTTCTTCAAGAATGAATTCCAAGAACAAGGCGTTCAAATCGCTTTGTTAAGTTGTTATAGTAACTTGATTCATCCCGAACCAGAGGAACGAGAAAAAATCTTACAGAAATTTGAGCGCTATTTATTCCATGCCCGTTATTTTGGTGCCAGCATGGTGGCTTCAGAAACAGGCTCAGTCATTGCCGCACTGGGATATAGTGAAGAGAATTTTTCAGATGAGGTTTTTGAAGACTTGATCCATGTGATCCAGCGACTCGTTCGAGTGGGAGAAAAATATCAAATCATGGTAGGGATCGAAGCCGGACTGAATCATCCGCTGTATTCGAATCAGCGCATCGCCGAGCTGATTGAACGTGTTCCTTCTGATTATTTAGGGATCATTTATGATCCAACGAATTTGATCACCGCAAAAACGGCTGCTGATCAAGTCGCATTGGTAGAAGAAGCATTTACTCTTTTCGGAGAGAAAATCGTCTGCTTGCACCTAAAGGATTTTCAACTCTCGGGAGAAGAAGTGATCCCTGTCCCGTTAGGTGAGGGACAAATACGGTATCCAGAAATTTTACAGCTTCTGATCAAACACAAGCCATACTGTTACGTGGTGCTAGAAGAAACAAAAGACGCTGGGATCGATCGTGCGGTGGCGTTGATTGAAGAGAGAGTTGGACAGGGGGGCTCTTACAACTAACACAATATTTTCAAATAACTGCTTGATAACGAAAGCACGTACTGCTAGAAAAGCCAGTACGTGCTTTTTTCGTATGGTTTTCATTTCATTGACAATCAATCGTACCGAATAATTCGTAGCCTTTTTGGCTAGGGCTTTTGGAGATCATTTTTATTGCCAGCCAAAATCTTTCAGACATTCGATCACATCATTTTGAGAAGAAGATAGTGACAGACCATGGCTTTTTATTTTTTCAGTGGCTAAACGAAGATCACGAGGCGCCTGTGCGTAACGTTCCTCATCTGGCAAAACATACTTTCTACATAATTTTTCATCAAAGCCAAGCTCTTTGGCAATAAATGTCGCGAACGCATAGGTAGACAGTGAGTTCGTACTAGAAAAATGATAAATGCCAGTTGGTAGTTGAAGGATTTTTTCAGGCTGATCAGCAAATTTTTTGGCGTAAGTGAGTCCCCTTACCTCATGTACTGGAAAAGAGGTTGGCTGCTGATACAAGAAGGCGCTTATTACCTGCTTGAGAATATTCGGGCTGGCAGAGACTTCGGGATAAGAAAGACCCATCATCCATGAAAGGCGTAAGATCAAATAATCGCAATCAAAGGTTCTTAGGAAGGTTTCGACCGCTAGTTTTTGTTGCCCATAGATCGATGCGCTTTTGGGCGAATCCGATTCTGAATAGGGACCGACTGCGTTATCGTTGAAGACTTGTTCAGTACTTAAAAAAATGAAGCGAGCATTCTTTTTTTTACAAATCTTTGCTAATTCAATTGCACTGTCCGTGTTCACTTTTTTTGTTTCAAAGGGATGTGCTTCACAGTCGGCCGTTTGGGTACGTGCAGCGGTATGGATGAGTATGTCAAACGTTTGCTTTTCAAAAAACTTATTGACGGCAGCTAAATCTTCATAATCGACATCCTTACGAGTGATAGGAAGAAATGTGAAGGTTTCGTGATTCTGTTTCTGAATCAAAGAGGCTAAATAGCCGTTGGCTCCGGTAATCGCGATCGTAGTCATATACTCCTCCTTAAATAGTTATATATCCATCCAATGCGTCTGCTTTTAGTGTTTCGATGATTGAGATACCAGAACTTGTCCCAATGCGACTTGCTCCGAGTTGGATCATTTTTAAGAATGTTTCTGCATCACGGATACCACCTGCAGCTTTGATCGCTACATCCTCTCCTACATATTGTTTCATGAGTGTTATATCCTCGAAAGTCGCCCCAGATGGTGCAAATCCAGTGGAGGTTTTAATAAAATCTGGTCTGATTTCTTTGGCGATCTGACAAAGTGCAATCTTTTCTTCCTGAGTTAAATACGCATTCTCAAAAATAACTTTGGAAATAACTTGTTTTTCTCGGCACAAAGAAACGATGGTTTGCATTTCTTCTTTAAGATAATCCCAATTTTGGGCTTTTACTTCAGTGATATTGATAACATAGTCGATTTCTGTCGCACCATTTTCTATTGCATCTTTTGTTTCAAAGGCTTTTGCTGCAATTGATGTTTGTCCTAACGGAAATCCTATTGCTGCACCAATCCCAATATCCGTTTCTTTTAAGTGGGTATAGCATCGGTTAGATTGAACTTGGTTGATGGCAACCATTTTAAAGTGATACTCTTTTGCTTCCTCACACAAAATCTTTAAGTCTTCTTCGGTTGCAAATGGTTTTAAGTTTGTATGATCAATGAAACGAGCCAATTGATCAATCGAAAATTTTTTCATGGTTTCCCCTCCTGATATGTAATTACAAATCAGATGATACTTCACAATAACTTTTTTGTCAAATAGTTAAATATATTAATTTTACCATATTGACAACGCTTACCTGGTAGGTTTAGTATAAGGGTAACAATTTTATTTGTAATTACATAATGGAGGGGAAACAATGAAAGTGATCGTAGCATCTCATGGAAACTTTGGAACAGGGTTATTACAGAGCTATCAAATGATTGCTGGGGAGAATGATCAGTTGATAGCGATTCAGTTGACAGATGCAGGTGTAGAGGCGTTCAAAAAACAGTTCTATCAAGTAATGGAACAATTGAAGGAAGAGGAGGTTTTGATTCTTACAGATATCAAAGGAGGAACGCCTTTCAATGTTTCTTATAATTACTTATTAGAGCAAAAGAAACCAATCAAATTAGTTGCTGGTATGAATCTACCCATGCTCTTGGAAGTTGGTTTAGCAGTGGGAAGTCGATCGTTCGATGCTTTGTTTGATTTAGCGATTGCTGCAGGTAAAGATGGGGTGACTTTTATCGAGGACGATAATGAATTTGAGGATGAGAATATATTTTAAAGATAGGGGAGATTGAAGATGACAATAACTTTAGCACGTGTGGATGATCGAGTGATTCATGGGCAGACAACAACGAGATGGACAAAGTCACGACCGGTACAAGGAATTCTTGTTGTTGGCGATGATATCGCTCAAGATGAATTACGTAAAAAAGTCTTGAAGGCAGCTGCAGGTAATTTAAAACTAGGTATTTATACGACTGAGCAAGCAATAGAAAGTATCCCAAAAGGGAAACAATCGGAGAAAAATTTTTTCTTGATCAGTAATTCTCCACAAACATTTGCTGAACTTGTAAAACTGGGGGTTGATTTTGGAAAACAACTAAATGTTGGGCCTATGAATACAAGAGAAGGTGCAAAAGTATTAGGTAGAACCGTAGCTATTGATCAAAAGGATTATGAGGCATTCGAGTATATCACATCAAAAGGAATCGAAGTTTTGTTTCAACTATTGCCAGATGATGATAGTAAAAGCTGGGAAACAATGAAGAAAAAATACGATTCTCTAGGATAAGGAGGAGACAAAATGAATGGGAGTTTATTATTGCCAGCATTGTTAACGGGGATATTCTGCTATTTAGGTGCGATTGAAAGTCCGTGGCTTTTTGGGATGAGTGGAGGGTTCTATGTTGTTGGCCGTCCGCTTATCGCAGGGTTTCTAACAGGGATCGCATTTGGGGATATTCAGGCGGGTGTTCTATGTGGATTAGCGGTTCAGGCAGTTTTCATTGCCAATCTTTCGACAGGGGGCGCGACAAATAGTGAAATTACCTATGCTGCTTATGGTGGCATCGGACTTGCATTAGCGACGACTAAAGATCCAGCAGTTGCAGTTACCTTAGCAATTTTAATTGGCCAAACATTTGGATTGATTTTTTATAATACACGAATGGCTTTGTATTCATTCTGGAATACGCGTGCTCAGACTGCGGCTGAAACGATCGATGAGCGAGGGATCGTCATGAACCATATCGTTTATCCACAGATCACAACCTTTTTGTTGAGAGCTGTCCCCATTTTTGCGGCGATTTTCTTTGGCCGAGGATTGGTTGATTGGTTGTTAAACAATGTCCCAGATGTCGTTACGGATATTATTTCTGTTTTAGGCGGCGTGCTACCTGCCTTGGGGATCGCAATGTTGATGGGGATCGTCATTAAAGAAAAAGCACATTTAGTGTTCTTTTTTGCAGGGTTTGTTTTGATGGCATTTGCCAATCTGAATATGATCGCACTTGTTTTCTTAGCGGCGATGGTTGCTTATATCGTTTATTTGAGTACAGGGAAGACCACGATGACTCAAACGGCTCCAGAGGTTCAAGGAACAAATGTAGCTTATGAAGATGATGATTTGTTTTAGGAGGGGTTAATTATGGAGAATACATTAAGTAAAAAAGAATTGCGTAGCATATGGCGTCGTTGGGGATTCACTCATTTGTCGTCCATGAGTTATGAGAAATTGCAAGCACACGCATGGGCATATTCTTATATTCCATTTGCTGAAAAATATTACAAAAATGATCCTGAGGCAAAACGACGCTTGTTTTTGCGGCATTCAATGTTTTACAATACAGAACCTCAAACGGGACAACTGATCAATGGAATCGTGGCTTCATTGGAAGAAAAAATTGCTTTAGGTGCAGATGTACCAGAAGAAATGCCAATCAATATCAAAACTACATTGATGGGGCCACTCGCAGGAATCGGCGATTCAATCATTCAGGGAATTATTGTTCCAATCCTCTTGTCCATTGCAATGGGATTAGCTGCAGGTGGGAATCCATTAGGTCCACTCTTTTATTTAGTGAGCTATGGCATTATTGGACCATTGATTTCGTATATTTGTTTCATGAATGGTTATCGATTAGGTGTAAATGCGATCGATGTCATTGTTGGGGAAAATGCGAAACGAATCACTGATGCATTCAATATACTTGGGGTGATGGTAGTTGGCGGCTTAGCTGCATCCAATATTGCGTTGACGACTGCCCTTGAAATCCCAATGGGTGAGGAGGTTCAGGCACTACAAACCGTATTAGATGGGATTTTCCCTAAGATTCTCCCCCTAGCAATGGTTTTACTTGCTTGGTATCTCTTGACCTCAAAACAAATGACTGCAACAAAAGTGATCTTAGTATTGACGGTTATTTCTGCAGTAGGCGTTATCATCGGTGTGTTTTAGCAGGCGTTTGCCCAAGCAGATTAAGGAGGAATCGTTGTGTATATTTTAGTCCCTGAATTACGAGAGCGAATATGGGGAACACCTCGTTTGAAGCACTATATTTCCAGCGCAAGTGCCAAAGTTGGCTCGATCTATTCTCTGAGCGGAATTCCAGAGATTGATTGCAAAGTGAGAGATCAGGAGGTGACTTTGAACCAACTGATCCAAGAAAACCCAGCGAAGTTTGGCTTGCCGCTAGGAGCAGTTTATCCTCTGATCATTTCTTTTACGGCTTGTGATGAAGACCTGAGTATTCAAGTACATCCGACAGACCAAGTAGCAAGAGAAAAGGAAGGGATGCCTTATGGGAAAAGTGAAGCATGGTATTTTCTAGAAGCTCCGGAGAAAAAGTGGATCTATGCTGAACAACGGATTGCCGATAAAAAAAGTTTAGTACAAGCGATCGCTCAGGGAAGCTATTCTCGTCTATTAAAGGAATATCCCGTGTCCCGAGAAGATTTGATCTATATTCCCTCAGGCACGATCCACGCTCTGACCAAAGGAGCATTGGTCTATGAAATCCAGCAAGCAACCGACATTACGTATCGGTTTTATGATTACGACCGAACCGATGAATTTGGCAAAAAAAGACAATTACATGTAAAACGTGCAGTAGAAACGCTACAACCGATGCAAAAAGTCACCAAGACAACTTTTAAACTTGGAGAAGAAGTTCAACTAAGAGAATTCACGATCAAGCACTTAGTTGTCGAACAGACACTCAAGAATTCAGCTGATGTAGCGAGTGTCGTAACGATAGTAAATGGTGAGTTAAAAATAGCGGGATCAGTGTGTCAGTCGGGACAAAGTATTTTACTGTTGCCTCATGAGTGCATCTCAATAATTGGAAAAGCTGAAGCCATTATAGCGACTCCTCATATTTATTGGTCATCCTAACCTATGTTATAATGAAAGCAAGAATTAGAGGAGTAGGTGCCAATGAACATTCCGCTGCATAAGAAAATACGACAAGATATTTTGAATAAGATCGAGACAAATGAATATAGCGAAAATCAACTCATTCCTACTGAATTAGAACTAGCTGAAATCTATGGTGTCAGTCGTCCTACGATTCGTCAAGCCATTCAAGCGCTAGTCAATGAGGGCTATTTAGAGAAAAGAAAAAGACGAGGAACCATCGTACGTAAGCCCAAAATACAACAAGAATTTACCCATGTCATTGAAAGCTATGACTCTGAAATGTCACGCAAAGGATTAATGCCTGAAACACACGTCTTAAAATTTGGTGTGGTTCGTGCGACTGAGGAAGTTTCCGAAAATCTTGCCTTAGCACCAGGCGCTAAAGTATATAAGCTGACCCGTCTACGTTTTGCTGAAAAAAAACCGATAGTTTTGGTTACAAGTTATATCCCGTTTCATCTATTTCCAGAGTTGATTCATGCCGATTTTTCACAGGAGAAACTTTATCGTAAATTTGAGGAGATGGGGTATCCGGTAAAAACAGTATCGCGAAAGCTAGAAGTGATCAAAGCTGACGAGACAGCGAGTGATTTACTGGATATCGATTTAGATGAACCGTTGTTTTATTTCCATACCCAAGGGTTTTCTTATGATCGTTTACCAATCGAATACTCCATTTCGAAATATCGTGGAGATCTTAACTCCTTTATTTTTGAACTGTCTGAGTAATCATGAGTAGTGAGGACTATTTATTAAATAGCAAAAAGCAGTTGAAGTATCCGTAATCAGGAAACTTCAACTGCTTTTTTTGTTTTATTGACCAAATATCTGCGAAATAGAGGGATAGTTTGTTATTATAGAAGAAAGCGCTTTAATTGAATGGGGGGATGGGAAATATGCAAGATGTGGCAAAGCTTGCCAATGGGTCTGTGAACACCGTTTTACGAGTAATTAATAAAAAAATACATGAGTGAAGAAACACAAAGGAGTGAATAACCATGTGGAAAGCAAACTATCATACTCACACAACTCGATGCAAACATGCACGGGATTCTGATGAAGACTATGTGATCAAAGCCATCCAAGCTGGCTTTAAGGAAATCGGCTTCGCTGATCATTGTCCCTGGCCCTTTGGGGATGGGTATGTCTCCCCCATGCGGATGGATGTTGCGCAATTGGAAGATTACGTTTCATCGGTGAAAAGCTTAAGGGAAAAGTACCAAGGACAAATCGATGTGAAATTAGGATTAGAGTGTGAATATTTTGAAACAATGATCCCTTGGCTAGTTGCAGAGAAAGAAAGGCTGTCGATCGACTATTTGATTTTTGGCAATCACTTTCCTGAAATCGAAAGCAATCACTATTACGACCATACACCTGGGGATTCGGTAAAAGCGATCAAAGATTATCTCCGTGTTTCTTTACAGGGAATTGAATCAGAAATTTTTGCTTATATGGCACACCCAGATGTGTTCATGCGGGGCTATAAAACCTTCGATTCTCATTGTGAAGAAGTTGCCTACCGCTTATGTGAAAAAGCCAAAGAGTATCAGCTGCCGTTGGAGTATAATTTGGCAGGCTATACGAACGGTGGCTATCCGCATCCTGAATTTTGGAAGATCGCCAAGGAAGTCGGCTGCTCTTGTATTATTGGGATCGATGCCCACGAGAGTGCGGCTTTAACGAATACAGAAATTTACGAAAGAGCTCTTTTAGAAATCGATGCTTTGGGGTTAACACGGATCGATCGGCTCTTCTTTGCGTGAAGGAAAGAAAGTTGAACGTTTTGGAAATAAAACATGGACGTCAGTGGGGATCACTAGCGTCCATGTTTATTAGAATTGCCATTCTTGAATTTTTTTCAAGAGTACCGCTTTGTCGGAAGCTTCCGCAAAGGAATGCTGAGCGGCAGTTTCGTTTAAGAAGCGCATCTCTGATTCGGACATGTCGCAATGATGAGCCATTTGCAGGTATTCATTGGTCAATGTCGTGTTTGAGACCGTTCGGTTATCGGTGTTCAAACAAAAAGGGACCTTGGCCTCCAGCCATTCTCTTAATGGGTATGCCGAGTATGTGGGAATCGCACGCGTATGAACATTGCTGGTAGGGCAGCCTTCGATACAGCGATTTTGTTCTCGAACAAACGCTTGAGCAGTAGGATCTCCTTTTAAGGCGATGCCGTGGCCAATCCGCTGCGCACCGCTTTCGATGGCTTGATAAATGTTTTGCACACAGCCGCATTCGCCTGCATGTAAGGTCAGCTGGACACTTTGGTCCTTGAGGAACACTTGATAGCTGGCAGCTAAATCAGGGACGTACCCGTCTTCTTCTGGACCTGCCAGATCAATGCCGACGACTTTTTCATCGGTAAGAGCGATCGCTTCATCAAAAATCGCCGTAATAGCTGGTAGGTCTTCTTGACGCATCCCAATGATCAAAACATTGCCTTTGATTGGGTAGCGTTCTTCTGCTCGTGCGATGCCTTCGATCACGGCTTGGATGGTCTGGCTGCAAGTGAGTCCTTTGTCCATCGATAAGCTGGGAGCAAAGCGGATCTCAATATAAGCGACCCCATCTTGAGCGGCTTGTTCCATCACGTCATAGGCGGCAGCTGCTAACGCTTCTTGTGTTTGCAAATACGGCCGAACGAAATCAAAGCAGCGAAGATAATCCCTCAGGTCATGACAATCTTTGGGGGCTTGCATCTGTGCTTTCACAGCTTCTATGTCTTGCTCGATCGGTAGTTCTTGCTGATTGGCGATGGCGATCAATGTTTCTGGACGAATGGAACCGTCGAGGTGGCAGTGAAGTTCTACTTTGGGAAATGCTTGGATTTGTTGTTGAGTAAGCACAGTGTTCCTCCTGTCTAGGTCGAATTTTTTTAAGTATGAATATAGCATACTTCCAAAGCCCATGCTACCCAAAAAAGGAAATTCTCATAGAAAGCAAAACAGCAGCCGCGAATTACTTGTGCGGCTGCTGTTTTTATTGTGGGAGAGTGGCTCAAATCAATTCCGATAGATCGGTAAAAGGCAATGACAGATCGTGAGCGGCTTCTTTTGAAGTAAATGCGCCCTCATAGGCGATGACCCCTTTGGCAAGTGCCTGATTTTCTCGCAACGCTGCTAAAGGATCGTTCGCTAGCTGCTGGGCATACGGTAAGGTGGCAATGCTCAATGCGATGGTTGCCGTTTGCGGCACAGCACCTGGCATATTCGCCACTGCATAGTGAATAACTTCTTCCCGGATATAGGTTGGCTCGTCGTGGGTGGTGACTTTGTCTTCGGTCTCAAAAATTCCGCCTTGGTCAATGGCAATATCGACGATCACGGATTTTTCAGGCATCTGTTTCACCATGTCGCGGGTCACTAAGCACGGGGCTTTTTGTCCTGGCAATAAGACGGCTCCTACCACCAAGTCTGCGGATTGGATCGTTCGTTCGATATTCAAGCGATTGGAATACAAGGTTTGAACTTGACCAGAAAACTGTCGATCCAGCTCTTGTAAGCGTGGGATCGAAACGTCTAAAATCGTCACTTGTGCGCCTAGACCTACGGCGACTCTCGCGGCATTCTCACCGGCAACGCCACCACCAATGATCGTTACCCGACCTTGACGGACGCCGGGAACACCTGAAAGCAAGATCCCTTTTCCGCCATATATTTTTTCGAGAAATTGCGCGCCGATTTGAACAGACATTCTTCCAGCGATCTCACTCATGGGGGAGAGCAGAGGCAGGGTGCCGTTCGCCAGCTGGACATTTTCATAAGCAACAGCGATCACTTTGCTGTCGATCAACGCTTGAGCAAGCTGTTGATTGGCGGCTACGTGGAAATAGGTGAATAAAACCAGTCCCTCATGCAAAAAGGGATATTCTTCTGGTAAAGGTTCTTTGACTTTCATAACCAATTCAGAGGCCCAAACCTCTTCAGCGGTAGCAATCGTAGCGCCGACTTCCTGATACGCTTGATCAGAAAAGGTTGATCCTGCACCAGCGCCTTGTTCAACGAAGACTTCGTGTCCGTCTTGGACTAACTCATAGACTCCCGAGGGCGGCAATGCCACACGATTTTCATTGTTCTTGATTTCTTTTGGGATACCGATTTTCATAGACTTCACACCTTTCTTTCTTCCATTATAATAGAAAGCGGATTCCTAAGGGGAGAAAGAATGGTTTTTTTATTAAAAAAGTAAGATCCAGTTGCTGCTTTCGGGACGACAAAGAAAAAAGCCCCGAAAGGGGACTTTTTTCGATCAATCAGCTGAAGGTCCAAAAGCGTAAGCTTTGATTAGCGATTTCATCTAGTGTGTAATAGATAGCGTAATGGGATTTTTCTGGATCATCATTGGGATCTAAGACAAACACTTGATCGTCCATCATTCCACCTAAGACCATAATATGGCCGCCATCTGTAAATTCCCCTGGAGTCACAGAAACGATGACGGGATGATTTTGTTGCAAGTAAGTTTCAACGCTGGCTAGATCTGTGCCAAGATCATAATAGTTGTAGCCGTTTGCATCGGCAAAGTCAGAAAAAATCCGCCAGTCCGTTCCTTGGCCGTCAACGTAATAATGATCTCCTGCCCATTCAAGGACTTCTAGTGGCGAAATGGGATAGCCTTCAAGATAGGATTGAACCATCGCAAGAGAAGCAATCGCACAGCCGTTTTCTGCTAAGGTTTGGCTGCCGTCATTGCCATAGGATCTATCGGCCCAATCTTCGTTCGTCTGCAAGAAAATCGGTGTCGTGATGTCCATTTCCCATAAATAAGCATTGATGTCATCACTAAAGATAGCCTGAGAATAAACATATTCGTCGTCATAACTCTCATCATAGGCAACGACGGTATGCACGTGTTCAGACAACTCTCCGTACAACACGTGATGAGAGATTCGATTGAACCCTATCCAAATCAACACCAATCCTGCCAAAACAACCATTGGCCGACGCTTTCGATAAACATCTGTCTGTTTTTGCATTTTTCCCTCCTTGTTTTACGAATCGTACGTATTCATCCTGTTCTTTTAAGTAAAACAAAGGAGGGGGCGCTTGTCATCGGCCTACAGACCGATTCCTCGATCAACTGTCAAATGCTTCTAGTTCTAAGCTAGTATTTTCCCATGCTTCTAGTAGAGCTTCTTGTTCAGTGCGGACTTGTTCTAATGCTTGATTCAACGCGGTCAATTTGACATGATCATTCAACGCATCTGGTGCGGTCATGTCTTGTTCAAGTTGTTGGATCGTTTCTTCTATTGCGGCAAGTTCTTCTTCGATTTGGGTGACTTTTCGCTGTAAGGTTCTAACGGCTTTTTGCTGTTCCTTGCTTTGGACAAAGTTTTGCTTGCCCGCTGAGAGGGTGGTTTCGGTTGTTTTTGCTTCCAACATTGCTGCGATCTCAGCTTCTTCTTGTTTCTTTTCTAAATAATAATCGTAATCGCCGAGATAGAGCTTGCTGCCGTTTTCAGACAGTTCCACGACCTTGGTGGCGATTCGATTGATAAAGTAGCGGTCATGAGATACGAAGAACAAAGTGCCTTCATAATCGATCAGGGCATTTTCTAAGACTTCTTTGCTGTCGATGTCTAAATGGTTGGTTGGCTCATCCAAAATCAAGAAATTGTCATGGTCCATGGCTAATTTTGCCAAAGCGACACGGGCTTTTTCGCCACCGCTTAACAGCGTGATCGGCTTTTCAACATCTTCTCCCGAAAATAAGAAGCTGCCTAATATATTGCGAATCTCGACTTCAGGTGTGGTACTGTGGTCATCCCAAAGCTCATTAAGGATCGTTTTGGTTGAGTGCAGATCGGATTGGGTTTGGTCATAGTACCCGATTGAGACATTGGCGCCAAAATGGACCTTTCCTTGAATAAAGGGGATTTTATGAATCAGCGATTTCAGTAAGGTTGATTTGCCGATCCCATTCGGTCCCACTAAAGCGATCGCATCTTTGCGCCGAACATCTAAGTCGATGGGCGCCGATAAGACTTCTTCTTCAGAATAACCGATAGCGGCATTTTCTACTTGCATCACAACATTTCCTGAAGGCTTTTCAATGGAAAAAAGGAAGTGGGCGGATTTTTCATCTCCTTGCGGGCGATCCAGCCGATCCATTTTCTCTAATTGCTTACGGCGGCTTTGCGCGCGTTTGGTGGTAGACGCACGGACAAGGTTGCGGGCAACAAAGTCTTCCAGTTTATTGATTTCTTCTTGCTGCTTTTCAAAGGCTTTCCATTCACTTTGCAACTGCTCCGCTTTCAGGGTCAAATAACGGCTGTAATTGCCTTTGTAGTGGCGCATTTTTTGGCGACTCAGTTCGTAGACTTCGTTGACGACTTTGTCTAAGAAGTAACGGTCATGGGAAACGATCAGCAATGCACCGGCATATCCTTGTAGATAGTTTTCCAACCAAGATAACGTTTCGATGTCTAAATGGTTGGTCGGTTCATCGAGGATCAAGATATCAGGTTTTTGCAGCAGCATTTTTGCTAATGCCAAGCGGGTTTTTTGACCACCAGAAAGGGTATTGATGGCTTGCGTGTAAAAAGAAGGATCAAACTGAAAACCGTGCAAGACGGAGCGAATCTCATTTTCATAGCCATAGCCGTTTTTTTCTGCAAATTCATGTTGCAATTGGTCGTATTCTTTCAGGAGATTGCCAGAGTCAGCAGCAGGATCTGCTTCGGAGATGGCGATCTCTAAGGCACGCATGCGCTGCTCCATCTCACGAACCGTTGCAAAAGCTCCCAGCATTTCTTCCCAAACAGTGGCCTGACTATCAAGTCCGGTATCTTGAGCTAAGTAGCCCATCGTAGCGGTCTTGTTTTTAGCGATCGTTCCTTTATCAGGACTTTCGAGTCCAGCAATAATTTTCAGTAGCGTTGATTTACCAGCACCGTTGCGCCCAACAAGCGCGATTCGGGAATTGCTGGCAATTTCTAATTGGATATTTTCAAATAAAACCTCGGCTCCGAAAAGACGGGCGATTTGGTTGGCTTGTAATAAAATCATGTGTATGTCATTCCTATCTTTAAGAAACTTGTCTGTATCAAGGTTGCAATACTACAAGTCTATCATATTTTAGGGGAAACGGCGATTGGGAAAAAGCTTGATTTTACCATTATAAAATTTATATTTCAAATTATGAGCATTCAAATTGATTTTTGAACAATGTATTTGTTATGATAGCTTCATCACAAGTGAATTTTTCACAATGGGGGAGTATTCTTTGAAAGATCATCAAATTCCAAAGGCAACAGCGAAGCGATTGCCTTTATATTATCGTTACTTGCGTATTTTGCACCAAGCTGGCAAATTAAAAGTTTCTTCGACCGAACTAAGTGAAGCTGTTCAAGTTGATAGTGCGACGATCCGCCGCGACTTTTCCTACTTTGGTGAATTAGGAAAACGCGGCTATGGCTATGACGTTGAAAGCTTGATGCAGTTCTTTGCGAAGACATTGAACGAAGACCACATGACGAATGTAGCTTTAGTCGGTGTCGGAAACTTGGGGAGCGCCTTGTTGAAATACAAATTTCACCAAAGCAACAGCATTCGGATCAGTGCCGCATTTGATGTCAACGAAGATCTAGTTGGTCGAATCGTAGATGGTGTGCCGGTCTATCCAATGGATGACATGAAGGAACAAGTGAAGATCCAGCAGATCGATGTGGCTATTTTGACGGTTCCCGCACAACATTCACAAGATTTAGTGAACGAGCTTGTGAAAGCTGGCATTAAAGGAATCTTGAACTTTACACCTGCACGGATCACTGCACCAAAAGGCGTGCTGATTCAAAACGTTGACTTAACCAATGAATTGCAAACATTGATTTATTTCTTGCATTCAGGCAACGTCTTGTCCCATGAAGAACCAGTAGAAGAACCATCACTAAGCGAATAATCGCATCACATAAATAGGAACCAACAAAACAGCTGCCAGATCGTAGTATATACAACGATCTGACAGCTGTTTTTTGCTTTTTCACCACTGATCTTACTCGTCTAACTGGTCAAAAAGTGATTCGTAGGAATCTTGCTCTTCAACGCTTGTGAGCGCTTCTTGATACCGCAAGATTTGTTGAGTCAAACGGGTGAAATCGATGATGCGGGCTTCACGATGCACTTCTTTCCCATTCGCGAACAAGAGGACGACGGGAACCGTCAAGACCGAAAATAAACTGGCTGCTTCTGGCTCTGCCAGCGTGTTGATGGTAACTAGGGGGAGTTGCTGGGTTTGTGCCAGTTTTTGGATGCGTGGTTTGTCCGCAACACAAATACTGCAATTCGGTTGAGAGAGATAGAGTAGTGCCAACGGTTGTTGGGCGAGCTGCTCTTGGATCGGTTGATTTTTTTGCATAAGTCATTCCTCCATGGAAAATGTACGCTGTTCTTGAGGAAAAGTCAAAATATCTGCTAGCAGCTGATCGCTTAGGTGAGTAAGAAGGATTCAAAGATAAGGGAAATCTAAAGCAACGATTAAAAAAATAGGCTGCTTTAAAAAAAACGTTGTATAAAAAAAGGAAAAAACGTATAGTAATTCCAGCGTTTCGAATTTATTGATAAAGAAGGTTAAAGTTATGTTTCAGGCATTACCGAATTCTGTCCTGCAAATGAGTGTTATTTTTTTATCTATCGTCATTGAAGCCTTGCCGTTTGTCCTATTGGGCTGCTTGATCTCAGGTGCTTTACAAGTCTTCTTGACGCCAGAAAGAGTCACGAGACTCTTACCAAAAAACAAATTGGCATCGATCACAGTTGGTTGTGGTCTGGGGGTCTTTTTTCCTTCCTGCGAATGTGGGATCGTACCGATCGTTAATCAGTTCGTAAAAAAAGAGGTGCCAGTGTATACGGCGTTTGCCTTTATGCTGACTGCACCGATCATCAATCCTATCGTGATTTTTTCTACATTCATTGCCTTTGGAAATTCCGCGAAGTTCGCCTTTTTGCGTGTACTGGGCAGCTTATTGGTCGCAATGGTCGTGGGGATCTGGCTGGCGTATTTTAACAAACAAGAGGTCTTAAAAACACGGCTTGCCAATCAATTAAGTGGCGGGAATGAGCAGGCAGCTCACCCACACCATCAGGGGCATGATCACGCCCACCATCAAACGGAAAAGAGCAGTCATCCGCTCCTTCGGCAGATTCGTCATTTGCTGCAGCATAGTTTGGATGAGTTTTTCGATACTGGGCGTTATTTGATCATTGGTGCGTTGATCGCCTCAGCGATGCAGACCTATCTGCCAACTGGCTTGATGCTGACATTAGGCTCCACGAAGCTGTTAGCGGTCTTCGTCATGCTGTTGTTGGCACTAACGTTATCCCTATGTTCCGAAGCAGATGCCTTTATCGGCTCTTCGTTGTTGAGTTTATTCGGCACTGGACCAGTCGTCGGTTTCCTGGTTTTTGGTCCAATGGTAGATATTAAAAACCTGTTGATGATGAAGCGGTACTTTTCGGGGCGTTTTATCGCTTCTTTAGTTGGATTAGTCGCAATCGTCGTTTCAATTTATGCATGGGTGGTGTAAAGAATGGTTCGTTTTTTGATCTTATCAGGCTATTTTGAATTGATGATGTACTTGCAAGTGACGGGCAAACTCAATCAGTTTATCAACATTCATTATCGCTATCTCGCTATTTTATCCATAATCATTTCTTTATTATTGGCTTTGGTCCAGCTGTATTTTTGGGTCAAACAAGAGCCTGAGCATCATCATGACGATGAGCATCAGCATGGATTGGAGAAAAAACACCAACGAGTGATTGCGTATTTTCTATTAGCCTTACCGATCATCGTGGGTCTCTTTTTCCCCACCGTTAGCTTGGATACGACGATCGTTGAAGCAAAAGGGTTTAATTTCCCCCTAAGTGAAGAATCTGTGGGGGATCCAGAAATGACGACCCAATATCTGAAACCCGATACAAGTCTTTATTTTAACAAAGAAGATTATGACACTCAGATGGATGCAGCGTTGGCACGTTACGCCAAAGATGAGACAATTGCGGTAACGGAAGAAAATTACTTGGAAGTCATGGAGTTGATCTATACGTACCCGAGCGAATTTATTGGCAAGAAAATCACCTATGATGGATTTGTGTACCATGCAGATCAAGATGATGCCAATGAAATCTTTTTGTTTCGTTTTGGCATTATCCATTGTGTGGCTGATTCAGGCGTTTTTGGCTTGCGAGTGGAATTACCACAACAAACAACGGCAGAAAATAACCAGTGGCTCCACGTGGAAGGGACGATCCAATCGAAGTACTATCAACCCTTCAAACGGGACTTGCCGATGGTGGTAGCAGACCAAGAGAAGACGATTGAAGCACCAGAAAACCAGTATGTCTATCGCGCTTTCTAGCTTTTTTTAAGAAAGTTCATAAAAACATCATAAACCTTTGTTATAATGGAGAAAATCTAAGCATATGTTTGTAGTTTTATCAAACGTTTAGTACAATATAGTAGGAACATATGCTAAAATCTATACAAAAGAGAGGTGTCGTGAAATGGGTTTTACAGATGAAACAGTTCGCTTTGATTTTGATGATAGCCGTAAAAAAGAAGTCAGCGAAACATTAGCTATCGTCTACCGAGCATTAGAGGAAAAAGGATACAATCCGATCAATCAAATCGTCGGTTATCTCCTTTCTGGCGACCCGGCTTACATTCCTCGTTATCGGGATGCCCGGAATTTGATTCGTCGTCACGAACGGGATGAGATCATGGAAGTTCTGATCCGTTATTATTTAGGCAATCACGGGATCAACCTATAATGAGAATCATGGGATTGGATGTTGGTTCGCGGACAGTCGGCGTGGCGGTCAGTGACCCAATGGGCTGGACAGCACAAGGGATCGAGATCATTCGCATCAATGAAGATGAAGGCAATTTCGGTTATGATCGACTTGCTGAATTGGTGAAAGAATATGAAGTCTCACGTTTTGTGGTAGGACTACCTAAAAATATGAATAATACGATCGGACCTAGAGCGGAAGCTTCTATGGCTTACGGCGCAGCGATCGAACAGCAATTCGGTTTGCCGGTCGTTTACCAAGACGAACGTCTGACGACCGTTCAAGCAGAACGAATGCTGGTAGAACAGGCGAATACATCGCGTGCCAAACGAAAAAAAGTGATTGATAAATTAGCAGCAGTCATGATTTTGCAGAATTATTTAGATGGTGCTGGGAAACAGCTGTTTTAATTTACAGAAAAGAGGAAAATAAATGTCAGAACATACACACGATCATAACCACGATCACGATCATGAAGGACATGAACACATTACTTTAATCGATGATCAAGGAAATGAAACCTTATACGAAATTCTATTAACGGTTGACGGTACGGAAGAATTCGGCCGCAACTACGTCTTGCTTTATCCAGCAGGCGTACCAGAAGAAGAAGACGTTGAATTACAAGCGTACGCTTATATTGAAAACGAAGACGGTTCTGAAGGTGAATTAGAACAGATCGAAACAGAAGCAGAATGGGATATGATTGAAGAAGTCTTCAACACATTCATGGCGGAAGAAGAAGAGTAATAAGTTGCAAGTGCTGACCCTTTCCATAAGGGATCAGCACTTTTTTTGATTTAACGACTGTTTATTATAGAAGCATGCCTGCTTTTTTGAAAGGAATGAGAAAAATGAGTAACGTAACGATATTCGAGCTTGAAAAGATCGCAGAAGAGCAGTTAGTCTTTGCGGTGATCATCAGCAAGTACCAAGAAAAGTTCGTCTATGTCAAACACAAAGAACGAGACACATTGGAGATCCCTGGAGGCAAGCGAGAACTAGGAGAAAGCATCACAGAGTGTGCCGCCCGTGAATTAAAAGAAGAAACAGGCGCTAAGCACTTTACTCTAGAGCCGTTATTTATCTATGGTGTAGAAAAAGACGGGGAGACCGATTACGGCTTGGTGTTCGAAGCCCAGATCACAGACTTACAGGATGAATTGACCTCAGAGATCGAAGCAATCTATGTAATGGCAGAGCCGCCTGCCAGCTGGACATATCCAACGATTCAGCCGTTGTTGTTGGCAGAATATGTTAAACGAGCAAAACAATAATTCAGCCAGCTCAATGGAGGGCTGTCTTGAGTTGAAAAGTAAAAACAGCGTGTTGAGTAGGAGTGAGCGAATGAGTTGCGTGATCCTGCAATCAGGGGTAGGATGAAAATGTAAACGTTATCTTATTGGAGAGTAGGGAAAGGCATGGAAAAAATTTATCAAGCAAGTACCGCAGAAGGAGCAATCGATTTTATCAATATGCGCGATTTGGAGATCGCGGCAGAGGAAGTGATTCCTAAAGGTGGGTATGGCTATATCAGCAGTGGTGCGGGGGATATTTTTACCTATCAAGAAAATGAACGCGCCTTCAATCACAAATTGATCATTCCTCATGTCTTAAAGGACATTGAATTACCGGACACAACGTTGTCCTTTGGCGGCGATACGTTGTCAGCGCCAATCATTATGGCGCCTGTTGCCGCCCACGGCTTAGCAAATGTTGCGGCAGAACAAGCGTCAGCCAAAGGTGTTTCACGTTTTGGCACGATCTATACGGCGAGTTCGTATGCCTCTTGTACGTTGGAAGAAATCCGAGCAGCTGGTGGTCATGAAGCGCCGCAGTGGTTCCAATTTTATATGAGTAAAGACGATGGCATCAATAAAGACATCTTGGCGATGGCAAAACGCAATGGCGCCAAAGCGATCGTTTTGACCGCAGATGCAACTGTTGGGGGCAATCGAGAAACGGATCGCCGCAATGGCTTCACCTTTCCGTTGGCAATGCCGATCGTTCAGGCCTATCAATCAGGGATCGGACAAACGATGGATGCCGTTTACGGCTCCTCAAAACAAAAATTAAGTCCCCAGGATGTCGCTTTTATCGCCAAAGAATCTGACTTGCCAGTTTATGTCAAAGGGGTGCAATCAGAAGAAGATGTGGAACGAGCTTTAGGGGCAGGTGCACAAGGGATTTGGGTCTCAAATCACGGGGGACGCCAATTGGATGGTGGTCCAGCTTCCTTTGATTCCTTACAGATCGTGGCTGAAGCAGTGGCAGGTCGGGCGCCGATCGTCTTTGATAGCGGGGTACGGCGAGGACAGCATGTCTTTAAAGCGATTGCTTGCGGAGCAGATCTAGTGGCGATCGGCCGCCCAGTGATCTATGGGTTGGCTCTAGGTGGTGCTACCGGTGTTCAACAAGTCTTTGATTTCTTCAAAAAAGAATTGGAGATGGTCATGCAGCTTGCGGGGACGCAAACGGTGGCAGATATTAAAAAAGCCGTTTTACGGGACAATCGCTATTTATAAGTAATCCCTCAAAAAGGCGCTAGAATCGCTGATTCTAGTGCTTTTTTTAATGGATTTTTCTGATCATGCCCAGGAGCAGGAGCAACTGCTTTCGCTGAAAAAAGTGTATATGATTTTGAAACAATTGCAAAATCAGCTACACTTAAAAGAGACCAATAAACTAAAGGAGAGAGATTGATGATTCCAAAAATTATTCATTATTGCTGGTTTGGCGGCAATCCATTAGGTGAACAAGAAAAGAAATACATGGATACCTGGAAAAAATATTGTCCGGATTATGAGATCAAACGTTGGGATGAATCAACGATCGACCTTTCAAAATTCGGTCCTTATCTAAAAGAGGCCTATGACCAAGAAGAATGGGCCTTTGTGTCAGATGTGGTTCGTTTGTATGCGTTAGTGACAGAAGGCGGTATTTATATGGATACCGATATCGAGGTGGTCAAACCTTTAGATGAGCTCTTGACACTGGAGGCATTTATGGGCTTTGAGATCGAAACCAAGATTTCTACTGGGATCATTGGAGCGGTGCCGCATCATCCCTTTATGGAAGAATGGTACCACGATTACGATGACCGAAAATTTGTCCGGGCAGAAAAAACGGAAGATGTCGTCACCAATGTGATCCGAGTGACGGAACTGTTGCAAAACCACGGATTAGAATTGAATAATCAACGACAAACCGTTAAGGGTGTAGAAATCTTCCCGCAAATGACGTTTTCACCAAAAAGCTATATCACTGGTGAGGTCGAGGAAGATCCGAGTACGATGGTGATCCATCAGTTTTCTGGCTCTTGGTTATAAAAGAGTAAGTCTATGAAAGGACGGACAGTGGGGAAAGCTGTCTGTCCTTTTTGCTTTTGCAAGGGATGATGGAGATGTGATAGAATAGCTTGAAAAAATGAGGAGGCGTTTTGATGGCTATCAAACGATGTACTTTGGCAGATTTAGAAGAATTGGGAGAAATCAGCGTATCCACCTATTACGATACATTTGCTCCTTTCAATACGGAGGAAAATACTCGTATCTATCTAGAAGAAGCCTACAATCTGCCGAAACTGACCCGAGAGTTAGAAAATCCGCAGTCGGCGTTTTATTTTTTACAAGAAAATGATCAAACCGTAGGATATATCAAACTTAACTGGGGTGAGGCGCAAACGGAAGCGATTGCCCCAGAGGGGTTGGAAATTGAACGAATCTATATCAAAAAAGAACATAAGCGCAGAGGCTATGGCAAAACACTGCTGCTGTTTGCTCAAGAGACCGCCAAAGAGCTGCAGAAAAAGTCGATCTGGTTAGGCGTTTGGGAATTTAACGACAATGCGTTGGCTTTTTATCATACGATGGGCTTTGAAAGAGTTGGCAGTCACTCCTTTTTTATGGGGGATGATGAGCAGACGGATTTCTTGATGCTGAAAGAACTTTGAAATCTGCCTTTGTATGAGGAATTAGAAATTACTTTCTATTTTTTTGGCAATCAAGTATAGTTAAAGGGATTGATGAAAAAAGAACGATTGGTGAAAACCATCGCTAAGGAGAGCAATTGTAAATGGAAAAACAGAGAAACGAAAGTATTTTGTCACGTTTTCTTAAAGGCGTGGTGATTGCCTTGGGCTTTATCTTGCCTGGTGTTTCAGGTGGCGTATTGGCAGCCATCTTAGGCATTTATGAGCGGATGCTGCGCTTTATGGCACATCTGACGAAGAATTTTAAAGAGAATCTCCTCTTTTTCCTGCCAGTAGGGATCGGGGGAATCGTAGGGATCGGGCTTTTATCAAAGCCATTAGAGTGGCTGCTGCAAAACTATCAAATCATCGTTTTGTGGGGCTTTGCGGGGGCAATTATTGGGACGTTACCAGCACTTGCTAAAGAATCGACCTTGAAAAGCAAACGGACAACCGGCGACCTGCTTTGGTTCTTCGGCAGTATGGTCATCGGCTTCTTGTTCCTCTATTTTATGGGCGATATCTTAGGAACGATCCCTGCCAATTTCATTGGTTTTGTGATCGCCGGCGGTCTGATCGCGTTAGGTGTTTTGGTTCCTGGCTTGAGTCCTTCAAACCTTTTGCTCGTTTTGGGACTTTATGATCCGATGTTGAAAGGCTTTAAGAGCTTTGACATCATGGGGGTCTTTCTACCGATCGCCATTGGCGGCTTGGCAGTGATGCTGCTGTTTTCGAAATTGATGGAGTGGCTATTGACCCATTATCATTCAAAAGTCTATCACTTCATTTTAGGGATCGTTATTGCCTCAACGATATTGATCGTGATTCCTCCGGTGGCAAACTATAGCGGCTTTACTTGGGTAACGGCTGTCATCGGAATTATTTTGTTTGTCTTGGGGGCTTGGTTAGGTCTTTGGATGAGCAAGCTGGAAGAAAAATATAAGTAAATCAAAACGGCACATCGTTTGGCGATGTGCCGTTTTTGTTAGGTAATGATGGGGACAGCTAAGAAGAAGCGTTGGTCGACAACTGGTAGTAAAAAGATGGGAACGTTTGATAACGATATGATACAGGTTTAAAAACTGTTCTATTTTTGTTGAAAGATTTCCTAGTGTTTGGTATATTGTAGTCTATATAAAGAAGAATTTTTCATGTGTTACAGTTTAGATAATTGTTTGAGGGTTTGAGGAAATGGAGGGGCAAGCATGCAAGATGCGACCTATTGGGCGGAACAATTGCGGCAAGGAAAAATCAGTTTTGCAGAGCGGGTGGCGATGATCGAAGAAAAAGTCAATCAACAAAATCCGCTTTTGAATGCGCTTGTAACATTTGATCCGCAAGCAGCGATCCAGCATTACGAGCAGCATCTTCAAAAAACGGTTTTTGGGGGACAACCCATGCCGTTAAAAATACTCGGCCAAACCAAAGCAGGGTGGCCAGCAACGTCAGGAGCCAAACTGTTTGCTAAAGCACGAGCCAGCCGCACGGCTCATTTTGTCTCTCGTTTAGAAGAGGCAGGCTTTGTGCCGTTAGGGCAAACCAATGCACCAGAATTTGGATTCAAAAATATCACTGATCCAACATTGTATGGGCCTACACGTAATCCGTGGAATCCTGCCTATTCAGCTGGTGGTTCCAGTGGTGGTGCGGCAGCGGCAGTGGCTTCGGGGATGTTTCCGATTGCGGGTGCCAGTGATGGCGGCGGATCGATCCGCATTCCAGCATCCTTTAGCGGATTGATCGGTTTGAAGCCAACCCGTGGCACGATGCCAGTGGGTCCTAGTGAATGGCGCAGCTGGCAAGGCGCTTCTATCAACTTTGCGTTGACGCTTTCCATGCGTGATACGGAACAGTTGTTTTATGCGTTGCGGACGTCACAGCCGACTGCCCCTTATCAGGCACCGCAAGTAGAATGGCATCATCAGCAAGCGAGTCAAAAAACGCGGTTGAAGGTTGCTTTTACTACCGCATCGCCGACCGGTGGCCAAGTGTCTGAAACTGCCATCCAAGCAGTCCGAAGTGCAGCCGCATTTTTAGAAAAGCAGGGGCATGAAGTCGTTGAAGTGGGCTATCCAGTGGCTGGTCAGCAAATGATGACCACCTATTACGCCATGAATGGCGGCGAAACAGCTGCGATGTTTGCTGAGATCAATGCTGCTCGTGAAGTACCGGTCAGACGGGAAGAGATGGAATTGATGACCTGGGCACTTTACCAATATGGCAAAAAACTGCCTGCCGCCGATTACGTTCTTGCCTTGCAGTGGTGGGATCAATTGGCAGAAAAAATGGAAGAAGTCTTTTCAACCTATGATCTCTTTTTGACCCCGACGACGGCTTATCCAGCCCCTTTGATTGAGGAAGACTTACAAAGCGATAGCATTCGCCAAAGACTGCATGAGATCGAATCGCTTGGAAAAAGTGCTGCGGGTGAGTTGATCGAAGAAATGTTTGCCAAGAGCTATGCTCTGACACCTTACACTCAATTAGCCAATTTAACGGGGCAGCCAGCCATCAGCTTGCCAACTGCTCTTAGCGAGGAAGGGTTGCCGCTAGGGATCCAATTTTTGGCGTCTAAAGGCAGAGAAGATCTACTTTTCCAAGTCGGCTATTTATTTGAAACACAGCAACGATTTCTGTTGCCAAAACAAGGAGACTAAGAGGAGGATATTATGAAACAAGTTAGAAAAGGGAAAATCGTTGCAATGGTTGGCTTTTTAGGTTTATTTGCGGGAGTCTTGTTAAGTGCCTGCAGCAAACCAACGGAAGAAGACACCAGTCTAAGCAAGGTGGAAGAAGCCAAAACATTGGTTGTTGCTACTTCGGGAACCTTGTATCCATCGTCTTACTATAACGATGAAAATGAATTAGTGGGCTATGATGTCGATGTGGCAAAAGAAGTCGCCAAGCGATTAGGCGTAGAGATCACATTTAAAGAGTACAATGTCGATGGACAAGTTTCTTCTTTAACACGTGGAGAAGCTGATTTTGCTGCCAACGATTTTGGTTTGACGGATGAACGGGCGGAAAAATTCAGTCTCTCAACGCCTATCAAATACTCGTTCGATAGTATGATCGTGCGAAAAAGTGATGACTCTGGGATTGCTTCTTTAGAAGATTTGGATGGCAAAAAAGCTGCTGGTGAACCGAATACCAGCTACATGCGCTTAGCGGAATCCTATGGGGCAGAATTAGTGACTTACGACAACGCAACGAATGATCAGTATTTGACAGATGTTGCGAATGGTCGAACGGATGTGATCTTGAATGATTACTATTTGCAAAAAATGGCAGTCGCTGCTTTGCCAGATATCCCTGTAAAAATTTTGGAAGATGTCTACTTTAATCCGAATGAAACGGGCTTCTTATTCGTGAAAGATCATCAAGCATTACAGGAAAAAGTGGATGCTGTTTTAGCAGAAATGAAAGAAGACGGCCGTTTAAAAGAACTTGCGGAAACGTATTTTCAAACCGATATTTCAGTAAAATCTGATCAAGCGATCCAAACGGTTGAAACAGACTAATGTATATTCCAACCCTTGATTTGCCGTTGATGTGGGAGTCATTGCCCTATTTGCTGTCGGGCTTGTCCTACACGGTCGGCATTGCTGTCGTTTCGTTTCTAGGGGGCAACGTATTAGGGATCATGCTCACCTTCTTAGGGATGCTGGAAAACCCCATCATTAGAGGGTTCGTGCTGGGCTACCTCTCGTTTCTAAGAGGCGTCCCAGCGTTGGTCTTGTTGTTCCTACTGTATTTTGGCTTGCCTTATCAATTGTCGGCGCTTAGTGCTGCGATCATCTGTTTTACATTGACTAGCAGCGCATTTATCGGAGAAATCTACCGAGGATCAATTGCGGGTGTGGATCGTGGGCAATTTGATGCTGCCTATGCGTTAGGGTTATCCTTTACGAAAACGATGCGTCTGATTATTTTGCCGCAAGCCTTTCGTATTTCTGTACCGGCATTGAGTAATGTGGCAATGGATTTGTTGAAAGGAACCTCCTTGGCAGCAATGATCACGATTCCTGATATTTTTCAAAAAGCTAAGATCGTTGGCGGACGAACCTTTGATTACATGTCCATGTATGTGCTAGTGGCCATCATCTATTGGCTGTTGTGCATTTTGATTGAAGCCGGGCAAAAGCGATTAGAACAACATTTTTCAAAACGCTTTGCCGCTAATGAGGCTGTAAGACAATAAAAAAAGAGCCGAGGCTCGATCACTGCAGAAATCACTCTCTTCTTGAATTGATTTCTGCAGTTTTTGTATTTGAAAAGATAGAAGAAAGGAGATTGCCGTAGTAAAACAATGAGCAAAGGCAAGGAAGATAGAGAAATTTCTGTAATGTCAAACTAGTTTCAGTATGAAAATGGTGCTGACCAAGTTATTTTCCTTCACTTAAACAGCCTATATTTCATTCGGTCGGCTCAAGTGATTCATGGTAAAATAAAGAAAAGCAAATCGAGGAGGGTCCTTATGAAGTATGAATGGCGCAAACTAGAAAAAGAGCTCTATCTTCCCAAAAAAACAACAGTGATCGAGGTGCCAACGTATCAATTTATCAGTTTGAGCGGCAGCGGCAATCCGAATCGACCTGAATTCAGCGAAGAGATCGCCGCTTTATATACGATTTCTTATTCACTCAGGATGGGATTAAAAAAAGGGGCTTTTGGCAATGAACCCTTTGAATACACGGTCTTTCCTTTAGAAGGTGTGTGGACCTCTCTGACAAAGCCAGACGGTGCCGTCAACAAAGAAGAATTGATCTACAAAATCATGATTCGCCAACCAGAACCAGTCACGGAAACACTGTTTCAAGAACAGCTCTTGGCAGTCAAAGAGAAGAAAGACAATCCAAATCTAGAAAAGCTCATCTTTGAGCGCTATGAAGAAGGATTGTGCCTGCAAGCGATGCATACAGGCTCTTTTGACACTGAAGCGGAAACCTTTGCGAAAATGAAGGAGCTGTTAAAACAAGAACAGTTAGTGATCCGTCCAACGATGGACACGTTCCAGCATCGAGAAATCTATTTGTCTGATCCGCGAAAAGTTTCACCAGATAAAGCCAAAACCGTCCTGCGATGGGCAGTAGAAGCAGAGGGTGGGATTCAGTGAATAAAAACTATTTAAGCATCGACATCGGCGGCACGAAAATCAAATCGGCTGTCATTGATCGCTCGGGGAATATTCTGACGCGAGGACGGATGGATACGCCGAAAAATCTTACGGAATTTCTGACAGGGATTGAAACGATCGTTGAGGACGTTCATGGAAGCATTCGGGGCATTGCTGTTAGTACCCCAGGAAAAGTCAACCCAGAGACCGGGACGATCTCGTTTGGCGGGGCGTTGCCTTTTTTAGATGGAGTCTCCTTAAAACAGCTGCTGGCAAAGTACCAAGTGCCGCTGGCTGTGACCAACGATGGCAAGGCAGCCGCATTAGCTGAATGGTGGCTAGGAAACCTTAAAGGGATTCAAAATGGGGCTGCCATAACCTTAGGTACTGGTTTGGGTGGTGGTGTGATCGTTGAAGGAAAACTGATCCAAGGTGCACATTTTCAAGCAGGGGAATTAAGTTTTCTACTAAATGCCACTAAGAGAAGCGATGCTCCAGAAAACACTGAGCAACCAAATAATCAGGGATTGACCCTGCAGCAATTGGCAGGTTTTAGCGGTTCAGCGGTCGCCATGATTCGCCGCAGCGCCCAACTGCTAGGCTTAGCTGATCTTGCGGATGGTGAAGCAGTTTTTGACGCTATCAATCAAAAAGAGCCACGGGTCTGGGCACTGTTTACAGCGTATTGCCGAGAAATCGCGTGTGTCATACTCAATGTTCAAGCCGTGATTGACTTAGAGCGCTTCGTGATTGGTGGTGGCATCAGTGCCCAAGCGATCGTGGTGTAAGAAATCGACCGTCAGTATCAGCAACTGCTGGCTAGTTTACCGATTTTGCAGCAGACCTTGACGAAGCCGGAGATCCAAGCCTGCAAATTTCAAAATGACGCCAATTTATTAGGGGCGCTCTATCATTTCTTTTTGGAACATGAGATGAAATAAAATAGAAAAAAACTGCCGCGAACCAACGATTCGCGGCAGTTTTTTAAGCTTTTTTCTTGGTGTCTTTGTCTTCGTCACCTAGGTAATCTTTGCTAGTGAAGGCACTGTGGAAGTATTTGCCGTCTTGACCGTAATAGCGGTTGTAGCGCTGCTTGAATTTGCGGAACACGTAAACGACAAGAACTTTTAGCAGACAATAAATCGGGATTCCGAAAATCACCCCAACGATCCCCATCAAATCACCCATCACTAATAAAACAACCAGAATCGTAATAGGATGGATTTTCAATCGGTCACCCATCACACGGGGCACGACTAAATCGCCATGAAGCAACTGTACAGCAAACCAAGCAATCAAAAACTTAACCAACATCCCGGTGGAGTCTTGTGCGGCAATGAAAAGCCCCGGGAAAAAGACGATAAAAGGTCCAATATAGGGGATGATGCAAAGCAGACCAGCGGCGATCGCCAGAATACTGGCATACTCTAGGCCGATCAAGAGGAAAACGACCCAATAGATCGCCCCTAAAATCAGGGATGAAATGATTTGTCCTTTCAAAAAGGCACCGACTTGTAAGTCAGAGATCTTGACGATTTCATTAAAGTCTTTGCGAAAACGTGGTGGCACTAATGAGAGGACCGAAAAATAAAACTTGTTTGGGTTACGCAATAAGAAAAAGGCAATGATCGGTCCAGTAAACAAAGCAATGAACAAGGTCGAAATGGTTGAAAACAAACTGCTGAGCCCAGCGGCACCAGTTTGCCAATAGTCTCCAATAAAACTCATGATATTACTGGTGATATTTTGTAGTGTGTCTGTAATTTGTGCCATCTCATCTTGAAATGGGGTATTTTCTAAAAAGGCGGTCGCGTTTTTCTCAAAGTCACTGACCAAACTTGGTAAGCTATTGATCAGATCGGTGGTTTGCTGCTCCAAAATCGGATAAAGCTGGAAACCAGCAAAGACGATCAACAAAAGAATCAACAGATAGATCCCAGCAATCGAAGCACTGCGGGGAATTTTTTTCGTTTCCAATTTATCGACCACCGGATTAAACAGATAGTAAAGGATCAGCCCAAATAAAAAGGGTGGGATAATAGCTGTAAGAATGGCTGAAAAGGGTGTAAATAAAAAAGAAATCTGATTTAGCAAAAAGACAGCAACTGCCGACAAGATAATCAGTCCTAAGACATAATAGCTTGTTTTGCCGCCTAAAAAGTGGATCAATCGGTTATTTTTCATAATAAGCCTCGCTTTCTTAGCTACATTATAACGAAAGACCCCTATTCTGTAAAAAAACAACGTACCTTTCGAAAAAACCGCGCTCACATTCTCAATATCTTTATAATGAAAGAATATCTTTAATAAGGCGTTGACTGGTGACCTCTTTCTTCAAAACAGACCAAAAAACGCTCCCGTGAGCACAATGCAGGAGCGTAAAGGATTATTTGCGCACAGTCGTTAAGGTGCAGCGCCCAACGGCAGTTTTTAACCCGCTAGCTAACCAAATAGTGGCTTGCCAAGTTTGGATACGAGCGCCGATACGATCAGGACTAGCTTCTACAATCAGGGTTCCTTCTTGGGCGGCGGCTAGATGATTGACTTGCAGGTCAACGCCGGCGGCAAAGGCTTCTTCTTGAGCCAAAGCTTGATTGGCACCGATGCTGCAGGCGGTCTCGATCAAAACACCGTTAATGCCACCGTGAACGAGACCAAAAGGCTGTTTGTGCTGCGCTTTGATCGGCATCCGTAAACGAACAAAATCGGCTGTTGCTGCTTCTACTTCGATTTCTAAGGCTTCCAGTAAATTCATTTTTTGCTCCTTTTTCTAAGAAAGTTACCATGATTATAGCACGAGTTTTGGTAGAAATAGCCGAAGATCTCAGAAAGTCGGCAACAGGGGGGAGAAGTCTTAAGAAATACCCTTAACCAAAGCAATTTCTAACGAAAAGCGACTAGATATGTGTATAATAGAGCTATGTGAATTGAGGAGGAACAAGTAATGAGAGAATGGAAAACCTTAAAAGAGTACGATGAAATTTTGTTTGAACAACATGGAAAAGTGGCGAAAATCACGATCAACCGCCCAGAAGTCCACAATGCGTTTACACCAAAAACGGTGTTTGAAATGATTGATGCATTTTCGATCAGTCGCGATGAACCAGGCATCGGCGTGATTATCTTGACAGGCGCCGGCGATAAAGCCTTTTGTTCAGGTGGAGACCAAAAAGTCCGTGGTCACGGTGGCTATGTTGGGGAAGATCAGGTTCCTCGCTTAAACGTATTGGATCTGCAACGCTTGATTCGCACGTTACCAAAACCGGTGATCGCCATGGTCAAAGGCTGGTCTATCGGTGGCGGAAATGTTTTACAATTGGTTTGTGATTTAACGATCGCCGCTGACAACGCTAAATTTGGTCAAACTGGACCAAATGTCGGTAGTTTTGATGGTGGCTATGGTTCGGGCTATCTTGCACGGACGATCGGTCATAAAAAAGCCAAGGAAGTTTGGTTCATGACAAAACAATATACCGCCGAAGAAGCATTGGCGATGAACTGGATCAATACAGTCGTTCCTCTTGATCGAGTAGAAGATGAAACGATGGAATGGGCAGAAACGATGCTGCAAAAGAGCCCGTTGGCGTTACGCATGATCAAAGCATCAATGAACGCCGATACGGACGGATTAGCTGGCATTCAGCAATTAGCTGGCGATGCGACCTTATTGTATTACACGATGGATGAAGCCAAAGAAGGTCGTGACGCGTTTAAAGAAAAACGTCAACCAGACTTCGACCAATTCCCTAAATTCCCATAATGACTGGGAGTTGGCTGCAAAGGCAAGCACAACTTCATCCAGAACGACCAGCTTTTTATTGGCATGAAAAAAGCTGGTCGTTTGCTGCCTTGCAAAAAGAGGTTTATGCTTACGTTGCTTATTATCAAGCCCAATTCGTTGATCAGCCAAACCGGGTAGCTCTTTTTAGCAATAACGCCCCTGAAATGGTCTTTACGATCCTTGCGTTATGGGAGTTGGGGATCGAAGTCCAGCTGCTGAATACGCGATTGACAGCCGCTGAAATCTCCTTTCAATTGCAAGATGCCCACTGCGACTGGGTGATCACGGCGGATCAGGCTGTGATTTCGGGTGTTCGCAGCTTGACCTTTGGACAAGCGATCAAACAGGCGGAGGCTTTTGTTGGTTCTGTTGTTCCTTCGTTTGTTCCTAATGAAGCAATCTATCAAGAAGAGCAAGTGGCTTCAATCATGTATACCTCTGGTACGACTGGCAATCCCAAGGGTGTGCCCCAAACCTTTGGGAATCATCTAGCAAGTGCCGAAGCGACTCAAAAAAACTTAGCCATCACTAGCGAGGATTGTTGGCTTTGTGCAGTTCCGCTGTATCATATCAGTGGGTTGTCAATTCTCTTGCGGTCCTTGCGACTTGGGATGAGTGTTCGTTTGTATGAGCGCTTTGATGCTGGAGAAATGGCAAAAGACCTTGAAGCAGGGAAAGGGACGATCGTTTCTTTGGTGGCAAAAATGTTGACAGATTTGCTGCCCTTGGTGCCCAAACAAGGCTTTGATTCGTTGCGTTATATCCTGCTAGGCGGCGGTCCGATTGCTAAAAGTGTATTGGAAAAATGCCAGCAAAATCAGCTTTCTGTGATTCAATCCTATGGGATGACAGAAACCTGTTCACAAGTGGTGGCATTGCCGCCAGAAAAAGCTTCTGAAAAAATCGGCGCCTCTGGGGTTCCCTTGCAAGGTGTCCATTTACGAATTGCGACTGATGGGAAAATGGCAGACCACCAGACTGCTGAAAATACCCAGCCGATCGGAGAGATCCAACTGCAAGGACCTGCGATCACGACTCGTTACTTGAACGATCGCAGTCCACAGCAGTGGGACCAAGAGGGCTGGTTTGCCACAGGAGATCTAGGTTATCTTGATCAAGAGGGCTTTTTGTATGTAGTCAGTCGTGCAAGCGAACTGATCATATCTGGTGGAGAAAACATCTATCCCGCAGAAGTGGAGCAAGCCTTGTTGCAGCATCCAGCGGTCAAAGAGGCAGCTGTGGTGGGGGAACCAGACGAGGAGTGGGGACAATCTGTCGCGGCTTATTTAACGTTAAATGAACCGATCCACTTCCAAGCTTTATTGGATACGTTAGAAGGGCAGATCGCCCACTATAAATTTCCGCGCCGTTTTTATCACGTGCGAGAAATGCCGCGCACAGCAAGCGGTAAAGTTTTAAAAAGGCTATTGCTGAGTGAAGAAAGAGTGAACTACATTGAACAGCAAATCAACAAGTAATTATGAGGCAGCGATCGCTGCCGGGAAAACCTATTTGAGTGAGTATCAACCTATAGAAAGGTGTGACTTACTGGCTCTTTATGCAGCGGCACAAGAATATCGAGGGGAACGCTATTTCTGGCGTACTCCTGATGAAACGACTAGTATGGTAGGGTTGGGTTGGTTAGCCACTTTTTCGCAACCCAAACTTGCAGACTTTTCAGAAGTCCGCTCTCTCTTAAAGCAAGCCCACTATCAACCAGAGGCACCTTTTCAGGCGCAGTTAGTTGGCGGCTTTGCTTTTGATGAACAGGCAGAAGTCAGTCAGGATTGGGCTGAGCTAGGTGCTGGTCTCTTTGCGTTGCCAGAAATACTGGTCAGCAAAACTGGAGATCAGTGTGGCGTCGTTTATACAGTAGCCGCTTCTTCCGAGGAACAACGACAACAAAAAGTCGCTGCCTTACAGGAAAAAGTCGCAAGCTGGTTGCAGGCCAATTCGGACAAGAGTCTTGTAGCAGAAACGCCTGCTTTTCAGGCACAAGAGGAACTAGATGTGCCCCAATGGCTGCAAGCGGTCGAAGAGACAGTGGCAGCCATTCGCTCAACTGAAACACCGTTGAAAAAAGTGGTTCTGGCAAGACGAATGAAGGTAGAAACGAAGCAGTCGATCATTAGTGATGCGGTGTTGCAACGGTTGGCGCAACAGCAGCCGAATACCTATCTTTTTGCCATCGAACATGGGGGCCATGTTTTTGCTGGTGCGACGCCAGAACGCTTGCTAAAAGCGACTGTCGATCAGTTTGAAACGGTAAGTATCGCAGGTTCCGCACCAAGAGGCAAAACCAAAGAAGAAGATGAGGCACTGGCACAAGCCCTCTTAGCGGACGCAAAAAATACCCATGAACATCAAGTAGTTGTCGATCGCTTAGAAACGGCATTGGCCACTTTGTTAGCTGACGGCTTTCAATCAGAAGCCCGTTCCGTGATCAAAAATCGTGACATTCAGCATTTGTTTGTTCCTTTAGCAGGGCAAAGAAAGGCAGGAGTCAACTTTCTGACCGCCGTGCAAAAACTACACCCGACCCCAGCATTGGGGGGAGAACCGAAAGAAGCAGCCGTCTCATGGATTCGTACCCATGAACCAGCCAGCAGAGGGATGTACGGTGGACCGATCGGTTGGTTGGGTATTCAAGAAGATATTGGCGAGTTTGCTGTGGCGATCCGCTCAGGATTCTTTAGCGGCAATCAAGCAACGCTGTATGCGGGTTGTGGGATCGTTGCCGATTCAGATGCGGAATCCGAACGTCAAGAAACACGGTTAAAATTTCAACCGATGAGGAGAGGGATCTTAGGAGATGAATAACCAGACAGTCATGACAGACTATTTACTAGCGGCGATCCAAGGACTAAAAGCAGCGGGTGCGAAGCGAGCAGTCATTAGTCCCGGTTCACGCTCCACGCCATTGGCGCTACTATTGCATCGTGATCCTGAGATCACCTGTACGGTGGCTGTCGATGAACGTTCGGCTGCTTTTTTTGCTTTAGGGATGTCCAAAGTTGATCTCCAGCCGACGATCTTACTGTGTACCTCTGGAACTGCAGCAGCCAATTATTATCCAGCTGTTTGTGAAGCAGAAGCTACCAACTTGCCACTGATCGTCTTAACGGCTGATCGCCCACCAGAACTGCGGGGCGTTGGGGCGCCACAGGCAATGGATCAACAGAATTTGTATGCCTCTCATGTCAAAAAGATGGTAGAGATGACGGTGCCAGAAAACGATCCTGCTTTGTTGCGTTATAGTTTTTGGCAAGCTGCAACTTGCACGATCGAAGCGCAAAAACAGCCGAAAGGCCCTGTCCAAATCAACTTTCCATTACGGGAGCCGCTGTTGCCTGACTTTAGTCGCCAATGCAGTATGCAGCAAGACGTGAGCTATCTGGCACCACAACAAGAGCTGTCAGCAGAGATGATCACCCAGCTAGCCCCATACTTTGATAAAAAAGGTATTCTTATTGCTGGAGAAAGCCTTACGATCGAAGAAGCGCAGCAGTTGCTGGCTTTTTCGGAGAAATTAGGCTGGCCGATCGTCGGCGATCCATTGACCAATCTGGCGACAGCCGGTACCAAAGTAGGAACATTTATCAGTCAAGCCGATCTTGTTTTCCCGCAATTGACTTCTGCCTTCCAACCAGAAGTGGTCGTGCGTTTTGGTCGCTTACCAGTCACCAAAAATGTCCTATTATGGTTGAACAAAGCAGCCGATACGACGACGTGGCTCTTTGTTGATCCATCAGGGCAGTGGCAAGATCAGCTGCATCGGGCAAACTATTTGATCGAAGCAGCGATCAGCGCCTTCGTGGCGGCCATCACCCAGTTGCCGATCGTCAAACATACGGCGTGGCAACAACAATGGCAAGCACTTCAAGCGCGGGCAGATCAGGTGATTGCTGCAAGTCCCCAGTTGCAACAATGGGATGAGAGCAGCGCTGTGCGCATGCTCCAACAATGTTTGCCTGAAGAAGCGCAAATTCTTTTGGCAAACAGCAATGCGATCCGTTTTTTTGATCGCTACGGCAGCAAAACTACCTCCACTTATCGCGTGTATGGAAACCGGGGCGTCAATGGGATCGACGGCCTTGTCTCGACCGTGGCTGGGATTGCTTCCGCCAGTCAAAAGCCTACCTACTTGTTGATTGGTGATTTAGCGTTGTACCATGATATGAACGGCCTACAACTACTGCGCCAGTATCAATTGCCAGTAACGATCATTTTACTGAATAATAACGGTGGTGGGATCTTTTCCTTTCTGTCACAAAATACCTTAGAACCAAACGACTTTGTCCCGCTCTTTGGTACTCCGTTAGATCTTGAGTTTCAAAAAGTGGCGGCCTTATATGAGGCAGATTGGCACACACCGACCTCTTTGCTAGAGTTTCAAACGATTTTAGCGGAAACAAGTCAACAGCCGCGCTTTCAAATAATCGAAGTGAAGGGTGAGCAAAAAGATCCGGTCAACACTTGGCAAGCACTCCAACAGCAGTTTAGCGAGGCAGGAGCGCAGCAATGAAGGACACGATAAATGGCGTCAGTTATTTTTATCAGTGGCTGCAGCCGTATCGATCATCCTTACCAACCCTTGTGGCATTGCATGGCTTCACGGGTTCTTCGGAAAGCTTTCGACCGGTTTTTGCAGAGGAAGGTTCTTACAATGTATTGGCAATCGATTTGATTGGACATGGACGCTCATCGATTTATGTCCATCCCATGCGTTATGAACTTCCTTTACTGGTGGAGGATCTCGCACACCTTTTAGCGAAGTTAGGGATTGAACGTTATGGCCTGTATGGCTACTCGATGGGGGCGCGAATCGCACTTGTCTGGGCGGTCATGGAACCAACGGCAGTGACCCATCTTTTGCTTGAGAGTGGTTCACCCGGGTTAGCTGATCCAGCAGAACGACTCGCTCGTCAGCGGCACGATCGTCGCTTAGCGTTGCGCTTACTAAGGGAGCCTTTGGTCGATTTTGTCGATTACTGGCAAGAACTGCCGTTGTTTGCTAGTCAAAAGGAGCTACCTTTAGCGCAGCAGGCTGCTGTACGGCAAGGACGCTTGCAGCAAAACAAATTTGGCTTGGCAGTAAGCTTGGTTTACGGTGGTACTGGCAAACAGCCAAGCTGTTGGTCGGCACTTCCGCAGCTAGCTTGTGAAATTCTTTATTTAGCGGGGGAAAAAGATGTAAAGTTTCGTAAAATCGCCCACCAAATGAAGCAGCTGCAACCAGAGATGACCATCAAAGTCGTTGCTAATGCTGGACATTGTATCCATTTAGAACAGCCGACACAGGTTCGTCATGAAATCGATCAATGGTTTGTAAAAGGATCGGGGACACAGTCAGCTGATTGACAAGGAGAGAACGCAATGAAGATTGAAAAAATTGAACGCATCGCCTGTCGCTTGCCCCTCAAACAACCATTTGTGACAAGTTATGGACAATTAACAGAAAAAGCTTTTGATCTTTATTTGGTGACGACAGAGGATAAAACGATGGGCATCGGTGAATTGGTCGCTTTTGAGCAGCCAGATTACATTGAAGAAACCCTCTTTTCTGCTCGACAAGTGATTGAAACAGCACTGATCCCATTATTGATTGACCAAGAGATCGAGCATCCGCAAGAAGTTTGTCAACTGTTTCAAACGGTCCAAGGAAACTACATGGCAAAATCGGCTTTGGAAACAGCGATTTGGGATCTATATGGCAAGCAAACGCATCAAAGTGTGAAAGAGCTTTATACCGCAACCCGACCGAGTGTCGCTGTTGGCGTTAGTCTTGGCATACAAGACTCTGTCGAAAAACTAGTGGCTCTTGTTGCCGATTATGTCGCCCAAGGGTATCAACGAATCAAATTAAAAATCAAGCCTGGGCAAGATCTGGTACCCTTGCGAGCGATTCGACAAGCCTTTCCAGAATTGCTTTTGATGGCAGATGCAAACGGAGCCTATCAGAGTGAGCCAGAACGCATTTTGGCACTTGATGACTTAGGATTGGTGATGATCGAGCAACCACTTAAGGTACGAGATCTGGTGGGGCACAGTCAGCTACAGCGGCAGATGAAGACGCCTCTATGTTTGGATGAAGATATTCGAACGGCAGAAGACGTCGACACCGTCGCAGCCCTGGACAGCTGCCGTGCGATCAACCTGAAAATCCCCCGTGTCGGTGGGATCACCGAAGCCTTGCGAATCCTTGATCGATGTCAAACCCATGGACTACTCGTTTGGTTAGGCGGCATGTTTGAGTCTGGTGTGGGACGAGCCATGAATTTGCAATTTGCGAGTCAAGATATTTTCCATTTTCCTGGGGATCTTTCCGCTTCTGATCGTTACTTTTATGATGATGTCATTACACAGCCTGCAACTTTGCATGAAGGCAAGCTGCTGGTACCTGATGGAAAGGGCTTTGGCATCACGCTAGCAGAAACAAAGCTAAGTCAATATGGGCAACCTAAAGAATGTATCTACTCAAGAAAACGATCAGCGAAAGAATAATATCAGCAAAGAAAAAACAGTAAAAATAAAAGAAATGGCCAGCAGGGAAATCTGCTGGCCGTTTCTTTTGCGTTATTCTACATTTTTGAATTCTTTTTCAATTTGTAGTCGTTGGACTTTCATGGTTGCTGTTCGTGGGATATCTTCGTAGTCGCGTAAAATTGGCTGATTGAGGTGAGGGAGATCTTCCACCATTTTCCACCAAGCATCCCAATCCATTTGACGATTTGGTGCTAAAGCAATGATTGGTTGCGGTGAGTTTTCTTTGTCGCGAACGATCACGACTTCGGCAAGGAAGTCTAAATGATCCAGCAAAAGGTCTTCCAAGGCAAGATTGCTTTCAATATTTTTGATCAAGTCCACTTGACGGTCTTTTAAGTAAAGATGTCCCTGATCATCCATCATGCCGTAATCACCACTGTCCCACCAAGCGCCATAGACATTGTCAGCAAAACGCTGATCTTCTTTATAATAGGTCAAAGCGCGTCCTTTTGAAAGGAAATGGATGTGCCCATCGGTATTGGCTGGCAGCTCGTTGCCCTCGGCATCGGCGATCCGTGCTCTCGTTAAGTCCTCCAGACCGACACCCATATCACGGGCATCGTTGGTAGCGATGCTTTCTAAGGTATGTGCTTTTAGGATCATTGGCCCGCATTCACTTTGGCCATAGACTTGTAAAAAGAGTGCTTCTTTTGTTGCTGAAGTATTTAAAAAAGTCGCCATTGTTTGATTGTTGATAGCATCAAAGGTTGAGTGATAGTAACGAATATTAGCAAAAGCATCTGGTTGTTCTTTTGCCACAAAGCTCCATTGGACAAAATTGTTTGGATGAGTTTCCAAAGCGATCGGTGGGTATTCTTTTAACATGCCTACGACATGAGCACCGTTGGCATTGGCTAATGGCATCATCGGGAAGCCCATCGCCATCAAGGAGGAGATACCGATATTGAAGCGGGAGTGCACCGGTGAAATATGGAACGCAATTAAATCAGAGTCAGCTTTGGTGCGATCGATCTTGGTGAAGATCGTTTTTTGCCATTTTGTCCGCCAGCCCATGGAGTTTGCTGAATGACAAATCAATTTTGGAATACCCGTCGTTCCAGAAGTATGGGTCATATAGGAAATTTGATCCACCGGTAATTCAGTTTGTTCCACTGGTTCCGCTGGTTGTTGTAGCAAATGGCGAACAGCGATCTGTTTGTCAGTACTGCTATTTTTCACTTGTGCGACGCGGCCTTCGGTTTCTTCATCAAATAAGATGTAAGGATCTTCTAAGCGATCCACAAACACTTCGATGGTTTCAGCAGGAAAATGATAGGAGATCATAGCAGGAACGGCACCAAGGTAAGAAGCAGCCGTTGCTAACAAATACGTATCGAATTTTGAAGATTTATACAGAATGATTTTATCTCCTGCTTGCACGCCAAGTGAGGCAAGTTGATAAGCACGCTTTAAAATCATTTCATGGCTCGAACGGTAGGTACTACGATAGCCAAGCTCAGGAAATGCTGGCAATACTTCATCATGGATGATGGGGGTGTCAGGAAACGTTTCAGCAGCTTCGCGATAATTGGTGTATAGATTCAATGGACGATAGTCTAAAATGGACAAATAGAACACTCCTTTAAAAGTTCGTGAAAAACTTCATTTGATTTCTCCATTTTAGCACAGGAATTCCTCGATACAATAGATATTTTGTGTTTTTTATTTATTTCTAAAAAATCATCCGGGCAAAGACTTTCGAAGAATGAATGACTGTGATGTGTTATCATTCATTCCTCGTACTAAGCGGAAAAAGTGCATAATCAACGGGTGTATTTTGCTACAAAATCTTCGATTGGGAGGCGAAAGTCTAAATAGCGTGCTTTTAATTCTGCACGATTCCAATTCCACCAAGCGATTTCTTGCAAAGCAGTGATCGTTTCTGGATCAAAGCGGTATTTGATCACTTTTGCTGGAACCCCGCCGACGATCGCATAAGGCGGCACATCTTTGGTTACGACTGCGTTTGAGGCGATCACGGCACCATCACCGACGGTCAAACCAGATTGGATCACGGCACCGTGGCCGATCCAGACATCATTGCCAATGACGGTCGTTTTTGCTTTGCGTTTTTCTAAGAAGGACTCGTCCTTTGGCGCAAATCCATAGCCTTCGCCATTATAGGCAAAAAGATGCTGACTAGGGCGTTCATAGGGATGATTGGTAGGGCCGATGCGGACCATCGCTGCGATACTGATAAAACGTCCTAATTGGCTGTTCTGAATAAAGCAATATTGCCCCGTATAGGTATAATTGCCGATGGAAGAATGATCAATGTGATTGGCTTCGCCAATTTCGACATAGTCTCCTAAAGTTGTGTCTTGAAGCTGCGAGTCTTTGCCAACGATCGGCTGTTCATCTGGAAAATTTGTGATCGATAGGTGCATAGAAATCATCCTCTCTTGCGTATTGCTATCATTTTACCGCACTTTTTTGTACTATTTGACTAATACGCACTAAAGACAAAAGGAGGTCTGCTTTATGGAGACGATTTATCAGTTAGATAAGATGACCGAAACGATAGCTAAGCGAGCAATCAAAAAAGGATACTCGTTAAAAAATCAAGCGGCCCCAGAGGCGCTGTTTGTGCGCAGTTCAACGGTTCCTAACGAATTGATCACTCCAGAATTAGCTGTGATCGCTCGCTCAGGAACAGGCACCAATACGATCGATTTGGCACGGTGTACTCAAAATGGCACAGTAGTTTTCAATAGTCCTGGTGTCAATGCCAATGCAGTCAAAGAGTTGGTGCTATCCAATTTATTTCTCAGCGTTCGCCCCTTATTCAAAGCGATCCAGACGGTAGCCGATTTACAAGAAGAACTAACGTCCGGTCAAATTGAAGCAGAAGAGGTGTTGAAGGTAGCTGAAGAACGGCGAAAAGAAGTGATTGGCGAAGAATTAGCTGGAAAAACCATCGGTATTTTAGGGTTAGGAGAGATCGGTGAACGGGTGGCAAAAGCCTGTCATCAGCTAGGGATGGAGGTTTTGGGCTATGCCCGAACGAAGAAAGCAGCACACGATTACGAGCAAGTCAGTGACCTGCAAATGCTGTTGACCGAATCAGATTTTGTGGTGGTCTTGCTCCCTTTAAGTCAAGAGACCAAAGGCATGCTGAATCGACAAACGATTCAGCAGATGAAAAAAAATGCAGTGTTGATGAATTTTGGTCGCGGGGAAATCGTGGAAGAAGCAGCCGTCTTAGAAGCATTAGCCAAAAATCAGCTCAAACAATACATCACTGATTTTCCTAGTGCGGGCTTGATCGGACAACCGAAAGTGTTGTGTTATCCGCATATCGGCGGCAGTACTACCAATGCCTTGGAAAAGGGGGACCACGTAGTTTTTGATCGCATGCATGCCTATTTACGCGCTGGGACGATTCAAGAATCGGTCAATTTCCCCCATGCAGAGTTGCCTTTTTTGGCACCGTATCGCTTAGCGCTGTTTTATCACGACAAGCCTGGTGCTTTTGCCCCATTATTGCGGATCATTTCTGAAGCAGGCGTGGATATCGATAATTTGGCGAGTGAGAGAAAAGCCGGAGTTGCCTATACTTTGATTGATCTTGATGAGACAAATGAAACACTGCTGCAAGATCTACAGCAGCAGATACAGCAAGAAACAGCGATCATTCGTGCCCGCTTGATCAAAAATTCGCGAACCAGTGAATAGTTGCCACCAACAATGTTTCTTGTTATGATGAAAAAAAAGTAAAGGAAGTTCATCATGACGAATAAGTTTCAAGATAAAAAGAAGGTCGCTTTGCCTCGTTATCAGCAGATTGCCGTAGCGATCGCGGAACGAATCGTTGAAAATCGCTACCAAGTTGGGCAAAAGATCCATGCACGCTCAACATTAGCCAGCAATTTCAATGTCTCTCCTGAAACAGCCCGCAAAGCGATCAATGTATTAGTTGATTTAGAAATCATGGACGTCCGTCATGGCAGCGGCGCCTATATTGCTTCAAAGGAAAAAGCACAGGCCTTTGTGGAACAATACCAAGATGTGCAGTCGATCCAAGAAATTAGACAAGATATTTTAGACAGTGTGGAGCGGCAGCAGCAAGAGCTGGATAATTTTTCTGACTTGTTGAACACGCTAGTGCAGCAAACCAAAAAGGTACACCACATGAGTCCGTTTGTGCCCTTTGAGCTTCAGCTGACGGAACAGGCGCAGCATTTGGAAAAAAGTATCAACGAATTGAATGTTTGGCAGGCAACAGGGGCGACGATCATCGCGATCCAAACAACCGAAGAATTGTTGTTGTCACCGGGACCTTATGCGAAATTCAGTGCAGGCAATACGATTTATTTTGTCGGGAATGAATTGGCGTTGCAGCGCATGACCAATTTCTTCTATCCAACGGACCATTCAGCGTAATTCTTTTTCCTGATTCCCATGCTTTTTTTGCAAAAGAAAAAGCATTGGGAAATTTTTTTTGACAAAGTGACCACATCTTGTTAAGATAGTATGGTCACTTTCGTGAAATTTTTCAGAAAAAGGAGTATTAATCATTTGAGTAAAGTTAAAGTGGAACACTTAACCAAAATCTTCGGTAAGAAAAAGCAGCAAGCTCTAGCCATGGTCAAAGAACAACGCAGCAAAAACGAGATTTTAGAAAAAACGGGTGCCACCGTTGGGGTCTATGATGTGAACTTTGAAGTCAACGAAGGCGAGATTTTCGTCATCATGGGCCTTTCTGGAAGCGGGAAGTCAACATTGATTCGACTATTGAATCGATTGATCGAGCCGTCTGGCGGAGATATTTACATAGATGGCGTGGATGTTGCCAAAATGAGTAAAGAGGAACTACGAGAAGTTCGCCGTCACAAAATCAACATGGTTTTCCAAAGCTTTGGCCTTTTCCCTCATCGGACAATTTTAGAGAACACAGAATACGGACTAGAAGTCCGTGGGGTCTCGAAAGAAGAACGAACAGCGAAAGCGGAAAAAGCGTTAGAAAACTCAGGATTGCTTTCTTTTAAAGACCAATACCCTGACCAGCTGTCTGGAGGGATGCAACAGCGTGTGGGACTTGCCCGTGCGTTAGCCAATGATCCAGAGATCCTCTTGATGGATGAGGCCTTTTCAGCGTTAGATCCGCTGATTCGCCGTGAAATGCAAGATGAACTTTTAGAATTGCAAGCCAATGTTCAAAAAACGATTATCTTTATCACCCATGATTTGAACGAGGCCTTGCGGATCGGTGACCGGATCGCTTTAATGAAAGATGGTCAGATCATGCAGATCGGTACAGGAGAAGATATTTTGACGAATCCTGCCAACCAATACGTGCGTGATTTCGTGGAAGATGTCGATCGTTCCAAAGTCTTGACTGCGCAAAACATCATGGTCCCAGCATTGACGACGAACATCGAGATCGATGGACCAAGCGTAGCATTGAACCGGATGCGGAAAGAAGAAGTCAGCATGCTGTTAGCCGTCGACAAACGTCGTCACCTAAAAGGAAGCCTGACAGCCGAGTCTGCTCGTGAGGCACGGAAAAATAATCTGACCTTGAAGGAAGTTATTGATAAAAATGTTAAAAAGATCGATAAAGATATGCTGGTAACGGATATCTTCAATTTGATCTATGATTCGCCTACACCTTTAGCTGTGGTAGAAAACGATCGTTTGATCGGAGTCGTGATCCGCGGAAGTGTGATTGAAGCATTGGCTGAGACTGATTCAGCCGCTCAAGCAGAGGAAGGGGTAGTGACAAATGGATAATTTCTTACAACATACGATTCCGGTGGCTGATTGGGTCGAAAACTTTACTGATTGGCTAACAGGAACTTTCAGTGGATTGTTTTCAGCCTTACAGTCTTTCGGACAATTTATCATGGACGCTATTACAAATGTATTACTGTTTGTACCACCGTTATTAATGATCGTCTTATTGACAGCTGCTGCCTTTTTCGTTTCACGCAAAAAATTCGGCTTGCCAGCTTTTACTTTTGTCGGGTTGCTGTTCATCTATAACCAAGGGTTATGGACAGACTTGATGAACACCGTCACGTTGGTCTTATTGTCGAGTTTGGTTTCGATCATCATTGGGATTCCACTAGGAATCTTAATGGCGAAAAGCGAAAAAGCGCAAAGTATCGTGACGCCGATCTTAGACTTTATGCAAACGATGCCTGGTTTCGTTTATTTGATTCCTGCGGTTGCTTTCTTTGGGATCGGGATGGTTCCAGGGGTCTTCGCCTCAGTGATCTTTGCTCTACCACCAACCGTTCGGATGACGAACTTAGGGATTCGCCAAATTTCTCGTGAATTGGTGGAAGCCTCTGATTCCTTCGGTGGGACTGGCTGGCAAAAACTGATCAAATTAGAATTGCCACTAGCCAAAAGCACTATTTTGGCTGGGGTCAACCAAACCACGATGCTGGCATTATCAATGGTCGTGATCGCGTCAATGATCGGTGCTCCTGGGTTAGGGCGCGGCGTCTTGTCCGCCTTGCAACGAGCACAAGTCGGTAACGGATTTGTCAGTGGGGTATCCTTAGTTATTTTGGCGATCATCATGGATCGCTTTACCCAGAATTTGAATCGTTCGGCACATCAAAAAGCAGCCAGCAAGACAAGTCGCAAACAAAAACGTCTTTTTGGCGGGATTGCTGCAGCGGCAGTCGTTGCTTTGATTGGAGCATCGTTTGCCTTTGGAAATGTTTCTGACAGCAAAGGCACGGTGAACTTGGCGTATGTCGAATGGGATACGGAAGTTGCATCTACCCATGTGGTGGCAGAAGTTTTGTCGCAAATGGGCTACGAAGTCAATACGACGCCTTTGGATAATGCCATCATGTGGGAATCGGTGGCAAAAGGGGAAGTTGACGGGATGGTTGCTGCTTGGCTGCCATCTACGCATCAATCCCAGTATGAACAGTACCAAGACCAAGTTGAAAACTTAGGTCCTAACTTAGAGGGGGCAAAACTGGGGATCGTTGTACCAAGTTATATGGATGTAGATTCCATCGCAGACCTTTCTGACGAAGCTGGAAAAACCATCACTGGTATCGAACCAGGCGCTGGTGTTGTAAATGCAGCGGAAAATACAGTTGCAACGTATGACAACCTTTCCGATTGGAATGTCGCTACCTCTTCTTCAGGAGCGATGACAGTGGCATTAGGCCAAGCCATCAAGAACCAAGATGAGATCGTTATTACTGGCTGGTCTCCACATTGGATGTTTGCGAAATATGATCTGAAATATCTGGATGATCCAGAAGGAACAATGGGTGAAGCAGAAAGCATCAACACTGTTGTACGCCAAGGATTAGCAGATGACATGCCAGAAGTCTACGAAGTACTTGATCGTTTCAACTGGACACAAGAAGACATGGAAGAAGTCATGTTAGCAATCAATGACGGAACGTCAGCCGAAGATGCAGCCAAAGATTGGGTAGCCAATCACCCAGAAGAAGTTGCTGCTTGGACGAACTGATTTCTAAAAAAGAACGACCGCAGATTGAAGCGGTCGTTCTTTTTGTTATTAAAAATACTTAGGTTCATAACGAAAGACGAGAGGATGATTTTTGCAAAAGATCGAGCTTTTGTGCAGGTTAAGCAAAACGATGAAAAATCGGCTGCATCTGTTCAAACGTACAGAGCTTAGTAAATCCTAATGACCGTAAAAGATCTTGTCCCTCTTTGATTTGAAACCCGAGCTGCTCTGGTTTATGACTGTCGCTGCCGATGGTTATCACGCTTCCCCCCAAGTCACGATAAAGCTTGAGGATCTCGATCGATGGCGTATACCCGTTGATTCCGTAACGGTGGGAAGAGGTATTCAGTTCAATGCCTTTGCCATTTTTGATCACGACTTTCAAGATCTCTGCGATTTGTTCTTTCGTTTGTTCAAAAGCGTCCTTCTCTTTATCTACATAACGACGAATCAAATCCATATGGGCTAAGACGGAATACTCTTTATATGTCGTGACTAGCTGATACATTTCATCATAATAGCGCTCGTAGCATTCCTGTTGGCTGCGTCCTTTTTGAAATTCTCCAGTCCAAAATTCTTGATCGTCTACCTGATGAACGGAAAGTAAAATGAAGTCAAAGGGATGCGAATGATAAAGACGGGTAAATTGTGGGATCGTGTGCATTTGTATCCCAAATTCCAGCCCAGTTTTTAGCTTGATTTGGTCACTGTATGTTTCCTTTAAGCGTGCCAGTTCGTTAAAATACAAGTCGTAGTAGACATTTTTTACAACTTTATTGGCCCCGACGAGGTACGTATCCGTCGCTTGCCAGTCTTCTTTGACTCCATAATCCACATGATCGGTAAAGCAGATTTCTGCTAAGCCTAGTTTAATGGCGTCTTTGACTACATCTTCCATCAAATACCAAGAATCATCGCTGTAATCACTATGGACGTGATAGTCTGTAAAAATCATGGCGTCTCCTTTTGTTTCGTTATTTTTGCTGCTTCTGCCAGTCTGCTCGTTTTTGATGATAGAGCTGGGCGACAGTTTCCCAATGTTCTTTGTCAGCCGGCTGAATCTCACGGATCACACGGGCTGGATTGCCGCCGACGATCGTATTCGGCGGCACATCTTTTGTGACGACGGAACCAGCAGCGACGATGGCATGTTTGCCGATCGTGACACCTGGTAAAATCGTACTATTGCCCCCGATCCAAACGTAATCTTCGACGGTGATCGGTAGGCCAAATTCCAAATCTTGACTGCGGACCACAGAATCGATTGGATGACCGGCGGTATAGAAGCTGACCCGTGGTCCCACCATCACATGATCACCAATCAGAATCTTATTGACATCTAAAAAAATGCAATCCATATTGGCATAAAAGTGATCACCAATCTCAACATGGCGACCATAATCAACATAAAGGGGTGGTTGGACAAAGCAATGCTGCCCAAATTTGCCAAAGAGTGCTTTTTCTTTGGCGATGATTCGTTCTCGGTCATTGACTGGTAAATGGTTGATTTCCTGGGCACGTTTTTTTCCCTCCGCTGAACCATTCTCAGGGAGAATGCCAGCAGCTTGATACAATTGACCAGCCAACATCGCTTGATAATCAAAGTCTTCTTTCATTGCAAAATCCTTTCTAAGACGGTAAATCGTCGGTGGTTAATTCAATCAAATTGCCTTCGGGGTCTTGGACAACTGCTTCATAATAGCCATCGCCTGTTGTACGAGGACCATTTAAAAGAGGGTAGCCATCTTCAACAAACCGTTGAGCGTATCGATCGACGTCAGCTTGATCACCAACTGCAATCGCAAGGTGAGTGTAGCCTAAGCTTTCGCTGATACGAGGGCTTAAAAATTTCTTGGTCGTTAATTCTAACCGACTTCCAGAATCAAAGGTCAAAAAATAGGACTGAAAGCCTGTTTTCGGATTATGGTATTTTGTGTTGCTGACCGCCTGAAAGTAGGTTTCATAAAATGTCCTCATTTTTTCCAAATCATTGACATATAGTGCGATGTGTTCAATTTTCATTATCGACAACTCCTTTAATAAGCAACACAGATCGTTTTTTTTTTGAACTTAGTAAACTTTGTTTAATAAGTTGCTTCTATTATACCTTTGTTAACAAAATTAATAAAGGTATATTCCCAGCTTTTTATCTGTTAAAATAGGAGCGTTGAGGGGGAGAAAAATGAAAGCTTATCAGCCAACGACCATTAAATTACATAATCAGGCAGTATTGCTGGATTTGCTAAAACAGCAGCAAGCGCCTATGACCAAGCGCCAACTGGCAGATGCCTCTCAATTAAGCGTGGTAACGATCAACAAGCTGCTTCCTGAATTGATTGAAAAGCAGTTGCTTTTGACGACGGATCAACCGCAACGAACGGGAGGACGTCAAGCTGCGGCTTACCAGTACAATGCGCAACGGACACTGTTGTTGATCATTCAGTTTATCGAAGAAGACCAGCAGATCGTGATTCGTTTTTCAGTCGTCGATCTCGTCGGGAACATTTTGCATCATGAGCAGTCAGCAGAGGGCCGATTGCCGCAGTTCTTGCAAGTGATTCGTCAGATAAAACAGGAATACCCGAAAATCAGCTTGGCAGTCGTGGGAATTCCTGGTGTGGAAATTGCTGGAAGACTGAAGATCATGGATGCTCCAGCATTTAAGGACATGGCGCTAGGGGAATTGATTGAAAAGGAGATCGCTGTAAAAACGCTTATTGAGAATGACGTGAATGCTGCGGTATTTCATTTCAAAGAAGAGAAAAAAATCGTGGCTGGCATTTATTTTCCGAAAAATTATCCGCCAGGTGCGGGACTGGTCATCGACCAACAGCTCTTTAAAGGAGCCAACCATTTAAGTGGCGAAATCAAGCATTTGCCGCATCTCTACACGGCTTCTTACCCTTTGGCAACAGAGGCGATCCCAGAACAAGTGACTGCCACTCTTCAAGCGATCGTGGCAGTGACGGACCCGCATCAAATCATTTTGTTTTTGCCCTCTGAATGGCAGGCGCTCGTGTCGCGCTCCTTTTTGGAAAAGCAGCTGGCAGCAGTGTTTCAATATGGCGTCTTGCCAAAATTACACTTTTCCGATCAGTTTTCAGAAAATTATTTGGCTGGGTTGATCACGATGGGAATCGAAGCAGCTGGATTAGGGCTTTGATTCCCAGCATTCAACTGGTACTGAGGACAAAAACTGCCGCTACTTCCTTTATTCAGAAGTAGCAGCAGTTTTTTTGAAAATACGAGAACTCACAGCTTGGCGAGTTTCTGTGCTTTTTCGGTATTCGCAAAATGCAGTTTGGCATATTGGCCTAATAGTGCTATGCCACCTTGCTGCAGTAATTTTGCTGCAACTTGATCAGCAGCTGCGTGGGCGCCAGAAGGCAAGCGCAAACCGACTTCTTTAGAGGCTGCATCTAATTCATCCAAAAAGACTGTACGACATAAAATAGAGGCTGCCGCTACTGCTAAATGATATTGTTCACCTTTCGTCGCAAAATAGAGCTTTTCAGTGACCGCTACTTGTTCCGACTTTAAATAGGTGCGATAATTTTTTTCGCTCGTGAACTGATCGATCAAAATGGCATCTGGTGTCTCAGGAGCAATCTTTTGCAAAAGCAAACGAATGGCTTGATTATGCAAAGCAACTTTCATTCGGACTGTGTTGTATTTTGGTTGGATCTCGTTGTATTTGCTGGGCGTGACGGTGAGCAATTGGTAAGGAACCAATTCTTTGATTTTCGGCGCCATCTTACGGATCTCTGGATCTGTCAGCATTTTTGAGTCCTTGACTCCTAAAGCTTTCAGCTGTGGTAATTGCTCTTTTTTTGCATAGACGGCACAGACCACCAAAGGACCGAAATAACTGCCATTACCGACCTCGTCACTGCCGACGACGCTTTTTTCGCTAAATCCTGCTGGCAACGCAGTGGATGAAACAGTCGCTTTTTTCTTATCTGGTACAGCACTTGCCGTATCGCCCCATAAGGAAGCTTCTTTTTCAGCAGTCGCTCCTTGGAACATGACTTTTCCTGACGTATAAGCAGTGATCGTCGTTGGCCCTTTTTTGGCGACAAACACTGTATAAGGAACTTTCTTAGCTAGCAAATCTCGTTGGTAAAATTGCTGCATCTTTTGGATAGTTGAAGTTGGTACTTTGATAACGATCGTACTCATTTGATTCCTCCTGATTTTTTGTCTTTTTTTAGGTAGACAAAAGGATACTTTAAGATTTTACCATACTTCTTATTCTTTTTTACTAAGACGATCAGCAAACAAACGATTGGCATGGAAATTCATAAGAAAATCACGTATAATAGTTAAGAGTTTGCGACACATGTTCAATAAGTGATAGAATAGAGCAGAATGTAAGCAATGGGAGGAAATATTCCTATGACGGAGCAAAAGAAACGTTATAAAGCAGTTATCGCGAATCAAAGTTACACGATTATTGGACGCGAAAGCAAAGAACACATGGATATGGTGACAAGATTGGTCAATGACCAACTGCTTGAGATCATGCAATTATCGCCACAAACCGATCAAGAACAAGCGTCGATCTTATTAGCGATCAACGCTGTTTCCGACCAGCTGAAAAAACAAGAACAGCTTTTGGTCCTACAAAAAAAGGTGGACGAGCTGCGAGGACAAGCCATTAAAGCAACGGAGCTTGAGAATCGCATTAAGCGGATCGAAGCGATTGAATCCGAAGCACGGAAAGTTCTCGATGAGACAGGTCGCAGTGATGTGGAGATCCATAATCATGTGGAAGCACAACAGATCTTAAATGAACAAAGGAAACGAAAAATTCAAGAAAAGACAGCCCATGGGTAGTGCGGCGTAGAAAGGATACCTAAATGATTGGATTATTTGTCTTGGTTTTGTTGTTGGCAGCCTTTTACGGCGGCGCACGGCGCGGAACCAGTTTACAATTGGTCTCAGTTTTGGGCTATTTGATCTCTTTTTTCTTTGCAGTAGCAAATTACCAAGAAATTGCGAAGAAAATTGAGCTCTATGTTCCTTATATGTCAGTAACGGCGGACTCAAAGTTAAAATACTACGATATGGAACTGGCTTTAGATTTAGACAAAGCCTATTATGCAGCCATCGCTTTTGTGATGGTGCTCTTTGCTGGATGGCTGATCACAAAACTAGTGGTGATTTTTGCAGACAGTTTGCGTTACAAACGCCTACGTTTTTTAGGTGGTTATGACTGGGCAGTTGCGGGTGTTTTGAATGTTATCTTGATGTATATCAATTTGTACATGTTTTTCATGATTCTCTCAATGATCCCGTTTGCCACGATTCAAAATCTGTTTGAAACGAGCGGAACTGCGAATTTCATCGTTGATCGGTCGCCGATTCTCTCAGATTACTTCTATCGATTGTGGATCACAGATGTGATTGGGTAAAAAGCAGGCAGATGGTTGCAGAGCCATTCTGCCTTTTTCTTAGGAACAAAAAGTTAAAACAAAGCAGGTGAGAAAAGAATGAATACTAAGATCCTTGATGTTTTAGGATTTGAACAAGTAAAGAGTCAAATCGGTCAGTATATTGTAACAGCCCAAGGAAAAGAAGCCTTAGCAAAGCTTGCGCCATCAAGTGATATGCAAGTCATTTCCTCTTGGCTAGCAGAAACAGAAGACGCGATCAAGATCCAACGTTTAAGAGGCGGAATCCCTGTACCAAAGATTGAGAATATTCGTCCCCAAATGAAACGGATCGAAATTGGCGCCGATTTAAATGGCATTGAGTTGGCACAAGTTGCCCGTGTCTTATCAACTACGCAGGAATTGAAACGCTTTTTTGCTGATTTGTCTGAAAGCGAGATTGAATTTTCCCGCTTGTATCACTGGGAAGAACAGTTGGTGTCTTTGCCAACCTTGAATCGACGCTTGAAAGAAGCTATCGATGAGGATGGCCGAGTCACAGATGATGCCTCTCCAGCACTACGTGGAATTCGCCAATCGATCCGACGAGCAGAACGGACGATTCGCGAGACATTGGATGGCATCGTCCGAGGTGGCAATGCAAAGTATCTAAGTGATACGATCGTAACCATGCGAAATGAGCGTTATGTGATTCCAGTCAAACAAGAGTACCGAGGTGTTTTCGGCGGGGTAGTCCACGACCAAAGTTCCTCTGGTCAAACCTTGTTTATCGAACCGAAACAAGTAGTGGAACAAAATAACCGTTTGCGCCAGCATCAAATTGCGGAACGGGATGAAATTACACGTATTCTAGCAGAATTGTCAGCAGAGTTAGCCCCATATCAAAGAGAGATTCTCCATAATGCGTATGTGATCGGGATCATGGATTTCATGAATGCCAAGGCTCGTTTTGGAAAAGAGATGAAGGCAATCGTACCAGCGATCAATCAAGACAACCATGTCTTTTTTAAGCAAGCACGTCATCCATTGATCGATCAAGAAAAAGTCGTTCCTAACGATATTACGATTGGAAAAGACTATCAAGCCGTTGTCATTACTGGGCCGAATACCGGTGGGAAAACCATCACCTTAAAAACATTAGGGCTATTGCAGATCATGGGCCAAGCTGGTTTACCAATTCTGGCAGAAGAAGAAAGCCAAATGGGTGTCTTCAATGAGATTTTTGCGGACATTGGGGATGAACAATCCATTGAGCAAAGTCTATCGACCTTTTCTTCTCATATGACAACGATCGTTGAAGTGTTGAAAAAAGTCGACGAGACAAGCTTAGTTCTCTTTGATGAATTAGGCGCAGGAACCGATCCTCAAGAAGGGGCGGCACTAGCGATTGCGATTTTGGACGAACTTGGGGCTAAGTCGGCTTATGTCATGGCGACGACCCATTATCCTGAATTGAAGGTTTATGGCTATAACCGATCCAATACGATCAATGCCTCTATGGAATTTGATGTTGATACCTTAAGTCCGACCTATCGCTTGTTGATCGGGGTTCCAGGACGAAGCAATGCGTTTGAGATTTCGAAAAGACTTGGCTTGCCAGATACGATCATTGATCAAGCCAAAGAGATCATGGATGGAGAAAGCCAAGATCTGAATGAAATGATCGCTGATTTAGAAAATCGAAGAAAAATGACGGAAACCGAGTATCTTGAAGTCCGTCATCATGTAAAAGAAGCGGCCCGCTTGCACCAAGAGCTAGAAGCAGCCTATAGTTATTTCTTTGAAGAACGTGAAAAAGAATTGGCGAAAGCTCGGCAAAAAGCCAATCAGATCGTTGAAGAAGCCAAAGAAGAATCTGAAAAAATCATTGCCGATATTCGTAAAATGCAGTTAGCCGGCGGTCAAACGAAGGTCAAAGAACACGAGCTGATCGACGCGCGCACCAAGTTATCAGGACTGCAACAAGAAGAACATCTGCAAAAAAACAAGGTTCTGCAAAAAGCCAAAGCAGCCAAGACGCTGAAAGAAGGAGACGAAGTGCTTGTAACATCTTATGGTCAGCGCGGGGTCTTATTGAAAAAAGCAGGCAAAAATCAATGGCAAGTCCAAATCGGTATTTTGAAAATGAATTTGCCAGAAACAGATCTCCAACCAGCAGCGCCAGTGAAGGAGCCTACACAGCGTATCGTCAGTACGATTCGTTCTGCTGACAGCAGTCCAGTGGTCAATCAGTTGGATTTACGCGGTAAGCGGTACGAAGAAGCCCTCAATGAAGTGGATCAGTATTTAGATGCAGCGATTTTGGCAGGCTATCCGCAAGTGACGATCGTCCACGGAAAAGGAACCGGTGCGCTGCGTCAAGGGATTACCGATTATTTGAAAAATCATCGCTCGGTGAAAAGTTTTGAATTTGCGCCAGCAAATCAAGGGGGCAATGGGGCGACCATTGTGAAGTTTAACTAACCTTTAAGAACCCTTACCTTTTGTAAGCAGACGATTTTAAAAAACTTCCGATACGTGGTATACTTTTTTTAGTTTTAAAAATGGAGGGGAAGTACGATGGCAAAAGAAATTACTGATAAAACTTTTTCAGAAGAAACCGATAAAGGCTTAGTCCTTATTGATTTTTGGGCAACTTGGTGTGGTCCATGTCGGATGCAAGCGCCGATCTTGGAACAATTAGCGAATGAATATGAGGAAGACGAATTGAAGATCGTGAAAATGGATGTGGATGAAAATCCTGAAACACCAGCTTCATTCGGGATCATGTCTATTCCAACTTTGTTGTTGAAAAAAGACGGCCAAGTCGTTGATAAAGCAATTGGGGTGCATACAAAAGATCAATTGAAAGCTTTAGTTGCGGAACATATGTAATAGAAGAAACGTTTTTGAAGCAATAGCCGAAAGTGGCTATTGCTTTTTTTATTTTGGGGACGTTTTTTTCAAATTTTCTATTAGGCAGTGGTATACTTAAAGTGAGGAGTGGCACTAAAAAATATCTTGTTAATATAGTAAGAAAGTGATACCAAAATAGGATTAAAGGGGGAATAAAAATGAAAAAGTTGAAACGTGGGTTGCTTCAAGGCGTTGCGATTGTTGGGGTATTGGTCGCACCCATCGCAGGAACGATCACACAAGTTTATGCAGCAAATGAAGGGGATCCGACAGCAGCGTCTGTTACTGCACAAGAGACGACGTCAGAAAGTTTTTCAGAAGCGAGCGCAGCATCATCTCAAGAGGCAAGCACAGAGAGTACAGAGTCAAGCACGGCAACTGAGTCTTCATCAACGTCTACCTCTTCATCAGAAACAACGTCAAGTACTAGCACGGCTGCAACTGAGACCAGTCAGACCGAGACCACACAAGATTCATCTACTCAATCGACAGAAGAATCTTCTGAAGAACCAGACCTAGGGATCATTGATGTTGAATCAATTGCAGATAAAAACCAATATGTAAAAATCAATCCGGTTGCAGCAGCCAATCCTGAAACGCAAAACATCCTTTACCGTTTAGAGAAGGATCAATTGATCGAGCAAGGAACGATCAATGAATTAGCTGGCAAGGTATACCGTAGTGTCAAACGGTATCAAGGTGTCGATAAGCGGACCTATCTTGAAATTCGTGACGATCAAAAGGTTGTCGGTGTCGTAGCAGAAGCAGCAGTGAAAGTTGCCAGCGGAACCTTCAAAACCGAGAAAAAATATGCAACCGTTACAAGTGCGAAAGAACCGCTTTGGCAAGATGTGTTTTTAGATAAAAAAACGAGCACTTCTTCAAGTATTACTGGTCAAACTTTTGAAATCAAAGAAGTATTCACGACGAATAATAACGTGGCCTATTACGCATTGTATTCAAATAAAAATGTTCTCATCGGTTGGATAAAAGCTACCGGCGTTAAGTTAGCGACATCACCTGGGGGTGTATGGCAGTCTGAATCAAAGTATGCCACGATCATCAGCGGAAATTATACGCTATGGCAAAATTTTCATTGGACAGCGAAAAAAGGAACGACAGCCTCTCTAAATGGAAAAACAGTCAAAGTTACTGGGAAATATCGCCACTTGAATGGGTCGACATACTATTCTCTTTATACAAATAACAACAAATGGCTAGGCTATATCAATGCCTCGGGTGTCAAATTAACGACTGATGCGCAAGGCGCCTATCAGTCCTACGGGAAATATGTGACATTGACCAAGAAAAATTACACGATTTGGGGCAATTTTCGCTGGTCGAGTAAGAAAAACACTACCACGAAATTAGCGGGAAAAACCTATCTTGCCAAAGGAAGATACAACCATGTCAATGGCGGTGTCTACTTGTCCCTTTATGATGCGAATGGCAAGTGGATCGGCTACTTAAATGCCAATGCAGCAACGGTTGCCAACAATCAGGGGGGCACTTGGCAAAGTGAAAAACGCACAGTCCGCCTAAAAAGTAAGAATTATACCTTATGGCAAGATTTAGCTTTTGCGAAGAAAAAAGGCAGTAGTGCGAATTACATGAACAAGAATATCCAAGTTACTGGGAAGTATCAACATTTCAATGGCTCCACCTACTACTCCCTCTATCTCAACAACAAATGGTTAGGCTACATCAATGCAAGTGGGGTGACCAATGCCCATACGATCACTTCTCAAAGCAACATTAGCCGCTACGTGGTCGTCAAGAATGGGGATGGCAATTTCTTTGAAAAAGCCGATCCAAATAGTGCGAAACTTGGGAAAAAGAGTGCCTACAAAGGCTATATGGCACAAGCGACCAAACTAGCAAAAACGAGTGATGGCAATTACTTGTATCTCGTTTCGCCAGCTGGTCGAATCGGTTGGGTCAAAGAAAATCAAACCACAAATGTAAATAGCAACTTTTGGATGTATACTACAGGAGGGAAATATCCTTCATTAAACGTTAAAAACTTAAACATTGAAGTATCTATCAGCAAACAGCGGGTCTACATCAAATCAGGAAATAAAGTGATTTATACGATGCTTTGCTCGACCGGTGCCTTCAATACACCAACACCTTTAGGGAATTTCCGTATCCAAGCAGAAAAAGGCTTAGCTTTTTCAGGAGCTGCTTACTACCGTTCCTTTAAAGATCACGGCGTCTATTTATTCCACACGATCCCAACGAGCATTGCTTGGTCCACTAATGCTTTTAGTTCTGTTGAAGGACGAAAATTAGGCACTCGGGCTTCTCATGGCTGCATTCGTTTAGCAGTCCCAGATGCCAAATGGTTTTACTATAACATCCCTTATAATACGCCTGTCAAAATTGCTAACTAATGTTCAAAAAGTCGTTTCCCCTAGTGGAGACGGCTTTTAATTTTCAAAAAAAGATTGACGCTGGTTATATCATTCGATAATATATCATTAAGTGATATAGCTAGTGGGACGGAGGAATCAAATGGATGAGGCATTGACAGATTCAACCTATTTGATTTTATTAGCGCTTTTAAAGCCGAAACATGGGTATCTCATCATGAAACAGATCCATGAGCTGAGCCAAGGGACGTTTGAGATTGGTCCCGCAACGATGTATACGATTTTAAAGAAGCTGACGAAAAAGGGGTGGATCGATTTAGAGGAGAGCGTTGACCGAAAAAAAATCTATCAGATTACACCAGAAGGAAGACAAGTTCTGGAGAAAGATATTCAACGGCGCAAATTATTTTATCAAATCGGAGAACAGGTTTTCGAAGCGTTAGGGGGAGAGCAAGATGGGCATCAATAAGAAATACCTTCTTTCACTTGGTGTAGCCTATTACCCAGAAAAGGAAATGGTTCGTCTGCAAAAACAAGCGTCGTTAGGGTGGCACTTTGTGAAGATGAATCGGTTAGGGTTTTTGAAGTTTATCAAAGGAGACCCAGAAACGACCAAATATGCAGTAGACTTTTTCGAAGGAGAGCCCTCTGAGATCGTTGATTACTTAGCGATGTATCAAGCAGGAGGCTGGACTTATATCAGCAATTATAAAGATCGCTATTTTTATTTTAAAGCGTCTCCTGACACACCAGCGATTTTCAGTGACCAAGAAAGCTATCAAGAACGGATCGATAATGAAACACGGTATTTAATGAAAAAATCGATTCTACTTTCGGTGATCAGTTTAGTGATATTAGCAGCAATTTATTTTCTGATCCGTTATTTCAATATTCGCACAAATCCATTTTGGTCCTTTGGACTAGGTTTGATTACGGGGTTGGTGTTTATCCCGATTGGGGTAGGATTGACCACGATCCTGATGAAATTCTTATATAAAAATCGAGCAAGTTATTACAATGAACCAGAGAAACTGGCGAAGCGTCAACGAGTGATCCGCGATACCGTCATCTTGATGTTTGTCGGAGCGATCATTGGCGCCGTTATCGGCTTTTTCTTTAGTGATATATTTTATTAGACAGGGAAGGTGAGCATGTGTTAGAAGCAAAACAATTAGTAAAAACATTTGGCGATTATACAGCAGTCGATCAATTGTCCTTTACCATCAATGATGGACAGATCATGGGCTTGATTGGTCAAAATGGTGCTGGTAAAACGACGACATTCCGATTGATCTTGGATTTCTTGAAAGCTGATCAAGGGGAAGTATTATGGGATGGCCATAAAATTAGTGAAAAAGAATACAATATTATCGGCTATCTGCCAGAAGAACGCGGCTTGTTTCCAAAAGTAACGATTGAAGATCAATTGATCTATTTCGCGCGGTTACGAGGCAAGAAGAAAGAAGACATCGTACCAAAAATCGACTATTGGATGGACAAATTTAAAGTCAAAGGCAAGAAAACCGATAAAGTCAAATCGCTATCAAAAGGAAATCAGCAAAAAGTTCAGCTGATCTCAACGTTGATCCATGAACCAAAATTGGTGATTTTAGATGAGCCGTTTAGTGGGTTAGACCCCGTCAATGCAGAACTGTTGAAAAATGGGATCATTGAACTGAAAAAAAATGGCTCATGTGTCATTTTCTCCAGTCATAATATGGATAATGTGGAAAAAATCTGCGATCACTTGATTATGCTGCGGGATGGTCAAACCGTCTTAAACGGAAAAGTTCATGAAATCCGTGAATCCTTTGGGCGGACGAAAGTCTATTTAGAATCCAACTTGACGAAAGAACAGCTCTTGGCAGTGGCAGGTGTCGAGGAAGTTCTTGCCAGAGAAGATGGCAGCTATGATATTACGATCGCTGATCCTGCAGTAGGAAAAACCTTATTTGATTTAGCAACGGCGGATGGTTATATCCCTATGTTCAATCAACAACCGCCAACGTTAGAAGAAATCTTTAAGCGGAAGGCGGGAAAAATAAATGAGTAAGTTTTGGGTAATCGCATTAGATGTTTATAAAAAAAATATCAAATCAATTTCGTTTTTGATTATGATTCTCGTGCCATTTATTGCAACGGGGGCATTTTATCTCATTGGTTATTTTGCTGATGGTATGAACAGTGTCGACAAAATTGCCGTTTATGCGAATGAACCAGCCATTGCGCAGACCTTTGTGGACCAAAGCGGCGATGATTTTGAATTTGAAATTGTTGACAGCGAAGAACAAGGGCAGCAACAGATGGCAGACAAAGATGCTGATGCTTTGTTACTTATTACTGCTTCAGGGGATACGCTGCAAGGGGAATTATTAAGCGAGTCCTCAATGGGGCAAGCATTAGAGCTGACGATCCAACAGTTATTGACGGGGTTGCAGTCTTCCTATAGAGCTAGTGAGCTTGGCTTGACTGCTGAGCAAGTGGCAGTCCTTAGTGAAGTCGCACCGCTTGATCGTCAAAAAGTTTCCTTCGGTGAAGATGGCGAAATGACTTATGGGGAAGACAATACCGCGATGCAATCACTAGTAAGTATGATCGCAACAATCATCCTCTTTTTCTTTATCATTACTTACGCACAGATCATTGCACAAGAGATCGCTTCTGAAAAAGGCACACGCATCATGGAAGTCATTTTGTCTAGTACACGGGCGCAAATCCATTACTATGCCAAATTGACGGGTGTAATCATGGTTGCAGCGACCCAGCTAGTTGCTTATGTTGCGATTTTTGGCGGGAGCTATTTCTGGATCAAGGATAACCCAATGGTAAAAGACTTGTTGGCAAACTTTTCGACAGATGGCATTTTTGGTCCCTTCCTGGTGTTTGCGATCGTTTTCGTCTTCTTAGGAATTTTGATCTACTCGGTCTTGTCAGCCCTTTGCGGGTCGTTAGTGAACAAAGCAGAAGATACGGCGAAAGCCATCATTCCAGTAACGTATCTTTCATTAGGCGGGTATATGCTTGGAATCGTGCTAGGCGGTATGGATCCTCATAACGTGGTCTTGCGAGTAACTTCCTATGTACCATTTTTATCTTCCTTCATTATGCCAGTACGGCTTGCTAATGATACAGTGGGTATCGGCGGTGCATTGATTTCAGTAGGGATCCTTGCTGTTACCACGATCGTCCTGATGCTGGTTTCTGCAAAAATGTACAAATCAAATGTCTTGATCTATAACGACAATGGTATCTTGGCAACGTTGAAACAATCATTAGTGTTAATGAAAAACGAAAAATAAGCAAAACGCCCGATCCTTTTCGTGATCGGGCGTTTTTTATTCGCTAAAATCTAGAAACAAGATGCAAGCCTTTAGAATTCCTGCACAAAAAAGTTGAAGATCGACTGCTCAGAAGGCAGCTTGTGAGCGGCTAGCTCAGGATGCCACTGAATGCCTAAGATCGGTGCGCCATAGGCGGTGGATTCAATGGCTTCAACGACACCATCAGGAGCGGTGGCAATCACGTTGAAATCATCCGCAACGGTTTTGACTGCTTGGTGATGAAAAGAATTGACGTGATAGGTTGTGCCTAAAAGAGCAGCCAAACGACTGTCTGCCTTGATTTTTACCCGATGTGTAGGGAATTGGAAGAACGTCGGCAATTGCACGTGTTTGATCGTTGGGTGATCGATCAAAGAGAGATCTTGGTACAAACTCCCGCCAAATGCGACATTGAGTAACTGCATGCCGCGGCAGATTCCAAAGATCGGTTTGTTTTGAGCCACTGCTTCTTTGATCAATGCCAATTCAAAGACATCACGATCAGGATGAATGCCTTGAATCAAGGGATGAGGGTCTTCGTCATAGTGAACAGGGGAGACATCATGACCACCGGCTAACAAGAGTTTATCGATTTTGCTGATGTAAGTCGCAGCATCTTCCACGACACCCATTGGTAATAATAGGGGGATGCCTTGGGCTTGTTGGATATGGGTCACAAAATTTTTGGGTGTATAGGACAACCAATGTTCTGCTTCTTCAATCATTGGTCGTTCATTAGCAGCGATGCCGATAATAGGCTTCATTTGATCAAACCTTTCTACTAGTAAATGGATCGAAAAAGAAAAAAGGACACGAGGTCCTTTTTTCGATCACCTTCGCTTTATTTTTCGCGAATAACTTCGATTTTGTAGCCATCAGGATCTTTCACAAAATAGTAAGAAGGAGAAGTTCCTGGGAGTCCTTTCAGATCAGTGACATCAAATCCAGCCGCTTGGTGCTTCTCATGAAGCGCTTCTAGATCATCGGTACTGATGGCGATATGGCCATAGCCGTCGCCTAACTCATAGCCAGGATGGTCATAGTTATAGGTCAACTCTAGCTCGTAATCATCACCAGGCAAAGTTAAGTAAACCAAAGTAAATTTATGTTCAGGAAAATCACGACGGCGAGATTCTTCAAAACCAAAGGCAGTTTGATAAAAATCTAGAGAAGCCGTTAAGTCTTTGACGCGGACACATGTGTGAGCCATTTTCATAGGTAAATCATCCTTTCGATCTTGATAGTTGTATGATAACATATTTTCTCTTTTTGTAACGAATAAAAGACAACCGAGCGTTATTTCCAGCTTGTCCAGACTATTGGCATAGGGTAAAATGGAAAGAAAGTGTTGGTGGAGGGAATCATGCCAGAAAAGGAAATTGTGTTCGGGGAAAAAGAAGCGGGGAAACCATACAAATCAAGATATGGGGCGTATGTCGTTCTTCCAAACGAAAAAAATGAAGTGATCTTGGTGCAAGCACCCAACGGCGCATACTTTTTGCCCGGTGGTGAAATTGAGCCAAATGAGAGCAAAGAAGAAGCGATCCAACGAGAATTGATTGAAGAACTTGGATTTGAAGGGGAGATTGCTGAGTATCTAGGGGAGGCAGTTGAATACTTCTATTCGCGCCATCGCGATACATTTTACCATCACCCGGGCTATTTCTATTTAATGACACAGTGGAAAAAAGTTTGCGAACCGACAGAAGAAACCAATCAATTGTCTTGGCACACGCCAGAAGAAGCGATCCAACGATTGAAACGCGGCAGCCATAAATGGGCAGTTGAACAGTGGTTGGCAAAATAAAAAAGTCAGGTTTCCGATAAAAAGGAAACCTGACTTTTTTTGCACTTAGTTATTTGTTAAAACATACTTGTTGATCACTTCTGCTACACCGTCTTCTTCATTTGAAGCGGTTAGGACATCTGCGGCATTTTTCACGTTTTCAGTAGCATTGGCCATCGCCACACCGATACCAGCATATTCCACCATGGTTAAATCATTTTCATTATCGCCGATCGCCATGACTTCTTCTTGTTTGATGCCTAAGTGCTCCGCCAATTTTTTGACAGCAGCTCCTTTATGGGCTTGTTTATTTAGGACTTCCAAGAAGTATGGAGCACTTTTAACCACATTGTAGTTGTCGGTCAAACTACTCGGCAATTGTGGGATGATCTGATCCAGTATTGCGGGATCATCGATCATCATCATTTTGATGATATTCAAGTCAGCAGTCATTTCTTCTGGTGTCCGATATTTCAATGGCATGTTGACTAAGAAGGCTTCATAAATCGTGTAAGGACTGATATCGCGGTTAGCGGTATACATGGTATCCTCAGTTTCTACATGAAGGTGAACCCCTAATTTTCTCGCAGTCATCTCAACAAAGAGATAGTCATCTTGGGACAAGCCGAATTCAGAGATGATCTCTTGATTTTTGGTTTTTTGAACCAAAGAGCCATTGTAGGTAATCACGAAATCATTGTCCGTAAATAAGTCTAGTTCCTTCAATAAATCTTGGACACCAGTTAAGGGGCGTCCCGTACACAAAACGATGCGCACGCCTTGTGCTTCTGCGTCTTTTAATGCTTTGTAAACTGCTGGAGTGATCTTGCGGTCGTTGTTCAGCAGGGTGCCATCGATATCGATGGCGATCAGTTTGATACTCATAAGTTCCTCCTAGTGGCTTGGTTTGATCAAAGCACCATTGCGAATGTGCTTGGCAAACTCTTGATACGTCTCTCCAAATAAATCATAGTGATTTTGGATGTTGGGGTCAATCATTTCTTTTGGAAAATAAAAGCGTTGGTCACCTTGGGTTTGTCCCGCTAAGGCTGCAACAAGTTGACTGGCTTGGGATAATTCTACAAGGGAACCATCTTTTTCCTGTAATTCGATCTGTGTCCGATGCTTACCAGAAGTTGGTCGATAAAAATCATAAGGCAGATCGAAGCTTGAATTGATGGCAGTATAGTAGCGGGGATTGAAGCCGACTTTTTCCACCAATCCCTGCATTTCTTCAATCATCGGCAACTGCGTCTCATCGTCAAAGCGAGCGGATTTCAACGGTTTACGATTTAAGAACCGCTTGGCTAAATCGCTGAGGATCGGATCATTCTCTTCCGTCCATTGAGTAAAGTAGGTATTCAACACGCCATCGTCGAGTTTCAAGTATTCATCTAAAGTGAATTCTTGTTTTAAAAATGGGAGAAGCAGTTGCGAATGGCTTTGAAACATTTCCTGATCCACTTGATAAAGTTCTGCAGCACGATCCAGCAAGTGGGCTAAGATCACTTCCATCCCTCGAGAACTCGCATGGAAATAAACTTGCACATACATTTGGTAACGACTGACGATGTAGTCCTCCACAGCGTGCATGCCATTCATAGAAAAAGCAATACCGCCTTCGTACGGACGAATCACTCGTAAAATTCTGGTCAGATCAAACGTGCCGTATTCAGTGCCGGTAAAATAAGCATCGCGCAGCAAGTAGTCCATCCGATCAGCATCGATTTGACTGGAAATCATTTGAACGACTTGGGGATTTGGATAGGTTTTAGTGATGACACTTGCCACTTTCTCAGGAAATCCAGCTTCCACTCGGTTCAATATCTGATGAACTTCCGTTTCAGGAGAAGTGATGATCGCCACTGTGATGGCTTCATGGTCTGTATGGAAAATATGCTCGAAGGTGTGGGAGTATGGACCATGGCCCACATCATGAAGCAATGCTGCACACAAGGTCACTAAACGCTCCTTATCATCCCAGCCGTTCGGTCCAACTTTTTCAATCGAATAATTGCGTTGGAAAATATCGCAAATGCGGCGGCTGATTTCATAAACCCCCAAGGAGTGAGAAAAGCGGCTGTGTTCTGCTCCGTGAAAGGTGAAAGAAGCAGTCCCTAGTTGTTTGATTCGTCGCAAACGCTGCACTTCTTTGGAATTGATCAAGTCTAAAATCACTTGGTGCTGCACATGGACATAGTTGTGAACAGGGTCACGAAACACTTTTTCTATCGCTAAGGTTTGATATTTATATGGTAGGCTCATCGCTAAACTCCTTTATTGGGTGATTTCGCTTTTCCATGCCAGCTAAGCGTTGCTGCATTTGTTCGCTAAGGTCATTTTCTGAAAGCCATTGATCCAGTGACTCAAGCGGATATAGGGATTGGTCTGTGATCAAGAAAAGCAGGGCTTTTTGCAAGCGGTCAATCACCTCTTGTGTGGTAAACTTACGGCCGAGAGCCGCTTCTAAAGTGGTCATGCTCGCAGGATTGACGGCTGGATAGCCATCCGTACCAAAGCGCTCTTTTAAACCTGCTTGGTAAAAACGACGAACGAGAGAGCCGCGGGCTGGTTGGTCGCCATTGATGCTCAGATACATCATGACAGCCACGCCGTCTTTGATCCGTCGTTGTGCTGTGCCAGCAATTTTTTTTCCGTCAATACTCAGGTCATAGGTGCCTGGGCAGTACGAGTCAGCAATTTCATAAGCCAAAATTGTCCGCTCAGGAAAGGCTGTTTGCAACAATGTCGCCATCATTTCATAGGCTGCATCCGTAGTGGCAGCCAAATGTTTAGGGAAAATGAGGGAGACATTCAAAATACCGGCATCATTGATGACCCCAAGCCCGCCTGAGTTGCGGATGATCGAGGCATAGCCAGCTTCTTTCAAAACCTGCAGACCATCTATCAAAAAAGGCAGCCGGGTATCTTTCATTCCTAAAATCATCGTATCGGACAACTGCCAAAAATGACAATAAACTTGTTCCAGTTTGCCAGCAGCTTCGGTGGCAACATCGGTAAAAGCAAACGGCTCATAAGGATTGTGGATACGTGGTAAGGTTTGATCCATTATATAGATAGTCAAATCGGTTAAACTCCTTTAAAAATACCTGTTATCCTTATTATATACGATTCTTGGAAAATTACTTGGAGAAAAGAATGAAAACTTGCTTTTGTTTTCGCTTTTTTATTTTCAATGAAGAAATAGACCAAGGAGAATCAACTGAAATGATTGACAAACGAATGAAAAAAAGCAAGAATGAAACTGAAATCTTCAAAGGAGGCACACGTACATGCAAGAATTATCAAAAGGAATCCCAATCTCGATTCATTTAACAACCAATGTACGTCAAGCAGGGGAAACAGAGAACTTTCTGTTTGATCTGCAAGGACAAGCAGTCAAGATCGGTGATACCTTATATATCCGTTACAAAGAGATCCAGCCAGACGGTACCGACGTTCCCGTCACAATGAAAATTATGCCAGACGGATTGATTCAATTGATTCGCTCAGGGGAAATGCGCATGCGTTTGAAATTTTCTTATAAGGAACGGTTAGAGACGAGCTACCAAACCCCGTATGGCTTGATGATGTTCCACACCTTCACCAATCACCTGCACGTTAGCTTGAAAGACCGTCCATACTCGGGAAAGATCGATATCGATTATGACTTGTTCATGGCTGCTGACAAAGTCGGCGAATACAAACTATCTTTAGAATTTACCGCTTGATCAAAGGGAAATTGAAAGAAAAAATTGCAATTTGAGGCGTAATTTTGTATGATTAGGAGTAGACTGTGAAAGGACGTGTCCCGTTTGGAAATTAATGTATTTGAAGGTGTAAATAAAAACGAATTGTCGATGATTGAAGTTGCCCATGCGATTTTAGAGCAGCGCGGTGACGTGATGGATTTTTCTGATTTGGTCAACCAAATTCAAAACTATCTTGAAACTTCAGACAGCGAGATTCGTGATTCATTGGCGCAGTTTTATACAGACTTGAATATCGACGGTAGTTTTATTTCTTTAGGCGACAATCGTTGGGGCTTACGTTCATGGTACGCCATTGATTCGATCGATGAAGAAGTCAACCATGGCATCGAAGACGAGGATGAAGATACACCACGTCGTCGCAAACGTAAAAAAGTCAATGCCTTTATCAACGATGATGAAGACGCAATCGATTATAACGATGATGATCCTGAGGATACTGATTTGTCAGATGACGAAGAAGATGATCTCTTTGATGATGATGATGACGAGGATGAAGAAATCTCGGCATACAATTCAGACTTGCAAGAAATCGGCGCCGACAATAGCACCGATGATGAAGAAGAATTACCTGACAGCATTGAGGAAGATCTAACCATTATCGATGACGATGATGAAGATGATTTTGCGGATGAAGAGGAAGAAGAGGAGTAATCCTCTTCTTTTTTTCGCCTTATGGCTGCAAGCAGCTTTTAATCGTTGAAGGACGAGTTCGCCTTCTTACATAGATACAAATAAAAAAGGAACCGCATCAGCGGTCCCTAAGTGCTTTTGAATTATTGATTTGAATCGAGTATACTTGTAACGAAAAGAAAAAACGCGCCTTGAGGGAATCGAACCCCCGTCTCAAGAACCGGAATCTTACGTGATATCCACTACACTAAAGGCGCGAAGCACAAATATTAGTTTAACCAATTTCAGTGAAAAAAACAAGAGGTAGAATGATGAAATTTCAACAGCAATTTTCACAACAACAAAAACAGACGCAAAAGCTTGCTATGACGCAGAAATTACAGCAATCGATCCAAGTGTTGCAATTTTCTGCAGACGAATTATTGTCCTTCATAGATAACCAAGCATTAGAAAATCCATTGATTGATCTGGGGGAATATGATTCGCCCATCACACCAAGCAAAAGCAATGGCTCATCAGAACAATTGATGGATTATTTAAGCCAGATCCCTGACCAGCATACGTCTTTATTCGAATACCTCATTGATCAAGTGCATTTAAACTACCGAGATACCTTCTTGCGGACGATCGTTTTATTTTTAGTCGAGTACATTGATTTAAACGGCTTTTTGACGATTGATCTGGAAGAAGCTGGAAAACTTGTTGGTGGGACCCCAATCCAAATGCTCGATGCCTTGACCTTGATCCAGCAGCTAGATCCAGCAGGCGTCGGTGCTCGTGATCTAAGAGAGTGTTTGATGCTGCAAACGGAAAGAGATGACTATGCGCCGCCAATGGCCTATCTCATTTTAGAAGAATTTTTTACGGAAATGGCAGAGCGCAAGTGGGACAAAATCAGCAAAGCGCTGCAGATTCCATTAACTGAGATCCAAAAGGTCTTTGATTATGTTCAAACATTGACCCCCACACCAGGGGCTGCGTTTGGGTCAACCGATGGGCTTTACATCGTTCCTGACCTGCGGGTGACGGTTGAAAAAGGACAGCCGATCGTGAAATCAAACAAACGCGCCTTACCAGAGGTTCGCTTTCAGCAGCAATATTTTGATCAATTGAAGCAAAGCGGTGATCCAGAGGTCTTAAGTTATTTAGACAATAAAGCCCAAGAGTTCGAGTGGCTGAAAAAGACCTTGCTGCAACGAGGGGATACCATCTATCGTGTCGGGGTGCAGATCGTTGCACGGCAAAAGGAGTTTTTCACTCAACCAGATCGCCCATTAAAGCCATTGGTTTTAAGAGAAGTTGCCGAAGAATTAGGGATTCATGAATCAACGGTCAGCCGAGCGGTCAACGGGAAATACTTGGAAACCTCCTTTGGGGTGTTTGAATTAAAACTATTTTTTGGACAGAAAGTTTCGACACAAGAAAGCGGTGATGACCTGACGACGGCATCGATCAAACAGCAGCTAAAGGCACTGATCGATGAAGAAAACAAAAATAAACCATTGTCAGATCAGAAGTTGACAGATGCCCTCAAAGCCCAGGGCATCGATATTTCCAGACGAACGGTGGCAAAGTATCGTGAAGCTATGAATATCCCAGGTTCTTCCAAGCGGAAACGATTCGAGTAAAGCAAAACGTACTATTAACGAGTAGGAAAGGCAGCAAAGCCTTTCCTTTTTTTATCGATCCTTTCCTCTTTTTCAAATTATGACGATTTTATGAAAAGCAAGATTTTGTGACTGAAATAGTTGCGTATCAAGGCGATAAGTGCTACTATTATTGGTGTAGGAAACAAATTTAAATTTTTTTTGCAATCGATGGGTCATTTTAAGTCATTGTAGGACGAAAATTGTCCAACGGGAGGATATAAAATGCTCGATGAATTAAAATTGATTGAGGCAATCACCCCGGATATTCTCGCTGTACTCCAGGAACGTTACCGTATCTTAAGAAATATTTATTGGATGCAGCCCGTTGGCCGCCGGACACTTTCGGAAAGTTTATCAATGACGGAACGCGTGTTGAGGACGGAAACAGATATCCTTAAAAAGCTAAAACTGATCGACTCTTCAAAAAGCGGCATGCAATTGACCGCCTATGGAGAAGAAGTGTACACGAAGATCGGTGCACTGATGGATCAGCTGTTCGGAATGCACCAAATCGAAAAACGATTATCAGAGACCTTTGGCATCGAACGTTGTTTGATTGCGAGCGGCGATGGTGATCGACAACCGAAAGTGATTGCTGAATTTGGCCAGTTGCTGAATGAATCGTTGGATCTCTTATTGCCAGAAGGCAAAAACACCATCGCAGTGATGGGAGGGACGACAATGGCGAAAGTTGCCGAGGAATTGGGCAATTTGGAAACCGCCAAACGTCATAACTTGTTTGTTCCAGCCCGTGGCGGTATCGGAGAATCAGTCAACGTGCAAGCAAACTCAGTCAGCTCAGTAATGGCGATGCAGACAAACGGCGATTATCGCTCCTTGTTTGTACCAGAACAATTAAGCATGAACACCTACGAGTTTCTCTTGAAAGAACCCGCCATCGTTGATGTCTTAAACTTGATAAGTCAAGCGAATTGTGTTATTCATAGTATTGGACGGGCGTTGCATATGGCGGCTCGAAGAAAAATGTCAGAACAAGAAATTCTGATGTTAAAACAAAAAAATGCAGTTGCAGAATCCTTTGGGTATTTCTTTAACGAAGCTGGTGAGGTCGTCTACAAAGTTCCTCGCATCGGACTTCAATTAAAAGATTTGCAAAAAGTCCCAATCATTTTTGCGGTCGCTGGCGGACAATCAAAAGCCAAAGCGGTCAATGCATACATGAAAAATGCACCAAAACAAACCTGGCTCATCACCGATGAAGCTTGCGCAAATGAGATTTTAAAAGGGGCAACCCTTTAAAATAAATATTTTTATGATTTTCATAAGGAGGAAATCTTAAATGACAGTTAAAGTAGGTATTAATGGATTTGGACGTATCGGACGCTTAGCATTTCGTCGTATCCAAGAAGTAGAAGGAATCGAAGTTGTGGCTATCAATGACTTAACAGATGCTAAAATGTTAGCTCACTTGTTAAAATATGATACAACACAAGGACGTTTCAACGGTACAGTTGAAGTTCACGAAGGTTCATTCAATGTGAACGGAAACGAAATCAAAGTTTTAGCTAACCGCAACCCTGAAGAATTGCCTTGGGGCGAACTAGGTGTTGAAATCGTGTTAGAATGTACTGGATTCTTCACTTCTAAAGCAGCTGCTGAAAAACATTTAACAGCTGGTGCAAAACGTGTAGTTATCTCAGCTCCTGGTGGAAACGATGTTCCAACAATCGTTTACAACACAAACCATGAAACTTTAACAGGTGAAGAAACAGTTATCTCTGGTGCTTCATGTACAACAAACTGTTTAGCTCCTATGGCGAAAACATTGAACGACAAATTTGGTGTGATTGAAGGATTAATGACTACAATCCACGCTTACACAGGTGACCAAATGACTCTAGACGGACCACACCCTAAAGGTGACTTCCGCCGTGCCCGTGCTGCTGCTGCAAACATCGTGCCTAACTCAACTGGTGCTGCTAAAGCGATCGGCTTAGTAATCCCAGAATTGAACGGCAAATTAGATGGTGCTGCTCAACGTGTTCCTGTTGCAACTGGTTCATTAACTGAATTAGTTACTGTTCTTGACAAAGAAGTAACTGTTGATGAAATCAATGCAGCAATGAAAGAAGCTTCAAACGAATCTTACGGTTACAACACAGACGAAATCGTTTCTTCTGATATCGTTGGTATGACTTACGGTTCATTATTTGATGCAACTCAAACAAAAGTTATGACTGTTGGCGACAAACAATTAGTTAAAACTGTTGCTTGGTACGACAATGAAATGTCATACACTGCACAATTAGTACGTACTTTAGAATACTTCGCTAACCTATAAGAGTTGCGAACGACTTTAATTTAAACCATCGCAAGAGAAAGCGGGGAAGCATCGCGCTTCTCCGCTTTTTTTAACAATTATGCTAGGAGGAATCTGTTCATGGCGAAAATGACAGTTCAAGATATCGATTTAAAAGATAAAAAAGTTCTTGTACGTGTGGACTTCAACGTTCCATTGAAAGATGGAGTGATCGGAGACGATACACGGATCAAAGCAGCATTACCAACAATCAATTACGTGATCGAAAACGGCGGAAAAGCAATTCTTTTCTCACACTTAGGTCGTGTGAAAGAAGAAGCAGATAAAGCTGGAAAATCTTTAGCGCCAGTTGCGAAACGTCTAGGCGAATTGTTAGGCAAAGAAGTAACTTTCGTGGATGAAACCCGCGGCGAAAAATTAGAAGCAGCGATCAACAACATGCAAGATGGCGATGTCGTTGTTTTTGAAAACACTCGTTTCGAAGACATCGATGGCAAAAAAGAAAGCAAAAACGATCCTGAACTAGGTAAATACTGGGCTTCTTTAGGCGATGTTTTTGTAAATGATGCCTTTGGTACCGCACACCGCGCACACGCGTCAAACGTAGGGATCGCTTCAACAGGTATCCCAACAGTTGCTGGTTTCTTAATGGAAAAAGAAATCAAATTCATCGGTGAAGCAGTCGAAGAACCAAAACGTCCAATGATCGCGATTCTTGGTGGAGCAAAAGTATCTGACAAAATCGGCGTAATCGAAAACTTGATTCCTAAAGCAGACAAAATCTTGATCGGCGGCGGAATGACGTATACGTTCTACAAAGCAAAAGGCATGGAAATCGGTAATTCTCTTGTGGAAGCAGACAAAGTAGAATTAGCAAAAGAATTGATCGAAAAAGCTGGCGATAAATTAGTATTACCAGTTGATTCAATCACTGCTGCTGAATTTTCAAATGATGTCCCAACAGAAGAACATACTGGTGATGTTCCTGAAGGACAAATGGGCTTAGATATCGGACCTGAAACTATCGCTTTGTTTGCTGAAACATTAAAAGGCGCAAAAACAGTCGTTTGGAACGGACCTATGGGTGTGTTTGAAATGTCTAACTTCGCAAACGGTACGATCGGTGTTTGTGAAGCAATTGCCAACCTTGAAGATGCAACAACGATCATCGGTGGCGGTGACTCTGCAGCTGCAGCAGAACAATTAGGTTTTGCTGACAAATTTACCCACATCTCAACAGGTGGCGGTGCCAGCCTTGAATTGCTAGAAGGAAAAACACTTCCTGGCCTAGCGGCGATCAACGATAAATAATCAATGACAAGCCGTGCAAAGGATCTCCTTTGCACGCTTGATAACGAAAAGGAGTGCCAGAACATGCGCAAACCAATTATTGCCGGAAACTGGAAAATGAACAAAACTGCGAAAGAAGCAAAAGAATTCGCTGAAGCAGTCAAAACAAAAATTCCTAGCAACGATACAGTTGACTCTGTGATCGGTTCGCCAGCTCTATTCTTAGAAACATTAGTGAATGCTGCTGAAGGAACAGAATTAAAAATTGCTGCTCAAAACAGCTACTGGGAAAATGAAGGTGCCTTTACTGGTGAAACTTCACCAGCAGCTTTAGCAGATCTAGGTGTTGACTATGTCATCATTGGTCATTCAGAACGTCGTGAATACTTCCATGAGACAGATGAAGACATCAACAAAAAAGCCAAAGCAATCTTTTCAAACGGCATGATCCCAATCCTATGCTGTGGTGAATCTTTAGAAACCTATGAAGCTGGCAAAACAGCGGAGTGGATCGAAGGACAAATCACTGCTGGCTTAGACGGTTTAACAGACGGTCAAGTAAGTAATCTTGTGATTGCGTACGAACCAATCTGGGCGATCGGTACTGGTAAATCAGCGGATGCAAACATCGCAGACGAAATTTGTGGCGTTGTCCGCAAAACCGTTGAAAAATTATACGGCAAAGAAGTTTCAGATAGCGTGCGTATCCAATACGGCGGTTCTGTAAAACCTGAAAACATTGCTGAATACATGGCAAAAGAAAATGTTGACGGAGCATTAGTTGGCGGCGCAAGCTTGCAAGCTGATTCATTCCTAGCATTATTAGATGCTGTAAAATAATTTCATTTTCATGAAAATAACATTTGCAGAATCGTGATTTTTTCACTACAATTAAGTTGTTCGCAAGGGGCTTTCCCCTTAAGATAAAACAAACTCAAAGGAGAGACAAAACATGTCAATTATTACTGATGTTTACGCACGCGAAGTCTTAGACTCACGTGGTAACCCAACTATCGAAGTAGAAGTCTACACAGAATCAGGTGCTTTCGGCCGCGGAATGGTTCCTTCAGGAGCTTCAACAGGTGAACACGAAGCAGTTGAATTACGTGATGGCGACAAAGCTCGTTATGGCGGTAAAGGTGTAACGAAAGCAGTTGACAATGTAAATAACATCATTGCAGAAGCTATCATCGGCTACGATGTACGTGACCAAATGGCTATCGATAAAGCAATGATCGCTTTAGACGGAACTCCTAACAAAGGCAAATTAGGCGCAAACGCGATTCTTGGTGTTTCTATCGCTGTTGCTCGTGCAGCTGCTGATTACCTAGAAGTACCTTTATACCACTACTTAGGCGGATTCAATACAAAAGTATTGCCAACTCCTATGATGAACATCGTCAACGGTGGTTCTCACTCTGACGCACCAATCGCTTTCCAAGAATTCATGATCTTGCCTGTAGGCGCACCTACATTCAAAGAAGGCTTACGTTGGGGTACTGAAGTATTCCACGCTTTGAAATCAATCTTGTCTAAACGTGGTTTAGAAACTTCAGTAGGTGACGAAGGTGGTTTCGCTCCTCGTTTTGAAGGAACTGAAGACGGTGTTGAAACAATCTTAGAAGCAATCAAAGCTGCTGGTTTAGAACCAGGTAAAGACGTATACTTAGGATTTGACTGTGCATCATCAGAATTCTACGAAAACGGTGTTTACGACTACTCTAAATTTGAAGGCGAAAACGGCGTAAAACGTACTGCTGCTGAACAAGTTGACTACTTAGAAGAATTAGTTAACAAATACCCAATCATTACTATCGAAGACGGTATGGATGAAAACGACTGGGATGGTTGGAAACTATTAACTGAACGCTTAGGCGACAAAGTTCAATTAGTAGGGGATGACTTGTTCGTTACAAATACTGAAATCCTTGAAAAAGGAATCAAAAACGGTATCGGTAACTCAATCCTGATCAAAGTTAACCAAATCGGTACATTGACTGAAACATTCAATGCTATCGAAATGGCGAAAGAAGCTGGTTACACTGCAGTCGTTTCTCACCGTTCAGGTGAAACAGAAGATTCAACAATCTCTGATATCGCAGTTGCAACAAACGCTGGCCAAATCAAAACTGGTTCTCTTTCACGTACTGACCGTATTGCAAAATACAACCAATTACTACGTATCGAAGACCAACTTGGTGAAGTTGCTGAATACAAAGGCTTGCAAGCATTCTACAACTTGAAAAATAAATAATTTTAGTTTGATCAAACATTTTCGTTTGCTGTACTGAAATTATGGTAGAGTCCCCCCCATGTGTAATTGACATGGGGGGACTTTTTTACGAGTTTTATCGGTATGCTAATTGTATGATAGACTATAGGAAAACTTAGTATTTTAGGAGAGAATGCTGATGAAAAAATTGTACATAAATAATGTAGTATCAAAGGAAGTAGAACATATTGTTTCGGCTGCAGGAATTATTGACCTATTTCCAAAAGATTTGATCCTCCAGTATAATTGGCTGATTACCGATTATTCAGGTGACATGAGTATTTTGCATTCGATTGAAAAGAAGAAAAATGGAAAGTCGCTTATTTGGCTGAGCGGCCATAATTTATTGGATGCAATCAAAGATACTTATCTTTATGAAGGGGTGCTAACTGGTTTTTTACCCAGCATTTCTTTGGATGATCTTTTGATCTTTGATTCTTATCCTGAGTGGGAAGGCTGGAATCGTGATGTAGATCTTCCGTACACTCAGCATCCATTAGGCAGCTTAGAATTAATCATTGATGATGGTAGCTCATATTCTGTCGTTACAGACGATACAGATCTATTGGTATATATAGAAAAGCATTGTAAGGATATAGCTGTGTCTGATTCATGTGATGAAAGACCAGACAGATTGTTTGGCGATCTTTATAGTCAACAGTTGCTACCCACAACTGTTGGCAACTGGTGGTTAACCTTTAACGGGGAGCCGATTTCTTTTAAAGTAATCGATGGTCATAGCAATTTTTCGAGTTACTACGGTGAAAGTCATCCAGATTGGGTCAACGAAATAATCGGTCGCTTTATCTTATTGCCTAATTTAAAAATGATCAAAGGGAAGGGAAAACTTGAGATAAAAACGGATCTTCCTCGACACTCTTTCCGTGATTTTGAAATCGTTAGTGGGCAAAGATACTATGGCGCGCAATATTTGTTAAAAAAATCTGCCATTAACCTTAATTTTGCTGTAACTCAATATTATGACGATGAGTGTTTCCTGAAAAAATCTGGGGGTGTATATCAACTTGACAGGTCTGACTCGGGATTCCCAGCTTATTTTATTGAGGGGAATCAAAGTCCAACTGATTTAAAATTTTGTGTGTCATGGGGTGCATTGGCTACTGCAGATTCTTTGTCCTTGGATGTGGCTTGTGACTTTGATCAAGAGGAGATTGCTCAAACTTTTAGTAATTAAAAGTGAATGAAAGCTATATAGAAAAAACCTGTTTCTAGTAGATGAACAAGGAACAGTTTTTTTTATAGAAAGTAAGTTGAAAAATTAAGAGAACTTATAAATAGAGGGAAAATAACAGTAAGATTTTAAAGAATCAGCTAAAATTTTTGTAATCGAAAATGAAAATAATCTGATTGTTTATGAAAATTTTCATTTCCAGTTTACATTTATTATTTTTTGACTAGTGAAATTTTAACGAGTTGCCAATCACTGCTGTTACTCAAGAGTTTTGAATGAAAGAACTTTTATCACAAACAAAAGATTCTTTCTGGATTTTGAGTATTTATTATGAATAAATTGTTCTGTTGTTTTTTAAAACTAAAGAAATTATATTTCATTTTCACAAATTCTCCTGAGAGTAAGAATCATTTTATGGTTCTTGCTTTCATTTTTTTCACATAAACAAACTTTGAGGTATTTTGCTTTTTCTCTTCTTTCCGATTAGGATAATCACCTGAGTAAAATTTGTTGTTTGGAGGAAGAGAAATGCGTACTTATGTGAAAAAAATATCTTACCCGATTGTTATGTTGTCTTTGCTTGTGATGTCCTATGTGACACCATTGTTATCAGTCGTTACAGCTCATGCGGACACCGAGGGAAACACCAAAATAATTCTATTTCAAAATGAAAAAGGAACAGCGCAAGTGACCTCATTACCAGATCCTACGACAGGAAAAATCACTTGGACGATCGAGGTAGAAAAGAATCAGCAGTCTGCTGCTAATCAACTGGCATTCAGCTTGAGTGAAGGAGAACAAACGGTTCTGCCAGAATCAATCCAAAGCAACGGCACGCCATTTACATATGATCCGCAAAGACAGCAGCTGATGGAAGAAACTACTAGCAGCTCCTTTAGCCAAATGACGCTAACGTTTCAAACAAAAGCTCTTAAAACTTTGACAATCAAATCCGCATTTCTTCAAACAGAGGAAGAAAATGGACAAGTGAAAGAAGACATTATCAACACAACAGATGTAGCAGTTGTTTTACCTGACAATCAATCATCCACAGAAGCAACGAGTGCCGAAGCAGTGCTTGCTGACAGTCAGGAACAAACAGAGGCTTCCGAAAAACAGCCTGCCACAAAAAGCAGCGAGTCACAACCACAAGCAGAGTCAACTACCGCATCAACAGCAATCGAATCAACACCTGATACACAAGCAAGTGCGCCAGCAGTTTCACAACTATCAAGTGGCGGCAGCTTTAAAAATGATGTGCCAGAAGTTGATAACGCACTTCTTGGAGAAGCCCAATATTTTCATATTTTTGCTAACCATGCGACGCTAAATACCCATACGAACGGAAACTTAGCAGTGGGAGAACTAAATGGCAATGTCAATTTTGGAACCAGTATTCAGGATGGTTCGTTGGCAACAGAAATCAATTATATTCAAAAGGTCAATACGATCGCAAATTCTTCTTTTGTGTCAGGAACTGATAGCAGAAAAAACAAAGTTGTCTTTGGCCCATCAGTCACAGTAGATTTAGCAGATCAAAATCAACAACCTGCCGTTTTTGTAAATGGACAGAGAATGGATCACTTGAAAACTTCCGAAGTTTTCCAAGATCAATCCGCAAGTGAACCGTATATAGATTTTAAAAAGGTATTCTCAACGTTACAGGCGACGTCAGAAAGGCTAGGAGCCTATCCGCAAACGCCCGGTGTAACCAAAGACTTTACTGATAATAATCAGCGGGTCATCAATACCGCCCGTGCTGAAAATGATACGCAAGAGGTGGTGTTGACCTTAACGGATGAACAAGGAAACCCGCTTGATGACGGTGTTTACGAACTTCAAAATAAAAAGACACATAAAGAGGTTGATGAAGAGGTCACAAATGATGATGGACAAGTAATCGAAACGGATCTTCCAGAAGGGGACTATTCCTTTGTTGAAACAGAAGCGCCAGACGGTTATCTAATCGATAAGAAACCAATTTCCTTTTCGGCAGACACTATTGATGAAGAAGATCAAAAGGTAGTCGTTACTCTTTCAAAAACAGAATTAGAAAAAGATACACCAATTACCATCAAAGGGCTAACAAAAGGCACGTCTCCTGTACTCATCAATGTGGATACCGAAGGAGCAAGTACCGTTAATATCAAGTCGCAAATCAAACTAGAATATACAGATGGCACGACGCGCAATAGTCATGAAACAGAAGATTTTGATGATGCCGTTATCCTGTGGAATTTTATTAATCAGCCAGAAAATCAAAAGCTTTCGATTAATAGTCCCTTCCAAGGAACGATTTTGGCTGTTGGTGATACAGTTGATGTCCACCAAAATGTTGACGGCAGTATCATTGCTGATACGGTATTGGTCAATGCGGAAACCCACCGCTGGGATCTTCAAGCCAATGAAACGATTGTACCGATAATCAAACTAGCTGCAATGAATCACCTGCTATCTCTTGATACAACGACAGTCAGCGGAACCAAAACGTGGGACGATTATGACAACAAATTTAATACCCGTCCGACAAGCATTACGGTTCAATTATTACAAAACGGTGAAGTGTTCCAAACAAAAACGGTTACCCCGAATAAAGAGGGGGAATGGCATTATGAATTTACCGATCTACCAACAACCGACGAATCTGGTCAGACCTATGACTACGCAATTCAAGAAACACCCGTTGAAGGATACACCACCAAAGTAAATGGCTATGACCTAGTCAACACCTACCGTAACACTGAAACGACAGAAGTATCGGGAACGAAGACGTGGAATGATTATGGTAACAAGTTCAATACTCGTCCTGAAAGCATCACTGTCAAGCTGATGCAAAATGATAAAGAAATCGCCAAGCAAGTCGTAAAAGCAGATAAAGAAGGCAACTGGACCTATCGCTTTGATAAGCTGCCAAAATACGATGCCGAAGGAAAAGTCTATACCTACACGATCCAAGAAGAAAAAGTTTCAGGATACACCAGTGAAATCAATGGTTATGACCTAGTCAACACTTACCGCAATACGGAAACAACAACAGTTTCAGGTACGAAAACATGGAATGATAACAACAATCAGCTCAACATCCGACCAGAAAGTATCACTGTCGAATTGATGCAAAATGGTAAAAAGATCGACAATCAAATCGTAAAAGCCGATAAAGAAGGGAACTGGACTTATCACTTCGAGAATCTGCCTAAGTATGATTCCAAGGGAAAAGCCTATGTCTACACGATTCAAGAAGCAACCGTTTCTGGATATATCAGTGAAGTAAACGGCTATGACCTAGTCAATACGGAAACAACCACAGTTTCAGGCAGAAAAACTTGGAATGACAACGACAACAAGTTCAATACCCGTCCTGAAAGCATCACTGTCAAGCTGATGCGAAACGGCGAAAAATACGCAGAAAAAATCGCAAAAGCCGATAAAAAAGGCAACTGGACCTATCGCTTTGAAAATCTGCCTAAGTATGATGCCGAAGGAAAAGCCTACACTTACACGATCCAAGAAGAAAAAGTTTCAGGATACACCACCAAAGTAAACGGCTATGACTTAGTCAACACCTACCGTAACACCGAAACGACAGAAATATCAGGAACAAAGATATGGAATGACTACGACAACCAATTCAATACCCGCCCTGAAAGCATCACTGTCAATCTGATGCAAAACGGCGAAAAATACGCAGAAAAAAATGTAAAAGCAGATAAAAAAGGCAACTGGACCTATCGCTTTGATAAGCTGCCAAAATACGATGCCGAAGGAAAAGCCTATACCTACACGATCCAAGAAGAAAAAGTTTCAGGATACACCACCAAAGTAAATGGCTATAACTTAGTCAACACTTATACAGGGCCAGAGACACCAAAAACACCGAGTGATCCTAAAAAGCCGCAGGTCCCGTTGTCACCTAAAAAGCCAGATACTTCTAAACAATCGGAAGATGACAACAAGAATGACGCAAACCATGCGGCTACTGAAAAACGATTGCCTAAGACAAACGAGCGCTCTTCTTATGAGTGGAGTATCCTTGGAAGTATTTTACTCGTTACAAGCGTTGGCATACTTTATCGACGAAAACATAGTTAACCAATTAAAACTTTGTCCTGCTTCTCTGCTAGAAGTCAGGGCAAAGTTTTTTTAAAGTATAGGACTTATTTAAGACGTGCGACAAAACTTTGGCTGAAATCCATTGTAAATGGTAAACTAAAATTAAGGGGGGATCCTATGGTTTGGCTATTGCTACTACTGCTTATTTTTGGTTTTTTGGTGTACTATGTATATCGCACGTCTGTTTTGAAAAAGGGCGTACGCTATTTTGTTTCGGCGATCATTATGCGAAACAATGAATGGTATGAAAAAGAAGGCAGAAAGAAACTGGGGATTCCATACAAAGAGCGGATCGCAATAAAGAGTTCGGCTTTTTGGGCACAAGGTTCGGAATGTACGGTAACGACCGCCGATGATCTGATCCTAACAGCGGAAGTCTTTGATCAGTGTGCAAAAACGTGGGTGATCTGCTTGCATGGGTATCGCAGTGATGGGCAAGCAGACTGTCAAGAGGCAGCCGAGAAATTCTGGTCTGCTGGTTACAATGTTTTAGTTCCTGATTTACGTGGACATGGCCGCAGTGAAGGCAAAGAGATCGGTTTAGGGTGGCTAGATCGGATGGATCTACTTTTGTGGATCGATAAGATTTTGGAAAAAGACCCACAAACACAAATCTTCCTCTATGGTTTAGGAATGGGGGCTGCGACCTTGCTGCTGGCTAGTGGAGAAGTCATGCCGGTGCAAGTGGCTGGGTTGATCTCAGACAGCAGCTATACGTCCGTTTACAGCGCGATCCGATCAAGTTTGCCGCAATTTTCTCGGTTACCGATCAAACGCTTTTTGCGCTTAGCGAATCGCTATAGCAAACAATTAGTCGGTTATCCCTTCTTGCAGATCTCGGTGACCCGACAAGTCGGCAGCAACCATTTACCTGTGCTGTTTTTACAAGGAGAAAAAGATTCGTTTCTTTCGGAAAAAGAGATCAATACCTTAATGGAAGCAACGGCTGGACCGAAACAAAAAGTCCTCTTTGCGAATATGGGACATTTACAGGCAGTGAAAGATGCACCAGAATATTGGCCAACCGTTTTGCAATTCATTGAGAATATCAAACAAAATACAGACATCGTCTGATAGAAAGGAAGAAAGCAATGGAAATCAAAGAAGAAAATAAACGTTTTGCTTTGTATGATGGAGAAAAAGAGGTGGGAGAAATCACATGGCAAGAAACGCCAGATGATGTTCTAGAAGTAGACCACACCTTCGTTAATCCTGATTATCGCGGCCAGCAATTGGCGCAAAAATTACTCAAAGCGGTTGTTGAAAAAGCAAGACGGGAAGAGAAAAAAATTATGCCTGTCTGCTCCTTTGCGGTCAAAGAGTTCAAAGAAAAACCAGAATACGATGACGTACTCGTTCACTGATTTGAACGAAAGTGATCTATGAGAAAAAGGCTGTCAGAAAGGACAGTCTTTTTTTTAAACCGTCATGCAACGGTCAATGACAAAAAGAGAGTAGTAATTTCCAGCGGAAAATGCTAAAATGGAAAGGACGACTTTAGCAAGCAAGGAGGAGCTAACGTGTATAACATCTTATTAACTGCTGTGATCGTTATTTCGATTTTAATGGTCATTACGATCATGATGCAGCCTAGCAAGCAAAATAGTGCAGCTAGTGCCTTTACTGGCGGTGCAGATCAATTGTTTGGTAAGCAAAAAGCCCGTGGATTTGAAGCGGTGATGCAGCGTTCAACGGCCATTTTAGGTTTTGTTTGGATGGTCTTGCTCTTTATTTTGGCTTTTCTTTCATCAAACTAATCACTTTGTTAGCGAACCTCTCGTAAAGAGAGGTTTTTTTCTTTTTAACGGGAAGATTTTGATCGCATTTGTCGAAGTATTCTTGCTAACTATGGTAGAATTGGACGTGAGGTGAAAGGAAACATGAAAACATTTAATCAACCAAAACCGGTTTTTGCTGAACACGGCAAACGAGCGGTCATTTTGTTCCATGCCTATTCAGGCAGTCCTAACGATGTGCGCATGCTTTGTCGTTCGTTAGAACAAAAAGACTACACGGTTTATACACCGATGTTTACTGGACATGGTACACCGAATCCAGATGATATCTTAAATCAAGGAATGACTGTTTGGCAGCAGGATGCTGCGGATGCAGTTGCTTATGTGAAAGAAAAAGGCTATGAGGAAGTTGCCGTTCTTGGACTTTCGATGGGTGGGATTTTAGCGATGGATCGTTTGACGCAAGACCCAACATTGATGGGCGGCGGTCTTTTTTGCTCACCGTTATTTGAAACCAAGAACGAAGTACCAGTCAATTTTGAAAAGTATGCTGAAATGGTCATACCCTACGCTGATTTAGATGAGGCGACCCAAAAAGAAATATTGGCAGAAGTCCCTCGTAAGGTCAGAGAACAACTGCAAGGAATCGAAACAGTCGGACAAACCACAGCCGAGCATTTAGGAAAAATCGAGCGCCCAATCTTCCTGGCGCAAGCAGGAAGGGACCAAATGATCGATCCACAGACGGTTTTCAAAACCGCAGCGGCATTGTCCCATGTTCCCTATACGCTTCAATGGTATCCTCAAAGTGGTCATGTGGTGACAGTTGGACCAGAACGGAAAAAATTAGAGCAGGATGTGTTTGCTTTCATAGAAACACTTGCTTGGAAAGAGTGAGTTATGACAGAAACGATTAAAACAAAAATTGTTCAGTTTCTCGAAGAAAGCCGTAAAAAAAGTTTTTCAATGGAAGAAATTGCTGAAGGTCTAGGACTTCAAAAAAGTACAGACTTTAAGAATCTTGTCCAGACAGTAGCGGCGATGGAACGAGAAGGCAGTGTGATTTTTAACAAAAAAGGCAAAGTGAAATTACCAATGAAACGAGTGTTTGTGGAAGGAACCTTTCGTGCCAACGAGCGGGGCTTCGGCTTTGTCACGTTGGATGAAGAAGAAGACGATATTTATATCCCTAAAGAAGCAACAGGCTATGCCATGGACGGCGATACCGTTGCTGTAGACATCGTGCATGTTGCCGATCCTTTTTCAGATCGCGGCGCAGAGGGAAAGGTCGTAGAAATCAAGCAACGCGCCATCAGTCAGTTGGTCGGCGAGTTTACATTATTTGACGAAAAAGAGATCGAAGAATCGGATCTATATGGCGTTGTTCAACCTAAAGATAAAAAACTAAGCGATTTAAAGGTGTTTATCGGCGCCCAAGGAATTCGTCCAGTAGACGGCAGCATCGTGATCGTTGAGATCAGCCATTATCCAGAAAAAGGCTATTCGAAAAGCTTAGAGGGGTTGATCACAAAAGTTGTGGGGCATAAAAACGATCCTGGAATGGATATTTTATCGATCGTCGTGGCGAATGGGATTCCCACAAAATTTGAGGAAGAAACCTTGGCAGCGGCAGATGCAGTACCCGATACGATCGATCCTGCTGACTTTCCAGAACGACGGGATTTGCGAGATCAACAGATCGTAACGATCGATGGAGCGGATGCCAAAGATTTGGATGATGCGGTGACGGTAAAAGCATTGCCTGACGGCAGCTTCTATTTGGGCGTGCATATCGCAGATGTTTCTTATTATGTGACAGAAAACAGTGCGTTGGACAAAGAAGCTTTTGAGCGGGGAACGAGTGTCTATCTAACGGATCGAGTGATCCCGATGATCCCACAACGTTTATCAAACGGGATCTGTTCGTTGAATCCGAATGTCCCAAGGTTGGCCATGAGCTGTGAAATGTGGATCAACCAAGAGGGGATCGTCACGGATTACAATATTTTCCAAAGTATTATTCAAACAAGTGCCCGCATGACTTATCAGGCAGTCAATCAAATTATTGAAGACAATGATCCAGAAACCAGCAAAGAATATGCGAAACTAGTACCGATGTTCCATGATATGGCCGCCTTGCACCACGTGTTAGAAACGATGCGGATCAAGCGTGGGGCGGTTTCTTTTGAAGACCGCGAAGCGAAAGTCTTGGTCGATGGAGAAGGACACCCGCAAGAAATCGTTCTGCGAGAACGTGGCGTCGGCGAACGATTGATCGAGTCCTTCATGTTGGCAGCCAATGAAACCGTGGCGCGCCATTTCAATCGGAAGCATTTACCATTTATTTATCGGATCCATGAGGAACCAAAAGAAGAGAAAATGCGTCGCTTCTTTGATTTTGCTTCTGCTTTAGGGATTGTAGTCAAACAAACCAACGGCTCGATCTCACCAAAACAACTGCAAAAAGTGGTTGAAGATGTCGCAGATAAGCCAGAGGCAATGGTTGTCAATACGATGCTGCTCAGAAGTATGCAGCAAGCGAAGTATTCAGAAGAAAACGTCGGCCACTATGGTTTGGCAGCGGAAGATTATACTCACTTCACGTCACCGATCCGTCGGTACCCCGACTTGATCGTGCATCGCTTGATTCGTTCTTACAGTGAAGATGTCTCTGAAGCCAACCAAAACAAATGGGCTGAAATCTTGCCTGACATCGCAATGCACAGCTCCCAAATGGAACGACGAGCAGTCGATGCAGAAAGAGAAGTTGATGCGCTTAAAAAAGCTGAGTATATGGCCGATAAAGTAGGAGAAGAGTTTGACGGTATCATCAGTTCCGTCGTTAAGTTTGGCTTGTTTATTGAATTGCCTAACACGATTGAAGGGCTGATCCATATCAATAATCTGAAGCAAGATTACTTCCATTATTTGGAAAACCATCTGGCACTTGTAGGTGAACGGACAGGCTTGACCTTTAAAATTGGTCAAAAAGTTCGTATCAAAGTCGTGAAAGCTGATCCAGAAACAAGAGAGATCGATTTCGAATTGGTAGCAGCAGAAGAAGTCGAAAAACTGCAAGCACCAAAAGCCAACAAACGAAACAACCATCAAAAAAATGAAGCGAACCGTCGCGGGAAAAAACAACACAACCCTGAGAAAAAACAAGGGAAACGCTTTGAACAAACCGGTAAAGGCAAGTCAAAGAAAGCTGGCAAAGTGAAAAAGAAAAAACCTTTTTACAAAGGAATCAAGAAAAAATAATTGGAGGGATGGCCCGTGCCTAAAGGAGAAGGGAAATTAATCGCCCAAAACAAAAAGGCCCGCCATGATTACACGATCCTCGATACGATCGAAGCGGGGATCGTCTTACAGGGAACAGAGATCAAAGCGATCCGTAACAGTCGGATCAATTTGAAAGACGGCTTTGTACGCATTCGCAATGGTGAGGCATTCTTAGTAAATGTGCATATCAGCCCATACGAGCAAGGAAACATTTTTAATCATGATCCACTACGGACAAGAAAACTGTTACTGCATAAAAAGCAGATTGCTCGTCTGATTGGCGAAACAAAAAATACAGGCATGACGATCGTTCCGTTAAAGGTGTATATCAAGGATGGTTATGCCAAAGTTTTGATTGGTTTAGCGAAAGGAAAACGCGAATATGACAAGCGGGAATCCTTGAAACGCAAAGATCAAGAAAGACAAATTGACCGAGTTCTTAGAAATTTCTAATTTTCTAAGAACTTCTTTTAGAATCCGATAGAGGTTATTGCTTTGAAAATCGCGCTAAATTTGGTAGCATTTAAGGGAAAGCTGTTGATATAACAGGCTTTTTCTTCCACATAGCGACACGGGAATTTTTCATTTAATTTAGGATTTTTGGCATTGTGAGTTTTTTGTCTAATTTTCTTGAAAATGCTTTGAAATTTTCCATTCGTGGTGGTATGATACCGATTGTTATGAGAGGAAACGCATTGTAACACCAGATTTTTTTCTGGAGATGACAGGAAAAGAGGTGAGAAAGATTGGAAGATAAATCGCTTATGTTTCATATCGGTCCTATATGGTTTGATGGAACTGTAGCTATGATGACAATCATTTCTTGTATTATTGTTTTTTTGGTGGTCTTTATTTGTACACGTAATCTGCAAATGAAACCGAAAGGGAAGCAGAACTTCATTGAATGGGTCATTGACTTTGTTCGCGGTATCGTAGCGGACAATCTACCAGGATCTCAAGTGAACAACTTTCATTTGCTCGGTGTAACAATGTTTCTTTTTGTGTTTGTGGCAAATGAGATCGGGTTAGTCACAAAAATCGTGACGACAGATGACATTACCTTATGGAAAAGTCCGACAGCAGACCCGTTTGTTACACTGACACTCGCACTTATGGTTATTTCCTTGACACATTTCTTTGGGATCAAGTCGTTGGGCTTCAAAAATTACTTGATCAATTCGTACTTGAAACCGGTGGGGTTCTTATTACCGCTAAAAATCATCGAAGAATTTACGAATGTTATCACGTTAGGCTTGCGTTTATATGGAAATATATTCGCAGGGGAAGTGTTATTAGGATTGATTGCCAACATGTTTATTAGTCTTGGTTGGTGGTCATTACCGATCGTGATGCCGCTAGAAATGATCTGGATTGGCTTCTCACTCTTTATTGGAGCGATCCAAGCTTATGTATTTGTTACATTGACCATGGTATTTATGAGCCACAAAATCGTGGCAGAACATTAATCGAATCGACATACAATTAGGAGGAAAAAAGAATGAACTTTATTGGAGCAGGATTAGCAATTATCGGAGCAGCAATTGGTGCAGGGTATGGTAACGGACAAGTAATCGCAAAAACGATCGAATCAATGGCACGCCAACCTGAAATGTCAGGTCAACTACGCTCAACAATGTTTATCGGGGTAGCGTTAGTCGAAGCTGTACCGATTCTAGGGGTAGTTATCGCGCTGTTATTAGTCTTCCGATAAGACAAGCACGAAAAGGCAGAAACGAACAATTGCACTCGTTTTTGCTTTTTTCTAATGAAACAATGACTTTCAGAAAGGAAGAATCGTTATGCTAAATCAGTTGGTTATAGCGGAAGTTCAAAATCCAATGCTTGGCAATATTATCGTTGTCAGCGGATCAATTCTTCTTTTGCTATTCTTATTGAAACATTTTGCATGGGATGCCATCAGCAGCATGATGCAAAAACGGGAAGATAAAATCGCCAATGATTTGGATTCAGCGGAACAATCACGCTTGAATGCAGCAAAATTAGAAAAAGAACGCCAAGAAAAATTGGCACGTTCTCATTCTGAAGCTGCGGAGATCATCAAGAGCGCCAAAGATAGCGGGGAATTGAGTCGACAAAATATTTTGAGCGAGACCAAAGAAGAAGTGGCTCGTTTGAAAGAAAAAGCAAACTCAGATATCACCCTTGAAAAAGAAACTGCGTTAAAAGAAGTGAAAGATGATGTTGCAGAACTTTCGCTTCAAATCGCAGAAAAAATCTTAGGACGCGAATTGACTCCCGAAAATCATGAATCCCTAATCAATCAATATATCGAAGGATTGGGTTCAGTTAATGAAACTCGATAAATTCACAGTGGGAAAACGCTATGGAAAAGCCTTGTTCGAATTGGCGATGGAAGAACAGCGCTTGACAGAAGTTTACCAAGAATTAATGACCTTGCGTCAGATTTATCAGGAGATTCCAACATTCGGTCAGATCGTGACGGATAACCGCTTGGATCTCCATGAAAAAAGACAATTAGTCGATCAATTGCTGAAGGGCTTTGAAGGCTTGGTCAGAAATTTCTTAGAGATCGTTTATGAATATGATCGCATGGATGATCTATTGCTGATCATTGACGAATACGAACGTCGTTACGATGAATATCAAGGTCTTGTTCTCGGAACGATCACAACGGCTGTTGCTTTGTCAGCAGAACAAAAAAGCAAAATCGAAAAGCAAATCGCCGATAAGCTTGGGTACAAGCAGGCACAATTGAAAGAAACGGTCGATCCAACGATTTTAGGCGGAGTCATCGTTGAAGCAAATCATCAAGTGATCGACGGTAGTATTAAGAGCCAACTGGATTATCTGCGACAAAAAATCGGCAGATAAACAAGAGATAAGAGGTGAATCGGATGGCCATCAAAGCAGAAGAAATTAGTGCCTTGATCAAAGAGCAAATTAAAAATTATCAGAACGAACTTTCTGTAGAAGAAATCGGTACTGTCACATATGTTGGGGACGGGATCGCCCGTGCTCACGGTTTAGAAAATGCCATGAGTGGAGAACTGCTTGAGTTTTCAAACGGTTCTTATGGGATGGCACAAAACTTAGAATCAAACGACGTCGGGATCATCATCCTAGGTGATTTTGAAACCATTCGTGAAGGAGACAAAGTAAAACGAACCGGTAAAATCATGGAAGTTCCTGTCGGCGATGCATTAATTGGCCGGGTAGTGAATCCATTAGGGCAACCGATCGATGGCTTAGGTCCGATCGAAACAGACAAATCACGCCCAGTTGAAGCAGCCGCACCAGGTGTAATGCAACGGAAATCCGTATCGGAACCAATGCAAACAGGGTTGAAAGCTATTGATGCTTTAGTGCCAATCGGACGCGGCCAACGGGAATTAGTCATCGGTGACCGGAAAACCGGGAAAACAACGATTGCGATCGATGCGATCATCAACCAAAAAGGGCAAGACATGATCTGTATCTATGTCGCTATTGGCCAAAAAGACTCAACGGTTCGTGCACAAGTAGAAACATTACGCCGTTACGGTGCACTTGATTACACGATCGTTGTTTCAGCAGGTGCTTCACAACCAGCACCATTGCTTTACATCGCACCTTATGCCGGGGCAGCAATGGGAGAAGAATTCATGTATAACGGCAAACATGTTTTGATCGTCTTTGATGACTTATCAAAACAAGCAGTCGCTTACCGTGAACTTTCTCTACTTCTACGCCGTCCGCCAGGTCGTGAAGCATACCCAGGGGATGTCTTCTACTTGCACTCTCGTTTATTGGAACGTGCAGCGAAATTAAGTGATGAACTAGGTGGCGGATCAATGACGGCACTGCCATTCGTTGAAACGCAAGCGGGGGATATCTCAGCCTATATCCCAACCAACGTGATTTCTATCACAGATGGACAAATTTTCTTAGAAAATGACCTGTTCTATTCAGGTGTGCGTCCTGCCGTAGCGGCTGGATTGTCCGTTTCACGGGTTGGTGGTTCTGCACAGATCAAAGCGATGAAGAAAGTTGCTGGAACCTTGCGTTTGGACTTGGCAAGTTACCGCGAGCTAGAAGCCTTCACACAATTTGGGTCTGATCTAGATGCTGCGACACAAGCCAAATTAAACCGCGGTCGTCGTACCGTTGAAATCTTAAAGCAAAAACTACATGAACCATTGGCAGTCGAAAAACAAGTCGTGATTCTTTATGCGTTGACGCATGGATTCATTGATAGTGTACCTGTCAATAAACTATTGGACTTTGAAGCAGAATTATTTGAGTATATCGAAGCAAACGCAGCAACGATTTTTGAAACCATTCGGACAACGAAAGACTTGCCAGAAGAAAGCTTGTTAGATGACACCATTAAAGCATTCAAAGATATTTTCATGGCATCCAACAGTTCTCGGGTGACACCGCAAGATAAAATATCGACAATGCAAAACGCATAAAAGAGGTGAGAGAAAATGGCTGCTTCATTAAATGAAATCAAGCAACGAATTGCCTCAACAAAGAAAACCAGCCAAATCACAAAGGCCATGCAAATGGTTTCAGCTGCAAAATTAACAAAATCTGAAGCTCATTCGAAACAGTTTCAAGTGTATGCCAACAAAGTACGTGAAATCGTTACGCATTTGACTGCGCAGCAGCTTTCCGATCTTGCAGGTTCTGGTCCTAAAGATGGTGTGAACTATAACAGTATGTTGGTTAGTCGTCCGGTCAAACGCACAGGCTATATCGTCATCACTTCTGATGGCGGTCTAGTGGGCGGCTATAATAGTTCCATCTTAAAACAAATGATGACCATGCTGGATGAAGACCATGCAAAAGAAGAAGAGTATGTCATGATTGCCATTGGTGCAACTGGCGCTGACTTTTTCAAAGCACGGGGCATCAATTTGGCGTACGAGTTAAGAAACCTTTCGGATCAACCAAGCTTTGATGAGGTACGTAAAATCGTAACCTTGGCAACCACGATGTACCAAAACGAGGTCTTCGATGAATTATACGTGTGTTATAACCATCACATCAATTCATTGACTAGCCAATTTCGTGTGGAGAAAATGTTGCCGATATCCGATTTAGATCCTGAAGAAGCCGAAAGTTATGAACAAGAATACTTGTTTGAACCTTCCAGAGAAGCGATTTTGAATCAATTACTGCCTCAATACGCTGAAAGCTTGATTTATGGTGCGATTGTTGACGCAAAAACAGCCGAGCATGCTGCCGGAATGACAGCGATGAAAACAGCAACAGATAATGCCAAAAATATTATTGGGGACTTGACGATCTCATACAACCGAGCGCGCCAAGGAGCGATCACCCAAGAAATTACTGAAATTGTGGCGGGGGCATCCGCGTTAGAATAGTTTCAAGAACGAATGGAGGAATACGAATGAGTTCAGGCAAGATTGTTCAAGTCATTGGTCCCGTTGTTGACGTGGAATTCTCTCTAGACCAATCATTACCAGATATCAACAATGCGTTGATTGTTTACAAAAAAGATGAGCAGAAAACAAAAGTTGTGTTAGAAGCTGCCCTAGAACTTGGCGACGGCGTTATCCGTACGATTGCCATGGAATCAACAGATGGCTTACAACGAGGAATGGAAGTAATCGATACAGGCGCTTCCATCTCTGTTCCAGTTGGGACAGAAACATTAGGACGGGTATTTAATGTCCTAGGCGATACCATCGATTTAGAAGCACCATTTCCTGAAGAGGCACCCCGCAGTGGGATTCACAAAAAAGCACCTGACTTTGATGAATTGTCAACAAGTACGGAGATCCTTGAAACTGGGATCAAAGTCATTGATTTGTTAGCTCCTTATTTAAAAGGGGGGAAAGTTGGACTTTTCGGTGGTGCCGGTGTTGGTAAAACCGTCTTGATCCAAGAATTGATCCACAACATCGCCCAAGAGCATGGTGGGATCTCTGTCTTCACAGGTGTTGGTGAACGGACACGTGAAGGAAATGACCTTTATAATGAAATGAAAGAATCTGGCGTTATCGAAAAAACAGCCATGGTGTTTGGACAAATGAATGAACCACCAGGTGCCCGGATGCGGGTAGCCTTGACTGGTTTGACATTAGCCGAGTACTTCCGTGATGTGGAAGGACAAGACGTGCTCTTGTTTATCGATAATATCTTCCGCTTCACTCAAGCAGGTTCTGAAGTATCTGCCTTACTAGGTCGGATGCCGTCGGCCGTTGGGTATCAGCCAACATTAGCAACTGAGATGGGGCAATTACAAGAACGGATCACATCGACGAAAAAAGGTTCCGTTACGTCTATTCAAGCCATCTATGTCCCTGCCGATGACTATACAGACCCAGCACCTGCGACTGCTTTTGCCCATTTGGATGCAACAACCAACTTGGAACGTAAATTGACCGAACAAGGGATCTATCCTGCCGTTGATCCACTGGCGTCTTCTTCTAGTGCGTTAGCACCTGAAATCGTTGGTGAAAAACATTATGAAGTAGCGACTGAAGTACAGCATGCGTTGCAACGTTATCGGGAATTACAAGACATCATCGCCATCTTAGGGATGGATGAACTGTCTGATGATGAAAAAACCTTAGTTGCCCGCGCACGCCGCATTCAATTCTTCTTGTCACAAAACTTCCACGTAGCGGAACAGTTTACGGGACAACCTGGTTCTTATGTGCCAGTTGAAGAAACCATCAAAGGATTTGCAGAGATTCTTGAAGGAAAATATGATGATCTTCCAGAAGAAGCCTTCCGTAGTGTTGGACGAATTGAAGATGTCATTGAAAAAGCGAAAAAAATTGGCTATTAATTAACCAGCCTTGAAGAAAGAGGGGAACCTCATGGATCAATTTTTAACAGTCAATGTGGTGACACCTGCTGGTTTGGTTTACGATCATCACGCGAAAATCGTGGTTGCACGTACGACAGATGGTGAGATCGGTATTTTGCCGCACCATGCCCCAATCATCGTTCCATTGACGATTGATGAAGTCCGGGTCAAACGTATCGATTCAGATACCCATGTCGACTGGGTCGCTGTCAACGGCGGTATATTAGAAGTGCGAGATAATGTTGTCTCGATCGTAGCCGATAGTGCGGAACGTGATCGTGACATCGACGTTTCACGTGCAGAAAGAGCAAAACAGCGTGCAGAACGCCAAATCGAAGAAGCCAAACAAGTCGAGGATATCGACCAGCTTCGGCGCGCAACGGTTGCTTTGCACCGCGCCATCAATCGAATCAACGTGTCAAAACATTCCTAAAAAACAAGGGCATCTTGCCTTTGTTTTTTTGTTTCTTCAAGAAAACGTTTTAAAAACTTTTTAAAGTCTTTTCATGAAGGTTTCAAGAAAGATTATTTTTTATCTTGACATCTTTGTGGTATGATAGGAATGTTCAATTATGAAAAAAGGAGCAGGAAGTATGCAAGTGTATGGAATTGATGCAATCATTCGAATCGTGAGTCATTTAGCGTTCATCTATTTAGCATTTTGGGCATTGCAATCTGTGCGGATCGATGCTTTTTTTAAATCCTTACGAACGACTCAGATACGAATGGTAATGGTGTTTCTTGCGATTGCATTAGGCTACACCGCCAGTACTTTTTTCCTTGAGTTGATTGCGCTATGTCGTAATTTATTTTTAACAGGTTTTTAAGAATTTCATTAATATATGCAAAAACACCGAATATTATGCTATAATTGGCAAGATTTGTGTGAGTCACTGCATTATTTGGAGGGAACATAAATGGAAGAGATGATCGTTCAAGGTGGTAATCGATTAACTGGAACAGTGAAGATCGAAGGGGCAAAAAATGCTGTTCTACCTATCTTAGCGGCAAGCTTATTAGCGGAAGAAGGAACAACGACATTAACAAATGTACCGATCCTTTCCGATGTATTAACAATGAAAGAAGTGATTCGGCATTTAAATGTCGCAATCGATTTTGAAGAAGAAAACAACACAATGACGATCGATGCGTCACAAGAATTAGCAATCGAAGCACCGTATGAGTATGTGAGCCAAATGCGCGCTTCAATCGTAGTCATGGGGCCTTTGTTAGCCCGTAATGGACATGCCAAAGTGGCAATGCCTGGCGGCTGTGCAATCGGCAAACGACCAATTGATTTACATTTGAAGGGATTTCAAGCACTAGGCGCGCAAATCATCCAAAAAGATGGATACATAGAAGCGATCGCCGATGAGTTAAAAGGCAATAGCATTTACTTGGATTTCCCAAGTGTCGGCGCAACGCAAAATATCATGATGGCTGCCGTAAAAGCTAAAGGCATCACCATCATCGAAAACGTCGCTCGTGAGCCAGAAATCGTTGATTTAGCAAACATTTTGAATAAAATGGGTGCCAAGGTCTTTGGTGCAGGAACCGAAACGATGCGTATTGAAGGTGTCGAACACCTGCATGCAGTAGATCATTCGATCGTGCAAGACCGTATCGAAGCAGGAACCTTTATGGTTGCAGCAGCGATGACTCAAGGAGACGTTATTATTAAAGATGCGATCTCAGAGCACAATCGTCCATTGATTTCAAAATTGATCGAAATGGGTGCAGAAGTGACTGAAGTCGCTGAAGGGATTCGTGTGGTCGGACCAGAACGCTTGAAAGCGACTGATGTAAAAACGATGCCACATCCAGGTTTTCCTACGGACATGCAAGCGCAAATGTCTGCTATTCAATTATTAGCGCAAGGAACGAGTGTTGTGAATGAAACGGTATTTGAGAATCGTTTCCAACATTTAGAAGAAATGCGTCGCATGAATGCCCATGTAAAAATTGACGGCAACGTTGCAGTGATCGAAGGCGGTCATGAATTACAAGGTGCGCTGGTCTATGCGACAGATTTACGTGCCGCAGCAGCGTTGATTTTATTAGGTTTGCGTTCAACGGGACGGACGCGTGTTCGCAATCTAAAATATTTGGATCGCGGCTACTACAAATTCCACGAAAAATTGCAACAATTAGGGGCATCTGTTGAACGAGTTTCTGACGCAGTAGAAGAAGTCGTACCAGTTAACGCCTAATAGGAGTAGGAGAGAAAAAAAGTGAAGTTGAACCGTTATATTTTAACTAGCTTGATAAAAATTCTAATCGTCATTTTATTAGCTATTTTATTGTTCCTAGCAGGAACGATGATTGGTTATGGAGTGATCGGTGACGGCAGTCCTTTTAAAGTATTCTCTCCAAGTCTTTGGAATCATATCTTTGAGTTTATGAAATAAACCATAACTAGGACTTCCGCCACGTGCTGAGTCCTAGTTTTTTCTATCTATCTTTACTGAATCGTACGCTAAAAAGAAAGGCTGGCAAGGAATGAGTAAACTTTTGATCGGCTTTGTTCGTTTCTATCAACGTTTTATTTCCCCATTATTTCCTCCTAGCTGTCGTTATTATCCGACTTGCTCAGGATACATGATCCAAGCCATCCAAGTCCATGGAGCAGCCAAAGGAGGCTTGATGGGGGTAGCTCGTATCTTACGCTGCCATCCCTTTGTAAAAGGCGGAATAGATTACGTACCCCAGACGTTTACTTTAAAACGAAATACGAAAGACAAAGTCAAACCAACGTACCGTTATCGGAAAAGTTAAAAGGAATCAACAGAAATATAAAAAAGGAGCCAAAAAGCCATGATTCGTCCAATCGCCCCTAATGAAGCGTATCCTTGGGCGTTGCTGCTGGATGCAGATCCTGATAAAGCAGTCGTAGAAAGCTATCTATATAATAGCCAAACACTTGTTTATGAAGAAGCTGGAGAAATGATTGGTGTGCTAGTTTATCAAAATCAAGGCAAGAACTGGGAGATCATGAATGTGGCCGTTTCGCCAGAAAAGCAAGGAATGGGCATCGGTCGTCAATTGCTGCAAGCCGCCGAAGAAGCGATCCTTAGTCAGCACCTCGGGGCAAAACGGCCGATCGTAGTGATCAAAACTGGTAGTCTGCCCTCTGCAGCCTTGACTTTGTACCAAAAGCAAGGCTATGTTGAAAAAGAGTGGGTGAAGAATTATTTCACCACCCACTATGTCGAACCGATTTTTGAGAATGGGCAGCAGCTGTTCGATCAAGTGATTTTAGAAAAACAACTCTAATGGATGAAGAGACAGTCTAAGTGAATGAGACTGTTTTTTTCTTGTCCTCGGAAATCGCTTTCTTCAAGTGCCGACTTGCGGTAAAATAGACAGTATCAGAATAATAAAGGATTGAGGGAAAAAAATGGCGATTTTAGTCTTTGATATGGGTGGTTCAGCAGTAAAATATGGCGTCTGGGCACAAGATTCTTTGGTGAGTAAAGGGAAATTCACTACTCCAAATACTTGGGAGGAAATGAAAGCACAGCTGCAGCAAGTGAGGGCAAGCGTAGATGAAGAGATTGAAGGCGTTGGAATCAGTGCGCCAGGTGCGGTCAATGCCCAAGAACGGCGGATCGACGGCATTAGTGCGATCCCTTATATCCATGGGTTTGATATTTACTCAGAACTCGAAGCAGCGTTTGGGGTACCCGTAACCATCGAAAATGATGCCAATTGCGCTGGGATGGCTGAATTTTATCAAGGAGCGGGCAAAGAGTATCAGCAAGCAGCCTTCGTTGTGATCGGAACAGGCGTTGGCGGTACCTTGTTTCAAAATGGTGAGCTAGTCCGTGGGGCACATTTATACGGTGGCGAATTTGGGTTGATGATCCTAGATCAAGGCAAAACATTTTCGCAACTAGGGACAGCGGTTCAGATGGCCTGGCGGTATTGTGATCGGATCGGAGTGGATCGAACGACGATTACCGGTGAAGAGGTCTTTCAACGTGCAGAAGATGGCGATGCCATTGCGATCGAGGAAGTCAATAAATTTTACAACTATTTAGCACAAGGACTGTTCAGTATTCAGTTTGCTTTTGATCCTGAAGTGATCATTATCGGCGGTGGTGTCAGTGCCAAAAAAGGCTTGTTAGAAGAAGTTGACCAGCGCTTGAAAAAAATGTTGGCGGATCAAGCATTAAATGATTTCGTCCCACTGATCAAGCTATGTGACTATCGCAATGATGCCAATTTAGTTGGGGCGGCGGCAAATTTTCAAGCATTGTATCCACGAAATAGCCGCTAACATGAAGATGTAATGTTTTCAAACGTCCGTTTGAAGAAAAAAGTATCAAATAAAAGCGTATCGGCAGCAAGCAAAGGGGAAAAACCTTTGCTTGCTTTTCTTTTTATCCGAAAATTAGAAAAGCGATTCCATTGTTGCTGGATCAATGTTTTAAAAGTACCATTTTTTATCGGCGAAAAAAATAAATTCTGAATAGGTGAAATATTCTGATAATTCGTTGACATTTCCTAGATTTTTCAGTATATTGGATAACATATTCAGGGGAAGTAAAGGAGAGGAAAATTATGAAAAAGAAATTTGCATTTTTGTTTGCGAGTTTGTTTTTATTGACAGCTTGTAGTGCAGGACCAACAGGTGGACCAACGGATAGCAGTGGTGCTGCTGAAGGTGGCAATAAACAAGAGGGAGATACCATTAAGATTGGTGCCAACTTAGAGTTGTCTGGAGCAGTTGCTGCTTATGGGACGGCTGAAAAAGAGGGGATCGACTTGGCAGTCGAAGAAATCAATGCTGCCGGCGGCGTTCTTGGAAAACAAATTGAAATCATTTCGAAAGATAACAAATCAGATAACAATGAAGCTGCGACAGTAGCAGCCAACTTAGCAACCAATGATAAAGTCGTTGCCATTATTGGACCAGCAACTTCAGGTGCCACAAAGGCGGCTTTACCGAATGTGACGAGAGCCCAAGTACCGATGGTCACTCCATCAGGTACCGATGATGCGATTACTTACACCAGTGGAAAAGTCCAAGAATTTGCGTTCCGTTCTTGTTTCCAAGATAGCTTCCAAGGAACAATCTTGGCAAAATATGCAGCAGAAAATTTGGATGCTTCAAAAGCCGTAATCTTGGGTGATAACTCAAGTGACTACGCAATTGGTTTGACGGAAGCATTTAAAGAAAGCTACCCAGGCGAAATCGTCTTAGAGGATAACTTTACCGAAGGCGACAAAGATTTCCAAGCAGTTCTTACAAGAATCAAAGATGTCGACTTCGATGTCTTGTTCATTCCAGGCTACTACACAGAAGCTGGTTTGATCATCAAGCAAGCGCGAGAATTAGGAATTGATCAAGCAATCATTGGGGCGGATGGATTCGGTGATGAAAAAATGGTTCAAACAGCTGGTGCAGAAAATGTCAGCAATGTTTACTATACAGGTCACTTCTCTACCAAAGCACCAGCAAACGACAAAGTTGAGCCGTTTGTGGCAGCTTTCAATGAAAAATATGGCAAAGAGCCTTCTGCTTTTAATGCATTAGCCTATGATGCCGTTTATATGATCAAACAAGCGATCGAAGATCAAAACTCAGCAGATTCATTGGCGATCGCAGCTGGTTTGTCTGAACTGAAAGACTTTGTCGGTGTGACCGGTGAAATCACGATGGATGAAAATCATAACCCTGAAAAATCAGCAGTTGTTTTAGGATTGACTGACGGGAAAGAAACCTCAGCAGATACTGTGGAACCTTAAAAAACCCGCAGTTGTTTGGCAGTGAAAACTGGGACAGACCTGATGTGTTTGTCTCAGTTTCTTTTCTCTAAAAGAATGACCATAATAAATGATATTGGAAGTGAGTATATGGAAATGATGATCCAACAATTGATCAACGGCTTGTTTCTAGGCAGTATCTATGCCTTGTTAGCGTTGGGTTATACGATGGTGTATGGCATCATCAAGTTGATCAACTTCGCCCACGGAGAAGTTTACATGATCGGTAGTTTTATCGGTTACTTTTTGATCAATCAATGGCAATTAGGGTTTTTCCCCGCGTTGTTCATTTCAATGATCGCCAGTGCAGCTCTTGGGGTAACGATCGAATTTTTAGCGTATCGTCCCTTACGCAATTCCACGCGAATTTCGGCACTGATCACGGCAATCGGGGTTTCTTATTTTTTGCAAAATGTCATGATCTTTTTCTTTTCAGCCAATGTGCGCCCCTTTCCGCAAGCGATTGAACGACAAACTTATTCCATCGGGTTTGTTCAAGTAAGTAATGTCCAGTTATTGATCTTGGCTGTTTCGGTTACCTTAATGATTCTCTTGCAATTGATCGTGAAAAAGACCCGTATGGGAAAAGCGATGCGGGCAGTAAGTGTTGATGCAGATGCAGCGCGTTTGATGGGGATCAATGTCAATCGAACGATTTCCTTTACCTTTGCCTTAGGCTCGGCTTTGGCTGCAGCTGGCGGGATGCTGATCGGTTTGTATTATAATTCCATTGATCCATCAATGGGCGTCGTTCCTGGTCTGAAATCTTTTGTTGCAGCGGTTCTTGGCGGGATCGGGATCATTCCTGGAGCAGCCTTAGGTGGCTTTGTGATCGGTTTGGTGGAAACAGCAGCGACAGCGCTTGGTTTTTCTGATTATAAGGATGCTTTAGTGTATGTCATTTTAATAATTATATTGTTGGTTCGTCCAGCTGGGATCCTCGGCAAAAATATCAAAGAGAAAGTGTAGGTGGCAGAAATGAAAAAGAATTTACGTTACAACTTAATCTGGCTCGCTCTGGCAGCTATTCTTTATTTTGGATTATTTGCAGCCTACAATGGCGGAATGATCAATTTGTTCTCTGATGCCATCATCGTCAATATCGGAATCAATATCATCTTGGCAGTCAGTTTGAATCTGATCATCGGCTTTTCAGGGCAATTTTCCTTAGGACATGCTGGATTTATGGCAATCGGTGCTTATGCTGGCGCGATCCTGTCGGCAAGCAATCCAACCTTTGGCGGCTTTTTAACTGGTTTACTGGTGGGGATGCTGGTTTCAGGTGCAGTCGCATTAGTGGTTGGGATTCCGACCCTCCGTTTAAAAGGCGACTATCTAGCGATCGCTACCTTAGGTGTGGCAGAGATCATTCGGATCTTGTTGGTGAACCTACGAGGCTTGACCAATGGTCCTGCTGGAATTTTCGGATTGCCCCAATTCAGTAATTGGCAGATCGTCTTTCTCTTTGCCGTTTTATCGATTCTTGTCGTGTCAAACTTTATCCATAGCGGACCAGGTCGGGCGACTTTAGCGATTCGGGAAGATGAGATCGCTGCAGAATCAATGGGGGTCAACACAACGAAATACAAGGTAATTGCGTTTGTAATGGGGGCAGTGATGGCAAGCATTGCTGGTACCCTTTATGCCAGCTATCAGCAGTCGGTTTTCCCACGAGATTACGGTTTTATGAAATCGATCGATGTATTGATCATCGTCGTTTTTGGAGGGCTTGGGAGTACCACAGGAGCAGTTGTTTCGGCAGTAGTGCTAGGAATCTTAAATATGTACTTGCAAGGCTTCTCTGATTTGCGCATGATCATTTATGCATTGGCTTTGATCATCATCATGATCTTTAAACCAAGCGGACTTTTAGGGACATGGGAATTCTCCGTAAAAGGACTGCTGGATAAATTTAGAAAAAAGGGGGATGACAACGATGCCTCTATTAGAAGTTAAAAGCTTAACGAAAAACTTTGGCGGTTTAGCTGCTGTTTCTCATGTAGACCTCCATTTAGATACCAATGAGCTGGTCGGATTGATTGGACCAAACGGTGCTGGCAAGACAACGCTCTTTAATCTCCTGACAGGTGTGTATGAACCTAGTGAAGGGGAAGTGCTTTTTGAGACCCAAGGGAAGCCAAAACGTTTAAATGGCGTGAAGCCCTATAAAATTGCGGATTTAGGTCTTTCAAGAACCTTCCAAAACATTCGCTTGTTTAAAAATTTGACTGTGATGGACAACGTCTTGATTGCTATGAACAGTAAGCATAAAGAAGGACTGCTGACTAGCATCCTGCGTTTGCCAAAGTACTACAAAAACGAAGCGTCCATGAAGAAAAAAGCCTTAGAGCTGTTACGGATCTTTGATATGGATGGCAAAAGTCAAACGTTAGCGAAAAATTTGCCTTATGGCGAGCAGCGTCGGTTAGAGATCGTACGCGCATTGGCTACAGAACCAAAAATTCTGTTTCTTGACGAGCCGGCTGCGGGGATGAATCCTCAAGAAACAACAGAACTGACAAAGTTGATCTATAAGATCCAAAAAGATTTTCAATTGACGATCCTCTTGATTGAGCATGATATGAGTTTGGTCATGGAAGTGTGCGAACGGATCTATGTGCTGGAATACGGCCAAGTCATCGCCCACGGTGAACCAGAAGAGATCAAAAACAATCCTCGGGTGATCGAAGCTTATCTAGGAGGGGAAATCTGATGCTGGAAATTCAAAATTTAAGTGTACACTACGGCATGATCCAAGCGGTCCATGATGTTTCCTTCCACGTCAATCAAGGGGAGATCGTTTCACTGATTGGTGCCAATGGTGCAGGGAAAACCACGATTTTAAGGACGATTTCTGGATTGATCCGCCCCTCAAATGGCTCAGTCACTTTTGAAGGAAAACGAATTGAGAAAGAAGCACCGCAAAAAATCGTCGCAAACGGCTTGTCGCAAGTGCCAGAAGGGCGGCACGTCTTTTCAGGATTGACGGTTCAAGAAAACTTAGAGATGGGCGCCTTCTTGCGTAAAGACAGTGGTGTCAAAGAAGACTATGAACAAGTTTACCGCAAGTTTCCTGTATTGAAAGAACGCCTCTCGCAAGATGCGTCGACATTATCTGGCGGTGAGCAGCAGATGTTGGCAATGGGGCGGGCATTGATGTCAAAACCGCGCTTGCTTTTGCTGGATGAGCCCTCGATGGGCTTGGCACCGATTTTTATCAAAGAAATTTTTTCAATCATTCAAGAAATCAAGCAGCAAGGAACGACTGTGCTGCTGATTGAACAAAATGCAAAAATGGCTTTATCGATTGCCGATCGCGGCTATGTATTAGAAACGGGGAAAATCGTTTTAGAAGGTACTGGAGAAGAATTACTAGCAAGTGATGAAGTAAGAAAAGCGTATCTAGGAGGCTAAACAATGAGTGTAAGTGATTTTATGACGAAGACGGTCGTCACCGTCGATTCGCAGACACCGATCTTTGATGCAGTAGATTTAATGAAGCAGCACGATATCCACCGTCTGCCCGTCGTTGACGATGGTAAATTAGTAGGGTTGATCACAGAAGGAACGATCGCTGAAGCAACTCCCTCAAAAGCGACAAGCTTAAGCGTTTATGAAATGAACTATCTCTTAAATAAAACGACTGTCGCTGATATCATGTTGAAAAAAGTGACCACGATTGAACCAGATGCACTATTAGAGGACGCCATTTCCGTCATGCGTAGTGAAAACGTGGGGGTTTTACCAGTCATGGATGATGATACCCTAGTGGGAATCATTACCAACAATGATATTTTCGATGCCTTTTTGAAAATCACTGGCTACCATGATGGTGGAACCCGAGTGTCCATCGAGATCACGGATGACCATGTAGGCGTGTTAGCAGACGTGACCAAGCTGCTTGCCGATCATCAGATGAGTATTTTGACCATCGTAGTCAATCGGATGGCGCTAAAAACGATTGTTGAGATCCAAGTAGAGTCGCGCCAAGTCGCAGCGATTGAGAAAATCTTAAGCGATGCGGGGTATACCGTAACCAGTGCTGTCTTGACGAACCAGAAATGAGACAAAGCAGCAAAAGTAGTCGATCGTAACGATTGACTACTTTTTTTCGTTCCAGATGAGATTTTCTTTTTCTTTTGCTGGTTTTCTGTTAAAATAGGAAGGTGCTGTAAAGAAAGAGGTGCAATCATGTCTAAGAAAAATAAAGATATCGAAGTCCGTATTGAAGAAACAACGAAAGCCATTCATGGCAAAGACTATACCGTCAATGAATTATTTATTGGTAAAAAACGTATCGGTGAGATTTTAACGACTGGACCGAAAGAATTTCAAAGCTTTTTAGGGGATGAAGATCTAGGTTCAAGCAGAAGTTTAGAAGCTGCGATCGAGATGATTATTCGCCAATGGAATTTACATGAATAATTTCTAGAAAAATTTACTTTTTGCTCTTGCAATTTGTTATCTTTTTCGGTATTATAACTATTGTCAGGTTTGAGAAAAACCTTTTGGAGGAGTAGCGAAGTGGCTAAACGCGACGGACTGTAAATCCGTTCCTTAGGGTTCAGTGGTTCGAATCCACTCTCCTCCACCATTATTGGGGTATAGCCAAGCGGTAAGGCAACGGACTTTGACTCCGTCATGCGTTGGTTCGAATCCAGCTACCCCAGTCAGATGAATACGCAGAAAAAAACAGCAAGTAGTTTTGCTGTTTTTTTTCGTTATTTAACCATTATTTTTTTGGTTTGAGGAAGGGCTATAAGTTGAAGATTTTTTTTATTTGCGATACGCTAGTAGTAAAGCATTCGGGAGATGAAAACACATGAAATTTAAACTGAATCTAAAAGAAAAAGTAACGGAAGTTGCAGAGCATGTCTATGACGTTGTCAAAAAGGAAGACTATGCGATTCGTGTGGCTCCAAAAGGAATCAAAGTAACTAAACAGCGTAAGACAAAAGACACGATCAAATGGCGCGCAAAAAATCATTGATTAAAGGGCAATCAGCATGAGAGAAACTGCATATAGGCAGTTTCTTTTTTTATTCCTCAATTTCAATCCCCAAGACAGTTAGGTGACCGTTTGCCACTAGTTTGATGACGAGTTTTGCTAAATGGTCGGCGTGCATCGTTGTTTCTGCCGTTAGCCACCAATGCAGCGTGCCAACAAATATTGAGGTCATATAATCAATGATGAAGTCTAAGGGCACTTCAAGATCGCCTTCTGTAATCTTCAAGGTTGAAAAGATCTCTTGATACCGTTCCGTTAAAATCAGCCCCAGTTTTTTACGAATGATCTCAATGGCAGAGGCATCCATGATCGTCAAATAAAAAGAGCGATTCTTTTGAATGTGTAAAAAAAGTTCGGTCATGGCCGCTTCGATTTTACGGATCTTGATTCGATTGCCTTGAACGAAATCTTCAAAGTCAAGGATCGAGGTAAAAGATTCGACGGCCAAGTCAAATATTTTTTCATACAAGTCTTGCTTGTCTTTGTAATGGGCATAGAAGGTCGCGCGGTTGATCATGGCTTCGTCTGCGATATTTTGGACAGTCACTTGCTCGAAGCCTTTTTCTTCAACTAAGCGAATAAAGGCTTCAATAATGTACTTATTGGTTCGTTTGACACGTAAATCCAATTTTTTCATATTGTGAATTTCCTTTCAAAATAAACGACAAAAAACGTCTAATTGTTGTTTATCCCACACCTTCGTTGGAATTGTTTGTTGAATTATCAATTAAAAGAATTACAATGAACATAAGTATTATAACAAACGGCTTGTTAGATAATCAACAAAGTGTTGTTTAGATGGAGGCAACAAATGAAAAAATATAAGGCGGGCATCGATGTCGGTTCAACAACGGTCAAGATGGTTCTGTTAGATGAACGCAATCAAACGTGTTTTTCAAGGTATGAACGACACTATGCAGACATCCAAAAGGCAGCGGAAAAAATTATTAAAGAAGCGCAAGCAGTAATCCAAGATCAGCCAGTTGCGCTGGCGATTACCGGATCAGGCGGAATGGGGCTGGCAGAAGTTTTGCGGATCCCTTTTGTCCAAGAGGTCATCGCTTGTACCAAAACAGTCGAGACAGTGATCCCAGAAACGGATGTGGCGATCGAATTAGGCGGTGAAGATGCGAAGATCACCTTTTTTGAAGGTGCGTTGGAGCAGCGGATGAATGGCAGTTGTGCCGGTGGGACCGGTGCGTTTATTGATCAGATGGCGGTTTTATTGAAAACGGATGCCAATGGGGTCAATGAGCTAGCCAAGGGATACCAAACCCTTTATCCGATTGCCTCACGCTGCGGGGTCTTTGCCAAAACTGATGTGCAGCCGCTGATCAATGAAGGAGCGGCAAAAGCGGACATTGCTGCGAGTATTTTTCAAGCGGTGGTCAATCAAACGATTGCTGGCTTAGCAGCTGGTCGTAAAATCAAAGGCAAGGTAGCCTTCTTAGGCGGTCCACTGACGTTTATGTCGGAATTGCGTCAACGATTTATCGATACGTTGAACCTGCAAGAAGCAGATATCATTTTTCCCGAGAATCCAGAACTGTTTGTGGCGATGGGGGCTGCACTGTATGCAGAAGAAGCGCAGCAGCTTTCTGTACTATGCGACCGCTTAGCCAATGAAGAAGACGGCACACTTGCGCCAACAGATACGCTAGATCCTTTATTCAAGGACGAAGCAGAACTGGCTGCTTTTCGTGCCCGCCATGCCCAAGCGGTTGCTACAGAAAAACCTTTGTCGGAGCATAAAGGTGCTGCTTATTTGGGTATCGATGCTGGATCAACGACAACGAAAGTCGTCTTGATCAATGATGCAGGGGATTTGTTGTTTTCTTTTTATGGCAACAATGAAGGCGAGCCGTTAGCGACAACGATGGCGGTTTTACAAGAGCTTTATCGTCAGATGCCTTCTGACGTTTACATCGCAAAGTCAACGATCACAGGGTACGGTGAGCATCTGATCAAACATGCACTGAAGGTCGATATCGGTGAAGTCGAAACGATGGCCCATTACAAAGCTGCTGAACATTTCCAGCCAGGGGTTGATTTTATCTTGGACATTGGTGGGCAAGACATGAAGGCGATGACAGTCAAAGACGGTGCACTTTCTTCGATTCAGCTAAATGAAGCCTGTTCGTCAGGATGCGGCTCGTTCATTGAGACCTTTGCCAAATCTATGAATCAGGATGTCAAAGAATTTGCGCTGGCAGCGACAAAAGCCCAAGCGCCGGTTGACCTGGGTTCGCGTTGTACCGTCTTTATGAACTCAAAAGTCAAACAGGTCCAAAAAGAAGGAGCCTCTGTTGGCGACATTTCGGCTGGCTTGTCTTACTCGGTCATAAAGAATGCTATCTATAAAGTGATCAAGGTTCGGCGCCCCGAAGATCTTGGCGAGAAAATCGTCTGCCAAGGAGGGACTTTCTATAATGAAGCGGTTCTGCGCGCCTTTGAATTGATCAGCGGCCGTGAAGTCGTACGACCATCGATCGCTGGCTTGATGGGCGCTTATGGGGCGGCGTTGATCGCGTTAGAAGAAGCGGCGATCGACGATGTCAGTACGTTGTTGTCTCCTGCAGAAATGGCCGATTTTCAAGCAGAAAAAGAATTTACAAATTGCGGTCTTTGCGAAAACAATTGTTTATTAACCGTGACCCTCTTTTCGGATGGTCGAAAGTTCATTACGGGGAATCGCTGCGAACGTGGTGCGCGGATCAAAATCAAAAAAGAAGACCGCAAAGTCAATCTCGTGGATGAAAAATACCGCCGCTTGTTCAAGTACCGTTCTTTGCGTAAAAAAGATGCCCTCCATGGGGAAATCGGCTTACCAAGAGTGTTGAATCTTTATGAAAATTATCCGCTATGGCATACCTTTTTCACCCAGTTAGGGTTTCGGGTAACCTTGTCGCCGCGTTCTAATAAAGAACTATATGAGCAAGGGATCGAAACGATTCCTAGCGATACCGTTTGTTACCCAGCCAAACTAGCCCATGGACACATCCAAGCACTGATCGATCAAAACATACCGTTGATCTTTTATCCAGGAGTCATTTTTGAGCGAGTAGAGAACACTGCCGCTGAAAATCATTTTAACTGTCCAATCGTACAAAGCTATCCAGAAGTGATTCGTAATAACGTCGATGCGATTCGTGAAGGGGCGGTTGACTACCGCTGTCCATTTTTAAATCTGGCAGATGAAGCCTCAATGGTCAAAACCTTAATGGGGACGTTTCAAGATTTTGGTTTTTCTGAAGACGAAATTGCCCAAGCGCTGCGCAGCGGCTTCGAGGAACTAGATCAGTTCAAAGCAGATATTGCGCAACGGGGAGAAGAAACGCTGCGAATGCTGATGACGACCAACCAAAAAGGGATCGTTTTATCTGGAAGACCGTATCATTTGGACCCTGAAATCAACCATGGGATAGCGGAAGTCATTACCCAAGAAGGCTTTCATGTACTGACCGAGGACAGTATTGCTCATTTAGCAAATGTCGGCGATCTGCGGGTCGTGGATCAATGGGTCTATCATTCACGGTTGTATGCGGCTGCTCGAGTGGTGGCGAAAAACAAGCAGTTGGAATTGGTTCAATTAAACTCCTTCGGCTGCGGGATCGATGCAGTGACCACCGATCAAGTCGAAGAGATCATGGCGCAATATGGCAAGCTGTATACGGTGTTGAAAATCGATGAGGGTGCAAACCTTGGGGCGATTCGGATTCGGTTGCGTTCCTTGAAAGCAGCAGTCAACGAACGGGATAAACAGCACTTTGTTCCTAAAAAGCAATACGAGGAACCAGCAAAGATTATTTTTACCAAAGAAATGCGCAAGCAGCACACGCTCTTATTGCCGATGTTGAGTCCCATCCACCAAAGCGGATTAGTAGATGTCGCTTTGCAGGCTTCCGGGTATCAAGTGGTCTGTCTGCCCAGTGAAGATCGAGAAGCAGTCAATGTCGGTTTGCGCTTTGTCAATAACGATGCCTGCTACCCGGCCATCATTTCCATTGGACAGCTGGTAGAAGCGTTACAAAGCGGGGAATATGACGTCGAAAACACCAGCGTATTGATGACCCAGACGGGCGGTGGGTGTCGCGCAACGAACTATATTCCCTTGTTACGTAAAGCATTGAACGATGCAGGATTTCCGCAAGTACCGGTGGTATCTATTTCGATGGGGAATACTGGTGTTGAATCAAATCCGGGCTTTCGCTTTACCTTGCCGATGATGAAACGCTTGGCGGTGGCATTTTTATACGGGGATCTCTTTGAACGAGTCGTTTATCGCACCCGTCCATATGAGCAAGAAGCAGGGGCTGTCGATCGGCTCCACCAAGAATGGCTGGAAAAAATTGCCAAAAATGTCCGCAATGGCTCCTTCAGCCTCTTTAATCGCAATATGAAGAAAATCATTCAAGACTTTGATCAAGTGCCGATAAGAGATATCAAGAAGCCGCGTGTCGGTGTCGTGGGAGAGATTTTAGTGAAGTATTCACCGACTGCCAATAATGATGTCGTTCGCCTGTTAGAAGCAGAAGGAGCGGAAGCGGTCGTACCAGATATTGTCGGCTTCATGAATTATTCCCTCTACAATCAAATTTGGCGCTACGAGCATTTGGGGATGGCGAAGAAAAGCAAAATGATCGCTGATTTTGCGATCATGGCGATTGAACGGCTCCAAAAACCAATGGATAAAGCGTTGCGGGCGTCAACGCGCTTTGAGGGCATTCATTCGATCCATCAGCTTGCCGAGCAAGCGAGCGAGATTGTTTCCATCGGCAATCATACGGGAGAAGGCTGGTTCTTGACCGGTGAGATGATCGATCTGTTGGAAAATAATGTCAACAATATCATTTGTCTGCAACCATTTGGCTGTCTGCCTAACCATGTAGTAGGAAAAGGCGTCATGAAAGAGCTGCGTCGCCAGTACCCACAGGCGAACATTGCAGCGATTGATTACGATCCAGGTGTCTCGATCGTCAATCAACTGAATCGCATTCGCTTGCTCATGGCAACTGCCAATAAAGCGCTGGCTGAATAAATTCCCAAGCCAGCGACCGAACCAATTTAAAAGCAAAGAGACTGCTCTTGTTTGGAAAATTTGTGATAACTTCTTTTTCTGCCTATAAAATGGGGAAAGAGTTCGCACAAATGGAGAAAAACTGAGCAGTTTTTGCTTTTTTTATTAGCTATTTAGGTATATACCAGTTATAATAGGAGGGGAACGGAGGAATGTGTAGTGGTGGAAAAATTACCTGTTTATATCCAGATTCATGATCAAATCAAAGCCAATATCGAAAACAATACATACAAAATAGGGGATCGTCTGCCTTCAGAACGGGAGTTGTCAAAACAATTCGGCGTGAGTCGCATGACGTTGCGGCAAGCGATCCAAACCTTAGCGGATGAGGGGATTCTTGAGCGCAAAATCGGTTCTGGCACTTATGTGGCTCGCCAAAAAGTACAGGAGAAAATGACGGGCACGACGAGTTTTACCGAAATTATGAATTCTCTTGGTCGTAAGCCTTCCAGCAAAGCGGTCGCTTATTTCTTGACTGCACCTAGCTCCAGTGAGATGGAAAAGCTGCAATTAGAAGGACACGAAACGATTTTACGGATGGAGCGGATTCGGTATGCGGATGATGTGCCGATCTGTTTTGAAGTAGCGAGTATCCCTGAAAAGTTTATTCATGACTTTAGCAAGGAGGAGATCATCTCTTCCCTCTATAAAGTGTTGGAAGAAAAAGGACAGCGGAAAATCGGCGGCGCTTCGCAAACGATCTCAGCTATGGTCGCTTCCGAGCAAATTGCTGATTATTTACAAATCAAACGCGGCGATGCGATTTTACGTATGCGGCAAATCACTTCATTTGAAGATGGGCAACCATTTGAATATGTGCGCACCCAATATGTCGGCAATCGTTTCGAATTTTATATGGAAAAATAAGCTGCCTGAGACGGCTGGAAACAAAAAAGACGCGAAAAAGCCGAAAGGACACTGCGAGCATACGTGCTGTTGCTCCGCATCGGTCAATTCGGTTTTTCAACGATTGGACGTTCCTGCATTCGCTGCAGCAAGCGGCATTAGAGTCCGTGCTTTGAGGAAAAGAGCAAACCTGACAGGTGCTTGTCCTGCATAGTTACTCGGTTGGCTCCTCGATGAGGCGCTCTACATATTCGGTCTTGCCTTTGTTTAGCTGCACTTGCCCTTGCAACAAATCAATCAAAGCGGCTTCTTGGTCGGTAAGCGTTGCTTCAGGAATCATTAAGGTAACAACGATTTTCTCGGTATAAGCAATGTCTTTTACGTAGATGTTCTGCAGTTCTAAATAGTTTTGCAGCTTACCTAAAAGGGGATAATCAATGGTCAATGCAAGCTCTTGATGCAAAACGCCTTCGACGATTCCCACCGCCTTGATGCCAGCGGAAGCTGAACTGGAATAAGCGCGGATCAATCCGCCAGCGCCAAGTTTCGTTCCACCGAAGTAGCGGGTAACGACAGCGACCATATTGATCAAGTCATTTTTCTTCAATACTTCTAAAATCGGTACTCCAGCGGTGCCGCTAGGTTCACCATCATCACTGCTGCGTTGGATCTCATGGTTTTCACCCAATACATAGGCGCTGCAATGATGATTCGCCTTCCAATGTTCTTTTTTGAGGGCTTGTATAAACGCTTTGGCTTCATCTTCTGATTGGATTCGTTTTAACGAACAGATGAAACGCGATTTTTTGATTTCTATTTCCGTTTCTCCATCTTGTCGGATCGTTCGATAAGTCACGCGTACGATCGCCTCCTTTATGTTTCTAGTATAGGCAATCGGAAGGAAAGTTACAAATAGAAGAAAGAAAAAGGCACCAACACAGACCTGAAAAAGAGGAGGCAGTTGCTTTGGGTAGACGCAAAAAGTACGATACGATCACGCACTATTTAAAAAACAACGGCGGTTCACAAATTACGTTAACCTTTACCCAGTTTGATGAATTTCTTTTCCCAGCATCTGGCTTGCCCAAAAGTGCCCGCACGAGTACGGATTGGTGGGCAAATGATTACCGACATCCTGAAAACGGGGCCTATGCGTGGCTGAATGCCGGCTATGAGGTAGTCCACGTCAATTTAAAAAAAGAGTATGTCGTTTTTAACCGTTTAGTAAAATCAAACTGGCTGCTGGATAGAAAGCGTTGACAAATTTCAAACTTGTTCTATACTAGAGATAGGAAATGTTATCTTATTCTTAAAATTCAAGGAGTGTTCGATATGGCGAAAAAAACAATTATGTTAGTTTGTTCTGCAGGAATGAGTACAAGCTTATTAGTAACAAAAATGCAAAAAGCAGCTGAAGCAAAAGGATTAGAAGCAGATATTTTTGCAGTTTCCGCTTCAGAAGCAGATCAACATTTAGAAAGCAAAGACGTAAATGTTTTATTATTAGGACCACAAGTTCGTTTCATGAAAGGCGATTTTGAGAAACGTCTAGCGCCAAAAGGAATTCCTTTAGAAGTAATCAACATGGCAGATTACGGCATGATGAACGGCGAAAAAGTCTTAGATCAAGCTTTGACATTGATCGGCGAATAAGCAAGACCTGCTGTTGAAGCAAACAAGAAACCTGTAATCGGTTCAAGTACTTTTCAAAAAGTACTTGAACCGATTTTTTTGCGTACTTAAAACTGAGGTGTATGTTATGACCAATCAAAAAGGAAGACAATTTTTTGTTTTAGATGAAACAATGAATGTAGGAAAACCCTTTGATTCTCGACCGGCAATGCTCGAGCAGGGGCAGAGAATCGTTTGTCAGCGATGCGGTTCTTCCCACCGCAAGCCGTCGGTGCAATTACCGATAGGCAGCTATTATTGTCCAACCTGTATTCGCTATGGTCGGATCACATCAAATGGGCGACTGGTGATTCAACCTACGGATAGTCCAGCCATTGATCACCACATCGTCTGGCCAGGAGCATTGACGCAGTTTCAGCAAAAAATTTCCCAGCAATTGGTGTCTAATTGTCGACAAAAGCGATCCTCGCTTGTTTGGTCGGTCACGGGTTCAGGGAAGACCGAAATGATCTTTGAAACGATCCGCTACGTTCGGCAAGAAGGTGGTCGAGTGGCGATCGTCTCACCTCGGATCGATGTTTGTCGTGAATTGTTTCCGCGGATTCAGCAAGCATTTCCACAAGAGGAAAGCTTGCTCCTTTATGGAAAATCAGAAGAGCCTTATCGCTACACAAACATCCTTATTGCCACCACCCATCAGCTATTGCATTTTTATCGGAGCTTTCAACTGATCGTGGTGGATGAGGTAGATGCATTTCCCTACGAGGGCGATGCGCAGCTGCGTTACGGATTATACAATGCCTTAGCCAAAAACGGGTGTCTGATCTATTTAAGTGCGACGCCTTCAGAACGACTGCTGCAAGAAATTCGTGGAAAATTCGCTGTCTTGAGAATGCCGCTGCGGTTTCATCAGCGTCCATTGATCGTTCCAAAACCTGTTCATTATAGTCACTGGGCGCAGGCTTATCGCAGAAAACGTTGGCTGCGACCATTGCTGCAGCAGTTGCAGCGGCTGCTTCAAAAAAACTTTGTCTTGGTGTTTTGTCCAAGCATTGCGCTGATGAAGGAAGTAGAAGCGGCTGTCCGCCGACAAGGCACGTCATGGTCTTTGACTAGCGTTTCGTCGCAAGATCAAAAACGGAGCGAAAAAGTAGCGTCTGCTCGTCGACAGATTTACAAGGTGTTGTTTACAACGATGATTTTAGAGCGTGGGGTGACGTTTGAAAACGTCTCAGTCATCGTATTGGGTGCTAATCATCCAGTCTTTACAAAATCGGCGCTCGTGCAAATTGCTGGTCGTGTCGATCGTAAAGGGGCCTATACGGAAGGGGAGGTCATTTTTTTCTACGACCAAATGACGGAAGCGATCCGAAAAGCACTCAACGAAATCAAGGAAATGAACCAATTGGCAAAAAGCTGGCTGACCGATGGTGTGTAGTTGGTGTAAAAGGACTTTTCCTAGAGAACGAACGATCATTGAGGTGTTGGCTCCTTGGCGTATCCCAGAAAATGAATTGTGCCCGCAATGTGCCCGACAGTTTTCAGTGATCGATTGGCGAACCTGCTGCCCTTCGTGTGGAAAAAAAGAAACTGAGTTTTGCAGCGATTGTCTCTATTGGGAAGAAACGTGTCCCATGATACAATTGCAGCACCGAGCGCTATTTGCTTACGATCAAGGAATGAAGGATTGGCTTCACGAATACAAACTGATGGGAAACTATCAGTTGCGGGGGACGTTTGCGCCTGTGATCAAACAGAAACTCAACAGGTTTGACTATGAGTGTTTGATTCCCATCCCACTATCGGCAGAGCGTTACCAACAGCGAGGGTTTAATCAAGTCACCGCTGTGCTGGAAGCCGCCGGAGTCAGATTTCAAGAGTTACTGGAGAAAGTTGTTGATACCGCACCACAGGCACAACGTTCTCGCAGGCAACGATTAGTAGAGGCGCAACCCTTTGCAGTGAAGCCAGATGTAGCGTGTGAAATCAAAGGGAAAAAATTATTGTTGATCGATGATGTGTATACTACCGGTAGAACGTTATATCATGCAGCTGAAGCACTGCAGTCCTTTGGCCCCCAGTCGATTCGTTCTTTTTCTATTGCTCGTTGAAACGTTATTTTGAAAACGCTTAAAGAAAATTGTTCGATTTACTAGGCAAATGACCAAGAGTTCGATATAATAGAGTTAAGAAGAAGAAAAGAGTGGTCCTTTTCCTTCTTTACTGGTAGACGAAAGGGGTAATTTTTATGTTTAGATATAATGTGCGTGGCGAAAATATCGAGGTAACAGAAGCGATCCGTGATTACGTCGAGAAAAAAGTAGGTAAATTAGAACGTTATTTTAATGATGTGCCAGAAGCAACAGCACACGTTAATTTGAAAGTTTATACAGAAAAAACTGCAAAAGTAGAAGTAACGATTCCTTTACCATTCCTAGTTCTACGTGCGGAAGAAACTTCACCTGATCTATATGCTAGTATCGATTTGGTTGTTGACAAATTGGAACGCCAAATCCGCAAATTCAAAACAAAAATCAATCGCAAATCTCGTGAGACAGCGTTGGTTCCGCCAACAGATGGTGATTTGTTCACAACTGAAGCAAACGATGAAGAAACCAATGGTTCTGATTTAGACATCGTACGTACAAAACGTTTGTCTTTAAAACCAATGGATAGTGAAGAAGCTGTTTTACAAATGAACATGCTTGGACACAACTTCTTTATCTTTGAAGATGCGGAAACGAATGGAACGAGCATTGTGTATCGTCGGAAAGATGGTAAATACGGGTTGATCGAAACGGATTAACACGTGTGGGATCCTTTTGGCGACACCCCAAAAAAAGTCTTTTTTGACAGAGTAGCTGAGAAGCTGCTCTGTTTTTTTATCTTTTGGAATGAAGCAAGAAATCTTTCTATATAAAAGTTGGCTTTGTTTCTCTTTTGTTTTATTGTGTTATACTATAGATGAAATAATACAGGGAGAGTGAATCATGACTACGTTAGCAGATGTCGCCAAAAAAGCAAATGTTTCCGCAATGACCGTTTCTCGAGTGATCAACCATCCAGATAAAGTGACCGAAGAGCTAAAGCAGCTCGTTCATCAAGCAATGCTAGAACTGGATTATCAACCGAATATTGCTGCCAAATCATTAGTTTCCAAGCGTTCCCATATCATCAAAGTGTATATCTTAGAGGAGATGGACACGACGGAGCCATACTATATGAATTTATTAGTGGGGATCGCTCGTTCCATCGGCAAAGCGCATTATTCGTTGCAGCTGGTTACGACGGATGGGGTGGATCGTGGCCCAGCAGATGGTTGTATCATTACGGGATTTCGCCAAAAGGATATGGACTGGATAAAAAATTTAAAGAAACCCGTCGTTCTATTTGGTGAAAATGAAGCTGGATTCAGCTTTGTTGATAGTGACAACTACCAAGGGATCGTTTCTGCTTGTAAACACGCCCTCGATACTGGCTATCAACACTTGGTCTATATTGGTTTAGAGTTGGAAGAAGCATTTACGAAAAGCCGAGAAAAAGGGTACATAGATACAGTCACAAAAACAGGACAAGCACCAAAAATCCATCGTTTTGAAAACCGTTCTTCTGCAGCCCGCACGTTTATCACAGCACAGAAGGAGCAATTTGCGGAAAATACTTGTTTTATTTGTGCGACGGATCGTTTGGCACTAGGCATCAATCAAGGCTTGCAGTCGATTGGCGCGCAGATACCAAAGGATTTTGGGATTGTCGGCTACGATGGGGTATTCCTGGATCAGGTCAGCTCGCCCAAGTTGACGACTATGAAGCAAGCCATCGTTGAGATGGGCGAAGCTTGTGGTGAATTACTGATTCAAAAAATTGAACAGAACGATACGAGCCTGCGACAACAGCGCTTTTTACCGCAACTCGTGGTTCGTGAATCCACAAGGTGAAAAATTAAGCAAATGGTTGCGCAATTTCTTTTCAATTCCTCAATATCTTAATTTAAAGGCTTTTTCAATTTTTGTTATCGCTAACATTTAGAAAATGTTTGCCATTTTAAGAAACCGGTTGCATAATAGAGTTACAAATTGCAGGAGGTAAACAGGATGAAAGTGAATTGGAAAAAGGCAGCTCTAGGATTAGTTTCAGGAAGTGCGTTGTTGGCGCTTGCAGCATGTGGCGGCAACGGCGGTAGTACCGATGGTAGTAATGCAGATGCAGGTTCAGGTAGCGATGAAAAAACGATCACGGTCTCTGTAGGCGCAGACTATATTGATTATATCAATGAAGTGAAATCTGACTTTGAATCTGAAAATGATGTCACCATCAACGTTGTGGAAATGGACATGTTCGATCAAATGGATGCGCTTCAACTAGACGGTCCTGCTGGGAAAGGCCCAGATGTTACGATGTCTCCTTATGACCGTGTGGGTCAAGTAGGCTCCCAAGGGCATTTGGCAGAAATGACTTTGCCAGATGATGGACGGTACAGCGATACAGACAAGCAACAAGTGACCATCGATGATAAGATCTATGGCGCACCAGCAATGATCGAAGCGGTTGTCATGTTCTACAACAAAGACTTGATCGATGAAGCACCAGCAACTTTTTCTGATTTAGAAGAACTAGCAAAAGATGATCGTTTTGCAGAAGGCGATGACAATGTTGGTTTCTTAGCTCGTTGGACGGACTTTTATTATACGTATGGTCTATTAGCAGGGCATGGCGGGTATGTCTTTGGTGATGAAGGAACAGATCCATCTGATCTAGGGCTGAACAATGAAGGTTCTGTTGAAGCAATCACGTATGCAACTGATTGGTTCCAAAATGTCTGGCCGCAAGGAATGCTTGATGTATCAGCCAACGAAAACTTGATGTTGGATTACTTCAATCAAGGCAAAACAGCAGCTATCATTTATGGACCATGGGGCGTGAACGGCTTTGAAGAAGCAGGCATCAACTATGGAGTAGCGAAAATCCCAACGCTAAACAACGGCAACGACTATGAAACATTTGGTGGCGGAAAAGCGTGGGTGGTATCTAACTACTCACAAAACAAAGACGTTTCTCAACAATTTGTCGAGTATTTGACCAACGAAGCCAATCAAGAGAAATTGTATGAAATGCGTCATGATATTCCAGCGAACATTATGGCTCAAGAAACAGTCGCTGCTTCTGATGATCCAGTAGCAAAAGCAGTGATTGAGCAATACAGTGTTTCACAACCAATGCCAAATATCCCTGAAATGTCTGAGGTTTGGGTAGGGGCTGAAAACATGCTGTTTGATGCAGGTTCAGGCAATATGACTCCTCAAGAAGCAGCGGATAATGCTGCCAAAACAATCGAAGAAGCGATTGAGCAGAAATACTAATAATTAGCCGATTACGGTCTGTCATTCATGTCGACGATTCTATAGAGGATGTTTGTCAAAAGGATTCCTTGCAACGTAGCACGCAAGAAATTGCTTGACGAGATTGTTTTCTATTGATCGTCGGCCGCTTGGCAGACTTTCGATTTTAAGGAGGATACATATGAGGACGAATTCACAAGCCATGCAGACATCGCTTCTTTCAATCATCCCTGGTGGGGGACAATTCAAAAATGGTCAGAAATTCAAAGCGGGTCTCTTTTTTGCAGCCTTTCTGATTTTTCTGGTCGAAATGCTTTTGTTTGGTGGACAAGCACTTTATAACTTTGTCACACTCGGATCAGTACCAATGGAAGACAACTCTTTGTTCTTGTTGATTGAAGGAACACTGCAGGTCATCGTTACCGTTATTTTCATTATCTTTTGGGTTTTAAATATCAAAGATGCTTATCAGGTTCGGCAAAGCATTGAAAAAGGCTTCCCGGTAGCTGTTACGAGAAAAGAATTTTTCAAAAAATTATACGAAGATGGGTTCGCGTACTTACTGACGATCCCTGCCTACTTGGTAATGATCGTAGCAATTATTTTTCCAGTAATGGTGACGCTCTTTATGGCATTTACCAACTATGATTTTCGACACATTCCGCCAGCAAACTTAATCGACTGGATCGGTTTTTCGAATTTCACGAATATCTTCACCTTAAGTTCTTACCGCGACACCTTTGTAAAAGTATTCAGTTGGACGGTGATTTGGACCGTTTTAGCAACCACCTTGCAAATTACACTCGGCATACTGACAGCAGTTGTTGCCAACCAAAAATTTGTGAAGTTTCGTCGCGTCTTTGGGGTGATTTTCTTGCTTCCTTGGGCGGTGCCAGCGTTTATCACAATCATGAGTTTTTCAAATATGTTTAATGATACCGCAGGAGCGATCAATACGCAGGTAATCCCGCTATTGAACAATCTGCCTTTTGTGGATATTGGGAACATTGCTTGGAAGACTGATCCGTTTTGGACGAAAACGGCGATTATTTTGATTCAGGGTTGGTTAGGGTTTCCTTACATCTATGTAATGGTTTCGGGGATTTTACAATCCATTTCCGAAGATTTGTATGAAGCAGCAAAAATGGATGGAGCCAATGCGTTGCAGCGTTTTCGGAACATTACGCTGCCGGCAATCTTTTTGGTAGCAGCCCCAACCTTCGTTACGCAATATACAGGGAACTTTAATAACTTCTCGATGATCTATCTATTTAACGAAGGTGGACCAGGGAGTTTAGGCGGAAATGCTGGATCGACAGATATTTTGATTTCATGGATCTACAAACTGACGACCGGCGGCTCACCACAATATTCGATTGCTTCTGCATTGACCTTGATCATTTCCTTTGTGGTGATCTCCATTTCATTACTGGTGTTTAAAAAGACGAATGCATTTAATATGGAGGATTGAGGATGAAAAAGAAGAAGTTTTCTTTCAGCAAATTATTTACCTACTTGTTTATGATCGCGTTATCGATCATTATCATCTATCCCTTGTTGATTACCGCAACCTCAGCCTTCAAGGCAGGGAACATGATCGCTTTTCGCTTAGATTTTGATGCGGATTGGACATTGAACAACTTTCGACGTTTATTCAATGAAACCCCGTATTTGACATGGTATAAAAACACCTTGATCGTGGCCGTTTCGACGATGATCATTCAAGTAATGATCGTAACGTTAGCAGGGTATACTTACAGTCGTTACCGTTTTGCTGGTCGTAAAAGTAGTCTGATGGTGTTCTTGATCGTTCAAATGGTACCGACAATGTCGGCGTTGACCGCTTTTTATGTCATGGGCTTATTAGCAAACGGTTTAGATAGCTTCTGGTTCTTGACACTGATTTATATCGGTGGTGGGATTCCGATGAATACTTGGCTGATGAAGGGGTACTTTGATACGGTACCCATCGACTTGGATGAATCAGCAAAACTTGATGGTGCAGGGCATTTTCGCATCTTTTGGCAAATCGTTTTGCCCCTCGTAAAACCAATGGTTGCCGTCCAAGCATTGTGGGCCTTTATGGGACCATTCGGCGAATTCTTGCTGGCGCGATTCTTGCTTCGCTCACAAGAGCGTTTGACCGTCGCAGTCGGGCTACAAACCTTTATCAATGATGCCCGTAACCAACGGGTCGCACTCTTTGCGGCAGGAGCGATTTTGATCGCCGTACCGATCGCTGCACTGTTTTTCTTCTTACAAAAATACTTTGTTTCAGGTTTGACCTCTGGCGGAACAAAAGGATAGGAATGATAGGATGTCTGAACAACGATTTCCCTTAACGTACTTTGGGGCCATTTTTTCTCCAACAAAAGTCTATGCATGGCGTAAAAAATTAAATCGCTGGCAGCAAGTGTTCGTCTATGTTTTCTTGATGTCCTTGCTGATGATCCCCTTGACCTTAATGATCAGCAAGCAAACGGATCAAGCCTTTGCGGCATTTTTTCCCCATGCAAAAACACTCGTGACGGCAGAAACGGCAGCAAAATACAATGAGTTGCAGCTGGAAGATGGCAAACTTTTAGCGGATGAGTCACAAGTCTTTTCCCAAACAGAAGCGGGGATCATAGGCGTTGCGCTTTCAGAAGCGGCTCTTGAAAAAGCGAAATACGCCATCAATTTTCGGGAAACAGACTGGACCATCAAAGAAGAAATCGATGGACAAACCTATCACTATGAAATGCGGTACACGGCGGAAATGGCACCTGATCAAGTAGATGATGCGGCTTCGTTTCAAAAAGCGATCGAAGACGGCTTCTATCGCAACAACGAGACAGCGATTTTCTTCAGTCAGACGATCACAGTGGCATTTTTATTGGTGGCAATGAATTGTATTCTAGTCATAGGCGCAGCGTTTTTCCTCTGGTTGACGAAAAAATCACGACTATCGACAATCGGCAGCTTCAAAGAAAGTACGAACGTGATTTTAAATGCACTGGGGGCAGGCTCTCTCGTTGCGATGTTGGCAGGATTTATTGGCGCTGATATCGTCTTGATGATCGGGATTCAGTCTTTAGGCATGCTACTGATGCTCTTCTTAGCTTTCTTAAAAACCCGTTTTAAAACGGCATAATTTGCAAACCTTCGCAACAAGACGTTTGGGCGTGTGCTGGACTTTCAGCGCCGATCAATGGCTTGTTGCGTGTTTTTTTCCCGCGTTTCTTTAAAATCTGTGAAAAAAGGTTAAGAATCCGTTTATCACGCAAGATTGATGCGATAGTTCTATCGAAAAATATTTCATTTATGGTGAACTAGTGCTAAAATAGTTAGGAGAGTTTCCAGCTAGGATAATGCAGAAGTAAAAGGAGAATTATTAAGGTATGGCCAATTTTTTTAGAAAATTAATCGAAAACGACAAAAAAGAATTAAAACGTCTTGACCATATTGCGAATCAAGTTGAATCACATGCGGATGAAATGGCCGCTTTATCTGATGAACAATTACGCGAGAAAACCGATGAATTTCGTCGTCGTTTCCAAGAGGGAGAGACTTTGGATAAATTATTACCTGAAGCCTTTGCAGTAGTACGTGAAGCTGCAAAACGCGTTTTGGGCCTTTATCCTTACCACGTCCAATTAATGGGTGGGATCGTCTTGCATGATGGGAATATCCCAGAGATGCGTACGGGTGAAGGGAAAACCTTGACGGCGACATTACCTGTTTATTTGAATGCTTTGAGCGGTCAAGGTGTCCACGTCGTAACTGTCAATGAATACTTGGCAACTCGTGACTCGACTGAGATGGGGGAGCTGTACAACTTTTTAGGGTTGACGGTCGGCTTGAACATTAACTCAAAATCGGCAGAAGAAAAACGTGCGGCATATGCTTGTGACATCACTTATAGTACAAACAATGAATTAGGGTTTGACTATTTGCGGGACAACATGGTGGTTTACCGTCATCAAATGGTACAGCGTCCATTAAACTATGCCATCGTCGATGAGGTCGATTCGATCTTGATCGATGAAGCGAGAACACCGTTGATCATTTCAGGACAAGCAGAAAAATCAACTGCGCTATACAATCGGGTCGACAATTTTGTCAAACGCTTGACGGAAGAAGAAGACTACAAAATCGATATCCAATCAAAAACGATCGGTTTGACAGAACGTGGGATCGAAAAAGCGGAAGAGACCTTCGGCTTAGAAAACTTGTATGATATTGAAAACACGGCATTGACCCATCACTTGGATCAAGCACTACGAGCGAATTACATTATGATTCGCGATATCGATTATGTCGTGCAAGATGGAAAAGTAATGATCGTTGACCAATTTACAGGTCGGATCATGGATGGTCGCCGATATTCTGATGGGCTCCATCAAGCGATCGAAGCGAAAGAAAGTGTCGAAATCGAAGATGAAACCAAAACGATGGCGACGATCACATTCCAGAACTACTTTCGGATGTACAAAAAACTGTCTGGGATGACTGGTACAGCGAAAACGGAAGAAGAAGAGTTTCGAGAAATCTATAACATGCAAGTCATTCAGATTCCTACAAACAAACCAATCTTACGGGATGATCGTGCGGACTTGCTTTATCCAACGCTTACGAGCAAATTCCAAGCAGTCGTTCAAGACATCAAAGAGCGTCACCGCAAAGGACAACCCGTGCTTGTAGGGACGGTCGCTGTTGAGACTTCTGAATTACTGTCATCGATGCTTGATCGTGAGAAAGTTCCTCATGAAGTATTGAATGCCAAGAATCACTTTAAAGAAGCAGAAATCATTTTGAATGCGGGACAAAAAGGTGCTGTAACGATCGCGACCAATATGGCTGGTCGGGGAACGGATATCAAGTTAGGTCTTGGTGTTGCAGAACTAGGCGGCTTGGCAGTTATCGGTACTGAGCGTCATGAATCACGACGGATCGATAATCAGTTGCGGGGACGTGCGGGACGTCAAGGAGATCCAGGGATGTCGCAATTTTACTTGTCGTTAGAAGATGATTTAATGAAGCGTTTTGGTTCTGAACGAATCAAAGTGTTCTTGGATCGGATGAAGATCGATGAAGGCGACGCCGTGATCCAAAGCAAGATGCTTTCAAAACAAGTAGAATCTGCCCAACGACGAGTGGAAGGCAATAACTACGATACTCGGAAAAACGTCTTGCAATACGATGACGTGATGCGAGAACAGCGGGAAGTTATTTACGGACAACGTCAAGAAGTGATCATGGAAGAAACGGATCTTTCACCACAATTAATGAATATGGTGAAACGTTCCATCAGCCGAGTCGTCGACAGTCATACGCAATTAGAAGAAAGCAATTGGAACTACGAAGGAATCGTTGATTTTGCGGCGAATGCACTTGTTCATGAAGATACTATCAGTATCGAGGACATCAAGGGCAAATCAGCTCAAGAGATCAAAGACTACCTAAACCAACGGGCAGAAGAAGTCTTTGAACAAAAGAAAGCACAACTTAATAGTCCAGAACAATTACTGGAATTTGAAAAAGTCGTCATCTTACGAGTTGTCGATACGAAGTGGACCGACCACATCGATGCTATGGATCAGCTGCGTCAATCGGTTGGGTTACGGGCTTATGGACAAAACAATCCATTAGTTGAGTACCAAACAGAAGGATTCAATATGTTTGAGAACATGGTTGGAGCGATCGAATATGAAGTAACTCGTCTCTTTATGAAGGCAGAGATTCGTCAAAACGTTCAACGGGAACAAGTTGCTCAAGGGGAAGCACAAGGGGTAGAAGAAGCACCTGCTGCCCAAGCACCAAGTTTCAAAAACGTTGGTCGTAACGATCCTTGTCCATGCGGCAGCGGGAAAAAATTCAAGAATTGCCACGGGAAAAATATGTAACACGTTTTGAAAAAGTTGAGAGTAGGCTGGCAGACGTTTTTGTCCAGTCTACTTTCGTTTGTAAGAAAAAAAGAAAGAAGGAATTTTAATGGAAATCGCAGATATTCGGAATCAATTGACCCAGATGAATGAAAAAATAATCAGTTTTAGGGGGTCTCTTTGACTTAGATCAGTTAGAAGAGGACATTGCGGAAGCGGAACACCAAATGGCAGATCCCACCTTTTGGGATGACTCAGAAAAAGCTCAACAAGTCATTAACGCAAACAATGCCAACAAAGAGACCTACGATCAGTTCAATCAGTTAGCAGAAGAATTGGAAGAGCTGGAAGTGATGTTGGAAATGATTCAAGAAGAAGCAGACCCAGAAATGGAAGCAGAACTTGAAGCACGGATCACGAAGCTAAACGAGAAAATGGCGTCTTATGAATTGTCGATGCTGTTAGATGAACCCTATGATCGAAATAACGCCATCATCGAGCTTCATCCTGGTGCAGGCGGTACCGAATCACAAGACTGGGGCAGCATGCTGTTACGGATGTATACTCGTTTTTGCGAACAACACGGGTATCAAGTAGAGACCCTCGACTATCAAGCTGGTGATGAAGCGGGGATCAAAAGTGTCACTTTACTTGTAAAAGGCCACAACGCCTATGGGTATTTGAAATCGGAAAAAGGCGTTCATCGTTTAGTTCGGATCTCACCTTTTGATTCAGCCAAGAGACGGCACACGTCATTTTGCTCGGTGGATGTGATGCCAGAATTAGATGGGGCGATCGATGTGGAAATCAACTCAGATGATTTGAAAATCGATACGTACCGCGCAAGTGGTGCGGGTGGACAGCACATCAACAAAACCGAATCTGCTGTGCGGATCACCCATATTCCGACAGGAACGGTCGTTGCTAGCCAAGCCCAGCGCTCACAATTGAAAAACCGTGAGCAAGCGATGGGGATGTTGAAAGCCAAGCTGTATCAATTAGAAGTGGAAAAGAAAGAGCAAGAGGCAGCAGCTTTGCGAGGCGAGCAGTTAGAAATTGGTTGGGGCTCGCAAATCCGTTCTTATGTCTTCCATCCCTATTCGATGGTCAAAGATCACCGAACGAATTTCGAAACTGGGAATGTACAGGCAGTCATGGATGGCGATTTGGATGGCTTTATCGACGCGTATTTGAAGCTGAAACTGAATCAAAAATAACCTTGTGTGACTTAAACAGATTGAAACATAATTGTAATCTGTTGCAAGCAAGGTGAAATATATTCATGCTATAATAAGCCAGAATGAAAATTTGAGATGGAGAGATAGCTGTATGATAGAAATGAAAGATATAATGAAAAAGTACTCTAATGGTACGACTGCTATCCGTAACCTTTCGATTTCAATTGATCAAGGAGAGTTTGTTTATGTCGTGGGCCCATCGGGTGCCGGTAAATCAACCTTTATCAAATTGATGTATCGGGAAGAAAAAGCAACTAAAGGCGTTTTGAATGTCGCAGGATATGATTTGGTCGGCATGAAAAACCGCGAGATCCCATTGATGCGTCGGGAAATCGGCGTGGTCTTTCAGGATTATAAACTTTTACCACGGAAAACGGTCTTTGAAAATGTTGCTTATGCAATGCAAGTTATCGGCCGCAAACCTCGTGATATCAAAAAACGGGTGATGGAAGTGTTAGACTTGGTCGGCCTGAAACATAAGGTGCGGGTATTTCCAAGTGAGCTTTCCGGTGGGGAACAACAGCGGGTGTCGATCGCTCGTGCCATCGTAAATACGCCGAAAGTATTGATTGCGGATGAACCAACGGGGAATCTAGATCCTGAAAACTCATGGGAAATCATGAAGCTGCTTGATCGGATCAATGCCCAAGGAACAACGGTCGTTATGGCGACCCATAATAGTACGATCGTAAATACGATTCGTCATCGCGTGATCGCGATTGAAAATGGCCGCATTATTCGCGACCAAGCGGAAGGAGAATATGGTTACGATGATTAGAACATTTTTCCGTCATCTCCTGGAGAGTATCAAAAGTTTAAAGCGTAACGGCTGGATGACTATTGCGTCATTGAGTGCGGTAACGATCACACTGACATTAGTCGGTATTTTTCTAGGTGTAATCTTAAATGCAACAAAACTAGCCGAAGACATTCGCGAGAATGTGGACGTTTCGGTTTTCGTTGATATTGGTACGGAACAAGAAGACATGGATGCTTTGGAACAGTCCTTAAATGATCTGCCGAACGTTTCAGAAGTGAAATTTTCTAGCCGAGACGAAGAGTTGCAGAAGATCCAAGATGCAATGGGGGATTCATGGAACTTGTTCGAAGGCGACAGCAATCCGCTGTATAACGTGTTTGTCGTCAGTGCAACAGATCCAGAGTATACGACAGAGATCGCTGAGCAAGCTGGCGAATTGCCAAATGTTTTCAAAGCCGATTACGGCGGAGATTCTTCTGACCGAATCTTTGAATTGTCTGCTGCTGTGCGGACTTGGGGCTTAGCTGCTGCTGTCTTATTGATTTTTGTGGCAATGTTCCTGATCTCTAATACGATTCGGATCACGATTTTGTCTCGTCAAAGAGAAATTCAGATCATGCGTCTGGTGGGGGCGAAAAACGGCTACATTCGTTGGCCATTCTTCCTTGAAGGCGGCTGGATCGGACTCTTAGGTTCGATCGTTCCGATTGCATTAATGTACTTCGGCTACCACCAAGTTTATGCAATGGTCAATCCATCCTTACTGCGTTCAAATTACAGTTTAATTGCACCAAATATGTTTCTATTACAAGTTTGCGGTGTAATGGCGCTGATTGGGATCGTGATCGGTTCACTTGGTTCCGTCTTATCAATGCGCCGTTTCTTAAAATTCTAAACCGATGTTTTTTTAGTCGATCGTCAAGATCGGCTTTTTTTGTTTCATCACAGTGTTTCTTTACTTTAGGTACTATTTTTTGATATGCTTTAGTAGCGGGAAATCGGGGAAGAGGTGGAGAAATGGTTGTAATGGATAATTTGGTAACCATTTTATTTATAGTCAATATTTTGTTATCAATCATTATCATTTTCAGAGAAAGGCGGCAGACTGCTCAAACGTGGGCCTGGCTTTTGGTCTTGATGTTCATTCCAATCGTTGGCTTTGTGCTTTACTTTTTCTTTGGTAGAGGGATCTCTAAAGAAAAGATCTTTGATATGCGCTCACAGGCAAAGGTGGGGCTGAATGTTGAATTAGAAGAACAAAAACAAGCCCTCGCTCGTCAGCTGTTTCCGCATCCGCCGACCGCGCAGGTAGAAGTGCAGCAGCTGGTCTACCTGTTGACAGTCTTTGGGCAATCCCTGTATACGACAGCGAATAGTATGACGCTTTATACCGACGGACGGCAGAAATTTGATGCCTTGATCGCGGATATCGAACAGGCAAAAAATCACATTCATATGGAATATTACATTTATCGCAGTGATACATTGGGAAATGAAGTCAAAGAGGCACTGGTGCGCGCGGCGAAGCGAGGCGTAAAAGTAAGAGTCTTATTAGATGCGTGGGGCAGCACCCAAGTATCATTGAAGTTTTTTGATGAGTTGCGTCTACATGGCGGTCAAATTGCCTTCTTCTTTCCTTTATTCGTTCCTTATGTCAATCCGCGAATCAATTATCGAAATCATCGGAAAATCGTGGTGATCGATGGAGAAATTGGCTATACAGGCGGTTTTAATGTGGGAGATGAATATCTAGGGCAAGTGGAAAAATTCGGTTATTGGCGAGACAATCACTTGCGAATTGCCGGTTCAGTTGTCTATTCGCTGCAAAATCGGTTTTTGATGGATTGGAATTCACAACATGCGTTGGAGATCAAATATGATCCTTCCTTGTTTCCTGAAATTAAACAAGTCGGGACAGTTGCAGCCCAAGTCATTACGAGTGGTCCTGATACGGAACATGAAGAAATCAAAATGACCTATCTGAAAATGATCAACTTAGCCAAAAAGGAAATCTTGATCCAAACACCTTATTATATTCCGGATGAAGCCATTCACAATGCCTTGAAGTTGGCACTGCTTTCTGGGGTGAAAGTCCATATACAAATCCCTAACAAACCGGATCATCCCTTGGTATATTGGGCGACCTATTCCTTTGCGGCTGAGCTGCTGCATTTTGGGGCAGTCATCGAAACCTATGAGAAAGGGTTTATGCATGCAAAAACGATGATCATTGACAGTGGGCTCGTTTCGATTGGTTCAGCAAATATCGATGTCCGATCGTTTCGTTTAGACTTTGAGGTCAATACGATCATCTACGATGCACAACTCGCGACGCAAACGAAAGAAGCGTTTCTGGCGGATTCGATCGATTCTAAGCACTTAACGATCGAAGCGTATCAGCAAAGAAAGCTGACGATCAAAATCAAAGAAGGTTTGGCACGCCTTGTGTCACCCTTGCTGTAAAAAAAGTGCCCTTTTCCAAAAGATGGAAGCCATCATTTTGGAAAAGGGCACTTTTTTAATAGGATTAACCCATAATACTTGTGTATGCTGCTAAGAAAATCGAGCCAACAGTGAGAATAAGCATGGTCCAGATCACGACTTGCGTGATTTTTGCAAAGGTACTTTTTGGTTTTTTCTCGTTCATTCTAATCCACCTTTTAGAGTTATTCTAGTGACAGTTTACCCTCAAATACACAAGAACTCAAGTTGAACCAAGGAGAAATTAAGAAATTTTCAATTTCAGGACAAAAAAAATCATTAGAATGGCAAGATAGACTTGTTGAAGATACGCCCTTCTGTTTTAATAGGTAAAGAAATGCATTCTTCAAGACTTTCAAAAGTCAGCTGGTGAACAAAGAGGCTCCTTAAAAAATTTCATGACTGTCTTATTCCAGCTCAGATTTTTAAAAGAACTGAAACACGGATGTAAAGAAAATAAAGTATAGTGACACTAGTTGTTAGAAAGGATTTTGCTGTATGTCTGGATTTAATCCAATCGTTTTGTTTTGGTATATCTTCCCTGTGCTCGTCTATTTCGCCTGTCGGTTCATTGTTTCTGCGTTGTCCTTGAATGATCGTTACCACGTGAAGGCACCGGATTTAGCAGTACCGTTTTTGATGGTCGGGATTCATCAATTATCAAAGTATACTTTTGATCAAGCGATCACATTGTACTATTTGATCTCCATTTTTTTATTAGGGATTCTGCTGGCAGTTTTTCAGGCATATTACTATGAGGAGATCCAATATGGTCGCTATTTAAAGATGTATTGGCGTAGTATTTTTCTATTTACGATCATTTTTCATGTCGTTTTGATCATTCTAAATATTGTTAGTTACTTATAGTGTTTTGACTCTTGATAAACGCCCATTTTTTCACTTAAAGTTTTTTTAAAAACTTTAAGTAGTCGGTTTTCCTCTTTTTCCTCATTTGGTAAAGAAAAGTCAAACAACTTCCCTTTCAAATTTCATATAATTTGTGGTAGAAAGTGGGGGATTGTGGTAGACTGTGAATATCAGGTGGAGATCGGGGGTTATTTATCGATGTTTATGGGTGAATTTCAACATTCGATAGATGCAAAAGGCCGACTAATCGTCCCTTCAAAACTACGAGAAAAACTCGGAGAAAAATTTGTTGTGACACGTGGATTAGATGGCTGTTTATTTGGCTACCCCTTATCTGAATGGGAAAAACTTGAAGAAAAACTAAACGAAATGCCTTTAGCGAAAAAGGACGCTCGGACATTTGTCCGCTTCTTTTATTCTGCTGCAACAGAGTGCGAAATCGATAAACAAGGACGAATCAATATCCCTGTTACATTGAGAAATCATGCAGACCTTACCAAAAGCTGTGTGATCATCGGCGTTTCAAACCGAATCGAGATTTGGGATGAAACGCGTTGGCAAGCATTCTCTGAAGAAGCAGAAGAAAACTTTGATGAAATTGCTGAAACAATGATTGATTTTGGCTTATAGGCTTGATAGGAAGAGGAAAAAACACATGGCAGATTTTCAACACTACACCGTTATGCTACAGGAGACCGTTGATGGGTTAAAGATTCGTCCAGAAGGCGTCTATGTCGATTGTACATTAGGTGGAGCCGGTCATAGTGAATATTTATTGTCGCAACTGTCTGAAGAGGGACATCTCTTTGCTTTTGATCAAGACCAAACTGCTATCGATCATGCGAAAGAACGTTTAGCACCATATGTTGCTAAAGGAATGGTTACGTTCATTAAAAGTAATTTCCGCTATTTAAAGGAAGCGTTGCATCAACACGGTGTGAGCCGAGTCGATGGGATTTTGTACGATTTAGGTGTTTCCTCACCCCAATTAGATGAAGCCGAACGCGGCTTTAGCTACCACCAAGATGCACCGCTGGATATGCGGATGGATCAAACTGCAGCATTGACTGCCTATGAAGTAGTCAATCAATTCGACTACCACCAATTAGTCAAAATCTTCTTCCGTTATGGAGAAGAAAAATTCTCGAAACAAATCGCTCGTGAAATCGAGCGGGTGCGACAAGATCATCCAATCGAAACAACGGGTGAGTTGGTCGATATCATCAAAACAGCCATTCCGGCGCCAGCAAGAAGAAAAGGCGGACACCCTGCAAAACGGGTTTTCCAAGCCATTCGCATTGCAGTCAATGATGAGCTAGGTGTGATTGAAGAATCACTTGAACAAGCGATTCATCTTTTAGCAGTCAACGGACGTGTGAGTGTCATCACGTTTCACTCTTTAGAAGATCGCATCGTGAAATCGATGTTCAAGGAATACAGCACACCGAAGGATATGCCGCCAGGTTTGCCGATGATACCAGAAGAATTCCAACCAACACTTAAACTTATAACAAGAAAACCACTACTTCCAACTGAGGAAGAAGTAGCTGAAAATAATCGTTCTCGCAGTGCGAAACTGCGAATCGCGGAAAAAATCAAGGAAAGCGAAGGGTAACAACTATGGCAGAACTAAAAGTTCATGACTATGAATTCAGAGAACCACTTGAATCACAACCTATGGAACACTCTGAACCGACAACTGAAAAACTGCCTACTGATCCCCAGCGTCCTGAGGTCATCCGCGTACCAGCATCTCCGGCTCGTCGGTTAAAAAGCATTTCTACTCTGGAAAAACTGATCGCTGCCTTTGTGATCATCTCTGTATTGACGTTGGCGATCTTGACCATCAATATTCGAACCAATATCAGTCAAGTCGAACACGATATTTCTTTGATCCAATCGGATATCAATGAAAAAACAACACAAGCAGAACAGTTGGAACAAGAGAAAAATGAACTTTCTAAAACCGAGCGCATCCAAAAGATTGCTGAGGATAATGGATTGTCGATCGATGACGGCAATTTAAGGAAAGTGGACTAAATGAAGTTAACAGATAAATTCAAGCAATACTTAAAAAAGAACAATCAAACTACAACGAACAATCGCAAAAAAGTAGGTATTATTCTCTTTGCTACGAGTATTGGATTGTTCTTTTTGTTTGTCACGCGTTTGAGCTACATCGTCATTGTCGGAGATGTCGCTGGGACTTCCTTAGCTGAAAAAACGAAAAATCTTTATGAAGGCAGTGAAGTCATCAAAGCGAAACGTGGAACGATCTATGACCGCAATGGGATTCCAATTGCTGAAGATGTGACTTCCTATTCAATTTACGCTGTTTTGAACCAAAATTACAAAGATGGCAAAAAGAATCTTTTTGCAGAAAAAGCAAACTTCAATAAATTGGGCAAAATCTTGTCGGATGTATTGTCCATCGACCAAGAAACAGCAGTCAATACATTAGAAGAAGGGCTTGAGCAACAATTATGGCGTGTTTCTTTTGGAAGCAAGGGGAACAATATTACATTAGAACAAAAGAATGCGATTGAAGATGCAATGGAAAAAGAAGGGATTGCTGGCTTTCATTTTGACAGTCATCCAGCTCGTCTTTATCCGAATGGTGTCTTTTCTTCTCACTTTATCGGGTATGCTGTTGCCAATGATGACGATACTGGTCTAGTTGGGAAAACGGGACTAGAAGCTGCGTACAATGACGTGCTTTCTGGGACCGATGGCGAGATCGTTTATCAAAAAGATAACAATCAAAATCCGTTGCCAGGAACCGTAGCCGAAACTGTTGCAGCGGTGGATGGAAAAGACGTCTATACGACCATCGATAGTCGAATCCAAAGCTACTTGGAAACGCTGATGGACAGTGTCTTTAAAGAAAACAAACCAGAAAACTTAACAGCGAACTTGATGGATGCAAAAACGGGTGAGATCGTGGCGATGGCGCAGCGGCCAACCTATAATCCAGAAAATTTGGATTCCATCAATGATTGGCAAAACCTATTAGTTGAGGACAACTACGAGCCAGGATCAACCATGAAGATCTTGACGACGGCAGCAGCGATCGATCAAGGGATCTTTAATGAAAACGAAACTTTTACCCCAAGCCCTGATGGAATGAAACTTTATGATGCAACCATCAACGACTGGGACTTCGGTCAAAAAGGAACACTGACGATGCGCCAAGCACTTTCATGGTCGAGTAATATTGGAATGGTGACCTTGGAACAGCGAATGGCAGATCGTTGGCAACAATACTTAAAAGAATTTGGTTTTGGTCGCAGTACCTATTCAGGATTGCCTAACGAAAATACTGGGATTACACCAGAGGATAACCCTGTCAGCCAAGCGATGACGTCATTTGGTCAAGCGATTGGTGTGACGAATTTCCAAATGATGCAGGCCTTTACGTCGGTGGCAAATAACGGAACGATGTTAAAACCACAATTTATTAGTAAAATCGTTGATGGCAATACAGGAGAAGAAACGGTCACACAACCAGAAGAAGTTGGCCATCCCATCACAGCAGAAGCGGCAACAAAAGTACGGGAATATATGCGTGATGTTGTCGAAAGTGAAAATTACGGAAGTGCTTATGGTGTCTATGAACTACCGGGCTACAATATTTCCGCGAAAACGGGGACAGCCCAAGTAGCCGATCCAACGACCGGTAAGTATTTGTCTGGTGGTACCAATTATCTGTATTCTGTTGTTTTGATGTTTCCTTCAGAAGAACCTGAATATATTTTGTATTTGACGATCAAATTGCCAGAGAAGCACGAAAGCACCGTGTTGGGTGAAATTGCCAATCCATTGATGAAACGAGTCATGGATCTGAAAAATTCTGCATTAGAAGATAGTACAACCTCAGGTAGTGAAACGACTGTAGGGGATTATCGTAATCTTGATACAGAATCAGCGGCAACTGACGTTCAAAAAGCTGGGTTGACCCCTGTTGTCATCGGTGATGGCGAGAAGGTCATCGCACAGTCCGTTGACAGTGGCACTTCGATCATGCCTGGCGGACGAGTACTGCTGATTACGGATAGCGACAAGTATTACATGCCTGATACGACCTCCTGGTCCAAAGCAGATTTGATCAAATTTGGCAGTCTGTTGAATGTGGACGTCAGTTTTGAAGGGGACGGCTATTGTACCAAACAGAGCGTGGAGCCTTATACTGAGTTATCGGGACAATCGATCAAGTTTACACTAAGCGAAAACGAATAGAATAATAGGAGAGAACGATATGGAATGGACAGAGATGATATTACCTTTGGCAAGTGGCTTTGCGATCGTAACAGCCGCAATGCCTTTGTTTATCGGCTATTTTCAAATGAAGAAATACGGACAGGAAATACGTGGTGACGGCCCTAAATGGCATAACGTAAAGGCTGGTACACCAACGATGGGTGGGTTTGTATTTTTGATTTCTGCAATGATCACTGCAATTTGGGTAGGGGCATGGCAAAATCAACTGACTGCTTCATTGTTCATTCTTTTGTTCATTACCTTGGTTTATGGTGCATTAGGATTTCTTGACGATTTCATCAAGATTTTCCGCAAAAGAAATATGGGCTTAAACTCGCTGCAAAAATTGATTGGACAAATTTTAGGTGGACTCGTCTTTTACTTTGTTTTTCGAGCGGAAGGCAATGCAGACGTGTTAAATTTCTTTGGGATCGATGTGCCACTGTCGATCTTTTACGGATTGTTCGTCATCTTTTGGCTGGTCGGTTTTTCAAATGCAGTCAACTTGACCGACGGTATCGATGGTCTGGTCGCAGGACTGGGCACGATTTCTTTTTCAACTTACGCACTGATTGCTTGGCGGCAAGATCAAATCGATGTATTGATCGTTTGTCTAGCAATCATTGGCGGATTGATCGGCTTCTTTCCGTACAATCGCAAACCGGCTAAAATTTTTATGGGGGATGTCGGCTCGCTGGCTTTAGGCGGTCTGCTGGCAGCAATTTCGATTCTTTTACACCAAGAATGGACCCTCTTGCTTGTCGGACTGGTCTATGTTTGTGAAACAGCAAGCGTGATGCTGCAAGTTGCCTCATTCAAATTAACGGGCAAACGAATCTTCAAGATGTCACCCATCCACCATCATTTTGAAATGAGCGGATGGTCTGAGTGGAAGATCGACACTGTTTTTTGGTGTATTGCGTTAGGTTGCTCGTTGCTCACAATAGCCCTTGTATGGTAGGAGATGAAGAAAATGAAAAAAATTAAAACATATCAAAATAAAAAAGTTCTTGTGCTAGGATTAGCGCGTAGTGGATTCAGTGCGGCCAAATTGTTACATGATTTGGGCGCACTTGTGACCGTTAATGACGGCAAGCCATTTGCTGAAAATCCCGAAGCACAAGATCTTTTGGCGTTAGGGGTCAAAGTGATCACTGGCAGCCACCCAATCGAATTATTGGATGAAGGCTTTTCGTTAGTTGTGAAAAATCCAGGAATCCCTTATTCACAGCCCCTTGTTCAAAAAGCTTTAGAGAAAAAAATTCCTGTAATCACGGAAGTGGAGCTAGCGTATCAAATCTCTGAGGCTCCGATTATCGGCATTACTGGTACGAACGGAAAAACCACCACAACGACCATGATCGCCAATGTCTTAAACGCAGGGATGCAAAAAGGGCAGGCACTGCTTTCTGGGAACATTGGGTTTCCTGCAAGTTCCGTTGCTCAAACGGCCAAAGCGGAAGACCGATTAGTCATGGAATTGTCTAGCTTCCAATTGATGGGGATCGATACTTTGCGACCAAAAATCGCCGTGATCACCAATATTTATGAAGCCCATATCGATTACCATGGCAGTCGTCCAGAGTATGTCCTAGCAAAGTGGCGGTTGCAACAGCGAATGACTGCAGATGATTATTTGGTGATCAACTGGAACCAGCCAGAACTAGAAGCACTGTCGGCAAAATCAAAAGCGCAAATCATTCCTTTTTCCACCAAGGAAAAAGTAGCAGGCGCGTACATGCTTGACGGTATCCTCTATTATAAAGAAGAAGTGATTATGGCAGCTGATGAACTTGGCGTGCCAGGAGATCATAATATTGAAAATGCATTAGCAGCGATTGCTGTCGGTAAACTTTGCGATATGCCAAACGAAGCCATTAAGCAAGCGTTACAAACCTTTACAGGCGTGCCCCATCGGACTCAGTATGTCACCACCATCAATCAGGTGAAATTTTTCAATGACTCCAAAGCAACAAACATTCTAGCCACAGAAATGGCATTAGGCGGCTTTGACAATGAGAAACTGATTTTATTGGCAGGTGGTCTGGATCGGGGGAACAGCTTTGATGACTTAGTTCCCGCACTAAAAGGGCTAAAAGCCATCGTGTTGTTTGGTGAAACAAAGGAAAAATTAGCCGCTGCTGCTCAAGCAGCAGGGGTAAAAACAATTGAAATGACAGACAATGTTGAAACAGCCGTCCCATTAGCCTTTTCTTTAAGTGCTGCTGGAGATACGATTTTATTGTCACCTGCGAATGCAAGTTGGGATCAATACCCTAATTTTGAAGTTCGCGGCGACAAATTTATGGCGGCCGTAGCAGAACTTAAATAGAAATGAGTGACGGATATGAAAATACTTGTGACTGGCGGCGGTACTGGCGGACATATTTATCCAGCGTTGTCTTTTGTCGATTATGTAAAAGAGATTGACCCGACAGCCGAATTTTTATACATTGGTGCAACAAGGGGCTTGGAAAATAAAATCGTCCCTCCAACAGGTATTCCTTTTAAAACATTAGAAATCCAAGGCTTTAAGCGTAAGTTGTCCTTCGATAATGTAAAAACGATCCAACTTTTCATGAAAAGTTATTACGCAGCCAAAAAAATCATCAAGGAGTTTCAACCGGATGTGGTGATCGGCACCGGCGGCTACGTTTCTGGCGCGGTGGTCTTTGCTGCAGCGAAGTTGAAAATACCTACAATTATTCATGAACAAAATAGTGTTCCCGGAATCACGAATAAATTTCTAACCAAATATGTGGATAAAATCGCCATTGCCTTTCACGATGCGTCCCAGTACTTTCCAGCGAAGAAAACAGTGCTGGTGGGGAATCCTCGAGGTCAAGAAGTACGCAACAGTCAAAAGTCAGCGATCTTGTCTTCCTATGATTTAAATCCGGCGAAAAAGACGGTCTTGGTTTTTGGTGGGAGTCAAGGAGCACTGAAAATCAATCAAGCGATCATTGATGCGCTGCCGCTGTTTGCTCAAAAAGAGTATCAGCTTCTCTATGCGTCAGGTGAACGGTATTACAAAGAGATCGAAGAAAAAATCGGCATGTCAAAAGATGCCTTTCCTAATATCAGTATTCGCCCTTACATTGATCAGATGGCAGAAGTGATGGCAAATAGTGATTTGTTGATTGGACGAGCAGGAGCCACATCGATCGCAGAATTCACTGCATTAGGGATTCCAGCGATTTTGATTCCTAGTCCTTATGTGACCAATGACCACCAAACGAAGAACGCCCAAAGTTTAGCCAATGCAGGAGCAGTCAAAATGATTGCCGATCATGAACTAAACAGTCAAAACCTCGTGGAAGCAGTAGACAGTATCATGCAAGATGAAGCCCTTCGTAGTAAGATGGCAAAAGCCTCAAAAGAACAAGGGATCAGCGATGCCTCAGAACGATTATTTCGACTTGTGCAAGAGGTAATCAAATAGTACAATGTGTGGGATAGAAAGGAGCGATTATCATTAGTAAAGACAAAACACCTCATGATGATCAAACCCCCTCGTCAACGGAAGAGTTGACCCCTTGGCAAAAAGAAAATCTAAAGTATTTGCAAGAAAAAGGCAATCAGCCAGCTTGGTCTTCTCCTGCTCCTGAAGAAACAGAAGATACGTCCAAAGACCATGAAGACGAGCAAGAAGAAGCATTTTTTGAAGCAGATGAAGCAATGGAAGAGTCCGTTGATGAGAAGGAAGCATTGCCAGAGCCAGAAAATAAGGCCCGCTCCTTTGCTGATCGGCTGCCTAACCTAAAGGCGTACCGCAACCAAGTGTTGATTCGCCGTTTAGCCTTGATTATTGGATTGTTGATGATTCCTTTATTGATTGTTTTGTATTTCGTTTCGCCCCTTAGTCGTTTGGCGAATGTGGTCGTCAAAGGCAATCATGAAGTATCCGCAGAAGCAATTCTCGAAAATTCGGATCTAACCGTCAATGAAGAGATGTGGCCGCAATTTTTCGAACGTAATCAAAGCGTGTCTGCCATCAAAAAAGAATTGCCACGTATAAAAAATGCCTCAATTTCTCTATCTGGTATCAATCGCTTCGATATCACTGTCACTGAATTTCAAGAAGTTGCTTTACTAGCCCAAGATGGTGGCTATGCGCCGGTTTTAGAAAATGGCGTTGTGTTAGATGAAATCAGTGAGCAGCCAGTGGAAGGATTGCCGGTTTTAGAAAATTTTTCGGCTGAAGATAAAATCAAAGCAACACTTAGTGCCTATCAAGAATTAAGTTCAGAAATTCGCGATGGCGTTTCTCAAATCAAATATACCCCCCGTGACAGCAATGATGAGCTGCTGACTCTCTTTATGAATGATGGCAATCAAGTGATCGTCAACATTTCGAATATGGTGAGTCAAATGCAGTATTATCCGCAAATTGCCAAAGATTTGACCGAGGACAGTATTGTGGATATGGAAGTTGGAATCTTTACTTACCCAATTTCAAATACACAAGAAGACGATGCAGACGAAAATCAAACAGCTGATAGTGATTCTTAGGAAAAATTCAAGAGTTTTTTTCATTAACTTGTTTCTAAAAAGCGCCATTATATGGTAGAATTGGTAACAGTGAACAAATTATTCGAATGAACTCTAAAAACGGACTGTGATGGTTCGCTATATATCCAATTTAAGTAGGAGGGAACCCCATCCATGGCAAAAACGGGAATGTATGTTGGCCTTGATATCGGTACGACATCTGTAAAAGTTGTAGTAGCCGAATACGTTGACAGCCAAATGAATATCATTGGTGTAGGTAATGCAAAATCAGAAGGAATCAACCGTGGGATCATTGTAGATATCGATAAAACGGTACAAGCCATTCAAAGAGCAGTAAGACAAGCAGAAGAAAAAGCAGGAATTCAAATTCGCAGTGTAAGTGTTGGTGTACCAGCCAATCTTCTTGAAGTGGAAAATTGTCAAGGAATGATCGCTGTCAATAGTGAATCAAAAGAGATCACCGACGAAGACGTGCGTAATGTTGCCTCCGCAGCACTCGTTCGTTCTACCCCTCCTGAAAGACAGATCATTGCTATTTTACCGCAGGAATTTACCGTTGATGGTTTTGAAGGAATCAAAGATCCTCGTGGCATGATCGGGGTTCGCCTAGAAATGTTTGGTGTTGTGTATACAGGACCAAAAACCATCATTCACAACATTCGCAAATGTGTTGAAAAATCTGGTTTGATTGTTAATGAAGTAGTCATTACGCCATTAGCACTAACAGAATCGATTTTATCAGACGGTGAAAAAGATTTTGGTACGATCGTCATCGACATTGGTGGCGGCCAAACAACCACAGCAGCGATGCACGACAAGCAATTGAAATTCACTCATGTGAACCAAGAGGGCGGCGAATTTGTCACAAAAGACATTTCGACGGTTTTAAATACCTCTTTCAACAATGCAGAAGCATTGAAGATCAATTATGGGGATGCGTATCCTGAACGCACTTCAGCCAGTGAAGAATTTCCGGTTGATGTGATCGGAAAATCAGAACCAGTGAAAATCGATGAACGCTATTTATCAGAAATCATTGAAGCCCGTATGGAACAAATCTTCACCAAATCAAAAGAAGTCCTAGACGAAATCGATGGGCTTGATTTACCGGGTGGCGTGATCTTGACTGGTGGCGCTGCAAGTCTTCCTGGTGTCGTAGATCTTGCTCAAGAAGTATTCGAAACAAACGTCAAGCTTTATGTTCCTAATCATATGGGACTTAGAAATCCTGTTTTCACGAATGTGATCAGTATCGTTGACTATTCGGCAAACTTAAGCGAAGTGTACCAGCTTGCCAAAAGTGCGATCACTGGTGAAAAAACAGTGGCGCAACAGCCCGTTGCTATTCAACAACAAGAAGTGCATTACGAACAATATGAAGCGCCAGAAGAAACTTATGAAGAAGCAGAAGAAGAGAAAAAAGGTGAGTCGATCACAAACCGAGTAAAAGATTTCTTCTCAAATATCTTTGAATAATCTAAAACGATTCTCAGGAGGAAGATAAATTATGGAATTTTCAATTGATAATAACATCAATGACGGCGCTGTGATCAAAGTCATCGGAGTCGGTGGCGGTGGCGGCAACGCAGTTAATCGTATGATCGAAGAAAATGTCAAGGGCGTAGAATTTATTGCAGCCAACACTGACGTTCAAGCGTTAAAAAACTCAAAAGCAGAAACAGTCATTCAATTAGGCCCTAAATATACCCGCGGACTTGGTGCTGGCTCTCAACCAGAAGTTGGTCAAAAAGCAGCGGAAGAAAGTGAAGATTCTATTCGCGAATCATTAGAAGGCGCAGACATGATTTTCATTACCGCTGGTATGGGTGGCGGAACCGGAACAGGTGCTGCACCGATCGTAGCGAAAATCGCTAAAGAAATCGGCGCGTTGACAGTCGGTGTCGTTACTCGTCCGTTTACATTTGAAGGACCAAAACGTGGCCGTTTTGCGGCTGAAGGCATCGCTAAATTAAAAGAGAATGTCGATACCTTATTGATCATCTCAAACAACCGTTTATTAGAAGTTGTTGACAAGAAAACGCCAATGCTTGAAGCATTCCGTGAAGCAGACAATGTCTTGCGTCAAGGGGTTCAAGGGATCTCAGACTTGATCACTGCACCTGGCTATGTCAACTTAGACTTCGCTGATGTGAAAACAGTAATGGAAAATCAAGGCACAGCCTTGATGGGAATCGGTGTTGCTAGCGGGGAAGAACGTGTAATCGAAGCAACGAAAAAAGCGATCTCTTCACCATTACTAGAAACGTCAATCGATGGCGCAGAACAAGTGCTATTGAACATCACTGGCGGATTGGATATGACTTTATTTGAAGCACAAGATGCTTCTGATATCGTCGCTCATGCGGCAACAGGCGACGTAAACATTATCTTAGGTACATCAATCAATGAAGACTTAGGCGATGAGATCCGTGTGACTGTCATTGCAACCGGCATTGACCCTTCAAAAAAAGAACGGGGTTCTCGCTCTAGCAGACAAAGCCAAGGTCAAATTCATTCTATCCCTCAAAAACCAACATTAGATATGGATCAAGCACGCCCAGCGCAAGCAGAAGAAAGCAATGGCTTTGGTGATTGGGATATCCGCAAAGAACAAAATGTACGACCTAAAGTAGAAGAAAACACATTTGAAAATGTAGAAAAGAAAGAATTCGATACCTTCAGCCGTGATGAAGTACGTTCGAATGATGACGACGAATTAAGCACACCACCATTTTTCCGTCGTAAACGCTAGGGGGCAGAGCACATGATTTCTGAGAACTTGCACAAGATTCAGCAAGAGATACAGGATTCCTGTGCTCTTGTTTCTAGAAATGCCAATGATGTCTGTTTGACAGCTGTGACAAAATCCGTCGATACAGAAACAACAAGAGTCCTTTTAGAAAATGGTGTGCGGGATTGTGCAGAAAATCGAGTAGAAAAACTACTTGAAAAGAAGGCAGCACTAAAGGATTATCCAGATGTCCGTTGGCATTTTATTGGCAATTTGCAACGCAGAAAGGTAAAATCAATTATAAATGAGATTGATTTTTTCCATGCGTTAGATTCAATCAAACTGGCACAAGAAATTCAAAAACGAGCAGAGCATCCGATCAACTGCTTTGTGGAAGTGAATGTTTCGCAGGAAGCAACGAAACAAGGGATTTTTGTTGAAGAGGTAATGGCTTTTATTGAAGCACTTGCTTCGTTCGACAAAATTCGTGTTGTTGGATTGATGACGATGGCCCCGCTCACTGCTTCCAAAGACGAGCAGCATCAGATTTTTAAAGAATTAAAAAGGATTCAACAACAGATCGCTGACCTGCATCTTACACATGCCCCTTGCTTAGAAACGAGTATGGGAATGAGTAATGATTTTCCCATTGCGATTCAAGAAGGTGCAACATTTATTCGTGTAGGAACAGCATTATTTCAATAAAAAAGGAGGTTGACCGATGTCGCTCAAAGAGAAACTGACCAATTTTTTTGGATTGACTGACGAAGAAGATTACTACGAAGAAACATTTGCCACGGAAGAACCGGCACGCACAGCGTCTAAACAAGCTGTGAACCAAGGAGGAGCTTTTACAGCCCCCAGAGCAACCACGAATACGTATGCATCTGGCCAAGCGGCAACACGTACAACAAGTCAACCACAAAATCAAGCCTATCAATACAGACAGCAACCACAAGCAGCTGTCTATCAACAAGCCTCAGCTGCGGCTGAACGGGTAAGACCGGTGACGAAGACGGAAGAAAAAGTCGTTCCGATGGCACAACAAAGAAGCAATACGAGAGTCAAAGAAACAAAAGCAAAAGAAACACCCGCACAAGCAGCTGGTAAAATAACGATCGTAGAGCCACGCGTCTATTCTGAAGCGATGGGGATTGCCAAGCAGGTCATCAATGGGGATGCTGTACTTGTTAATTTTCATTTAATTGAAGAGTACCAAGCTCGTCGAATAGTTGATTTTTTAACAGGAACAGTGTACGCTGAAGATGGTGATATCAAGCGTGTTGGCGATGAAATTTTTCTTTGCACGCCTAAGGGTATGGAAATTGAAGGCACTGCCCAAACATTAGCAGATACCAATTTTTTTGATATCTAAAGTGAGGAGGAACGCCAATTTTATTTTTGAGATTCGTTAAATTACTAAGTGATGCTGTTTATCTGTATACCATTTTATTAGTGATCTATGCACTTTTGTCTTGGTTTCCAGGAGGGTATCAATCCGCTTTTGGCCGTTTCTTAGCAAAAGTGTGTGAACCGTATTTGAGTTTATTTGATCGATTGAAATTAAGTTTTGCTGGTATTGATTTTACGATTGCGTTTGCAATTATCGTCTTACAGCTAGCATCACAAGCATTGATATTGATCTTACAATCAATTTTATTTTAACGTAAGGGGTGGTTATCGGTGAACGCAAATGTCTATCAACATTTTCGAAACGATGAACGCCCTTTTATTGATTCCGCTCAAGGATGGATCGAACAAGTGCAAATGCAGTATGCGCCTTACTTAACTGATTTTTTAGATCCGAGACAAGCGTATATTTTAGAAAGCTTGATTCGTCAATCAACGGATTTAAGCTTCCGCTTTTTTGGTGGTTACGAAGCTGCTGAAAGACGACGTTGTTTGATTTATCCCGATTATTATGAGCCCACCACCGATGAGTTTGACATGACTTTGTTTACGATTCAATACCCGAAAAAATTTACGGTGTTGAGTCATGGAAAAGTTTTAGGCACGTTAATGGGGACTGGAGTCAAGAGGGAATACTTTGGAGACATTCTTTCCGATGGTGAAATATGGCAAGTATTCGTTGCTACTGAAGTCAGTCATTTTATCCAACTCCAAGTGGATAAAATCGGAAACGTATCGGTGCGCTTGGAAGAAACAAAATACACCGAGTTGATCGTTCCTAAAGATGGCTGGACCGAGGAAAGAGAAACGGTTAGTTCATTGCGTCTTGATACAGTGATCTCTGCCGTATACAACATCTCACGTCAGCGTTCGAAACAGTTGATCGAATCAGGAAAAGTAAAAGTAAACTGGACAGAAGCACTACGGCCAGATTTTGTTCTGGATTTACTGGATATCGTTTCAGTAAGAGGATTTGGTCGGATTCAAATACAGGGGTTAGAAGGAACCACGAAAAAAGAAAAAGTTAGATTGTTATTAGGTGTATTACGTAAATAAATCAAAGAGGTGTATAGAATATGGCATTAACTCCATTAGACATTCAAAATAAAAACTTTTCAGTAAAAATGAGAGGATACAACCAAGACGAAGTCGATGACTTTTTGGATATGATCGTCCGCGATTATGAAGAAGCGGTTCAACGCAATCGCGAGTTAGAGAAATCATTGAAACACGCCGAAGAAAAACTAGAGTATTTCAATGAACTGAAAGACGCTTTGAACCAATCCATCATCGTGGCTCAAGATACCGCGGATAAAGTAAAAACAAGCGCAAGCAAAGAATCAGAAGTGATCGTTACGTCTGCCCAAAACCGTGCGGATGAAATGGTTGCTACTGCAGAAAAACATGCCCATGCCTTGATGACCTCAGCGGAAGAAAAAGCCAAAGAGATTTTAACGGATGCAACAGACAATGCCCGTCAATTGGCAACAGAAACAAATGACTTGAAGAAGAAAACCAGAGTCTTCCACAACAACTTATTGGTTATGTTACAAACCCAATTAGAACAAGTGAAGAGCCCCGAGTGGGAAGAGATTTTGGCGCCATTTTCAAGCTACGTGCAAGATTCCCATCAAGTAATCAGAGAAGTTTTATCAAAAGAACTTGACAGTGAAAATGGTTCTGGAGTAAACTCAGAAGCAGTGGACACATTTGATGTGGACGTTGTTGAATCAGATGAAAAAATCGTTGATGTAAGCGAAAGCCCTGAAGTGAAAACATTAGATGATGCGAGAAACTTATTAGACGAATTGAACAAAACAGATAACAACTAAGACACAGAACAGAAAAATTTCTTATATTTTTCAAGCGAGTTTGGGAGAGTGGAAGCCAAATAAAACCCTGTAAGAAATCAGATCATCTGTGAGTTGCGTTCTTTAAAGAGCCGATTATCCAAAGACTCAAGTAGAGAACGACGCCTGATCCCGTTACCGATCATCAAAGAATTGTCTAACGACAATTAAAATTTGGGTGGTACCACGAACACGTTCGTCCCTTGCCAGGGACGGACGTGTTTTTTGCTGTTCATCATCTGCTCTGGTCCGCAATGCGGAACAGAGCAGATGATGAACAGTACTAGGCGACCATAAGGAGCGTAGTAACCAAACGAGGAATTACTAGGATTGATTTTTAGAATCAGTGAGACCTAAACACAAGGAAGTCATGGCAACCAATCCATTTTGATACGTTCAATAGAAGCAATTGATTGGTCGAGTCAATGGATTTAGAAATTATACGGAAACGTAGTGAGACGAAAAGGAGCGAAACAAGAATGAAAATGAAAGAAACACTGCATCTTGGAAAAACCGCTTTTCCAATGCGAGGCAACTTGCCGAACCGCGAAGTGGATTGGCAAAAAGAATGGGAAGAAAATCGATTGTATCAACGCCGTCAAGAATTAAATGAAGGCAAGCCAACCTTTGTCTTACACGATGGTCCTCCTTATGCAAATGGGAACATCCATATCGGACACTCATTGAACAAAATCAGTAAAGACATTATCGTACGTTCCAAATCAATGTCAGGTTTCCGTTCCCCTTATGTACCTGGTTGGGATACCCATGGTTTGCCGATCGAGCAAGTGTTGACAAATAAAGGAATCAAGCGCAAAGAAATGAGCTTGGCAGAATACCGCAAAAAATGTGAAGAATATGCTTTGACACAAGTGGATACACAAAGAGCTGACTTCAAACGTTTAGGGGTTTCTGGTGACTGGGAGCACCCATACATCACACTGACGCCCGATTATGAAGCTGCAGAAATTCGCGTTTTCGGAAAAATGGCAGAAAAAGGCTATATCTACAAAGGATTAAAACCAATCTACTGGTCACCATCTAGTGAATCATCACTAGCAGAAGCCGAGATCGAATACAAAGATGTGAAATCACCATCGATCTATGTTGCTTTCCCAGTCGCAGATGGCAAAGATTTGCTTGATTCAGATACATCTTTTGTTATCTGGACGACGACGCCATGGACCTTGCCAGCGAATCTAGGAATCTCTGTGAATCCAACCTTTGCCTATGTTCAAATCTTGGCTGATGGTCGTAAATTTGTCGTGGCAAAAGATTTATTAGAAACCGTGACGAATGAGATTGGTTGGGAATCTGTCGAAGTATTGCAAGAATTTGCAGGCGATCAATTAGAAAAAATGACGGCGCAACATCCTTTCTATGACCGTACGTCTCTGTTGATGTTAGGGGATCATGTGACATTGGATGCCGGTACTGGTTTGGTCCACACTGCACCAGGACACGGGGAAGATGACTACATCGTCAGCAAAAAATATGGGCTAGATGTCTTATCGCCAGTCGATAGCCGTGGGGTCTTCACAGAAGAAGCACCAGGATTTGAAGGGGTCTTTTATGACAAAGCCAATCCAATGATCACTGAGCTTTTAGAAGAAAAAGGGGCGCTATTAAAACTAAACTTCTTTACTCACAGCTATCCACATGATTGGCGGACGAAAAAACCAGTCATCTATCGGGCAACGCCACAATGGTTTGCTTCAATTGATAAGTTCCGTCAAAACATTTTGGATGAGATCGAAAAAGTAGATTGGATCATTCCATGGGGCAAAACCCGTTTATACAATATGATTCGCGATCGCGGCGACTGGGTGATCTCTCGTCAACGTGCGTGGGGTGTACCATTGCCAATCTTTTACGCAGAAAACGGCGAAGCCATCATCACGCCTGAAACGATCGAGCATGTGGCAAACTTGTTTGCTGAACATGGTTCAACGATTTGGTTTGAAAAAGAAGCCGAAGAATTGCTGCCGGCTGGCTTTACGCATCCAGGCTCACCAAACGGTAAATTCTCGAAAGAAACTGACATCATGGATGTTTGGTTTGATTCAGGTTCTTCTCACGAAGCCGTGTTACGTCAACGTCCAGAATTGACGTTCCCAGCTGACATGTATTTGGAAGGTTCTGATCAATATCGCGGGTGGTTCAACTCAAGTATCACAACTAGTGTTGCGATCAATGAAGTCGCACCATACAAAGCCGTCTTGTCTCAAGGCTTCACCTTAGATGGCGAAGGCCGTAAGATGAGTAAATCTCTTGGAAATACCATTGCACCAGAAAAAGTGATCAACCAAATGGGTGCGGATATTTTGCGCCTTTGGGTCAGCAGTGTTGACTACGAAGCGGATGTTCGCGTGTCTATGGATATCTTGAATCAAGTATCAGAAGTCTATCGGAAAATTCGCAATACCATGCGTTTCTTATTGGCTAACACGAATGATTTTGATCCAGCAAAAGACAGCGTACCATTTGAAAACTTGCGTTCTGTTGATAAATACATGATGGTTCGTTTAAATCAAACGATCAAAACGATCCGAGAAGATGGTTATGAAAAATACAACTTCTTGCATATTTACCGAACAGTCATCAACTTCTTGACAGTCGATATGTCATCCTTCTATTTGGATTTTGCGAAAGATGTCGTTTATATCGAAGCTGAAAATGATTTCCAACGTCGCGCCATGCAAACCGTCTTTTATCAAACAGCGGTTGCGTTGACGAAATTACTAACGCCGATCATTCCGCATACGGCAGAAGAAATCTGGTCACATTTGAAAGAAGAAGAGGAATATGTCCAATTAGCGGAGTTCCCTGGCTATGATACATTTGCTAACCAAGAAGAGCTGCTTGATTTATGGCGTGCTTTCCTTGATTTCCGTGACAATGTCTTAAAAGCATTGGAAGAAGCGCGTAATGCAAAGCTGATCGGGAAATCGTTTGAAGCAAAAGTGACTGTCTATCCAACCGAACCGGTTGCGGCATTACTAAAAGCCATTGATTCAGATATCGCTCAGTTGCTGATCATTTCACCGGACTTCTTAACGATCAAAGAAGCAGGTGAAGCAGCACCAGAAGCGGCCTATCAATTCGAAGACGTGGCGATCTTAGTGGAAAAAGCCGAAGGTGAAGTCTGCGAACGTTGTCGTCAAGTCCGTGTGGATGTCGGTGTAGAAGAGCAGCTACCAACACTTTGCGGCCATTGCGCAGCCATTGTCAAAGAAAACTATCCTGAAGCGGTTGCAGAAGGCTTTGAAAAATAAAAAAACGGAAAAAGATGATCCTATTGTGGGTCATCTTTTTTTTGAAATCAATTAAGCTTGTTCCTTGAAAATGGGACATAAGCAGCTGTTTGTGACATCCAAATGAGAAAATCCGCGTTAATTGATAACGATTCTCATTCGTTTGCAATAATTTTACGATAGTTTATTGTATAATAAAAAAACCTTATTAGACGAAGATTCCTGCCTGTGATTTACAAGTAACTACTTGTTCAATGGATGTAAGTAACCCTTGAAGGAAGAAAGCAACGAGATCGGATCAAGTAAAAAAAACTTGCCAGATAGAAAAACAGGTTGTAAACTGTTAAAAATCGGAATATTCAGAAAATTGAAAGAAAGTGTGATTCCATGAGTGATTTAGAGATGATGAAAACAACGAACCAAACGATGTACGATGCCGCTTTTGAAAAAGATGCTTGTGGGATGGGGTTCATTGCTCAGAAAAATGGTCATTATTCCCGAGAGCTCGTCCAAAATGCCTTAACGATGTTAGAACGGATGAATCATCGAGGGGGAACTGGCGCTGAACCTGACACGGGGGACGGAGCAGGAATCTTGATGGCGATGCCAGATCCTTTTTTTCAGCAGCGGGCAAAAAAGGCAGGAATCCCATTGCCTGAAAAAGGCGCTTATGCTGTTGGGATGTTTTTTTTACCGAAAGAAAAGCTCCGAGCAGCACAGGTCCAAGAAGAAGTAACTAAAGACATTCAACAAATGGGTTTTACGGTTTTATGGCAGCGCGACGTTCCATATGATTATTATCAGTGTGGGCCGGGGGCGCAAAAAGTCATGCCATCTTTTGTGCAAGTCTTTATTGAAAAGCCTGTCGATGTAGCTGCTGGCCGTCCCTTTGAAGATCAGCTTTATCGGCTACGGCGTAAACTGGAAAAAACATATCATACCGATGAGCTGTCTATCTGCAGCTTGTCCAGTAAGACAGTTGTTTATAAAGGGATGCTGCATGCCTATCAAGTTGGCTTGTTTTTCAAAGATCTTCAAAGCCCAGAAATGACTTCGAGTATTGCTTTGACTCATTCTCGTTTTTCAACGAATACCTTTCCAAGCTGGAGTCGGGCGCAACCTTTTCGTTTCTTAGCCCATAATGGCGAAATCAACACGTTACGCGGGGCGGAAAATTGGATGCATGGACATCAGATCGAAGTCTACGATGACGAAAACTCCGATTCTGCGAAGCTGGAAAATTGTATGGAATACTTGTATCGTCAAGGTCGAGACATTCCCCAAGCACTGTTGATGATGGTGCCAGAAGCGTGGTCTAAAGAAGCTGGCTTGACGCCAGAACTGACGGCTTTTAATGAATACAATGCAAGCTTTATGGCTCCTTGGGATGGACCAGCAGCTTTATGCTTTACCGATGGGGAGATGGTGGGAGCTGCCCTTGATCGTAATGGATTGCGACCATCTCGCTACTCAATCACGAAAGCTGGTTTTGTTGTCGTGGCCTCTGAGTCAGGAGTGGTGGATTTACCAGCGTCAGAAGTGATTGAAAAAGGGGTGCTTGGACCAGCAAATATGTTTTTGGTGGATACCCAAAAAGGGATGATCTTACGAAATCAAGATATCAAAGCGCATTATGCGAATGCCCATCCTTACCAGGAGTGGCTAGCGGAACACCTATTGACACCAGAGCTGCTTCCTGGGACTGAGAAGCAGGAAGAAACAGCAGACGATGCGATCCAGACCCTTTGGAAACGAAATGGCTACACGGATGAGATCATACGCACGTTGATTTTACCAATGGCTCAAACGGGAGAAGAACCAGTGATCTCCATGGGGTTTGATTCACCCTTAGCTATTTTGAGCGAACGTCCCCAATCCTTGTTTACGTACTTCAAGCAACAATTCGCCCAAGTGACTAATCCACCCATTGATGCGATTCGCGAAAAACTAGTGATCGGTACCGAGCTGTTTTTAGGTCGAGATGGGGATGTTTCAAAGGACATCCGAATCAATTGTAATAAGCTGAAGATTGCTAGTCCTGTGTTAAAAACGAGTGAATATGAAAAGATCAAACAGTTAGATCAAAATGGTCAAAAAGCGGTTTTACAGTCGATTCTTTATGATTATGTACCTGAAAACGGGGTAGCTTTGCAACAAGCGTTAGAAGCGCTTTTTAAAGAAACGGAGCAAAAAATCGATGCTGGGGCAACGATCGTCATTTTAAGTGATCGGGAAGTCATCCAAGCGCAAGAAGGAAAAGTGGCGATTCCGATTCTCTTGGCGGTATCAGGCCTGCACAATTATTTGGTGCGAAAAGGCAAACGTTCCTTGGCATCGATCGTTGCGGATACTGCGGAAGTCTGTGAGGTCCATCATTATGCCATGTTAGTCGGCTACGGAGCAAGTGGGGTCCATCCTTATGGGGCTTACCAGACATTGGCGCATTTTGAGCTTTCAGAGAAGATCGAAAGTTACCGCAAGGCATGTGAAAAGGGCATTGTCAAAATCATGTCACGAATGGGAATCTCAACGATCGCCGGTTACCACGGGGCACAATTGTTTGAAGCGGTTGGTATCTCTGAGAAAGTCATCGCTGAATATTTTACCGGCACGGTTACCCGTATCGGTGGTCTCTCGTTAGCGCAAATCGAGCAAGAATATCTGACGCGTTATGAGGCCGCATATGGTGAAAAACGAATGGATTATCTTGATTCTGGCGGTAGTTTCCAGTACAAAGCCGATGGGGAACATCATTTGTTCAATCCAAAAACGATCTATGGGTTCCAAAAAGCCGTTCGCACAGGCAGTTATGAGCTTTATAAAGAATATGCGGCGGAAATGAATCAAGAGGCATTGGACAATCCAACGACGTTACGGTCTATGTGGACCTTTGCGAACACAAGACGCAGTATTCCGTTAGCTGAGGTGGAGCCTGTCGAAACGATCGTCAAACGATTTAAAGTCGGGGCGATGTCCTACGGCTCACTAAGTGAAGAAGCGCATCGCTGTATTGCTGAAGGAATGAATGCGATCGGGGCAAAATCCAACAGTGGAGAAGGTGGCGAAAACCGAAATCGTTTCAAACCAGTGGATGGCATTAATTATAATAGTCGTATCAAACAAGTAGCTTCTGGCCGTTTTGGTGTCAACGCCGAATATTTAATGAGTGCAGATGAACTTCAGATCAAAATGGCGCAAGGGGCGAAACCTGGAGAAGGCGGTCAATTACCAGGCAATAAAGTCTTCCCGTGGGTCGCCGAGATTCGAGGGTCTACGCCTGGTGTTCGATTGATTTCACCGCCACCACATCACGACATTTATTCGATTGAAGATCTAGCCCAGCTGATCTATGACTTAAAAGCCATCAATCCGTATGCACGGATCAATGTCAAATTGGTTTCTAGTACGGGCGTGGGTACGATCGCTACCGGTGTCGTCAAAGCTGGCGCAGACGTAGTCGTGATCTCAGGCTATGACGGTGGGACTGGTGCTTCTCCGAGAAATTCGATCCGTGATGCCGGCTTGCCTTGGGAGATGGGGCTTGCAGAAGCCCATCAAACGTTAGCTATGAATCATTTGCGGCAGCGAATGACCTTAGAGACAGATGGAAAATTGATGACGGGTCGGGACATCGCCATTGCTGCTCTTTTAGGAGCAGAAGAATATAGCTTTGCCTCTTTAGCGCTAGTTGCGATTGGTTGTGTCATGATGCGGGTATGCAGTATCAATACATGTCCTGTCGGCATTGCTACACAGAACCCAGCGTTGCGAAAATTTTTTGCTGGAAAACCTGAGCACATCATCAACACGATGTACTTTTTAGCAGAAGATCTACGGGAAACGATGGCTGAGTTAGGCTTTCGTACCATCGATGAGATGGTAGGACATGCGGAATTGTTGACACCACGCTTCGTTGCTAAAGGCAAAGCAAAATCATTAGACTTTTCGAAAATGATTGGGACGACGATCCCAATCGAACGCAAAGTGACCGATCCATTCCTTGAGAAACGTCAATGGCCAGAATTAGATGCTTTTGCACAAGCTGCTATCGACAACAATCAAGAAATCGTGACGAATCATACGATCAATAATGTTCAACGCTCAGTCGGCGCGCGTTTAGGAGGCTGGATCGCGGAACGTTTTGGCAATTATGAAGTTACCCCAGGTCTGTTACAGTTTACGTATCGAGGTATTGCTGGACAAAGCTTTGGGGCTTTTGCCACCCAGGGCATCCAGTTGAAACTGATCGGTGAGGCCAACGATTATGTAGCCAAAGGGTTAAGCGGTGCCCGCTTAATCATTGTGCCACCTGAAGATGCCGCTTATGACGCAGAGCATTCACCAATTGTTGGTAATGTAGCGTGCTTCGGGGCAAATCGAGGCGAAGGCTATTTCCGAGGCATTGCTGGCGAACGCTTTTGTGTTCGTAACAGTGGAGCCAATGTCGTTGTCGAAGGTGTTGGCGATCATGGCTGTGAGTACATGACTGGCGGTGTTGTGGTGATATTAGGAAAAACCGGCCGCAACTTCGGTGCTGGAATGTCCGGTGGCGTGGCGTATGTTTACGACCCCGATCAAACCTTTGCCGATAAATGCAATCGGGAAATGGTCGATTTATATCGGATTGGCGAAAGCGGCGATGACCACCAACTAAAAGAGATGATCCAGCAGCATTTCGCCTATACAGATTCATTGAAGGCGGCTGAGATCCTAGAAGATTGGGAAAATCAGCAGCACCATTTCATCAAAGTCTATCCGACAGAATACCATCAGATGATCCAAGCGACGGAGACCTTGGCGGACCAAGGGTTTGTCGGAGATGAACTTGTGACGAAAGCCTTCGAAGCTGTCGTCGGTCCACAATTGACCATCCCAGGAAAGGAGCGTGACTAATATGGCAGATCCATTTGGTTTTTTAAAGTACCCAAGAGTAGAAAATCCTACCCGACCAGTGGCAGAACGAATCGAAGACTGGCAAGAATTACAGACGCCATTGCCTGAAAATGAGCGTCAAGAGCAAGCAGCACGCTGTATGAACTGCGGGATTCCTTTTTGTCATACCGGTTCTTTTTACGGGGGGCAACGAGCGGTTTCAGGTTGTCCCAATGACAACCTGATTCCTGAATGGAATGACTTGGTTTATCAAGGGCGTTTCCAAGCCGCTTTTGAGCGTCTTGCCAAAACCAACCCATTACCTGAAATGACTGGTCGTGTTTGTCCAGCTCCTTGTGAAAAAGGCTGTACCGAAGCACTGAATGGCTCGGGTGTCACGATCCACGACAATGAACGCTTTATTATCGATACTGCTTTTGAAAATGATTGGGTCAAAGCCTCGGGATTGCCTCAAGAAGCGACTGGGTTCAAAGTTGCCATCGTCGGCAGCGGACCAGCTGGTTTATCCGCTGCATGGCGCTTGAATCAACTAGGGCATCAAGTGACGGTCTATGAACGCAGTGATCGCTTTGGCGGTTTACTGATGTACGGTATTCCAAATATGAAATTAGATAAAGACGTCGTTCAGCGACGGATTGACTTGATGGCAGAGCTAGGCGTGACCTTTGTCGCTAATACGGAGATCGGTCGTGACTTGTCAGCAGAAGAATTGGCCGCTCAGTATGATCGGGTCATCTTGGCAACAGGAGCTAGTGTTCCTCGTGACTTGAAGATTCCAGGTCGTGAATTGACTGGGGTGCAATTTGCAGTCGATTATCTGACGGAAGCAACCAAAGATGTGTTAAAGCATGGCAAAGCGGCAACAAGTAAAAAACTTGCTGGCAAGCATGTTATCGTGATTGGTGGCGGCGACACTGGAAATGACTGTATTGGTTCAGCGATTCGGCAAGGAGCCGCTTCTGTGCGTCAATTGGAGATCACGCCCCAACTGCCATTGACACGGACCGACAGCAATCCTTGGCCTGAATACCCAATGACAGCCCGCACAGGATATGGGCAAGAAGAAGCGGCTGAAGTGCTACAAACACAAGTGACGTATCATGGAGTGTCCACAACGGCCTTTATCGGCGCCGAACGCGGCCAGTTGATCGCCATCGAAACGGTCTCAGTGGATCAACAGTTTCAGCCGATCCCTGGCACAGAGCAAGTGATCAAGGCGGATTTGGTCTTGTTAGCAATGGGCTTTGTTGGTGCAGAGACCCAACTCTTCGATGCCTTTGGTGTGCGAGAAGTGTACGATGATTACACGACGAACAATGAACGAGTGTTAGTCGCAGGAGATGCCAAACGAGGACCGAGTTTAGTCATCTGGGCGATTCGTGAAGGACGCTTAGCGGCAGAAAAAGTCGATCAAGCGTTACGATCGTTGGTGTATCAATAAGCAATCAATAAAAAACAACCTGAGCAGCTATTCCTCCTTCTGAATTAGAAGGGGAGCAGCGAAATGCTCAGGTTGTTTGCCTGTTAAGCGGTTGGTTCAGATGGATGGGTCTTTGACAGCTGTTCATTTTTTTCCATTGCTGCCTTCGGTAGGCGAATCGAAAAGACGATGGTTTCATCACGGCTTTCCGCCCAAATCTTTCCACCTAATGCTTCAACGATTTCTTTGGCGATCGGCAAACCAAGACCCGTCCCACCCGTCGCTGTTGCTCGGGAAGCATCCATGCGGTAGAAAGGCTCAAAAATCAAGCCGATCTTTTCAGCTGGGATCGTTTTTCCTTGATTGGTCAAACGAATCAGGATATCATCAGACTCGCTGATGGCTAATCGCAAAGGGGAGTTAGGATAGCTATAATTGATGGCATTGCGGATCAAGTTGTCAAAAACGCGTTCCATTTTCTCCGTATCAACGGTCGCAAAGACTTTTTTCTGTAGCTGAAGTTGCCAATGGAGATTTTTTTCTTCTAACAGCGGCAAAAATTCAAACGTCAACTGTTCCAGCATCAAGCTCAGATCCGTGGTTTCAGTTTGCAAGGCGATCGTTGTAAGATTAAAGCGGGTGATTTCGAAAAATTCGCTGATCAATAGTTCCAGCCGTTGGGCTTTTTGCAAGGCGATCTTCGTATAGCGTGCGCGTAGTTCGGTAGAAAGCTGCGGTTCCTCTTCTAAAAGCGTCAAATAGCCGATCACACTGGTCAAAGGCGTTCGTAAATCATGTGCGAGATAGACGATCAAATCATTTTTTCTTTGTTCCGCTTCTTTGGCGGCTCGTTGATCCTGTAAGTTTTTCTCCCGCAACTGGTTCATTTCTTCTTGCACATCAATCATATTGCTGGAAAGAACGATTCGCTTCGTGGGTTCGGCAATCAGTTGGTTTGTGGCTTGGATCGTTTCATTCAAATAACTGATAGCTTTACTCATATAATAAATCGTTGTGCTCACCCAAATCAGTAAGGCCCCGATGGCTAAGCAAAGAAGCCAATAGTCAGCAAAAAGTCGTAAAATTTGATAAATGGGTTCATAGCCATACCAGACCCTCATTCCAGCAACGAAGCGTACTGCGAAAGGAATGATGATCAAGATCGCCATCAAGATGCCCGTGGTGATAAAGTATTGGGTCAAGAGCTTGCGGATCAATGGACTTCTATTTTTCAATGATATAGCCGACCCCCCATACGGTTTTGATTAATTTCGGTTTGCGGGGTTGCTCGTTCAGTTTTTCCCGCAAACGGGCGATATGTGCCATCACTGTGTTATTGTTGTCTAAATACTTTTCTTTCCAAACTGCTTCAAAAAGGGTTTCCGAGGCAACGACCGATCCTTGGTGTTCAAATAAGTAAAGCAAGATTTTAAATTCGATGGGGGTCAAGAAAACCTCTTTGCCATAAAGAAAACATTGGTGGCTGTTGATTTTCAACAGTAAGCCTTCCTTTTCGTATTCTTCAATCTTCTGGGGATTCGCTGACTGGTTGTAACGCTGGTATCGCCGCAGCTGCGTTTTGACCCGAGCAACGACTTCTAAAGGATTGAAGGGCTTGGTCACATAATCATCTGCCCCAAGGCTTAGACCGGTGATTTTATCCAAGTCTTCCCCTTTTGCCGTGAGCATCAGTACTGGGAAAAAGTGGGTCTTACGAATTTGCTGCAACAGCTGGAAGCCGTCGATATCCGGCAGCATCACATCTAAAACCGCCACGTCGACCGTTTCTTTTTCAAGATAGGCCAAAGCGCTCGTTCCATCATAAAAAGGTTCTACTTGGAAGCCTTCATTCCTTAGAAACGTCGTGACTAACTCCGCGATTTCTTTTTCATCATCAACAACAATTATTTTTTCTGCCATCCTTGATTCACTCCAACTATCTACGATCATTTTTCATTTACACTACCATTTACTCTACACCCATCATACCGTAATCGGTAAGCGAATGCATTCGTTTTCTACTTTGAACTAGAGGTGATGCGGGAACCTAGGCGGCTGATCAATTCATTGGTAATGGTTTGTGCTTGATCAGCGGTAGTCGTCCAATCGCTGATTACTTCGAGCGAACTTTCGACCGCCAGTTCTGGATAGTCCGTTAAATCGATCAAGAGCATATCCATACAAACCAACCCAATCTGCGGGAGTAAAGCACCCTGATAAGAAAGTTGGAACCCTTGGTTTGATAGGGCACGTGGAACCCCGTCGCAGTAGCCGATGCTAACGATCCCGATGGTGGCTGGTCGATCAAAAACAGTGCCTAATCCATAGCCGATCGCTTCACCAGCGGCAACTGTTTTTTTGTCTACCAGTAAGGCTTTGAGTGTCAAAATTGGCTGTACGTTTATCTTCTGCTTCGTTGGTTCGTTTGGGACGCTCAATGAACCAGTTAGAAGAATACCTGGGCGTACATAATCATAGTGTTTCTCGGGGTAATTCAATATTCCGTAGCTGCTTTGCAGATGTGTCAGTCCATAGGCGATATTTCTAGCGGATAAGCCAGCCAACAGATCATCAAAACAAGTGATTTGGGCTTGTGTCCGCAAGATACTTGCCGTATCCAGCTGATCTGAAGAGCCTAGATGGGAAAAAATGCCCGTAATCTTGAGAGATGGCAAGGCGTAAAGTCCAGTAACTGTCTCAAGATCAGGTGCAACGCCTAAGCGGTGCATACCAGTATCTACCGCTAAATGGCATTCGATCGGAATGCTTGTTTGGGCTAAAGCATGCCCATGGGCCTCACTAACGATGGTTTGAATCAAGGAATAATGTTTCAGCTCTTTGGCACGTTGGGCAGAAGTGTACCCTAAAATCAGTAAGGGACTTTTGATGCCAGCTCGCCGTAATTCAATGGCTTCTTCAAGGGTAGCAACGGCAAAGAAATCAACGCCGGCTCTTTCTAGGGTACTGGCGACCGTCTTCGCATCACAACCATAAGCATCCGCTTTAACCACCGCCATCACTTTTGTTGTTGCTGGGATCAATCGCTTGATTTCCTGCAGGTTGTGCAACAAAGCGGGGGCGGAAAATTCTTTGGCTGCTCGCTGCAATTTGGGCGGCGTTTTTTTCGAAAACGGGAACAGCTTCTGCAAAGCAAAGAGACCTTGCACCACCCCAATGGTCAGTCCTAAGACCACGAAGAAATTGATCAGATTGTTTTGCAGCAAGGGCAGCTTTTGACTAAGAAAATGGGTCACTGCAATGGTATAAGGATGGAGCAAATAGAGCCAAAGGGACAGTCGACCCGCTTGTTTCCAGATTATGGGTGCTTGCCATTGCTGGATGATCGGAAATAAAAACAACAGGACGAAGGGCAAAAAAACATACATGCTGTCATGTTTCGGCGTGGTAAAGTGATGCAAAAGGTAACTTTCCAAAAGCAAGCAAATCAGACTGATCAGCAGATAACTATAGCGATGGGGAGAAGCTGGTTTCTTGGAAAATCTTCTGGCTAGTACCCCTAAGATCAAAAATAAAGGAGCAAAGAAAATGCCGTTGCGAGTTCCATCCAATAGTTGAAAAATCAGTGAATAGAGTGGCGTAATGGGTGTTTGTGCAGCCAGGCCAGACCAACTGTCCCCACCTAAACCAACCAAATACAAACCGACAGCAATGAAAAACACTTGCTTGAAAGAAAGCCGTGTCAAGAGGCCCATCACTAGTAGACTGCCGGTAATGATCGCAGGAAAATACCAAAGATGGTAAAGAATGCCAGTGACCAACAATGTTTGGATAAAGGTGCCCAGCGGCATGTTCAACCCAAGCATGCCGCTGTACCAAGCAAGCGGCAAAAAGAGCAGTGTGGCTATGAGGTAGACTTGCAGCTGCTTTTTAATAAACTGCCAGACACGCTGTCTGGCAGGATAGCTGTTTTGGGTGGCTAAGTCGCTGAACACGTAATATCCGCTGATCATAAAAAAGAAGGGAACGGCAATTCTGAAGAGCGTCAACGTGATCAGGATATCACCGTCAGTCCATAAGTGATGAAGAGGCAGACAGTGGATCGCCACCACCATCATCGCCAAAATCACCCGGAATTGCTCGATTCCTTGATTCTTCTTCATGCGAACTGCCTCGCAGTTTGTTCAAGGTATTGATGGTATTCTTCCAAGGTCCACTGTTGACTGGCGATGATTTGACTATGAGGCAGACCGACATAACGAAAATGCCATGGTTCATAGCCAATCCCTGTAATCTCCTGTTTGTCTGCGGGATAGCGTAAAATAAACCCATAGTTCATCATTTCCTGGGTAAATAAATCGGCGGCTGCGCTGTCACGAAATCGTGGGCAGATCAAATCATCCTGGCTGCCCTTTAAACCAACATCGATCGCTAAGCCTAACTGATGTTCACTGCAACCGGGCAACGCCACAAATTGTTTCGTATAGGCTAGCCCATTTTCTTTCAAGGAATATTCCCATAAATACCGTTGCTGCTTTTCGGTTCGGTAGCCATCTAACAAGCAGATCTCGTTTTCAAGCTTTAAGGCTTTGACGAGCCGTTTCCATTGTTTGGCTGCTTCTGGCTGCAAGTAAACCTCGTCTTCGCTGAAGGCAGCAAGGACTAAATGAGGGGGTTCTTGGTTTTTTTCTAACGGAAATTCTTTGCTAACTAACTGTAGATAGGGATTCATTTGACTTCCTCCTTTGCTAAGATAAGCAGTTTTTGTAGTAGTTCTTGATAGGATAAGCCGACCGCTGCCATCATGGCAGGATAGCGGGAGTGACTCGTAAAGCCCGGCATAGTATTGATTTCATTCAAGTATAGTTCTCCTTGATCCGTGACAAAAAAGTCGATGCGAGCAAGACCTTTAAGACCAAGACTACGATAGAGCAGCTGAGCTTGTTCTTTGACCTTGGTTTCAATCGTTTCAGGCAATGGCGCAGGGACGGTGATTTTGGCGCTGATCAGCTGGTACTTTTCTTCAAAATCGAAAAAGCCGTCTTCTAATGAAATGGCGTCACAAGCACCGACAGTCAAAGAGTCGTTGCCCAAAATACCGCAACCGATCTCAACACCGACAATATTTTTTTGTAGGAGCACTGCGGAACAATAAGTAAAGGCTTCTTTTAAGGCAGAAGCGATTTCTTCAACGCAGGTGACTTTAGTGATCCCTTTTGAGGAGCCCGCTTCATTAGGCTTAAAGAAAACTGGAAAGCCATGGGTCTGGATAAAAGCTTCGATTTGTTCTTGCTGGTTGGCTTGATTTGTCAAGAGAATCGTAGGAGCACTTTGTACGCCAATGGCTGCTGCAGCTTGATGCAGCAGCCATTTGTTCATACATAAGGCAGAACTTGCCACCCCGCAGCCTACATAAGGCAGCTTCATCAATTCAAACAATCCTTGGATACTGCCATCTTCCCCGTATTTGCCATGCATAATGGGAAATAAAACATCAGGTACCAACGTTTGCTGCTCTTCACTTAGCCAAAAGCCGTTTCCTTCGAATAGCGGCTGTATTTTCTGTTTCTGTTTCGTATCCAACAACCACGTGTCTTGTCGGATGTTTTCCAGTTCTCCTGTATACAAGTACCAATCCATAGCATCTGGGGCGATCCCGATCAAAGAGAGGTCGTAGTCATAGGGAGATGATTGGAGTGCTTCGATTGCGCTAGTTGCTGAAGCTAAAGAAACGGTGTATTCCGGTGAATTGCCTCCAAAAATAATGGCGATTTTTTTCATATTTTTCTTCCTTCCGCTTTTCGATTCTTACTACATTCAGTCTATCAAGGAAAGAAAAAAGAAATTTGCGGGCTTACTGGTATCTTTCTTTTCTTTTTGTGATGAAATTCTGACGAATTTATGACAAAAGGAAGGCGACAGCTGCCGCTCTTTTTACACCAGGAAGAAACTAGCCTTTGAAGTAGAAAAAGCTGCCATAAGATGGAGTGGAAAAAATAGTGAAAAAAGAGCACTCTGAAGGAAAGGGGGAGGCAATGGCAGGAACGTTGACACAAAAAAAGCACGCCGAAGCATGCTTTTTCTTTTTGATGAGGGCTTTTCGATTATTATACGATTCGCTTATTATGCGTAATGCGCACGAGGACCACCGATATATTTGGGCCGTGATCCCAGAGCTGTGACATGGGCAGCGCCAAGGGTCTTGATAGAGGGACGGATCGGGATTTGAACATGTTTGACATGCATACCGATTGCTGTGTCGCCAATATCGATGCCAGCTTTTGCTACTATGTGCTCCACTTCAATAGGCTCATCGAACAGCTGGAAAGCGGCAACTGAGCAAGCACCGCCTGCATGCAACTGGGGCACTACTGCGACTTCTTCTAATTGATATAGTCGAGCTGTTTCACGCTCAACAGCTAAAGCCCGATTGAGGTGTTCACAGCCTTGAACGGCTAAATGAATATTTTTGGGATGCAAGATCGCTCGTAGTGTTTCAACGATAACCATGCCTACTTCTTGACTTGAATTTTTGCCAATCAAGCCGCCCACGACTTCACTTGTTGAACAACCAAGGACAAAAAGATCATTTTCACCAACGTTCGCTGTCGTAATGACTTCTTCAACGATCGTAGTTAAATCCGTTTTTAATTGATTGATATCTGTCATAAGAATCACCTTTCATTTAAAGAAAACTTTTTCGTGCGGCGCAAGGCATGCGTCAGGGGTAAAGCAACGATGCTGCCAAAGACCGTTTGGATCAAATTACTTGGGATCGAGGCGATCCCAGCGCCTAAACCGAATAGCAAAACCGTTGCTGCTGCATAGCCGGCGATCATGATTAAACTGCCGACAATGACGGCTGCTAGTGGCCGATGGCTCATTCCACCTACGATCCAGCCTTGCACACCATGGATCACGATGGAAAAGAAGGCCCATTCAGGGTAGCCTGATAGAAAATCAATGATGCCGCCGCTCATTCCACCGACGAAGGCACCGGCGCTAGGTCCGAACAAAAGGGCCGAGATATAGATCCCTGCTTCACATAAGGTCACAAAGCCCTTCGTTTGCGGAACAGGAATGATAAAGGTCAAAGAAAGTGCACACGTGAGTGCCGTCAGCATAGCGATCGTCGTTAGGTTTCTTACTTTCATAGGTGTTCCTCCTTTTTAAAATAGGCGAGCTGATTGACGTTGCCAGAGGTACCTAAAGGCAAACCGTCTTCAATCCCTGCCCAAACAAATGCTTTTGCGGTTTGGATAGCTGCTTCCAACGAAGTGCCTTTAGCAAGCATTGCGGCAATCGCTGATGAGTGGGTACAGCCAGCACCGTTGGTTGTGGTTCGCGTACTTTTTTCTGCCTCAAAAACGGTAAATTGTCCTTCTTGATACAAAACATCATAGGCTGTTTCCCCAGTTAGTCGACTGCCACCTTTGATCAGAACATTTGGGGCACCAAGCGCATGGATTTTTTTTGCCGCCGTTTTCATCTCTGCTAAAGAGGTAATGCTTTGTCCAGATAAGTGTTGTGCTTCGAGCAGATTAGGTGTCACTAATGCTGTGTAAGGAAACAATGAGATCAATCCTGCTTGATAGGAGTGGTTAAAGGCAGTATCTCCTTCTTTGAAGGCGAGAACGGGATCGAGCACGATCGGTCCGGTAAATGTTTGTAAAAAATCTCGCAGCAATTCAATGATGGCCGTTTGATGAAGCAGCCCGATTTTGATTGCATCTAGGGATACGACCGAACGCAGTGAATCCAGCTGTGCTTGGATCACAGGTTCAGGGAGATCATGGAACATAAGATCATCCTTGATGGCGACCACACATGTTAATAGGGCATGGCCAAACACCCCGAATTCCTCAAATGTTTTCAAATCAGCCGTCATGCCGCCACCTGCCAAACTGTCGAGACCGGCGATCGATAAGACTTGTTTCATGTCTGCTGCTCCTTTCATTTCTCATTTCTTTCTATTATAATCAGTCGGTAAAAAAGAAAAACGGCCAATTGGATGTTTTTTCCTCATCCAATTGACCATTTGCTTATTTCTCATTTAGTAAATCTCGCTCACGATACCATTCATCGGGACGCCAGATCCATTCAAAGCCATCGGCAGCTAAGAGATCATAGGCTGCTTGGGGGCCCATCGTTCCTGCGGCATAGTTTGGAAAATCAGGTGTTTCTTGGTCCCAAGCGTGACGGATCACATCAACGATGCGCCAAGATTGGGCAACTTCATCCCAGTGGGTAAAGTTAGTGCCATCACCGTTCAAGGCATCTAGAATCAGTTTTTCGTAAGCTTCAGGGGTGTTTTCGACGATTTCAGTACTATTTCGGTAATCGAGCTTCACTGGCAATGTCTCAAACCCTTGGCCAATTTCTTTTCCGTTCAAGGAAAGAGAGAAGCCTTCCGTCGGTTGAATGTAAATCGTCAGCACATTCGGTGCCAAACTCTCGATTTGCTTTTGTTCATTTAGGTCTTGCTTAAAGACATTGACTGGGACTTGTTTAAAGACAATGTTGATGCGAGTGCCTTTTTCCGTCAACCGTTTCCCAGTGCGCACATAAAATGGTACGCCGGACCAGCGGAAGTTATCGATCAAAAATTTCCCAGCAACGAAGGTTTCCGTTGCCGATTCTTCATCCACATTGGCTTCTTCACGGTAGCCAACAAATTTCTTGTCTTCTAATTGTCCCTTATCGTATTGACCACGTACGAAGTGTTGTTTCACTTCTTCTTCGGAGTAGATACGGATCGCATTTAAGGCTTTGATTTTTTCTGTCCGTAATTCTTTTTCAGAAAAAGCCACTGGCGGTTCCATGGCTAATAAGGAAAGAATCTGCAGAATATGATTTTGGACCATATCCTTCAAGGCACCGCTCTTATCATAATAGCCGCCGCGTTCTTCTACGCCTAAGTTTTCTGCGATATTGATCTGAACATTGTCAATGTAACGATTGTTCCACATTGACTCAAAAATGTTATTGGCAAAACGAATCGCAGAAATATTTTGGATCATTTCTTTTCCTAAATAGTGATCGATTCGGTAGATTTCTTGTTCCGTAAAGACTTGATTGATCTCTTCATTCAATTCTTTTGCTGAATTATAGTCGCTTCCAAACGGTTTCTCGATGATCACCCGATGGTAGCCGTCAGTATCCAGCATTCCTTGGGATTTCAAGTGAGAAACGATCGTCCCAAAGAAATTAGGGGACATTGCTAAGTAAAAAATCTGATTGCCTTCTAAATGGTATTTCTGATCTAAGGTTTCCGCCAAATCCTTTAATGAATCATAATGGCTCGTATCTGTTACATCATGTGATTGGTAGTAGAAATGAGAAGCGAATGTCTCTGCTTGTTCTTGTGAGTCACTCAACTCTTTGATTGTACCTATCACCACTTCACGATAGTGTTCATCCGACCAAGGACGGCGTGCAGTACCAATGACTGCAAAATCTTCTTTCAAATCGCCTTTTTTGTACAACCGAAACAAAGAAGGATATAGTTTGCGTTGGGCAAGGTCGCCCGTACCGCCAAAAATCGTAAAAAGGACCTTTTTTTCCATCATCTTCACTCCTTACAGTTTATCGACAAAAATCGTGCTGGCGGCTTTGTAGCTGACAGCAATTTCTTTTGTGTCATTTTTGATCGTAATCGGACCCTCGTATGCTGCCGCATCGATGATCTCGTATTCTTCATGAATATTCAATTTGATCGAAACGAGATAATCCAGCAGTTCTCGTTCGTCAAGGACACGGGCGATACGAATCTTGGTTCCTACCGGATAAGAACTCATGGTGTTTTTTTCGCCTTCGTGAATGAGTTCTCCTTGTTCAGGAATCATTCCCCCATGTGGGCAATACCGAGGATGATCAAGGTAGGCTTCTAAGCGGCTCGCCAACGTTTCTGAGGTGACATGTTCTAAAACTTCTGCGTCATCATGAACTTCATTCCATGAATAATGCAGGTGCTCCACAAGAAAGACTTCCCATAAACGATGCTTACGAATGAGGGCACTTGCAGAAGCTAAACCAGTTTCAGTCAACTGTACCCCTTGATAAGGTGAATGTTCCACTAAGCCTTCTTTTAATAATTTTGAAATCATTTCACTTACTGAAGCTGCTGAGACGTCCAGACCTGACACGATTTGTTTGTTATTGATCTTCTTTTGGTCACCACCAAGCTCTAAGATGAGCTTTAAATAATCTTCACGATTTGGTGTCATCGGATCCATCCTCTCTTATCAAAGACTATCAAAGTAGATTTTATCAAAAAAGCCAGCTGATTACTATGAAAAAAGCCGCCGGTTCTCAATATTCTATGTAAAAAGAAGACCGAGGGGAGCTACTCCACCTCAGCCTTTTTTTATTAAGCCCAATCACCATTGCGGAAGACAGGAACTGTGGTGCCATCTTCTTTGATGCCATCGATGGACATTTGGTCAGAGCCGACCATGAAGTCTACGTGGGTTTGGCTGCGGTTTAAACCAGCCGCTGCCAGTTCTTCTTCACTCATCTCAGTGCCGCCTTGTAAGCTGAAGGCATAAGCAGAGCCTAAAGCCAAGTGGTTTGAGGCATTTTCATCAAACAACGTATTGAAGAAGATGATGCCAGATTGTGAGATAGGGGAAGGGTCAGGGACTAAAGCGACTTCACCTAAAGATTTCGCTCCTTCATCGATCGCTAGCAATTTGCCTAACACTTCTTCGCCTTGTTCTGCAGAAAAGTCCACGACTTTACCGTCTTTGAAGGTGAATTTCATGCCAGAAATAATCGTTCCTGCGTAGCTCAATGGTTTCGTACTTGAAATATAGCCATCGATGCGACGATTATCTGGGGCAGTAAAGACTTCTTCTGTCGGCATGTTCGCCATGAATTTTTCATTGCGGGTGTTGTAGCTGCCAGCACCTTCCCACAAGTGATTTTTTGGTAGGCCGATGATCAAATCGGTACCCGGTGCTGTATAGTGTAATGCGCTGAATTGTTCTTTGTTCAATTCTTCTGCCTTGACTTGCAGTGTTTCATCATGTTTTTTCCAAGCAGCAACAGGATCTTCTTCGTAGATACGCGTCGTTTTGAAAATTTGATCCCAAAGCTTGTCTTGTGCTTCTTCTGGGGAAGCATCAGGGAACACTTTTTGTGCCCAATCTTGACCTGCAGCAGCAACAACGGTCCAGCTGACTTTGTTGGCTTGTGTTGCTTGACGCAGTTTCATCATCGCTTTACCAGAAGCTGCTTGGAAAGCGGCGACCCGATCTGAGTCAACGCCCGCTAACGCATCGGGATTGGCAGAAACGACACTGATGCGGCTCGCACCTTTTTCGACCCAATCTTCTGTTTGATCAATTTTGTGTTGAGGGATCGTAGACAAACGATCCTCAGCTGCATGCGCAAGAAATTCTTTTTGCACCACATCGTCGGTCCATTGAACGATTACTTCATCAGCGCCTAGCTCATACGCTTTTTTTGTCAATAGTCGAGCTAACGGTGCTTGGTCCACGGCGATTTGGATGACGATGGTGTGCCCTTTTTGGACATTTACACCAACTTCTGTGATCAGTTGGGCATATTTTTCAAGGTTCTGATTAAAGTTTGGTAAAACCATTAAAATTCCTCCATTTATTCTAAAATTATAACTGTCTTCATGATAGCACTAAGTATTTTTGAAAACAAACGAAAAAGAGAGCAAAAAAACAGAGGTCTTCAAATTGAAAAACTGGAAACACTAGGGGCAATAATTTTAAAAGTTTTTTTGCAAACTTAAAAAAACATGATACAATAAGTAAAAGGTATTTCTGAAAGCGATGTATAGCAGAATTAAGGAGATTAAAAAATTATGGCAAGAAAGAAAACTATTACTAGAGACCAGATTTTAAAAGCTGCCTATGAAGTTGTCGCAACCGAAGGATTTACACGTTTTACCGCACGCAATATCGCAGCGAAGATGAAATGTTCAACGCAACCGATCTACTTAGAATTTAAAAATATGGATGACTTAAAAAATGCATTGATCAATCAGATTTACGACTACTTAGCGACAGAAGTTTTTCCAGTTGAAAGACGGGGAGATGTCATCGTTGACTTAACGTTAAATTATATTGGCTTTGCAAATAAAGAAAAACGATTATACCGAGCGCTATACTTAGAAGAGCATGGTGGTGGGGATTCCATGCAGCAGTTTTCATTTGACCTTTTTGTGAAATCAGTGAAAAAAGAACCAAAGTATCAAGATCTATCGGACGTGAAATTACAGTCCTTGCATACTGGTGTCTGGATCGTCGCTACTGGCTTAGCGGCATTGATGTCTTCGGGGATCATTCATCCCACAGAAGATCAGATTGCTAAGCTGATGACGGAAACCACCGATAATATTTTAGCAAGAGAAACACCCATCGATATCAGTTATCATTAAGCAAACAAGAAAACCTCCGACAGAATCAAGTGATTTTGTCAGAGGTTTTCTTGTTTTATTCTGCAAATGCTTCCGCTAGCTTTTTGGCAAAGGCTTCTAAGTTTTGAATATCGTCTTCTTCCGCAGCCAAGTCGACCTTGACGCTATCTGCCCCTTTTGTTGCACCTGTCTTACTAAAGACGGCTTCAAAGTCATCGACGGACTTACAAAAGTCATCATAAAACGTATCGCCAGAGCCGCAGACCCCAAAGATTTTGCCACTTAAATCAAGTTCTTGCAAATCTTCGTAAAAATCGACGATCTCATCAGGCAATTCACCGTCACCGTATGTATAGGTTGCGACGATACAGATATCGGCGTCTTCAAACTCATCGGCATCCACTTGGGTACACTCATTCATTTCAACTTCCATGTCAAGATTTTCAAGGGCTTCAGAAACGATATCTGCAATTTCTTCCGTATTCCCCGTCATACTCGCATAGACGATTTTTGCTAAAGCCATGGGCTTTTTCCTCCAATCTCATTCCTATTCTCAAGGAAAACTCTCTTACAGATTATAGCAAATGCACGAAAGATTGAAAACAAAACTTGAAAAACTCTTTACAATGTCTGTGAATTTTGTAAAATAAGGGATTTCTATGGTAAAATAAGAGGAATTTAATTAAGGGAGACGAGAACATGATTACATTAAAATCTGCCAGAGAAATAGACCGCATGGCCGAATCCGGCGCGCTGTTAGCAGATGTCCACAAACAATTACGCAGCTTCATCAAACCTGGTATCACCAGTTGGGATATCGAAGTGTTTGTCAGAGATTATATTGAAAGCCATGGCGGAATTGCCGCCCAAATTGGTTTTGAAGATTACAAATATGCCACTTGCTGCAGTATCAACGATGAGATTTGTCACGGGTTCCCCCGAAAAAAACCATTGAAAGATGGCGATCTGATCAAAGTTGATATGTGTATTGATTTAAAAGGCGCCATTTCTGATTCTTGCTGGAGTTATGTGGTAGGAAACTCGACGCCTGAGATCGATCGTTTAATGGAAGTAACCAAAAAAGCGTTGTATCTAGGAATCGAACAAGCCCAAGTTGGCAACCGAATCGGTGACATCGGTCATGCCATTCAAACCTATGCGGAAAAAGAAGGCTACGGTGTCGTGCGCGATTTCGTAGGACACGGCATTGGCCCAACGATCCATGAAAGTCCGATGATTCCTCACTACGGAGAAGCCGGCAAAGGGTTGCGTTTAAAAGAAGGAATGGTTATTACCATCGAACCTATGATCAATACAGGGACGTGGAAAATGAAAATGGATCCTAACGGCTGGACCGCCTATACTCTAGATGGTGGCTTAAGTTGCCAATACGAACATAGTTTGGCGATCACCAAAGAAGGGCCACGCATTTTGACTTCTCAAGGAGAAGAAGGAACCTACTAAATTTTGGCGGTAGGAGACTTCTGATTGTTACGTATGACAAAGAAAAAAAGGCAGATGATTCGCTGGCGGAGGAAGAAACATGAAAATCGTTGATAAAGTAAAAAGCAATCAAAAGCTGATGCGTTTCATTGAAACAACGCAAAATAGAATAACCGATTCAGAGATGGGGACCACATCGGTCGTCGTCGCCTACTATTTATTGCTTTCACTTTTCCCGTTAATGATTGCGCTGGGAAATCTGTTGCCTTATTTATCGATTGATCCGAACACGGTTTTATCTTATGTACAAGAATTGATCCCTAGTCAAATCTATGACTTTATCGGACCAGCGATCGAAAACCTCCTCACCACAAGCTCTGGAGGGTTGTTATCGATCTCCGCCTTGGCTGCGTTGTGGTCTGCGAGTCAAAGTATCAATGCCTTGCAAATTGCGATGAACAAAGCCTTCGGTGTGGACCAACGTTCCAATTTTATCGTGGTGCGCGCAGTATCATTTGTGATCATCCTGCTCTTTATGATTGCGATCGTTGGTGTTACGATGGTATTTGGGCTTGGAAAAATCATTCTTGATTTTTTGCAGCCGATTTTTAAGTTTCAAGACAATCTGATCGATACGTTCCAAACAGTCAAATGGCCAGTCACGATCGTTGCTTTGCTGTTTATCATGATGCTGATCTATTGGTTAGTGCCGAATGCAAAGGTCAAGTTGCGTTCGACTTTGCCAGGGGCGATCTTTGCAACGATTGGCTGGATGTTGCTGTCACAAGTGTTTGGCTTATACGCCCGTTACTTTGCTGCGAAAATCATTGGCTATCAAATTATTGGAAGTTTTATTGTTTTAATGATCTGGTTGAATCTTGCTGCGACGATTATTATCTTGGGTGGAATCATCAACGCAGTGGTAGAAGAGTATGTGTCGGGACAAGAGATCAAAGAACGAACAGATCCTGTTCAGCGGATTTCTTCGAAAATCGAAGATACATTTACCAATAAAGAGAAATAACGGAAAGCGAGAATAAACGATGGATTTTGCATTCAAATTTGTAATGCGCTTATTTATAACAATGATCGTGTCTTTAATCCTAACACCGATCATTAAATTGATCTCTTTTAAGATCGGCGCAGTCGATCGACCAGGAGATCGCCGAATCAACACCAAGACAATGCCGACCGCAGGGGGACTGAGTATTTTTCTTTCGTTCTCTTTTGCATTGCTTTGGGAATTCCGTGCAATGATTCCTTTTGACTATGTCTGGCCGATGCTTTTAGGTGCAGCCATCGTCGTAGTTACTGGATTATTGGATGATATCTTTGAGTTGACGCCCCTGCAAAAAACACTGGGTTTGACGTTAGCGGCTTTGGAGATCTATTTTGTTGCTGGTATCAAAATCAGCACGGTTTCGATCCCTTATCTCGGGGTTTTTGACTTGGGCTGGTTAGGCTTACCTATGACGATCCTATGGATTTTGGCGATCACGAATGCGGTCAACTTGATTGACGGTTTAGATGGTCTAGCGAGTGGGGTCTCCATTATCAGTCTGACAACGATTGGGATCATTAGTTACTTCTTTTTACCAAACTCCGTTGAAGTACCGATGGTGATTTTTACATTGATTGCCGCGATCGTAGGCTTCTTTCCTTACAATTTTTATCCAGCCACGATTTTTTTAGGCGATACTGGGGCACTTTTTCTAGGTTTCATGATTTCCGTCCTATCGTTGCAAGGCTTAAAAAATGCGACCTTCATTACAGTGATCACCCCAATGTTGATTTTAGGGGTACCCATTACCGATACCGTCTATGCGATGATTCGTAGAAAATTCAATAAACAAAAGATCTCTTCAGCAGATAAGATGCACTTGCATCATCGCTTACTTTCATTAGGGTTTACCCACCGTGGCACGGTCTTGACGATCTATGCCTTGGCGATGGTTTTTTCATTTATTGCATTATTGATGAATTATGCCAGTAACACCGCAATCATCTTGCTGATCATTAGTACAGGTTTTGGCATCGAATTGTTTATCGAGTTGATTGGTTTGGTGGGAGAAAATCGTCAACCACTCATGTGCGCGCTGAAGTTTCTTGGAAACCGTCGATTCAGGCAAAAAGTCTTGAAGGCGCGAGCGGAAAAGAGAAAAGACAAGCAAGAAGAGGAAAGCGAAGATTTAGCTGCTAGCGCTTCTCAAATCAAGGAAAAGCGACGAAAGAGAAAACATTACCAAGCAAAACACAAAAAATAAACGATACAGTTGCGGCAAAGGTGTCCAACAGGTGAGATGAATACGAGTGATCGTTGAAGGTCAGGAGGAGTCAGTGCTTCTTCTAGCGCGTTCTCTTACGATCAGCTGTCGATGATTCGATCAATCCGTTGGCGATGCTTGCCGCTTTTTGTTTGTTTGAAAATGGTCAGACAAACATTATTTCCTGTCGAATTCTTCCGTCTTGAATTGACGGATCTAGCCCTAAACGTCTATACTTAAAAAGAGCAGCAGACTAATCAAAGAAAGAAGGATATGAACGAATGCCAAATGTGAAACAACTGACGTCAGAAAGAATGGGAACAATTTATGAGCTTTCCAATGATAGCGGTACCATCGTAAGGCTAAGTCCTGAAGGCGCACGCTTATTGGATTGGGTCGTTCCAGTAGAAGAAGGTCGCGACATTGTGGTCGGTTATGACACGATCGAAGGACATCGCCAAGCACGTTATTATGGCGCAACGATCGGCCCTGTGGCGGGAAGGATCGCAGGTACTCGCTTTGAGATCGACGGACAAGAATACCAAACGGAAGACAATGATGGCGGCAATACGCTTCATGGCGGTTCAAAGGGGCTGGATACTGATACATGGATCACTGAAACCTTTGAAGAAGCAGACAAAGCTGGGGTGATTTTTACTACCACACGGCAAGATGGCGATGGCGGGTTTCCTGGGAATGTTCGTTATCAAGTCACCTATACGTTGACGAATGACAATGAACTATTGCTTGCTTACGATGCCAACACTGACAAAGCGACTTTATTTAACCCAACGAACCACGGTTATTTCAATTTGACAGGTGATACCCAACAGCCGATCGATGACCACTTGGTTCAAATCAATGCCGAACATGTGGCTGAAACGAATGACGATGTGACGACGACCGGTGAAAAAACGCCTGTCGCAGGCACAAAGTTTGATTTTAGACAAGAACGCCCGATGGGAACGACGATGTTGGATGATCCGTTCTTATTAGACCATACGCAAGAGTGGGATCTAAAAGTAACCAGTCCCGATCAAAAAGTGCAGCTGACTGTAACTACTGACCGTCCTGCCGTTGTTATTTACACAACGGGTGAGGGAGAAGCTGGTGCATCAATGAAGACTGGTCCTTTTGCCAATCATGGCGGGATGGCGATCGAAACACAAGGTGTTCCTGGCTCTGAGAAATTTACCCACTTTGGTGAGATCGTGTTGCGTCCAGAAGAACCCTTCCACTCTGTGACGACGTATCAGGTCCACTTTTAAGCATAGGAACCAAATCATTTTTAATGAAATAGAAAAAAGCATTGTCAAAACGCAGAAAGTTTGGCGATGCTTTTTTTTGACAAAATCCGATTACAGATGTAAACTTAAAAATGTGAATCACTTATGAAAGGAAGTGGACAAATGCAATCTGTGGTCGAACCAATCAAAATCAGCGATTCTGAATGGGAAGTCATGCGTGTGATCTGGACATTAGGACAATCCGACGCGAAAGAGATCACCGCTTTATTGAGCGAAAATAAAAATTGGAAAGCAGCAACGGTCAAGACGCTTTTAGGACGACTCGTCAAAAAAGGCGTATTGAAAACAGAAAGCCAAGGGAAAAAATTTGTTTATTCGCCGCTTGTTTCCGAAGAAGCAACCGTTCGCAGCGCAGCTGAGAATCTTTTTTCTCATATTTGTGCCAAAAAAGTTGGGCAGACATTAGCAGAAATGATCCAAGAAGCAGCATTGACGGCAGAAGATTTGGCGATGCTCCAAGCAGCAGTCGACCAAAAAGTGCCAGTAGCAGCGATCTCATGTAATTGTATTCCTGGTCAGTGCCAATGCAAAACCCATGCAACAAAATAAGTAGCCAACGAACTGTTAAAAGAAATGAGGAATCGTAATGAAAAAAAACATGCAAATCAGCGGAATGAATTGTGCCCATTGTGCCGCAAAAGTTGAAAAAGCGCTTAGTGAAGTACCGGGTGTGAAAAAAGCCAAAGTGGACTTGAAAAAAGCTCGCGGAACAGTCAAGTTTGACGAGTCGCAAGTGACAGAAACAGCCTTAGTCAATGCGGTCACCGAAGCGGGTTATCAAGGGGTATTTGAGTAAGCAATGGAATTGCTAAAGTGAAAATGAAAAATCAAAACAAATGAAAAGTGTCCAGCCGCTTGAAGCTTTTGTATGAAGGAGCAAGACTGTACGCACATTCAGTGAAATAGGAAGGGGAATACTAGGATGAATCAGAAAAAAACGTCTTCCACAAGTAATAGTCAGACGTCAAGCCATCATAGGCATGAACCTGCTTTGAATGAGCGGGATAATGGTACACAGGGAAAAGAGCAACATGCGCAATCACAAGTGACAGAAGTCCCTGAGCCTAGCCATGAGATAAATGGGATGGATCATCACAAGGCGACATCAAAACAGCAGGAGCATGAAAGCTCCGATAGTAACCATGGTCCTATGGATCATGAAGTGTCCAGCATGGACTATAGCCATAAGGGCCATGAGATATCTGGCATGGATCACGGCCACAAGGACCACGAGATGTCTGGCATGAACCATAGTCACATGAATCATGAGATGTCTGGCATGGAACATAGTCACACGGATCATGAGATGTCTGGCATGGATCACGGCCATAAGGACCATGAGATGTCTGGTATGAATCATAGTCACATGAATCATGAGATGTCTGGTATGGATCATAGTCATATGGATCATGGAATGGGTGGCATGGATCATAGTATGCATATGGGAAATTTTAAGCAAAAGTTTTGGCTATCCTTGGTTTTGGCGATTCCAATCGTCATTTTATCACCAATGATGGGCATCGAATTGCCCTTTCAGTTCACGTTTGCTGGCTCAGATTGGGTCGTATTGCTTTTAGGAACGATCCTGTTTTTCTATGGAGGGCAGCCGTTTTTAAGGGGTGCGAAAATGGAATTGAAACAAAAAAGCCCAGCCATGATGACGTTGATTGCTATGGGGATCACGGTTTCTTATTTTTATAGTCTTTACGCATTTATCGCCAATCATTTTCTTGCTGTTCCTCATGTAATGGATTTCTTCTGGGAACTAGCGACTTTGATCGTGATCATGTTGTTGGGGCATTGGATCGAGATGAATGCCGTTTCTAATGCTGGCAATGCATTACAGAAATTAGCAGAACTATTGCCAAAAGAAGTGATTCGGAAAAATGCGGATGGATCAGAAGAACAGATTCCATTAGAAGAAGTGACCAACAAAACACAGTTGATCGTTCGCTCAGGAGATAAGATTCCTACCGACGGAACGATCCTTGAAGGAGAAACAACAATCGATGAGTCGGCAGTGACTGGTGAATCCAGACGGGTACCTAAAACTGTCGGCAGTACTGTCATTGGAGGGTCTGTCAACGGCAATGGTACCATCACGATGGAAGTCACAGGAACTGGGGAAGACAGCTACTTAGCGAAAGTCATGGAAATGGTGCGAAAAGCCCAAGCAGATAAATCCCGCTTAGAAGCACTTTCGGACAAAGTGGCAAAATGGCTGTTTTATATTGCGTTAGTTGCTGGTGTCTTGGCATTTGCTGTATGGCTGTTTGTTGCTGACCTACCGACTGCTCTTGATCGAATGGTCACGGTATTCGTCATTGCCTGTCCCCATGCGTTAGGGCTAGCGATTCCCCTCGTGGTTGCTCGCTCGACATCGATCGCTGCCAAAAATGGCTTGCTCTTAAAAAATCGCAACGCACTGGAGAATGCGCATCATGTTGATTATCTGATCCTCGATAAGACCGGTACGTTAACAGAAGGAACGTTTACCGTAACTGGCATCGAGGCGACAGGCAATCTTTCTGCATCAGAAGTACTAGCTTACCTAGCAGGTCTTGAGAAAACCGCCAATCATCCGATCGCAGAAGGTATTTTAGCCCAAGCTGAAAAGGAAAACATCACAGCCAAAAAGGCGACTGATGTTCAAACAAGGACAGGGATTGGTCTGGAAGGCTTGATCGATGGACAGAAGTGGGTGATCGTCAATCAAAAAGGATTGGAGCAATTAGCCATTCAGTATCAAGGGAACTCCTTGGAAAATTATCAAGAACAGGGCAATACCATCAGCTATTTGGTTCATGACGGCAAAGTGGAAGGAATCGTCGCATTAGGGGATAAGGTGAAACCAGAAGCGAGTCAATTTATTCAAAAAGTGAAAGACTTAGGCATCACACCAGTTATGGCTACTGGAGACAACCAAGAAGCGGCGCAAGCCGTAGCCGATTACCTAGGAATCGAAGCCTTCCATGCGGCAATGTTGCCAGACGATAAAGAACGTCTAGTCAGTGACTATGTCAAAGAGGGCAAGCGCGTCGTAATGGTAGGCGATGGGATCAATGACGCCCCAAGTCTTGCAAGAGCGACGATCGGGATTGCGATCGGAGCGGGTACCGATGTAGCGATCGATTCAGCCGATGTCGTTTTGACGAATAGCGAACCTCAAGACATCTTGCACTTCTTGACTTTGGCGAAAAAAACAAGACGCAAGATGATTCAAAATCTCTGGTGGGGCGCAGGATACAATATTTTTGCCATTCCTTTGGCAGCTGGCGTCCTCGCACCGATCGGGATCATTTTGAACCCAGCAGTCGGAGCTGTCTTGATGTCTATGAGCACGATCATCGTTGCCATCAATGCAATGACCTTATCAATCGAAAAAAGCGGCGATTAGCCGCTTTTTTGTTTCTTTTCCTAGGAGCAGTGAAATACCTCTATAATCTGCTTCTGGATTTATGCTATAATGTGTTCGTTGAGACAAGGAGGACGTTGATTATGGAACTGAAGAAATTGGATGTTCCCACTACTTCAATTACTGAAGTAAAAAAATCTCCGATGGATGTATTTAATCAAGCGCGAGAAGCAGGAACAGCAGTATATGTATTCAATCGTGAAAAAGTGGCGGGGGTCATGTTGACACAAGAGCAGTATGAAACGTTACTGCAGGAATTAGATTATTTGCGTCAGCGACCGATGATGGAAGAAGAACCCGAACAGCCGCCAGTGGCAGGGCTAGAGGAATTCTTACAAATCATGCGGCAAGCGCTGATCACCGGTGCGAGCATCTCGGCAAAAAATTTAGATGAGCGAATGGTGGCGTTGGGGTTCATCACTCGTAAAACTGGTTTTGGCGGTGTCGTTGACATGGTGAACGAATTGAAAGAAACAGGCAAGATCGTTTACCAGCTACGTAAAAAACAAGATGGTAAATCGGTGACCGCTGAAGTCATTGGAGAACAAGACAATCAAACGCAATTATTTGATAAATTGATCATCAAAAAAATCTTTCTAAAAGAAAAATAAACGCTGGAACTTGTCCCAGCGTTTCAGACGGTAGACAAAGTACGGATGTGTTCGTACTTTGTCTTTTTTTCTATAAAATACTGGAGCTTGTTAATTTTTTTAAAACTGTGAAAGATATTGCTCATCCAACCAACAAAAGTTCCAGCCAGTTACAGACTAGGTTTTAAGTCAGCCAGTAAGTTTTCCCGTCTTTCGTCCGTTGCATAAATCCGTATTCGATCAAATAACGTCGGACAGTAACGTAATCGGTGATCGCTTGCTTTAATACATCGTTGACGGCAGCTTCTGAATAATTTTTCTTCGGATCAAATTTTTGTGCCAGTACACTCAAGACAACGATCTTGCGCTTTTCTTTGCTGGGAAACTGTTTGATAAACCCCGTTTCATCAAAATAAGTAGCAATGATCTTTTCTCTTTCACTAGCCGTAATGGCATAGCGATCATCAAGCATCGTCGCCCCTTTGTGAGGCGGCAGCAACGGGGTATCTTGCAACAAGGACATGATACTTAAAAAAACAGTCGCTTGTCGCTGTTTTTCTTTTAGTTTAAAGCGATGATTCCTGACAGTCGAAGAAGAGATACCTAAGCGCTGGGCAATCACAGTATCGCTAACATCTTGGGCAAACAGTTGTAAAATCTCCTGCTGGCTTTCTGATAGGCCTGTTTGTTCTTTGGGTAAAGCCAACAATGCGGTCAAAACGGTTCCGTGATGCTCAGTGATATGCTGCACCATTCGTTTTTTTGCTGTAAAAAAGGCGCCATCAACGGGATAAATTTCTTCTTTGTCGAAGGTCTCCTGACAAAAGACGCAACAATAATCCGTTGGTGTTGCGACATATCCTTGCTGATAATCAGAAATGGTAAACTCTTGATAAGGTTTCATTTTGGGTTCTCCTTTTATTGTTTAGGTATATACTAACATAAGTTGATTTCGTTTGTAAATAAACAAACGAATTTATCGTTATTAGATAAATTTCATCCGTTGCTTAAAATCGTCGCCTTTTTGTGTTAGGATTAACAACAATAGCGAATGAATTTGCTTAATTCAAAGGAGTGATACTATGGCAGACGTAAGCCAACGCTTCAATCACGAAGTGTACAATATAGCTGTTTCATTGATTCGTAAATTTGATGAACGGGTTTCTTCAATTCCTGATATTTTAAAGTTAACGTTAGGCGAGCCGGATTTCAACACACCGGAGCACGTGAAAAAATCGGGTGTCCAAGCAATCGAACAAAATTTCAGCCACTATTCTGGAATGGCAGGCTTAGCAGATGTTCGGCAAGCAGCCAGTCTCTTTTTGAAAAATAAATATCAGCTTGATTACGACTTTCAATCAGAAGTATTAGTGACGATCGGTGCAACGGAAGCAATCTCAGCTTCTTTATTAGCCACGTTAGAACCTGGTGATAAAGTGATTCTACCAGCACCAATTTATCCAGGCTATGAACCAGTCATCCATTTAGCTCATGCCAAACCGATTTATCTTGATACGACGGATAATGACTTTGTTTTAGCGCCAGAAGTTTTGGAAGCAGCCTTAAAAGAACATGGGGAGCAAGTCAAGGCAGTCATTTTGAATTATCCTAGCAATCCAACAGGGGTCGTTTATACCCGAGAACAAGTCAAAGCATTGGCAGAAGTTTTAGAAAAATACCCCGTTTTTGTTATTAGCGATGAAATTTATAGTGAGTTGACTTATGATGAAACCCATGTGTCCATTGCTGAATACTTGCGGGATCAAACGATCGTGATCAACGGCTTGTCGAAATCACACGCGATGACTGGTTGGCGCGTCGGCTTCATTTTTGCACCAGCAGCGTTGACTGCTCAGATCATTAAGGTCCACCAATACTTAGTGACCGCGGCATCAACGATTTCTCAAAAAGCCGCAGTGCGGGCATTGATCGAAGGCATCAACGATGCAGAAGTCATGAAAGCCGATTACCGTGAACGCAGAGATTACTTGTTTGAAAAGATGACTGCCCTTGGTTTTGAAATGGCGAAGCCATCTGGTGCATTCTACATTTTTGCCAAAATACCAGCAGGTTTCAACCAAGATTCCATGGCTTTTTGTGTCGACTTAGCCGAAAAGAATCAATTAGCAATCATTCCTGGGATCGCCTTTGGTCCCGAAGCAGAAGGCTATGTTCGTTTAAGCTATGCGGCAAGTATGGAAAACTTGGTGGAAGCGATGGATCGCTTGACACGCTATATGCAAAGCAATTGATTCTACAAACGTTTCTTTAGTTCATAAGTGTTAGATAAAGTAAGCCCCCTCTGAAGGATGCAGCGGGGGCTTTTTTAGGCAATCGACGAACTTTACAAAAGATTTACATCGCTTTATCGATTCTTTACATGAAATCCATCAAGGGTTTACACCGCCTTGCTAAACTAAGCATATAACGAAAGGAGATTTACTAAATGAAAAAATTGGGACTTTTATTTTTTGCAACTGGATTATTATTAGCTGGCTGTGGGAGCGGTGGCGCAAGCACTGAGAGCAGTCAAGCATCAGGCGGATCTTCATCAGGTGCCGCATCAAATGAAAATGTAGAAATTTTAGCTGTGGGCTCAACGGCATTGCAACCCTTGGTTGAAGCAGCAGGTGAAAGCTTCTCAGCAGACAATCCCAATTATACAATTACGGTTCAAGGTGGCGGCAGCGGAACTGGCTTAAGTCAAGTAGAAGCAGGCGCGGTGACGATCGGCAATTCCGATGTGTTTGCGGATGAAAAAGATGGTGTGGATGCTAGCAAATTAGTTGACCATAAAGTAGCCGTAGTTGGTATGGCACCAGTGGTAAATAAAGACGCAGGCGTTACGGACCTTAGCCAACAAGAATTGATCGATATTTTTACAGGCAAAGTGAAGAATTGGTCTGAACTAGGCGGAGCAGATCAAGAAATCTCTGTAATCAACCGCGCATCAGGCAGCGGTACGAGAGCGACCTTTGAAAAATGGGGCTTAGATGGTGCAGAGACGATCCAAACACAAGAGCAAGATTCTTCTGGAACAGTCCGTAAAATCGTTGCTGAAACACCAGGAGCAATCAGCTACCTTGCTTTATCCTATTTGGACGATTCGATCCAAGCGCTATCTCTTGATGGGGTAGAAGCGACTCCTGAAAATATTGCAGATAACAAATGGCCAATCTGGTCTTACGAGCATATGTACACGAACGGCGAGCCAGATGCAAACGTCAAAGCCTTTCTTGATTACATCATGACAGACGATGTCCAACAAGGAATCGTTATTGAATTAGGTTACTTGCCAATCACTGATATGAAAGTAGAACGCAGTGTAGACGGCGAAGTAACGAATGTTGAATAAACAGTTTTCATAAGGTACAAAAAAAGAAGGGGGGAACTCCTTCTTTTTTTGTACCTTTTTTTTATTTTTTATGTAAAATAGATAGTGAATATAGATGAATATTCAGTGAAAGGGGAAAAAAATGAAAAGATTTCCAAAAAAAATGTTAATAGCAACATTGTACGCGGGAACGGCCTTTGTCATTTTTGGCATGCGTGTTGGTTTTGCAGATACAGAATCAACAAGTGAGACAAAAGAGGCTGCTATTGTTTACTCTGAGACAAATGATTCGACAAGCAGTGACAGCCAAACAAGTCACTCGAATACAGGTGAAACCAGCGAAGATTCAATTGATTCAACGAGTGAAACAACATCATCAAGTAACAGCAGTGAAACGGACAGCACGACTGTTGATAGCAGTACAGCCGAAAGTGAAGAAAAAAGTCCAGACAATGCTTCGGATTCTGTCTATGATATCAGCTCAGGATTAGACCCAACGTATCGAAGCCGTTCAGATTTGAAAGTCAGCTTAAGCCGTTCGGCACGGTCTGTTTCTAGTGTTCCTTATATTTCAGCAGGAGATCCCTCAACCCCCAAGCAAGACTTTATTGATATTTCCTCCCACAACGGAGAGATCACTGTGGAGCAGTTCAAGTTGATTAAAAGTTACGGCGTTTCTGCAGTGGTGGTGAAATTGACAGAGGCGACTTCTTATCGAAACCCACTAGCTGCAAGTCAAATTGCAAATGCTAAAGCCGCTGGGTTGATTGTACATGGTTATCACTACAGTTGGTTCACCACTGAGACACAAGCAAAAGCTGAAGCCGATTATTTTGTAAGCTATGCGAGACAATTAAATTTACCAACTTCTGCTCTAATGGTCAATGACATTGAAGAGCCAAATATTAAGAAAAAAGCAGACCATACACAATTGTCAAAAGTTTTTGAAAATAGATTAAAGGAACTGGGATATACGAATACGCATCATTATATAGGTGTGTCGTGGGTCACGGATAACGCGATCGATCCTGTTGCTTTAGGAAAAAATAAAGTTTGGATCGCACAATATCCGTACGAACCGCAAAATCAGAAGTATACAGATTATAGTGCATGGCAGTGGACATATAACGTTACATTCCCAGGAATCAATGGCACCTTTGATATGAACTCAGATTATAACAAGTATTTTATCAGTCAAGGACAAGGCGGTGCAATCAGTGATGGCCGTTATGCCACCGTTGTAAAGGACAATTATACGATTTGGCAAAACTTTTCTTGGACAAAAAAAGCAGACTCTAAAGCTTATCTGGGTCAGACTTTGCAAATAAAAGTGCGTTATGAGCATATTAACGGTAGCACCTATTATTCGTTATACGACAACCAAGGAAATTGGGTCGGTTACATTAATTCTGGTGGCGTCAAAGTTGCTGATGGTCCTCAGGGAAATTGGCAATCAAAGCAAACCTATGTCAAATTCAAAGAGCCAGGAACGATATATCGAGATTTTACATTTACCAAGACTGCACCGATAACTTCAGATATGGTGAAAAATACCTATAAAGTCACCGGTACGTACCATCACTTTGATGGCACGTACTATGATTCAGTCTATGACTTTTCTGGAAAATGGATTGGATACATTGCTTCAACGAAATTAACTGTTCAAACAAATCAAGGACCTGCATTGACAGATGGACGTTATGTAACGATCACCAGTGGAAATTACTCGATTTGGCAAAATTTTTCATGGAAAGTAAAGGCATCCAGCAAGGATTACTTAAATAAAACAGTTTTAGCGAAATATCGCTATGAACACTTAAATGGCAGTATTTATTATTCACTATATGATCAATCTGGTACCTGGCTTGGCTATATGAATGCTAATGGTACCAAAACGGCGAATAATGCAGGCGGAGCAGCTATATCAAGTGGTAAATATGTCACTGTTACAAGCAAAAATTATTCGATTTGGCAAAACTTTTCTTGGAAAGAAAAAAATAAAAGCAGTAATTTTTATGGTCAAACACTCCAAGTAAAAGTTTACTACAACCATTTCAATGGTAGCACCTATTCGTCATTATATGATAACAAAGGAACTTGGCTGGGCTACATCAATGCCAACGGAACAAAGGAAGCAAGTAATGCTGCCGGAATAAACCAAAGTTACCATAAAAAAATAACTTTTACTCAGAATTTCCCACTTTGGCAAAATTTCTCTTGGAAACAAAAAAGTACGGTGACCAACGCCATGAAAGGACAGACGTTCGAAGCTCGTTATGTGTATCGCCACTTTAATGGAAGTAATTACCTGTCAATTTATGATAATAAAGGAACTTGGCTAGGTTACGTCAATGAATCAGCAACAAAAGTTGTTAAGTAAGCATCAAAAAAATAGCCGAGAAAATGCCATTAGGCGTTTTCTCGGCTATTTTTCTTTCTAATGTTCTCAATCAAGCGGCAAAGTCACCGTAAAGGTAGAACCAATTTTGGGGAAACTGTCAACCTTGATGCTGCCACCTAATAATTTGGTATAGTCTTTAACGATAGCCAGCCCAAGTCCAGTGCCGCCAGAATTGCGGGCGCGGGCTTTGTCCACCCGATAAAACCGCTCAAAAATCCGTTCCTGATCTTCTTCATCGATGCCGATGCCTTGATCCTGCACTTGAAATAACAGCTGGTCGTCTTGCTCTGAATAGGATAATGTGATGACACCACCAGGTTTTGAATAGGTGACAGCATTTTCTACCAGGTTTTTTACGATGGGCTGCAGCAGCTCTTTTTTGGTAGATAAAATGAAGGGTTCGGGTCCTTCAAATTGAAAGGTCAATTGCTTCTTACCAGCTGCGGGACCATAGGTTTGAACGACTTGTTGCAGCAGCTCAGAAAAGTTGATCGGTTGGTCGACATACTGGAAAGAATCACTGTCTTGAGACAGTTGGATGATATCTTGTATTAGATTTTTCAAGCGATAAGCATCTTTTTGAATGATCTCTAAAAAGGTCTGCAATGTTTCTGGGTCCTCTTTGGCGCCGTCCAGCAGTGTTTCGGTAAACCCAATCAAGGAAGTTACCGGCGTTTTTAATTCATGGGAAACATTGCCGACAAAATCTTTTTGCATTTTTTCTAATTGTCGGATGCGCGTCAAGTCATAAGAAATACCAATCAACTGGTTTTCTTGGAAGCTTCGCAAGGTAACATCCAAGACTTTTGAACGTTCCCCGCTAAGGGTGGTTTCCGCATGGAAAATAGGGGTCTCGTCGTTAAATTGATAGATCAATTGGATCAGTTGTGTGTCATGGATCACTTCAGTGAAGGGCTGCGGCAAGGTTGGCGCAGTTTCCATCCCCAACTGTTCTTGCATCGTCGGATTCAACAGCAGCAGTTGATTTTCTTCATTAATGATAAAGACACCGATCATCAGTTCACTGAGCAGTCCATACAACTGTTGTTCAGATGCCGCATAAGCACGATAGGTCTGGCTCATTTGTTCGCTCAGCTGATTGATCAGTTGATACAACTCGTCATGTTCAGGGGTTTCTTGCATAATGATTGCTTGTTGATCGGGCGAGGTGATCATTTTTTTTACGACGGGCAGAATCGTTTGGATTGGACGATTCCGCTGACGCAGCGTGTGAAAAATCAGCAGGCTGATCAAGAAACAAAAGACAAGATAGACAATCAAGATCGATTGCTTGATTCCTTGGTTTTTCGCAAAAAAAGCAGCAGTCGGTTCTGCGATCCGCAAGATTTGAGTTAAGTTTCCATCTTCTTTGACAGGAATCGCCACGTAAAGCAATTCTTCATGCAAGGTGTCGCTTTCCCGCAACGATTGACCAACGGCGCTTCCGCGCAAAACGGCTTGAACTTCTGGACGATCGGAGCGATTTTCATGGAGAGTATGATCATAAGTATCGAAAATGATTTGGCCTTGATCATCTAACAAAGTGATGCGGCTATTGCTGTCTTGAACATAGGCATCGGCAAATTGTTCGAGCGCTGCGGTTTGGTTATCTGAGAGATTCAAAAACACAGCGGCTTTCTCTTGCAGAAAATCCACTTGCTGGGCGATGACTTGCTGACGGTAAAAACTGCTTAGAACTTGCCAACACAGGAAAAAAATCAGCAATAGACCGATTGACCATAAACCATAGCCATAGCGTTTTTTCATTGGGTCGGCTCCTGAAATTTATACCCAAATCCTCGAACGGTCACCAAGTATTCTGGACGCTTTGGATCAGCTTCCAATTTTTCTCTTAAATGACTGATGTGAACATCCACGATGCGACTTTGTCCATCAAAGTCGAAATTCCAAATACGATTGAGTAAGGTATCGCGATCGATCACGCGGCCTTTACGTTTCATAAAGTAAACCAGCAGCTCGAACTCTTTCGGTGTCAGGAAGATTTTCTCACCATCCACACTGACCTGGAAATTGGTCAGATCGGCTTGGATTCCGCCAATTTGCAAGATTTCTGCAGGTTGATCTTCTTCTCGTGCTTGTTGACGAGGTTCTAAGCGACGGAAGATGGCCTTCATTCGAGCCAATACTTCTCGAGGGCTGAAGGGTTTCGTCAGATAGTCGTCAGCCCCGATCTCTAAGCCCAAGATCCGGTCGATCGGATCATCTTTTGCGGTCAAGACGAGGATCGGTGTCTCGATTTTTTCTTGACGTAATTTCTTTGTGATTTCGATACCGTCCAAATTCGGCAGCATGACATCCAAGATGATAAAGTCAAAAGGTTTTGACAACGCCAAGTCGAAGGCTTTTTGACCATCTGAGGCGGAAACGACTTGGTAGCCCTCTTTTTCTAAATTAAAGGTTAAAAGTGTGACGATTGAAGGTTCATCATCGACAACGAGTATTTTTTTCATGATAGACTCCTTTCGTTTCTTTTTTTCAAGAAACGATTAAATTTCAACGAACAAGTCCTATTTTAGCATGAATAGACAATTGGTACTATTGCAACCACTAAATAAATGCTATAATAAAGGACGATTTCATAGGAAAGCTGAGGGTGCTAAATGATTGGAATCAGTGCGTGTCTAGGCGGTGCCCTTTGCCGCTACGATGGAAAACATCAAGCAGTACCACAATTGATCGAACTTGTTCGTGCGGGTCAAGCCATGATGGTCTGTCCAGAAGTTCTTGGCGGCTTGCCGATTCCACGTGAACCGGCCGAAATCGTCGGTGGCGATGGGGTGGATGTTTGGGCGCAACGAGCGAAGGTCGTCACCATTTCAGGAGAAGACGTGACGGAACAATTTACTAAAGGCGCGAAAATTGCTTATCAAAAATTACAAGAGCAAGGCATCACCCAACTGATCTTAAAAGAGAAAAGTCCCTCTTGTGGCAGTCAGACGATTTATGATGGCAATTTTTCTGGAATCAAAAAAACAGGGGTCGGTGTCGCTTGTGCCTATTTTCGACAACAAGGCATGACTGTTTTGTCCGATGTCGAATGGCTTGCAAAACAGGAGGAAGCAAATGGAAATTGAAAAGACCAATCGCATGAATGCGTTGTTTGAGTTTTATTCCACGTTATTGACGGAAAAACAGATGAATTACATGGAATTGTATTACGCAGATGATTTTTCTCTAGGAGAAATCGCTGAAGAGTATCAAGTTAGCCGTCAAGCAGTCTATGACAACATCAAACGCACCGAACGTATTTTAGAAGACTATGAAAAAAAACTACATATGTTTTCGGATTATATCATGCGGGAAGACTTGCTGGATCAGCTAAGCGAGTATACGAAAACCCACTATCCAAAAGACGAAACCTTACAGGGGTTTATTCAACAGCTCCAAGAAATTGAAGAATAAAGGAATGAAAAAAATGGCATTTGAAAGTTTAACTGAACGCCTCCAGCAGGCAATGAGCAAACTGCGCAGAAAAGGAAAAGTATCTGAAGCAGATGTAAAAGAAATGATGCGTGAGATTCGTCTAGCTTTATTAGAAGCCGACGTCAATCTGCAAGTTGTAAAAGAGTTTACCAAAAATGTCCGTGAACGGGCAGTGGGGGTAGAAGTATTAGAAAGCCTATCTCCAGCGCAACAAATCGTTAAGATCGTTGATGAAGAATTAACCAAAACATTAGGATCAGAAACAGCTGGGATCGAAAAATCACCGAAGATCCCAACGATCATCATGATGGCTGGTTTGCAAGGGGCAGGGAAAACCACTTTTGCTGGGAAATTAGCCAACCATTTGATCAAAACCGAAAACGCACGTCCATTAATGATCGCTGGTGACGTGTACCGTCCAGCTGCGATCGACCAGTTGAAAGTATTAGGGCAGCAATTGGATGTACCTGTTTTTGATATGGGAACTGATGTCAGTCCAGTTGAAATCGTCCGCCAAGGATTGGCTTTGGCTCGGGAAAAGAAAAATGACTACGTTTTGATCGATACGGCAGGTCGCTTGCATATCGATGAAAACTTGATGGAAGAGCTAAAACAAATCAAGGACTTGGCACAGCCAAATGAAATTTTACTGGTAGTGGATGCGATGACAGGACAAGATGCTGTCAACGTGGCGGAAAGCTTCAATCAACAACTGGGGATCACAGGGGTAGTCATCACCAAACTAGATGGCGATACTCGTGGCGGGGCGGCATTGTCGATTCGTCAAGTTACGGGCGCTCCAATCAAGTTCACTGGTACCGGTGAAAAATTGACCGACCTTGAAGTATTCCATCCAGATCGGATGTCTAGTCGGATTCTCGGTATGGGTGATATGCTGACTTTGATCGAAAAAGCACAGCAAGATTACGACGAGAAAAAAGCAGAAGAGCTTGCTCAAAAAATGAAGGAAAACTCCTTCGACTTCAATGACTTTGTCGAACAGATCGATCAAGTTATGGGCATGGGCCCAATTGAAGATCTCTTAAAAATGATTCCGGGAATGAGTCAAATGCCTGGTATCGAAAATGTCAAAGTTGATCCGAAACAAATTGCTCGACAAAAAGCCATGGTTTATTCTATGACACCAGCTGAACGGGAAAATCCTGATTTGTTAAATCCAAGCCGTCGCCGCCGTATTGCTGCTGGTTCTGGAAACAGTGTCGTCGAAGTCAACCGTATGATCAAACAATTCAAAGAATCTCGCAAAATGATGCAGCAAATGAGTAAAGGGAATATGAACATTCCTGGCATGGATCAAATGTTTGGCGGTGGGGTCAAAGGGAAACTTGGAAAAATGGCCATGAATCGCATGGTCAAGAAACAAAAGAAGAAAAAGAAAAAACGCAAATAATCGTTTAACACTGATAGGAACTGAGAACTGAACCTTATCTTCGTGTAATTAAAAAACATGATCTGAAAAGGCACCAAATCGAGAAGCTGTACCTGCTGATTCTAGCAACTGCAGCTCCTCAGATTGCCTTCTTCAGGTCATGCTTTTTTATGCTCACAGCGTCCTCTTTAAATGAACTTCTTCAAAGAACATCAAATAGAACATCTAAAGAACATCCTTTTTTATAGAGAAAGCCAGCTTTCTACCGAATATCTCAAATCGTCCAAGAGTCAAAAATAGCGATCAACTATCGTTGCGGACAACTCTAAGAATAGGATAGAAGCAGAACATTCGTGCTTTCTGTTAAATGGTGCTACTATTAATTTATAGCAAGTATGAAAGGAGTTTTTTACGTTGACAAACAAAGATCGCATTGAAGGAAAAGTAACCGAAACAAAAGGGAAACTTACAGGAGATGACTCCGAAGAATTAAAAGGCAAAACCCAAAATAAATATGGGAAAGCCAAAGATAAGGTTGAAGATTTTGCGGATGATGTTTCTCGTAAAGTAAATGACTTCTTTGACAAAAAAGACGACGACAAACCTAGACATTAAACTTAAAAGCATCCCTGCAACATGTTCTTGTTGCAGGGATGCTTTTTTATATTCCACTGATTTGTTTGTTTTTTCGTTTGTACCACCAATTCATCAGCGCTTTAGGATAGACAAGCAGCAAACTGATGAATAAGCAGGCAACCAGTAATAAACCGAGCCGAAGGGCGATGTTCCAAAGACTGACATCATACCCCTCATAAAGATTACGGTAAAAAATTTCTAGTGGGTAATAAGAAATCATGGATAAATAGAACCAAGTTCCCAAAGAAAGCAGCCAATAAACTGGTGCGCGCAATTTAGGGATCGTTATATAATCACCGTCATTTTCTAAAGAGATTTTCGAGAACACTTTTTCGGCAGCCAGAATCAGCAAGCCGCTCAAGCCGAGGTAAAGGAGCAGCAGCCACCAAGGGTAGACATATCCTTGCGGCCAATCGATCCAGGTTTGAAAAGGAATCAGAAAATCCCCATGACCAAGAAACACAAAACTAAAAAACTCGCGGGTACATTGGAAAAAGCTATACCCCATTGATCCTAGCGAAATAGTGAAGAAGACCGAGAGCACGCCAGTAAACAGATTTCCCAGCAAAACGCCTAACAAGAGACCTGCAGCAAATACCAGTAGATTCGTTGCCAAGGTACTAAGGGCAGAAAGCAGCACGTCTTGAAGCGGCACAGCGAGATAGCGAGCTGGGATCATCGTGTATTCGATCAGGATATGACCTAACAGACCCAACACTAAACAAGCGGTCAAGGGTAAGCCGATAAAAAGCAGTTTCTTGTGAAAGACGTGCTTTCTGCTAAAGGGTAAGGCAAATAAAAAGCGATTGAAATTGGTGCGGCCATCGACAAAAAAGGACAAGAAGCCCCAAATAAACAGGAAGACAATCACAAATTGATTCATGGTGGTCATATAAGGGTGATTGTAATAAATCTCATCAGGGGACTCATTGCTGATCGTCAATACCGCATCGCGGTACTCTGTTGCCGAATCAAAGTAAATCGGGGTTTCACCCTTGTAGCTTTTGACATAGTACTCTCGATTTTCGTTGAAATCTTTGATAAATTCTTCAGATGTCAAATAGCGTTCTTGCTGATGCCAGGCTTTTTGTGATTGCCAGCCATCACCAAGATACATTAAGAGTAAGACAAAACAAAAGCCGATCAGCAGCTTGCCGTAGCGTTCTTTAAATATATTGCTTAACATCGTTTTCCACCTCTATCCTTCCACTAATGCCTCTTGTCGTAAATTTGCTTCAAACAGATCTTCCAAGGTCAAGGGCAATTCTTCGAAAACCAAAGGGTCAAGCTGCTGGATCTCAGCCGCCAGCTCTTTTGTGTAATTGTCAAACAAAGCGGTCAAGACTCGACCTTGTTTTTGAATCAGCTTGGAGCGCTGCTTGATAAGGGGAGGAATCTGCTTGCTGCGAAAGACGAGTTGAAGTTTGCGAGATTGTTCGCGAATCGTTTCCAAACGGTAGTCTCCTTCAATCGTTTTCCCTTTGATCAACAAGGCACGATCAATAATATGCTCTAATTCATTTAGATTATGGGAAGCGATCAATGCGGTACGATTCGACTCACTGAGGCTTTCCAGCAATAGTCCAATCACTTTTTTACGGACGATCACATCAAGCCCATCAAAAGGTTCGTCTAACAGTAAGAACGTCGCATTTGAAGCGATCGCTAGAATCATCTTATAAAGACCTTGCATTCCTTTTGACATTCGCCGGTAAGAAAGCGTTAGCGGCAGACCATGGCTTTGCATCAATTCTAAATAAAGATTTTGATCAAAATTCGGATAAGCAAGCCGATAAAATTGATTGATTTTTTTTAACGAGTAGGCAGCCAGAAAGTTTTCTTTTTCATCGATATAAAAAAGCTGTTCTTTTAATTCCGGGTGCTGATCCAGGCGTTGGTTATCGATCGAAATCTCGCCATCATCTAGTAAATAATGTCCAGCGACCGTCCGAAACAACGTGGTTTTCCCAGAACCATTGCGGCCGATCAATCCTACGAGCTCTCCTTTTTCCAAAGAGAAGTTCACGTTTTCTAAGATAATTGTTTGCTCCATTTTCTTGGTCACATGTTCGATCTTCACTGTGGATCGCCTCCTAACTCTTGTTCAAAGCCATTCATCCAATCGCTCAGCTCACGCATGCTGATCTGTAAATGGCGTGCTTCGATCACCAATTCTTTCAAGCGTTCTTTCACTTGTGAGATCCGAATCTCATCGCGTGGCAGATCCTCAGTAACTTTCACAAAGGTGCCTTTTCCTTTGATGGTGACAAGCACTTGCTCATTTTCCAATACTTTGTAGGCTTTGCTGACGGTATTTGGATTCATCAACAGGTGTTTGGCCATTTCACGAACCGAAGGCACTTGGTCTCCAGCGGTTAGAACACCGTTCAGAATATCTTCTTTGATACTTAAAACCAATTGCTCATAGTAAGGTTTGCTGCTGGCTTTGTTAATGCGAACCACAAAATCAGCTCCTTTCATTTATGTGTACTAGTATACGTAGTACACTAGTGGAAGTAAAGTCTTTTATGATAAAATAAACAAAAAGGAGCTGATGAGGACAATGGAACGATGTGAGTGGGCCAACAGTACACCAGCGATGCAGGAGTATCATGATACAATCTGGGGGAAACCTGAGTATGAGGATCAGCAGTTGTTTCGAAAATTGGTGTTAGATATGAATCAAGCAGGGTTGAGCTGGCAAACGATTTTAAATAAAATGGCGAATTTTGATGCGGCGTATGATCAGTTTGAAATCACCAAAGTAGCGAACTATACGGAAGAAAAAGTGGAAGAACTGATGATGAATCCAGGAATCATCCGCAATCGGCGAAAGATTGAAGCGGCGATCAGCAATGCCCAAGAAGTTTTAAAAATCCAGCAAGAATATGGTAGTTTCTCCGCATTCTTGTGGCGATATGTCGATCATCAGCCGATCATTAATGAATTTGAGCAGCAATCCGATGTACCGACCCATTCGGAAATCTCTGATCAGCTAGCGAAAGATTTGAAAAAGCGAGGGTTTAAATTTGTCGGAACGACCATTATTTACGCCTTTATGGAAGCTGTCGGCATGGTCAACGACCATTTAGTCACTTGTGTTTGTCGAACATCAGCAGCAAACAAAGAATAAAGGAGCGAGCATAATGGGAAAAGTGATATTCTATGGTGCGATCAGCCTCGATGGCTATTTAGCAGGTCTGAAGGATCAACTGGACTGGCTGTTTCAAACCGATACCGGTGTCGCCACGACTTATGAAGCATTTTTTGCAACCATCGATGCGACAGTGATGGGGAGAAAGACCTATCAAGAAGCAAAAAAACTTATGGATGGTGGACTGTTGTATCCCGAAACGACAAACTATGTTTTTTCCCGAACACAAAAAGAACCGTTGCCAGATGCAACGCTAGTGTCAACGGATCCAGTGGCCTTTGTTTCAGCATTAAAACAAGAGGAAAACGTATGGGTAGTAGGGGGAGGTTCCTTATTAAAACCATTGCTGGAAGCTGATTTGATCGATGAATGGTTTATTCAAATCGCGCCGGTATTTTTAGGAGAAGGCAAGCGACTGTTTGAACCGGGGGATTACTCGAGACGCTTGACGTTTGTTGAAACAAAACAGATGGGGGAACTGACAGAACTCCATTTTGTCCGAAAGTCTGTGTCAGGCAGCGAGTAAAAAGCGCAAACGATTATTCTTCACAGTAAAAAAGACCAAGAAACTCAGTGCCGAGTTTCTTGGTCTTTTTGTATGGAATCTTCATTAGTTGAATCGTTGAAAGAATTCAATATATTTTGCAAGGATCGTTTCGAAAAAGCTTACTGTATCTGGGTTGATTTCATTGTTTTCATCGATCAAGTTTGTGATACCGCCAATGTAGGCTTCTGGTTGTTGCAGAGTAGGCATATCCAAAAAGACTAATGATTGACGCAAGTGATGGTTCGCACCAAATCCAGCGATCGCTCCTGGAGAAACGCTGACGACTAAGGCTGGTTTGCCACCCCAACTGCTCGCACCGTAAGGACGAGAACCAACGTCTAAAGCATTTTTCAAGACTGCAGGAACAGAGCGGTTGTATTCTGGTGTAAAGAAGAAGACCCCATCAACGGCGCTTAATGCTTCACGAAATGCTGTCCATTCAGCAGGAACTTTTCCTTCAACTTCCAAATCTTCATTGTAAAAAGGCAAGTTGCCGATCTCGATGAAAGATGCTTCAAAACCTTCTGGTAATAGTGATGCGAATTTTTTCGCTACAAGTTTATTGTAAGAACCTTCCCGCAAGCTGCCGACGATAAAACCGATTTTTTTTGTCATGTAAAATTCCTCCTTGTTGTTTTCTACTCATTTAGCTTACCAAAAGTAAGTGAATGGTGCAAATAAAACGATTTGACCTTAAAAAGCTTTCTCTAATATTCATGATACGCGTCCAGATTCATTCTGGCAAAAGATAACCATGCCGAAAAAACAGGAAAGAAAAACTTTTTTCAGCTGTAAAGAAAAAACTCTTTACACCATCAGAAAAACCTGTTAAACTAGCTCTTGTGATTAAATCAATGGAGGTGTAAATAATGGCAGTAAAAATTCGTTTAAAACGCATGGGTTCTAAAAAGAAACCTTTTTACCGTATCGTCGTAGCAGATTCACGTTCTCCTCGTGACGGACGTTTCATCGAAACAGTTGGTACTTACAATCCTTTACTAGACCCAGCTGAAGTAACAATCAAAGAAGATCTAGTTCTTGATTGGTTATCTAAAGGTGCGCAACCTTCAGATACAGTTCGTAACATCCTTTCTAAAGAAGGCGTTATGAAAAAACACCACGAAGCAAAATTCACTAAGAAATAAGGTGACTTTGGATGAAAGATTTGCAAGAATTAGTCTTAACGATCGTTTCACCACTTGTTACCAAACCTGAGGATATCAAGCTTGAGCTGGTAGAGTCAGATGATTTCTTGGAATATAATCTTACTGTGGCACCAGAAGATATTGGTCGTATCATCGGTAAACAAGGTCGGGTTGCCAAAGCAATTCGAACGATCGTTTACAGTGTACGGACAAATGGACCGAAAAAAGTTCGTTTGAATATCATTGATGGTAAATAAGCAAGAGTGTAAAGCATTTCTCTTTGAGAAATGCTTTTTTTGTAAAATTCATGCTTAAGATGGAGGACAAAAAAGGATGGTTTTGAGATAATCAAAAATGAGGAGGTGCTTGTATGTCTCAACTAATCGCATGGATCGTCGTTCTTTTGATTCTCGTCTTTATTTATAAAATCGGTTCTTTTCTTTGGCGAACGCTAGGGGTCTTGCTACTACTTTTTTTGATTTGGGTCTATCGTGAGGAGATCATGACCCAACTGAACCAATGGACACAAAACTTTCGTTGGGGCGACCTATCGACGATCGCCAATCAAGTTTGGCAATGGATCAAGGACGGCTTCCAATCACTGCAAAATTGGGTCACTAATCTTTAAAAAATCGACAAAAAAATGACAGACAATCTGACTTGTTTGTCATTTTTTTTATTGAGGGGTATCCTTTGTATAAGGAGGGGAACATCATGAAAAAAGAACTAGGATTATTTGTTACGCTGCTAGCGATCGGAACCTTGGCTGGCTGTAATAATCAAAAAGACCAAGAAACCAGTCAAGCCAGTACAGCTGAAACAACAGCAACGACTATGGTGGAAAGTACCCAAACACAAAAAAGTAGTCAATCAGAAACCAGTCAATCAACTGCATCGACTAGTCAGGGGGGGTCTGAGGATTCTTCAAATACGAGTAGCACCACAGACATCTATAGCCAAATACAAGCGGTATTCCCTGATCTTGTCTTGCCAAAGGACGTTCCGCTTGCTTCGGGTAAAGTGTTGAATGCGGCCACAGCTGGCAGTCAATCCGATGCCTCGATTCTTTATTATGGACTTGATCAGCAATTGTCTCTCAATGACAAGGCTTTGAACGAGGAAACACCGCTTGCTGCTTTTCAATCAAAAGAGTATCAATCAGCGGATGAAGCGGCTGCAGCGGTCAATGTAACAGCGGATGATGGCGGACAAGCCGTCGATCTCGGATATGGGATTACTGGGCATATGCAAGGAGCTGCTGGCTCCAGTTATTTAAGTTGGCAAGAAGGAAATTGGTCATTGACTGTTCGAGCAGTCAACCAAGAGGAACAAGATCCTGTGCCGGTTGCCAAAGAAGTGGTAGCGTATCTAGAAGAAGCCATGCTTCCAGCGCCTGAGGTCGGTCAAATCACCATTGATATGGGAAAAAATGACCATACAGCAACTACCGTGGTCTGGCAACAAGAAAAGATGCTTCGAACGGTGCAACATCAAGATGCACGTTCAGCTTTGGAAATGGCCGTTTCAATGAATCAATAAGTTTCAGATTAGGACATTGCCCCTTTGATCAAGCGTCGAAGGGGTGTTTTTCGCGCGATGATTTTGAGGAAAAAAGAGGGCGCTAGGAAACGGCTAGAATTCGCTACTTTGCTATGCTAAAATAGAACAGAAGTTAGAAGAAATGGGGAACGAACGTGACAGAATATTTAAACGTAGGGAAAATCGTCAATACACATGGGATCCGTGGAGAAGTACGAGTGATATCACAAACGGATTTTCCAGAAGAACGCTACCGTAAAGGGGCTGAATTGACACTTTTTCGTGAAAATAAAGAGCCATTACCATTGATTGTTTCAGGTCATCGCAAACATAAAAATTTTGATTTGTTAACGTTTGAGGGCTATCCCAACATCAACGACGTTGAACCGTTTCGTAACGGCATTTTAAAAGTTACCAAGGATGATTTGGTGGATCTAGCAGAAAATGAGTTTTACTACCATGAAATTATTGGTCTGGAAGTCGTCGAAGAAGATGGCACAGTCATTGGTAAAGTCAAAGAGATCCTTTCACCAGGCGCCAATGATGTTTGGGTGGTACAGCGAAAAGGGAAGAAGGATGCCTTGATTCCTTATATCGAATCTGTTGTTCATACCATCGATCTTGAAAATGGTCAGGTCATCGTTGAGATCCCAGAAGGGTTGTTAGACGATGAGAATTGATGTGTTGACACTATTTCCGCGAATGTTTGAAGGGCCTCTTGGAGAATCGATCATCGGTAAAGCACGGGAAAAGGGATTATTAGAAATCAATGTCTCTAATTTCCGTGATTATTCTGACAACAAACATCAAACAGTGGATGACTATCCTTATGGTGGCGGAGCAGGAATGTTATTAAAAGTCCAACCTGTCTATGACAATATCAAAGCGATCGAAGAAGCAACACCAGAAACGAAAAAGCGGGTGATCCTGTTAGACCCAGCGGGAAAACCCTTTGATCAAAAGATGGCGGAAGAATTTTCTACCGAAGAGCACCTTGTTTTTATTTGCGGTCACTATGAAGGCTATGATGAACGAATCCGTTCATTGGTCACGGATGAAGTGTCACTGGGGGATTACGTCTTGACTGGCGGCGAATTGGGGGCAATGGTCATGATCGATGCGACGGTCAGGCTATTACCAGAAGTTTTAGGCAATCAAACCTCCGCACAAACCGATTCTCATTCCACTGGTTTATTAGAACATCCGCAATATACACGCCCGGCAGAGTTTAAAGGCATGAAAGTGCCGGACGTTTTGATGAATGGCAATCATAAATTGATCGAGCAGTGGCAATTAAAAGAATCATTGCGCCGAACGTATCAGCGACGTCCAGATATGCTGGAAACTTATCCGCTGACCGCTGAAATGCAGAAGCTTTTAAAAGAAATTGAAGACGAAGCGAAGACTGGCAAGTAAAATAGTGCCAGTTTTTTTGATATTCTGCGCCATGACAAGAAAATTCTCTTTACAGCCTATGGTCGACTGTGGTAAGATATTTCAGTGAGTGTAAACTCAACTATTACGATGTTCCGCTGGAGCTTTCATGCTTTAAGAATGTTTGGGAATAAGGAGAATGATAAACATGAATCCATTGATTCAAGAACTAACTCAAGAACAATTACGTACTGACATCCCAGCTTTCCGTCCTGGGGACACTGTTCGCGTTCACGCGAAAGTTGTCGAAGGAACTCGCGAACGTATCCAGTTATTTGAAGGTGTTGTCATCAAACGCCGCGGTGCTGGTATCAGCGAAACTTATACAGTTCGTAAAGTATCAAACGGTGTAGGTGTTGAACGTACCTTCCCATTGCACACACCACGTGTTGCACAAATCGAAGTTGTTCGTTACGGTAAAGTACGTCGTGCAAAATTGTACTACTTGCGTGCATTACACGGAAAAGCAGCTCGTATCAAAGAAATTCGTCGTTAATCATTTATTATCAGATGAAGCAAAAGCCCTTGATTTCAAGGGCTTTTTTCTTTTGTTCGGCGTTATGTTCTATCATTTTAAAGTTCTAGAATTGATTAATTGTGGAAAAAGGGTAGGCTGTTACAGTGTTTTCTTTCTTCATGGATAAAAAGACAAAGTACTGGTTATAGTACTTTGTCTATCGAGAGGCTGTCCATTGTTCGGACGAGCGTTTTTTAATTAGCTTTGTCTATTCATCCCTTGAAACAACAACCATAGATTTGATCGTTTTTCGTTCCTGCATATCGGCATAGGCTTGGTTGATATCATCTAAATCATAGGTTTGGGTGAAAACGCGGCCTGGATTGATAGTACCATCAAGCACCGCTTTTAACAGGATTTCCTTATCATATGTTGTGACCGATGCAGATCCTCCCGCAATGGAAATGTTTTGAGCAAAAGTGGAACCGATTGGTCGATTGTCATAGTGAGGTACGCCGACATAACCTACACGACCACCATTATGCAATACACCAAGGGCTTGTGTAATGGCAGCTTCTGTACCAACACATTCAAGAGCAGCATCCGCGCCTCCACCAAGGATCTCGCGTACCTTCGCGATTCCCTCTTCACCACGCTCAGCCACAACAGCTGTAGCACCTGATTGAAGAGCCATTTCTTGTCGATCTTTATGACGGCTCATTAAAATAATTTGGGAAGCCCCACGCATTTTTGCCGCGATGACAGCACATTGTCCTACGGCACCATCGCCAATCACGACGACTTTATCCCCTTTTTCTACATGTGCACAACGTGCCGCATGATATCCTGTGGGCATAACATCTGCCAAAGTTAAAAGAGACTTGATCATACCTTCCGTATAATCAGCTGGCTGACCTGGAACTTTTACAAGGGCCCAGTTGCCGTAATGGAAGTTGATATACTCAGATTGGAAACCGTTAGACCAATTCGTTGTACCTTGATGACGGTCGCATGTGCCATCAAAGCCGGCACGGCAAGCATCACATTCACCACAACCATGGGTGAAGGGGACGATGACAAAATCTCCAGGTTTCACAGTCGTAATGTCTGGACCGATTTCTTCAACGATGCCTAATGCCTCATGACCATCATTAACTGAATGAGGTTCTTTACTATCGCCATGGGCATACGACCAAAGATCAGAACCGCAAACACATGCTCGGACAACTTTAATAATAACATCATCGGCTGCTTGTAAAGTTGGCTTTTTTACTTCCTCCACTTTAACTAATCCTGCTTTTTCAAAAATTGCTGCTCTCATATAAATCCTTCTTTCTTAAGTTAGTATTGTTAGTATAAATGCTGAAGTTAACTTTAGGTCAAGAAAAAGACACATCAAGAAATGACGTTCTCTAAAAATTTATATCAACAAATTCGTTACATCCTGATTTATGGCAGAGGTTAAGAAAGAATTTCTTCTTTTTTGTCGTTACTTCAATTGAACCATCAGTGAATCAGCATGGATAACTCTAAAGGGCACTTGAACCATGAAATTTGAACAAAAAAAGGAGGACTCGAAAATGATAAACGATTTTCGAGTCCTTCTTTTTTCTTGAGAGGAGAACCTAGCTTTTTATAGCTCAGATTCTTAGGTGATTTATTTAGTTCTTTTTTGAAAATTTTTATGACTATAAAAGTAATTATGGTCGATTCGGTCAATTCTACGGATGAAAAGAACGAATGACTGAATAAAGAAAGGATAGCAAATAGACAGGAAGAAAAAGGAAAATGAGACGTCTATTATTATGTCATTTGATAATGGTGTTGACATATGACAAAATAGATGGCAAAATACAGATGTAATAGCAAATGACAAATATCTTGTCGTTTGACAAAAAGGAGGAAGAAGCAATGACGCTTTATACAAAGTTGTTACATCGTGAAAAAGAAGGAAACCCGATCAAGGTAGGTGTGATTGGGGCAGGACAAATGGGCTTTGGTATGATTTCACAAATTTCAACGATTCCTGGAATGATCGTCAGTGGGATAAGCGATATCAATTTAGAAGCTGCCAATCGTGCAGCTGCTGCTTACAATGCGACAGCCCATGAGAAGATCGACATTTTGATCAGCCAAGATTTTAAAGATATTATTCATTCCGATAAAGTTGAGATAATCGTTGACGCAACCGGTGTCCCAGAGGCAGGTGCACAAATTTCTCTTGAATCACTAATGGCGAAAAAGCATCTTGTACTTTTGAATGTTGAAATCGATATTACGATCGGACCGCTGATGAATAAGCTATATGGAGCAACCGACTTGATTTATACTGGATCAGATGGTGATGAGCCAGCGGCTACGATGCAGATGTATGAATTTGCTAAAAGTATGGGGATGGAAGTGTTAGTCGCTGGTAAAGGAAAAAATAATCAATTGATGGTCCATGCCAATCCAGATACGGCAGCTGCAAAAGCCAAAGCCCAAAAAATGAGCCCGAAAATTCTAGCGTCATTTCAAGATGGAACAAAGACGATGGGAGAAATGAACTTGCTCTCTAATGCAATCGGGTTTGTCCCTGACGTTGTTGGCATGCATGGCATCAGTGCTGATTTAGATGGAACGCTCGAACAACTGACGACCAAAGAAAACGGTGGGATATTAAATAAATTTGGTGTGGTGGAATATGTTGACGGAATTGCCCCGGGTATCTTTTGTATAGTGAAAGGGCAAAACGAAGGCGTTAGTCATGAATTAGATTACCTGATGAAAAAAGGCGAGCGTGATCATCATCTTCTCTATCGGCCGTTTCATCTATGCTCATTAGAAACACCAATTACGATTGCAAGAGCTGTACTAGAGCAAGATACAGCAATCGTACCTATGGGAGCACCTGTTTCAGAAACTGTTTGTGTGACGAAAAAAGCCATCAAAGCGGGTGAGCGAATCGATGGAATCGGCGGCTTTTGCGTAAGAGGTGTCCTTGAGACCCATGAAGACATGAAAAGAAATAGTCACATTCCGATTGGGTTGATTGCTGGCGCAGTTGCCAAGCGTCCAATCAAAGAAGGCGCCTTTTTAACGGTGGATGATGTGGAATTAGATGAATCAACGACTGTATATAAATTACGCAAATTGCAAGACGAAACATTTGATTAAACAGTAGTTAGCTTCTCCTTTAACCGCTGATCCAGATAAGGTAAGTAGGAATAAAATAACCGTTAGCTTGTATCGAACATAGGAATCAATTACACTAAAAAGATATCAATATCACATACTTACAAAAAACGTGGTAGTTAAAGGAGAGGTTATTTATGCAAGGAATTGTGGTGTTAGGAACACTTATCGTCGTTTTACAAGGAATATTTAGTTTGTTTCAAATTCGGTATTATCAGCGCTTTGTGAAACAATTAATCCAACGCTATAAAAATAAAAGTGGGTATCAATTAAATACAGAAGTGGCCAAAAATTGGTATTCATCGGTGGTATTAGTCGTAGTAACAAATACACAGGGAAGGATCATTGAGGCGTATACGTATTCTGGCTTGACGATTTTTTCTCGTTTTACATCTTGTGAGGCATTAGTTGGTGAACAAACCTCTCAAGAGTTATTGAAGGAATGGCAAGCGAAAAAATCGTGTTTGCACCAAAAAGCGATTTTGTCCTTTTTAGACAAAAAAATGAAACCGATTACTTGATTTTAGGAGGAATGAATAATGAAATATATTGAATGGTTTGGTAAAAACTTTATTGGGTTGTTTGAAGCCGGTGGAGAACAATTTATGAGTTTTATGACTGGTATTATACCGCTATTGATCGTTTTACTAACATTTACCTATTCTTTGATCGCTATTATTGGAGAGAAGCGAGTCAATAAAGCAATTCGTGCCAGTGCGAAACATCTTGTATTAAGGTACACAGTCATGCCGATTTTATCGGTCCTTTTATTAACGAATCCAATGGCATATACGTTTGGAAAATTCGTTGAGGAAGAAGAAAAACCGGCATTTTATGATGCTGTAGTTTCATTTTTGCATCCTGTAACAGGGTTATTTCCTTATGCGAATGCCGGCGAACTTTTTGTATACTTGGGGATCGCTAACGGGGTCATGAAGGCAGGGTATGATCAAGGAAGTTTAGCCGTTCGTTATTTCTTATGTGGGATTGTCGTGGTTTTCGTTAGAGGTGTGATTACGGAGAAAATCACAAAATTTTTAATGAAGCGAGAATCTGCCACAAAAACTGAAACGATTTAAAGTGTGTTGAATCGAGTATATGGGAGGAAAAGCGATGTACAGAAAGATTTTTGTAAAAAAAGGCAGCAACGGCTGGGGAAAAGGATTAGAAATTCAGCCTGAAGGGAAAAAAATCAAGATTATCTCTGTGACTGGAGGAGGAATTCATCCTGTTGCGAAAAAGATGGGCGAACTGAGTGGGGCTGAAGTCGTCGACGGTTTCTCAAATGCGATCCCAGAAGAAGAAATCATGGCAGCAGTCATCGATTGTGGTGGAACAGCACGTATCGGGGTTTATCCAATGAAGAAAATCCCAACAGTTGATGTTTTGCCATCTTCGCCTTCTGGCCCTTTAGCTAAGTTCATTACAGAAGATGTTTTCGTTTCTGGTGTCACGCCAGAGGATATCGAGCTATGTGAAAATAAAGGGGCAGTGCTTGTAGAAGAAAAAACGCTAGAGAAACAGGCGGATACTGAAACTACAGATGCCCCAGAGTCATTTGAAGAAAAGTATGCCCAAGCAAAAGCACAGCACCAAGCACAAAATGCCAAAAAAGAGAGCATTCTCGTGAAGTTCTCTCGAGGGATAGGCAAAGTGATGGGCATTTTTTACCAAGCAGGACGCGATGCAGTTGATATGCTATTGAAAAACATTATTCCTTTCATGGCATTTATCAGCATGCTGATCGGATTTATCAATTATACAGGAGTAGGTGATCTCCTAGCACAAGCTTTAGCACCATTTTCTGATTCGATCATTGGTATGCTTTTGATTGCTTTTATTTGTAGTATGCCTTTTCTATCGCCCATTTTAGGACCTGGTGGTGTGATTGCGCAAGTCGTTGGTGTTTTGATCGGAACACAAATTGGCTTAGGCACCATTCCAGTTGCTTATGCGTTACCGGCGCTTTTTGCTATCAATGCTCAAGCAGGTTGTGATTTCATTCCGGTTGGTCTATCCCTTGGCGAAGCAAAACCTGAAACCGTGCAAGTCGGAGTCCCAGCGATCTTGTATAGCCGGGTCATTACAGGTGTGCTTGCAGTATTGATTGCTTGGGTCTTTAGCATCGGGATGTACTAATGAGAAAAAAGCAGAGAAAATCATACTTTTCTAAATGAAAAAAATTTCTACTCATTTGCAACAGAAACAAAACGTTTGTGGAAGTGCATTGCCTAGTTCTTCCAAGAGATCATGGGAGAAAACAACATCCATCCGCAGACATCAGCCAACATATTTCTAGAAAATCGCGAATTGGCTGTGTCATTTGACAATAGGTGTGGTATATTTTAATAAAAGGGTTTAGGGAGAGATGCGTGATGGATCGCACAGATGAAAAAGAGCTAGTTAAAATTGCATCGATGTACTATGAAGAAGGAAAAACCCAAGCGGAGATTGCGAAAATCATTGGTGTTTCTCGTTCTTTGGTTTCTAAAAATTTAATTGATGCGAAGGAAGCTGGCTTAGTAGAGATTTTTATTAATAGCAAAAGTGTTTATTCAGCAACGCTAGAGCGAAAACTGGAACAAAAATACCAGTTGAAAAGTGCAGTTGTCGTGGATACGATGGATCTGGCAAATCATGAAGTGGATAAAATGGTCGGACGACAAGGTGCTTTGTATCTGCAAAAGGTATCAAAAAAAGCGGCTAAAATCGGGATGTCTTGGGGGAAATCACTCCGCAATTTAGTTGATAACTTTCCTTTTACCAATCAATCTGAGATCACCGTATACCCCTTGATTGGTGGAATGGGGGATGATCATGTAGATATCCACTCCAACCAATTATCGTATGATCTGGCAAGAAAAATGCGAGGACGAGCGAAGTACTTGTATGCGCCAGCGTTAGTTTCAAACCCTCAAATTAAAAAGGACTTGACCGAAAACTCAACCATTCGTAGTGTCATAGCAGAAGCACGTGAAGTCGATATTGCTTTAGTCGGGGTAGCAAGTCCTTTCGAGGAAAGCACAATGGCAGAAATCGGTTATATTGACGATTCCGATATGAAAAGCCTTAAAGAAAAAGGAATCAAGGGAGACATAAATTCTCGATTTTTTGATGAAACAGGGAATGAAGTTGATTGTCAGTTGAATAAGAGTGTGATTGGTGTGAACTTAAAAGATATTAAAAAAATACCCACGGTCATCGGGATTGCTTATGGAACAAAAAAAGTTTTACCGATAAAAATTGCACTAGAACATCAGCTGATCAATGTCCTTGTTACAACAGATGAAGTTGCAAATGAATTGTTGCATGAAGCGTAAGTGTAAGTTATTAGGGCTCACAAAGCGCTGCAACGATCAGAACCAATAAACAAAATAGAAGCAGATAGTCTTTCAAGAGCACTGTTTCTTACAGTCCAATTGTAAGCGCTATTTATTTGATTGAAAAGAATTCTAGGAGGATGTTCGATGTACAAAACAACAGTCACAGAAATCGGAGAATTAGTGGAAGCATTTAAAGAAGAAAGTTTATTGATCCTTTTTGGACCAAAAGCAACACCAGAATTGAGAGCGATTTCGGTCATCCATACACATGAGGATCCAACAGAAGATGTGATTCAAGTTGGTGGGAAATTTCGTATTGGAGAAAAAGAATATGAGATCCAAGAAGTTGGATCGGCAGCAAATGCGAATTTCACTGAATTGGGGCATATCTCCATCTATTTCCGTGAGGGAGAAAATGAAGTTCTTCCAGGAGCGATTATCGTCTCGCCAAATGAGTGGCCTGATTTACACGTTGGACAAGCAATCACTTTCTAAATATTGCTTCCTCAAGGATCGGAGATTTAGTTGGAATGAATCAGCCATAGCCACAATGACCTATATTAGGAGTGATTGCTATCGATCTTAGTAAAGGTTTTTTCACAAAAATGATTTGAAAAGAATAAATCAGTCATTTATTCGCTAGAAGCCAATTGTTTCTCTTATTCAATCGACCAGTGCTATAATGAGAACGGATTCAGCAGTGCAGCTTACCAAAGAAAGGGAGCAAGAAAATGGCGAACAAAATGGTGTTTATTAACTTGCCTGTCACTGATATCAAACGTGCAACATCCTTTTATGAAGCGCTGGGGTTTGTAAAAAATGAAGAGTTCTCAAACGAGACCAGCAGTGGAATGGTTTGGAGTGAATCGATTTGGTTAATGCTGTTAGAACATGCGTTTTACCAACAATTTCTAAATGGTAGAAGTATTGCAGATACAAAGAAGACGAGTGGCGCATTGATCGCGTTTAGTTTTGACACACCAGAAGAAGCAAAGAATTTTGCAAAAATCGCTGAAGAAAATGGTGGACAGTCGTTCCAAGTTGATATGGGGATTCCAGAGGACATGATGGTCGGCTATGAAATCGTTGATCCTGACGGCAATCAGATTGAGTCTGCTTGGATGAAAGGCTATTAGTAAAGTGCTCGTTTAAATAAAAAGGAAAAAAATGGTTCAGTAGGCAGTTCCCTCAAGAAGTTAGGCTTTTGTGCTAACTTTTTGAGGGCTGCTTTTTCTTGACGGGATCCTCGAGTTTTGTAAGATTGGTCAGTACCCTTTGTCTAAATTTGAAAAAAGAGGTATGATACAAGAAAAAGGAGTGGATACGAAGTGAAATATTCAACGAAATACAGCGACGCCATTCACATCCTCGCTTACATCCACCTCTTTAAAGGAACTGATCTATCAAGTGATCGGATCGCCCAGAGTGTTGAAACGAATCCTGCTTATGTTCGCCGGATTATGAGTGATCTGCGTATTGCCGGATTGATCGAAAGCCAAAGAGGAAAACCAAACCCTAAACTAACGAAGGAACCAAATGAGATTTCTTTGTTGGACATCTATGCGAGTGTTGAAAAAGATCAGCATCTTTTACATGCGGACAAAAAGACCAATCCCAATTGCTTGATTGGGGGGAATATCCAAACGGTATTAGAGGAAACTTACGATGTGCTGCAAAAGAAAATTGAGCAGGAAATGAGCGCTATCTCGCTACAATCCATCATTGACGGCATTCAAGTAGAAGCCAATCATTAAAAGTGTCACATAAAAGGCTGTAAAAAAAGAACTTTCACCTGCTAGGCAAATTCTTGACAGGGAAGAAAGTTTCTTTTATACTCTAGTTGTAACTTAATTAGTAACAACTGATTTTGAAAAAACAAAAGTAGGAAGGATGATCATTATGAAAATCGGTATTATTGGCGCAACAGGGAATGCAGGTTCAGCAATTTATCAAGAAGCAGTACAGAGAGGACACGAAGTGACTGCTATCGTGAGAAATGAAGCGAAGGCCAAAGAACAACTTGGTGAGACGGTCAAAACACTTACAAAGGATGCTTTTTCTCTCACAGAAGAAGAGCTCAGTGACTTTGATGTGCTTGTTGACGCGTTTGCGACAAGTCCTGACAAAGCTTACTTGCATGTGGATCTGGCAGCAAAATTAGTGCACCTGTTTCGAGAAAAAAACACTCGTTTGTTCTTCATCTTAGGAGCCGGCAGTTTATTCAATGAAGCGGGGGAACGCAATCTCTCTGAGTTGAAAAAAGCACCAGGAAGCGAAAGTTGGATTGCGATTCCAGAAAATCAGCTAGACGAATATCTCTTTTTAGAAACAGTCAAAAATGTCCCTTGGGTGGGGATTTCTCCTGGGAATGTCTTTCAAGAAGGACCAGCTAAACCAGCGATTTTAGGGAAAGATCACTTACTATTCAACGAACAAAAGGAATCGGTGACATCTAGCGGTACGTTAGCTAAGGCAATTATCGATGAGATCGAAACAGTACAACATGAAAACACTCGCTTTACTGTGATTGATGCCTAGTAAGTTTTCAAAGACGACTGAGAAGGAAATGCTATGAGTAGCGTTGACTATTGGTACGAGTGGATGGATAGGCTATTTTAGGCAACAGTTCTTTTTTCACATTATTGTTTCCCATACTCAGTAATTTAGACAAGACAAATCCTCTGTCTTTGCTTATAATCAAGGACAGAGGTGAGAAAATGAATAAAAAAATCGAAGCGTATGAATTGATGCTTCTGCAATTAAAAGGATTATTAGAAGCAGAGAGTAATTGGATCGCTAATCTAGCAAACTCTTCTGCTTTATTAAATGAAACATTGGAAGATACGGTGTTTGCCGGCTACTATTTGTTTGAAGAAGGCGAACTGATCTTAGGCCCGTTCCAAGGAAGAGTATCTTGCACCAGAATCACTATGGGCAAAGGGGTTTGTGGAGAGTCAGCGGCAAAACAAACGACATTGATCGTCCCGAATGTCAAAGAACATGAGAACTATATCTCTTGTGACTCGGCAGCTATGTCTGAAATCGTTGTTCCTATGATAGCTGATGATCAATTGATTGGTGTGTTGGATATCGATAGTGGCAAAACGAACAGCTATGATGAGATCGATCAGAAATATCTTGAAGAATTTGCGGCGATCCTAGTAGCGAGTCGTAAATAAATCGTCATTTCTTAATAATTAGCAAAAAACAATATAACGTTTACAAAGCAAGTGTTCATTGAATAATGGGCACTTTTTTCATTTTTGTTTTAAATAGACATGCATATCGCTTTATTTTATTAGAATTAGATGATAAGATGATAATACAATTAGAGAAACGAGTAGTAAGGAGCGCATTATGGAAGCAGAAACAATTGTATTAGGTAAAGCATATGAATGTAAACCAGTTGGCTTAGAAAGCCGCGTTATCGGAGAAGTGGTCAGAAAAATGGAACGTTGTGCCGTTTTGCATGTGATCCGTTATGAAGAGACCGATCATGACGAGCTTGAAGAACGTTGTGGACGAGTTGTGGCAAAATACAACGAGATCTATCAACCAGCATTGGTTGAATGCTTTTCTAGCTAAGGGTTAATCCCAATCAAGCGAAGCCATGCACGTAAACCAATTCCCTTAACAAAGGGGCTGTTTCTTGGAAGCAGCCTCTTTTTTTGATTCTTGGACACCGCTGCGTAGAAAAATACATGCTATAATGGGCGAGAAACTAGCAGAAAGCAGGGAGCGAAATGGAATTAGAAAAAACGGTCATTGATGACAAACAGATGCTTTTTGAATTGCCGAAGGAAGCAGGGCAACTGCAAATTGTTAAAGGAAAACTTATTGAAACAAAAGACAATACCGTCCTTTTAGCCATAAAAGAAGGCCAATTACTATCAGTTGCAGATGAGAAAACATTTGATAACAAGCAAGAATATGATCGCTTAATGATCCTTACACCACCTTGGGAGATCATGGCGCCATACTTAGCAGCCTATTATCAAGAGAAATATCAACTGTCCAATGCTTCCAACGCACCTATCGTGATTCCACAGGAACTGCAACAAGGGGTCGCTGTTTGTGCGGAACCATTTGATTGCTTGATCGATTTTCTGGGTTATGTATCTACCAGCAAAAAGGAAACGAAAGCGGTGAAAAAAGGGGGTAAGCCTCGTCATAAATGGTCAAAAGAATTACAAGATGAACCCTTTATGGTGGATTATCAAGGAAGTACAGCAACGGTCTATTGGCAGAAACGCAACGAGGTTCGAATTGAAAAAGGCGCTACTTTGCGTCAAGAGGTTCCTTTGAACAAAGACGGCTCGGTGGGCTTTTCAGCACGATTAGCAGAAAAGATACGGCAAGAGAATCAATCAGCGATCAAAGAGGGACGAACGATTGAAGACGTCGTATTAAAAAGTGTCAATGAGGTCGGCATGTTTCTTTACTATGGGGGAACCAATGGCTGGCTTCAATTAAAAGATCAGCAAGGAAGAACCCTGAACGAGCGAACGGTGGAATAGAAAAGAAAGACACTGAACAAGAAAGCGATCCACCAAAGCGAACGGAATCAGCTTTGGTGGATCGCTTGTATCGTTTAACTAGGAGTAGGCTCTTCATCGATCAAGACAAATTCTTGACCTGTTTTGGACAAAACAAGGCTCGGTTTTGCAGTTCCTTCCTTTTCTGCTCGATACGCCTCTCGGTGCTTTTGCAGATGTTCGGGGCGTTTTAACCAAGCTTGAAATGCTTTTTTCTCAGTCCATTTTGACACCAACTGGAAAACGAGGCGGTCTTTTGATTCTGAAAACCAAGCTTCAGCAGACTGACAGCCAGCGAATGCTTTCATTGAGGCGGTATCTTTTTTCATTTTAGCTAGAAATCGTTCTTTACCTTCAGGAATTACTTCAAATGCGACGGTACGGATATACATGAAATTCCTCCTTGCTGTGAGTGATTTCATTTAGTATAGCGCTAATTGAGAATCATTGTCAATTAGCGTAAGGGATTTGTACGTTTTTATCGATTTTCACTTTTTGATTAAATCTTTCAAAAGCCTTGAACAAATGAAAAAAGTACGTATAATTAATATACGTACTGAAGAGTCCGAAGAGTATTGGAGAAAATGGATACTTGGGGAAGTCTTTCTTTTCTCACGTGCAATACTCTTCGTTTGTTTAGTGTACCACTCCCATTTTAAAATAGATACGTTTTTTTTACTTTCTGAGGAGATTTCTTTTACTCCTTGAGTTGAAAGGCAAAAAAGTGGGAAGGTTCTGAGAAAGCGCTATGAAGACGAAATTTACGTCTTCTTTTTTTGTGTGAAAGGGAAGGAAAATTAAGAAAGTTTTTTTATCCATTTTACCTGCGAAATGATGTATAAGAAAGTATCATAAGTTCTGATCCCTAGAAGATCAGGACTTTTTTGTATGCTTTCTTGGCACGACTCCTTTCAACGATATTCAGCATAAAGTCGCTCTTTTCTACTTTTTACATTCAGAAGAGCGTTTCTGACACAACCGTGTAACCTCTTACATTTTTTGGTCGTGTTAAATTGACAGGCTGCATAAACATGCGGTAAACTCGGTACAACAAACAGAATTTTTTGAATTATCTGAATGTTAGAAGGGGATGAGTAGAAATGGGGAAACGTGGCAAATATGCAGTATCGCTTGTGTTACTAGGCAGCTTATTTTTAGCAGCTTGTCAAAATGGCAATGAAGATAACGAGACGGATTCATCAGCCGCTTCTTCTGCAGAGCAAGTGATCAATGTGCAATTTTCGGCAGAGATGGGCAGTGCAGATATTTCTTTAGCAACCGACTCTTACAGCTTTATCACGTTAAACAACGCCTATGAAGGTCTTTATCGCTTAGATGAAAATAATGTTCCTGTGATTGCTGGTGCAAGCGAAGACGCTGAAGTTAGTGAAGATGGGCTTTCTTACACCATTTCACTGCGGGAAGAGGCAAAATGGTCCAATGGCGATCCAGTTACTGCAGCTGATTATGTTTTTAGCTGGCAGCGAACCGTTGATCCAGCCACTGCTTCCAATTATGCTTATATGCTGGCACCAGTTAAAAACGCTGCCGCTATTTCAGATGGTACGCTAGATAAAAGCGAGTTAGGGATCGAAGCAGTCAATGATCATGAATTGAAAATCACGTTAGAAAAACCGACGCCTTACTTTTTATCTTTACTGGCTTTTCCAACTTTCTTCCCGCAAAACGAGCGTGTCGTGGAAGAGTTCGGTGACCAATATGCCTTAACCAGTGAAAACGCGGCGTACAATGGACCATTCCTATTGACCAATTATGCTGGACCAGGCACCGACATCCAATGGACATTGGCGAAAAATCCCGATTATTGGGATGCCGATTCGGTCAAACTTGAAACAATTAACTTTGATGTCGTGAAAGACTCATCGACCGCTTATAACTTGTACGAAAGCGGACAAGCCGATGACATTATTTTAAGCGGTGAATTGGCGATGCAGAATGTGAATCATCCTGATTACATTGTTCAGCCTAGTGCAACCACTCAGTATTTAGAAATGAATCAAGCACCAGAAGATTCGCCTTTTCGAAATGCAAATCTGCGCCAAGCCATTTCGTATAGTATGAATCGACAACAAATCGTTGACAATATTTTAGGCAACGGCTCCTTACCGGCGGTCGGTTTTGTTCCTTCTGACCTAGCGTTTAATCCAGAGACAAAGGCTGATTTTGTCGAGGATGCGGCAACCACGTTAGCCTTTGACGAAGAAAAAGCCCAAGAATATTGGGAAAAGGCAAAAGCTGAACTGGGTATCGATACATTGTCTTTTGAACTGTTGACATCAGATACCGATCAATCGAAAAAAATGGCAGAATACATTCAAGGCACCTTGCAGCAAACACTGGATGGGCTGACTGTCGAAGTCACAAACGTTCCATTTTCTGTGCGCTTGGATCGTTCAAATAGCGGCGATTTTGAGATGGTCATGAACAACTGGATCGGGGATTATGCAGATCCAATCAACTTTTTGGAATTGTTCAAAAAAGACAGTTCCTATAATCGTGGAAAATGGCTAAATGATGACTACAATCAATTGATCGAACAAGCCTCCAATGAAAATGCTAACGATCCAGAAGCCCGTTGGGAAAATATGGTAGCAGCAGAAAAAATCTTAAACGACGACTTAGGCGTTATTCCACTCTTCCAAAGTGCTGAAGCACATCTACGGTCGCCAAAAATCAAAGGCCTCATCGTTCATAGTGTTGGCGCGGCCTATGATTATAAAAATGTCTTTGTCGAAGAATAAGGAGAAAAAAGCATCTTTCGTCTATTCATTGTCTGACTTCGTTAAAGAGGGTAGCAGACGAGAAAAACGTTACTAGAATGTTTAGCAACTTGATAACAAGGAATAAAGCAGTTCTTTTTCTAGCAGCGAACAATGACGTATTCATTTTAGCTAGATAAGAACTGCTTTTCTTTTTGGGAGGAACACCAATGAAAATCACAGCAGTTGAAACCAAACGAATTCCGATCCAGCTGAATGCACCCTTTAAAACGGCGCTCAGAGAAGTGCACGCCGTCGAAGTGATTCGAGTGCTGCTTTTTTTTGATAATGGGATCGTTGGCATCGGAGAAGCAGCACCTACCGAAGTGATCACCGGTGATACAAAAGAAAGTATTTTAAAAGATATCGAAACGGTCTTTGCTCCGTTCCTGTTAGGCAGAAAGGTAGATGCCCAATTGCTAGTAATGGATGAGCTTCATGCGCTGATCCAGCATCATACGAGCCCTAAAGCGGCGATTGATATCGCGTTGCATGATGCACTGGCAAAAGCGGCCAACTTGCCTCTTTACCGCTATTTAGGTGGTTCTGCCAATACATTGACAACCGACTATACGATCAGTGTTGGCTCACAGGAGCAGATGCTGCATGATGCCCAAGCGAAAGTCCAGGCGGGATTTCGCTCCTTGAAAATCAAACTAGGGGCAGGAACGATCGAAGAGGAAGTTGCGAAAATTCGCCGCATCAATGAACGCTTGGCAGGAAAGATTCCCTTTCGAATTGATGCAAATCAAGGCTGGACCAAAGAAGAAGCGGTGCAGATTTTAGACCAATGGCAAGACATTCCGATCGAGTTTGTTGAACAGCCAGTAAAAGCCCATGATTTTGCTGGACTCAGCTATGTGACTGCTCGTACGACGATTCCAATCATGGCCGATGAAAGTCTTTTTTCCTATGAGGATGCCAAGCGTTTGATTGCTGAAAACTGCTGCAATTATTTGAACATTAAATTGATGAAAAGCGGCGGGATCAAAGAGGGACAAAAAATTTATCACTTGGCAAAAGAGCATCAAATGCCAGTGATGGTCGGTTCGATGATTGAAGGGTATGGGGGAATGGCGGCAGCCGCCCATTTTGCCTTGGGGATGGCCGACGTCCAATTTTATGATCTGGACGTTCCTTTTATGTGGGAGACCCAAACGACTTCCCCTGAAATGCAAGGGATTCTTCAGCGTCCAGGAAGCTTGAGGGTCACCGAACGCATCGGTCTAGGAATCAACGAATAAATAGTTATGAGAGGAGCAAAGATGAAACAAATTGTTCAGGCTAGCTCTTCCTTCTTATGGAAGGAACCCAAAGAAAACAAAGTACTAGCAAAAATCAAAGCATTTCCTTTAGAAGCGCTGCACACTTTTTTGACTGATGAAGATACGATGCGGCTTTATCAGGAAAGCTTAGTGGACTCCGAAGTATTATATGGGACGATAGTAGAAGTCATCACCCAAACGGATGGTTGGTCACAGGTGATCGTCTTGGATCAAAAAAGCAATAAACACCCACTCGGGTATCCCGGTTATCTGCCGAACGAGGTATTGAAGCCATTGCCATCAGATTATGCACCAGCTAAAAGAAGGATTGGGGTGATTGCAAAAGAAGCCGTGCTTGTTTTTGACTCGACCACACGACTTGTTTCTTTTGGAACAGTTTTACCACTTGTTGGGGAAACCGCAGATTCCTATCAAGTGGCTACGCCTAATGGACCAGCAACGATCGCTAAAGCTTTTGCTCACGTCCTATCGGACACATGGGCAAAGCTCCCAGAAAAAATAATAGCCTTGGCAGAACAATTTATAAACCAGCCCTATGTCTGGGCAGGCATTAGCGGCAGTGGCTTTGATTGTTCTGGATTCATGTATTCGCTGCATCGACTTCATGGTATTTTAATCCCCCGAGATACGATCGAGCAAGCACAACAAGCAAACATCGTACCTTACAGTCAGGCACAACCAGGGGATCTGCTGTTGTTTACTTATGAAGAAGGAAAAGGCGAAGTCCATCATGTCGGTCTATATTTGGGGGATGACGAAATGATTCATTCAAGAACACCTGGGTCACGGGTCATGAAAACCAAAATCACTGGCTCTAATTATGAACCAGAACTCGCAGTTGTGGCGCGTTATTGGCAAAACCAGCCGAATGCATCACAGGAATGCTCATGAACATTCTTTTCATGATCGTAAGGAAAGGGGCATTTGATGGGAAAAGATGACTTGCGTGTAGCAATTGAGCCTATTCTAAAAAACTATCAGACAACTTTGGAAATGGGTTTATGGATCGGTACGCCAACGGAATGTCTCATTGACTATCAGAGTCAAAAGTCGTTTTCGGCAGCGAGTATCAGTAAGCTTGTTTTGTATGCCTATTATCTTGAACAGATTAACGAAGAAAAAATCGATCCGCAACAGCTGATCGGTGTGAACGCCGTTGATCTGACAGGGGGTGCTGGGGTGATCCGTCTTTTTCCTCAGAAGAAAGGTTGGACCATCAGTGAACTTCTCACGGCGATGATCGCCGTATCTGATAATACTGCGACCAATGTACTATTGGACTTAGTAGGGTTGCCCACGCTTCAGGCCTGGATTCAGGAGCCAGAGATTCAATTTGAACGGTATATGATGCGACCGATCAAAGACAAAGAGAACCGCTTGACCCCCTCGGCGGCTGCTAAACTACTACTAAGGTGTGTTAAACGAGAAGAAGCTGCACTAGGGTTTTCACCCTTAAATCAGCAGCAATTTCAAGAAGGATTAGCGGGAAATTTTGCGGAAACTGCGTATCCTGCTTGCCGCATTTTTAATAAGACAGGCCGTCTTGACCGCATCGAACACGATGTAGCGTATTTACAAGCCAATGAAACGACGGTCATCATTGCGGCGTTTTCCTATGATAAAACCGGTAGTGGTCAAGGGATCAGTTGGCTAAGAGAAATTGGTCAAACAGTTTATCAGCAATATTTTTAAGTAAAATGCGCTGCGTATCGATCCTCACTTAGAGGCACTTGATCCGCAGCGTATTAATTATTTACAACAATAAAATCCCCCATATCATAGCGGTGCCGTGATTGGGAAAATTCAAAAGGCGTCCCATCGCCGAGGTAAACCGTTTGCTCAACTTCTAAAATGGGATCGGTGGCGGCACAAGCTAAGTATTGCTGGTCATAGGTGTCTGCACGATCCGCTTTGATACGACGGACAGATGTTCCAATCGAGGAGTGGAGTTGGTTCGTGATGTAGCTATAGACTGAAGAGGATAAGACTTCTTCGGTAATGCCAGGAATGACATGAAGCGGCATGATGGTATATTCTAAAACAACGGGTACATCGTCAAATAGACGCAGACGAACGATATCATAAATTTGCTGGTCACTGCGAATTTTTAGTTTTTCTTGTTCTTTCTCATCGGGAAAAAGAATGGCAAAAGAAATGATCTTGCTGGTGATTTTTCCTGTCTCTCCAAGGCGCTTCGTCAGCCCGCGATTGATCTTGGCGTTGTAATCGAAGGTTGAATAGGAATCACTGATAAACGTACCCGTGCCTTTTTTACCGTAAATAATGCCTTCCATTTGTAAAATATTCAATGCTTTTTGAATTGTCACGCGGCTCGTTTGATAATCCGCAGCCAGTTCGGATTGCTTCGGCAATTTTTTCTCTTCTTCGTAAAACCCGTGATTGATTTTGCTCCGTAAATCGGCAGCGATGTCATGGTAGTTCGCCATTTGCTTCACCTCAAAATAATAATAAGTGATAAAACGAAGTATGTAAACTTGGAGCTTTACATACCCTGTTTTGAAGGCTTTTCCTGCGTTTACATTCTTCAGGAAATGAATTACATTTGTAATGTAATCGTTTTCTAACAATTGAAGAATAGGGGTATAGGAGGGAGTTTTATGCAAGGATTTATGGATCGACTCGCTGACGTTTTAGGAAAGTTTGCCAATAGGATCAACAATTTACGCTACATCATGGTCATTAAAAATGCCTTTGCTGCTTTGATTCCAGTAATCATTACAGGAGCGTTTGGTACATTGTTTTCAGCAATGGTTTTTGATGCTGAAAATGGATTGGCACAAATCGAGGCACTGCGCTTTTTAGAAAGTTTAAAACCGATCTCATCTGCGGTCAGTTATGTGACGTTGAGTTTCTTAACGATCTATGCAGTGTTTCTGATTGGGATTGAGCTAGCAAAATTAAATAAGATTTCTGGGGTCTTTCCAGGAATCATCGCAGTAATGTCTTATCTTTCTGTTAATCCAATGATCTTTGAATTTTTGCACGAAGATGCGACGGTGGTTGCCGAAAACGTGCTGGCTAAGCAATATACTGACACGAAAGGCCTATTTTTAGGCATGTTCGTTGCGATCGTTTCCATCGAGCTTTATGCGTGGTTAGGAAGACAAAAACGGCTGCAGATCACGATGCCTGATAGTGTTCCTGGGAATGTTTCGGCAAGTTTTTCGGCATTGTTTCCAACGATTTTCACCGTGACCATCATCGCCACCGCTGGTTTTGCTATCAAAGCACTCACAGGGATGTATGCTTACGATATCATCTACAATGTCGTCCAACGACCACTGGAAGGGATCGTCCAAGGATTGCCAGGTATCTTGTTGTTGATGTTTATCGCACAAGTTTTTTGGGTCATCGGGATTCATGGGAACCAGATGGTCAAACCCATTCGCGAACCATTGTTGCTGGCAGCGATCGCTGTCAATACGGAAGCTTTTGAAGCTGGAAAAGAAGTACCCAATATTATTACGATGCCGTTTTGGGATATGTATATGAGTATGGGCGGCTCTGGGGTTACGATTGGGTTGCTGATTGCGATTTTGATCGTCGGCAAGCGGGAGGACATGCGCCAAATCACTAAATTGTCATTAGCACCTGGGATTTTCAATATCAATGAGCCAGTGATCTTCGGAATGCCAATTATGCTGAATCCCATTTTGGCGATTCCCTTTATCCTGACACCGTTAGTAACAGGAACGATTGGGTACGTGGCGACAAGTCTAGGCTTTGCCGCTAAAGCCGTGGTAATGGTCCCATGGCCGATGCCACCGATCGTCAATGCTTATCTAGCTACTGCTGGGGATATCGGGGCTGTGATCACGCAAGTTATCTGTATTGTCGTGGCAATTTTGATCTATCTACCTTTTGTTTTGGTAATGAATCGTACGACCAATGAAGTTGCATAAAGGAGTTTTAAAAAAATGGTAAAAATACCTGAAACATTTATTTTAGGGGCTGCTTCGTCTGCTTGGCAGACAGAAGGCTGGCAAGGAAAGAAAGAAGGGCAAGATTCGTATCTCGACCGCTGGTACAAAGAAGAACGCTTTGTCTGGCATAATGGCTACGGGCCGGCTGTTGCGACGAATTTTATGGAAAAGTTTTCAGAGGATGTTGAACTGATGCAGGAGGTTCATTTGACCCATTACCGAACATCGATCAATTGGGCGCGCTTCTTTACCGACCATGAACAGCTGATCGTTGATGAAGATTATGCTGCTCATATTGATCAGCTGATCGACCAATTGCTTGCTGCTGGGGTCGAACCGATGCTTTGTTTGGAACATTATGAACTGCCAGCTAGTTTGATGGATACCTATGATGGCTGGAGCTCGCGGAAAGTGGTCGATCTATATACTCGTTATGCCGAAATCGCCTTCGAGCGTTACGGTGATCGAGTCAAACAGTGGTTTACCTTCAATGAGCCGATCGTTATTCAGACTCGTTGCTATCTCGATGCGATCCGCTGGCCCCATGAGCAAAACACAAAAAAATGGATGCTTTGGAACTATCACAAAGTATTGGCGTCCGCCCAAGCGGTGGCTGTCTATCATGAAAAGGGCTACGAGGGGCGCATCGGTTGTGTGCTAAATCCAGAAATGGTTTACGCACGCTCTTCCTCACCAGAGGATCAAAACGCGCAAAAAATGTACGATCTTTTTTTCAACCGAATCTTTTTTGATCCAATGGTTAAGGGGCATTATCCAGATGAACTTATCACGCTTTGCCAAACCTATGACATCTACTTTGATCCGACAGAAGAAGATTTGGAAACGATCCGCACCCATACGGTGGATTTCTTAGGTGTCAATCAGTACTACCCGAAACGCGTGCGGGCACCACGATATCAATGGCATTCGGATACACCATTTCATCCAGAAATGTTTTATGAGACCTTTGATTTGCCAGGAAAACAAATGAATAACTCCCGTGGCTGGGAAATCTATCCGAAGGTCATGTACGATATGGCTAATTATCTTAAAGAAAATTATGGCAATATTCCATGGCTGATCACTGAAAATGGTATGGGGCGGGAAAATGAAGAACAGTATATGGATGCCACAGGTCAAGTCCAAGATGATTATCGGATTCAGTTTATTACCGAACATCTTTACTGGCTGCTAAAAGCCGTCGAGGAAGGCGCCAACTGCGAAGGCTATATGCTTTGGGCATTTACCGATTGTGTTTCACCTATGAATGCGTTCAAAAATCGCTATGGTCTCGTACGAATCGAGCTAAATGAAGAACGGACTCGGTCATTAAAAAAATCAGCCGCTTGGTATCGTTCCCTGATTGATGAACGGTGGCTTCCATTTGAAGAAAAACCATTGATTCTGTAATAAAAACCCACGTTGATTTCCTCATCCTAAAGGAAATCAGTGTGGGTTTTCAGTTAAAAGGGTTGTTTATGAGGAGCAAGTTTCTCCCAGTCAAAGGTGACGCCAATCCCTGGTTCTTCTGGGGCAATCGCACAGCCATCGGATGGATCGATCACTAACGGTCTCGTGGTGTATTGATCGATTGGGAAACTGTGCATTTCGAGATACCCAGCATTAGGCATCGCTGCTAGTAGACTAACGTGCAATTCTTGCATGCCATGTGTAGAAACAGATAAGTTACTTGTTTGTGTTAAGGCAGCAATTTTCAACCAGCCGGTGATCCCACCGCAATTGGAAGCGTCGGGTTGCGGAAAATCGACATTGCCATATTTGATCATATGAGCAAATTCGATAGGGGTGCGCAAGTTTTCTCCGCCTGCCACCGCAATTTGCCCTTCTTTAGCGATACGAGCGTAGCCTTCGTAATCTTCGGGGATCGTTGGTTCTTCAAGGAACAAAATGTCATAAGGCGCCATCAGTTTGGCGGCTTTGATCGCTTTTTCAACAGACCAGCTCATGTTGGCATCCACCATAAAGACAACATCGGGCCCAATCAATTCTCTGACCGCTTTTATTCGAGCAATATCTTCGGCAAGTGTTTTTTGTCCCAATTTGATTTTGACCGCTTTTAATCCCATGTCTAAATATTTTTGATTATTGGCTAAGAGTTTTTCAAGAGGAAAGTTTAGATCAATCGCACCACCATAGCATTTTACTTTGTTGCTTGCGCCGCCTAAAAGTTTGTAGAGGGGTTCTTGTGCTTTTTTCGCACGTAAGTCCCACAAGGCGATATCACAAGCCGCAATGGCGAAACTTGCTAAACCGCCTCTGGCAACATAGTGGATTCCCCAGTTCATCTGATCCCACAAGGCTTCCACACATGCTGGATCTTTCCCTAAAAGGATCGCTTTTAGTTCTTTATCGATCAGTTTGGCGATCGATTCGCCACCGAAGCCACCAGTATACGTATAGCCGACCCCTTCACGTCCATCATCAGTAACGATCTTGACGATAGGCACTTCAAAGTGGGTGTGTAAGCCATGCTTCGCATCTTCCATGATTTCTGGAAGAGGTATCCGATAATACGCTGTTTGTACATCTGTAATTTTTGCCATTAAAAATCCTCCTCAAACTAATGTTCACGTGTGCATTTTAATGTTAACGTTTGCATAACCATGGTAGCATGGGAAGGCGAGATTGACAAGGCTGAATTTCCTCAAATTCAAAACTTTAAAAGAAGGAGGATCGCTATCGAAGGGATCGCATCTCATCAACTGATGCTTCACGTAACGATTTAGAATATAAACAGATATAGGGAATATTAGCTAGAAATGAAGTGAAACCCCTATAAATTGTCACAAAATAGCATTTTGTTTATTTTTAAAGCATAGTTATTGAATAAAAATCATTTTTGTATTATGATTATCTTAACAACGAGCAATGAAGAGTACTGGGGCAAATGAAAGCTTGGGGAAGTCTTTTATTTGGGATACCTAGTACTCTTATCTTTGTTAAACGACAAGTGAAATACAAAAGAACGACTGAACTTCTTTGGTTCAGTCGTTCTTTTGTATTTCATAAAGCGAGCGAGAGTAACTTATCGTAAGGAAGAACAAGTTTTTCTCAATTGACAAAGGAATAATCATTGGCGGTTAAAACAGTACGAGCTTGTTCTACCTGATGTTCCTTGATTAAAATATAATCAGTATTGAAGGTAGAAACAGCAAAAATACTGATTGACTCCTCGGCTAGAAGGGAAGAGATTTTTGCAATAATGCCAATTAAGCTAAAATCCAGCACACCAATTATTTTCATCGCTTTCCATCCATCTTCTCTGTTTAGTGTTTCAGCTGGAACCTTTGCCGTTGGTAACACCAAAGAAAGTTCTTCTGACGTATGGGCAAAAAATAGAGGAACGATCTTCAGTATCGAAGGATCAATACGCTCTACTTGGATGACAGAAAAAGAGGGTGCCAATAAGGTCAGTTTCATTTAATCACGTCCTTCGTTTGATGCAATCATCATATCAAAGGATAAGAAAGAAGGGAAGGCGATTATCATTTGATCACGTATGATTCTAAGCGTTGTGTCGTTTCTGCGAGACGTAACAGACGGGTAGATTCTATACAGAAGAAAATAAGCGGTTAAAACTGATGGGTATACCTCTGTTTCTGGAGAAGAAGAAATATCAATTGGATCCGCAATCTATGCTGAATCAGATTTGAAATCAATCGAGTTAATAGAAGATAAATAGCACTCAATCATAAATCAATGGTTGAGTACTATTATTGTACATAAAATTATGGTGGACAGAGGAATGGAATATAAATCACTAATTGTTTGATTGGAAGAAAAATTGATATTGAGGATCATAAAGAGAAGAAGGAACATGCTAAATTTTACGAAGACCTTACAAGATTCAAGGAGAAGGTAAAGAACGCTCTGTAATATTTTGATAAACTTTAGTCAAGGAGGTGTGATAAATGGATAAATTTTTCAACTTTATTGAAAAAGGACTTTCCGAAGAAATTAATTTTTTTATGTTTTCCATAGATTTGGAACATTATTTAGTCGATCACTACGAGGAAATGTATACCGAAAACAAAGAAGCTACATTGTACCTGAATGATTTACTTCCTGATGAGGCTGAGAAAATGGAACCTGGAATGAATCCAGATAGTTTTTGTGAACGAGTAAAGGAAATTGTAGAGAAATCGAAAACACTTTAATTAGCACTTTTTTTGCTGAGGCAGAGTCAGATCAAGCCAGCAACGAACTATCATAGATTGTTGATGATCAAGCAGATTATGAAACTTACATCAAGCTTTGATGATAAGAAACATCTTCAAAAAATTTCATGCGATGAGGCAGGGAAAATAACTATTGTAGAAGCAAAGAAAGCCGTTGAGAACGCAAAACAGGAGTGAAAAAAAGTGTATCTAAAGATACTAAGGAGTAAAAAGCCTTAAATCAAAAATAGAGTAAAAAAATCAGCCCAAGAAAAACTCGCAAAAAAGAGATTCGTATACAATTTGGTGAAAAGGTACGCCATTGAAGAGCATTGATTGCTTAAAAAAGCATCTGACTTCACTTGAACAATTAATGTAGGTTCAATCGGTATAAGAAATACAATCTAAGAAAAGCGAGGAATAGCACATCGGTTTAAAGCTGATAATTAACCACCATTTGACTACCAAACAAGAAAACTACGAAAAACATTGTGGAACTGAAAATACAAAAAAAGTGTTCAAAACCTCTTTAAATCAAGGCTTTGAACACTTAGGAAAAACTACGAAAATCTAATCGATTTTTCTTTATGGAGATGGCGGGAGTCGGTAAAGTGTTGATATCATAATGCTTTCAGCTTTTTGACTACCAAATTGACTACCAAAATTAAAAATCCACATAAGTATTGAATCTATTTGCCAGCTGTTCTTTTGCACTTTTTGAAACGTGAGTATACACATCCATCGTGGTTTGAATATCAGAATGACCTAATCTCGATTGAACATCTTTGATAGATGCCCCGGCTTCAAATAGAAGAGAAGCATGAGTATGACGAAAACCATGTATTGAGATCTGTTTAAAATCTTCGGGTAATTTTTTCATTGTGACTAGGTACCATTTTCTGGGTTTGGCTGGCGAAAGAATTCCACCGTCTTCACTTTGGAAGATTAAACCATCCGGAGATTCCTTTTTGAACTCCTTTAATATAGCGATCGTTTTGTCATCTAATGAAATCCTACGAATAGAAGAAGGAGTTTTTGGAGTTTGAATATAAAGTCCGCTAGCGCTTCTTGATACAGCTTTATTAATATTGAGTGTTTGATTTTTGAAATCAATGTCAGTCCATTTTAGCGCTAGTGATTCACCTTTGCGTATTCCGGTGAAAGCCAAGAGACGAAAGTAAACATACGCTCTGTAATTGTTATCACTTTCTAAAGCTGACATAAATTGTTTTAACTCTTCTTTATCATAGAAGTTTAAATCCTTGTCCTCGGTTACTACTTTTTTTCTAACTGGTTTCTTGATTACCTTAGTTGGGTTCAAGTTGATCAGCTGCATACGAATGGCGTAGTCGAAAACTAGACCAGCATAATTCATGACCATGCTTGCTCGTACCAATTTTTTATGCCATATATTCATTTGGTTTTGTACATCCATAGGTTTTATTTCTAGAATGTTTTTTTCACCAAATGCTGGAAGTATGTGATTTTTAAAAACACGTTCTGTCTTTAATAGAGTTGAGGCTTTAACTGTTGATTTATATTCCTCATACCACAAGTCATATATTTCTTCATACGTTTGAATCTCGGGTTCCTCAACAACCTCTGGTTTTTGCATACCATTTACTTCTAAATCAGCTATTGCTAAACGAGCTTCTCTTGTTGTCTTAAACCCACGCCTTGTTGTGCGAATTGGCTTTCCTGTATCTGGATCTGTTCCTAGGTACAGTTGAAACATATAAGCTTTTTCGCCATTTTTTTTGATGTACTCTTTTATTCGGATATCTTGCTTTTTCTTAGCCAATTGCTTCAACTCCTAGAATTTGTTACAATAGGCGTAACCTATTGGTTATTTCTGTTTGCACGCTCTCGCCAGCCAAAGTGATGAGCGTGTTTTTTTGTTTAATTTAATTCAAATGAATCAACTACTACTCCGGGAACGGTTATTTCTCCACCCAAAGCAGAAGTATAAGTGTATTCCCCATAAGAGGTACCTCTAATAGTGATGTAATCATCTTCTAACAGACGATTATTTGATAATTGATCTTCAGAAATCTCAATAAATAGTACTTGATTATAATCATCGTTAACAGCGAATCGGAATTGAGAATGATCTTCTCCTTTAAGTACTTGAATGATTCGTCCAGAAAATTTAACTTTTTCAGCCAAGTAAGTATCAGGATTTCTTGCTAAGTTTTCATAAGTGATACCAGTGTCGTAACTTGCTTTTTCTTCTTCGGCAGCCTTGCGTGCGGCTTCCTCAGCTTCTTGCTTCTGTTTTTCAGCAGCTTCTTTTTCCGCTTGCTCTTTTGCGGCGGCTTCTTCAGCTGCTTTTTTATCAGCTTCTTCTTTCTCTTGCTGTTGTTTCTTTCTAGTTGCTTCGGCCTCGGCAGCAACTTTCTCTAAGGTCGCCTTTGACTTTACAATCACTGTTTTCGTTTCTTTTCCATTTGAAACTTCATATGTGGTATCTTCCGTTTCTGGAAGTGGAGCTGTCATGCTAAATGAACCAGAGGCTGTTGGTTCTATTTCTTTTACTAATTCATTGCCTTGATTTACAGTGATTTTACTTTCTGGATCAGCTTTTCCAGACAAGTTAAAATTATTGTTTTCCAAGTGATGTTGAGGTTGGTATACACTAAACTCAATTACTTCTTCTTTGGTGGAGGATACGGCAATCGATGATGAAGAACTTGATTCCACTGCATCACCACCGTCGCCACCTTGACCGCCACAGCCTGAAAGCACTAAAGTGGCAAATAGCAACCCATATACTACTTTTTTCATTTCTTTTCCTCATTTCTTTGATATAATAATTTTGTAATCTCTCAGAAATGAGTAACCCTTATCGAAGCTGTAACTTCGGTAGGGGATTTTTTATCCATAGTTTAGCATGCTTTCTCGAACGTAACTTTCAAGATTCCACGGTATGTTGTAATACTCCATGAACTTCACTGCATTTAGTTGCTCTCTCTCGAAATCATATTCGTTTGACCAAATAAATAAAAGTATTTCTATGGCAATCCGATTTGCTTCAAATTCCAATTTACGCCTGCTGTAATCTGTGGCGTTGTAATAAGCAGAAAGTTCTTCATGCTTTTTAATGCAATGACCTAATTCGTGGGATATCTCAAAATCTGAATTATTCTCAAGTAGTTTATTGCTTAAAAAAATCACTTTTTCATCCGCAAAATAAATACCGCTTCGATCCATATCCGTAAAAATCAGATTTAAACCCATATCATTTACTATTTTTAATAAATGATGATTAACCTCGCTCATATACACATCACATCGCTTTACTTTTTCTCTGCAGCTCTTTTGGCAGCAAGAACTGACTTTAAAAATTCTACCTCTTCATCTGTTACTGGTTCTCCGTCGAATGCAAATACGCCATGCTTCTGTGCCAAAGAAGTCTTTTCTTCTCTGCCCAATAAATAATCTACACTTACTCCGAAATAATCAGCCAAACGGGCCAATTCAATCGAGTTAGGCGTTTGTCTTTTCCAACTGCCCAAATATCCATTTGAATATCCAAAGTTTATTTCTAGCTGTCTAATAGATAGTCCTTTTTCTTTTGCTAATTCTTTTATTGTTTCGTAAGTATTCATTGATAATTCAACCTTTCTGAATGCTTACAAAAAAAGTTTAGATAAATAATGTAAAAATATTTGACTTATATACATTAATAATCTATACTATGTTTTGTAAACAAGTTTAACAACTAAGAAGACAACAAAAACACCGTTGATTAATAAATGCCAACCGCCAAGAAAGCTTTTAAATCAATGTTTATACGTCTTAATTAACTATGCATTTAGTATAGATTATTAATCTATCTGTGTCAACATAATTTCTAAATCGGTTGTTAAATTTGTTTACAAGTTTATTAGGAAGGAGTTTCAAAATGGCTGACATTGCGGAAATTACCCAAAAAGATAGAGAAAAAATCAAAACGTATGTTGAAAATTCAAATTTCCTAACATACAAGATGCTTGCAGACAGATTCGGAATCGATAAGAGCTACCTGTCTTTAATTTTAAATGGCAAGAGAACATCCGCCGAAGCTAACAAGATTATCGATTCGATTATAGCGATGTATGAACTTTGAGATAGGAGGGAGATTATGCCTGAAATTGATGAAAAAACCATTCAACTTATTTTGAAAAGGTACGTTCCTAAGCGATACCTGAATCAGCGTGAGGCTTGTATCTACGCTGGGACAAGTCCAAAGACTATGAATGCATGGATTAAGCGAGGACTGAAACAAATCGTATTTGATGATGAGAGTAACCCAAAATATGATGTTCGAGATATCGATGCTTTTATGGAAGAACACAAAATCGGGATCGGGAAGTGATTGTATGAACTACAACCTACAACAAGAACTTATGATCCATGCTCTCATCAAAGAAAAGATGAGAACCTTACACGATCAACTTAACGATCGAAAAGTACCACTGACTGACACGCAACGAGATTTATCGATTCGGGAATTAAGGAGTTACCAAGAGTTGATTTATCAGAATCGGCTTAATCGGCAAATAGAATTGAGGTGAGATATATGAAAATCACAATCGAAGCAACACCAGAGGAAATAGCAAAATTGCTCCAAGCTATTGGTAGTAGCAAGGAGCAGAATATACGGAAACATCCTGAAGCTAAGTTTTAGAAGGGAAATCCATTCAGATCAGTTTCTTCATCTTCAATCATCTTAAGGTTTCGTTTAGCAAAGGTTTCTCTGTCAGCGCCTAACACATATTTTCCGTATTCGTTGTATCCATCTTTGTATTGAGTTACGGAAATTAGCTTCCACCCAGACTTCAACAAATCGTTGACATATTTTTCTTCTTTGTTCGAAACCAAGAAACTTTCAATTTGATAAATATCATCATATTCCAAAGTAGCAACCCCCTTATCAATTATTTCAGCCGACCACTGACTGATAAGGAAATTATACCAAAGAAAGGAAAGATTCTATGAAAAGTTTACGAAGGTCAGCGTTCTTGATCACCGTATTCTTTCTAGGCGTTTGGTTCGGAAACCACCGTCAATTGCCAGATTGGGCAGTCATAACATTACCAGTGTCAATCATGTGGTGGTTGATCAAGTATGACGAGATTGCTTATAGAAGACGGTTAAGGAGGGGAGTACAAAATGCTGATAGAAGAAAAGCTTCATCAGTTCCAATGCAAGAGCTGCGATAGAAAGACACTCATCAATGCTTCGGAATTGAAAAAATGCGAGCCGTGGAAAGGTCCCTATTGTACAAAATGTGGCAGACGGCTCAAGGAGATCAAGAAAATATACACAAAAAAATAGCGACTCCGCCGGCAAGCAAAGAGTCGCATACAAAACATATCTGGCTACATTGTAGCACGAGAGGAGAAATTTTCAAATGATTACTATTACAGGACTTAACGATGACATCTATACAGCAATGCTTGGGAACGCTCAAGAGCGAGTAATTGATAACATCATGAATGCTGCCAGCCAAGGGCGCACAAGCATCACAATCGCTAGTAAAGGATTAACGCCAGGGTTCTTGTCTCAACTTCAGAACGAAGGAGTCGACAATCTGGTAGAACAAGACGGACGTTACAAATTGTTTTGGGAATTCTAGGAGGGCTTGCAATGGGCGCGGTAGAAGGAGCTAGGAAACAAATAAGAAAAATGGAACACATTATTGATCAAATCAACGAGGCGGAAGATTTGCTAGTAAGTTTAAAAACACCTGCGTTGCATCCTATCAGTAATGAATTAATGAATGACATCGAAATAGGCATTCCTACTCATTTTATGGGCAGTGGCTATTTAAAAGAAGACGCCAAGTATCGATGTCACCGAGTTCATATTGGAGAAGATCTAGGAATTAAAGATATTCAAGGGCAAATTAGGGATCTGATTGCGGAATCCTGTGAAAAACGAATTGAAGAGTTGAAATCCGAATTGCGGAAAATGATCTTTTACGCTGGTGATCGCCATGAATGATTTTGATTCATTAGGCGCTCGTCAACAGCCGGAAATTGAACCAAAACCGATCGCTGTTGATTGGAAAGGCGAACCACTATATAAGGGCGATGTCGTCTACACAACTGATTTGGGATTGGTTCATGAAGATCAGATTATTGACTACGTAAACGAAAATTACAGAAAAATAAATATTGGAGGAATTTAAAAATGGCAAATGATTTAACTCAAACAACGCAACGTTCATTAGATGAGCAAGTAATTGGCAATCTGGATCGGTTAAAAGATCAAGGGTTAGAAATGCCGCCAAATTACAGCCCACAGAATGCATTGAAGAGTGCTTTCTTCGAACTTACAAATAACACTGCTGGCAACTTGCTTCAAGCAGCTGCTAACAACCAAGAAACGAAGACATCGATTTCTAATGCCCTGTTGGATATGGTTATTCAAGGATTATCACCTGCAAAGAAACAATGCTACTTCATCAAGTATGGAAACAAAGTACAGCTTATGCGTTCATATTTTGGCACCATGGCAGTTCTAGATCGTGTAACAGGCGGAGCTGATATTACCCCTGTAGTCGTACGAAAAGGCGATGATTTTCAAGTGGGGATGGATGGACCAAACATGGTAGTCACTAAACATGAAACCAGTTTTGAAAATCTGGATAACGAAATTGTTGCTGCTTATGTAGTGATCAAACTTGCTAATGGCAAAGAGACTACAACAGTCATGACCAAGAAGCAAATCGATCAGAGTTGGGCTAAGTCAAAAATGAAGGGATCTGGACCTCAAAAAGAATTTCCGGAAGAAATGGCAAAACGTACGGTGATCAACCGAGCAGCTAAAGCTTTAATCAACACGAGCAATGACAATGATTTATTCGTTCAAGCTGCAAAAGATACACTTGAAAATGAATTTGATGATCGTGAAATTAAACCAGCAGAACCAGTTAAGGTCCAAGCAATCGAAAATAAATTACAACAGAAAATGGGCATTAAGCAAGCAGAGCAGATTGAAGAATCAGCACCAATCGAAGAATTGATGAAACCGAAAGAAGCTGTTGAGCAGGAGACGGACGAGCAACCAGTTAATTTGGAATCGTTAGAAAAAGCAGCCGAAGAAGCAGAACCTGTTCAAGGTGATCTTGGTATCATTCCTAACTTTGACAGAGAGGAAGGTGTCAAAGATGAAGGAATCCTCCCAGAAGAAGATTACCCGTTCTAAGATTAAGCTCACTGATGATAATTACTATGGCAATGAAGCAGACTGGCAGTACATGTCGGTATCTCAATACAAAAACTTTCTCAAATGCCCTGCAGCTGCTTTAGCCAAACTAAAAGGTGACTGGCAACCATCATCTGATCCAATCGCTCTACTAGTTGGAAACTACGTCCATTCTTATTTTGAGGATCTAGCTGTTCATGAAAAATTCAAGGAAGAAAATAAAAACAGGATGTTTTCTTCTAGAAAACCTTATGGACTTTTGAAAGGTTTCAAGATCGCTGAACAGATGATCGACCGATTGATTGTCGAAGATGCGTTCCTGAATTTATACCAAGGCGAAAAAGAAGTGATTGTAACTGGGGAACTATTTGGTGTCGAGTGGAAGGGGAAAATTGATTGCTTAAATCTCGAAGATGACTATTTCGTAGATATCAAAACAAGTAAAGATATTCATGAAAGAAAATGGAATGAATTATACGGTCAACGTTGTACTTTCATTGAGAATTTTGGGTACGTCTTGCAGATGGCTGTTTATTGCGAATTACTCAAACAACAATACGGAAAAGATTTCGTTCCTATAATCGCTGCAGTTTCTAAGCAGACACCAAGCGAAGCGAAGTTGATCACGCTGGACGAGGATAAAATGTCGTTCGAGTTAATCAACTTAAGAGACAACATCGATCGTATTCAACGGATAAAAATGGGTGAAGAAAAACCAGAAGCTTGTGGAACTTGTGAGTATTGCCGGGCAAATCAAAGAATAACCGGATTTACAAGTATGAACGACTTGTAAGGTGGTGATTTAAATGGCAGAAGGATGGGTCAAGCTTCACCGAACAATTACTGATAATTGGATATGGGATAATCCCCACTATTTAAAGTGGTGGCTTGATTTGATTCTAATGGCTAACCACAAAGAGAGGAAAATTCTTTTTAACGATTCAATCAGAACTGTTGGCATAGGGGAACGTGTGACATCTGAACAAAAATTATCAGAGCGCTGGGGAGTAAGTCGAAATACCGTTAGAAAGTTTCTAAATTTACTCGTTAAAGACGACATGATTTCTCTAAAAAAATCAAGACAAACTGGGACAACGTACAAAATCAATAACTACAACGTTTATCAAGGTTTTTCAGAAGAAAAAAAACATCAAACTGAACAACGGTCTGAACATCAAAAGGACAACGAACTGAACATAAACAAGAATGAGAAGAATGAGAAGAATGAAAAGAATAATAATAGTCCTCGTAACACACGCAAAAAGCGCGTTTACGCAGACGACGACCCTAATAAAATTCTTGCAAAGACTCTTTTCAAACTAATCAAAAAGAACCAAGACATCAAAGAACCGAACCTTGATGATTGGGCGAATACAATTCGATTAACAATCGAATCAGACAAACGATCAGGTAAGGAAGTTCAAGAAATGATTGTTTGGGCAACGCAAGATGATTTTTGGAAAGGAGTTATTCTTTCAGCGTCGAGTTTAAGAAGGAACTTTGATAAATTGAATGCCCAGAAGAATCGGAAACCCACCAACAAAAAAATAGTACGAGAAGAAAAACTTCCCGATTGGGCACAAGGAGAAGTGCAAGAAACTCAAATATCTCCAGAGCGCCAAGCAGAAATTGACGCAAAACTGGCAGCATACTTGAACAAAGCAAAAAAAGAATAGTATTACGACAGATAAACGATTAAGGGCGGTGTAGCTATTGGTTACAAAAACTAGAAGTAAGTACGGAAATACTAAACATGAAGTAGATGGCATTATCTTTGATTCAAAAGCCGAAGCCAGATACTACAAAATCTTGAAACAAAAAGGGATGAGCTTTCTACCAATATCAGATAATTTTTGCGAAATGCAAAAAAATATGATCTTGCAAGATGGATTCTATAGTGACGGATTGAAGGTAGCGCCAATTCACTATCGAGCGGATTTCGTCATTTATGAAGAAGGCAAGTTGGTTAAGGTAGTCGATGTCAAAGGGTATCAAGATGCAATCTCGATGTTGAAAATGAAGATGTTTGCTAACCGATACGGGTTCCCAGTGACCTTTGCAAAATTCAATTCTAAAACCAATAGATTCGAGGAAATGAGTTGCTTTGAATCAGCTCGTCAGCAGCGTAAAAGAGCAAGCGATCGCCGCAAGAGAAAATTGGAGGGAACCAAGTGATGGAGAAGTCTAAAGAATGGAATGTTCAATTTCTGGACGTAAATGGCGATGTGAAATATCAAATTAGCCAAACCTGTACTGAATCAAAAGCAATAACACTTGCTCGGAAGCTAGAACAGATGTGGCGTACACGACCAGCGAATGAACGAAGTAGCAAGAAAAATTCAACACCGATTGCTGTTCGATCAATGAGGCACTTATGACAAGGAGGGCGAAATTGTTATCAGCAGAAAACAGGTCAAAGATTATCCCTACCGGACTTTACGCAAGAGAGATTGACGAAAGAACACGTCGAGGAGGTAGTTCCGATCCTTATTGGTGTACGAATTGGACGTTCGTTCCTCGGATCAGCGAAAATAAAATAATGCTGATTGATAGCTATTACAAAAGTTATCAGGATAGCATTTTATACGTTCTTGACAATGAAAACATCAATGACTTCACGCTGATTTTTGATTATAGCGATGTTCGGGAAGTGGATCAAACCACCTATCAGGAATATTTAAACGACGATCGATTTTGTGTTGCATGTGATTCTGGCGGCAGAAAATATCCGAAATATTTTGTTAAAAAAACAGCATCACCAGATAAAGAGCGGCAGCTTTATCAAGTAGATAGTGAAATCGAATCACTTGAATCTCAGCTGGAACGACTAAAAGATAAGCGCAATTCGATTATCGAAAGTTAGGAGGAATAAATGTGCTAAACATGAGGGTTTTAGATTACCAAATATCAAGCGATGAAAATTCTGTTTCGGTAAGTAAGGCTAGGATTAGCGAGAAAAATGGTAATGAAGTATCTACACTAGTTGGACATTACCCAACTTTGGAAATGGCAATGAGAGGTGTTCAGAAACACTACACACTCGGTGCCGGAACAGAAATTAAAACTATTGAGGATTACCGCACGGCTTTAACAGAAGTACAAGAAGCTTTTAAAATCGAATTAAAATTGGAGGAAAACAAAAATGACTAAACAAGTAAACTTTCGACCAGAGGTAAAAAAGGCTACATCAAAATCTAACGGAAACGTAGAAGTGCTACTAGTGGTGAACAACGGATCACTGAAAGGCCGCTATGACGATTTGAGCGACTTTTTAGGCAAGACAGTATCAGTTACGATTCAACCTGAAACAGTCGGCTACACGCTCCCTATCAATAAACAGACTAAACGTCCGAACGTCAATTATGCAGTAAATAGCGATGGAACAATTGAGGTCTTAAAAGAAGAACAAACTTCATTAGATGTTGGTGATGGTGTCGAAGAAATTGAAATGGTTGAGATCCAAGTTTCCAAAGATACTATTGATGAATTCATCAAAACCGCTACCTCGTTACCGTTACCTGACAGCATCACAATCAATCCTCGGGACGTTTTAATTCAAATCGAAGAAGGCGAGAAAATTTCCGAAGTAGCTGCTGTTTATGAAATGTCTGAAGATGCATTGATTGATCAGATTGAGATCTCTCGTCAATACTTCGCACCATTCGCTGATACTTGGAGCAAGAAAAAGGATGAAGTTATCTTCAAAGAGTCATCAGGTGATTCGGATGGGGAAGAGTGACGGAAAAATAATTATTCTGGAAGATGCAAAATTCTATTGGAACGTTGGTGTGATTAACCAAGCAAAAGATCTCTTTGATAAAGGGTTTAAGCCTAGCGAAGTTGCTCAAATCATGAATGAGAAATTGATCGATGTTGGTTTATTGTACCTTCACTTGTTGGAAAGTAACCAGATTAAGTAGGTGATCCCATGAAATGCAATCGATGTAAAGGCGAAAGGATTATTTGGGGAAAAGATATGTTTGACCGGGCAGTAGCAATCAACTGTCCGGCCTGCAATAAAGATGGTGCTGCGGTTCGTAAAGAAACAAAGGAGTGGGGAAATGGACATTCTCGAAGTATTTTGGACAAACGTTGACTGGCACTTAACAGCTAAGAACGTGACTTTAAGAAAAACTCACGAAAACGCAAGAAAGAAAAGAGCTGGAATTCAATTACGGACTGTCGAAGATATAGCCAAATCTTTAAAGATCGATGATTATTCGATACTTTTTGAACAAATAGATTGAAATGAGGTCTGCTGTTGAAAAGTGTAGAAAAACTTATCAACCATATTTTGATGGATGTTGAACCGTTAATGGATTCTAAACAACTGAGACGGTTAAATGATGTTTTAACAATTGAGTGTTCGAAATATCTAATTACTGAACAGAAAAATGAGGTTGTGATTTACGATGAAACTTCTGATATTGCAGCATATAAGCAATTCTTCGTTTCTAAGAAGATACAGGGACTTTCAAGCGGAACTTTGAATCTTTACATGCAGACAATCAATCTCTTCATGAGGAGCGTTAGAAAGTCATTCAGTGATGTCACTACGAACGACATTCGATTGTTTATTGCAAACAGGGAAATGATCGATAGGGTCAGCAAAGGCACACTCGCAAGAGAACGAGGTTGTATTGTTCGATTCTTCAAATGGCTGTGCAACGAAGAGTACATCGCAAAAGATCCTGGGGCAAGAGTAGAGAATATCAAAGTGCCGAAACGAAGGAAACAGGAGTTCAGCGAGTTAGAAGTTGAAAAGCTGCGATCAGCAACAGCAAATTCCAAAGAAGCGCTAATAATAGAATTGCTGCTGAGTACCGGATGTCGGGTTTCAGAATTAGTATCACTCAATTTTCGGGATTACGATCAAGAAAATGACTCAATCACAGTGATCGGTAAAGGCAATAAGCAGCGAACACTATACCTGAATGCAAAAGCGAAGATTGCTTTGAACCACTATCTGAAAGACGTGCCACATATCACTGGACCACTATTCTTCGGACAAACAGCGGGCAAGGAAATGACGTCCGCAGGAGTTCAGAAGCTAGTAAAGCGTTTGGGCAATCGAGCAGGTGTGGCAAATGTCCATCCGCATAGATTCAGACGAACTGCAGCAACCTTAGCAAGAAGGCACGGGATGCCGATCGAGTTGGTGATGAACTTCTTAGGCCATGAATCAATTGATACTACGTTGAAATATTCGATGATTGGCGACGAGGAACTCAAGTTGTCTCATCAGAAATTTGTTAGTTAAGAATCGGGAGAAAGATGTATTTTATGGGAGACATAGGCGAATATTGGAAAGATGTAAAACCGTATCTGAAGGAACGAAGAGCCCAACATGTTAATCGTATGGGGAACTCATCATTAAAAAATGTTGTAGCTTTAGGTTTTGAATTTAAGCATTATCCAAATAACCACCAATTTGCGATCAATACGCCGAAAGGCATGATTGATTATTGGGGAACAACTGGTACTTGGATTGATCGAAAAACGAAAAGCCGTGGTAAAGGACTGCATAGTTTAAGGAAATACGTTAGTGGCAGTTAGTCAGTAAGTGGAAGAAATTGTGGAATGAGGTGCAAGATGAAAAAAATGCCTAAGTCATTTGAAAAGAAGCTGCGAAAGTACAACGAACTAAATAATAAATCAGCAGAACTACACGATGAAATCAGCAATCATTTAGATGATGTGGGTGTTCCTTATGACAATCTAGTGGCAACAACTGATCCTTGGTCTAAAGAGCCTAGAACAGAATCTCTTGCTTACATTAATAACTGTGAATGTAAGACAGAAGAGAGTTTGAACGAAGAAATTGAAAGCATTAGGAAAGTCTATGAGTATTTTGTAAATAAATAGGCAACTAACGACAGAGATAAAGGAATGAGGGGAAGAAAATGAAATTCTATATTTCTACTACAGACAGTGAAGGGATCGAGCAATATAGAAATAAGCTTCAAGATTATGACATTACAAGAAACCCTGAAGCCGCTGCTTTTGAAACTAAATGGATTATCAACTTGGGTGATTTAAATGATCTAGTGGAATTAAGCAAAACACTATTACAAGAAATAATTGTGACGACGTCTGATTATCTTCCGGGTGATATATCTGGCTACTTAGAAATCTATGATTATTACAGAGAGTAATTCCACTATTCACCAAAATAACCAACTAAGAAAAGAGATAGCGGAAAAGGAGGAATTTATAATGAATGAATTGCAAGATAAATTTCATTTTGATGAAATTGAAAACAAATTCTATTTTGACGGAAAATTGCTCGCAAAGGTTTTTAAAGATTTAGATGGTGAGTATGGTATTTGGTACAGCAATGACAAAGCCTTATATTTGGGAGCGGTCAAATTATTAGCTGATTGGGAGATAGTAATGTACGAAAAATTCAAGAGTATTCGATAACAATCAGTACACAATATACCAAAATAACCAACTAGAAAGGAGACGGAAAGTGAAATTTTTAGATCTGTTCGCAGGTATCGGTGGTTTCCGTCTTGGAATGGAACAAGCCGGTCATGAATGTATCGGTTTTTGTGAAATAGATAAGTTTGCTCGAGCAAGTTACAAAGCTATTCATAATACAGAAGGAGAGGTGGAAATGCATGACATCACATCAGTTTCAGATGAGTTTATTCGAGGAATCGGAGATATCGACATTATCTGTGGAGGATTTCCGTGTCAGGCTTTCTCAATCGCTGGAAAGCGGCAGGGTTTCGAAGATACTAGAGGAACTCTCTTCTTTGAGATTGCAAGGTTCGCATCTATTCTCAGACCACGGTTTTTATTCCTTGAGAACGTCAAAGGACTGCTCAATCACGAAGGAGGGGCTACGTTCGAGACAATCCTCAGAGCCTTGGATGAACTTGGGTATGATGCGGAATGGGAAGTGCATAACTCTAAAGACTACGTTCCGCAAAACAGGGAGCGAGTTTTCGTTGTCGGACATCTTAGAGGAGAACGTACCGAGCAAGTATTTCCTTTCGAAAGAGATGACAGATCGATTGATCAAAAATATCGAATCAAAAAAATCGGCAACATAAGAAAAAAAGGGAAATCTCAAAGCGGAGATGTCGTATCGATCGATGGTATAGCACCAACGATGTGCAGCACAACTACGCAGAAAGATCCGACAAAAATTGCATTGCCAGTGTTAACGCCTGACAGAATTGAAAAGCGACAAAATGGCAGACGGTTCAAAAACGATGGTGAAGAAATGTTTACACTCACTGCACAAGATCGACACGGAGTTGCTATTCTTCAAAAACCACGAGGATATAACGAAGGAGGATTGCATGATATATCGCCTACCTTATCTTCCCATAGTTGGCATGAGAATAATTTGTTATCGATCGGCGGTGTTTATACAAATGATTCTCAGCGATTTAATAGAGGTGTTCTCCCGGGATTGAGCAGAACTTTAAAAGCTAGCAAATCAGATGCAGGGATTTACGATGGGTTTCAAATACGAAAGCTAACACCTAGAGAATGTTGGCGGCTGCAAGGATTCCCGGATTGGGCGTTTGACCGAGCAAAAGAAGTTAACTCCGATAGCCAACTATATAAGCAAGCAGGCAACTCAGTTACTGTGCCAGTGATACATGATATTGCTAGAAGATTAGTCAGCTATCCGACGAAATAGCAGAAAGCGAGGAATAATCATGAGTAAATTAATAAAAAGATTGAAAGAAGAACGTATTCAGGGAAGCAGCGCTTTACTCAATTACTCGAATTTTGATTATTGGGTAAATTGGGACGATATTGTTGAAATTGTTGAAGATCACGATCAACCGCAACTCAACAAGAATCAGCAGAACTTGATCATCTGGATGCAAGAAAATGAATGCTACAACGGGGATCCACTAGAGTCGATATCTGATTTATTTTTGGAAGGCACGCCAAGCGAGCATTTTCCTGATTTGCCATTAAGTTGCGTAGAAGCTGCTTACCAAAGTTTAAACAATCAACAAAAAGTTGAAATGGTGCAAAAGTATTTAGAACAGTATTCGGAACAGGGGGAAGAGTGATGAATGCTCGCCAAAGAAAGAAAAAACGTAAACAGTGGATTGCTATGATTGACGAAGAAGCTGAACATCAACTGTATTGTGGATACTGCTTAAAAAAGCTTGATTTAAAGAGAAACAAATATGGCATTAAGTATGGATATTGCAACGCTGCATGTTATTTCAGGGATGTTCTTTAATTCCGCAATCGTCAGCGATAGCAAACAGGAGGGATAAGAATGAATTGGCCTGATTTTTGTAAAAAAGTAAGTGAACTGTCTGATAAGTTGCAAAAACTTGATAGTGAGTTAGAACATGGAGAAAATTTTGGCGATGCACTCCGCAGAGAGCACGGTGGCGAGATTAAGTCTAGCAGTTATGAGTTGTGTTTTTGGGATGCGTTTGAAGGAAACAAGAAGTATTTTGGTGTTCCTCGTAAGATCATGGCGAAAGCTATCAATGATGCGAAAGCTGATTTGTTTGAGCAGATTTATGAAGTAGAGAATGAATTACTCGTGTTAGTTCAGGAGCAAGCCAATGAAAGTTAATCATTATACGGTACTAGCTGTTGTATCAATACTGTTAACAATCGCTGGTCTAAGTTGGCTATTCTATACAATTGTGGACCAACAGAAACAGATTGAGCAGTTACAAGAACAGCTGCAGCACGAGCAGATGAAGTACAAGATTATTATCAGCGATCCGTTAGTCAGGGATGCGATGGAAGCAGGGGGATGAGGATGAATGAAGTAACCACTTTATCGTTGCTAGCAATTTGCGGGTATCTTGTTTATCGATTTGGATTATATGCCTATAAAAAGGGATTGTCAGATGGATTCGAGATCGTGAGAGACACACTAAATGACATTGAGGGTTATACAGAACAGCTGCTCGAAAAGCAAGAGCCTGAAAGTTATCGTTTTTATTATGTTAAAGGGAACCATGATGCTACTAAAAAAATAAAAGAGATAGTAACTGATTATGAAAAAATCGGGGGATGAAAAATGGATTTCGCAGTGTTGGTAGCCGTGGCACTTTTTGCCACAGTATTTGCAAGTGTGATTTTCGGTAAAGAATTAGATGAAAAGGAGAAGCAAGCCATTGCCAAAGAAAAAATCGAAAGTAAAAAAGAAGAAGCGCAAGTTGCTAGAAAAAGCCAAGGTAAATGGAACATTAAATAAAAAGGTCCTTGGTAAGACATTGAAGAGTTTGATCATTGATGAAGAACATCAACATGGCTCGCATTTTGATAAATAAAAAAAGCCACTACCTTTTGGGTAAGTGACCTGTGACAAGACTATTTTACCATAAAGGGGTGGCGTTTGTGAGATTTCAATGGCTTAAAAACTACCAAGACTTAGAAGAACAAATACTCTTCATGAAATGGAATCTTAACAAGAGTAGGTTGGAATTAGATCGATGGGTCAACGGTGATTTAGCAAACGTGCGCCTTGAAAGGAATTCAAGATCATCATCGTTGGAAGAGAACATCAGGATCATAGAGAATGAACTGGCGCTGCTTGAAAAAGAAAAAGTCGAACTGTTGGAATTGATCGATTCATTCAGCGGAGCAGATGTCCAAATTGTAAAGTTAAAGTATATTGATGACATGGATGTTTATGATATAGCAGATGCTACAGGATACAGCGTATCCTATATCAGAAAGCGGCATACAGAGATTCGCAAGACATTATCATTCGTGGATGAGTATGAAGCACGGCGAGAGGAACGCTTGAAGAAGCAAGAAGAAATGGACTACTATTCAGCAGTCCAGGATCAGTTGAGCTTGTTTTGACATTGCCACAAAATGCGACCTCAAAGCCTGTGTATATTTCTTGATTTAAACGGGTTATAGTAATAGCGTAGAAGAAACGGAGAGCCGGTTGTTGGACTACTCACACTAATCCAAATACCGAAAGGGGGCTAATCCCTCATCGCTTTACTTCTTTGACGGATACGAAAGACAGCACAATTTTTTGAAAGAGGTGGATCATCTCATTTCGAAATTCGCTAGTGCTGTCTTTTTGTTATTGCTTTCATTGGTAGCAAATTGTATGATTTGCTTGAATGGAGGTGAGAAAACATGAATGATTATTCGTACGAAATTGAGCAAGTATTGTTAAGAAGTTTAGGCACAGAGGATCGCGGTTCTTATTATGGTATATATGCTGATTCAGCAAACAACACAGAAGGGGTTTGGAATATGACTTGGGCAGTTTTAACTGCACATCATTTTAAAAATCCGGAACACTCAAATCTAATTAATTCTTTTTTGGATGAAAATTATGATTTGAAGTTTGATAACAAAATTCGAAAAGATTGGGATAATAAAAGAATGGAAATCTTTTTATCCGATTTGAAAAATCTCTTAGATACAATATCATAAATAGTTTGAATACTGAAAGGCATCCATCTGGGTGTCTTTTTTTTGGTACATAAAAAGGAGAGTTGATCATGAATAAACCACAAGATCATAAAAAGAAATCTGTTCCAGAAAAACAAGACGACTACATCAAGATGCTAACTCAGTTAAGAGAAGAGAAGGACATGGATGCTATTGCTGAACTGTTCTGGAAAGTCATTACGGCATACGGACTGAAGGTAGATGAACTTGCAGCACTGAATTACTACACGATGAAGCGATCGCTTGAGGCTCCTGTTAATGCAACGTTTATAAAAGAACGTATGAACCTCGATGTTACACAGCTTGGAGTAGACGGTATCTTACAAGTGCAGCGTGCGTTGGTAAATGTTTACGTTGAGCAACTTGCCAAAAATCAATGATACCTGTTGTAAAAACCAAAGCGGATCGTGCTAGGTTTTATGGATCGACTAAGTGGAGAAATCTAAGGCAGGCAATACTTGAAAGGGATCACTACGAATGTTTGTGGTGTAAAGACGAAGGTAGACTGACCACGCAGTATGATTCGATACTGGAAGTCGATCACATCAAAGAGTTAGAAACAAATCCAGAGCTGGCGTTTGAGCCAGACAATCTAAGAACGTTATGCAAGGACTGCCACAACAAACGACATGATCGAATGAACTATCGTGGGCAACCAAAGAAAAGAAAGTGGGATGATGAGTGGTGGTAAGTGACAACCTAAGAAAACAGAATCCCAAAAATGAATAGAAAAGTAAACCAAAGTGGGGACCAACATACCCCCGGTCAAATTATTTTGGGGTCAAATCCCAATCTAGGGAACCGGTGGGAGGGGTCAACTGTCCAAATTTATGACTAAATTTTTTTTGCTAGGGGGGTGAGAGCCTTTGAAGATGTCAGATTTAAAGAAACAGTTGCTGAGACAGATAGACGTAAACGATCAGATGGAACTTGAAAAAGTTGAGAGATACCTTGATTTAGTTAGGCTTTATCGAAAAATGGATAAAGCTGTTAAGCAATACGGACCAATAGTCGAAGGCTTTAACGGCACTCAAACGTATCTTAAAACTAACCCAGCAATCGCTCAAAAAGTTACGATTTCTCGTGCAATTATTGCTCTTGGTAAAGACCTTAACCTTGATGATTTGAACGGTAAAGTAGTCACTGATAATCAAGATGATTACGATGAGAGTGATCTAACATGATTCATCAAAAACACGTTGATTACTATATCGAGCAATTCAAATCAGGGAAAATAAAGTTTAACAAAGAGCGAGCAAATTTAATTGAGTATTTAGAACGTGATGTTCTTAGTCGGGATGATGTTTACTTCGATGATGTGATGATTGATAAGTGCATTGCTTATGGTGAGAAATGGTATTTCCCAATGCAACCATTCCAGAAGTTCTTAATCGCATTTATCTTTTTTTATTTCAAAAAGAATGACCGGAATGTTTACCGCAAGTTCCTTTGGATGTTTGGTCGTGGTGGAGGTAAAAACGGGTTGCTATCTGTGGTCCTAAACTTTCTACAAACAGAAATGCATGGCATTATGGACTACAATGTCTCGATTGTTGCTAATAGTGAGGATCAAGCGAAAACTTCATTCGAAGAGATATACAATACAATCAAACGGAATAAGACGTTACAAAAAGCTTTTGAATATGGAAAGTCAGTGATCACCAGCAAAAAGACTGGAAGCAAGATAAAATTTCGTACTAGTAACGGCGATACAAAAGATGGATTACGTGATGGAGCAGTAGCATTTGATGAAATCCATCGATACGAATCGAACAAAGATGTAAAAGTCCATATTAGTGGGCTTGGTAAACGCCCGAACCCGAGGGAGTTTTATGTGGGTACTGACGGTTATGTTCGTGAGGGATTCTTGGACAACATGAAAGAAAAAGCGAAAAGAGTGTTGAGCGGTTCGGTCCGTTTCAATGCTCTTTTTCCTTTCATTTGCAAACTGGACTCAGAGGAGCAGGTCAATGATCCTGACAACTGGGAATTAGCCAATCCTATGTTTCATCAGCCACTATCTGAATATGCGGACAATCTTTACGAAACTGTTATGGAAGAATACGAGGATTTGGAAGACGACCCAAGCAACCGAGAAGAGTTCATGACTAAACGTATGAATTTACCTGTCACAGACCTAGAACGATCGGTGGCTAGTCGTGAAGAAATTCTGGCAACAAACAGACCATTCCCAACAAACCTAATCGGCAAACAAGCTATTGGCGGTTTAGACTATGCCAGTCTGCGTGATTTCGCCGCTTGTGGGCTTTTGTTTCGTGATGGGGATGATTATGTATTCAAGACCCATTCGTTCGTTAGAAAGCAATTTGTGGACATTTACTACGGGTATTCTCGTAAAGCTTCTGAAACTACAAAAGAAAAATTTGCACCAATTAGGGAATGGGAAGAAAAAGGGTTGCTGACGGTCATAGATGGGCCCACAATCGATCCTAAAACAGTTGTCGGCTGGTTTGTTGAGCAACGGGAAAAGTACGGCATAACGAAAATAGTAGCCGATAATTTTCGGATGGATTTATTGCGACCATTGTTTTTGGAGGAAGGATTTGAAATCGAAGTGATTAGAAATCCAACAGCAGCTGATAATTTACTAGCGCCAAGGATTGAAGATGCATTTGCCAATAATCACATTATCTTTGGTGATAATCCATTGATGCGCTGGTACACGAACAATGTACTAGTTAAGACTAACGGTGATGGGAATAAATCATACAAGAAGAAAGAAGAGGTTCGGCGTAAAACAGACGGATTCAAGGCTTTTGAATACTGTCTATGGCGTGCTGATGAAATCATTGACTACGACTATGATGATGCCTTTGATATGTTGGATGAAATCGAATTTTAGAAAGCGAGTGATCTAATTGAAAATCGATTATAGAACTGGAAAAAAGATTGAAAAAGCCTTGGGCTTCGAATTGAGGTACTTTCAAATGCAGTATTTGCTTGGTGAAACAACATTAAATAGTGATTATAGGCATCAAGGTAATTCGACAATCTTTGCTGTTAAGAAATTAATTTGCAAGGAGGGGGAATACGATTTAAACACTAGTGATGTTGGTCTGTTCATTGACTACCGAGGAGGTAGTTTTAGAATGCAAAAAATAATGCGTCCAATGATTAAAGAACTTAACCAAAAATTAATTTCAGCCGGATTAAAAACGTGTGCAATAGGAGAGTGATTATTATGTATAAACCACAATATCTAAACGTTGAGCGAAAAACAAAAAACGTGATGGCCGGCAACATGGTTTATTTCACTAAAGTAACTACAACGCCTTTGGGTTACAAGAAGAAACCACCTGAACAGGTCCAAAATAAATCAGGTAGGCGATTTGCCGGAAAGTGAAGGTGATCCATATATCTAATCCAATTGAAAGGTGGTGAAAATATGTGAGTTTATTTGATGTTTTTAAGCAGTCCATTCGAAATGAAGAACCCTCAGACTGGATTCCTGACCTCGTCTATGGTGATGATGAGTCCGCTCGAGCATATCTTAAAATCATGGCAAAGAACACAGTACTAGATTTTGTCGCAAGGACAATGTCCACGCTGGAAGTAAAATTCAAAAACAAAGATGGTACTGCTGACTGGGAATACATTTTGAATGTTCGGCCCAACAATGATATGTCGGCTGCAACCTTCTGGGAAAAGTTTTTCTACCGACTTATGGACGACAACGAAGTGCTGGTCATTTTTACTGAAGATAACCAATTGCTGATAGCTGATGATTTTTCTCGTACGGAATATGCTGTTTATGATGATGTGTTCACTGGCGTAACAGTAAAGAACTATGTATTTCAAAAAAGCTTTAATATGTCAGATGTGATCTATATTGAATACAACAATGATAAACTTGATCGTTTTACAAAGGGCTTGTTCGAGGACTATTCCGAGTTATTTGGGCGAATCATTGAAATTGCAATGCGAAACAATCAAATTCGTGGATCGGTGTCTATCGATTCAACCGGAAGTATTAACGAAGAAAAAGGAAAAGACGGCAAGACACGAAGTCAAAGATTACAAGAGTATATTGACAAGGTCTACAATGCATTCAAAACAAAATCCGTAGCAATTGTAGCAAAAATCAAAGGATTCGAGTACGAGGAATACACTAACAAACAAGGGGTTTCCAATCAATCATTGGATGAGCTGAACAAAATGAAAACATCGTTGATAGATGATGTAGCCAACGCCATAGGAGTTCCTACGGCGCTTATTTATGGTGAAAAAGCTGAACTTGATTCTAACCTTCAAGCCTTTCGGAAGTTGTGTATCGCACCACTGATGAAGAAGCTTCAGGATGAATTAATGGCGAAAATCATTACTAAAAAAGAATACAAGAACGGCGAACGTATCAAAGTTTCTAAAGTATTGCCTGTCAGCATTCTGGAAAATGCTACTCAGATTGATAAGATCGTCTCTTCTGGAACGTTCTTGCGTGATGAAGTACGTGAAGTGACTGACTATGATCCGTTGCCGAATGGCGAAGGACAGCAACTGATAATGACTAAAAACTATGAAAAAGTAACGAAAGGGGGTGAGAACGAAAATGCCGAAAGTTAAAAAAGTACCGTTTCAATTTACCAACGAAATACAAAATGGTAAGCACATTCTCACCTTGAGTGGCAATGTCCAAAAGAAATATTGGCGTGACGATGATGTCATTAATGCGAAAGATATCCGAGAATCACTGGATACAGTCACAGATGATATCGTGATCAAACTGAATAGTCCTGGCGGCGATGTGTTTGAAGGGATTGAAATTTACAACTACCTAAAAGATCACCCATCAAATGTCACTGTCGAAGTAACTGGTTTGGCAGCCAGTGCCGCAACTTTCATCATTGCTGGCGCTGACGAAGTGATCATGAATGTTGGCACTTCATTGATGATTCACGAAGCTTCAACATTTGCTTGGGGAAACAAACAGGATATCCAAAAAACACTGAACGCTTTAGAAACTATCGATGATTCAATTCTGGCAATTTATTCTGATAAGACCGGTCAATCTGCTGACCAATTACGGGAATGGATGAATGAAGAAAAATGGTTCACGGCAGATGAAGCTGTAGAGTTTGGATTTGCTAATTCTGTTAAACGTGCCGAATCTCAAGATGAACCGCAGCATATTGCTTCAATGATTCAAGATGCCGTTGCAGTTGCTATGGCTAATTTAAGCCAACCTGTAACAAATCAAGTTGAACAAGAACCAAAACCAAAATCATTAATCGCACGATTGCGAAAAGGAGAATAAATTATGTTAAAAATTACAGATAAAACTGCAGATGCGAAGAAAGTCTTTAACGCTATTTCTGCAAAAGAAGATGCAACACCTGAACAAGTAAACGATGCTTTAGAAGCTTATGTCACAGCCATTGCAGAAGATGCAGGAAAACAAGTACGGGAAGAATATAACGAATTAAAAAACGTTACTGATAATCGTGTCTTAGAAGCACGCGGCATTCCGACTTTAACTGCAGAAGAAACAAAATTCTATAACGAAGCAGTTAAAACTGGCGGGTTTGATTCTGATCTGGTTTGGCCAGAAACTATTTTGGAACGTGTTTTCGAAAACTTGCAAAAAGATCACCCTATTTTAGGTATCATCAACTTCACGCCCACTGTTGGTCGGGTCAAAGTAATTCGTGCTCGTCGATCAGGTGTTGCGGTATTCGGGCCATTGCACAAAGATTTAGAAGGGCAATTGGACGCTAAGTTTGGAGCTGCTGAATTTGTTCAACTTGCATTAACTGCATTTTTCTTGATTTCGAATGACACACTTGACTTGGGTCCACGTTGGATTGATCGTTTCATCAACATTTCTTTAACCGAAGCTGTTCGTGATATCTGGGCAGAAAAAGTAATCACTGGTACAGGAAACGATGAACCTGTAGGCTTGCTTAAAGATCTTGATGGTGCAGTAACTGGTGGTGAATATCCTGATAAGGCAGCAGCCGGAACTTTGACATTTGCAAAAAATACTATTGTTACCGAACTTGCTGGCGTAATGAAGAAGTTGTCTAAGTACACTTATAAAATCGATAAAAACGATGCTGGAACTACTGAATACCGAAAAGTATCTGGGAATGTCTATTTGATTGTTAATCCAGTCAACTACTACGATATTATTGCTGCAGTAACTTTTGCGAACCTTAACAACGTTTACGGTTCAAATATGCCTTTCATCAACGTTGATCATATTATTGAATCTGTCGACGTACCAGAAAATAAATTGATCGCATTTGTTGGCGGCGAATACGAGGCAACACAATCTCGCCCAGAAAAAGTGTATGTTTACAAAGAAACATTTGCGATGAAACGTGCAACGCTATACGCAATTGATATGTTGGGTAATGGCTACCCAACGAACAACGATGCTGCTCAAGTCTACAATTTAGACTTCACGCCAGAGCAAGGTGGCTCGGGGGAGTAGTAACGCCTAACGCTCGTATGGCGACTGTAGACTATTCTAGCCTTACGGTTCCAGAACTAAAAGCGTTGTTAGACGAGCGTGCAATTGATTATGCAAGCAACGCTAAGAAGCAAGATTTGATTGATCTATTGGAGGGATGATGAATGAACGAGAAGATATTCATTGATGAGTTCAAAGATCGTTTTCGTATTTTTCATTCTTCCGAAGATGAAGGTATCGGAAAGCAACTGGAAAGTGGGTTTGCCGATATCAAATCGATCATTGGAGAGTTCGATCCTACAAAGTATGAAAAGGGTAAAGAGTTGGTTTATGAGCGTACTCGTTATTTAAGAAACGAGGCGCTCGAATACTTTTATGACAACTTCCAGATGATGATCATGGATGCTTCGATAGATTTAGTAGGTGATCAAGTTGCCGATTAAAACAAAATATGAAAGACCAGAAATTGTAGCCGGTGATTTGAATACGCCGGTTACTTTTTTTGAAGTAAAACCAAACGATGGACCTGAACCGGGTGAACAAGAAAACAAGAAATTGTATTACTGCACTTGCTTAGTCTACAACCCTTCTTCCAAGGATAGGGATATTCTTAGCGGCAAAGGAACAAAGAAAGCTGTCACAATCAAGATTCGAGATCCATTCACAGACTATTTGCCAAACAATGCGCATAAAGTAGTCTTGGATGATTTCCGATACAAAGATGATGTGTGGGATATTGTAGATTTTGCGCCAGATGTGGAAAATAATGATTTTCTTAAAATCATCTTGGGGGTGACCTCATGAGCGTTTCAGTTAAAGGTGTGGACGAGATACTAAAGAATCTCGAAGCCAAGTTGGGTCCGGCAAGAACCAACAGGATCGTGAATAAGTCGCTTAGAAACTATGGAAAAAAATTGCAACAAGATGTTCAAGAGGCGGTATCCAGTTACATGGATACTGGGGAAACGCATGACACAGTAATTGTTTCCGGAGTTAAAAAAGGACCGCCTAAAACGATCGAAGTTGGTTGGGGTCAAGGTTCAAGGTGGCGCTTAATCCATTTAAGTGAGTTTGGCTATACTCGCTTTGGTAAGTATATTAGCCCTAGAGGAATGGGAAAATTGCAAGGTGTTGTTGATAAAACAGAAGGATCTGCATTTGAAGAGATGCGGTCGGATTTGGAGGAATTAGCACGATGAAAGATATGATGATGGAAGTCTACAATGTTTTATCTGCTGATCCTACGATTGCAAAAGAGGTGACTGCAAAAAATATCAAATTCTATGAAGTACCTGAAAGCTTCGATTCGACCAAACCTTTTATTATAATCGATACACCACTTGGGCCGCCAACTAGTGCTTACTATGCTGCCAACAAAGAGATGTCGCAAACGTTTAGTTATCAAATTAATGTTGAAACTCAATCAAGGATTTTGACGAAAGAAATTGCTAAAGCAGTGAAAGCTGCGATGTGGGAATTCGGTTATGCCCAGTTAAATGGTGGGCTTGACGAATATTTTCCTGAAACAAAACGCTTTGTGGATGCAAGGCGGTATAGAAAAAACACACAAATTCATGACACTGATTATTAATCGGTGTCTATTTTATTAGGAGGAATTTATAAATGGAAACTTATGGTTTTGATAAATTATCGGTTCGAAAACTTACCACAGCATTGGAACCAGATACAGCAGCGGAAATTCACGTTTTAGAAGGTAAACAAAAAGAAGGTGGACCAACTGCCTTCGACTTAACAGGTCTATCCAAAGAAGCAGTGAAAGTATTTGCTGGTAACGTTGAATACTACTTGGCTAGAAAAGGAACTGGGTCAGTAGCCGCAAATTTTGGTTTGCTAGATGTACCTGTAGAAGTTGAGCAAGAAATCTTAGGATTGATCAGAATGGCAGAAGGTATCGACGGCTTTGGTGATGAAACAGAGCCTCCGTATATGGCAGCTGTAGCTGAAGCGGAGGATTTATATGGTGAACCAGTAGCGTTTGCTATGGTAGCCGGTTCGTTTAACCGTGATGGTTTTTCATTGGCCACTAAAAACGATGAAGATTTTACACCAGAAGCGGGCGAGTATGTTTACAACGCAATCTCTCGGAAAGTCAAAATTGACACGAATGAAAAGACGGTAAAAGTCTTGCGTGCTTTTGGAGAAGAAGCAGTTACTAAAATGAAAACTGCTGTACTTGGTGAGCCTGTTACTCCTCCAAGTGGCGGCGGACAGTAATATGACAAAGGTTAGTCTTCGGACTAGCCTTTTTATTTTTGATTAATAGGAGGAATTATACATGTCAGAAATTGGAAAAGAAATCAGATTGGATTTAATGATCAATGGAACAAGAAAGACCTTCACACAAAGCCACGTGCCTTATTCAAAAGCTTTGGATTACACGGATGGTGAAGCAAAACTTTTTAAGAAGGATGACGATGGCAATGAGGTTGCTCCTCCAGCCAGAGTGCTTACTGAATTCCGCGCTGATTTTGTAGCAGGCCTGTTTGATGATAAAGATTTAACAGGCACCGTCCTTTTAGATGGTATCGATGCATGGGACAGAGATTTGATCATGGAAATCATTATGTATCGTGTCTTAGGTTACGAGAAAGACGTGGAAGAATCAGATCCAACAGATAAGAAAGACCCAAAAGGAAAAAAGGACGGAAAATAAGTTCGTCCGATCATCATGAGTTACAGCTAGATGTTGTGAGATCGATATTAAAAATTTATCCCAGTTGGACAATCAATGACGTTCTAAATACAGATACGCTGTACCTTTATGAAATTATGTTTAAACAAACGCCAAAAGGAAATAGTTCTAAGAGTAAAAAGAAACAAAGAAGAATAAGGCCGTTGTCTGATTTAGTCAAAGGGGAAGGGGGCGGATGATTTGGCTGGTGCAACTCCATTAGGAAATATGGTCATAAAGCTAGGTTTGGATGATGCTGATTTTGGGAAAGGCGTTGCTAATTCTAAAAAGCAAGTACAATACCTAGCAAAAGAAATGCAAGCTAATATGAAAATTGCCGATATGGCAGGAAATAAACTTGGCAAATTAGGCACTCGATACGATAGTTTAACGCAGATTATCAAGGCACAAGAAAACCAAGTGACCGCCCTCAAGAAAGCTTATGACGGCTCATTCGTTGACGGAAAAGCAACGGATTCCACGAAGAGGCTAGCTAATCAGTTACAAGATGCTAACGGTAAACTGGCAAACTATAAACTACAGTTACAAAATACTGCAGGTCAGATGGCCAGACTGCAAGTTGAAACACAAGGCGTTACCGGTTGGCTAAAACAGCACGGTGATGCCTATATTAAACAAGGCGAAAAAATTCAAAAGTTTGGTGGCATGGTTTCAAAAGCAGGGACTGCTTTAACGGTTGGTGTAACAGCACCTATCGTCGCTGGTGCCACTGCAGTTACTAAAGCAGCTATTGATTGGGAATCAGCTTTTGCTGGTGTAAAGAAAACCTCAGATGAAGTGGTGGATAGCAATGGTAACGTTGTTTATTCGTACGACGATCTGGAAGCTAGTTTAAGAGGGTTGGCAAAAGAACTACCTTCGACACACAGTGAAATTGCAGCTGTTGCTGAAGCTGCAGGGCAGCTAGGAATTCAAGCGCAAGATATTACAGCTTTTACTAAAACCATGATTGATATGGGTGAATCTACAAACCTATCCGCTGAAGAGGCAGCTACCGCAATTGCCAAAATAGCGAACATCACCGGAATGACATCTAGTGAGTATCAAAGGTTTGGATCGTCTGTCGTTGCATTGGGAAATAATTTCGCCACAACAGAAGCAGATATTGTCCAGATGTCAAATCGGTTAGCTTCTGCGGGTACATTGGCCGGTCTAAGTAATCAAGAGATACTTGGGTTAGCTACTGCGATGAGTTCCGTTGGTATTGAAGCCGAGGCTGGTGGTACAGCTATGACCCAAACTCTGACAGCTATTGAAAAAGCAGCTGTTGAAGGCGGGGACAGTTTAGACCAGTTTGCAAAAGTTGCCGGCATGTCATCGAGTGAATTTGCTAAGCAATGGAATGAAAAACCTATTGAAGCGATACAGTCATTCATCAAAGGCTTAGGGGAGCTAGACGGAAAAGGTGAATCTGCAACACTAATGCTTGATGAAATGGGCTTAAGTGGTGTTCGCCAATCGAATATGCTCAAGTCCTTAGCTTTAGCTTCTGACACACTTTCTGGTGCAGTTGACATGTCAACACAAGCTTGGGAAGAGAATACCGCTTTAACCAATGAAGCTGGTACACGATATGAAACAACAGAGTCAAAACTCAAAATGTTGCGAAATGAAGCTGTGGATGCGGCAATTGAATTTGGGGGACCACTAGTTGACGCATTAAGAGATGGTTTGGAAGCTTCAAAACCGCTGATCAAGAGCTTTGGTGACATGGCTAAAGCCTTTAGTTCTTTAGATAAAGAACAACAACAAAATATTATCAAATGGGGCCTAATGGCAGCGGCTGCTGGTCCAGCACTCAAGTTGCTTGGCGGAGGTATCTCCGTGATTGGCAAAACAAGAAAAGCTGTTGGTTTACTATCAAATGGTATCGTTGAACTCGCTGCTGCTTCTGCCGAAAAGAAAGCTTTGCCATTTTTAGCAAAAAATATACTTGGTATTGGTACAGCCGCAACTACTGCATCTGGTGTGGGCGCTGCCGGTGCAAGTGGTGCTGGAGTTGTAGGATTGGGAACTGCAATTGCTGGTTTAGCTGGACCAATCGCAATAGGAGTAACAGCCTTAGGAGCTGTTGCCGGCGCAGTTTATCTTGGGAAGAAAGCTTTTGATGAGCATCAACTCGCTGGTGCCAAGTGGGGGACTGCTGTAACTGAAGAACAAGACAAGGTTATCTCCAAGTCTTATGAGTTGAGAGAAAAAGCTGTCGGCTACATAAATGAGTACGCTGATGGAGTTAAAGGGTCTGCTGACAAAGCTATAGAAGCAAACAACGCCATTGTCGATTCTATTCAGGCAACCATCGATAAAGAGTATGAGCGAAACAAAAAAAATGCTGAAAAAGTTGAGAATGAAAGTATTCAAAGCAGTTTGGAACAACAAGCCGAAAATGATAAGCAGTATGGAGAACAACTTGCTGAGCAAGCTAAAAAAAGAGTAGATCGTATTAATAAAATTTTATCAGAGGCTAGTAAGAATAATCGCGAATTGTCTGATCAAGAACGTCAGTATATCGAGGCCAATTACAGTCAACTATCAGATAAACAATTGGAATTAGCAGGCCTTAATGCTGAGCAGAGAATTGCTATTGAGTCTGCGTATCAAGAAACTCTATCTAAACTCACTGATAAACAACTGGAAGATCGTGCGAACAGTGTAGGGAAGGCTTTAAATGAAGAACAAGCGAAGTATGAAAAAGAAAGAGAAGCCATTATTAAAGGAACAAAAAATAATGTGCAGCGACAAACAGAATTACTCAGTCAATTAGATAAGGAACATAGAAATAGTTCTGAGTCTATGATTCTCGGATTGGCCAAGCTTCGTTTGGAACAAGGATATAGTTTAGAGCAAATGTCTGCCGTTTGGGAACAGTATGGATGGACAGTCGATGAAGTAGCCGAACTTGTCAATTCAAGCGTAGATGACACTACCAAAAATCTTGATATGTTAGCTAAAGGGACTGAGGAAGCTGATATCCAGTGGAATCAGATGGCGCTTGATCCTAAAACTGGCGAAGTCAGAACCAACATGGCTGATGTCTTGAAAGAAATGGCTTCAACAGATGAAGGGTGGCAACAGCTGAAATTTATTGCCAAAAATGCTGATATTTCTACAAATGCAAAAGAAGAAATCGCAATTGCAATGGGCGAATCGGGTAAATGGAATGAACTTTATCTAACGGAAAAACTTTTATTAGTGGATGGTGATCAAGCTCAAGTTGATCTTTATGACACTATAGAAGAAATGGGATTGTGGAATGAGTATAATGCCGATAGGAAGACGTTGGGTGTTGATAATGCCGATGCTATCTGGAAGACAATGGATGCCCAAGGTAAGTTGTCAGACTGGAATGAACTATCTCCTGAATTAAAAACACTGTTAGCAGATAATCCTGCTAAATTAACTGTAGACCAAACTACGAGGGCATTAAGTGATTACAATAATCTTGATGAAGACTTCAAGACACTTTTGGCTAATAATACAAATGCTGTTGCGAATATAGGTGCTGCCAATACTAAACTGAATCGTTATAACGAGACAGGAGTTGGAGCCAAGCATTTACATGCGACGGCTGATTATAGCGAAGTTGAGAGAGCAAGAAATGCCATTGCTCAAGTATATAGCAAAAATGTGGTAATCGATGTTGAGTATCGCGGGAGAAGAACAGGACAGACAGCTATTCCAAATGCCAAAGGGACAAATTACCACCCGGGCGGAGATATGATCGTAAATGATCAATCAGGACCATTATATAAAGAATTGGTTCAATTCCCTGGTCAGGCTCCATTTATACCTCAAGGTCGGAATGTGTATATTCCCAATGCTCCTGCAGGAACGAAAGTTGCTCGAGCTAGTATCACCAAATCGATTATGCGTCGCTTGGGAATTCCTAAGTATGCCGATGGTGTGGGTATTCCGGAAGATTCTTTATTAGTTCGGAATCTAAGGAGCTTAACGCCTGCAACCGAATCAAGTTCGATTAATTTCCGTACACAAGATTACTCAGAACAATTTGAGATGTTGATTAATATCATGTCAAACTTCGGTGAAGATTTGAGAAATATGCAGCTAATTCTCGATGGACGAAATGTAATGAAATCAATTGAAACTAGACAAACAAATCAACAAAAACTAAATGATATCAAAGCAGGAAGGAGAACAAGATGATTAGTGATTTAGAGATAAAACTAAATGATTTTAGACTTTCAGATTACTTTGATTTAACAGATGAGCCAGATCGTGGACTCTTTCCTGAGGTGCAACATGAATTAGTTCAATTGGCACAATCAGATGGTTCTCGCGCAACTAGTAAAAGGCGTACCCACAGGATAATCACTTTGCCCTTATACGCTTTGAGCGGAAATTTTAGGCAAACGAAAGATGATTTAGCGAACGTGCTGTTTGCTGAAGGACGGCAACGGCTCTGGTTTTCAGATGAGCCGGACAGATACTGGTTAGTTGAATTGACAGGGGAATCAAGCTGGAAGCGATCATTAGATAATAGAGGGGAAGCGTATGGAGAACTAAAGTTTTTGTGTGAAGACGGATTAGCACACTCGATAAATTCGAGAGCATTTATTTTTTCGAACACTGAAGAGGGTATGTTAACCACAATACAAAATAACGGAACTGCCAGTACGACAGTAGACTTTAATGTTGACTTCTTATCTGATGCAAATTCAATAGCTTTTGTTTCTGCTGAAAAAGTATTGCAATTAGGAGCAGCAGAAGCACCTGATTCTATAGAAGAAGTACCTAAAACAGAACTTGTTTTAAAAGATCAGATGACTAGTTCCACTAGTGCTCAGTGGAATATCAATCAAGCCAGAATTCGCCGTAATGAGAGCGCAGGAGATCATACTTCAAAACGTATGGGAAGCTTAAAATATGATTCAATGGGGACGTGGGTAAGTAGTACAGGTAGTGTCACTGACGAAGACAAATTTTGGCATGGACCATCAATTAGTAGGGATATTATTGAAATGGAAAACTGGGAAGTCTGGAGCGCAGTAACATTTAAGTCTACAGGCGGAGGAAAATCGGAAGCTGCTCAAGAAGGTTTAATGGAGATAAATGTTCTTGACGAAGATAATAATTTCCTAATGGGATTGCAACTGATGGACGGATATCCCACGCTAGATAAAGTTAGTTGGACATTTTTTATAGGAGATAATGTAGTAGATTGGGGATATTTTCCTAATAGCGTAATGAAATCTGGCGGTGGATTTTACGGACAGGTCATCTTCAAAAAAGTAGACAACAAATTTAGTTTCAAAATTGCAAGAGTGTCAAACAACAAGGAAACGTGGAGGGTAAGTAGAGAAACTGTAAACAACACTATCGCTTCTCTTTCCGCTAAACGAGTTTCATATTATATGGCAACTTATGGGAAGCAGCCAGCGTACAATATGGGTGTTAGTTTTTGTCAAATAAAAAAAATAAATTCTTTAGATCCTTTAAATGTTCCTTTGACATTTTTTGAAGGTGATTATCTTCAAGTAATTAATAATAAAATATACTTGAATAGTGTGTTGGCTGGTGATTATCGGGTTGTAGGCGGAAGCAATGTATTTACGGTGGATGCAAATTTAACAACTCCAATTTACTGTGTGACCGATGGAGATGTAACTGCTAATGCCGAAATTAGGGAGCGATTTGTATGATCTTACACTTCTTAGATAAGCAAATGAACCACATTGAAACAATTGATACTGCCTATCAAACCGACACAGTTATCACAGAAATATTTATTGATAAAGAACTAGTTAATGGGACAGCTATACACACGGCTAGCTTTGATATCTATAAGACTAGTGAAATTAGCGAGAAACTAAATCTGGGGAAATTTCTAATCGTTGATGACTTAAAAATCTTGATGGTCATCATGGCAGAATCTGAGGAAACTGAATACACAAGACCTGTAACTTGTTATGACTTAGGTATTTCTCTGAGAAACGGTAGCGCTGTGATGATTGACTCGAGAGATGCACAGTATATTGACTATTACGTCAATAGAGAAATTGCTCAAACCGATTGGGAAATTGGGCGAAATGAGATTGGAACTGATATTAAAAGACTTGGGAATTTTTCTGATGAAACGCCGCTTTCTCGATTACAGTCGATATGTAAGTTGTTTAACTGTGAAATGTCTTTTAGGTATGAATTTTCTAATCTAAAAGTCACAAAAAAGTATATTGATATTTCATACAGAATCGGAATTGATCGATCGAATGATATCCATTTTTCTGGGGAAGATGTGGTATCAATTAGTAAATCATCAGATATCTATGATTTCTTTTCGGCTATTAGAGATCAAAATCAAGGTTTTAATGATTTAGTACTAGATGATGGTAGGTATTTTACTACCAAGGGTGAGTCAATAATCTATGATCGTCAATCAAACACAGAATACGGTTATTCCAACACTTCTAAAGATGTCTTTACTAGTTATACATTCGGGAATTTTTCATCAAGTGATGATTTAAGTCCACAAGAAAGATATAATCAGGGGCTGGATTTGCTAAAAGCGAGCAACAGTCCTACATTAGAAGTCACAGTAAATCATTTGTTTGAGATGGGGAATTTAGACGTTGGTGATACAGTTGTCTACATTGATGAAGAATTCAAACCAGCATTAAGAGTAAAAGCTCGTGTAAAAAAAATAACTATAAGTGATGATCAAACCAAAAACGAAGTAGAATTAAGTAATTATGAGCTTCTACAGAGTCAAATTTCATCCGATGTCATTGCTCTCCAACAACAAATTGCCCCACCAAAGGATATATATTTAGTTAAAATAACTTCAGATAGTCCGACTTCAATTAAGGATAATATTGGGGATATTACACTGACAGCGACCGTTTTTCATAATGGCAGAGATATTACTCCTAAAGTGAACAAGAATACATTCGTATGGACGAAGCAAAATGAACAAGGAATTCATGATGAGGTGTGGGAATCAAACGCTGTCGGAAATCAAGTTATTATTCCTAGGAGTCGTATTTCCGAAAAGACTGATATTATAAAATGTCAAGCGGTTGTATTCGAAACCCCCGGAGTTCAAGCTATCTACTTTATAAATGGCTTAAAGGCACTTACGAATAAGGTTTTGCGTCATGTTCGCTCTGATATGGTGGTCAGTGTATTTATTACTGACATACACTTTGCTACTGATACTGCTATTCGTGATGATCTGTCCAACTACGGAATATCACATCGTCATGTAGATAATGTCACTGCATTTAGTAAGAACATTGACCTAGATTATGTAGTCGGTGGTGGAGATTTTATTGATGGAAGTACTTATAACAAATCAATAGCTAAAAGAGATTTAACAAACATTATTTCGAGACTGGGAAATGCAGATTGCCCTTACTTTTCAATTATAGGTAACCATGAGTTTAACGCTTGGGGAGATGGGAGAACTGGGGGAATACTAAAAAAGGTAAATGCATATCAGATGAAAGATCCCAACAGCACATTGTTTGTAGGAAAAATGACGAATATCTTAACTACTCATGAATTGTACCAGACAATGATACGACCATCGACTGTGTTTCCAATCAACGATAGTGGAAAAGGTTATTATTTCTATGATGTTCCAAATAAAAACTTCCGAGCTATCTTCCTAAATTCTAGTGACATACCGTTGATTCTTGATGAAGATGGTTATGCCAAATATAACCCAATTGGTGTATCGGGATACCGTCAAGAGCAAATCGATTGGTTTAAAAATGTTCTTTTAAATACGCCGACTTCAATGACGGTTGGTGTGTATCAACATTTCCCGTTCGGAAGAAGGTATGATCCAAATGATAATAGCTATCCTTATAACTATGAAATGATTGACGGACTACTATCGGCTTTTAAAACCGGAAGCAGCTTTACAAGAACATATTCAGATAATGCAGATTTTCAAGCAAGTGTTTCCGCCAACTTCAATGGGCGAAAGGGAACAGTTGCTTTTTTGATGCACGGTCACACTCATAACGATCGGATTTCTATAGGGGGAGATAGTATTCATAATGTGTCAACTGGATGTTCAGTCAGCCGACCGAAACACGATATGTTAGACCGCTCAATCGGAACTTTGAGCGAAGATTTGTGGGATGTTGTAACTGTTGATACAAAGAACAGACAAGTAAAAATGTTTCGGTTTGGTAGTGGAGAAGATAGAGAGTTTTCATATTAAGGAGGGGATATTTTGGCTATAGTTGAAGATCAAATTAGTTTCGCACGTGTAGAAGATGGCGACGATGGCCGAGGGATACTTGGCACACCGGTTGCAACGTATTCACAATCAACGAGTGGTACAACCCCACCAACATCATGGTCAGCAACACGACCTAATGTACCAGCTGGCCAGTATCTTTGGACAAGGGTTGTCACAACATACACCGATAACACAACATCCGAAACACAAACTCCAACTCTGATGGGGGCTGAAGGTGAATCTGGATTAGGAATTAAAGATAAATCAATCAGCTATGCAGCAGGAGCAAGTGGAAACACGCCGCCTACAAGTGGGTGGCAAGAAACGATTCCGACCGTATCAGCAAATCAGTATCTTTGGACTAAAACGACACTCGTTTATACAGATGAATCGAAGACTGAAGCTTATTCTGTAGGAAAGATGGGAGCGAACGGAGCGGACGCCAAACTGCTTTATCTAACTGCTTCAGCTGAGAACATGGCTTTTAATGCCGATGACACGCCTAAGACGACACAGACGATAAACATATCGGCAAAGCTTCAAAACGTCACAGGAACTGCAACATTTACGGCTATTCCATATATCGGTAACGCCGCTCAAACTGCCATTACATTAGGTGGAACTGGTAACACAAGAACCTTAACCAGTGCACAATGGACCAACAAAAACTGGACACTGATTGCTATCACAGCAACTTTGGATAACCTGAACGATACAGTGAGTATTGTTAAAGTTAAAGATGGAGCGACAGGTGACAAAGGAGATCAAGGGAATCAAGGAATCCCTGGGACACCGGGCGCCGATGGAAAAACTCCTTATACACATTGGGCTTATGCTTGGAGTGCTGATGGGAGAGATCGATTTACTAGCTCCTATCCTAGTAAAAACGATTTTATATTGAAACGGATAACAGGAGGAGAATCTGCAAACACGATACTCCCTATCCACGAAAAAAGCACCAACTCTTCTGGAGCAGTTTCGAGAGCTTTGGCTAGTAACACTAATGATGGGGGGTATTCAGTAACTACAACTACTGCCACAGACCCATACTTTAGACCAGTTGCAAATATTGCAGCCACTGCGCTTGGAGAAATCGGAGACGAAATGTATATATCGTTCCGATATAGCGTAAAGTCAGGTAACTATTTAAGGCTTAGATTAATCAATTTTGACGCTTCGGATGCTACTACCTATTATAGTGGAACTGGATCTGCAAACATACCATTCAAACTCAAGGAAGCTACTCAAGTGTATATTTCTTTTGACCCTGTATCTTCTCAAGGGAATGTCTATACTGTGGGTGATTCTTTTACAATCTACGATGTTAAACTTTCAAAAGGTAGCGCATGGCCATACACACCAAACCCCGCAGACGACTTTGCAAACGCCTATCCTACGTATGCCGGAACCTACACCGATTACGAACCTACGGACAGCGAAGATCCTACCAAATATACATGGCAAAGAATTTTAGGGGAATCCGGTCATGACGGTAACGATGGTAAAGACGGTGCGAACGGACAAGATGCAAAAGAAGTCATCAGTGGGTATCTTTCAAATGATTCAATTATAGTACCTGCTAATGCATCTGGCACAGTAACTGACTTCACGAAAGCTCTTGGAGATTTTATTATCTACGAGGGACAAACTAAAGTTTCATCTGGTGTGACGTATTCGAAAGTTTCTGAGACTGGGATGACTAGCACAATCAATTCAGCTGGTCGTTATACAGTTACTGCTTTGTCAGCCGATGTTGGAACGGTAACATACCAAGCGGTGTACAAAGCTGTGACGATTCAAAAGATAATGATTGTCGTGAAGAACAAGCAAGGAGCCACAGGGCCAGCCGGATCAAACGGAACTGATGGAAAAGGAATCGTGTCTAGCGCTACTACCTATCAAGCTGGTACTTCTGGTACAACACCGCCTACAGGAACATGGAGTACTTCAATACCTAGTGTTTCTGAGAACCAGTACCTTTGGACAAAAATTGTTCTTACTTACACTGACAATACAAATTCAACTGCATATTCAGTTGGTAAGATGGGAGCAAAAGGGGAAACAGGTGCTACTGGGTCGACAGGAGCACCTGGTAATGGGATTAAAAGTACAACTATCAATTTTGCTAGTTCTACTAGTGGTACAACAGCGCCTAGTAGTGGGTGGAGCACATCAATCCCTACGGTTGCTGCTGGAAGCTTTTTATGGACAAGGACAGTATTAACTTTCACAGATAATACAACAAATACTTCATATACTGTGGCTAAGCAAGGTGAAAAAGGTGATCCGACTGGCATCATCAGTCAAGCAACTGTACCTACAAATCCTTATGTTGGGATGCTTTGGCAAAATACCGGAGCGAGTGGCTATATTATCGGTGCGACCTATCAATGGAATGGCAGCAAGTTTAATCTATATATTTTTACAGCAGATAATATAGTTGCTACGACCTTATCTGCCATCACTGCAAACCTAGGAAATGTCACTGCTGGAACTTTAACTGGTGTTACTTTTGTCAGTCCGTTTGATTTCTGGGATGGGGAAACTGTTCCCGGAGGTACAGCACAAATGTGGCGCAAGGGACAAACTACAATCCAAAACGGTGAAGATGTCACAATGTGGGAAGACTATAACAAATCAACAGGAGCAAAAATTAAAGAAGGCGGCGTTATTCAAAATTCTAACGGTTTCTCAGTATTTGTAAATGATCCATCTGGCTACTCGCAGCGTAGTTCAGTGCGTATGGACGGAATATTGATTGCTGATAGTCGTGGAGTTGGTGGCGCAACTAGTACGTTCTTAACTTATAGTGATCTAGTTAAAATACAGCCTATTCAACTGACACCAGCTACTGGTTGGTCAGTTTATGCTACGAGTGGGAGTAATAGACCAATCGGAAGTCGAACTGGAAGGATTGTTACCCTGAGCGGGGCATTTAAAAACAATAGTGTATTGTCCAATAGCAATGATGTTATTACCATCGGTAGTGTACCAAACGCACTGAGACCTATTAGTGAAGTAAAAATAATTGTAAAAGGTGCAGGTACAAGCTCGTACATGTTGATTGTGGACACGGACGGTTTAATCAAAATTCAGTATAGATTGGGTTGGACAGGATCCCAATATGGTTACATTCAAAATAATTCAGGGGATATTTTCAACATTCACGTTACTTATCCAGGGGTAGATATATTCTAAAAGGAGGACAAAATATGTTAGATGAATTCAAAAGACAATATATCGAGAAATGTATTAACGGACATGGTTTTGATGATGAACTAAACAGATTGTTCGAATCGATACTTTTGGAGGAAATGAATGATGATGCAGAAAAAATGAGCCTGTTTATCCAGTCAATCAATGATGAAAATAAACCGAAAGAACCCACTGAATTAGAACTGTTAAAACAGGAGAATAAACAACTGCAAGAAGAATCAGAGATGATCCAGACTGCATTTATGGAACTATCAGACTATGTATTCTCAAAGTAAAGGAGGGGTAAACCATGGAATTTTCAGCTATGAAAATGTTGTATGCCACACACGTGATTGAAGGAAAACGCACGATCGAGAGCGTACCGGAGATTTTGCGTGAAGATGTTGCAAAAATTGTTGGTGAAGCAAAAAAGCCAGAAGAAACCAAAGAATAGGATATGTAGCAGCAGGAGCAATCGGCTTATTGGTCGGTTGCTTTTATTTTAGGAAAGTAGGTGGCACATGTTAAACGTAGGGGAATTAGCAACTTGGGCGGGCTGGATTATGACAATTGTTGGTTTGATGGCATTTGTTATTAGACCAGTAATGTCAAATTTCACAAAAATCACTGAGAATCTAACAAAGATGACTCATAGTCTGGATTTGTTAAATCGTGATTTAGAAGCCAGTAAGTCTGATCGAGTTGCGATTCATGACGAATTAAAGCGTCAGGATGAACGATTAGATAAACATAGTGAAAAATTAGTTGAGCATGGAGAACAATTAAAATCTTTATGGAAAGAAAGAGGGAAATAAAAATGGATTTGAATTTCTTGCAGGAGTATTTAGTACCAGTCATTGTCGTAGCGTGTTTAGTAGTGGGATATTTGATCAAGTCAACGCCCGTATTTGCAGCAGTGGCCAATGGCTATATTCCATTGATAGTTATTGTCTTAGGAGCGATTCTAGGAGCAATCATCAATGGATTAACTGTGGAAGCGATTGTTTATGGGGCGGTTAGCGGGATTGCATCCACAGGGATGCACCAATTATTTGTACAACTTTTAAATTTAGGTAGCAATGATCAAAAACCAGATTATGGTGATGGCCAAGAATTCACAGAAAAGAAGGAGTAGCTAATCGGCTGCTCTTTTCTTTTTATAGAAAGGATGATATGAAATGACTGTATCAGCAAATACGATTTTAACCGAAGCAAGAAAATATCTCGGTACTGTAATGGGAACTACTGTCCATAAAAATATCGTTGATAAGTACAATGCAACAAAGCCGCTTCCAGTCGGCTATCAAGTGAAATACACTGATGACTGGTGTGATACGTTTGTCAGCTTTATCGGAATTAATACAGGTGCAATTGATTTAATTGGTCGTGAATGTGGGGTGCAGCGTCATATTGACATCTTTAAATCTAAAGGGATTTGGATTGAAGATGGAAGAATCACACCTAAAGCAGGAGACATTGTGTGCTTTAACTGGGATGATGCGACACAACCTAACGATGGCTGGGCGGATCATATTGGATTCGTTGAATATGTTTCGAATGGTGTGATCACCACAATTGAAGGCAATTATGGTCGCCAAGTAAAACGGCGTACAATGCCTGTGGGATGGGGATATATTAGAGGATATGCTCGTCCAGCTTATGGTACTTCGGCATCAGCAGGTGGCACAGCAGGGCAAAAAACGATTGAAACAATCGCAAAAGAAGTGATCAATGGTGCTTGGGGGAATGGTGACAATCGCAAGAAAAAACTAGCGGCTGCCGGTTACTCCTATGATGCAGTACAATCGAAAGTTACTGAGCTGTTAAAAGGTTCTTCAAGCAATCAAGCATCAACCAATCCATTTGCCAATATTGTCATCGATTCTAATTGGGATGGTGATTTAAATGGTTATCTGCAGCGATACTATGGCACAACCGTTGATAAAGTTATTTCTGGCCAGATTAAAGGGGATTGGAACGCTGGAATGACTGGTATTCAGTTTGGAACTGGAGGCAGTGATTTAGTAGCAGCAATCCAAAAGAATTTAGGACTGAAGGTCGATCGTAATATGGGACCAGGTACCATTGGTTCTATGCAAGCTAAAGCTGGCACTGCTGTTGATCGAAAAATTACACGACCATCGGCACTTGCTAAGAAAATTAAGACAAATCTTAAATCAAAAGGCAAACCATGGTAAACAAATAGCCCGCTTCGGCGGGCTTATACATAAAGAGATGGGGATGATTTCTTTGGAAGAAAAATTAAAAATTGAAAGACTTGAAAATAAAATTAAACGTTTAGAGTTTAATCAGAATATATTGATGAAAGTCCTACTTAGTAATGAACCTGATTGGTCAAAAAAATCCATAGAAGCTGCCGAAAGAAAGGGACTGAATTCATTCCCTTACATCGGAGTGGATAGTGCTGGTTCTTATGATTTTTACAGAATAATTGATTTGCTATATAAGCTTGGTTTATTCGATTAAACTTTTAAAAGCTTCAATTATTTCGCTTATAGTGTTAAGTCTGGTGTCTAACGCTAATCTATTAGAAAGGGAAGGGCTTTTGGAGTCAACTTCATCTTTAGTAACATTATGCCAAAGAGGCAAAATCATTTGACGACCAGTAGAACTCTCTTTGCTTAATATTCCATCTAATTCATATCCAGTCCAATACTTTTGGATATAGTCTGAAGAAATGACTACTAAACCAAATTTTGATTTGGCTAAGCCATTGTCAATCGATTGTCTTATCGAGTTTCCCCAACCGATACTTGTTTTATCCCTCCATATTGAAAATCCAGCTTCATTAAATGCTGTTTCTAATTTATCAACGTAATTTGAATCTTCGGAAGCATAAGAAATAAATATATCATACTGTTTATCAGAAAGAGATGGGTCATTTAAGACATCTGAATGAATGATTTTAATCTCTTCTTGCTGTATTTGACGCATTTTTTTAAGTTGCTCTTCATAAGAGTTTTGTAATTTCTTTTGGAACTTATTGTTTTCGGTCTGTGTTGCTTTAGTAAGTTTAATTTGATTGTCACCTAAGTCTTTCTTCTTTCTTGCTAACTTTGAAGAGAGATCCGCAACTTTTCCTTTGCTTTGAACAAGTTTCCTTGTTTCTGATTCGATTGTGCGCTGCTTAGTTCGAATGGTTGAAGCATTTTTAGAACGAGCAATATCAGATTGGTTTGAAGCAATTTTTTTCTCAGAAGTGGCTATGTTTTTTTGCTCATTTGCTAAACTTTTTTCCAAACGAGCAATTTCGGTTAAAAGAGTTTTTTCTTTTTGTTGATAACTATTTACGGACATTAGGATACCTCGCAATCGTTGTAGTTACATCTATTTATTTTAATCTATTGTATCAGAAATATTGATATTTACTAAGACAGAAAAGAATATCAAACTCAATTGTATAGGAAGTTTTTTATGTGTCTTTTTCTTTTTTTAATATATTTTCCGCATGCCACAATAGCTTCTTAGCTAAAATTTCTTGATTTACAAAAATATCTATATTCATTGTTGTTTCGGTGTCAGTGCCAAAATTATCATAAATGAACCTAAAATGATCCCGCCCTTCATCAAGGTTTATGTCTAATTGTATTTTGTCGAAATTTTCTTTCAAACTATTTTTATATTTATTTTTGAGTTTTTTTATAACTTCATCGTTTACCGTTAGTCCCTGATGATATAGTTTGCATCTTATGAGCCAAATTATATCACCGTCCAATAAATTATACTTATCTATCAAAGGATCAACATATTCATTATCTTTTTCTGGGTGTTCATATTGATAAATGTTTTCGTTATACCATTTTTTATACCTTTTTGCAGAAGAATTATTTCCCCTTAAATCAGGATAAAATAATTGACCACATATATCAGGAATTGATAGAGAGCAAAAAAAAGCTGCACGATAAGCATTCTTATCGAGGGCTTCCTTAACAATTTCTGTTACATTTCTTAATGATGAAATAATTTCGATATTTTCTTTGCTATTCATAAAGTAATACCTCCTGCTATTTGCTATCAACTATATATCATGATTCCAAATAATACATTATTAACAAAATATACCACTCCCAAAAAGAGTGGTAAAGAAAATTAAATAATATTCAAAAGGTCTTTTTTCATAGTTTCAAATTCAATCATAATCTTTGTTTTTCCAAGCACACTATATTTTCGTACAACAAACTGCTTCCGATCGTTATACTCACCAGCAACCACGATCTGCATTCCCTCATCCACATCTGCCAAGAAATTCAAACTGTGTGCAGCAATCAAGCAGTTTACATTATTTAGCGAGAATCGCACCAAAGGGGTCTTGCTCATCTTCAACACACGTATCTTCGAAACTACACCTTTCATCGATTTCATAACAATCGCCTCCATAAGCTTGTACATAATAGCGACAATCCGTCTTGCCTAAGGTGACAGCAACATAGAACTCGACACATTTTGCGCCGAACAAAGCTTCCTGTGATTCGGAAATCGAGTCAGGGAATTCATTTATAAAATCAGATAGAGATAGATAGCCTTGCTCGTATTGAGTAATAAGATTCATATCAATTGCCACCGGGCTTATACTTTGTGTTAGGATCGTATTTTCGGAGAATCTCGTCTTGCGTTCTAACGTGATCGAACAGATAATTATCTCCGTCTTTCTTAAATACATAAGCTAATTCCTTTGGGTAACCACTATAGCTTGATGGCACGGTAAAGTAGGGTTTTCCGAAGTTCTCCATAGTTCTAACGAATTGATCGTATAATAGATGAGCTGGGCCCATTCGTTCGATAAACTCATAGTAGTATCGTTCAAAAGCATAGGTTCTTTGATGCGCTAATGGTATTTGCATATCAATCACTCCTTGTAAGAATTATACGAACGAACGTTCTCGTTGTAAAGCGAACAACAGATTAAGATATACGATTTACGAAAAGCGAGGAAAAGCACATCGTTGCAAAGGTAAAATTTGACTACCATTTGACTACCAAATGACTACCAAACAAGAAAAACTACGAAAAACATTGTGGAACTGAAAATACAAAAAAAGTGTTCAAAACCTCTTTAAATCAAGGCTTTGAACACTTAGGAAAAACTACGAAAATCTAATCGATTTTTCTTTATGGAGATGGCGGGAGTCGAACCCGCGTCCAAACATATTGCTACCTAAAAATCTACGCTCATAGTCAACTCATTTGAAGGTTCGCTTTACAGCTTGCCGAGTGACAGGCAGTCTGTATCGCTAGTCTGATGATCTCTTTTTTATCTTACAGACGGAAAGATAAAACGTATCCCACTTAGAATAGGACCCTTACTCGAGCACATGGGCGATGCCGAGAGGATCTACGCTAACTGTTTTTAGGCAGCTAAAGCGTAAGAGTTTTCGTTTTTAGCAGTTATATTTAACTGTAACGTTTTAACGTAGACGTAACCTACGAAGCGCAATTCAGGCTCAACTATGCCTGTCGAATCCGTAACATCCCCTTGATAAAAGGGGTATCGCTACCATTCATTAGTATACCATAGTTTTGCCTGTATGCAAAGAATCAGATTAAGTCAAAGTGTTTCAGGGCGTGCACGATCCCGCCTTCGGTATTTTTCAGGGTCACGAAGTCTGCCAACTCTTTCAACTCTTGAATTCCATTTCCCATTGCAATTTTGTGGTCGCAGGCTTCTAAAAGAGCGAAGTCGTTGCTGCCGTCACCAAAGCCGAAGGTAGGTACATCTTCTAGACCCAACAATTCTACCAAGGTTTTTACGCCCGTCCCTTTAGAGGTGCCAGATTTTACGACATCGATGGAAAAGGGGGTATTACGATAAAAAGTTAATTCTGGAAAACGCTCATGATAATAAGCATCGTTGCCGACACCTAAAACCAACAACATATTGGTCCGATCTGTTTCATAATGCAGAGGATCGATTTCTGGTAAAGGGCTGCGGACATAGTTGTACGCACCAATCATTTCCTCGGTATGTCCAGTCGCCCAATAGCCTTTCTCATTGTAATAGCACAGTTCATCACCATTGTCTTTGACTGCTTGGAACATCCGTGCGCAAAGTTCAGGTTCAAGGGTATCGGAAAAAACTTCTTTGCCGTCAATACGGATAAAGGCGCCGTTCATGACGATGTTCGAGGTGATCCCAGCTGCTTCACGAATGGCGGTAACTTCAGGTTCGGTTCTTCCTGTTGCAATGATCGGCAGTACTTGGTTTTTTCGCAACATCGCCATCGCTTCAGCGATTTCGGATGTGATTTGCGAGTGTTCATCTAAAAGCGTACCGTCAAGATCAAAAAAAGTTAATGCTTTATAGGTCATGTATCTTACTCCTAAGGTTTATAGTCATAGTCCACTCACAATCTTATCAAAGATTGAAAAAAAGGCAAACCTTTATGAATAATCGGTGAAGTTGTTGGTAGAAGAAAGAAATTCGAGTATACTATAGGAAGAATGGAGTGAAACGATGATTTTTTTAGTAATTGGTATCATTTTTTTCTTGATTGGTCTCACTTTTTTTCTTTTTCCATCAAAAAAAATGAACCTTATTTATGGCTACCGTTCCTATTTAGCAAAACAAAATGAACGCAACTGGCGGCATGCTCAGAAACTATGCGCCCGTTATTTTCTGCTTTTTGGCGGAATCATGGCGCTCATTGGGTTTGTCTTGAAATGGCAAGAATGGACCAATTTTTTCCTAGTTGAAATGATCGCGATCCCTTGGTTCATCGTGCCGATCTTTGGCCTGATCGAAGAGAATCTGCAACGATTTGATAAAGAACATAGAGGTGAAGAAAATGAATATATTAATGATTGAAGACAACGAATCTGTTTCTGAAATGATGCAAATGTTTTTCTTGAATGAAGGATGGGAAGCGGCTTTTAAGTACGACGGCAAAGAAGGACTGGAAGCCTTTGCTGCTGAACCAGACAAATGGGACATGATCACCCTTGACTTGAACCTTCCTTCCATGGATGGCATGATGGTGGCGCGAGAAATTCGCAAAATCTCCAGTACAGTACCTATTATTATGTTGACGGCCCGTGATTCAGAAAGCGATCAAGTCATCGGGTTGGAGATGGGGGCAGATGACTATGTGACGAAACCATTTAGTCCACTGACCTTGATCGCGCGGATCAAAGCCTTACACCGCCGCAGTGAATTGGTTGAAAAAACAACGCCTGAAGCTTCCGATGCAACTTTTGATGTTGTGACCGATCATTTCAAAATGAACACAAAAACACGGGAAGCCTATTTAAATGGCAAACCCATCGATGGGTTGACGCCGAAGGAATTTGATTTGCTTTATACGTTAGCGAAAAAACCGCGGCAAGTCTTTTCACGAGAGCAATTGTTAGAACTAGTTTGGGATTACCAATATTTTGGTGATGAACGGACGGTTGATGCGCACATCAAAAAACTAAGACAAAAAATAGAAAAAGTGGGACCTCAGATCATTCAAACCGTCTGGGGTGTGGGGTATAAATTTGACGATGCAGGTGCTGCTTAATGCGCTACTTGTATCAACAGCTGATTGCGTTTTTTGTTGTGATCTTCGTGATTTTGATGACGATTGGTATTGCGTTTACACAAATGACGCGCCAAACATTACAAGAACGAAATTATGAGCAGTTAATGGGGTATGCTTCGTCGGTCGCGACGATTTCGCAAATCAGCGATTCAGAATATTTGCAGCAAAATATGACGCGAGATGGCTATCTGCAATATTCTCTGCATTTGGCTGAAAATATTTTGAGCAACCAAGACATTTCTTTTGCTTTCTTTAAAAGCCCCGATGACATCATTTATCCATTAGATACGACTCGTGCGGTAGATTTTCCAATTTCTGAAAAAGACTGGCAATCCTTAGAAAACGGGGCGCGTCTGCAACTGACGTCGCCTACGAATCTATATGGGGAAAAAGAACTGACTTCCTATGTTTTGATTCCTTTTTCTGTCAACCGAACGGATTTTTACGGGGTGATGGTGGTTTCACAATCGGCAAGCAGCATCTTGAATCTTGTCAGTGCTTTTAACCAAAACTTGTTTAAAGTATGTTTGATCTCGATCGTCGTTTCTTTATTGATCAGTTACCTATTTGCTACGTTCCAAGTAAGGCGGATCAATCGCATGAAACGAGCAACCAAGGAGATCACCAATGGCAATTTTGATATCTTCTTGCCAGTGCATAATCGGGATGAATTTGATGAGTTAGCCGAAGATTTTAATTTAATGACGAAATCCTTAAAAGAGTCGCAAGAGGAAATTGAACGACAAGAAGAACGTCGTCGACAATTTATGGCAGACGCTTCGCATGAGATGCGTACGCCTTTGACGACCATCAATGGCTTATTGGAAGGGTTAGAGTACAACGCGATTCCTGAAAATCAAAAGGACAATGCGATCCGCTTGATGAAAAATGAAACCAATCGTTTGATTCGGTTAGTCAACGAAAACCTTGACTACGAGAAAATCCGAACCAATCAAATCTCGATGGTCATCAAAAAATTCGATGCAACGCAAACCATCAAAAATCTGCTGACGCAACTTGAGAGCAAGGCAGAAATCGCCAAAGATGTGTTGATTTTAGAAACAACAGAGCCAATTGACGTCTATGCCGACTACGATCGTTTCGTCCAAATCATGGTCAATATTTTACAAAATGCGATCCAGTTTACGGAAGATGGAGAAATTCGGGTTCGAATCGAAAAAGGCTACTTAGAAACGATCATCGAAATCAGTGATACGGGAATCGGCATGTCTGAAGAACAAGTCAAGAATATTTGGGATCGTTATTACAAAGTCGATCCTTCCCGTAAAAACCGTCAATTTGGTGAATCAGGTTTGGGTCTATCGATCGTTGAACAGCTCGTACGCTTGCACAAAGGAAAAATCAGTGTAGAAAGTGAACTTGGCAAAGGCACGACCTTTAAAATTTCTTTTCCTGATATCGACTTAAATGAAGAATAGCAATCGACCGGCAGCAATTCGCTTAGCCGGTCGATTTTTTTTTGCAGTTCAGTGGCAGCAGTCCAAACAAAAAGACCTGCTTTTGCAAGCAAGCCTTCTTGTTTGGGGGCTATGTAAACTATAGATAAGTAGTATAAGGGGTATGGGCAAAGCATTCGTCTTCATGAATCAAATAGATGGCAACAGCAAATTGTTCTGCGATTTCTTGACACAAGGGCAGCAGGGTTTGAACCTCGTTCGTTGTTAATGTGCTCAAGACATTTTCGATTAAAAGGGTTTCTCTTTCTGAAAGCAAAGCTAAGAGCAGTTGAATTTTGAGCTCCTCAAAGGGTGTTAACTCTGTTCGATCTTTTTTCAAAACCGATAAGGGAAGCTGTACATAAGGCAGCACATCCTCTAAATCGCCCCCCTTTTTATTTGCAAGAGATACATTGTCCATGACCGATAAAAAGGGGACGGAGGGCCACTGTGCGCGAATCAAGATTGCTTTTTTTTGTGAAAGCAGCAAACTTAATTCAGATGTTTTTGTTTCATTGTCTTTCGCAACATAAAAGAAACCAATTGATTTCGTTAGCTGAGTTGGTTTTTCCATTGTTTTTTCCTCCAATACAGACTATGTCCGCTAGCAATCAGACCAGTAAAGCTGGTAACAGCAGCAAGCAATACGATAAGTGTGTGGCGCGTACTTTCAAATAAAATAGCAAGCCAAGTGGTGCTGTTCAAGTCAACATTTTGGACAAGAATTTGACTGTTTTGCGGGATCGTAATGGCGAATTCTTGACCGGGAAGACTTTGAACAGCCTCCCAAAAGTGATCCGAAGCACGCTCACGATCAAGAGCGATGATATGCCCGCTAAGCAATTCTCGCTGGAAATAAGGCTGGAAGAGCAGCAATAACACAAAGGCGATCACGGCAGCTGCTAAAAGCGGCAAGAGCATTTCAAGCAACTGCATCGCCACCCATTGTCTGGTGGTGGCACCACTTGCTAACCAGGCAGTGTATTCTGAGCGTTTCGATAATTGGTAATAAACTTGAAAGCCGATAAAGACCAGTGTAAAGGCGCTAAAAATCAAATAGAACAGTTGATGATAGATCGTCGTGACTGGTTGGATCTCTTCCGCTACTTTCGTTTGCAAATCTTCTGTTGTTAAGAGATCTCTGGTTTGAGCGATCACTTGATCCATTGAGTAGATCAAGGCGAAGGTCACGATCAAGCCAATCACGGCAAAGAAGGATACAAGCGTATAAAGCACCATGGCTTTTTTATGATAAAATATGCTGGCAATCGCAAAATGTATAGTTTTCATCTAGTTCACCTCATCCTATTTCATAGTATAAAAGGGGAGTTTGAATAAAGTATGAAGTTCTTGTAGTAAAATATCGAAGCTAAAAAAGCAATAGAAAAAATCGGGTTTTTACGAACAAAACAGCCGAAAAAAATCCAGCAAAGCATCCGCCTTGCTGGATCGATCTTGTAGTACTTATAGGTTATTCTCCGCTATCTTGTTCCGTCATCTGCTGGTATTCTTGGAAGGTTTTTGTTTGGTACAGATCGACGGTCGATTGATTGCCGTTTTGAGAAAAGGCGCTGGTTGAATCACTGCCTAGATTCTTTTCGATATCCATCATTTGCTGAAGGGCGTCTTTGTAATTATAGGTCGAAGGATCGACTTCTTCTAAACCGCTCTTCGCATAGAAACGTAAGAGATCACCATTGTTGATCTGATCAGAAACCGACAGCTGTTTGTCAACTTTGGCTTTCCACTCATCGACTTTCGCTTGCAGTTCATCGGATGGATCGTTGATCGGCATGCCGGTACGATTGTCATACAATGTACTGCTATAGTAAGTGTAGTCTGGTGTCACAAAGTCGCCATCGCGGAAGGCAACCAGTTGTTCATTTTGATCAGAGAATAAATCTTGTCCCAATTGAATATAGTTCGATGTATCTACACCGAGTAAGTGCAAGAGGGTTGGCAACGCATCAACTTGGCCACCATACGTATGATTGATGCCGCCGTTTGATTGTCCTGGAATATGGATCATATAAGGAACACGTTGCAATGAAGCATTGTCAAAGTTTGTCCAAGTCGAACTTGTTTTTCCAAGCAATTCTGCTAAGTTGCGGTTCCGAGAATTGGAAATTCCGTAATGGTCACCATATAAAACGATGACTGAGTTTTCGTACAAGCCGCTTTCTTTCAAGTAATTAAAGAACTCTTCTACGGCTTTATCTAAATAATTCGCGGTTGCGAAATACCCATTGATCGTTTGATCCGAAGTGTTCGCTAGCGGGAAGCCGCCTTCTTCATTGGTAAATTCAGAATATGGGTAGTGGTTAGAAACTGCAATGAATTTTGAATAGAACGGTTGTTGCAGACGTTCTAAGTATTGTACCGATTGTTCAAAGAACGGTTTGTCATGTAAACCGTATTGGAATGAATTTTCATCATTGACATCATAATAGGATGCGTCGAAGAAATAATCATAGCCAAACCGTTTGTAGGTTTCATTTCGGTTCCAGAAGGTACCCGTATTTCCGTGGAAAACCGCACTGGTATAGCCTTGGGTTTGACCTAAAATATCTGGTGCTGCCTCAAAGGTATTTTTCCCACCCAGTTGAGTGAATAATGCCCCCTGATTCAATCCGAACAAGGAATTTTCGAATAACGTTTCCGCATCACTGGTCTTCCCAGCTTTTACTTGATGGAAGAAGTTATCGAAACTAAAGGTGCTATCGCTATGATACAAACTATTGATAAATGGCATAACTTCATGTTCAACACCATCTTCATCTTTTAATTTATAATCGATCAAGAATTGCTGAACACTTTCTAAATGAATATAAATGACGTTCTTGCCTTTTGCGATACCGAACAGATCATCATTCGGTTCCGCGTAATGTTCTCTGACATAGCTTTCTACTTCGTTCATGTCGTTGGGACTTGCTTCGGCACGTACTTGCGAAGCTTGATAGGTTTGCACGCCATCATAAACCGTAAAGGCGTTGATCCCAAGGTATTTCACTAAATAGTCACGAGAAAACGTTCGAGTAAGCAGTTCAGGACGATCCGCTTCTGCTAAGAAAAGATTGGCAGAAAAGACCATGACAGCTAAGGTTGAGATCGCAAAAGCCATCCGTGCCCGCACAGGACGAGTGTCCATTTTGATTTTTTTCATTGAAAAGGCTGCAATCAGCACGATAAAGTCAATGAAGTACAACACATCGTAGGGACGGAACAAGCGAATTGCGCTTTCTCCTAGACCACTTGCCACTTTTCCTACACCAAGCATCGTGTTGATGGTGATAAAGTCAGTGAATTCTCGATAGTACGAAACATTGGAGAACAACAGCAGAGTCATCAAGAAATAAATCACAAGCATCGTGATATAAGCTGCTTTGGTTCTTCTTACGTACAATGCGATCGACAGCAGCAACAAAGTCGTTGCGATCGGATTGATGAATAAGATGAAGTACTGAATGCTGCTTTCAATACCTAGGTGGAAGTCCACCATATAGGCAAAGATATTTTTCAGCCAAAATAATAGGGCTAATAGGAAAAAAAAGCCCATTCTTGTATTCACAAAGGTGGATACTTTATTTTTTTTCAAAGGAATCGTCCTCTCTTTTTCCAGTATAACCGGTAAATTACGATTTTACATCACAGTACATTTTACTAGGCTGTGAAAGACGTGTCAAATGAATTCCTTGTCATGACGCGGAATTAAGTATTTCTTTACTTTCAAGGATACAGACAATACAGTCGCTTTTTGCTATACTAAAAAGGAGAATGAATGGAGCAGATGAACATGAAAATAAAACTAACGAAGCAAGGATCAGCGAAGCTTCGCAAAAAGAATCCGTTGATCCAACGAGAAGATCTTCAACAAGCAATCGAGACGAAGGAGTGGGTCACCTTTATTGATCAGGCCAACCATTTCTTAGGTGTCGGCTATCTTGGGGAACAAAATAAAGGGATCGGATGGGTCGTATCCTTTGAAGAAACAGTGATCGACCAAGCATTCTTTGCGCAACGCTTTGCGAAAGCAAAAGGCAAACGCATTGCTTACTATCAAGATGACCTGACAGATGCCTTTCGTCTATTTAATGGCGAGGGGGATCAATTGGGGGGACTTACCGTAGATTTGTATGGCGAGTATGTCGTTTTTTCTTGGTACAATGCCACCCTTTATCAACATAAAAAAGCGATCGTGGCGGCTTTTCGTCAAATATTTCCCGAGATCAAAGGGGCTTATGAAAAAATCCGCTTTACGTCTGAACTGCCTGAATCAGCATGGATCTATGGAAAAACGGCACCTGAACCCTTACTGGTGAAGGAAAATGGCGTCACGTATGCGACGTATTTGAACGAAGGACTAATGACGGGCATCTTTTTGGATCAAAAAGAAGTTCGTGGGCAACTTGTTGATGGCTTGGCAGCTGGCAAGACGGTTTTAAATATGTTCAGTTATACGGGGGCGTTTTCTGTCGCTGCTGCTGTCGGTGGCGCTGCTCAAACAACGAGCGTCGATTTGGCAAAACGCAGTCTAGAAAAGACCCGCGAACAATTTGCAGTCAACGGCATTGATCCAGATACCCAGCGTATCCATGTCATGGATGTTTTCAATTACTTCAATTATGCCAGCAAAAAAGATTTGCGCTTTGATGTGATCGTTTTAGATCCGCCGAGTTTTGCCCGCAACAAGAAAAAGGTCTTCTCGGTTGCGAAAAATTATGGCGACTTAGTCACTGATAGTTTGGCGATTTTAGCGCCTGATGGCTTGTTGATCGCCTCAACGAATGCGGCCAATCTTTCACCGAGGAAGTTTCAAGAAATGATCGAAGCATCCTTAGAGAAAGCACACGTTGCTTATGAATGTATTCAAAGTTATCGTCTACCAGCTGATTTTGCGGTAGATAAGCATTTTTCCGAAGGGAACTATCTGAAAGTATTCTTTTATCAAATGAAAAAGGAGTGAAGTAGATGAGCCGATCAAAACCAGTAACGTTAGACGGGAAAACACCGTTGATTTGTGTGCCATTGATTGGGAAAACCAATGAAGAGATCTTGAAACAAGCCATTGCTGCTGAGGAATCAGAGGCACAGATCGTCGAATGGCGTGTTGATCATTACAAACATGTCGAAGACCAGCAAGCGGTCTTAGATGCGTTATCACATATTCGCACGACATTAAAGCACAAAGAGCTGCTCTTCACTTTTCGAACCTTGGAAGAAGGGGGCGAGCGGGCGTTCACATTGACCCAGTACAAAGAATTGTGTTTAGCTGCTGCTGATTCAGGTTTGATCGATTGGATCGATGTCGAATTAGAGAAAGCTGAATTTTTAGGTCGAGCCTTTATTCAAGAAATCAAAAAGGCACAGGTAAAGCTGATATTGAGCAATCATGATTTTGAGAAAACGCCAGAAGATGCTGTGTTGATTTTAAAGATCGGCGTAATGAATCAATTTGGTGCCGATGTTGGCAAGTTAGCGATGATGCCCAAGCAAGTCCAAGATGTTTTACGTTTGATGGGGATCATTACTAAAGCGCGTGGCTTCAACCAACTGCCGTTGGCGATCATGTCGATGGGGGAGCTGGGGAAAATCAGCCGGGTTAGTGGGGCATTGACTGGTTCGGTCTTTACTTTTGCTTCGTTGCAAGGTGCTTCAGCACCTGGACAAATACCGATCGAACGAATGACCAACTACTTACAAGAATTTTCACTCAATGAGTAAGACCAGCCAAGGCCTTCTCTTAAAAGAAACCAAAACAAAAGAGGGATAAAATGGCGAAGAAGAAACAAAAAACCAATGCGATCCGTCAAGTAGAACAACAGAAAATCGCTTATAACGAATACACCTATGAGTGGTCGGAAGACCATCTCGATGCGCAATCCGTCGCTGCGCAACTAGCACGCCCGCAAGCCATCTACAAAACGCTGGTGGCAGTGGGCAACAAAACAGGTCCGCTGGTGGCTGTGATTCCTGGAAACAGAGAAGTGGATCTGAAAAAGTTAGCCAAAGTCAGTGGAAACAAAAAAGTAGAGATGCTGCATCTGAGAGATTTAGAAGAAACGACTGGCTATATTCGCGGCGGCTGTTCGCCGATCGGGATGAAAAAGCTCTTTCCTACTTATATTGATCATAAGGCAGAGACACTGGAAGAAATCGTGGTTTCTGCAGGAAAGCGCGGGTTGCAGATGGGGCTTGCCCCACAAGCGTTGCAACAATTGACTAGGGCGATCTTTGCCGATTTGTTGGCACCTGAACACGAATAAAAAATCCCCGTGAACCATCTTGAAATGCCGTTCACGGGGATTATATTGTACTATTTTATTCCATTACTTCAATATCGAAAACCTCAATATTTTCTAAACCACCATAAAAGTCAAACCATGGAGTGGCATATTGTTTTAGAATGGCGTTTAATTCTTCAACATTTTCTTTCCCTTGGGTGTCCAGCCATTCCAGTAATGCTTTGGCGCCTTGCTTCCCATAGATTTCCACACTATCGCGCCAAGTTGCTCGCCCACCTAAGATTCCTGAGAATTTAGCACCATGTTGACCAGCAAAGGTCAATTCATCGCGAAAGACATTCGCTGGAACACCCGCACTCAAATAGATAAAGGGTCGCGTCGCAGCGTCACTAGCTTCTTTGAAGTAATTGGCGGCTTCTTCTTGCGTATAGACGGCCTCTAAGCCTTCTTTTTGGAAACCTTCAACTAAGTCGAACTGAACCGGTACTTCGACTTTCAAAATATCGATATGGTAGTGATCTTTTGTCAATTCCTGAATGGTTCGGATGACCTTACTCGGTTTGATCTTGGCAAAAGCAGGTGATTTGTCATCTGTGATCTCATCGTCGTAAACGATTGGCTCTACAAATAACGGAATATCGGCCGCTTGTGCCTCCGTACCTAAACGTTCTAAAAACGCATGTTTGGTATCTAAAATCTCTTGCGGTTCATCTGGATTATAATAAACCAAGACTTTCGCAGCATCTGCCCCTTTTTTCACTAAGCGCTGCAGCGATTCATTGGGTAGAATTTCTGGCAAACGACCCGGCGTATTGACATCATACCCTGTTTTTTCATAGGAAAGGATCAAGCCAGCATTGGGATTCTTTGCTTCGATCCCTAAGAAGCCATATTCCTCATCTAACAAAATACTGCTGACATATTTGGTCAATTCTTGGGAAACCAACTGCTTGAATTCATAAATGTGTTCCATCGTAAAGTCATCCGGTCCAGTTGCCGCCTTCATCATTTTTTTCATGGAACCACGTTGGTCGATCGCTAGTGCGGCAATCACACCATCCTCATTTGAAAGTTTTTGCATTCGTTCAAATTTACCTCTTGAAATTCGTTTCATTAAAAAAACCTCCCTCGATCTTGCTATCTTTAGTCTACGCCTACTTTGAGAAAAACCCAACTAATAAGCAAAAAGAGAGGAGACCCAGGTATTGGTAGCAACGGCAAGGATATTGCTGCCAACACCTGGGTCATCGATCAATAACTGAAATAACTAGCTGTTTCTGCTGCGTTTTTCCCTGAAACATGTCCAGTACAAAACGCTGCTGTAATGTTGAAACCACCTGTATACCCATTGATATCCAATAATTCACCAGCAAAATACAAGCCGTTGATTTTCTTGCTCTCCATGGTTTTTGGATTGATTTCTTTCAGATGGACCCCGCCACCAGTCACGAAAGACTTTTCTAACGGGAACGTGCGAACGATAGTGACTGAAAAGCCTTTGATCAAGGAAGCGAGCACAGCCAACTGTTCTGGTGAGGCTTTTTCAGCAACCAGCTCATGCAGGTCTAGCTGCTGCAAAAAGAAGGTCATCAAGCGCTCAGGCAAAAAGCCAGCTAAAGCATTCGGCAATTGTTTCTTCGAAGCCGCAGACTGAATCAATTCTTGGGTCAAGGCTTCATGGGATTTTGCCGGCAGACAATCCAGAACAACCGTCACGGGTTGTTGCTTTTTCAATTCTTGGTTCACAAAAGAGGAACAGCGTAAAGCAGCTGGACCAGATAACCCAAAGTGGGTAAACAAAAGATCCATCGTATGGGCGACGATGGGCTTTCCTTTTTGATCCAAGACACTCAACGTGATGTCTTGCAAGGAAATGCCTTGCAACGTCCGCTCTTGAATAAAGGAGTCTTCTGAAACAAGCGGCGATTCGGTTGGATAAAGTGGCGTAATGGTATGGCCGACTTTTTTTGCCATCTTATAGCCGTCCCCCGTTGCGCCCGTGGAAGGATAGGTGCGGCCACCTGTCGTCAAAATCACACTAGGGGCAGAGAACTCATCGGTTTCGGTTCGCACGCCGCGAATTTGACTGCCGTCATGGATCAGCTTTGTGACGACCGTGTTCGTCAATAGGGTGACGTGATGATCGTTGATTGCTTGAAGCAACGCTTCGACGATGGTTTTTGATTTGTTCGTCACAGGGAACATCCGTCCGTGGTCTTCTTCTTTTAAGACGACACCTAAGTCTGCGAAAAACGCCATTACATCATAATTATTGAATTGAGAAAACGTGCTATACAAAAACTTGCCGTTTCCTGGAATATGAGCAACTAAATCATCTACCGGCCGATTATTGGTTACATTGCAGCGTCCGCCGCCAGTCATCAATAATTTCTTGCCGATTTTTTTGTTTTTTTCGATTAATAACACCCGCGCACCTTGTTTGGCAGCAGTGATCGCAGCCATCATGCCGCTCGTACCTGCACCAACAACAATGACATCATAGGTTTTTTCCATTCTTTTCACCTCTTTGGGATTGTAACACATCGGCTATGAGTGCTGAAAGGATTGGTCGATTTTTTTCGAATAATAAAAAATTCTGACAATTCTAAAAAAAAGCGTGCAATTTCAGAAAATTTCTTTAAAATAGAAAATATCTTAAAGGAGGTAATGCACTATGACCAAAGCTTCAGCTTACGTGAAAGAAATTCAAGCGAAGATTCATGAGAAAGACCAACACCAACCAGAATTTCTTCAAGCAATTGATGAATTTTTGCCTACGATCGTTCCCTTTTTAGAGGAGCATCCAGAATATATTGAATCAAATATCCTTGCACTCTTAACTGAACCAGAACGTTTTATCCAATTCAGAGTCCCGTGGCAAGATGATCAAGGCAACTGGCAAGTAAACCGTGGCTATCGGATTCAATTCAACTCGGCAATGGGGCCTTACAAAGGCGGCTTGCGTTTTCACCCAAGTGTAAACTTGAGTATCTTGAAGTTTTTGGCGTTTGAGCAAATCTTCAAAAACAGCTTGACAGGTCTGCCGATCGGCGGCGGCAAAGGCGGAAGTGATTTTGATCCAAAAGGCAAATCCGATGCCGAAGTGATGCGTTTTTGCCAAAGCTTTATGACGGAGCTGTCAAAACATATCGGACCTGACTTAGATGTTCCTGCTGGCGACATTGGTGTCGGAGGCCGAGAAATCGGCTATTTGTTTGGTGCCTACAAACGATTGAAACAATACGATGCTGGTATTTTAACTGGTAAGCCATTAGACTTCTGGGGCAGTAAAAACCGCACAGAAGCAACGGGTTATGGCGCCGTGTATTTCGTTAAGCATTTATTGACAGACCTAGGTGAAACCTTTGCAGGCAAAAAAGCGATCGTTTCTGGAAGCGGCAATGTTGCGATCTATGCAATTGAGAAATTGCAAGAATTAGGTGCGATCCCTGTCACGTGTTCTGATTCCTCTGGTTTTATCTATGACAAAGACGGCATTGATCTGGCCTTGTTAAAAGAGATCAAAGAAGTGAAGCGTGAACGGTTGACGGCTTACGCCAAGGAACGTTCATCAGCCGAATATCATGAAGGGGCATCTGTCTGGGATTTTGATACACCAGCGGAATTAGCCTTTCCTTGCGCGACCCAAAACGAGATTGATCTCTCACAAGCCAAACGTGCAAAAGCCAATGGTGTCCGGGTCGTTTCTGAAGGCGCGAATATGCCTAGCTCATTAGAAGCAGCAGAATATTTTATTGAAGAAGGAATTTTCTACTGCCCAGGAAAAGCAGCCAATGCTGGCGGCGTAGCCGTTTCTGCGTTAGAAATGAGTCAAAACTCCCAACGACTGCAATGGGAAAAAGCTGAAGTCGATGCCAAATTGGACGATATCATGAAGTCGATCTATGAAGCATGCCGTGATACTGCTGAAACCTTCGATCAAAAAAATAATTTTATGTTAGGTGCGAACGTCGCAGGCTTTGAAAAAGTTGCTAAAGCAATGTTTGCTCAAGGACTTGTCTAAAATCACCTAACAGGCTACCTATCAGGAATTACTTGAAAAAAGTTGAAAAAAAACGTAAAGTAGGTAGTGTATGAAAAACTATTTTTTCAAGGAGGACAAATCATGTCACACATCAAGTTTGACTATTCGAAAGTAGCACCATTCGTGAACGAATACGAATTGAGCTACATGCAAAGTCAAGTTACAGCAGCAGACAAACAATTACGCGAAGGAACAGGTGCTGGTAGCGACTTTTTAGGTTGGATCGACCTTCCTAAAAACTATGACAAAGATGAATTTGCTCGTATCAAAAAAGCGGCTGAAAAAATTCAATCTGATTCTGAAGTATTAGTCGTGATCGGGATCGGCGGATCTTATTTAGGAGCGAAAGCAGCGATTGATTTCTTAAATCACTCTTTCTTTAACTTGCTACCAAATGAAGAACGCAAAGCACCACAAATCTTTTTTGCAGGTAATTCGATTTCTTCAACATACTTAGCAGATTTGATCGAAATCATCGGTGACCGTGACTTCTCTGTGAATGTGATCTCAAAATCAGGAACAACTACTGAGCCAGCGATCGCTTTTCGTGTTTTCAAAGAACGTTTGATTGAAAAATACGGCAAAGAAGAAGCCAACAAACGGATCTACGCAACAACGGATAAAGCGAAAGGTGCAGTAAAAGTTGAAGCAGATGCTGAAAACTGGGAAACCTTTGTGATTCCAGATGACGTCGGCGGCCGTTTCTCTGTATTGACTGCTGTTGGTTTATTACCAATCGCTGCCAGCGGAGCGGATATCGATGCCTTGATGCAAGGGGCAGCAGATGCTAGCGATGCTTACGCAAGTGACGACCTTGAAAAAAATGAAGCGTATCAATATGCAGCAATGCGTAACATCCTTTATCGTAAAGGCAAAGTAACCGAATTGCTGATCAACTACGAACCAGGCATGCAATACTTCTCAGAATGGTGGAAACAATTATTCGGCGAGTCTGAAGGAAAAGACCAAAAAGGGATCTATCCTTCAAGTGCAAACTTCTCAACAGATTTGCATTCTCTTGGGCAATACATCCAAGAAGGCCGTCGCAATATCTTTGAAACAGTTGTTAAAGTTGAAAAACCACGCAAATCAATTGCGATCCCTACACAAGAAGCAGATCTTGATGGTCTTGGCTACTTAGAAGGAAAAGAAGTTGATTTTGTTAATACGAAAGCCTTTGAAGGAACATTACTTGCACATACAGATGGGGATGTCCCAAATCTGTTAGTAAAAATTCCTACAATGGATGCGTACACGTTAGGTTACACCATGTACTTCTTTGAGATCGCTGTGGGTATCTCTGGCTACTTAAATGGCGTGAACCCATTTGACCAACCAGGGGTTGAAGCGTACAAGAAAAACATGTTCGCCTTACTTGGCAAACCAGGTTTTGAAGATCTTGCAAAAGAATTGAACGAACGTCTATAATTTGATAAAGAAACGCCTTGAGCCAGTCTGATTGGCTCAAGGCGTTGTTTTATTTTCATATTTGTTGTGCTACTAGATCGTTGGGCCAATAAATCAGCGGTCTTCTTTTAATCCCCAAAGCAACGCAGCAGACAATAGTCCAAAGATACAGGTTTGAATAATTGGCATTTGGCTCATCTCCTTTTGATTTCCTTTAGTATAAAATGCTTTTTAAGAAGTGGCACGAACAAATCAGTGCGTTTCAACGAACGAAACTGTCATTTCTTGGTGACAAATGCGTGATAAATTGAAATAAAACGTTTTCAATTTGATGCTTTTTTGTTATTATATCTTTAAGAAAGAAAACGGTTGAGGTGAGGATATGGAGAATATTACGATCGGTGAAAAATATGTCTGCCAACCTGTCGGGGCGAGCAAGCCTGTGATTGGTGTGGTGGAAAAACTATACGTAAATACGGCGTTGATCGTCGTTTCAATTTATGAAGAAGAAGATCAAGCACAAGTAGAAGCTTGTAATCGTCGGATGATCGTCAGTTTCAATAAAATTTGTACGCAAACGAACGTTGCCTAACCAACTAGCAAAAAATGCTGCTCAACGGAACACCGTGAGCAGCATTTTTCTTCGTGTGAGATCAGCCAACGCCGATCACAAAATTCAATAGTTTGTCTGAATAAGTCATATCTTCTTCCGTCACACTCAACTCTTCATTTAAGATCTCCATCTGGTCAGTAATGATCCCGTCCACCCCGTAAAAACGCATCCGGCTGATAGTATCCGCATCATTGGGGGTCCAAACGAACACTTCCTTGCCATCGGTTCGGGCAGAAGCGATGAAGTTGCGGTTGATCGTACTGTATTCCATCGTCAGAAAATCAGCACTGGTCAGTGGTGGCCCCACGACATTGAAGGGCATGATGTATCCTGAAATCAATTGAGGCGCCTGCGCCTTTAACTCCTCAACAACTGTATAGGAGAGGCTTTGCATAATATGACCATTTGCAAGGAGGTCCTCTTGATATCTTGCTAAAAAGGCATTTACAAGTTCCGCGGTATCTTTTCGCTGCGTTTTGATCTCCACCAGCAGTTTTTGGTCCAATTGGTTGGCAAGTGCCAAGTACTCATCAAAGGTTGGAATACGCGCTGTCTGGTTGTTTTCCGAAACTGTCAGTGATTCGGCGTAACTCAAAGGCAATTGCTCTGGTTTGCCCTGACCACCTGTCAATGGACGGTAAGAAAAATCATGATAGACAATAAAATGACCATCACTGGTTTGCTGGACGTCCATTTCAACATAATCTGGGTGGTACTTCTCGCTAGTAAAGCGTAGTGCTTCAAGAGAATTTTGGACCCCTTGTCCGTCGCTGACCCCTCGATGGGAGATCGTTACCGGATGGATCGAAGCAGCTGAAGTCAGATAGTTCATATTATATAGACTAACACCGACACCGAAAAGCACCGTTACCAAGGTAAACAACGAACTTTTTAGACCTAAGAAATGACGCTGGTTCAATGGCTCTTGGTGGAACCATGAAGGAATCTCTGGTAAAAAGCCTTCATCATCCATGAAATCAACGATGATGTAAAAAATGGCTACCGTCGATAAAATGACATTCAGTAACAAGATAAACTGCAAGAAAGTCATAATAAAAACAGCACTATACAACGCATAGTCCGGTGTAACAACTTCAATCACCGCCTGAATGGTAATCAGCAAAGTGAAGCCCAGTGTCGAAATCAACAAGATGCTACCACCGATAAAGACAAATTGTCCAACGATGGCAAAAAAACGGCGTTTTGTTACTTGGAGGCTTTCTTTGATCGCTTTTCGAAAGGGCAGATCACGTAATATCATTTCTGGCAAGGCAAAGATCACGCGAATCCCCAAGTAAATCAACAAAACATAAACCAACAGCACTGCCCCGATGATCAAGACACGGTTGGCAAAAATGAAATCCACGATAAATGCGGGAATTTTGATTTTTGCGAGTAAATCAGAATTAAAACTCAACCCACCGATCGGTAAAATCAGTAAGAAGTAAAACAGGAAAAATAAAAAGGTCATCGGCCGTAATTTACGCAACTGCAAAACAGTCATCCGTAACAATTGCCGCAAGCTGATCGGCTGTTTCTTTTTAATAAAATAGACACTTAGCAGCAAAAAAGTAAACTCAAAAAAGACGGCTAATAAAATCAAAAGTAAAATCAGTGTTAATGAGAGCAGCACGACTGGGTGGTCGGTAAAGATACTGCCAATATTATCAAAAGAAAGGTAAGGCAAGCCCCCACGTTTTAAGACGAACTTGGTGGAAGCCGATAAGATTGGGATCACTAAGAACAACAAAGCACCGTGCATCAGTAACACATCACGGAAGTAGGCATTGCTGTCTTTCAAAAAATCCCAAGTGTTGACTAAGCTGTTTTTTAAATAATTCATGGTCGTCATCCTAACAAAAGTAAGTATTTTGGTTCCTATTTATTCTAAAAAGGCGGAAAAAAAGAGTCGAACAGTTTCAGAAGCACATTCGCCACAGGTATAGATCCCTGTATGAAAAGCAGCTCCTTCATGTTCGGCTCAATGAATTGATCGTTTTTCTTACCTATTTTTCTTATCCGCCTAACAAACCAGTTAAGAATGTTCCACCATAAATCAAAGCCATGCTGTACAAGAAAATTGAAGCAGGTTTTGCTAACAAAATAATCAGCGTAAATTTCTTCACTGTCATGTTGGTCAAGCCAGCCATTAGACAAAGGGCATCATCTGGGGCGACTGGTAGAAAGATTGCAAGGGCGAAAAGTTTTTCAAATCGGCTTTGGTTATCTAACCAGCCAATATATTTATCGTAAGTTTTGTCACTGATCATACTTAAAATGAATGGTTTACCGTATCGTCGGCCTAGCAGGAAAATAATGACAGAACCAATACTGATTCCTACATAGTTATAAACGAATCCTAGATAAGGACCGAAAATCAAGACACCTGCAGCGCTGGAGACACCACCGGGAATGATCGGGATCACTACTTGCAAGATCTGCAAAAGGATAAAGACGATTGGTCCTAAGATAACGGAATTTCCAACTAGACCTCGCAGTGCATTAATGTCTTTGAAAACACCTAGATTGATAAAATAGATCGTTAATGCGATAGATAAACCTAAGCCAATAATAGAAATCGTATTAATGATACGACGAGAAGTTGCTATGCTCACAGGACTTCATCTCCTTTATGTTTCATAATCCCACTATACGGGGTGAGACCAGAAAAATCCAGTAAAACAAATGACAAACGTCAAACAGTTTTGTAAGGTATGCCTTTATTATAAAAGAAGTCCGAAAAGAAAACATTGTACTAAAGTCTGAAATAAGAAAAATTTATAGTTTATGCGCACCAATAGTTTCAGGAGATTTTTTTATCTGAGGGATGTTTTTTCGTTCGCTTCATTTGCCAACGATTAACAATCTTTTCGACCACACTCGTCATCATGAAGCCTCCAGCGATCGCCCCAGCGGTGATGACAACGATCATCAGATTTTCAAAGCCGACAAAGTTGTCGCCCAAAGCGAATTCTCGAACGGCTTTGTAGGCAGGACCACCCGGTACGAGAGGAACGAGGCTAGGAATGTTAAAAATGATCATGGGCATTTTTTTTCTGCGGGAAAAAAAGATGCTGACGCAACCGACGGCAAATGCGGCTAAGAAGTTGGCGCTGCCTAGACCGTAGCCAATCGTTTTCAATGACCAATAGATCATCCAGCCAACCGTTCCAGCAATGCCTGTTGCAACTAAGGCTCTTTTAGGAATATTGGTCAAGATACCAAAGGTCACGGTGCTTAAAAAGCTAAAGGAAAGGTGAATAAAAATCGTCATGAGATCCCTCCAAATAAGGTGAAGACCGTGGCGATGCCAACACCGATCGCGGCAGCTGTGAAAATAGCTTCAGTTCCCCGAGCAGTCCCACTGATGAGATGGCCTGCCAAAATATCCCGAAAGGAATTGGTGATCGCTACACCAGGAACTAAGGGCATGACGGCACCGATAATCAAATTATCGACGTTTTGTGCGACATGAAGAGAGACCGCTAGAAGAGACAAAGTACCGATCAGTAAAGAGGCGCAAAACATATCCAAAAAGCGGATATCGATGACTTTTTTGACCCAATAGGCGCATAAAAATCCCAGACAGCCAATGACAAACGTTGCTAGAAAATCAAACCAAGCACCGCCGAAAATAATCATTAAAGTACTGCTGACCACGCCCGCACTAAACACCTGCAGCCAATAAGGAAAAATTGGTGTCGTTGGATTGACCTTTTTTAATGCCTCGTGCAGTTCCACTAACGAGATTTTTTTTTCAGCATAGGCACGGGACAATCCGTTGACGGCAACAATTTTTTCGAGATTGATGACTCGATCATGAACATTTTCTACTTGTGCATAGTGGCTACTGCGTAAGCCCATAAAAAGTCCAGTTGCTGTTACATAACTAATGCTGCCTTGCTCCCCGGCATTTGCTGCAATTCGATTCATTGTATCTTCCACTCGATAGACTTCCGAGCCGTTTTCCATCATGATTTTTCCTGCCAACAAACAGGTCTCCAATAATAGCTCTTTTGATTCAGCCATTTCCAAACTCCTTTTTCAATCGAATTTGCGCACTACATTCTTAGTGTACAATTTCAGCGAGTTTTCAACAAGGAAGAAAAGTAGATTTGAAAAATAACTAGCAGTCAATGCGTAGGATTTTTTGTGATAAATGAAAGGAGAAGCACTTCTTTTAATTAGTAAACATTCGTTTTTAATGAACAAAGTGAATAGAAATAAGATAACGGCTGGAGTGTTTTATTTTAAAAAAATGAATATCTCGGTTACAATTAAATAAATATAAAAAGGGGGATTTATTGATGCGAAGGAAGGTCTATACAAGAGAACACATTTTGAAGGCCGCTTATGAACTGATCAATAGAGAAGGTTTTGGCAATTTTACGGCCCGGAATATCGCTAAGCACATGGGAATTTCTACTCAACCGATTTATCTTGAGTTCGAAAATATGCAGGACTTAAAAAATACCTTGGTGGAGGCTGTTTTCAAAGATTTATCGGAAAATGTTTTTCCAGTTGTTCGAACAGGAGACAAACTTGTTGATTTAGGCCTGAATTATATACGCTTCGCTCAAGAGCAGCACAATCTCTACATCGCCCTTTTTATCGACGACTATGGCGGTGGGAAATTGATGCATGATTTTTCATCGACCTATTTCAAATCCTTGATCAAATCAGAAGAAAAATATGCGGATCTTTCAGAAGATGCGGTAAATGCACTACATAATGGCGCATGGATCGTTGTGACTGGTTTGGCTTCCTTAATGTCGGCGGGTATCATCACACCCACCGATGACCAGATTATCAAAATCATCAACGAGACTATTGAAGGCGTAATCGAAAAGAAAGATAGCTACATCTTCGATTAAAGAACAAAAAATCTGCATCCCATTACTTATTGGGTGCAGATTTTTCTTGACATTTTTAATAAAACTAGCGAAAATAACTGTTATGGAGAGTTGGCAGAGTGGTAATGCAGCGGACTCGAAATCCGCCGACCCGGTTCATCCCGGCGCGCAGGTTCAAATCCTGTACTCTCCTTATGAAGAAACCAGAAGAACCCTTGACTATATAAGGAATGCTTATATATCAAGGGTTCTTGCATTTTTTTAAATATAAGAAAGTGGAAGAAAACTCAAGAAAATAGAATGATTTTGCACCAATTTTGCACGAGATTATGGATTCATGCAAATAGCTCACCCATTGTCGTGCTAACGATTTGAGACTCTTTTTGTTCCATCTCATCAAGAATATGCTGATAAATACCTAACGTAGTTTCAATTTTTTTATGTCCTAAACGTCTGGATACGTATTTTAGATTAACACCTTGATAGATAAGAATTGATGCATGTGTATGTCGAAGTCCATGAAAGTTTATCGGTTGATCTATTCCAATTTTCTTTTGATGTTTCTTCAAAGTTTTGTTTACTGCAGAGTTTGATATCAACTCCATATCGTCATTTAGGAAAACTAGGTTTTTCTTATTCTTTAGTATCCTACCAAAATAATATTCACGTTGATGTTTCTTTAATTGTTTTAAAAGGTCAAGCGTGAAGTCGTCAATAGTAATAAGGCGCATTGATTGGTAATTCTTTGTATTTGAAAAGTCTTGTTTGTATACATAGTCCCACGTTTTCTCAACCCTAACAGTTTTATCTTCAAAATCTATACAGTTCCAAGTCAATCCAAGTATCTCCGCATAACGCATTCCTGTAGCAATACCTACAAGAATCATATATCTAGATACGTAGGTTGGCTTGATACCATCAATCAAAGAATTTGTGAGTTTTTTGGTTTCATTGTAGCTTAGGAATTTATCTCTATCTGATTTATCTGAAACACCACCACGAGATGAAACCTTATAAGTAGGGTCCTTGAAAAGAATTCCTTCTTGCAGTGCATCTTGTATCGCTGCTTTCATATAGATGTGAATTTTTGAAACAGTAGAGGATCGTCGCGTTTTAGCGAATTCATTTAACTTCTGTTGATATATTTTCCTATTCAAATCTTTAAGTTTTATTCCTTTGAAATTTGCTTCCGCAAATTTTATAGACTTTTCTATATCGGCATCATTTGCTTTAGAAAACTTTCCTTTTCTATACACTTCATACCATTCTCGAAAATAAACAGGAAACTCCTGGTCAGCATCAGAAATTCTAAATCCTTCAGTTAGTTTCTTTTCAATAGCAGCAGCAGCTAGATGCGCTTCTTTTTTTGTTGCAAATTTTCCTTTTGTTTTTGTTTTATATTTACCATCAGTATCTTTATAAGAGACACGATACTGCCATCCGTTATCTTTCTTTTGAATACTAGCCATATTGATTCAACTCCTTAGTTTTGCTACAATAGGCATGACTAAATAAGCCTTACGTTTATTTGTGTCCAGCACGTCCTCGACCGCCAAGAAGAGGGACGTGTTTTTTTACTAATCTAAATTATTAACAGCGTAATCAGCTTCTTCTTGTGTAAACTGACCTCCGTGTTCTGAAACTAATTGATCTCTAATACCTTCAGGAGACATTGACATGCTTTCTTGATAACTCTTCGCTTGTTCCAATGCATTAGCATTCCAGTCAGCTTTAATGTTATCAATAGCGTATTGTGCCTCTTCAGCAGTAAACTGACCGCCATTTTCAGAAATTAGTTGATCATAAATTCCTTGTTTAGACATATGCATTGAATCAGAATAAGATTCAGCTTGTTTCAATGCGTTAGCATTCCAGTCAGCTTGGATATTATCAATTGCATATTGGGCAGCATCAGGTTGAAATTGACCACCATACTCGGACACTAGCTGATCATAAATTCCTTGTTTGGACATGTGCATTGTATCTGAATATGATTTAGCTTGATTCAGTGCAGATTTAAATTCGCTAGAAACATTATCTTCTGGCTTAGACTCTTTTTCAACAACAGTAGATGAACTTTCTTCTTTAATTGATGAATCCGTCGACTTATCTGCGACAGAAGAGCTGTTTGAAGATTTTTCGGCAGCAGAATCATTATTACCACCAGATAAACCGTTACCCACTATTGCTATAAAGATAATAGCTAATACCCAAAACCAAACCCTTTTGTAAAATGGTTTCTTAACCTTGTACATTTTACCATCTTCGCCTCTAACTCTTTTTGCCATTTTTCTTTCCTCATTTCTTTGATATAATATATTTGTACAGTCTCAGAAATGAGCAGATCTTTTGGGAGCGGGAACTTCCAAAAGATTTTTTGTTTATCCAAAAATTTTAATAGGTTCCACGAATATAAACTCATTGTCGAATGTAAATTTATAGTTGCGATGATAATGGTATTTACCATATTTATTGAAGTAGTGAATGAGGGTATCTTCAAAAAATTCGAGAGTTACGTTCAAGTGTTCGCTGCACTCATAAATGTTGTTACATCCATTCAAAGCACAGTCTAAGAGATCATCAAGTGTGATCAGAATTTCAATACCATATCTTCTAGCTTTCCATTCTTCTTTCCAAGCCTCGGGATCTTTATAATTAAGAATATTTCCAATAGTTCTTTTATGGTGACCGAATTCTTCAGCCAAAACAACCTTCTTTTTTCTACTTGATTTATTTTTATCTAAGTAGATCCGATTGTTTCTATAAAGACCTGTATATCCAGTGTCCTGTTCTAAAGGTAATTCTATAACTGGAATTTCGGTCGTAACCTTCTTTAAAAGGTTTTCATAATCATCCATTTGCAACCCTACTTACCATCAAATTTTTTATCAGCTTCATCAAGGTATCGATTAAGTTCAATAAATTCTTTTTGACTAATCCTTTTGTTAGGATCGTCGGAGTGGGCAGCAATAGTGAAGTTTTCTTTATTCTGTTCGTGCATTTTGTATTTAGCAAAGTCGAGTACATCATCTTTTTTACTAGTATCTAGATTTTGGAAAATATCTATTAATTCAATTTGTTTAGGATCTAAATCATTCAAAAAAGTAGATTCATGGCTTTCTCTGGTCATTGGTGAGTCCATTCCCATGAGCCATGCTTCATTTACTTCTAAAACATTTGCCATAAGGAAGATGTTATCTTGTTTCGCTTCGTATTTTCCATTTATATAGTCGCTGATAGAGTTGCGACCAATTCCAGTACGTCTAGCTAATTCAGCTTGAGATATATTTTTATTTTTTAAAGCTATTTTTAGCCGATCAGAAAAGTTGTTCATTATTCTGTACACCCCTTTACAATGATTATACTGTTAAGAATTCTGAATAGCAAGCAAAAGATACAGAAAACTGAACAAAATGTGTTGACATTCTTTTTTTTATAAACTATGATGGTTTTGTACAGAAAACCGAACAGCTTGGAGGGGAAAAGATTGAAAAAAATAGACATTGTCTACGATTATGAATTGCTGAAGGATAAAATATCGGAAAAAGGACTTACTCAAGAAACGTTAGCAACTAAACTTAATATGAGCAGAACATCGTTGAATCTAAAATTGAATAGTAAGTCAAATTTCACGCAAACTGAGATTAAAGTTATGGCTGAATTGCTAAATATTCCTTCAAAAGAACTGGGGAATTATTTTTTTAAAGGTTTTGTACGGAAAAATGTACAAAATGTTGAGGAGGTGATTTAATGTCTCAAACTATTGAAATCAATACCCCGATTCAAATCTTAATACCTTCACATTTAAAAGTTGTTGAAATTGAAGAGTATGAATCATTAAAGAAAAAAGATTTGATGGGTCAAACTTGGACGATGGATGATCTTAAGGAACGACTGCAAACTACTGATGAAGATTGGATAAAGGAAAAAATCCTTTATCCAAACAGAGAAATACTAGATGTCAGGAACGGCGGTTTTGTTCGTTACTCAAAAGGCAAAGGAAATCCTTGGAAATTCAATGCTTTAGAAATGGCGAAGTATTTGCAAGAAAACTGGGCAAACATCATGTCAGATTGAAAGGATAATTCAAATGAAATACACACTATCCCAAGAACTATTGATCCATGATCTTATCAAAGAAAAAATCAGAAGCTTACACGATCAACTTAATGATCGGAAAGTACAACTAACTGAAACACAACGAGATTTATCGATTCGGGAACTCCGAAGTTATCAAGAGTTGATTTATCAGAATCGATTGAATCGGCAAATAGATTTGAGGTGAGAGGACAATGAATGAGGAAAATAATTTAAATGTACCAACTCTGGAAGAATACACGAAAATTGTTGTTGAAACAGATGAAAATAACCCGAAAACAATCGCGGTTATCACGGCAAATGATATTAAACCAAGCGAGGGTTTTCGAGTTCGCATTACTCCTAAATATGATTAATGTTCTGTATCACGTGGAGGTATAGGATCATTTCCAAAACTATCTTTTGACTGAATTTGGCCATTCTTTTTTTGGACAATGAATTCAGATTGCTGATTCTTAGAAATATTTTTACCATACTCAACAGCATCAGATTTTTTATCAAAAATTTTAGTATCTTTGGAATTGCCTTCACCATGTACAGCCCATTTTCCGTCTCTAGGAGATACCCATTGATTTTTACCCACAAATCTCACCCCCTCATCAATTATTTCAGCCGACCACTGACTGATAAGGAAATTATACAACAGAAAGGAAAGATTATATGAATAAAAAATGGTTAGCTACGCTCCATGACAATCCATTGTATAAAGCACGTCAATTACAAGGGATTGCTTATGCCAGCTTATTGTTAAACGGTATTTTGTTAGCTATTTGTTTCCTATTAATGATTAGAGGGTAACTAGATGTTTAAAGAAAGAGAAATTATTTTCACTACAAATCGAATGTATGTTAAGCCATACACTCAAAAAATTAAGTCGATTATCTGGAATAAGTTTGAATCGACATGTGAAGTAGAGGATCGTTCATTTGATAGCGATGAGACACCTACGATTGCTTTATATTTTGTTGTTTCAGATGATCAGTTTCAAAAGTTACAAATGGCCATCCCTAAGTTGCTACCGGATTTAGTAAGTAAAGGAGGAATTCAATATGAATAATGACAAGTTAGCTCTGACATTAGCCGATAAGTTGATGGCAAAAGTTAACAGTTTGCTAGATGCAGAAGTTCGAACAATTACTGCCGATTTACAGGATACTCAAAAGGACATTGAAGCAAAACGCACGATTTCAATAAAGGTTGGGATCAAAGTCACTAGTGATCATCGAGGAATTACCATCGATGCAGAATCAAATCATGGATTACCGAAACGAGAATTGGAACCAGTTGTTTATCCAATTGATGTCAATAATTCTGGACAGATAAATTTGTTCGAAGATGAGTGAAAGCTGTAGGTGATGTAGATGTTATCAAAGGCGATCGATTACTTGGAAAAAATGCCTGCAATTGTAATGCAGGTTCGTATGAGGAAACGTGGAGAGAATTATGTATACAGTATTGAAGCGAAAACTGAGCGAGGTAGAGTAGAAACATTTCAGTTGCGTGGAAGGACGTTGTATCACCATGTTTTTCATCTTGGAAAACAAACCGAAGAAAAGGTTCTTTTCCAGTTTTCAGAACAATAAAAAAAGCCGCCAAAACTGGCGACTTCTGAGAATGGTATTTCTTATCTCCGACAAGATAAGTATACCATCCTCAGACTATTTTTGCAAAAAACGCTGCTATTTCGGCGTTTTATCGTCCTTGTATTAGATACTAACTTAACGGACGTAGAAAATTCTGGGGTGTTTGTCATGAAGAAATCATTTGTTAGAGAACGCAGAGTGGAAGCAGGACCTTATAAAGAAATCCGACTTTACAGTAGGACGATTGAGCAGGAACGAAAATGCAGAGAACCCAGAGGTAGGAGGAAAAAAGTAACTGGCTTATCTCAAGCAAGATGGAATCAAGCCCAAAGTAAACGAAAGGCCGCATTGTTCCTATATGCAAACTTTGGAGAGAAAGATTACTATGCCACGTTCACTTATTCCGATCAGTTTCTACCTGAAAAGCCTTCTGATGCCAAGCGTGATCAAGAAAACACTTTGAAAAAACTAAAAAGACTCTATGAGAAAGAAGGGGTCGAACTCAAGTACATGTGGTTTACCTCTTATCAATACGATGAGGAAGTAGGCTATATCACTCGAATCCATCACCATATCGTTTTAAACAATGGACCATCAAGGGATGCAATCGAGAGTGTTTGGTCTAAAGGACGAGGAAAGAAGAAACAGCCTCTTGGTCGAAGACAAGTGCAAAACATTCAATACGATTCAGATGGGATGCAAGGCTTGGTCAATTATTTAACAGGTCAAGAGAAATGGGAAAATCGCCAGTGGAAGAAAGGTCAAAAGCGATGGTCCAAGAGTCGAAACCTCAAAGAGCCACACGAAACAACCAACGATGATTATTGGTCATTTAGAAAACTAAATAAATTAGGTATGTCCAACGATGATGGAGCAGAGGAAATTCTTAAGAGGTTTCCTCAATACCGAATTTTAGGAGATATATTGAAAATTTATGATGAGGATCGTGGATGGTATTTCAAAATCGAACTGTTCAGAAATGATGATGGATAGAGAAAGAGGTAGAAATGGAAAGTAAACAAACGTATCTGGTCGCCTGCTTTGATAAATCAGATTGTATCGACATGATGCAGGAAGTCTTTTTGATGTTAAACATTGATGATCAAAACAAAGGGAAATTTTCTCCATGTATTAAAACATTGGAAATCAAATCAGAAGAAAAGGAAATCCGATTTCTTCAAAATCAGCAAATTTGCGATGCTGCATCAAACAAATTAAATGATCATTCAGCATATGCAGGAATAGTTAAGAGTGATCGCTATTCACAATTCGTATGCTTTGAAGATAAAGCACACTATGAGCGCATTTACCGAAGAACATTAGATACATTTGGGCAAAACGATAAAAAAGGATTTATTACTGAACTAATGAAGAAAGTAGGTAGAAACGATGTCTTCAAGAAATTACCAAAATAGAGTCAACAATGATTTGGGCGATATCTTTGAAAAAATGATTGATCAAGGATGTTGGTACTACAGAACAAAAGAAATTGCTTTAATTGAAAAAACGCCTGAACCGTTTCGTGTGAAGCAGATACTCGGCGATGGCAGAATGATCGTTTATCCAATCGGGAAAGCTCAACCAGATTACAAAGGAACTCTATGGGATGGGCGTGCCATTGTTTTTGAAGCAAAGATGACCACAACGGATCGATTAAAAAAATCAGTGATCACACAAAATCAAGAGGCGTTATTGGATCTTCATCAAAAATTAGGAGCGATGGCAGGTGTTTGTTGCATGATCAAAAAGACCGTTGGGTTTATCCCATGGAGTGATTGGCAGAACATGAAAGCAAAATATGGCCGTCAGTACATTCTTGAAGAAGAGTTGGAAGAATATCAGGTTGCTACGCCAGGCTACATCGATTTTCTGAAAAAAACGAATTGGTGATCCTATGGATGAAAGAATAACCAGTTTCAAAGTAGCGCGTGTCGAATTCACCATGTTTTGCAAGATACGAGGATGGACGGTTGAGTATTTTTCTAATAACCCCAAGAATTACCGTCAATACTATGCAAGATGTTATGTTCCAGAAAAGGCAGATACCTATCATTTTATTATTACGCTTTCAGGGAAATACTATCGCCTTCTTGGAAATAAGCAGTGGGAGCCTTATGAATATGTGTTTAAGCCAGCAGATGCAGGAGGTGATCAAGATGAACCAGAATCAGCGAGCGATGAAGCAGAAAGAACGTGAAAAAAAGAAGCGTCATCGAGAACGTGCTTTAAAACTACAACGATTGCTTTATCTTTCTAACCTTGATGATCGAGAGATTGATCCAGTAATCGAGGAAGAGCGAGAAGCATTGCGTGTTGAACTCTGGAGAGGGGAGCAATCCCATTTGCGAATTGTAGAAGTGCTGTACAAAGGCGAAGTGATTTTCACAGGTACTCGGAAAGACGTATGTCGGAAGTGTAAAAAAGCAAATCGAACGATGAGCGATTTATTACGTTATGGTCATGAAGATAAACAAGGACGAACATATCGCTATAAAGATTGGAGTGATGCCATTGCAAGAAAAGCTGATTAATAAGATTTTACTTGAAATTGAACAAGAATTCGATGGCTTACAGTTGAAGAGATTGAAAAATATTCTAACGGTTGAATGCTCTAAGTACTCAATTATCGAGCAACGAAATGAAATGATTATCTATGATGAAACATCTGATGTTGCCGCTTATAAGCAATTTTTCGTCTCGAAAAAAATTCAAGGTCTTTCAAATGGAACCTTAAACCTTTACATGCAGACAATCAATCTTTTTATGAGGACTGTGTGAAAACCATATAAAGAAGTGGACACAAATGACATAAGGTTGTTTATTGCAAATAGGGAGATGATCGACAAAGTCAGCAAAGGCACCCTTGCTAGAGAACGGGGTTGTATTGTCCGTTTCTTCAAATGGTTATATACAGAAGAGTATATTACTAGGGATCCAGGTGCGAGGGTAGAAAACATCAAGGTGCCTAAGCGTAGGAAACAGGAGTTTAGCGAATTTGAAGTCGAAAAAATCCGATCAGCGGCGATGAACCCAAGGGAAGTATTGATAATTGAGTTGCTATTAAGTACGGGCTGTCGAGTATCAGAATTGGTTTCACTAAGTTTCAAAGATTATAACAAGGAAAATGATTCCATCACTGTTATCGGGAAAGGTAATAAGCAAAGGGTTCTTTATCTCAATGCCAAAGCTAAAATGGCACTGGAAAACTATTTGCTAAAAGTACCACATGAGGTTGGCCCTATTTTCTATGGTAAATACAAAGGACGTCAGATGACTGTTGCAGGAGTACAAAAATTGGTTAAGCGAATAAGTGAGCGTGCAGGTGTAACAAACGTCCATCCACATAGATTTAGACGAACTGCAGCTACTATGGCCAGAAGGCATGGAATGCCGATCGAACTGGTTATGAACTTTTTAGGACATGAATCAATTGACACAACGTTGAAATATTCAATGATCGGCGATGAAGAACTCAAGTTGTCGCATCAGAAATTTGTGAGTTAGTAAGCGGGAGAAATTACCAACTAGGAGGAAACGAAAGTGAAAAAGGAGCTTTTAGATTTTATTGAAAAAGAAAAGGTTTTAGATGCCAATCCTAAAATGGAAATGGTACCTACAAAACTTCTTGAGAAAAAGGTAAAAGATTTATACCTCTTCGAGAAGTCTGCACAAGATGACTTGATTGAATGGATTCAAGAAAATGACAGTGAACTTGCAGAAACAATTCAAGGAGTCATAGACACGTGGAAGGTGATACACAATATATCTAAAGTTATTGATCCTAATACCTCGGTTACTATCGATGCTGTTGATGTAGACAGTCTGACAGATGACATACTAAAGGCAGTGAAAAAAGGTATCTCTAACGTAATTAATACAAGACAGATTTAGTTCGCTATCGACAGAGATAAAAAACTAGGAGGAATGAGGGCTGACATGGAACATCAGTTATATGAATGCGAAGTATGTAATCAAAAAGCTTTACTGCATGTTGATGACGAAGGATCGCTAGGTGGACTTGGTATGTCTTGGGATCACTATATTTGTAAGGTCTGCCTAAGTGAAAAAGATGTTACAAAAAAATGGAATACTAAAACCACAACGTGGGTAGAGCGTAAAGAATATGTTGTGCGTACAGATGAAGAAGCACGTGATTGTTATCGTTCTAATCGTATCTAATCCACCAAAATTGTGGAAATAAAAAAACTACCCTAAAAGAGTAGCAACAGAATCATAAATTATTTTTTTTGGAATCGGAAATTCCGTGTTTAACTGCCAATCTGATGATTCCATAAAGCATAAATCCTATAAAAATATACCAAATAAAAGCTAAAAAAGTTCCCAAAGCAATACCTCCTTTTAGGTATTGTAACATATTTTATATTTTACCAAGTCAGTTATCCGACGAAATAACGGAAAAAGAACCCACGTTTATGTAGGTTCTTAATATGGCGGGGAAAATTCGAGATAAGAATTGATGATTTCTTTTTCATAATTTTTTACTTCTCTGAGTTTAAATTTGTTGTCTAATGACCATTCAGTACCCATGGCGTCTGTAAAAAATATTATAACGACGTCATGTTTACCACCCATTGAATGACCGCGGTCTTGCATCAAAATCTTGGATTCCGTCGGGTAACATAATTCCAAAAACTTTATATTATTATAAGTTTTAAGCTGTTCTTTAAGAGAAGGACCTGATTGGTTTAAAACCGAAATGATGAAAACATTGTGTATAGGTAGGTTGGATTCATTGTGTAATGTCACAAGAAGACCATCTTTACCAGATCTACTTGAAGCATATATTTTAGATGCTTGATCTCTTAATAAAAGTAATTTTCTTTCTCTTAGCTCCTTTAGCGAGAAATAAAGTGCGAAAAGAACAGATCCTAGCGTACCTATAGCCGTAATTGAGTTAAGAATGATTTGATACGCGTCAGAGTAAAAAAAGTTCATCAGAATCACCTCAGTTAAATGATATTTTTATAATACCATATTAAAGGAAGACAAATAGTAATTTTATATAAGTGTGCAAATCCGCAATCGTCAGCGATAACGGAATTCAGGCATAAAAAAACCATCGCTTACGATGGTCTACTAAAACTTAAAAGAGTTGTATTTGTCTAGTTGGGTTGATAAATTCTATCGTATCAACCTTTGCCCTTTTTGAAGAAGGCATAACCGGATTCCGCCCTTTCTTAAAGACATAAAAAGTTACAGGTGAATAAATTGATTCTCCCGTTTCTCTCAGTCCTAAGTTCAGATATTTGTTTTTATGTGGATGGGCGAACACAATATCTAATTTCATTGAAGATCCATGACGATCTTGCTCAGAGACATATATCACTGAGGCGTTATAGTCTTCTAGAAAAATATTTAGTATATACGGAAACAATGTGATACGATCTTTAATTTTCACGAAATTTTGATGACGCTGCAGTTTTTCGTAAGTTATATCCTTGTTGCAGAGCATTTCGCATAATTTTTGGGGCGGATCGGTGTATATGTATTGAAGACCCAATAAGTGAGGTAATTGCTTTATATCGAACTTAATATAAAACCTATCTAAAGGTTCAAACTTTGTTGTTAGGATAGCCATCTTTCCATCAAAGTTAGAAAGATACTGATTATAAGTGAGAGAGAAATCTGTATTCATTCTAACCTCCAAAAATGCACAAAAAAAATAAGAGTGCAAAGCATGGATACCGTCCCATGCAGACAAACGCTAGGCTAACCCGCCCGCGGGGGAACGTGGGTGCACTCAATTCCCACTTCGATCACGAATGATCCAGTTTCTGGATTGGAGAGGAGTAAGATCTATATCCTCACCAATAATATAACAGCAATCCCCATTTTTGGCAAGAACTTGATTTAAAGATGACAAAGGATTAGAAGCCGTTAGAATATCATAGAGGATCATAGTGGTTCAAAAACAGGCGAAAGTAGCTTATAGAAGAGTGTCAGGAAATGTTTAAAAAATAAATTAAATAACGGGAGGTGCTTGAATGAGAGTAAAGATTTTTGGTGTTGGCGTAATTTTATTGGCGACTGTAGTTACTATCGTATCCTGTTCTTCTAAGAAGGATAAAAGGAAAAATAAGCCCATAAAAAACCAAAAAAATCTTGGCCCTATTCCCAATACAAAAAATATAATAGCCATACCAAGAAAAGGTTTATTTCCTTTACTATAGTTAAATTTGAAAAATTTCATACGATCGCCTCCTATGGCGATTATATCATGGACGGAGGGGATAATTTTGATGAAACAAGAATTGATTGAAAAAATAAAGCAAAATCAAATTAAAGATCGAATTGAGTCTGAGTACACTGGAGGCATCAATGAAGGGCTAAGAATTGCCATAAGTTGTGTGGAAAAAGATTTTGAACAGTCAAAAGAAATTGTTCCACAGTTTGTAGCTGATTGGTTTGAAACGAATAAAAATGATTTGACTTTTGCGATTTACGAAGCAGTTGCTCACTCGTACAAATTAGTAGAGCACGCTCAGTATCCAACAGGGTTTATGGAGTGGTTCGGGACATCTAGTAATAATGCATTTGATACTTTAATTCGTATGAAGGATGGATACGAAGTTAAGGAAACTGATATCTATCGAGTGAAAATAGGTAATGGATATTTCATCAAGTTTCAGTCTAATGGTTGTTTAGTTTCTCCGCATGAAATAGATGGCATTATGGATTTTGAATCTAAACAAGATGCAGAACGCGTTGCTAATACAATAGGCGGAATAGTGGTAAAAGCCAATGAATCGTAAACAAACAATCATCATAACGATCCTAACTGTCCTGGCACTGAGTTGTTTAACCTATACAATAGTGGACCAGCAACGGCAGATTGAGCAGTTACAAGAACAGCTGCAGCATGAGCAAATGAAGTACAAGATTATTATTAATGATCCGTTAGTTAGGGATGCGGTGGAAGCGGGAGGATGAAATAAATGTTAAAAGAAACAGCACGAATTGCTCTGCATGGTATGAATTCGAACGATGAAGAAGTCATGAAGGCTTGCTTGGAAAAAATATGGATCATGTGCATTGAGAATGTTTCAGAATCAGAAGCCAGTAAAAAAATGAATGACAATCAGAAAGATAAAATCAAAGCAGATGATGATCAGGGAGCATATTTAATTAAGAAATACGGCACATACAAAGGACATTCAAAATTCAAATTGGCATTAGATTTCTTTCAAATGAGTAATGACCGCTTTTTTGAAATATATAAGTTTAACTTTGTCCCTCGAGGTGAATTGTATGAGGTAGCCAGATCATATATAACCGGAAGACAATTGAGTAAGGGGTTAATAGCTGGAACAAGTATTTCTGCCAATATGCTGAGTCGTTCCGTAATGGAGATAGATGTTTCGAGCAGTATTGCAAATCAGATTCGTAATTCTATGAATAAATCATTCCGGCTAGGGAGATAAATGATGGACTTTGCAGTGTTAGTAGCCGTGGCACTTTTTGCGGCAGTATTCGCAAGTGTGATATTCGGTAAAGAATTAGATGAAAAGGAGAAGCCAGCCATTGCCAAAGAAAAAAATCGAAAGTAAAAAAGAAGAAGCGCAAGTTGCTAGAAAAAGCCAAAGCAAATGGAACATTAAATAAAAAGGTCCTTGGCAAGACCTTAAAGAGTCTGATCATTGATGAAGAATATCAACATGGCTCACATTTTGATAAATAAAAAAAGCCACTACCTTTTGGGTAAGTGACCTGTGACAAGACTATTTTACCATAAAGGGGTGGCGATTGTGAGATTTCAATGGCTAAAAGATTATCAGGAATTAGAAAATCAAATTTTATATCTAAAATGGAATCTTAGCAAAAGCAGACTGGAATTAAGCCGATGGATATTTGGAGATTTATCTGATGTAAGACTTGAAAAAAACTCTAGATCATCGTCACTCGAAGAAAACATTGCTAAGATTGAGAAAGAGATAGAAATACTAGAAGAGCAAAGGAAAGAAATGCTTGCTATTATTAATTCGTTCAATGGTATAGATAATGAAATAGTTCGTAAGAAATACATTGAAGGTTGCTCATTAGATATAATCGCTGAAGAAATTGGATATAGCTCATCTTATGTGCGCCAAAGACACGCCGAGATAAAAAGAACACTAAATTTCTTAGATCAGTACGAGTCTGAAAAGCAGGATAAGCGAAACAAGGTTAATGATATAGATGCCTATAATAGAGTTGCCAATGAAACAAAGCAAATATCGCTCTTTTAAATGTTCGATAAATGTTCGATAGTTTTAACTATTCAATTATTGATTAAAACGGTTTATATTAATAGCGTAGAAGAAACGAGAGATGGTTGTTGGACTACTCACAATAATTCATAAACCGGAAGGGGGAAAGCTCCTTATCGCTTATTCTTCTTTGACGGATATATAAAGACAGCACAATTTTTTGAAAGAGGTGGATCATCTCATTTCGAAATTCGCTAGTGTTGTCTTTTTGTGTATTACTTACTTGTTAATAAATGCTACAATTTATTAAAAGGAGTGATTGAATGGAATGGTGGAAGTTGTGGGTGCCATTTGGCGCAACAATTATGGGTATTATTGCTAATGTTTATGTAAACATTACTCAAAACAAAAAACAACAAGAGTTTCAAAAAGAGATGGCCAAGACACAGATTGATGCAGATATAAAAGCAAAAGCTAGAATTGAATGGATTAAAAGTGTAAGAGATTTAGCTTCTAAGTTAATATGTAATTCTAATGACTTAACTCGAATAGTTATTATTACCACGGACTACACTAAACGATACTTTGAAATAAAAAGCGAAGCGGTTTTTGAGTCGCAGATAAGGGAACCTATGCTGAAATTTGCAGAGGAAAAAGATGTTTTTTTGCCGGAGTATTCAGATAATGTTAGGGCATTTTTTAAAAGAGCAGATTCTAAAAAAAATGACCTTATCAGGTGCGCAAGTGAATTCTATTATACTGGTCAAGAAATATTGATGTATTTTAGTGAGTCGGAAGAGCATGAAAAAATCATTGAATTGATTAATGATTTAATATCTACGACCGACCAGCTTGAAGAATTGATAAGAAATAATTTAACTGAACATGAAAAAAACTTTATAATGATCGATGAGTGCGTAGTAAACTTGGAAAATAATATTAAATTGTTCTCCTGCGAAATGAAAGACTATTTAAAAAAGGAATGGGATAAAGCTAAGGAAGGAAAATAAGTTTCAAATTAAAGATTGTTTGTAGAGTCACTCATTGCGAGTGGCTTTTTGTTTTGCGAATTTTTAAGGAGGAATTACGAATGCAAAGCTTAATTATTTGGCTTCCAAATGGGGAAAAGATGAAGAGTTAGTAGATTGGATTGCAATTCAATTTCCTAAGTTGTTAGCTACATTTAAATCTATAAACATCGAAACGTTTTAGTACCCTACCCCTAAGAAAGGACACCCCTCTATTATGGCACTAAGAGCGGATAGACAAGGCCCCCACCGGGTAGCCTTTGAGAAGAACAAGAAGATACTGATGAAGACCCAGAACACATGTGGGATTTGTGGTAAGCCTATTGATAAATCATTTAAGGCACCACATCCTTTGAGTCCAGTAGTTGATCACATAGTACCAATCAATAAAGGTGGTCATCCATCAAGCGTTGACAACTTGCAGCTGGCTCACTGGACGTGCAACCGACAGAAGTCTGACAAGCTTTACACAACCAAGGATGAAGCACCGAAAGTTGTAGGTAACAGGAACCTTCCACAAAGCACTGATTGGGCTTCTTATGGTGGTTAAATAATTTGTATATAATCATTCGAAAATGTTTTTAAAACCTGATACGCGCAAAGAGAGAGGGGGGATAGGCACCCCTCCGCCTTGGCGGCCGAGCTTCACGCCGTCACTGTACATATTTTCTCGCGCGACATTTTGAAAGGAGCAAAATAATGGAATTTTATGGCATTGATTATTTAAGAAACAAGCTTTCCACGCATAAAATCCGTGTAGATATGCGGTATGAACAATACGATATGAAAAAGAAAGAATCAGTTTTTGGCATTACCATTCCAGCGGAAATAAGGAAAAGGTATCGATCCGTTTTAGGCTGGTGTGCTAAAGGTGTGGATTCATTAGCGGATCGTTTAGTATTTCGTGAATTCGAACATGATGATTTTGAAGTAAATGAAATTTTTGAAGCAAATAATCCAGATGTATTTTTTGATAGTTTGGTTTTATCATCATTGATCGCTTCTTGCTCATTCGTTTATATTTCAAAAGGAGAGGGCGATATTCCACGACTTCAAATTATCGAAGCGAGCAATGCAACTGGGGTTATTGATCCGATCACTGGATTATTAAACGAGGGCTATGCAGTGCTTGAAAGAGATAAAGATGGAAATCCTGCAATTGAAGCGTATTTTCTTCCGGGCATTACGTATTACTATTACGCGGATAAAGATATACCAGACGAACCAATTGAACATAGTTTCGATTATCCGTTATTGGTACCGGTGATTCACCGTCCAGATGCAGTACGTCCATTCGGCCGTTCTCGAATAACGAGATCAGGCATGTATTATCAGTCGTACGCTAAGCGTACTTTGGAACGTGCAGATATCACAGCAGAATTTTACTCTTTCCCACAAAAATACGTGTTAGGCACTGACCAAGATTCAGAACCGTTAGATACCTGGAAAGCAACAATATCAGCGATGCTTGAATTTACTGTTGGTGAAAATAATACTGCTCCTACAGTTGGTCAATTTACGACTTCTAGCATGACACCATTTACAGAGCAATTAAAAACTGCGGCTGCTGGTTTTGCTGGCGAAACTGGTTTGACTTTGGATGACTTGGGATTTGTTTCTGATAATCCGTCATCTGTTGAAGCGATTCGAGCTAGTCATGAAAATTTACGGCTAGCTGGGCGTAAAGCACAACGATCTTTGGGGTCCGGTATTTTGAATGTAGCATTTGTCGCAGCGTGTTTGCGTGATGAATATCCTTATTTTAGATATCAGTTTGCCAAAACAATCCCGAAGTGGGAACCATTATTCGAAGCTGATGCCAATACACTCACGTTGATCGGCGATGGTGCAATCAAATTGAATCAAGCTATTCCTGGTTATATCAACAGTGAAACAATAAGAGATTTAACAGGATTAAAAGGTGGCGATAACAATGGATAACGATATTGTTCCTGCGTTACTCGAAAAGATTAATAATGAATTTAGTGAGCGGACAATCAACAGTCAGAAGTTGAAGTCTGCTTTTTCTCTACTAAAAAACAAGAAAGCAACTTACAAGAATGTTAATGAGTTTGCTATTGAAGTTGGCGAAATACTAGCAAATGTTTTAGGCAACAATATTAGTATCGATATCCTTCCTGATGGGAAAATGTACTTCAATATCGCTGATAGGCTACTCAATGAAACTTTGAAAAATAATTATGATTTAATATCAAATTTTGCTGTCGATGTCCAAGAACTATTAAATAAAGAAGCGGCAATAAAAATACGAGGTCAGAAGCCTGAATTCAATCAAGATAGGGTAAACGGCATGGTAAATAAGATATCTGCAGCGGAAGACTTCGACTCTGTTAAATGGGTATTAGGAGAACCAATTGTTAATTTTAGCCAAAGTGTTGTTGACGATGTCATCAAAGCGAATGTCGATTTTCATGCAAAATCAGGTCTTAGACCAACAATTAACAGAACCCTTGTTGGGCATGCATGCGACTGGTGTAAAAAATTAGCTGGATCATTTGATTATTACGATTTACCAGATGATGTTTACAGAAGGCACGAAAGGTGTAAATGCATAGTCGAATACAAACCGGGCGATGGGCGGAAACAAAATGTTTGGTCAAAAGCCTGGACTGATCCGCAAAAGCAACAAAAAATCCAAAATAGGAAAAATCTTAATTTGAGAAAGGATGCGTGATCCGATATCTCCCAGCGACAGGGTTATCATGCATGATCGAGATTGAAAGGGGATAGTTTATGGCTACTAAAGTAAAATTTGGTAATCAACATCCTACTCAATCGGTAATATTGCCATACGATAGATCTGTATCTCAAAGAGCGGTTGAAAGATACCAAAGAACCGGGCGCAATTGTTACGATTGGCAAATCGATATGCTTGAACCTCTTTTGGCTATCGATGAAGATGATTTGTGGGTCCATCAAAAGTTTGGTTTCTCAATTCCACGGCGTAACGGTAAAACAGAGGTTATTTACATTGTTGAATTAGATGCGCTTGAAGAAGGACTAAGCATATTGCATACGGCTCACAGGATCAGTACGTCTCATGCTTCATATGAGCAGTTGAAAAAACTGCTTGAAGATTCGGGATATATTGAGGGCGAAGACTTCAATTCAATCAAAGCCAAAGGCCAAGAGCGATTGGAGTTATATGCAACAGGTGGCGTGATCCAATTCAGGACAAGGACATCTAGCGGTGGGCTTGGTGAAGGATTTGATTTGCTTGTAATTGATGAAGCCCAAGAATACACCACTGAACAAGAATCAGCGTTGAAGTATACCGTAACCGATAGTAAAAACCCAATGACGATCATGTGTGGTACACCACCTACCCCGGTTTCGAGCGGTACTGTTTTTACAAGTTATCGCGACAAAACGCTATTTGGTAAATCGAAGTATTCTGGTTGGGCCGAGTGGTCAGTAGAGGATATGAAAGATATCCATGATGTGGAAGCCTGGTATAATTCAAATCCTTCCTTAGGTTATCATTTGACTGAAAGAAAGATTGAAGCGGAGCTTGGCGAAGACAAACTTGATCATAACGTACAACGCTTAGGATTTTGGCCTAAGTACAATCAAAAATCTGCTATTTCGGCTAGTGATTGGTCACGATTAAAAGTTATGGCCTTACCGGTACTGCAAGGTCCATTGTATGTTGGAATCAAATATGGAAATGATGGTCAGAATGTTGCGATGAGTATAGCAGTTAAAACTTTATCTGGGAAAATATTCGTTGAAACGATTGATTGCGTATCTGTTAGGAACGGCAATCAATGGATCATAAATTTCTTGAAGAAAGCCAACGTAAATGCAGTGGTCATAGATGGTGCTGGTGGCCAAAATATTCTGACCAAAGAAATGTCAGATTTTAAACTAAAAGATCCAGTGCTTCCTAAAGTATCCGAAATCATTACCGCTAATTCGTTATGGGAACAGGGAATATTCCAACAAACTATTTGCCACAAAGATCAACCGTCACTAAGTTCGGTAGTTACGAACAGTGAGAAGCGTAATATTGGCAGCAATGGTGGATTTGGTTATAAATCGCAATTTGACGATAGAGATATCTGTTTAATGGATAGTGCGCTATTAGCACATTGGGCTTGCTGTATCAAGAAGCCCAAGAAAAAACAACAAAAAAGGTATTAGACGACTATTTAACAGTAGTCGTTTTTTAATACGCAAAATTACCGAACTGCCGGGCAAGCAGGAGAAAGGAAGTTTGTATTATGACATTCAAAGCAATCGAAACACAAGAGGAACTGGACCGTATTATCCAGGAGAGATTGAATCGTGAAAAAGGAAAGTTTGCTGATTACGATGAAATCAAAACACGTAATGCTGCATTGGAAACAGAAGTAGATGCATTGAAATCAACCATCGAAGAAACAAGCAATGCCGCTAAGACTCATGAGCAAACAATAGCTGATCTCAATAAACAAATCACTGAGAAAGAAACAGTGAATTTACGTACTAGAATTGCATTGCAAAACGGATTACCTATTGATTTAGCGGATCGTTTAATCGGTTCCGATGAAGAAAGTATCAAAGCAGATGCAGAACGGTTAGCAGGTTTCGTAAGCAAGAAACAAACGCCGCCACCTTTGAAGAAAACAGAACCAATAGTTGAAAAAGATGAAGATGCAGATTTAAAAGAAATGCTAAAAAAATTAAACGATAGAGGAGAATAACAACATGGCTAATGTAATGAAAAGAGACGAGTTATTTACACCGGAAAGAATTGCAGGAATGATCAACAAAGTAAAGGGACATAGCTCTTTGGCTTTATTAACACAACAAGAACCAGTCGCCTTTAACGGTAACGAGATGTTTAGTTTTACATTAGATAAAGATATTGATTTAGTAGATGAAGGTGGTGCGAAATCAGTTGGTGGAGCTACCATTCAAAAAGTTAAAATGATGCCCGTAAAAGTCGAATATAGTGCACGATTTTCTGATGAAATGTGGTTCTCTGGTGAAGAGGCCCAATTAAATATTTTGAAAGAATTTGCTGATGGATATTCGAAAAAACTAGCACGCGGTCTAGATTTGATGTCATTCCACGGCATTAATCCACGTACAAAATTGGTATCTGAACTGGTTAGTGGCAAAAGCTTTGACACAGTCGTTGATCAAACCGTTGAATATGATGCTGCTAAAGTTGATGACGTTCTGGAAGATGCGATTTTCTTGGTTCAAAATTCAGAAGGAATCACAACAGGTATTGCTATGGCACCTGTCGTTGGTCGTGACTTGTCAAAAGTTGAAGTGAATGGGGTGCGCCAATATCCAGAATTTCGTATGGGTGCTAAACCAGAAAACTTGGCAGGTATGAAAATCGACATCAATGAAACTGTATCAGCGGTTGGCGATACATCAATTTATGTTGGTGATTTCGCAAATTCTGTGAAATGGGGATATGCAAAAAATATTGGTTTGCAAGTCCATACTGCTGGTGACCCTGATAATAGCGGCCGTGACTTGGCTGGTCACAACGAAATCTTGCTACGTTCCGAAACATATTTAGGATGGGGGATCTTGGACAAAGCTAGTTTTGCCCGTGTGATCAAACCAGCTGCAGGAGGCGGACAATAATGGAATATCACAATATCAAAACAGGGGTTACTTTTAGTAGCCCCTTTGTTATTTCTGGTGGCGATTGGGTCCTGTTGAAAGATGAGTCAAAAATTGATGAAGAACCAAAAACACTGAATGAAGAAAAAATTGAAAATACTGCTGACGAAGCTAAAACACCAGCAGTTGATCAGGGAGAACAAGCCGATGAAAAAGAAGAACAAGTGGCTGGCTTAGAAGGCATTACCAAAAAGCAGATCATGCAAGAACTAGACGCATTCGGAATTGAATACAATGCATCTTCTAAAAAAGCAGAATTGTATGAATTGATGATGTCGCAAGGGAAGTGATCTGAATGACAGCTTTTGCAACTATCGAAGATCTAACAAGTCTCTGGCGTGCGCTTAAACCAGAGGAACTTTCTCGTGCTACGGAATTGTTAAATATTGTTTCTGATTCATTGCGAATGGAAGCAGATAAAGTCGGCAAAGATTTAGACACTATGATCAGTATGAAACCTGATTACTTTTTGAATGTTGTTAAGTCAGTAACAGTTGATGTCGTAGCCAGAACGCTTATGACATCAACTGATCAAGAGCCAATGACTCAATATGCAGAAGGTGCGCTAGGTTATTCTGTATCTGGATCATATCTGGTTCCTGGTGGCGGCTTATTCATAAAGAACAGCGAATTAAGTCGCCTTGGTTTGAAACGGCAACGGATGGGAGTGATTGAACCGTATGGCACTTTTAAAGGGCATAACAATCCAATTAGTGGGATTGGAGAAGACGGGTTCTGATCCTTTTGGAAATCCAATCTATGAAGAAACAGATATTGATGTAGAAAATGTTCTGGTCAGTCCGACATCGACAGATGATATCGTTAATCAGCTCACGTTAACTGGCAAAAAAGCAGTATACACATTAGGCATTCCAAAAGGCGATACCCATGATTGGGAAGACAAGGAAGTAAAATTCTTTGGCAAACGCTGGAGGACCTTTGGTTTTCCTATCGAGGGTATCGAGAATCTAATACCACTTGATTGGCATAAGAAAGTGATGGTGGAGCGCTATGGCTAACATGAAATTTAAGTTGAATCGTAGTGGTGTTGCTAGTTTGATGAAATCAGCTGAAATGCAAGGCGTTCTTGAAGAAAAGGCAACTGCTGTGCGTAATCGTGCAGGAGAAGGATATAAACAAGATACGTTTGTTGGAAAGACCAGGGCGAATGCGATGGTTTATGCTGATACATATCAAGCGAAAAAGGACAACATGAAAAATAATACGTTGCTGAAGGCGGTGAGATAAATGATCGAAATTGTGATCAAGAATTTTCTGGATAGTCATTTGTCGGTGCCGTCTTTCTTAGAAAAGCAAGGAGAGATGCCAGAAAGCTACGTTCTTTTTGAAAAGACTGGTAGTGGAGAAAATAATCAAATTTCTTCTTCAACGTATGCATTTCAAAGCTATGCACCAACATTATATAAAGCAGCTGTTTTGAATGCTGAACTGAAGGCAGTTTTAAAAGAATTGATCACACTTGACGAAATTAGCAGAATCAAGTTGAACAGTGATTATAACTATACGGATACAACTACGAAAGAGTACCGATATCAAGCAGTAATTGATATCACTCACTACTAGGAGGAGTAAAGAATGGATCGTAAGTTTAATGAAGTATCAAGAAAAGCTATAGCAGAAAAGTTAGGTTGCAACCCGGAACAAGTGTATTGTGTCTGGCAATGCAAAACATTGCAAAATATTAAAGGTTTGTTTTCTAGTGATGTTGAAGCAGCAAAAGGCAAGTACTATGAATCTACATACAACGGAGACAAGGAAGAGTTGTATTTAGATAGTTACACAAAAGCCAGCAACGAATTAATCAAAGTGACTTTATAAGAAAATAGTTATTAGGAGGAATAAAACATGTCAGATGCAAAAAATGTATCAACTGCAAAACCCAAGGTAGGTGGGGCCATTTATTCGGCACCATTGGGAACAGAGGTACCTGAAAATGCAAAAGATGAACTGAATGCGGCTTTCAAATCTTTAGGTTACATTTCTGAAGATGGAATGGTTAACTCAAATACACCGTCAAATGAAAATATCAAAGCGTGGGGCGGTGACACCGTCGCTTCAGTTCAAACGGAAAAGGAAGATACCTTTACTTACACTTTGATTGAAGCGACAAACGTCGATGTACTCAAAGAAGTTTACGGATCAACAAACGTATCCGGTAATTTGCAAACTGGAATTACGATCAAAGCCAACTCGAAAGAATTAGAAGAACATGTGCTTGTTGTTGATATGATTCTAAAGGGCGGCAATCTAAAGCGAATCGTTATTCCGAATGCAAAAGTATCTGAAATCGGTGAAATCACTTATACGGATGCGGATGCTGTTGGATATGAAACAACCATCACTGCTATTCCGTCGGATGAAGAAGGTAACACTCACTTTGAATATATTCAAAGTCCAACAGCTGCAGGAGGTACTGAATAATGGCCAAAGTAACCAAGTTAGAGAATGTAATAAAAGGTAGTACAGAATCAGGGTTTGAATATGTGCTTGATAAAAAGCGTTTGGACAATTATGAATTACTAGAAGTAATTACAGAAGTTGATAACAATCCGGCATTAATGCCCAAAGCACTGAAACTGTTATTAGGTGACGATCAAGCCAACGCTCTGAAAGAACACGTACGCGATGAGGAAGGATTTGTTCCTGGTCAGCGTATGGCAGAAGAGTTGGCGAACATTTTTCAAAATCAAGCAGAAACAAAAAACTCTTAATCCTTGCCGGAATGATCAGCGTTGACGAAGAAGCGTTGATTTGCGATCTTGCAGAAACATATCATATACACGACTACAAACAGCTACCAGCAACAAAGGTGGCTGTTTTTTCTTGCGGATTAAGGGAAAACTCACGCATAAGAATGAAGTTGAGCGGTCAAAAGATTCCGTTCGATACGGTACTCTTAGCGAGTATGACAGATGCTTTGAAACTGATCTGGTGGTCCAAGACCAAAGACGGCGAAAAAGGCAAAAATGCACCAACTTCTATTACTGAAAAATTATTCGAGAGTGGTCCGAAAGTGAAGAGCGAAGTCGTTTTTGATTCTGGCGAGGATTTTGAACGTATGAGAAATAGATTGCTGGGAGGTGGCAATTAATGGCAACGGAATTAGGACAAGCATATGTACAGATCATGCCTTCTGCTAAAGGAATTAGCGGATCCATTACAAAACAATTATCTGGCGAAGCTGATTCTGCTGGAACTAGCACAGGAAATCTGATTGGCGGTAAATTAGTAGCTGCAGTTGGTGGAGTTATTGCGGCCGCTAAAATTGGCGAAATGATAACTAAAGGCATATCTGCATCGTTGTCAGAAGGTGCCGCCCTTCAGCAATCTTTAGGCGGTATTGATACCTTATTCAAGGGGAGTGCCGATAAAGTTAAACAATATGCCAATGAAGCGTATAAAACTGCAGGTTTATCTGCTAACAGCTACATGGAAAACGTGACTAGCTTTAGCGCTAGTTTGTTGCAATCCATGGGTGGAAACACTGAAAAAGCTGCAGATGTAGCAAATATGGCCATGGTAGATATGTCAGATAATGCCAATAAAATGGGTACCAATATTGGTGATATCCAAAATGCATACCAGGGATTTGCAAAACAAAACTATACAATGCTAGACAACTTGAAACTTGGTTATGGTGGTACCAAAACAGAAATGGAACGCTTGCTAACAGATGCAACCAAGTTATCTGGCGTTAAGTACGATCTAAGTAGTTTGAGCGATGTATATAGTGCTATTCATGTCATTCAAGAAGAATTAGATATTACCGGGACAACTTCAAAAGAAGCAGCAGAAACGTTCAGCGGATCGTTTGATTCAATGAAATCTGCTTTATCTAACGTATTAGGTAATCTATCTTTGGGCAGTGACATTACACCTTCTTTACAAGCTTTGGCACAAACAACATCCACATTCTTATTTGGTAACTTCATTCCAATGGTGGGGAATATTTTCAAAGGGTTACCCGTTGTATTCTCAACATTATTTGAAGAAGCTGGACCAAAGTTTCTGCAAGGTGGTATCGATTTGCTAAGACAATTAGGTATTGGCATTGAAGGCGGAGCAGCGGCTACTCTTATGACCAGTATTCAGTCAGCTATCGAACCTATTATTGGTTTATTCAAAACAGTGTTTGGGCAATTGCCAAGTCTGTTTCAAACGGTGGTATCGACCATTGCACCAATCATCGGTAAAATTGCTAGTGCGTTTGCTAGTTTAGATTTTAGCGGTATACAAGCATTTATCTCAGCTGTTGTACCTGATATACAGAATGCTTTTACAACGATGATGGCCATCGTCAGTCCAGCAATTGATATGGTGATTGAATCATTTGTGAAAATGTGGAATGCGGCCCAACCGCTGATCAGTGTTTTAGCAAGTGCGTTGATGCCGGTGTTACAAGTATTAGGCGCATTTTTGGGTGGCGTGTTCAAAGGTATCTTAATGGGATTATCTGCAACCTTTGATGCAGTAACAGGAGCGATTGGTTTTCTAACGCCAGTGATTTCATTCTTAGTAAATGTATTCAATGCATGTGTGCCAGCGTTAACAACCGTTGCAGAATGGATAGGGACTGTAATTGGTTATTTTGCCAATTTAGGTAGTGCCGGTGGATCATTAAGTACGATTATTAGTAGTGCCTGGTCAAACATCAAAAATGCAGTATCGGTTGCTGGCGGATTGATCTCAGGTGCAATCAGCGGTATTCGGGTTGTATTTAGTGGCATGGGCAGTGCTGGTAGTGCTTTAGGTGGTGTGATGTCAAGTATTTGGGGTGCTATCCGATCGACGATTTCTGCAGCAGGTAATATCATTAAATCGGTTGTATCAACAGTGGGGAGTGCTTTCTCTTCAATGGGCGGCATATTTTCAAGTGTCGGATCTAAAATCTCTGGCATCATCGAAAGTGTCAAAGGTGTGATCAAAGGATTAGCCAATATTGATATCAGCGGAGCTGGTTCAGCGATCATGAACGGTTTTCTGGGTGGATTGAAATCTGCTTGGGAAGGCGTGAAAAGTTTTGTCGGAGGTATAGCAGACTGGATCAAAGAACATAAAGGGCCAATCTCATACGATAAGAAATTGCTGATCCCTGCAGGTAATGCCATTATGGATGGATTGAATATGGGCTTACAAGATAAGTTTAAAGTAGTCCAAAATACTGTGAATGGGATGTCAGATTCACTATACAATTCATTTGGGAACTCAGGAAGTCTAGTGATGGAAACACTATACTCTGCTAACAACGGATCACTTGATTCTAAGACGTTAAATGGATTGGCTTCTGATTTCAATAAGTTATCAACAAATGGAGAAAACTATTCTCAATCTAGGATTATTGCGTTACTTGAAGCAATGCTTGAAACATTGTACGAATTAATCGATAAAAACCCAGATATCATTTTAGATGGTGATTCAATCGTAAGTAAAACAGTTAATAAAATGTCTAGTGCATTAGAAAAATTAACTGATCAAGCGGCAGGTAGTAAAGGTAGGAGGCGAACAATTTGATTTTTGAACTAACATTTGATGATTCCTACACACTTAGCAGTTTTGGAATGAAAAATATGGAAGGCAATGAAAAACAATTGCTAGGAGATATTTTTTCAAAGACTCAAAACATACCAGGCGTTAGAGGATTGTACGATTTTGGCGATGAAGTCGGTGCATTCAAAGAGAAGTTTCCTATCCTTGTACTTGCCAGCGATCCACTAGAGCGATCATATAAATTAAGAGAATTTACCAATTTTATCCTGGACGATTACGGTTATCCAAGATTGATGAAGATCCAGAAATCATCGGAACCTGATGTTTTTTATTGGGGAAAAGTTACAACGCCTTCTGTTCCTGAATTATATTCAAATGCAGGGTCTTTTACCTTAGAAGTGATTTGTTTAGAAGGAATAAAACACGGTAACACTTCGGCAAACGATATTTTATGGGGATCTACAAAAGTACGATTTAACGCTGGTTATACTCTTGGCAATACCGGAACAGGCGCCAATGGAATTACAATCACCGCTAATCAAAGCATCGATTCTTATGTTGACGGCAAAGCGGTTAAGCCATCGATTAAATTAGTCGGCTCCGGAACAAATGTGAAAATTACATGTGCCGGCAAGTCAATTACAGTCGGTATGTTCTCGAATCAAACAGTTACGATCGACACTGAAATGTTTGTTGCCTATTTCGGTGGAGTTGAGCGCCTGATCGATATGGATGATTTCTATATCGTACCAAACAGCAAGATCAATGTGACCGGGACAGGAATGAATTTTGTGCTGACAATCGATTATCAAAATGTATACATGTAGGAGGAAAGACTATGGAAGAAATATTGAATCAGATTCTTGAAGAGCAGCGTAAACAAACAGAAATCCTCCAGTCTATTGATAGCAGACTGAAGGAGAAAGATAAATTATACGGAGAAGATTTTTTTAATGAAATAAATAAGTTGTCCAAAGAATTTGAGAAAGTCCACTCTATAAATCCAGAAAAGATTTATTTACTTGCGGTCTTAGATAGTTCGTTTGGAGCTCAGAGTATGACCTTAAAGAAACTTCTATTTTCTTTATGAAGGTTTTTCTGGATGTAATAATTTTTAGTTTTACATTGTCAGGCAGAGGACTATCGTACCTAAAAACTAAAGTTCCTAGATGTACAGAATAAGGTTCTATTACTATTGGAGGGATTAGCTTAGGTACTGAATTAAAATCATAAACTATTTCAATAGTCGATCCAACAAGACCTGGATTATTATTGGGTACAGTTACTTTATAATGATCACCCGTCGCATCTGAATATCTAACATTGGCAAAACTGTCTACTTGGAATTCGGTTATGGTAATTGGCAAGCTACTCTCGTTAGTGATAGAAATATCAACGAAAAATCTGTAATCATCAAAAATATAGGTGTCAGGATAAGTGCTGTCCCATCTATCTGGTTTCATTTCTCTAGGACGTCCGGTAAAATTTACGTCTAATTTTGCTCGTCTAGACCAAACCGTAAAATAAAAGGTCATTAAAGAAATGCCGATAGATAAAAGAGGCAACCCAAATGAAATAAGTTTTTCGAACATTTTTTCACCTCGCTTTCTAAATCAAGTATATCAAATAAAATAAATCGGAGGGCAATATGTTAAAAGCGTTAGATATAAATAGGCAGACAGTTGCCTATCTGCAAAATGCAACAAAAGTCAGCTACGAGAAGCAAACCAACAACATATGGTCTGCTTCTTTTTGTTTGCCGCTAGATGATCCAAAAGTTGATAAAGTGCAGCTACTAGGCTTTGTGGAAATCACAGATAATGACGGCGAAGAAATTGGCTTGTTTCGAGTCATGCCAAGTGAAACAACTTTTTCTGTTGAATCAAAAGAGGTCAAATTTGAATGCAAGCATGTGTTGAGTTTGCTAATGGATAGCGTGATGTTTCGTTATCACGAGATCAAAAAGAATACGACTACTACACAAGTGTTGCAATATCTTTTAGGGCTGCAGAAAGTCAAACATTGGAAATTGGGTACGTGTGAGTTTATCCGATACTTTCAATATTCTTGGGAAAACGAAAACGGATTGATTGATGCGATTTGGAGCATTCCGCAGCCGTTTGATGAAGAATACATGTGGACCTTTAACACAACCAGTTATCCATGGACCATTAATTTGATCAAGCCGCCAACTGAAGTAACAGCACGTGTTTGGGAAGGTCATAACTTAAAAGGATTTAAAGTGGAAACCAATCCGAACCAGACGATTAACCGTATTTATCCGCTTGGTCAAGGTGAAGGGGTCAACCAACTGAATATCAAGAAAGTTAATCCAACTGGTCAATATTATGTTGAAGATGCATCAAGTATTGCTAAATACGGCTTAATTGAATATGTATGGGCAGATACTCGTTTCACTGATGCACAATCATTGTATAGTTCGACTGTGGCATTACTCAAGAAATTTAAACAGCCGTTGGTTACTTGGAATATTGATGCAATTGATTTGATTAAGGCCGTGGCCAGAAAACCTGGTCAAAAGGTTCCAAAAATAGACGAGTTGAGACTTGATAAAGTGATACAAGTCAAAACAAATAAATTCGGTAAGTTGAATCTACGGATCCTGAAAGAATCGAAATCGGACATGTTTGGAAATCCTCAAGATATACGGCTTACTGTCGGTTATGTGCCTAGTGACCTCGGAACGACACAAGCCGATATTGAACGAAACATTGAAATCAATCAGTTGTATTCTCAAGGTGCGACGAACATTCTCAACTACGATAAAGCTGATAATGCCGATAGCGATTATCCTGTAAAGTTTAGGCTATATATTGATGATGATGTTTCCAAAATCAATACATGCGAATTAACTTTCGAAACATCTCCTTTCCGAGCGTATTCCAAAGGAACAGCTGGCGGCGGCGGATCAGTACAATCTACGAGTTCAGGTGGCGGAAGTGTGCAATCATCCACTAGTGAGGCATCAGGACAAAGTACGAACACAAGCAGCGCCAATGGTAGTCATAGGCATAAAATGTTTACTTTTGAAGGTGTTATCAATCATGAATGGGGGGCTGCTAATACAGCCAATGTTTTTATGGGATATAACAGGAATATGCCAATATATGTGGACGGATCTTCTCAGACGGGTGATCTTTATACTGCAGAAGCAGCTGACAATCATACCCATACCGTTACTACGCCAGCGCATCAGCACAATGTAACTATCAACATTCCAAATCATGTGCACACTATAAATGTTCCTGCACATACGCATGATATTGAGTATGGCATTTTCGAGGATAGTAGCACTGCGAACCAAATTGTTTTAACAGTAGATGGTAATGTTGTTCCTGGGACAAATACAAGCCGGGAACGGTTTGATATTGTCAGCTACCTATCTAAGCAAGAGGACGGCACAATTAATCGTGGTTGGCATGAGATTACAATGAAACCGAATAGACGTGCACGAATTGAAGCGCAGATCACAATGCGAGTATTTATCAAATCGCAATTAGGAGGAGATTTTTAATGGCCAATAAAGTAGTAAAAATTCAGATGCAAGGAAAAGAACCAGAAGTAATCGAAGTTGAAGATTTTAATTTAAAATCCGACTATTATGATTATGTCCTTGGAACTGTTAAGGATCCGCATGGCAACCTGATCCAAGGGGTCATGATTGGTGATAATCGTTATGTTCGTATTATTGATGTGGTGGATATTCGTGTAGAGGAATCGGAAGGTGATGTTGATGGTACAAATCAAGAAAATTGATGCCACGGATACGCTTAATTCAGGCAGGCAGAAAATTAATACTGCTATCGATGCTCTTGTGAATTCGGAAGGTAATACAGTCAATGTCGGTTTCAATGAGTCTTTTGATACATTAGCTGACTTACAAGCAAAATACCCCTCTGGCGCGTCCGGTATGTTCTTTGTGTTCAACAATGGAAATAGCGATGGCGGTCATAGTTATATGTGGGTTGATGGCGCATGGAAGGATTTGGGTATTTATCAAGGTAAGGAAATTGCAGACAAATCCATTGAAACTCGCAAATTAGATTTAGGTATAGTAAAAACAAAAACAAGTTATAATTTGTGCGTTCAAGAGAATATTTATTGGGACAAGTTTGTTAACTACCAAAATGGAAATATCATCAACAATACAGCCTATTGTTATGTGAAAGGCAAGATTAATCCATTAGAAAGCATTTTAATTTACGGAACAACAGAGCAAGGGTGTTTCTTAACAGAAACAGGAGGTTACATCAGTGGATATCAAAATGTAGCAAGTTTCCCTAGTACGATTCCTTCTAATGCATATTACATCGTACAGACTTTTAAGAAAACTCAGATTGCGGATGCTTTTATTGGACCTAATGAAGGGCAAAAAATTGCTGGCGATGTTTTGGATGTTAAAGCAATAGACGATGCATCTATACCTGCAATCAAAAACAAATTAACATATTTTGTTCCGCATGATTTTAACAGCTTTAAATCCGAAGATAGAGTTATAGGGGTTTTTATTAATTACAGCACAGGAGCAGAAACAAGTGCTTCGGGATATGCTGCAAGTCCTACGCTTGAAATCGATCCTAGGTTAAGATGGGAAATTTTAGGAACAACAGAACAGTTAGCTTTTTATGATTCGTTTGGAAGATATAGGGGGGGATTAACACATGCAACGAAACTTAGAGAAACCGTATTATCCGATAGAATCAGAAGTATACGCATATCTATGAAAGAAGATCAAGCAAGTTCAGTAGTTTTAAGGCCCGTTCAGGAATTGAACAGTGATTGGATCACAGAAGATAATGCTCAAAAAGTAGGTGCAATTTTGGGCATAGAGGGAGGTTTAGTTGTATCAGTTAAAAAAGATGGTACAGGAGATTATACGAGCCTGAGAAAAGCAATAGAGGATTCTGCAGAGGGAACGACTATTAAAATATACGATAGTTTTAATCTGGAAGATGAATACTCTGAATCAGAGATTAAAAATACTAGTTTTCAAGGTTATCCTTCTTATAAAAATCAAACCTTAGAAGGGATTGGCGATATTACCATATCAGGGAATTTGGACCCAGATGTTTTTTCGGATGATGATATCAAACGAGTATCTACAATTACCAGTTTGGGCAACGGTAAATTGAAAAATCTGATAATAATCGGTGAATCCGTTCGATATGCTTTCCATCCTGAAACACACGCGGATTATCTAAAATGTACGGACTGTTCGTTTATTAAAAAAAATGCAGGAACATATTGCCAAGCTATGGCAGGTGGTACAAGAAGTGGTCAGGAGCATATTTATGAAAATTGTATTTTTGAAACTGAATGGACAGGTGAATTTGATGTTCCAGCAAGTTATCACACTAATAACAATTTCGAATCTTCATCTACAAACAGCTTTGTAGATTGCAGTTTTACAGGGAAAGGAAATAGTGGGTTGAGATTCGGAGGAATGCCTAGCGGTCAAACTAATATTGTAAATCTGATTGGTAATAGATTAAGTTCTTTATACTTGAAAGAAGAAGTTACAAGTAGTGGGTCGGGCATTGATTATTTGATACGTGGCAGAGGCAACAGAAGTATAACTGCATATGTCCGTAATACTAATGATAATATAAAACCCAAATTCGATTTTGTGGAAGATATTGTAGTAACAACATATTAATATGGCGGACAATCATCATTGGTTGTCTGCTTTTTTGGCTAATCGTGTTGTGGATTATATTTTAGGAAAGCAGGTGGCGTATGAAAAATCTAATCATACTAAAATGGGATAGTTTAGTACTAAGTGTTGTTTCGAATTTATACGGAACAATGCTTCTTTTTTATCCCCAAATTCTTCAAGGTTATCAAGTATACGACTTAATTGACGAGATATTTGATAATCAATTTATTGGCGCAGTTTTCATAATCTTAGGATGCCTAAAGCTTATTGGAATTTGGGTGAACAACAAAAAAATCAAACATGGATCACTCATTTTGTTGGCAACTGTTTGGTCAGTCTTTTCAGTTTCTTTTTTACTAACACCGCCACCGAACACTGTGTGGACTTTTTCGCTTGGAATGGCTGCTCTTGCTTTTGGAATAGCCCTAAAGGAGGGCTAGCATGGATGCACAGCAAATTACGCTAATCTTGGTAGCATTGGTTACTTCAACTGGTACCTATCTTGCGACCAAATCGACGAACAAAGTCAGCTTGCAGAATGAGAATGTCAAGAATGCAAAAGCCCTATATGATCAATATGTTGCGATAAACAAAGAGCTGCAAGATAAAGTTGATAAGTTAGAAAAGAAAGTAGAGCAGTTGCAAGAAAAATATGAGAAGGAAATTGCATTTTATAAAGAGGAAATTGACCGTTTGGAAGATGTTATTGATGTTTTGGAAGGCGAAAATGAAACATTAAAAAATGAGAATAAAATTTTGAAAGGTGGAATTTGAAATGGATTTGAAATTTTTGCAGGAGTATTTAGTGCCAGTAATTGTCGTAGCTTGTTTAGTAGTGGGGTATTTGATCAAGTCAACGCCGGTATTTGCAGCAGTGGCCAATAACTACATTCCATTGATTGTTATCGTCTTAGGAGCAATCCTAGGAGCAATCATTAACGGGCTGACAGTTGAAGCGATTGTTTATGGTGCGGTTAGCGGGATTGCTTCAACAGGGATGCATCAACTATTTGTACAACTATTAAATCTAAGCGGTAATGATCAGAAACCAGACTATGGAGATGGCCAAGAATTCACAGACAAGAAGGAGTAGCCTAGCGGCTGCTCTTTTCTTTTATAGAAAGGATGATAGAGAATGTCTGTATCAGCAAATACGATTTTAACAGAAGCAAGAAAATATCTCGGTACAGTAATGGGAACTACTTCCCATAAAAGCATCGTCGATAAGTACAATGCAACAAAGCCGCTTCCAGTCGGCTATCAAGTGAAATACACCGATGACTGGTGTGATACGTTTGTCAGCTTTATCGGAATTAAAACTGGCGCAACTGATTTAATTGGTCGTGAGTGTGGGGTACAGCGTCATATTGATATCTTTAAATCTAAAGGGATTTGGATTGAAGATGGAAGAACCACACCTAAAGCAGGAGATATTGTATGCTTTAACTGGGATGATTCCACACAACCCAATGATGGCTGGGCGGATCACATTGGATTCGTTGAATCTGTTTCTAATGGCGTGATCACCACTATTGAAGGCAATTACGGGCGCCAAGTAAAACGGCGTACGATGCCAGTAGGATGGGGCTATATCCGAGGGTATGCTCGTCCAGCTTATGGCACTTCAACATCATCAGGGGGCACAGCAGGTCAAAAAACGATTGAAACAATCGCGAAAGAGGTGATCAATGGCGCTTGGGGGAATGGTGACGACCGCAAGAATAAACTAGCAGCTGCCGGTTACTCCTATGATGCAGTACAAGCGAAAGTCACTGAGTTGTTAAAAGGCTCTTCAAGCAGTCAAGCATCAACCAATCCATTTGCCAATATCACTGTAAATGATAAGTGGGATGGCGAGTTGAATGGTTATCTGCAACGATACTATGGCACAACCATTGATAAAGTGATCTCTGGCCAAATCAAAGGCGATTGGAATGCGGGAATGACCGGTATTCAGTTTGGAACTGGTGGCAGCGATTTAGTCGCGGCAATCCAAAAATATTTAGGCTTGAAAGTCGATCGCAATATGGGACCAGGTACCATTGGTTCTATGCAAGCTAAAGCTGGCACTTCTGTTGATCGAAAAATTACACGACCATCGGCACTTGCTAAGCAGATTAAGACGAACTTAAAAACTAAAGGAAAACCATGGTAAACAAATAGCCCGCTTCTGCGGGCTTGTACATAATTCATATTCGTTTTACTTGCAGTAACCAAGTTTATCCTATAGATTAGTAGGTGCGTGCAATACTCTACGAGGAGTATTAGGCGATAATGCTTGGGGAAGTGTGCCTAGTACTCTTCGATTTTTTTATTTTAGCATTATTTCAATGTAATAGATATTATTGATTAGAAAATCGTCATAAATTGGTTGAGTTTGATTAGTAAAAGGTGTAGTGTAGTTTCATACCCGATCAATATTTTTTGTTTCATACTTCTTTTTATGTTCCATCCTATGAAAGTAGGGTGGCTTTTTGTTGAATTAATAAACGATATTTTGTAAAATGGAATCATAGCCTTGACCGGGGCTATTTCATTTTATATCTTTTTTCAGGCCCACTCTCCTTGAGGGTGGGTTATTTTTGAGCAGAAGGTTTGAACAATTTGTAAATAGTTAATATAATCAAATTACCTTATAAAAAACTTTTTCATCTAATTGTGCCACTCCTCCCCGGGAGTGGTTTTTTTGCAAAAAAAAGCACAGCATATTCTCATATGCCGTGCAAGTGGAACTATGTTCCGTCATCATAATAATCATCATATAGTAATTTACTTAATAGGAAAAGTAATACGCTTATCGAACATTGATATTTTCAAATTCAATCATAATCTTCGTCTTGCCAATCACCGAATACTTCTTCACAACAAACTGCTTCCGATCGTTAAACTCACCAGCGACAACGATTTCCATTCCCTCATCCACATCTGCCAAGAAGTTCAAACTATGTGCAGCAATCAAACAGTTTACATCATCCAAAGAGAACCGCACCAAAGGGGTCTTGCTCATCTTCAACACACGTATCTTCGAAACATAGCCTTTCATCGATTTCATAACAATCGCCTCCATAAGCTTGTACATGATAGCGACAATCCGTTTTACCTAAAGTGACAGCAACATAAAACTCGACACATTTTGCGCCGTATAAAGCTTCCTGAGATTCAGAAATCGAATTCGGAAATTCATTTATAAACTCAGAAAGAGATAGGCAGCCCTGCTCATATTGACTGATTATGTTCATATTAGTTACCGCCGGGCTTATACTTAATGCTAGAATCATATTTTCGAAGAATCTTGACTTGAGTCCTAACATGATCAAATAGATAGTTCTCACCGTCTTTTTTAAATACAAAAGCCAAAACTTCCGAATACATAGAGTAACTTGTTGGAACCGTAAAATATGGTTTTCCGGTGTTTTCCATTGTTCGAACAAACTGATCGTACATAAAATGTGCCGGTCCCATTCGTTCTATAAACTCGTAGTAATATCTTTCCAATGCGTAGGTTCTTTGATGGGCCAATGGTATTTGCATATCAATCACTCCTTGCAAGAATTATACGAACGTTTGTTCTTTTTGTAAAGGGAGACAACCAATAAAGTGAAAAAAATTATTTTGCACCAATTTTGCATTAACCTTGAAAATAAGCTTATAAATCAATGGTATTAATGGGGGTTTTAGGCTTGTACTCTCCTTATATCAACGCTTTGGAGCGTTTAGCCTATCTTTCGAGATAGGCTTTTTTGTTTGTTGTGGGCAGAAAAATGGGCAGAGAAGCTAACTGACTGCCGAGTTTGCTCGATGACCATCTGAAAAACCCTCAGCTTACACTCAATCGGGAAATCAACAGAAATGTACGCCAATTCGCTGGACTCTTTTTTCTTGTGGTGCGGCAACAAACGAAAAGAATCAATCGGGCAAACGTGCTAAGGCGTATTCAATTTGTTCAGAAGTAAAGCCTTCAAAGGAAAGTTGGCTCGCCACACGCTCATCTGATAAGGATAAATTTTGCGAGTAGCGAATTGCTTTTTTCAAAGCTTGCTCGTTCCAATCGGCATCCACGGTGGCTACGGCAAAGTCTGCTGCGCTCTCAGAAAAATCTTCATAGAGTAGTTGGCGTTTCAAGCTCGACTGAGAAAACGCATTGCTGGATAAGTATCTTTCTGCACGATTCAGTGCATTTCTTTCTTCACGAGAAAGTTGAGGTGTATGTTGCTCGTTGTTTGCGGGTTCTTCTTGTTGCGCACTGCTTGCTTCGTTGTTGCCAGCTGTTTGTTCTCCTTGTGGTTGTTCCATGGAAGTAGCGGCATCGCCAAAGGATTCATTTTTCCCTGATTCGTTACGTAAAGAAAGGCTTAATTGCGCAGTGATGCTATCGAAAGACGCTACATCTTGGTAGAAGGACAAGCCACCATACGAAAACAAGACAATAAAAGCGGAAGCGACAATGAGAAAAACATTTCGATCTCGTTTGTTTTTTTGAGTTATCAACCCAATATAAAATAAGATAATGCCAAAAATGAAACCGATCAAACCGATAAAAAACAAACCAGCGAAAAATATAGCCATAAGCATCCCCCCTAAGAAAACAGTTTCCTAAAGTTAATAGTACTATGTCTGGAATCAGAAAACAGATTTGTCTTTTCATGAATAGAGGAAAAGAATGATTTGACAAATGTAACGTGTATGCTATTAATGGATCATTCATATGTATTAAAGAAGTGACGCTCAAGAATTACTGGTGAAATCGCTAGTAAACGAAATGAAAGTACAGTTGTATCAGTAGGAGGGAAGAAGATGGATTTTCAAGAAAAAGATTACTTCATGCGTTACACAAAAGTTGCGGCACAGGGATTGAGCAAATTTATTAAGCAAGGATCTGTTGATGAAATCTTACAGCTAGATGAACAGCAAAGTGGACAGAAGCAAGAAGCGGATACTGCAAAAGACAAAAGCGAGCCAAAAAACAAGAAAGCACCTAGCTAATTTTTTCCTTAGCGAGGTGCTTTCAGTACGAATCGGTATCCTTCATTTGGATAAACTCCTTATGCAGTTTTTTTCAATTCTTGTACAGCTTGCTCGATCGTAATTCCAGTCGCAAAATGATTCGCATCTTTTTTATCGAAAACGATAAATAAATTCAATTTGGTATCCAGAGTTACACGATATTGTAGATCTGTGTTATAGAATGTCATAGTCATTCTCCTTTCTTAAAACTTGTCATTGAAAGGCAACGGTTAGTTGATAACGAAATTCCATAGTTAGAATAACACTTTTTTTCACATTCGTCCAATAAAACTATCAAACGAACGAATCTGACTGATCCTTTTCAAGAAATCAATGCCTGAGAATGGCAGCAAAAGAAGTTTCCTGGAGTCAGTAAATTCGGGAAAAGTATCTTTGTATATTTTCAGAAAAATAGAATTCATAAAAAATTTCTTAAGAATTTTGAGGATAGCTATTTTCTTAGATAACAAATTTGTAAGATTGAGAGTATGAGTTGGTTGGAAACCTTGATATCATAAGGTTTATCTCCAAATTATATTTTGTGCAAAAATATATTGATTGTATTTTTTTGAAAAAGAGATCGTATCTCTTGAATTCTATGGTATGATTTACTTTAGAAAAATGAAAATGGATTATGAAAACGGATGTGAAAATATGTGCGGAATTGTCGGCTTTGTCAATTCAAAAGACCAAAAAGAAATCATTATTGAACGCATGATGGACCGGATCGTTCATCGCGGACCAAACAGTTCAGGAAAATTTACCGACGACCAAGTAGCGTTAGGGTTTCGTCGTTTATCGATCATCGACTTAGAAGGTGGCTCACAACCGATTTTTAACGAGGATCGAACAAAAGTCATTATTTTTAATGGGGAAATCTATAATTTTCAAGTGTTGCGGGAAGAATTGATCCAAGCGGGTCATGTTTTTTCTACCCATGCGGATACCGAAGTAGTCTTACATGGCTATGAGGAGTGGGGCATTGATGTTTTGCAGCGCCTGCGGGGAATGTTTGCTTTTGCCATCTGGGATACTCAAAAACAAGAGCTTTTCGGCGCACGGGATCACTTTGGGATCAAACCATATTACTATGCGCAAATGAATGGCAGTTTTATGTTTGGTTCTGAAATCAAGAGCTTTTTGCCTCATCCAGATTTCAAGAAAGAGTTGAACCAAGAGGCATTGAAACCTTATTTGACGTTTCAATACTCGCCTTTGAACGGAGAAACCTTCTTTAAAGGCGTTCATCGTTTGCAAGAAGGGCATTATTATTTGTTTAATGAACAGGGATTGACGATCAAGCAGTATTGGGATGCCGATTTTTCAGTGAAAGAAAATCATTCAAGAGAAGAATGGGTCGACAAAATCGATCAAGCAGTCCAGGAATCAATTGCCGCTCATCAAATCAGTGATGTTGAAGTCGGCTCATTTTTATCCAGTGGTGTCGATTCAAGTTACGTAGCTTCTGTCTTGCGACCAGATCGCTCGTTTTCAATCGGGTTCGATGACAAAACCTACAACGAAGCGATCGAAGCCCGCAAATTGACGGAAAAACTCGGTTTGAACAACACAGCAGCGGTCATCGATGGTGAAATGTCCTTTGAGGCATTTCCCTTGATTCAGTATCACTTGGACGAACCAGATTCTAACCCAAGCTGTGTCCCTTTGTACTTTTTAGCCAATCTGGCAGCACAGCAAGTGCGAGTCGTTCAATCTGGGGAAGGGGCAGATGAATTATTTGCCGGTTATGCTGCTTATGGCTTCCACACAAACTCTAAAGCGGTGCGCGTTTTTGCCCAAGGGTTGAAAAAATTGCCACAAAACATCCGCTTTCGTTTGGGACGTCAAATCGGCAAAATGAAAAACTTCCATGGTCGAATCCATCTTTATGAAGCAACGGCACCTGCCCAAGACTTCTTTATCGGGCAAGCACTCGTCTTTGAAGAAGAGGAAGCACTGCAGCTTTTAAAACCAACCTATCAAAAAGGACCCTCTGTTGCTGAAATCGTTGCGCCTCATTACGAGAAAGTCAATGGTCTCAAAGACGAGGTCAATAAGATGCAATATTTGGATCTTCATCAGTGGATGCCGAAGGATATCTTGTTAAAAGCAGACAAAATGTCCATGGCGAGTTCCTTGGAATTACGCGTTCCTTTATTGGATATTGAGATGCAAAAGCTGTCGCAAACAATCCCGACGAAATATTTGATCAATCAAAACAACACCAAAGATGTGTTTCGACAAGCGTCAAACCGTCATTTGCCAAAAGAGTGGGCAAACCGTGAAAAACTCGGCTTTCCTGTACCTATCAAGGCATGGCTGAAAGAAGGAACAGGGTATGAAGCAGTCAAGAGCCTTTTTGAGTCAGACTTTGCGGCAACCTTCTTCGATCAAACAGCCATTTTACAAATGCTTGAAGACCATCGCCAAGGAAAACCGAATCTTCAGCGAAAAATCTGGACGATCTTTACGTTCTTGACCTGGTATAAAGTATTCTTTATTGATGAATCGATTCCAGAAGCCAAAGAAATCGTTTATGAAACACTTTGATTTGAATATGGCAGCAAAAAAAAAGCCGATGCGGACATCCCGCATCGGCTTTTTTTATAGACCTAAATATTTTTCCAAGTAATCGACCATGCCATCTTCCGCATTGGTTTTGTCGGTAACATCATTGGCGATCGATTTTAATTGTTGCGTGCCATTCGCCATGGCAACGCCCCAGCCCGCATAATCTAGCATCTCCAAATCGTTGTGTTCATCACCAAAAGCGATGATATCTTGTCGATCCAAAGACAAAGAATCCGCGATCACCGAAAGACCAAGTGCTTTATGGACCCCTTTTGGTACGATCTCTAAGATGGCTTGAGGTCCGCCCCATGTTCGAACATCGACCGCATCGTCGAATTGATCCTTGATACGTAAAGAAACAGATTCTGCTAATTCATTTTCGGTTTTCACCAGTAATGAAGTGGGGTCCGTTTTTAAATTTGCTAATAGATTTTTTTCGGAAGCATTGCCCGAAAAGAAAAAGTGCTGATCAAATCCGCTTAGGTCATCGATGAAAAAGGTTTCGCGATTTTCTGCTGCCACAAACGTCAGCCCCAGCTGCTCTTTTTGCGCCATGAGCTCAAACGCAATTTCTCGAGAGATCGAGTGCTCCATTTCATTTGCCCAGACTTGTCGAGGTTTATGGACCAACCCGCCGTTAAAATTGACCATTGGTGTTGTGAGCGCCAATTCTTTATAGAACTGATCGCTCATACGAAAAGGTCTTCCTGTAGCGATGGTAACAAAGTGTCCCGCTTTGGTGGCGCGAACCAGTACCTCACGTGTGCGAGGGGAAAGTTGGGATTCAGTATTTAAGGTTGTGCCATCTAAATCAATGGCGATGATTTTTGGTTTCAAAAGACTCGCTCCATTCTCTTATGGTAGTGGCTTAAGTGTAACATATTTCTGTCATTTCACAATACAAGTAAGTTTTCGATAAGTTTTCATAATATTTACAAAGCAAAACACGAACATTAAACGTTTTTGGTTCGTTTTATTCGGAAAAAGGTTTGAAAAGCGAAAATTATTCCCTTATAATTTGTAATTGTTCGATGAAAAGCGCAATTATTCATTTTTTCTTTTCATAGAAACGATTAAAGTTCAGGAGTGAAACATAACATGGAAAAGTTTTTCAAATTAAAGGAGAATAAAACGACGGTTTCCACAGAAGTGATGGCTGGGGTCACCACCTTCTTCGCGATGAGTTATATTTTGTTTGTGAATCCGACGATTTTATCTGCTGCAGGCATGCCGTTTCAAGCTGTTTTCTTAGCAACGATCATCGCTTCAGTGATTGGTACCCTGATCATGGGCTTATTTGCAAATGTGCCTTACGCGCAAGCACCTGGAATGGGCCTTAATGCATTCTTCACCTTTACCGTCGTTTTTGGTTTGGGGTATACGTGGCAGCAAGCATTAGCGATGGTTTTCATCTGCGGCTTGATCAACATTTTTATCACGGTCACTCGTATCAGAAAAATGATCATCCATGCGATTCCAGAAAGCATGCAGCATGCAATCGGCGGCGGGATCGGGATCTTTGTGGCTTATGTAGGGATCAAAAATGCCAACTTGCTAAACTTCAGTGCAGACACTGCGGCAGTGACGGGTTCAGTTGTCGACGGTGAGACGATCGTGAGTGCCAATTTTAATGGGGGGATCGTCCCAGCTTTGGCGAATTTCAATAATGCACCTGTTTTGTTAGCAGTGATTGGTTTAGTAGTGACTACTTTATTAGTGGTGAAAAATGTTCGTGGGGCAATTATTTTTGGTATTTTAGGAACGACGATCATCGGTATTTTGATGGGTGTGGTGGATTTAAGTGCCATTGATTGGCACGGGAATTCATTAGGAAGTTCCATCAGCGAACTAGGCATCACATTTGGCGCTGCGTTTGGCTCTGAAGGAATGGGCTCACTATTCAGTGATTCTGCCAAAATCCCTCAAGTAATCATGACGATTTTAGCGTTTAGCTTATCAGATGTCTTTGATACGATCGGTACCTTTATCGGGACTGGACGTCGTACAGGGATCTTTTCGAAAAAAGATGAAGAAGCGGTTGAAAACAGTAACGGGTTGAACACGAAGATGGATAAAGCCCTTTTTGCAGATGCCGTAGCCACTTCTGTAGGTGCCATCGTAGGGACCTCAAATACAACGACTTATGTGGAATCAGCAGCTGGTATCGGTGCTGGTGGACGCACGGGCTTGACTTCTGTTGTAGTGGCAGCACTCTTTGCAATCAGCAGTATCTTTTCTCCACTGATCTCAATCGTTCCCGCACAAGCGACAGCACCAGCGTTGATCTTAGTTGGGGTAATGATGATGGCTTCGTTTGCAGACATCAAGTGGACCGATCTAGAAGAAGCAGTTCCCGCTTTCTTCGCGTCTATTTTTATGGGCTTGTCTTACAGTATTTCCAATGGGATCGCTGTTGGTTTCATTTTCTACGCATTAGTGAAAGTAGTGAAAGGAAAAGCCAACGAAGTGTCTCCGATCATCTGGGTCGTCAATGCGTTGTTTATCCTAAACTTTGTCATTTTGGCTTTGATCAGTTAAGTTTAATGAAGAAAATCTTTCTGTATGTTACCTGCAGAAAGATTTTTTTATTTGATTATTACTCACGATACGGTATAGTATTTGTGAAAGAAGGTTTGTAAATGAAGATTGATTGGAAACGAAATCTACTGATTTCATGGGTAGGTTGTTTTTTTACGGGTGCCAGTTTTAGTCTTGTCATGCCATTCATTCCCTTATATATAGAAGAGTTAGGCGCTCCAGAGAGTCAAATTGAGTTGTTTTCTGGATTAGCAATCTCAGTAACGGCGTTTGCGGCGGCTATCATTGCTCCAGTATGGGGAAATCTAGCAGATCAAAAAGGTCGTCGCTTAATGATGATTCGCGCGGCTGCGGGGATGACAGTGACGATGGGGTCTTTGGCTTTTGTACCGAATGTCTATTGGTTGTTGATCATGCGTTTCTTTACCGGAATTTTATCGGGGTATATTCCCAATGCGACTGCATTGATTGCTTCGCAGGCGCCTCGAGAAAAAAGCGGTTGGGCGCTTGGGACATTGGCTACAGGAGCCATCGCAGGGAATTTGATCGGTCCATCGATGGGTGGGGCGTTGGCGCAATGGTTCGGCATGAAAAATGTTTTTATCATTACTGGTGTTGTGCTGCTAATTACGCTCTTGCTTACGATTTTTCTCGTTCAAGAAGATTTTGAGCCGGTTGAAAAGGGCGATTTGCTGTCCATCAAAGAAATTTTTGGTCAAATCAAAAATATGCAGTTGCTTGTCGGTTTGTTTATTACGTCACTGATTTTACAGCTAGGTGTAACGAGTATCAGCCCAATCCTTACATTGTATATTCGTGATCTAAGCGGGAACAGTGGCAATATTTTGTTTGTCAGCGGATTGATCGTCTCTGTTGCTGGTGTTTCGGCAATCATCTCTTCGCCATTTTTAGGCAAAATCGGTGATCGTTACGGCAATCACAAGGTATTGTTAGGCGGTTTATTGCTGTCATTTTTCTGTTTCATTCCGATGGGCTTTGTCTCCACACCGTTTCAGTTGGGCGTGCTGCGCTTCTTGCTTGGTTTTTCGACAGGTGCGTTGATGCCGTCGATCAACACACTGATCAGCAAGATCACCCCGATGGAAGGGGTCAGCCGTATCTACAGCTACAACCAAATGTTCTCTAACTTTGGACAAGTGTTAGGTCCGATGGTCGGCTCAACGGTGGCAGCTGGCTTTGGTTATCCCGCCGTCTTTTGGGTAACTAGCGGGTTTGTACTGATCAATATTTTTATCTCAGGATTTAATTTCCGTAAAAGCTTGCGTAAAACGGACATCAGTGAATAGTTGAAAAGAAAAAAAAACCAGTTACAATAAAGGTAACTGGTTTTTTTTTAATGGCTTGTCTTTTCAGGCGCTGGTGCGATAATACCAACAAGAATGATCACCACACCTGTGACCAAAGAGATGATTGAAGTTAATTGAAAATCATAAGTTGCTCCAGCAAGTGAGCTGCCTAGATAGCCAACGACTTGACCTAATACAAAAGTCCAAAATAAAGTGACTAAGTAACGCATGACGACACCTCTTTTCTGCGTATCTTCCATTTCGACTTTAGTTTATCACAAAAATATTTATTGTAAAGATTTTCACTTTTTCATTTTGTTTTTCAAATCTAATTACTAGCAGAAAGAAAGAGAATTTTCATTTTTGGAGGGATTTCAATGTATTCACAGCTCACTACCTTAAGCGCCTATTCGTTGCTGCAAAGTACGATCAAAATTCCTCACTATATAGAGCAAGCCAAAAAGATGGGCTATCAGACGTTGGGTCTGACCGATCATAATGTTCTCTATGGCGCGGTCGAGTTTTATCAGCAATGCCTAGCACAGGGCATCAAGCCGATTTTTGGCGCTTTGTTCGACTGTACCTTCGGAGAGGGATCAATGTCCTTTCCGTTGTACGTATTTGCAAAAAACCTCAAGGGCTATCAAACCTTGATGCGTTTATCAAGTGAAAAAATGATCACCGAGCAGTTGAATTTAGCTGCTTGTGATTCTTTGCAGGACCTCTTTGGTTTGCTGCCTGAAGGCGAGGGGTTTCTGCCTTATCAGCACGATGATCTAGAAGCCAATCAAGAAGCACTGCGAGCAATCAGCCATAAATTTGATTCTGAGAGCTTGTTTTTAGGTATTACTAGCAAAGGGCTAGATTCAGAAACGATCGCTTGGTTTAACGAGCAAAACATTGCACCATGTGCCTATCAACCAATCGCGGCTTTAGCACAAGAAGAAGCCTTTGCAGTCAAAGTGATGACGCATATCAAAGAGGGCTCGCAAATTGAAGACTTTCGTCAGGCTAAAGAGCAAGGGGCTGCGCAGCTTTTTCTACAACCAGCAGACCAACTGACCGCGGCATTTGAAGAATGGTCGCAGGCATTGATGAATAATCAGCGGATTGCAGCTGAATGCGCCGTCGAGCTGCCGCTGCATCAGCGGCTGTTGCCTCATTACCCGCTACCAGCCGAAGAAAGCGCTGCGGACTATTTGCGGAAAATTTGTTTTGAGCGTCTGCCTCAGCGTGTTGCCCACGTTACATCGGCGTACGAACAGCGTTTGGATTATGAGTTGTCCGTCATCCATAAGATGGGCTTTGATGACTATTTCTTGATTATTTGGGACGTCATGGACTTTGCCCACCAACAAGAGATCGTTACCGGCGCTGGACGGGGATCGGCTGCTGGCGCACTGGTGGCATATGTTTTATCGATCACCGACGTGGATCCAATCAAATACGATCTTTTGTTTGAACGATTCTTGAATCCAGAACGTTACACGATGCCTGATATTGATTTAGACATTCCTGACAATCGCAGAGACGAGATTTTACAGTATGTGCGCCAAAAATACGGGCAAGAATATATGGCACAGATTGCGACGTTTGGCACCATGGCGGCCAAAATGGTTCTGCGAGATGTTTCTCGTGTCTTTGGTCTTTCGCAAAGTGAAGCCAATCGCTGGTCAAAAGCCATCCCCAAAGCCTTGAAAATGACCTTAGATTTTGCTTATGAACAATCCAATCAGCTGCGAGAATTGGTGTCGTTTAATGAGCGAAACCAAGTAATGTTTCAAGTCGCCAAAATTTTAGAAGGCTTGCCACGTCACGTATCGACTCATGCCGCTGGTGTGGTGATCAGTGACAAGAATTTGCTTGATCTGGTTCCCTTACAAGAAGGCAGCGATGGGATCTGGCTGACCCAATTCACCATGAATGACGTAGAAGCCATCGGCCTATTGAAGATGGACTTTTTAGGCTTGAGAAACTTATCGATCATTGATAATACCTTGAAAGGCATTAAACGAATCAGCCAACAAATCGTTACCCAAAAGGAGATTCCTCTTGATGATCCAGCAACATTGCGCTTGTTTCAAAAAGGCGAGACCGCAGGGATCTTCCAATTTGAATCAGCGGGGATACGCAATGTGCTGCGTAAGTTAGGACCAGAAAGCATCGAGGATATTGCCGCAGTCAATGCCTTGTATCGTCCAGGACCGATGCAAAATATCGATACCTTTATTAAGCGGAAAAAAGGACAAGAGCGTGTCTCTTATCCAGATGACAGCTTGATTCCGATTTTGCAAAACACTTACGGAATCATTGTCTACCAAGAGCAGATCATGCAGGTAGCTTCCAAAATGGCTGGTTTCAGCTTAGGACAAGCAGATATTTTGCGTCGAGCAATCAGTAAAAAGAAAAAAGACGTCTTGGATGAGGAACGTCGTCATTTTGTGCAAGGCGCCTTAGCCAATCAGTACGATGAAAAGACCGCCAATTTGGTCTATGATTATATCGAGCGGTTCGCCAATTACGGGTTTAATCGATCCCATGCGTTTGCCTATTCCTTTATCGGCTTTCAAATGGCCTATCTGAAGGTACACTATCCTGCACCATTTTTTGCTTCGATCTTACACTCGGTACGCAACACCGCCAGCAAAATGAAAGAATATTTAAATGAAGCCGCACGTTATGGCGTAGAAGTACTGCCGCCTTCGATCAATGCCAGTGGGTTTAGTTTTCAACTGCAAAATGAAAAACAAATTCGTTTTGGTTTCAGCAGTATCAAAGGAATCCGACGCGACATGATCCAAGACATTTTGGCAGAAAGAAAAGAGCATGGTAATTTCACGTCTATGGATCAATTTTTGCTTCGCTTGAATCAGCGGAACAGCAAATGGTTAAAATTGGATTATTTATTGCCGCTTTTGAGCATCGGCGTATTCGATGGGATCGCCCCCAATCGAAAACAAGCGCTGATCCAGCTAGAAGGAAAGATCCAAAACATTACTTATAGTGGCGGCAGTTTGGATCTCTTAGAAACTATGGCATTAAAAGAAGAAGCCGTTGCCGATTACAAACTAGAAGAAAAACTGGCTTTGGAAGAAGAATACTTAGGTGTTTATTTGTCTGGCCATCCCGTGGAACAGTTTCAAAAATTGCACCAATTAAAACAAATCACTGATATTGCCGATCTGGTTCCGAATGAACGGGTGCGTATCCTTTTATATGTGCGCAAGATTCGAGAGATTCGAACGAAAAAGGGCGAACAAATGGCGTTTGTCGAAGGAACAGATGCCAGCAAAGAAGTGTCAGTAACGATTTTTCCCATCGTTTATCGACAAGTACGTTCCTTGATTGAAGAAAATGCTGTTCTTTATATCGAAGGAAAGGTCGAGGTAAGTCGTTACAATGGTGAAATCCAACTCATTGCTGATAAAATAGACTTAGCAGAAAACGTTCAAAATAAAATTGCGTCACAAACTTGTTACTTAAAGATTTCTGCTGAAGCTGAAACGTCGCACCTGCAAGCATTGTCGAAGGAAATGAAGCAGCATCACGGAAATATTCCAGTGGTGATGTTCTATGAAAGCAGTGGCAAAAAAGTGTTATTAGCAGAAGAAAACTGGGTGACGGATGAGCCGAACTTTGTCAAACAACTGATCGCATTATTAGGAAATGGAAATGTAATTTTCAAGTAATTTTCCGAAAACGGTAATTCGACTTACACTTTTTTCAACTTTTTCCCACTATTTCAAGACATTTTCATGGAATAATGGTAGAATATGTCTCGTGGTTATTACTTGAAAACTAGCAAACAGGGGCTTCCCTAAACAAAATCTTTTGATGAGGTGAAAGAATAATGAAACGCATTGGAATTCTAACCAGTGGCGGCGATGCACCAGGAATGAACGCAGCGATTCGCGCAGTTGTCAGAAAGGGTATTTTTGACGGACTTGAAGTATACGGAATCAACTATGGCTATGCCGGACTAGTCGCAGGCGACATTCGTCGCTTAGATGTTGCTGATGTTGGTGACAAAATTCAACGTGGTGGAACATTCTTATATTCAGCACGTTATCCAGAATTTGCGACACAAGAAGGACAATTAAAAGGAATCGAACAATTAAAGAAATTTGGCATCGAAGGGCTAGTCGTGATTGGTGGAGATGGATCTTACCATGGTGCGATGGCACTTACTCGTCACGGTTTCCCAGCGATCGGGATTCCAGGAACGATCGATAATGACATTCCAGGAACAGATTTCACGATTGGTTTTGATACAGCGATCAATACTGTCTTGGAATCGATTGACCGGATCCGTGATACAGCGACATCACATGTCCGCACATTCGTGATCGAAGTAATGGGTCGTGGTGCTGGCGATATCGCTTTATGGTCAGGTGTGGCCGGTGGTGCGGATGAAATCATCATCCCAGAACATGATTTTGACATGCAAGTTGTTGCTGATCGTATCCGTGAAGGACGCGACCGCGGGAAAAAACATTGCTTGATCGTTTTAGCCGAAGGTGTGATGGGCGGAAATGATTTTGCTGACAAACTTTCTGAATACGGCGATTTCCATACCCGTGTATCAATTCTAGGACACGTTGTCCGTGGTGGTTCACCAAGCGCTCGTGACCGTGTGTTAGCAAGTAAATTTGGTTCATATGCCGTTGAATTATTGCAACAAGGCAAAGGCGGTCTATGTATCGGTATCGAAAACAATGAAATGATTGCTTCTGATATCATCGATACCCTTGAAAACAATCGTCACAAACCAGATCTTAGCTTGTATAACTTGAACAAAGAAATCTCATTCTAAAGAGATTTTTAAGCAACGCAACAGTAATTTTGTAAAAAAAGCTTATTAGCTATTTTAAATAAATGAATAGGAGCGTTTAGTAATGAAAAAAACAAAGATCGTAAGTACATTAGGACCAGCAAGTAACAGTGTGGAAATTATTTCTCAACTGATTGAAGCCGGTGCGAATGTCTTCCGCTTTAACTTCTCTCATGGAGATCATGAAGAACAATTAGCGCGTATGACAATGGTTCGTGAAGCCGTAAAGAAAACTGGTAAAGATGTCGGTATCCTTTTAGATACAAAAGGTGCTGAAATCCGTACAACTGTACAAAATACGACAGAAGCAGACTTTGGTCGTGCTGGATACATCCAATTCAACGTTGGCGATGAAACACGTATTTCAATGGATCCAGAACACAAAGGAACAAAAGAAAAAATTGCTGTAACTTATCCTGGTTTATTTGAAGATGTTCATGTGGGCGGACACATCTTGTTTGATGATGGCTTGATCGACATGGAAATCAAAGAAAAAGACGAAGCAACCCGTGAATTAGTGGTTGTCGTTAAAAATGCTGGAATGTTAGGATCACGTAAAGGGGTCAATGCTCCTGGCGTATCAATCAGCTTACCTGGTATTACTGAAAAAGATGCAGAAGATATCCGTTTTGGTCTTGATAACGATATCGACTTCATTGCCGCTTCATTTGTACGTAAAGCGCAAGACGTTTTAGAAATTCGTGAAATTTTAGAAGAAAAAGACATGACTCATGTGCAAATCTTCTCTAAAATCGAATCACAAGAAGGTATCGATAACATCGATGAAATCATCAAAGTTTCTGATGGTATCATGGTTGCCCGTGGTGACATGGGTGTTGAGATCCCTGCTGAAGAAGTACCAATGGTTCAAAAGAGCATCATTAAAAAATGTAACGCTGCTGGTAAATCAGTTATCACAGCAACACAAATGTTAGAATCAATGCAACAAAACCCACGTCCAACTCGTGCAGAAGCTTCTGACGTTGCCAATGCTGTCTTTGACGGTACTGATGCAACAATGCTTTCTGGTGAGTCAGCAAACGGTGACTACCCTGTTGAAGCAGTAGCAACAATGGCACGTATCGACGTGGAAGCAGAAAAAGCTTTATCAGAAAACAGCACTTTCCAAATCAACCAATTTGATAAAACAGATGTAACGGAAACAATCGGTTTATCTGTCGCTCGTGCAGCGAAAAACTTAGGGGTTAAAACAATCGTTGCTGCCACTGAATCTGGCTACACTGCAAAAATGATCTCTAAATATCGTCCAGATGCTGACATTTTAGCTGTTACATTTGACGAACGCACAAAACGCGGCTTGATGCTTAACTGGGGTGTGTACCCAACCGTTGCTGAAAAACCATCAACAACTGATGAAATGTTTGAATTAGCAGCAAAACAAGCAGTGGATTTAGGCTTTGCTAAAGAAGGCGATCTAATCTTGATCACAGCCGGTGTTCCTGTTGGTGAACGCGGAACAACCAACGTAATGAAGATCCAATTGATCGGATCAAAATTGCTTGAAGCGCAAGGAATTGGTGAAAAATCAGTTGTTGCCAATGCCGTGATCGCTCACAGTGCCGAAGAAGCCATTGCGAAAGCAAAAGATGGCATGATTTTAGTTGTACCAACAACAGATAAAGAATATATGCCAGCAATCGAAAAAGCAGCAGCTTTAGTTGTTGAAGATGGCGGCTTGACTTCTCATGCAGCAGTTGTCGGAATCGCGAAAGATCTACCAGTGATCGTTGGTGCCAAAGACGCAACAACAACCATCAAAGATGGCGAATTGGTTACTCTTGATTCTCGTCGCGGTATCGTTTATCGTGGAGAAACAACAGCGATCTAATGATTTTTAACGATTGATCAAGCAACAGGCAAGTGCACGTTGTGCGCTTCCTGTTGTTTTTTTGAGAGTGTCGAAATCCCTTGAGAAAAGGCATTAAAATGACACGATCAAAAATGAAAAAGGTGTCAAGAAAATTTCATTGACAAAGCCTCAGAAGCCCTGTATAATTGCTTTTGTTGCTTAGGGGTGATAAAAATGAAATGGTCTTTATTGGAATTAAAAAAATACCAAGAGACACCGCTGATGTTTGAAGAAACACTTGACCTAAAAAGTCAACTGATAAAACGCGATGAACAGATCATTGATTTGTCTCCTGTAAAAGTAAAAGGGCTGATGAGTGTTGATAAGCAAGGATACTTGCTGCACTATCAAGTGGAAACGACGATGACATTGCCATCTACTCGTTCTTTGACACCTGTAGCGATTCCTTTTGATTTTTCAGTGGATGAACAATTCATGACACCAGAGCAATTTCAGCGTCGCGATGAAACGATCGTCGAAGAAGAAGTTTTGATCATTGAAGGTCAAACCATCAGCTTAGATGAATCGGTCGCTGATAACCTATTACTTGCGATTCCTTTGCAAGTCCTGACAGAAGAAGAAAAACAAGGTTCAGCAATGCCATCTGGCAACGATTGGGCTGTTTTGTCAGAAGAAGACTTTGCAAATCAAAAAGAAGCGCAAGCTCAACAAGTTGATCCTCGTCTTGCAAAATTATCCGAATTATTCAATGAATCAGATGACGATAACGCGTAGGATTGGAATAAATTGCAGCCTCAAGGTTGCGTTCATTAACAAGGAGGTGTAGCAAAATGGCAGTACCAGCTAGAAAAACTTCGAAAGCGAAGAAAGCAAAACGTCGTACACATTACAAATTGACAATCAACGGTTTGAACGAATGTGCAAACTGTGGTGAAATGAAAAAAAGCCACCATGTCTGCTCTAACTGTGGTCATTACGATGGCAAAGACGTAGCAACAAAAGAAGCATAATTCCTTTTTTTCAGAAAGAGGATTCTAAAACCTTAGGCTAACCATGGAGCCTGAGGTTTTTTTGTTTTTTTTGGAAAAGATGGAACTTTTCAGAAATATTTTTTGTCCATCGAAAGAGAATAGTTCAAAAGCAGGTACATTTGCGCTATAATAAAAAAGATAATTGAATCTTAGGAGGATGAAAGATGACAAAACAACAAATCGGCGTTGTCGGTATGGCTGTTATGGGCAAAAACTTAGCGTTGAACATCGAAAGCCGCGGTTATTCAGTTGCCTTATTTAACCGTACTGGTTCAAAGACAGAAGAAGTAGTAAAAGAACATCCAGATAAAAATTTTAAAGCAACTTATACGATAGAAGAATTTGTTCAATCAATTGAAAAGCCACGTCGTATTTTATTAATGGTAAAAGCAGGATTTGCGACGGATGCTACGATCCAAGAACTATTGCCTCATCTAGACAAAGGCGATATTTTGATCGATGGCGGAAATACCTTCTTTAAAGATACCGTTCGTCGTAACGAAGAGTTGGCAAACTCAGGAATCAACTTTATCGGTACGGGTGTTTCTGGTGGGGAAGAAGGCGCCTTGAAAGGTCCTTCGATCATGCCTGGTGGACAAAAAGAAGCATATGAATTGGTTGCACCGATCTTAGAACAAATTTCAGCAAAAGCTGAAGATGGTACACCTTGTGTAACTTATATTGGACCAAATGGTGCAGGCCATTACGTAAAAATGGTTCATAATGGGATCGAGTATGGCGACATGCAGTTGATTGCGGAGTCTTATGACTTGATGCAAAACATTTTAGGTCTATCTGTTGATGAAATGGCTGATATCTTTGCCGAATGGAACAAAGGTGAATTGGATAGCTACCTAATTGAGATCACAGCGGATATCTTGACACGTAAAGATGATCAAGGAACAGGCAAACCGATCGTTGATGTCATCTTAGATGCTGCAGGCAATAAAGGAACTGGGAAATGGACGAGCCAAAGTGCCTTAGACCTAGGTGTTCCATTGCCATTGATCACTGAATCTGTTTTTGCTCGCTATATCTCAGCTTACAAAGAAGAACGGGTCAATGCCAGCAAAGTATTACCGAAACCAGAAGCGGTTGCTTTTGAAGGAAACAAAGAAGAATTTATCAATAAGATCCGTGAAGCCTTATACTTCAGTAAAATCATGAGCTATGCACAAGGTTTCGCGCAATTACGTACAGCATCAAAAGAGTACGATTGGGATCTTCCTTTTGGTGAGATTGCCAAAATTTGGCGTGCAGGCTGTATCATCCGTGCGCAATTTTTACAAAAAATCACGGATGCTTATGACAAGAATGCTGACATCGAAAACTTATTATTAGATGATTACTTCAAAGACATCACGAAACGCTATCAATCTTCTGTACGTGAAGTAGTTGCGCTAGCTGTCCAAGCGGGTGTCCCTGTGCCGACGTTCTCCTCTGCGATCGCGTACTTTGATTCGTATCGTTCTGATCGTTTGCCAGCGAACTTGATCCAAGCACAACGGGATTACTTCGGCGCGCATACGTATGAACGGACAGATAAAGAGGGAATTTTCCATTATTCATGGTATGACGAAGCGTAAGCTTTAAGAGAATCCAAAAGAGAAAGGCCGAAAGTGAGAACTTTCGGTCAATCTCTTTTTTATTTTTTAGATACATGATAAAATAAGACAGATAATGTCTATTTTAAAGGCAGAATAATCAATAAAGGGGCTATCAATAATGAGTAATATTCTAATCATTGAAGATGAAAAGAACTTAGCTCGATTTGTGGAATTAGAATTGAAGCATGAAGGGTATAATACCGAAGTTCATTACAACGGACGGACGGGACTGGATGCTGCGCTGAATAATGAATGGGATGCAATCTTATTGGATCTAATGCTTCCAGAGCTAAATGGGTTAGAAGTTTGCCGACGTGTGCGTCAATCGAAGAACACCCCGATCATCATGATGACCGCGAGAGATTCTGTGATTGATCGAGTATCAGGTTTGGATCATGGTGCTGATGATTATATTGTGAAGCCTTTTGCAATTGAAGAATTGCTGGCACGCTTACGTGCGTTGCTTCGCCGTATCGATATCGAAGGGGACAAAAACGTCGCAAAACAAACCACGATCACTTACCGCGATCTAACGATTGAAAAAGAAAACCGTGTCGTTCGACGTGGAACAGATGTCATTGAACTAACAAAACGCGAATATGAGCTATTGTTGACTTTAATGGAAAACGTCAATGTCGTTTTAGCCAGAGATGTTTTATTAAACAAAGTCTGGGGCTATGAGACAGAAGTTGAAACCAACGTTGTCGATGTTTACATCCGCTACTTACGAAATAAAATTGATGTGCCAGGGGAGGAAAGCTATATCCAAACCGTTCGTGGTACAGGTTATGTGATGCGGTCGTGAACCTTAAAAAAAGAATGAAAAAATTAAAAGAACTGAAGGGGCCTTCTTTAACTGTAAAGTGGGCCTTCGCAAGTTCTTTCTTTATATTCGTCGTATTTACGATCTTTGCTGTGATCACCTATAAAACATCGGTGAATTTGATCGTCGCTAAAGAAGAAAACAATGTGGAGCGGACGATGTCAGAGGTTGCTTCTCGTTTAGCCAATTCGGATCAAGAACTAACATTGGTTCGGACGTATCGTAATTTAACCAAAAATGATGCGGGGACGACGAGCATTTATGATCGCACTTCAACGATCGATGGCAACTTAATGAAAATCGATTCCTTTATTTCGGAATTAGGCCAAGCGCCGTTGAGCTTGTTTGTTTATAATTTGAATGAGGATCTTGTGTTTAAAACCCATGAGAATGATTTAGCACTGATCGACACGCAGCGCAAAGCGCCAACCATCGTAACGCTGGATGGTATCACAGGCTTTCTCTCGATCCAACCCATCTATTCAAAAGGCACCAGAGAGCGGATTGGCTATGCACAAACATTTTATGAATTGACTTCTTTTTACGAAATACGCAGCAAACTGCTGCTGACTTTGATTATCTTAGAAGTCGTTTCTCTGATTCTTAGTAGTGTGCTTGGGTTCTTTTTATCAGCGTATTTCCTTCAGCCGTTAAAGGTCTTGCGAGATACGATGGAAACCGTTCGGAAAAACCCACAGTCAACGGTGCATATGCCAGAATTAAATACGAACGATGAACTGTCTGATTTAGCAGATATCTTTAACGAAATGCTGGATCGCATGCGCCTATACATTGAACAGCAAGAGCGATTCGTCGAAGACGTTTCTCATGAGTTGCGAACGCCTGTGGCGATCATTGAAGGACATATGAATCTGTTGCAGCGTTGGGGAAAAGACGATCCAGAGATTTTGGATGAGTCTCTGGCAGCCAGTATGCAAGAGATCAGTCGGATGAAGACGCTAGTACAGGAAATGTTGGATCTCTCAAGAGCGGAACAAGTGGATGTTCATTATGCAAATGAAACAACCAATGCAAAAGAAGTTGTCTATCAAGTCTTCAATAACTTTAAAATACTGTATCCGGATTTTGTTTTTACATTGGATGATGACTTATACCATGAGTTGAAGCTGAAAATCTATCGCAATCATTTTGAACAGATCATTATTATTGTCTTGGATAACGCAGTGAAATATTCCACTGATCGAAAAGAAGTTCATCTATCCATTTCGTTGGATCGGCAATCCTTTGAAATTGCCATTCAAGACTTTGGTGAGGGGATCTCCAAAGAAGACCTCGACAAGATCTTTAATCGTTTCTATCGGGTAGATAAAGCCCGTGCTAGAACCAAAGGCGGAAACGGGCTAGGGCTCTCTATTGCGAAACAGTTATTGGAAAGCTATAAAGGAAAAATTTCAGCAGAGAGTGTCATCGGTCAAGGAACGATCTTTCGAATCTATATACCGATCGTTCAATCAGAAGATCGGACGAAAAGAGAACGTTAGGCGAAAAGCTTAAGTTCTCTTTTTTTATCCATTAATGATAGATTTAGCCGCAAAATACTTCTTATAAACGAACGTTCGAATCGTTTGACAATGAATAATTCGCTTATAAAAATAGTTGCTAAAAAGCCTATTTTTTTAGTTGATTTTTCCTTTAAGAATTGCTATATTATTACTTGTCCTTGTTAAGGCATTTGTAACAAACACTGATTGATCTTTTTTGAAATTAGTTGTTGACGAAACATTTTACAAGTGTTATTATAACAAAGTCGAAAAAATATCATCTCTGAAAAACCTAATAAATCAAAAAAATTTTTCAAAAAAGTGTTTGACATATAACGGTTGAGATGGTAAGATAAAAAAGTCGCTGAGGTTAAGGAAGAAGTTAAATAACAACTTCTTGAAAAAAACTTTTAAAAAAGAGTTGACAAACAAACGTCGCTCTGATATGATATAAAAGTTGCTAACACAGCACGGTAGACCTTTGAAAACTGAACAAAGCAAGCAAACGAACCAATGTGTAGGACGTTTCAATTTATTGAAACAAATACATGCAAGCAATAGCTAGCAAAGTTAATTTTTATGAGCTTAATGACCGTATGGTCATTCAAACAAATCATTATGAGAGTTTGATCCTGGCTCAGGACGAACGCTGGCGGCGTGCCTAATACATGCAAGTCGAACGCTTTTTCTTTCACCGGAGCTTGCTCCACCGAAAGAAAAAGAGTGGCGAACGGGTGAGTAACACGTGGGTAACCTGCCCATCAGAAGGGGATAACACTTGGAAACAGGTGCTAATACCGTATAACACTATTTTCCGCATGGAAGAAAGTTGAAAGGCGCTTTTGCGTCACTGATGGATGGACCCGCGGTGCATTAGCTAGTTGGTGAGGTAACGGCTCACCAAGGCAACGATGCATAGCCGACCTGAGAGGGTGATCGGCCACACTGGGACTGAGACACGGCCCAGACTCCTACGGGAGGCAGCAGTAGGGAATCTTCGGCAATGGACGAAAGTCTGACCGAGCAACGCCGCGTGAGTGAAGAAGGTTTTCGGATCGTAAAACTCTGTTGTTAGAGAAGAACAAGGATGAGAGTAAAATGTTCATCCCTTGACGGTATCTAACCAGAAAGCCACGGCTAACTACGTGCCAGCAGCCGCGGTAATACGTAGGTGGCAAGCGTTGTCCGGATTTATTGGGCGTAAAGCGAGCGCAGGCGGTTTCTTAAGTCTGATGTGAAAGCCCCCGGCTCAACCGGGGAGGGTCATTGGAAACTGGGAGACTTGAGTGCAGAAGAGGAGAGTGGAATTCCATGTGTAGCGGTGAAATGCGTAGATATATGGAGGAACACCAGTGGCGAAGGCGGCTCTCTGGTCTGTAACTGACGCTGAGGCTCGAAAGCGTGGGGAGCGAACAGGATTAGATACCCTGGTAGTCCACGCCGTAAACGATGAGTGCTAAGTGTTGGAGGGTTTCCGCCCTTCAGTGCTGCAGCAAACGCATTAAGCACTCCGCCTGGGGAGTACGACCGCAAGGTTGAAACTCAAAGGAATTGACGGGGGCCCGCACAAGCGGTGGAGCATGTGGTTTAATTCGAAGCAACGCGAAGAACCTTACCAGGTCTTGACATCCTTTGACCACTCTAGAGATAGAGCTTCCCCTTCGGGGGCAAAGTGACAGGTGGTGCATGGTTGTCGTCAGCTCGTGTCGTGAGATGTTGGGTTAAGTCCCGCAACGAGCGCAACCCTTATTGTTAGTTGCCATCATTTAGTTGGGCACTCTAGCGAGACTGCCGGTGACAAACCGGAGGAAGGTGGGGATGACGTCAAATCATCATGCCCCTTATGACCTGGGCTACACACGTGCTACAATGGGAAGTACAACGAGTTGCGAAGTCGCGAGGCTAAGCTAATCTCTTAAAGCTTCTCTCAGTTCGGATTGTAGGCTGCAACTCGCCTACATGAAGCCGGAATCGCTAGTAATCGCGGATCAGCACGCCGCGGTGAATACGTTCCCGGGCCTTGTACACACCGCCCGTCACACCACGAGAGTTTGTAACACCCGAAGTCGGTGAGGTAACCTTTTTGGAGCCAGCCGCCTAAGGTGGGATAGATGATTGGGGTGAAGTCGTAACAAGGTAGCCGTATCGGAAGGTGCGGCTGGATCACCTCCTTTCTAAGGAATATTTCGGAAGACTACACATCGTTTGCCTTTGTTCAGTTTTGAGAGGTCTACTCTCAAGTAAATACCCGGGGCCTTAGCTCAGCTGGGAGAGCGCCTGCTTTGCACGCAGGAGGTCAGCGGTTCGATCCCGCTAGGCTCCATTAACGACAATGGTCGTTAAGCTTTGTTCATTGAAAACTGGATATCGAAGAAATAATCAAAACAAGTAACACACACCGAGTTGAAATGTTAAAAGAGTTTTTTAATAAGTTCAACGCTTATTTTCTTGAGCAACCTTCTATCGCTAGAAGAAGTACTC
>NZ_JBIOQK010000001.1:2092500-2632500 GCF_051713685.1 Enterococcus sp. DIV1059_2 | reverse complement strand
TTCTTTTTCCTTAGATCAATCAACATACTTAAGAACTGCGACTTCTTTTGGTTTCAGAACTACCAACTGTCTGGTTTCTTTGGTTAGAAGGTCTGCTCCAGGGGCTTTCAGCTTCACTTTGGTTGTCTGCTCGGTATGGTTTAAGAGAAAGACGAGTGTATAGCCAGCACCTTTGCGACAGGTAACGGAGACTTCAGTAGGAGCAGCCAAGAAGTGCTGGGCATGAGTCGCTAATTTATGATTTTCCAGAATGGTCGCTAAAAATGTAGTTAGCCCTTCAAGAGACAATTCTGTTCCCACGTAATACGCATACCCATCGTCGATCTGATTCATAGTAATGGCTGGCTTATCGGACAAATAACCGGATTGGAAGGTTGCCAAAGCTTTCGCACCATTTAGATGAATGACTTCCTCCCATAGAGAATTGTCGTACCGACGACCTTGGAAGTCAATTTGGTGATGGATAGCTGCTTTCATTGGGTAAAACTCTTCTACAATGATCCCTAAGGTGTCCCTAAACAGTCCTGGATAGCCCCCAAGATAGACTTGGTCATATTCATTGACGATCCCACTAAAGAAATTCGTCAAGAAGATGCCACCTTGTCGCACGTAATCATTGATTTTCTTACCGAAGGCTTCTGGTGCTGAATAGAGATTTGGGGCGATCACTAAAGGATAGCCGTCTAGGGATTCGGAAGGATGGACAAAGTCTACGCTCAGATTTAACGCCCTTAGCGCGCCATACAGGCTGCGTAACTGATGAATGTACTTTAAGGTGCTTGGTTTGGCATCCAATTCCAGCGCCCACCAATTTTCCCAGTCAAAGACAACCGCGACATCAGCCAAGAAGCGCGTCCCAACGATATCCGACAGTTGCGAAAATTCGTTGCCTAGTTGCGCACATTCACGAAAGATACGGCTTGAATGAGGATCTCCGTGAGGCACCATCGCACTATGAAATTTTTCCGCACCGCCACGAGACTGCCGCCATTGGAAGAACATGATGCCATCAGCGCCATGAGCGAGCGCTTCATAACTCCAAAGACGCAGCTGGTTGGGTATCTTGGCACCATTGATTTGCCGCCAATTAACGGCGCTGGTGGCTTGTTCCATGATCAAAAAAGGTTTTTTCTTTAAACTACGAGTTAGATCGTTAGCAAGAAATTGCGGGTAAGGGATCTTTTCAAAGGGATTCGGGTACGAATTCCAGCTGACTACATCCATTTCAGGTGCCCATTTAAACCCATCCACGTATTTGTGCAAGCCCATCAGATTGGTCATGTAAGGGATTTCTTGTGAATATTTTGCGATCGCCGCCTTTTCGAGTTGATAGAGCTCCAGATTCATGTCGGAAAGAAAACGGCGATAGTCTAACTGCTGCGCAGGATTTTTGAAGGTCGGCATCGCTTCAGGTAGAAAAATTTCCTCCCAGCTGCCATAGGATTGACTCCAAAACTTGGTTGACCAAGCATCATTCAATCCAGCGATGGTCTGATATTTCTCTGCTAACCATGTCTGAAATCTTTTCCGACAATGATCGCAATAACACTCGTGGATGTGACAGGTATATTCGTTATTGATATGCCACATGACTAGCCCTGGATGATTGGCATAACGGTTTGCGACTGCTTCCGACAAATCGGTGGCATATTGACGATAGATAGGGGAAGTCGGACAGTAGTGCTGGCGCGCCCCATGAACCAGTCGATTGCCATGAATGGTCACAGGCAGCATCTCAGGATGTTTTTGAACAAGCCAAGCGGGAGGCGAAGCCGTTCCATTGGCTAGGTCGATCATGATATTGTTTTCATATAAAAGATTCATCAACCAGTCCAGAAAGTCAAAATCATAGGTGGATTCATCTGGCTGCAGATTGACCCAGCCAAAAATATTGATACTTACATAGTTCACACCTGCTTCTTTCATTAAGCCCATATCTTCAAGAATGACTTCTTTAGACCATTGTTCAGGATTGTAGTCGGCACCATAGTAAAGTTGACGTTGCGTTTTCATCCAATCGCTCCTTTATAGACGTTTCTTTAGCATCAAGATACTTGAATCATAGCAAATATTTATCTGTTTGATAGCGGTATCATTTGAAAATCATGAAATGATCCAAAAAAACAAAAATAATTCAAGCTGGTTTCGCAGCTAGGACTATCGTCCATCAGTTCTTTTGCCTTGCTGTTTTTTTAACAAAAATATACAATTGAAAAAGGCGGTAAATTAAAGTATCTAGAATTTATATTCTCAGCTAGTTGTTTTTTTATCGAGGGTTTCTTTTTGCTGAAATGCATGTTTATAACTATAGGATCTAAAAAAACTTTGAATCACGAGTAGAAAAAACACGATGAGTCAGAGAAATGAATAATTATGTGATGAGGAATCATAAAAAATGAATGACATAAGTTATTCAACAAAATTGCCAAGAAGGAGAGACAAGTTCATGAACCAGCCAATACAGATTTTTTCTGAGATTGCCCCTTTAAAACGGGTGCTGCTGCATCGTCCAGGCGCAGAATTAGAAAACTTGATGCCGGATTATCTTGATCGATTGTTGTTTGATGATATTCCTTTTTTAACCCAAGCGCAAAAAGAACATGATTTTTTTGCGGATACGTTAAGAAGCAAAGGGGTGGAAGTCCTTTATTTGGAGGATCTAGCTGCTGAAACATTGACAACAACTGGTGCCAAAGAGGCCTTTTTAGAAGACTATTTAAATGAAACAACGATCCTTGATGAAGAGATTCGCAACGAAGTGCGCAACTTTTTCCTGTCGATTAAAGACAATCGCGCCTTTATCGATCATACGATGGCGGGCTTGAAAAAAAGTGAGGTAGAAATTTCAAAAGCCAGTAACTTAACGGCAATCGTTGAAACAGAATATCCTTTCTTGATCGATCCAATGCCAAACCTATATTTCACGCGAGATCCGTTTGCGACGATTGGTCACAGTGTTTCCTTGAATCGAATGTATTCTGCAACGAGAAGACGGGAAACCCTCTACGGAAAACAAATTTTTACGCACCATCCGATGTTTGCCCGCAATGAGACGAACTTTTTGTATCATCGGGACGAAACGACGCGGATGGAAGGCGGGGATCAGCTGATTTTATCAGATAAAATCGTGGCGATCGGGATCTCTCAACGAACAGAAGTTGCCTCAATTGAAAAAATTGCCGAAACGATTTTTGCCACAGAACCGAGTTTCGAACATATCTTGGCATTTAATATCGGCGAGGAACGAAAATTTATGCATTTAGATACGGTCTTCACGATGGTGGATCATGATAAGTTCACGATCCATCCAGAAATCGAGGGAGAACTTTCGCTGTATTCAATCACTAAACACAAGGACGGTGTGCGAGTATATGAGGAAAAAGATACGTTGGAAAACATTCTTTGCCGTTATTTAGATTTGCCTGAAGTACACTTGATCCGCTGTGGTGGAGACGATTTAGCAGCGGCAGCTAGAGAGCAATGGAATGATGGGTCTAATACCTTGGCGATTGCACCTGGAGAAGTCGTGGTCTATGACCGCAACACCATTACCAATGGGCTGTTAAAAGAGGCAGGAGTCATTTTGAATGAAATCTCGGGCAGCGAATTGGTTCGCGGACGCGGGGGTCCTCGCTGTATGAGTATGCCGTTTATACGTGAGTAGGACAATTATTTGTTATTTTAAATACTTGCCTTTTCTTTAGAAGCATTTAAGTTAAGAAAAAGACGAGAAAAAACTAAAAGAAAGATTTGAAACATCATTTTTGTTTCTAATCTTTCTTTTTTGTCATCATTTAACCCCCAATAAAATGAAAAGGATTTCTTTTTGTGAAAATGTGTAATTTTTGTGACTTTTATATGTAAAGACTATAAAAAAACGCTAGGAACCTTGTTCTATCGCAAAATTTATGTTACGGTTATATTAGAAAACGGAAATAGGTGAAGGTATTTGCCACTTATTGATTTTTGACACCCTACGATCAGCGAATGCCATATGCTTGATTTGTAGTGGTTTTTTTTGCGGAAAAAAAGTGAAAGCAGGTGAGAAAATGACAGTAGATGCCATTCGATTATTACAAGAAGCAGAGCAATTTGCGGAAAATAAAAATAAAGAAGCAGAAGCAGAAAAAAAACAATTGGCACAAGCAAGAGAAGAACGGTTGAAGGCGTTTAAAAAAGAGTTGGCAGAAAAAGAAGCCCAACAAAAAGAAGCAATCAACCAAAAAATCGCAGCTGAGTTGGTACAGTCTAAGGAACCACTCTTGGCTAAGACCCAAGCAGAAGTGGAAACACTGCGAACGATCCCTAATGAATTGAAAGAAGAAGCATTAGCAATAATAATAAATAAGGTTGTGACATAAATGGCAATTGCAAAAATGCAAAAGTTCAGTCTGTTGACCTTTTACGATCAGAAAGAAGCTGTTTTAGAGCAGCTGCAAGACTTTCAAGGCGTAGAACTGCTTTCTTCGGAAAAATATTATGATTCTGAAGAAACGACGGGTGTTTTGACACCGGTTCGCGAGGAACAGTCTGAAGAAGAAATGGAGAACCAGTTTGGTCAAGTCAACTGGAGCTTAAATTTTTTAGAAGAATATGTACCCAAAAAAGGAATGCTGGCACAACTGCGGCAACCAATCAAAAAATATACCCTTCAAGAATTGGCTGAAACAGCCCACACCTATCCTTGGCAAGAATTATGCCAAACCCTTCGTAAACAAGACAAACGTCTTCGCTTGATTGATCAAGAAAAACGCGATGTATTAGCACAAGAAGCAGAACTGTCGATCTGGAAGTATTTCAAAGAACGACCAGCTGTTTTAAAAGAATTAAAAAAATCAGGTGGCTTGTTAGGATCGATTCCTACTTCTGAAATGGCTGACTTTACGACCAACAGTGAAAAGCTGCCGCTTGTCTATGTCGAAACCATTTATCAATCACAAACGACAACTTACTTATTGGTACTTTTCCATAAAGATGTAAAAGAAAAAGTAACTACTCTTCTAAAGAAAGCAGCCTTCGAGCAATACATCTACCCTTATGAGGGGATTCCAGAAGAAGATCTGCAAACGATGAAAGAAAAATCCCAACGTCTAATTGATGAAGAAAAAGAAATCAAAGCTTCTCTTGGTGCGATGACAAAAGAGCAAGAAACCTTGCGGATCGTTGCCGAGTATTTAGATGGAGCGATCACCCGCTTAAAAAGCAGTAAAATGCTTTTGCGTTCGACTCATGCGGTATCGATTTCTGGCTGGGTTCCTGTTGATGGGGCGGCCGAATTAGAAAAACGTATCAAAAAAGGGACCACGGATAACTATTACCTCGAATACCAAGAAGTGACGGAAAAAGAGCTGGCTGATGTGCCGATTTTATTAGAAAACGCACGTTGGATCAAACCTTTTGAAGGACTTGTTCGGATGTACAGCTTGCCGCAATATGACGAGTTAGATCCGACACCATTTATGGCGCCTTTTTACATGGTGGCATTCGGGATGATGGTTGCCGATTTTGGCTATGGGTTGCTCTTGTTTCTGGCGACATTCCTGGGGAAAAAGCTGTTCCACCTCAGCAAAGGCCTGGAACAAAATTTGACCCTCTTTCAGTTGTGCTCGATCCCTACGATTATTTGGGGCTTGATCTATGGCAACTTCTTTGGATTTGAATTCTCATTCCAACTGTTGTCTGCCCAGGATGATGTCAATCAGATCTTAGTCTTATCCGTGATCTTTGGGTACATTCAGATCATGTTTGGCTTGGCGCTGAAATTCTATATTTTATGGAAGAAAAAAGACCAGAAACTGGCTGCGATGTTCCAAGCCGGTTCGTGGATCGTCTTTTTGATCAGTGTCGTTTTTGTCGCCGCAGGAATGCTGCTTTTCCCTGACACCCCGTTACAAATGATTGGGATCGTAATGATCGCTGCCAGTCTTTTAGCAGTGGCAATCGGAGGCAGTTTAGAAGGAAAAACGTTGGCAGGAAAAATCGGTTCTGGATTGTACGGATTGATGGATGTGACCAATTATGTTGGTGACTTGATCAGTTACACCCGTCTGATGGCGTTAGGGGTTGCCGGCGGAAGTATCGCCTCAGCCTTCAACTTGATCATTAGCTACTTGCCGCCAGCAGCCCGGTTTACCGTCGGTATCTTATTATTTGTGGCGCTACATGGCCTGAATATTTTCTTAAGTTACCTTAGTGCGTATGTTCATGGTATTCGCTTGCAGTATTTGGAGTATTTTGGAAAATTCTTTACGGGGGGCGGACGTGCCTTTGACCCGTTCAAATCAAATGAAAATTATGTAGAGATCATCTCAGAAGAAAAGTTACAGGAGGATAATAATGGAAAATTGGATTAGTTTCTTTTACGAAAATGGTGGAATTGTTTTTGCAGCTTTAGGTGTAGCGACCGCAACGATTTGTGGTGGTATCGGATCAACGATCGGTGTTGGGATGACCAGTGAAGCAGCATCAGGCTTGATCTCAGAGCAGCCAGAGAAATTCGGGCAAGCGTTGATTTTGGAATTGCTTTCTAGTACCCAGGGGCTATACGGCTTTGTAATCTCCTTTATGATTTTTGGTCAGATCAGTGGTTCGATCTCATTCGATCGCGGGTTGTATTTGTTTATCGCTTCATTACCGATCGCGTTAACAGCAATTATCGCCGGTAAATGGCAAGGACGTGCCGCAAGTGCTGCGATGCAGATTTTAGCAAAAAAACCAGAACATGTGACCAAAGGAATTATCTTGGTAGCGATGATGGAAACGTATTGTATTTTAGGGTTCGTGATTTCCTTCTTGCTTGTCTTGAATTAAGAGGAGGGAAAAGTGAATGTCTGATATTACACGTTTAACTGACAAAATAACCGCTGATGCGGAAAAGAAATACCAGCTTCAAATCAAAGAAGCACAAAAAGAAAGTGAAAACCAAGAAAATTTAAAACGAGCACAGTTAGAAAAAGAGCTTAATGAACGGTTAGCTTTTTATGAAAAAGAAAAACGTGCTGCGATGTATTTGGAAATCTCAGATGTGCATATCCAATCAAGAAACAAGGTCTTGGCAGCAAAGCAGTCCGTCTTAGATGAGCTGTTTTCTGAGGCTTTGACCCGTTTAAACACGATGGATCAGGCAGCATTTTATACGTTTATCGCGAAAGGCTTGGCGAATGCACGGTTAACTGGTGAGGTCGAGTTGCTTTTAGGTGAGAAGTCCCGTCATTTTGTAGATGAGGAATTTCTTACTAAGTTGCAAGCATCGGTCCCAGAGGTTCAGCTGAAACTGGTAAATAAAACGATCCCTCGCAAGGGTGGCTTTTTGTTGCGACAAGAAGCAATTGAGTTGAATTTTACCTTTGATGCGCTACTAGAAGCCAACAAAGAAGAGTTAAGCAATACGTTACTGCAATTGATTTTTGAACAGTAAGCAGGTGCAAACAGATGAATGACATCAAATATAATACGTTGAATACGAGAATTCGGACGTATGAATCGCAATTATTCGATCGTAGTCGCTATGAGCGAATGCTCTCAGCTGCCAGCGCAGAGGAAATCTATGGGATGCTGCAAGAAACGGTTTATGGTGACTTCATCAATGAAGATGATCGTGTACACGATTTTGAACAAGTCCTGATGGCTGAGTTGAAACGGGTATACGAAACGATGTATCAGTTGACACCAGAAAAAGCGATCGTTGATTTCTTTGCTTTGAAATATGACTATCAAAATCTGAAAGTTTTAGTAAAAGCGGCGTATATGCAAGAAGATTTTTCGGCGTATCTCGTCCCAATCGGCACCCAGCCACTTTCCGTCCTTAAAGATCTGGTCAAGACCAGAAAAAGTACTCAGGTCGCGCAAGAGATGGTTGCCTGTGTGGAAGAAGTCTTTTCTTATATTGAGAACTATCATGAAGTCCAGTCCATCGATATCATCTTTGACAACCATTATTGGGAGCAATTATGGACGATCGGTAAAGAATACCAAGACGAGTTGCTGCAAAGCTTGATTCGCCGTCAAATCGATATCTTCAATATTTCAACAACGTTGCGCAGTTACGCGATGAAACGCAAGCGCGGCTTTATCAGCGCAGTTTTAGCCGACCATGGGAATTTACCTGCAAGTGAGTTGTTAGCAGAAATCACAACTTCTCTTGAGGCGTTTGTGGGATACTTGCAAGGAACCCCTTATAAAGAGCTGATCAATCATAGTTATGAAGAATTGGTAGAAAAGAAGACCTTGAATACCTTTGATATACGCAAAGACAATTTTCTAATGGCGAAGCTCAAAGAACAAAAAATCGTGCCTTTTGGGCCGTCAGCATTGGCAGGGTATCTGTATGCCAAGGAAATTGAAAGCAAGAATTTGCGTATTCTCTTGATTGGTAAAATCAATAAGGTGCCAGAAGAGATTTTAAGAAGTCGGGTGCGTGATAGTTATGCATAAAAAAATAGCAATGATGGGTGGTAAGAACTCGATCTTGCCTTTCAAAGGGCTGGGGATCGATATCTTTCCAGTCAGCGATTTGGATGAAGCCGCCCAACAATTAGAAGAGATGGCTGAAGCGTATGGTGTGATCTTTTTGACCGAGCGGTTGATCGAGCAATTAGAACCGATCATTCGTCGTTACGAAGAAGTACCGACACCAGCGATCATTCCGATTCCAAGTAGTACGGGTAGTTTAGGGATCGGCATGGCACGCATTCAGCAAAATGTGGAAAAAGCGGTAGGAATGAATATATTAGATTCATAACAGACAAGTCAGCCAGCTAGGAGGAATAAATGTGGCATTTGGCACAATTGAAAAAGTATCGGGACCACTGGTCACCGCCTCAGGATTAAGTGGCGCAAAAATCCACGAAATCTGCAAAGTCAGTGACAAGGGCCTTATCGGTGAGATCATTGAGATCAAAAAAGGGCTGGTTTCGATCCAAGTATACGAAGAAACAGCGGGGATCGGACCAGGCGAGCCCGTAGAAACGACAGGCGCACCATTGTCTGTCGAACTAGCACCAGGTTTGTTGACTCAGATGTTTGATGGGATCCAACGACCATTAGATACATTTATGTCGCAAACAGAGAGTGATTTTTTGGAGCGGGGGGTCACCATCGATCCACTGAATCGCCAAAAGAAATGGACCTTCGTCCCACAAGTACAAGTCGGCGATACTGTACAAGCCGGTGATATTTTAGGTTCAGTACAAGAAACTTCGGTGATCGAGCATAAGATCATGGTGCCACCAAACTATGAAGGGACCGTCAAAGAAATCATGGTGGGAAATTTTGCGATTACTGAAGTGATCTGTGTTTTAGAAACCATCGATGGTGAAAAATCCTTGACGATGGTTCAGAAATGGCCAGTGCGTCAACCGCGGCCAGTTACTGCTAAATTAAATCCAGGCGAACCGCTAGTCACTGGACAGCGAGTCATCGACACCTATTTTCCAGTGGCAAAAGGCGGCTCAGCTGCTGTTCCTGGACCTTTTGGTGCTGGAAAAACAGTCGTTCAGCATCAGATCGCTAAATGGTCAGATGTGGATATCGTGGTCTATGTCGGTTGCGGTGAGCGGGGCAACGAAATGCGGGATGTCATGAACGAATTTCCTGAGTTGATCGATCCGAATACCGGCAAGTCGATCATGGAACGAACGGTATTGATCGCCAATACGTCGAATATGCCAGTTGCTGCTCGGGAAGCCTCGATCTATACAGGAATCACGATCGCGGAATATTACCGTGACATGGGCTATAGTGTTGCCATCATGGCAGACTCAACTTCTCGTTGGGCAGAAGCACTGCGGGAAATGAGTGGGCGCTTGCAAGAGATCCCAGGAGATGAAGGCTATCCGGCTTACCTTGGAAGTCGAATTGCGGAATACTATGAGCGAGCAGGGCGTTTCCATTCATTAGGCACGCAGCCTCGAGAAGGAAGCATTACCGCAATTGGTGCGGTTTCACCTGCTGGAGGAGACATCTCAGAACCGGTCACTCAAAATACCTTGCGAATCGTGAAAGTCTTTTGGGCATTGGATAGTATGTTGGCGCAAAAGCGGCATTTTCCATCCATCAACTGGATGAATTCCTATTCCCTTTATGAGGATCAAATCAATTCTTATTTGGATCAATTATTAGGTGATCGCTGGTCGGAGCTAGTCAATGAATCCATGGCGATTCTCCAAGAGGAAAGCCGATTAGAAGAAATCGTTCAGCTGGTAGGGATGGACTCTCTTTCCCAGAAAGACCGCTTGACGATGATGACTGCTCGTTCTTTAAGACAAGACTACTTGCAGCAAAACGCCTTCGATGACGTTGATACGTACACTTCCCGCAACAAGCAGTTCAAGATGCTGGAAAACATTCTCTACTTTAATGAACAAGCACAGCGTGCATTGCAGCTAGGTGCTTACTTAGATGAGATCACCAAAGGAACGGTTGATCTGCGTGAGCGCATCGCCCGCAGCAAATACATTCCTGAAGAAGAATTGACTCGCTTGGATACGATCAAGCATGACATCAAAGAAATGTTACAACGAATCATTGAAACTGGAGGTGTTCATTGATGTTAAAAGAATATCGTACAGTTTCCGAAATTGCTGGCCCCTTAATGGTGGTCGAAAATGTTCGAGGCGTGAAATTCGACGAACTCGTTGAGGTCCGCATGGACACAGGCGAGATCCGTCAAGGACAAGTACTGGAAGTCAGTGATGACAATGCTGTTGTCCAAGTCTTTGAAGGTACCAGTAATTTGAGTGCAGAAGAAAGCAAAGCAAGATTTCTAGGGACTGGTTTGACGCTAGGAGTTTCTCTAGATATGATGGGCCGGGTGTTTGACGGTTTAGGAAAACCAAAAGATAATGGCCCGAGAATCTTGCCAGAAAAACGCATCGATGTAAACGGTGAAGCCATCAATCCGATGGCGAGGGACTTCCCAGATGAATTTATCCAAACGGGGATCTCAACGATCGATCATTTAAATACATTAGTTCGTGGACAAAAACTACCAATTTTTTCTGCGTCTGGTTTGCCTCATAAAGAGATTGCTGCTCAAATCGCACGACAAGCAACAGTACCTAGCCAAGAAGGCAATTTCGCGATCGTCTTCGCAGCAATTGGGATCCCTTTTGAAGAAGCTGAATTTTTCGTGGATGAATTCCGCAAAACCGGTGCGTTAGATCGTTCTGTTTTGTTTATGAACCTTGCCAATGATCCAGCAATCGAACGGATCGCTACACCTAAGATGGCATTGACCGCAGCAGAGTATTTGGCTTTTGAAAAAGGCATGCACGTCTTAGTGATCATGACCGATATGACGAATTACTGTGAAGCGTTGCGAGAAATCTCCGCTGCCCGCCGAGAAGTTCCAGGACGTCGCGGCTATCCAGGGTATCTATACACCAATTTAGCGACGCTGTATGAACGGGCAGGACGTTTGATGGGCAAAGAAGGATCGGTCACACAAATACCGATCTTAACGATGCCAGATGGCGATAAAACCCACCCGATTCCTGATTTGACCGGCTATATCACGGAAGGACAAATTATTTTGTCGCGGGACCTTTACAAGCGTAATATCAACCCGCCAGTGGATATTTTACCAAGTCTTTCACGGTTGAAGGACAAAGGAACGGGAGAAGGTAAGACCCGTGCCGATCATGCGGCAACGATGAATCAAATCTATGCCGCCTATTCCGATGGGAAAGCTGCCAAAGAGCTATCGATCGTTTTAGGGGAGTCTGCCTTATCTGACCTTGATAAAAAGTACGCGCGCTTTGCTGATCTTTTTGAAAAAGAGTACGTCAATCAAGGATTTGAAACCAATCGGACGATTGAAGAAACGTTAGATTTAGGCTGGAAGCTATTAGCTACCTTGCCAAAACAAGAGTTGAGCCGTATCAAAGAAGAATTTATCGACGCCTATTACCCAACGGACGAGGATGTGAGTTCTTAATGGCGATCTTAAATGTCAATCCGACACGGATGGAACTAAGTCGTTTGAAAAAGCGGCTGACGACGGCAACCCGTGGTCACAAATTATTGAAAGACAAGCAAGATGAGCTAGTACGTCAGTTCATTCAGCTAGTAAAGAAAAACCAGGAACTTCGTAAAAAGATGGAGACCGCATTGCAAGCAGGAATGGAAGAGTATGTGCTGGCTTCTAGTAGTATTCCCGATGTCGTTTTGCAAGAAGCCTTTATGATCCCTTTGAATAAAGTGACCTTAGATGTGCAAAGCCGAACCATCATGAATATGGATGTGCCAGTGTTGAACCCTGTTTACGAAGAAGAAAGCTCGGATGATGATTTTTCCTACGGTTTTGTGAGTACCACCAGTGAGCTGGATCTCTCGTTGTCCCATCTGGATCAAATGCTACCAGTGATGCTGCAGTTGGCCGAGATCGAGAAAACCTGTCAACTGATGGCCAATGAGATCGAACGGACGAGACGAAGAGTCAATGCGTTAGAGTATATGACGATTCCCAAGCTGACAGAAACCATTCAATACATCGAAAGCAATCTGGCAGAAGACGAACGAGCAACATTGACTCGCTTGATGAAGGTAACGGACATCATTGCAGAAAATGAAGCGAAGTAAGGCTTTTGCAAGCAGTGTGATTACAGCAAAAGGCACGTAGAAAGGAGGATTCTTTCTACGTGCCTTTTTTGCTTGTTAAGAGCGTAAGAGCAGTTGGTCATCTTTCAACTCAGCACCACTATTTTGATGGAACATTTCCATCAATTCAGGGACCGTCAAATGCTGCTTTTGCTCACCGGCAATGTCTACGACGATCTTGCCTTGATGAAGCATGATCAGGCGATTGCCATAACGAATGGCATCTTCCATGTCATGAGTGACCATGAAAGCCGTCAACTGTTGGGACCGAATCAACTGATCGGTCAATGCCATGACCGTCAATGAGGTTTTAGGATCAAGGGCCGCGGTATGTTCATCTAATAAAATCAATTTAGGCTGCTGCAACGTTGCCATCAAGAGGGTGATGGCTTGCCGCTGTCCGCCTGATAGCAAACCGATCTCAGCAGAAAGGCGATTTTCTAAGCCTAAGTTTAAGCTGGCTAACTTCTCTTGGAAAAACGCGCGGTTTTTCGCTTTGACGCCTGTTGCAAATCCGCGGACTTGGCCGCGTTTGTAAGCCAATGCTAAATTTTCTTCAACGGTCAAACGAACCGCGGTCCCCATACGTGGATCTTGAAAGACCCGACTAATATCTTTTGACCGTTTGGTCACGGATAAACGGGTAATGTCTTTCCCATCTAAGGTGATTTTTCCTTGTTCTGTTGGGATCGTTCCTGCGATACTGTTTAAGAGGGTCGATTTTCCAGCACCATTCCCACCGATGATCGTAATAAAATCACCGGTATTCATTGTCAGGTCAATGCCTCGCAAGACATGGTTTTCATTGATCGTTCCTTTTTCAAAGGTTTGGTGTAGATTCTCGATTGTTAAGACTGAAGTCATTAGGATTGGCCTCCTTTGGTTTTTGGCAGCATCTTTTTAAGTCCTAGTTTTGAACGAAGCTGCGGTAAGGAGAGGCAGATGACTAAGACGATTGCAGATGCCAATTTGATATCGTTGGCCTCGACATTGAATTCGAATACGACGGCCAAGATAAAGCGATAAACGATTGCCCCGATCACGATGGTGATCAATCGCAAAAGCAAAGATTTATTGGCAAATAAAACTTCTGCAATAATGATCGATGCTAAACCGATCACGATCGTACCGATCCCTGAGTTCAAATCAGCGAAGCCATTGTTTTGGGCTAAGAGGGCACCAGAGAGGGCGATACAGCCATTAGAGATCATATAGCCGATAATCTTCATGTTATCAGTGTTGATGCCGTTGGCCTCGCTCATAGCTAAATTGTCGCCCGTCGCTCGCAATGCTAAGCCGATCTCTGTACGGAAAAAGAGGAACAAGCACAAAATGACGATTGCCGCGAAGAGAAAGCCTGCAAGAATCACGGCATTGTTTTTGGTCAGTCCCATGGCTTGAAATTGGGTGAAGACCGTGTCTTGCCCCAGCAAGGCGATGTTGGGAGCACCCATCACACGATTTGTGATGGAATACAGTCCAGTCATCGTGATGATCCCCGCCAATAAGGCAGGGATTTTTAGTTTTGTGTGCAGCAGACCAGATACTAAGCCGGCTACCATGCCGCCGCCAAAGCCCATCAGACTCGCTAAAATAGGCGAGATACCATTCGTAATACTGATTGCTGCGATCCCAGCGCCTAAGGGGAAACTCCCTTCTGCAGTTAAATCAGCGATATCTAAAATACGAAAGGTTAAAAATACACCAATCGCCAGCAATGCCCAAAGGATCCCTTGAGAGGTGGCAGATTGTAGTAAGAGCAAGAATGTGTCGACTAAATTCATATGATTTCCTCAAATCTAAGTTAGTATGGTTATTCTGGTGCAGTGATGCTGGCAGGATCAATCCCTAAAGCAGCAGCCATCTCTTCATTGACGACTAACTCTAAATTATCCGCTGTTTCAACGGGCGTCGTTGCTGGCTCTGCATCGCCATCCAAAATTTTCGCCGCTAGTTTCCCTGTTTGAATGCCAAGGGATTTATAATCAATACCGTAAGTTGCTAGGGCACCATCATCGACTTGTTCTACGGAACCAGCGACGATCGGTGTTTTGGTTTCTTTGGCCACTTCGCCGACGATTGCAGCAGCAGAGGCAAAGGTATTATCTGTTGGAACATAAATGCCGTCAACATCTTTTGCAAGGCTGGTGGTTACTTGTTGCACATCATTGGTTGTATTGGCGGTCAATACTTTTACATCAACGCCCGCAGCTTTTAAGGCTTCTTCTGCCAAGTCAGCTTGGATTTTTGAATTGGCTTCACCTGCGTTATACATAATGCCGATCGTTTTGGCATCAGGCACGATGCTTAACAGCAAGTTGATCTGTTGCTCAATCGGCACCATGTCTGAAGTACCGGTGATGTTGCGACCAGGTTCTTCATTTGAATCGGCCAATTTCGCTCCAACTAAGTCAGTGACTGCGGTAACTACGATTGGGGTATCGGTGGTTTCATTTGCTAAAGATACAGCAGCAGGAGTGGCAATGCCTAATAAAAGATCTGGTGAGGCATTCACTAGGCGTTCGCTCATACTTTTTAAATTGTCTTGACTGTTTTGCGCATTTTGGTATTCAATCGTTAGGTTTTCACCTTCCGTGTAGCCCGCTTCTGCTAAGCCTTCTTTGAACCCTTCATAGGCTGCATTCAAGGAGCCATGTTCGACCAATTGTAAGACACCGACTGTTTTTGTTCCGTCGTTTTCTTCCGAAGTGTTGCTTGATTCTCCGCAAGCTGCCAATGCCAGTAGTGAAGCTGTCAGTAACCCAGTCGTGATCCATTTTTTCATTTTCATTGTAATTCCTCCTATGATCGTCTCTTTTTTTATGGGGGTTTACCTGAACAAAAAAATCCATTCAGACAATCGTCTAAATGGATTCGATCCTATACCAAGCGTAAACGTATATTGGCAACCATTTAGAAGATTTTCTACATGGCTGCAAGTTCAAGTTAAAATGCTTTAGCCATCATAGATACAAACAAAACTCGTTTTTGGTTTGCATCCATAATGTGATATGAATACAAACTATCTAAAGTAGCTAAAGTAAAAGGTATTCAGTTGTGGGGATACGGTCGTGTTTAACATAAAAAGTTCCTCCAAACTTGAATTGATTTTAGTATAGACAAAAAAAAGCGGACTGTCAAATGTTTTTCCTGAATTATCTGAAAATTTTTGAATAACATGCAGAAAATGTTTGGAAAACAAGTTTCGTTTCAATCATTTTCAAAAAAAGAAAAAAACTTTGTTCCTTCAAGCTTTTTAGCTAAAAAAGAAGCAAAGTTTTTTTCAGGGTCATTCGTTTTCTTCTTTATAATAACGAATGGTATTTTTGATTTCACGAATACTATAAAGCAGATCATCTTCGAAGGATTGATCTTGATCGATATCGATCGTCTCATTGAACATCGCTTCGTATTCAGCGATCGTTAGCTTTTGACGGTCATCGAGCAACGCTTGGTGTGCCGCTTGCGCCAACTGTTTTTCATAGCCGGGTACCAACAAGCCGCTGAAAAATTCAGCAACCGCTCCTGATCCGTAGCTAAATAATCCGATTCGATCATTTGCTTGCAGGCTAGAGGAATTTTCCAATAAAGAGATCAAGCCCAGATACAGTGAACCAGTATACAAGTTACCGGTACGACGGCTGTAAACGATCGATTCTTCATAGCGAGCCATCAGGCGTTTTTGTTCTGTTTCATCTTCTTCGGCAAAAACAGCCAACAAGGCTTTTTTACCCATTTTTGTATAAGGGATATGGAAGCTCAAAGCCGCATAATCTTTTGCTGTCCGCTGATTTTTTTCGCAATGGGCTTGCCAAACTTGTTTGAAAGAATCGATATAAACGGCATTTGACAAATGACCATCTACCATTGGATATTGATGTCCTACTGGACGCCAAAAATCATAAATATCTTGCGTCAACATCAAATTATCATTTTCAAGCTGCAAAATTGCTGGATCCGCCGAGATCAACATAGCAACAGCGCCCACACCTTGAGTGGGCTCGCCACCAGAAGCTAAGCCATAACGGGCGATATCTGAAGCCACGACCAAAACTTTGCTTTGTGGATTGGCTTGTACATGGGCTTTGGCAAATTGTAAGCCCGCCGTTGCGCCGTAACACGCCTCTTTGATTTCAAAGGACCGTGCAAATGGTTGGATACCTAATAGGCGATGCAAAACCACTGCCGAAGCTTTTGATTCATCGATGCCAGATTCTGTTCCGACGATCACCATATCAATTGCTTGTAAATCTTCTTTCGTAAGGATATCTTTTGCCGCGTGCATGGCAAAGGTGACGATATCTTGTGTTTTTTTATTGACCGCCATTTGATCTTGACCGATCCCGATCGTAAATTTATTCGGGTCTACCTCTCGGGCGTGAGCTAGATCAACCATATCTATAAAATAGGGGGGGACAAAAAAATTTATTTTATCAATACCAACGTTCATTCCGTCGCTCCTTTATGTTCTACATACTTAGTAGGCTACACGTTCTAAGGTATCATATTTTTTGAAAAAAATGAAAAAGAATTGATTAGAATTTAAACTTTATTAAAGAAAGTAGAAAAGGGTGCGACAACCGAATGTGGGGTATTCTTTTTTGGAGGATTTAATGATATATTTCAAGAGGAGGTGACGTACGTGGAAGAAGTTGTCATTATCGACGCACTAAGAACGCCAATTGGCAAATACCATGGGTCATTAAAAGAATATACAGCGGTAGAATTAGGAACAGTCGCTGCAAAAGCCTTGTTGGCAAGAACCCAACAAGCAAAAGAACATATCGCACAAGTGATTATCGGAAATGTGCTACAAGCAGGCAGTGGTCAAAATCCAGGACGCCAAGTTTCCTTGCAAAGTGGGCTTTCCTCAGATATTCCAGCCTCAACGATCAACGAAGTATGTGGTTCGGGAATGAAAGCGATTCTAATGGGGATGGAGCAAATTCAATTGAACAAGGCATCCGTCGTATTGACTGGTGGGATTGAAAGTATGACGAATGCGCCGCTCTTTAGTTATTATAACAAGGCGGAAGATCAGTATTCAGCTCCGGTGTCAACAATGATGCATGACGGATTAACAGATGCATTCAGTAGCAAGCCAATGGGACTGACGGCTGAGACGGTAGCAGAAAGATACGGGATCACTCGCAAAGAGCAAGATGAGTTTGCCTACCACTCACAAATGAAAGCTGCCAAAGCGCAAGCAGCAAAGAAATTTGATCAAGAGATCGTGCCGTTGACTGAAAAATCAGGAACCGTTTTACAGGACGAAGGCATTCGCACCGCTACGACAGTCGAAAAATTAGCTGAATTAAAAACAGTTTTCAAAAAAGACGGTACGGTGACTGCTGGGAACGCCTCAACCATCAATGATGGGGCGGCCATGGTCTTGATCGCGTCAAAAAGCTATTGTGAAGAGCATCAGATTCCTTATCTGGCAGTGATCAAAGAGATCGTCGAAGTCGGTTTCGCCCCAGAGATCATGGGAATCTCACCAATCAAAGCAATCGATACGTTACTGAAAAAGCAAGCACTGACGATTGAAGATATCGGTATTTTTGAGATCAATGAAGCCTTTGCAGCTTCTTCGATCGTAGTAGAACGTGAACTTGGTTTGGATCCGAAGAAAGTCAACCGTTACGGCGGGGGCATTTCACTGGGACATGCCATTGGAGCGACTGGCGCGCGGATCGCAACGACCGTCGCTTATCAGCTAAAAGACACCCAAGAGCGCTATGGAATCGCCTCTTTGTGTGTCGGTGGCGGATTAGGGCTAGCGATGCTGTTAGAAAATCCTTCGGCGACAGCAAGTCAAACGAATTTTGATGAAGAGTCGGCATCAGAAAAAACAGAAAAAAAAAAGTTTTACGCCCTCGCGCCTAATGAACGATTAGCCTTTCTTGAAGCACAAGGAGCGATCACAGCAGCAGAATCCTTGGTTTTTCAAGAAATGACGCTAAACAAGGAAACTGCTAATCACTTGATCGAAAACCAAATCAGTGAAGTAGAGATCCCGTTAGGCGTAGGGCTGAACCTGCAGGTGAATGGCAAAGCATACAATGTCCCGTTAGCCACAGAAGAACCCTCGGTGATCGCAGCGATGAGCAATGGAGCAAAAATGGCTGGGCCCATTACAACGACCAGTCAAGAACGTTTGCTTCGAGGCCAGATCGTCTTTATGGATGTTCAGGATCCGGAAGCGATTTTGGCAAAAGTTGAATCCGAGCAAGCAACGATCTTTGCAGTGGCGAATGAGACGTATCCTTCCATCGTGAAACGCGGCGGTGGATTGCGAAGAGTGATCGGTCGGAACTTCTCGCCAGCAGAATCTGACTTAGCAACCGCTTATGTGTCGATCGATTTAATGGTTGATGTCAAAGATGCGATGGGCGCCAATATCATCAATTCGATTTTAGAAGGAGTGGCAGAGCTTTTTCGCAAATGGTTCCCAGAAGAAGAAATTCTCTTTAGTATTTTAAGCAATCTCGCTACGGAATCGTTAGTAACAGCCACTTGCTCGGTACCTTTTGACAAATTGAGCAAGACCGGAAATGGCAGACAAGTTGCCGGAAAAATTGTTCATGCAGCTGATTTTGCCAAGATCGATCCATATCGTGCCGCTACCCATAACAAAGGGATCATGAATGGGGTTGAAGCGCTGATTTTGGCTACCGGAAACGACACTCGCGCCGTTTCTGCCGCTTGTCATGGCTATGCTGCCCGTAATGGCCGCATGCAAGGGTTGACTTCCTGGACCATCATAGAAGACCGTTTGATTGGTAGTATCACACTGCCGTTGGCGATCGCCACAGTCGGGGGTGCCACAAAAATATTGCCAAAAGCCCAAGCTGCGTTGGCATTGACTGGTGTTGAAACGGCGAGTGAGTTAGCTTCGCTGGCGGCAAGTGTCGGGTTGGTTCAGAATCTGGCAGCGTTGCGAGCATTGGTTTCAGAAGGTATCCAGCAAGGCCATATGAGCATGCAAGCCCGTTCATTAGCTATTTCAGTTGGAGCAAAAGGAACCGAGATTGAACAGCTGGCAGCTAAGCTGCGAGCTGCGACTCAAATGAACCAAGAGCAAGCCCGTAAATTTTTAACCGAAATACGCAATTAAAAAAGGTTCTCTAGGCATTTGTCTAGAGAACCTTTTGTTTATCGTTTCGAAATCTCCGTGTGGGCATACGCCTCGATCAATGGAATGACTTCTAATTTTACTTTGTATTTGCGCTCTAGCGCAGTTTCGATGGTAAAAGTATCACTTTCTGTTTCAGAAATCGTTGCTAGAACACGATCTTCTTTCGGGGAAGCTTCGATCACGATCGTTTCTCCTGAAGATTGTTTGGCAGAAAATTTAGGGAATGCTGCGATTTTTTCAGCAAATGCTGAAAAAGTCATTGTGTTGTCAGCAGTATCAGCCATTGTTTCAGTTGCTTTTTCTACTTCTTTAGTTGATGCAGAGGTAGTCGGTGCAGCCGCTTCAGCTGGTGCTGATTCTTCCTTCACTTTCGCTGGTTCTTTTGCAGGAGCGGGTGCCGTACTTTCTTGCGGATTGGTCGGCAACCAGTAAGCAGCGATCTCATCGACTAAGTTATCGCTGAAACGATCAAGCAAACCAGCTTCTAAGCGTTGGATTCGTTTCACGACGATCTTGAAGTTCTCATCTAAAGGAACAGCGATTTTTTGTTCTTTTGGCGTTTCCTTCAACAATTCAATCAATAATTCCTCTTGGTTTTTAGGATTGATATACACAGTCGTCGGAAGGTCAAACTTATCTGCTGTTTTGCGCTCGATCGCTGTAAACAACTGTTGTCGAGCTGTTTCATAAGACGGGCGGAATTGTTGTTTCAATTTTGCTAATTGTTTCTTTTTCATAATCTTCTCCTCTCGATCACTATCGATTATAAGGAAAATTTGCAGAAAAGAACAGTGATTCTCATGAAAAAATACAAAAAAATTTATATACTTCCTGAAAAAACACCAACGCTGCTAAAAAAGCGGCGCTGGTGTTTCTACTAGATCATTGATTTGATGGTACTTGGGCATCAGGACCAAAAGGTCATTTTCTCCAGTTGCGACTAAGTAGTTTTCCCAAAGAAAAAAGCGTGGTTCCCCAGTAAGTTTCTCGGTCAGCATCTGCTGATAGTCGCTGGTCGTCCATTGACGTGCTGGAAAGTGTTGGACTTTGTCTGGCCAAACGAGAAAAACAAAATCAGCATGTAAGGCTTTTTGAACAGCAGGGGAGAGATGATTCAAATCAGTTTTTTTCATAGGCTTCTCCTTTATAGAGAGTGAAATTAAAACCCTGTCGTATCTGGATTGGTCGCTTTCCCAACCACACCATCTAATTGATCGATCGTTTTCATGTCCTCTTCAGATAGCTCAAAATCAAAGACGTGAATGTTTTCTTCGATCCGACTTGGTGTGACTGATTTTGGTAATGGCAAGAAACCATGTTGTAAAGACCAGCGTAATGCAACTTGAGCGATTGATTTTTGATGCTTTTCAGCTAATGCTTTCATTTCTGGTACATCAAAGATCTTCCCAGTACCTAATGGGCTGTATGCTTCAAGCAATACATCGTGTTCTTGGCAATAAGTCACGACTTCTTCTTGTAACTCGCCAGGTGCAAGGAAAATTTGATTGACCATTGGGAAGATAGTCGCTGTTTTTTTCAATTCTTCAAAATGATGTGGTAAGAAGTTGCTGACGCCGATCGCTTTGATTTTGCCTGCTTGATACAACTCTTCAAAAGCACGCCATGTTTCTGCGTTCGCTGTTTGCCAATTGTCGCGAAAAGCCACTGGATTTGGCCAATGGATCAAGAAAAGATCGATATAGTCTGTTTGTAATTTTTCTAAAGATTCTTCAAAAGAGGACATCACAAGATCATAAGAATGGTTCGCATTCCATAATTTTGTAGTCAAGAAAAGCTCTTCGCGGGGAATGCCGCTTTCTTTGATCGCTTGACCAACACTGGCTTCGTTTTTATAGCCTTGTGCTGTATCAATATGGCGGTAACCTACTTCTAGTGCTTTTTTGACTGATGCTACGGCAACGTCGCCGTCTGGTGTTTGCCATGTGCCAAAGCCTAGCTCAGGGATGGTCACATTGTTTGATAACGTATAGCTGTTCATGTTCATTCCTCCGTTTTCTGTGATACTTCTAGTTTAGCAGACGAGGCAGGAATTTCCAATGATTGCACCTTTTAAAAAGAAAGCGAATGTTGAAGGAAAATGCCGATTCGCTCTTGTCAGTTCGCCTATTTATTTTGTACACTAGACAAATGGATAAGGAGCGTAACCAATGGATATTTATTTGAAACATGCGATTTTACACATTGTGGACCGTCAAACAGGCGATCCAGTTTTTTCTCAAGTTGAACTTGATTTAACAACGGAATACATTCGTGATTATTTGACGAAGAAAATACAGAAACTTGCTACACCGCAAACCAAAACAGGTCGTTTACTCGAAACTTCAACGATCGCTCAATTGGTCAAACAAGCACCAGACGACTTTATCGCAGCCAGTGAAGCGATCGTGCAACGCTGGTATGAAGCGTACAAGGAAAGTGAAGATGCGCCAAGTGCGGATGCGTTTGTCGTCTTATATGAATTAGATACAAGAATGCAGCTGGCTTTTTTGAAGGTCAATTATCAAGATGGCTATACGCATTTTATTGATAATGGGGAGGCTGGGATCGAAAATAATTTGATTTTGCATCGTGCCTTACTAGCTGGTAAAACCCAAAAGGCAGATGAAGGGATCACGATCGATGTGGAGAGCTTAGACTTTGAACTGATTGAAAAGAAATATAGCTTTTCAGGTGAAAAATACGCCTACTTTTCAACAAAAGTCATTGATGCCGAACCGATCCCATCTTTAGAAGAAAATGTCAAAGTCATCAAAAAAGTAGCCGAAAAAATTGGTCAGAAATTTGAAACACCCACCTATAACGTTGTTGCCGATTTGAAAGAAGCGGTCTACGATACGATCGAAGAGTCTGGTCATATCGATGTGAGTGAAGTGGCGCAAAAAGTCTTTAAAGACAATATTACTGCTCAGCTTTCATTTCAAGAAGAAGTGGTTGAAAAAGGATTCGTCAATCAAGCACCGATGATGCGGGATGTTCGTGAGATCTCGGAGAAAAAATTTGGTAAGCAAAAACTAAAATTATCGAATGGAATCGAATTGATCGTTCCTTTGGATGTTTACCGAGATCCGAATTTGATCGAATTTATCAATAACCCCGATGGCACGATTTCCGTAACGATCAAAAATGTAGAAGAAGTGATTAATCGGATGTAACAAGAGCTGTTTCTAAGCAGACGATGGCAAAACAAGTACAAAAAAGCGGCTCTTTGTCAATAATGAAAATGGGGCTGAAGAATCAATTCTGATTCATCAGGCCCATAAATTATAGAGCACAAAAAGCAGGGCGTCCTCATTTAGAAAGAGGACGGCCTGCTTTTTTACAGACGCTTGCTTGATAGCAGCAATTATTGAGGGGTCAACTTTTCAAGAGCCGCTTGAGGAACGTCTTCTTCAGAAACTTCTTCCCAGCTTATAACGCCTTTGTTTGGATTGACCAATAGTTTCAAATAGGCGCCTTCTTTCAAAGGAGCGGAACGGTGTTCATTCATTTTGACCGTTTTGACGTCACCAGAGGCGCTGTAGGCTGTTTGTGTATAACGATAGATGTTTTCAACGACCCCCTCGTTACTGACTTCGGTATCGTGTTCCCCCGCATCGTTGATAACTGTATAGTAGTCACTTCCACCATAGTAATAGTCATAAGTAAGGAAGCAGCCGCCAAGAAAAATTGCTGTAAAAACCAGCGCTGCAATGATTTTCTTCACATTTCTCACCTCATCTTCTATTATTCATAAAAACCAGGCTTGCGTCCAATGGATCACAAAAAGCAAAGAAATTCTTAGGGATTAGCTGCCGAGACCTCTCGCTTGACTTTGACTAATTTTGACCTATAATAAAGGTAGATTTAAACTTACAAAAAATAAGTTAATCCTTATCTCTTTGGAAGCGTAAATCGCAAAAATATGATTCGAGTCAACCAACGACTCAACTTTCTCTAGGAGGGAAACAATATGGCAAAACAACATTATGATCGTAGCAAACCCCATGTCAACATCGGAACGATTGGACACGTCGACCATGGGAAAACCACCTTGACTGCTGCAATTACGACAGTTCTTGGGAAAAAAGGGCTTGCCAATCCGCAAGATTACGCAAGTATCGACGCGGCTCCTGAGGAACGCGAACGTGGTATCACAATCAATACTGCTCATGTGGAATATGAAACGGAAAAACGGCACTATGCCCATATCGATGCACCGGGACACGCGGATTATGTGAAAAATATGATTACAGGGGCTGCTCAAATGGACGGCGCAATCTTGGTCGTATCAGCGACAGATGGCCCAATGCCACAAACACGGGAGCATATTTTGCTTTCTCGTCAAGTGGGTGTGAAACATTTGATCGTCTTTTTGAATAAGACGGACCTTGTCGATGATGACGAGTTGATCGATTTAGTTGAAATGGAAGTCAGAGAATTGCTGACTGAATATGATTTTCCTGGCGACGACATTCCTGTGATCAAGGGCTCTGCGTTAAAAGCTTTGGAAGGGGACCCAGATGCTGAAGCAGCGATCTTAACGCTGATGGATACAGTAGATGAATATATCCCAACGCCTGAACGAGATACTGACAAACCATTGTTGTTACCGATCGAAGATGTCTTTTCGATCACAGGACGGGGAACCGTTGCTTCTGGTCGGATCGATCGCGGCATGGTAAAAGTCGGGGATGAAGTAGAAATCGTCGGAATCAAACCTGAAACACAAAAAGCAGTCGTGACAGGGGTAGAAATGTTCCGCAAAACGATGGACTTCGGAGAAGCTGGCGATAACGTAGGGGTATTGTTACGGGGCATCACCCGTGATGAAATTGAACGTGGCCAAGTGTTAGCAAAACCAGGTTCTATCACACCGCATACGAAATTCCAAGCGGAAGTCTATGTGTTGACAAAAGAAGAAGGCGGTCGCCATACCCCATTCTTTAATAACTATCGCCCACAATTTTACTTCCGTACAACGGACGTAACTGGGAATATCGTTTTACCAGAAGGAACGGAAATGGTGATGCCTGGTGACAACGTAACGATCGATGTGGAATTGATCCATCCGATCGCTGTAGAAAATGGAACGACCTTCTCGATTCGTGAAGGTGGACGAACAGTCGGTTCTGGTATTGTTACCACGATCGAAAAATAATGATGAGTGAAACAGTGCTTCCTTTTGAAGAAGCGCTGTTTCCTTTTTCTTGTCGAAAGATCGCCAATCCCTCGGTCAGCTTAGGATTGCTTGTTTTTTTCTAAATAATCTTGTGATTTTATTAAGGATTTTTTAGGAGAGAAAAAATTCTAGTCAGCCCGTCCATTTCATAGTACGATAGATTCTGACTTAGAAAAGATGGGATGTATTTGATGAGAAAAATTCGACGTTTCCTAGGATTTATACTGAAGCTGGCCCTCGTGCTGCTACTGATCGGGGCAGGGGTTTGGGTCTATCGAAACTACACGGCATTGAAAGCTGTCTATGCGTATGAAGAAGCAATCGCGCAACAGACGCAAGCCCACGACATCTCTGAATATCAGTCATTAGCCATGAGCATCATGCTGACGGAGTCAAAAGGACAAGGCAACGACCCGATGCAAAGTTCTGAAAGTGTTTATGGAAAACAAAATCAGTTCGATACGCCAGAACAAAGCATCGAACAAGGTGTTTCCTATTTAGCTGAGTTGATTGAAAAAGCCGAGCAAATGAACTGTGATCTTTGGACCGCCGTACAGGCGTATAATTTTGGTACAGATTATATTGATTATGTCGCTGCCCGAGGGGGAGTGAACACCTTAGAGTTAGCAGAAACATATTCCAGAGAGGTTTTATCTCCATTGTTAGGCAATGATACGGAACAAACCTATCGTTACTGGGGCATCCAATCCGTTTTTTATAATGGTGGTCACCTGTATCATAACGGCGGCAATTTATTCTACGCTGATTTAATAAAAATGAATCAATGGAAGATCAATGTTACGGCGCGTTTCTTTTCATAAGCGTTGTAAAATAACTGAAACAAAAAAGCTTGAAATACAAATAAAATATGGTAAAATCATTATGAGTGATTCTGTCTAATTATTCTTCGCACTGATATCTATTAGTGCGTTTTTTTACCTAGTAAACCGATGAATACTTACCAAATGGAGGTGAGTGGATGGCACGAATTCCTCAAACAGTCATTGACGACATTCGCGAACGTAGCAATATCGTCGATATCGTGGGACAGTACGTCCAGTTAAAGAAGTCTGGAAAAAATTATTTTGGTTTGTGTCCGTTCCATAATGAAAAATCACCTTCTTTTTCCGTTGCAGAGGACAAACAAATTTTTCATTGCTTTGGTTGTGGTCGTGGTGGAAATGTGTATGGTTTCTTGCAGGAGCTTGAAGGGATCAGTTTTCCAGAAGCAGTCGTCAAAGTAGCAGAAATGAATGATATTCCTCTTGATCCGCAATATCAGCAGTCTGAAGGCATCAATGAAGCGACCTCACAAACGAGTCAATTGATTGCGTTACATGAAAAAGCCGCCGAAGTCTATCATCACATGTTGGTGAATACGGCTGCTGGACAAGAAGCGCTTGATTATTTATTAGATCGTGGATTGACGATGGCACTGATCGAAGAGTTCAATATTGGCTTTGCACCGAATGAACGCTCGTTTTTGGAGAAAGTTTTTTTGAATGAAAAAGCCAAAGCAGAGTTTTTTCCTGATACAGGACTCTTTGTTCAGCGCAACGATGGCTCACTGGCGGATCGCTTTTACCAGCGAATCATGTTTCCGATCCGCAATCCTCAGGGGAAAACGATTGGTTTTTCTGGTCGGTGGTTAGCAAGCGAAAAAGTCGGTGATCAAGACCAACCAAAATATTTAAATAGTCCTGAAACGATTCTTTTCAATAAACGCGAGGTTCTTTTCAACTTTGACAAAGCGCGACGAGCGATGCGTAAAGATGGCCAAGTGTATTTATTTGAAGGATTTATGGACGTGATCGCCGCTTGGCAAGCAGGGATCGAAAATGGGATCGCCTCGATGGGGACCAGCCTGACCAATCAGCAGATCGCTCACATCGAGCGAGTGGCACAAGAAGTGATTCTTTGTTACGATGGAGATAGTGCAGGGGTTGAAGCCACGAACCGTGGGATCGATCTTTTGCAAAACAATAGCCGCTTGAAACTATCTGTGGTTCGAGTGCCGGAACGGATGGACCCAGATGACTATTTGCGCAAATATGGGACAGAAGCTTTTTATAAATTAGCTGTACATGGGAAAGAAACCGTCTTTGCTTTCAAAATGGATTACCATCGAGCAAATCGAAATTTGGCCAATGAGAAAGAGCAGCTAGATTATGTCCAAGTCGTTTTAAAGGAATTACAGCGGGTGGATTCTTTGCTGGAGCAAGACCGTTATTTGACTCAGTTGTCCACAGAGTTCAACTTGAGCCGTGAGACCTTGCAGCAGCAGCTCAAGCAAAACCGGCAAGAGCAGCAGCCGCGGCAAGATGCACCGCCGCCAGCGCCAACAACCAATAATCCTATGGTCTTTACGCCGCCAACGCGGCAGCAGCCCAAAACACAGGTAGAAAAAGCACAAGAATTATTATTGTACCGTTTGTTTCATGACAGTACGTTAAACCATCGCTTTCGAGCGAGTGGCATATCCTTTATCCATGATCGTTACCAACAGCTTTATCTGCTGTTTGATGCGTATATGGAAACAGAAGAACACTTTGTTTTAGCAAAGTTCTTAGATTTTTTAAAAGAAGATTCAATGAAAAAAATGGTGATCGATATTGCAGATCTTAAAGCTTCTGAGGAAGGGACTGAACAAGAATTTCAGGACATTCTGCAGGTATTTCAAAAGTCGGGCATTGCTGAAGAAATCAATCAAAAACGAATCCAGCAGCAAGAAGCAAGACAAAAAGGAAACCAGCAATTAGAACTTGAACTTGCGATCGAAATCATTGATTTGACCAAACGGTTGAAACAAGCTAAATAGCGAACTGAAAGGGGCTTTCTTTCATGGCAGAAGAAACAAAAAAAACGTATGACAAAGCAGTTGCCGAATACATCCGAGAAAACAAAACAAAGGGGCAAGTTGTTTACGATGACATTACGAATCGTTTAGCAACGCCGTATACTTTGGATGCTGATGCAATGGACAAATTAATTCAAAAACTGGAGGATTCAGGCATCAGTGTCGTGGATGAAAATGGAGAGCCTTCAGTCCATAGTCTAAAGAGCAATGAAAAACGACAAGAAACACAACCTCAAGAAGATCTGTCTGCACCAACTGGTGTGAAAATCAATGACCCCGTTCGGATGTACTTGAAAGAAATCGGTCGTGTGCCGTTATTGACCGCAGAAGAAGAAGTGGCTCTCGCACTGAAAATCGAAGAAGGCGATCAAGAGGCAAAACAGCGTTTGGCAGAAGCCAACCTACGTTTGGTCGTTAGTATTGCCAAACGTTATGTGGGTCGAGGAATGCAATTCCTTGATTTGATCCAAGAAGGAAACATGGGCTTGATGAAAGCCGTTGAGAAATTCGACTACCGCAAAGGGTTCAAATTCTCGACGTATGCGACCTGGTGGATCCGTCAAGCGATCACCCGTGCGATCGCTGACCAAGCGCGAACCATTCGTATTCCTGTGCATATGGTGGAAACCATCAACAAATTGATCCGTATTCAACGGCAATTGCTGCAAGACTTAGGGCGCGAACCGACACCAGAAGAAATCGGCGCAGAAATGGATCTGCCGACGGAAAAAGTTCGTGAAATCTTGAAGATCGCTCAAGAACCTGTTTCATTAGAAACACCGATCGGTGAAGAAGACGATTCTCATCTAGGTGATTTTATTGAAGACCAAGATGCCACAAGTCCAGCAGAGCATGCGGCTTATGAGCTGTTGAAAGAGCAGCTAGAAGATGTACTGGATACGTTGACTGACCGTGAAGAAAACGTGCTGCGCTTGCGTTTCGGAATCGATGATGGTCGTACTCGGACATTAGAAGAAGTCGGCAAAGTCTTTGGGGTAACGAGAGAACGGATTCGTCAGATCGAAGCAAAAGCATTACGGAAACTACGCCATCCATCTCGTTCAAAACAATTGAAAGATTTCTTAGAATAATCAAGGTTTATCGACTTTCCAAAGGAACCCTTTGGAAAGTCTTTTTTATTCAGATTCTGTCCTCTCGACACAAGATTGGTAAAGAACTTAATAAAAACGTAACCAAGCAAGTGTTGGCTAATTGCCAAGAATGTGATAAATTTAATTTTGTGCATCTGCATCAAAACGTAACAAACAACGAAGTGTCAAAAAAGACCCATTATTTGCTGGTCTAAAAAAAGAAGCAGTAGGTACAGCAAGCGTCTGATGAAAGAGGCGACTGCTTCATAAAAGGAAATGCAAAAAACAAAAGGAGTCAGTTTGAATCAATGAAGAAGACATGTCCTGAATGTGGATTTCAAGCAATAGAAGAAACACCTGTTTGTCCCAATTGCGGGTTCCAATGGAACCAGGCAAAGGAGAATGAACTGGAACCAACATCTGACTCTTCCGTTACGCCAGAAGAGCCACAGAATAAAAATGATGATATTCGCTGGTCAGACTTTAAAAACGTCCCGATCGGAAAAATGGAGGAGCGCTTAGGTGATCGGCCATCCTCAAATGAAGAAACGATCGACCTCGCGCAGCAAGGGACTTTTTCCGATGAGCAACATGTAACCCCCACATCAGCCTCTAAGAAAGAAGCTGAGGAAAAAACGGAAGTAGAAAGTTCTAGCGCAACGCAAGAGCATGCGACATCAGCCAGTGAGGAAGCAAGTGAAACCGATGCATTAAGTACGGAGGAACAGCATGACGCTGATATTTTGGCTGCTTATATCCGCCAACACAAACTTGATGAAGAAGAAAAAGCCGCTGCTCTAGAAGCAGAAGCCGCCACTGATGATTTGTCTGCTACTGAAGAAGAAAGTCAGGAACAAGCCAGTGAGGAACCTCTACTGATAAGCGAAGATGAACCAGTGACGGATCCAGTCATTGAAGAAGCGAAGAAGCAGCCAGAACCAGTGATCGATCCAATTCCTGAGCCGATCACCGCAGCGGATGAAGCACCGAAAAAGGCGACTACTGAAGAAAAAACGTCGACGCCTAGCGAAAAAAAGAAGAGTCCTCGCAAAGCACTCTATATTACAGCGGCTTGTTTATTAGTGGCAGCTGGTGGCGGTTGGGCGTATTACTATCAACAGCAGCAACAAGAAACAGCCCGAGAAACGCAACTGGCGCAGGAAAACCGTACACTCGATCAAATTGAAAATGAGCTGAATGATTTTTATACAAATGATGAACGAGTGTTCATTAAAAACGACAAAACATCAGAACAGCTGACGGCTGTGACGAATCAGTTGGCAGAGTTTCAAGACCATGAACGGTACGATGCCTTGTCACAAGAAGCTGCGACGATCGCTGACAAACTAGCAACTTTGACCGAGATCAACAGCTATTTTAGCAGTCCTGCCGTTGTGGAAGATCAATTGGAAGAAGTCTCATTGAAAGAAGCGGCTGCCGTCACAATGGCGAAGCGTGAGAACGGGGATGCCTTTGATGAGTTGATCAATCAAGCCATCGACATGGGACAAAAAGAGTTCAGTGCGATCGAGGAAGTTCAAAATGCGGTGAAGAGCATGGTGGCTTTAAGTGGTGATGGTGAAGCACCTGAAAGTGTCACCCGTGAGAACTACAATGCCTTGATGAAAAAAGTCCAAGCTTTACCGATCGATTCATTGGTGGAAAGTCTCACTGCTGATCTGCGCAAAGTCGATACTGCGTTGACGAAGCGTGAAACCGCTACGCAAGAAGCAGCGGCACAACAACAAGCGGCCCAAGAAGCAGCACAAGCGGCGGCTTCTGAGAACAACGCTTCCGCTTCGAGCGGCGGTTCTACAAGCGCTGCGACGCCTGCACAAAGCACGTCTGAAGAAGAGTATGTGCTTTCGCCAAATACGCCAACAAATACCAATAATCAGCCAATTATTCCAGCCCGTCAAAGTGATTTGAATGATGTAAACAATAGCGCTTGGGTGTGGGCAGATGGTGTCCAAGAAAAAATCATTGCCACAGCGATTGCCCGTGGTTACGTGGTTGATGGTGGTTATACTTTTGAACGCGTGCGGATCGTCAACGGCGAAGGCTATTACAATTTTTATGCGACAAATGCCCAAGGCAGCTTGCTTAAAGGAACGGATGATTCAGCGTTCCCGCTATACTTATTTACGGTAAACGCCAAAACTGGCTATTTCAGAGGCAATGGGAACGATCATACCGTTCGCTAAGTCTCCTGAGTCACTAGAAAACTTTCAGAGTTATTACATGCACATGTGAAAAATACTTGTTTCCCCTCCCTGTTTTCGATATGATGAAAGATAATCGTTCAAACAGGGAGGGTTTTTTGTGCAGAAAATAGAAAGATATGATCGCTTTGAAGATGGGGTCATTGCTTGTGTACCAACGATTCTTGGGTACTTAGGGATTGGTTTTGCGATGGGGGTCGTAGGAAAAGGTGTTGGGTTGTCGATTCTTGAAATTATTTTAATGTCTATTATTGTCTATGCAGGCAGTGCTCAATTTATTATTTGTGCATTACTCGCGATTCAAGCACCTTTCATGACGATCGTCGCAACCGTCTTTTTAGTGAATTTACGACATTTCTTAATGAGCTTATCAGTGGCTTCCTATTTTAAAAAGACTCCTTTGCTTTCTGCTATTGGGATTGGGACGCTTTTGACTGATGAGTCCTATGGCGTTTTGACGACGGCACTGCAACAAGACAAACCAGTCACAGCGAAATGGACCCATGGGTTGAACGTGATGGCGTATTTGAGTTGGATCTTCGCAACCTTTTTGGGCGGACTATTAGGCTCGTTTATTCCAGATCCAGAAGCGTTAGGCTTAGATTTTGCCTTGGTAGCCATGTTTGTTGGTCTTTTTTTATTTCAAGTAGGGCGACCCCTCAAGAAGAAAACCCAGCAAACGCTCTTAGTACTCGGGTCAGTTGTGGGGACATTGATTTTATTTATGCGTTTTTCTACTGCTGAGATCGCGGTAATTGCTGCGACCTTGGCAGGATGTTTGGTTGGGACGGTGACACATCATGACTAATTTTGTTATACTAATGCTAGCATGTGGGTTGGTTACTTGGATTCCGCGGATCGTTCCTTTTTTATTTTCTAAAAAGCTCGTATTTCAGAAACCTTTCACCATCTTTTTGAGTTACTTGCCGTTGTGTATTTTGGCGGCATTGTTGGTTCAAAATTTGCTGATCTTTCGAGAAGGGCAATTTCCCATCTTGAAAGTCAAAGAAACTATTGCCTGTATCCCAGCATTGTTGGTGGGGTATTATACAAAAGATTTGATGAAGATCGTTATCACAGGCGTTATTGCTATGGCACTGCTGCGTTTCTTTTTCTAGCAACGGGCAGTTTTTATGAAGAAGGAGAGAATAGATGAAAGACTTATTAGCATCCGTATTTAGCGGATTGATCATTGATGAAAATGAACAGAATTATTTTGTTCAAAAAGGCGGGGTTACCTTCCGACTAGCCAAGGAAGAAGGCGAACATCATTTAGGTGAAGCCGTCGAAGGGTTTGGCTATCAAAACCAAAAGCAAGAAAATGTACTCACTACGAATATTCCGAAAAGCCGCAAAGGGCATTATGCCTTTGGTACAGTCACAGGAAGCCGTCGCGACTTAGGCGTTTTCGTCGATATCGGTTTAAAAGACAAGGACATGGTGGTTTCATTAGATGAATTGCCAACAATGCGGGAACTTTGGCCCAAAAAAGGCGATCGTTTGATGGTCAGCTTGCGCGTCGACGACAAAGAGCGTATATGGGCTTCGTTAGCAGATGAGAAAATCTTCAAGGCACTGAGTAAGAATGGTACGGAACAGATGAAGAATCAAGATGTTACAGGTACCGTGTATCGCTTAAAACTAGCGGGAACCTACTTATTGACGGATGATTTTTATATTGGCTTCGTCCACCCATCAGAGCGCTATCAAGAGCCGCGTCTTGGGGAAGTTGTCAAAGGACGAGTGATTGGGGTTCGTCCAGATGGGGTCTTGAACCTTTCGTTGAAACCAAGAGCTCACGAGGCGATTTCAAATGATGCCGCCATGGTCCTAACCTTTTTAGAACGAGCACCAGAAAATAAAATTCCTTTTACCGATAAATCAGCACCAGAAGAGATTTTACAAACGTTTGGTATTAGTAAAGGCCAATTTAAACGGGCGTTAGGAACCTTGATGAAACAGCGTTTGATTGAGCAAAAAGATGGCTTTACGATTCTTGTTAAAAAACCTAATTGAGAATACTTGTTTCTTTTGCTGTTCTAATTTATAATGATTACAATGTTTGTCTTGGGTGATTCTCACTCAAATTAGAATCGTTATAAATTAGCGGCATACGGAGGCAACTATGAACACAACAGCAGCGTTAAAAAAGACCAAGAAACAATTGCACGAGTCGGGGTTCAAATTAACTCCTCAGCGAGAAGCGACGTTGTTGGTCTTATTAGAAAATGAGAAAGATCATTTATCCGCCGAAGAGATTTTCTTCTTTGTGCGCAAAAAAAATTCTGAGATTGGCTTAGCAACCGTCTATCGAACATTGGAGATTTTGACGGATTTGAAAATCGTCGATAAAGTCAGTTTTAATGACGGTGTCGCTCGTTATGACCTACGTAAAGAAGGCGCCAAACATTTCCATCATCACTTGTTGTGTTTGGAATGCGGCAATATCGAAGAGGTTGAAGAGGATCTGTTGGGCACAGTCGAAGAGATCGTCGAACAAAAGTACCATTTTTTAGTAAAGGATCATCGGTTGACATTTCATGGTGTCTGCCAAAAATGCCAAAACAAAGCCTAGTGTCTGTAGCTGGGTAATTTGAAAAAAATTTGTTATCACCCGAATGATAGTCAGATGGTTTCGATAGGAAGAGTGCTCTTTTTTCCAATTTGAAAGAAACCAAAATATCTGCTATGATTCGGGTGTTTCCTTGGGCAAAAGATACGGGTAGATGCCTCTTTTTTGTTGGCAAGCTACTATCTAAACGAGCCAGAATTTGATATGATAAAAAAGCTGAAAGTAGAGGAAGCCCCATGAACGAACAAATTACTGATTATCTTCATTATTTGACCATTGAGCGCGGGCTATCCCAAAATACCCGTGCCAGCTACCAGCGGGATCTGCAACAGTATCTTGCGTTTTTACAAAAAAAACAAGTGACGCAGTGGCAACAGATCGACCGAGTGATCGTTTTGTCTTTTTTGCAAAGTTTGCAAGAGGCGGGAAAATCCTCGGCAACCGTGATTCGGATGGTTTCCAGTTTGCGAAGATTCCATCAATATTTGCGTCAAGAACGGTTGACAGATCATGATCCGATGCAACATATTGATTCGCCGAAAAAACAGCAGAAGCTACCTGACACTTTGAGTTTGCAGGAAGTGGAGCGCTTGATCGAAACACCAGATACTCGAGCGGTGTTGGGCATTCGCGATCGAGCGATTTTGGAAGTGATGTATGCGACAGGTTTGCGCGTCAGCGAGTTGATCGGTTTGAAATTGAATGATTTGCATTTAAGTATGGGCTTGTTGCAAACAACCGGGAAAGGCGACAAAGAACGGATCGTCCCATTAGGGGATCTAGCGATTCAATGGATCGAAACGTATCTCAGCGATGCACGTCCGTATTTGACGAGAAAAACACCGGATGAAAGCCACCTGTTTGTAAACAACCATGGCACACAGCTGTCTCGTCAAGGAATCTGGAAAAATTTAAAAGCCTTGGTTCGACAAGCTGGGATCACCAAAAATGTGACTCCCCATACGTTGCGCCATAGTTTTGCGACTCATCTATTAGAAAACGGCGCAGATCTGCGAACGGTTCAAGAGCTGTTAGGACACGCAGATATCTCGACCACTCAGATTTACACGCATATAACGAAGAAACGGATGACGGAAGTGTACAAGCAGCACTTTCCGCGCGCCTAGAAATCGAGGATGGAATGGAAGAAATCAAAATAAAATTAGCTGTCTTTGAAGGACCGTTGGATTTGCTGCTTCATTTGATCAAAAAACTGGAAATCGATGTTTATGACATTCCAGTTGCAACCATCACCGAACAATACATGCAGTATATCCATGCCATGAAAATTTTAGAATTAGAAGTCGCTGGTGAATATTTAGTCATGGCGGCAACTCTGATGGCGATCAAAAGCCAGATGCTGTTACCGAAACAAGAGCTGATTGCTGAAGTGGAAGAGTACGAAGAAGATCCACGGGATATGCTGGTGGCACAGCTGCTAGAATACCGCAAATTTAAGTATGCAGCCGAGCAGCTTTCCGAAAAAGCGGAAGAGCGAAGTTTGTATTATACGAAAGATCCGATGGATGTCGATGAATACAAAGAGGAAGAAGATCAGTTAAGAGCCAATCAATTCAATACGATCGATCTCTTTTTGGCTTTTCAAAAAATGATCGAGAAAAAGAAAAATCGCCAAGTACTAGAAACCAAAATTTCTCCTGATGAAAGCACCATCGATGAAAAGATGGCGGCGATTCAGCTGGAGATGCAACATGTCAGTGCCAAAAAAGGCCGCAGCTTTGATTCGTTTTTTACGACCTACAATAAAACAGAAGTTGTGGTAACGTTTATGGCACTATTAGAATTAATGAAAAAAGGAACGATTCGAGTAGAGCAAACAGACAATTATGCGTCGATTCTGCTCTATCCAACAGGTAAAGAAGATGAGTAAATATAGTGAATTAGAAGCGATCTTATTCGTCGTCGGTGATGAGGGGATCGGACTTGAAGAATTGAGTTACTTAGTCAAAAGCAATACTGCCAGTGTCTATCAGCATTTGCAGGAACTAAATCAGCAATATGAAGAAAATGAACATACTGCGTTGCATATTCTTGAAGTGGGCAATCATTTCATTTTGACCACCAAGAAACAATTTGCCCCTTTATTGAAGAAATATGCTGAATCACCGATGGGCAGCTCGTTGTCTCAGGCCGCTTTAGAAACGTTGTCGATCATTGCTTACAAGCAGCCGATCACTCGGATGGAAGTAGAAGAGATCCGCGGCGTCCAATCTAGCGGATCGGTTCAAAAATTGGTGGCAAAACGACTGATTGAAGAAAAAGGCCGCGTTGACGGACCAGGACGAGCGATCCTATATGGTACGACGGAATACTTTATGGATTATTTTGGCTTAAAAAGTTTGGCTGAATTACCCGATATCCAATCCATGGAAGATGAACTTGAAGAAGATGCACCGTTTGATCTTTTTTACGACCGCTACAAACAAGCAGAAACAGAAGGAGAATGAAGATGGAACGTTTGCAAAAAGTGATTGCCCATGCTGGCATCACCTCAAGAAGAAAAGCTGAAGGATTGATAACCGAAGGCCGAGTGCGTGTCAACGGGCAAGTGATCAAAGAATTAGGGGTCCAAGTTAGCTCAAAAGATGTTGTTGAAGTCGATGGTGTACCAATCGAACAAGAACAACACGTCTATTATCTATTCTACAAACCTCGTGGTGTGATCTCAGCTGTAACGGATGATAAAAAGCGCAAAGTCGTTTTGGATTATTTTGCTGAAGTTCCTGAACGGGTGTATCCCGTCGGGCGCTTGGACTATGATACCTCTGGTTTGTTATTGCTGACAAATGACGGGGAACTGTCACAGACACTGATGCATCCGAAACACGAAGTCGACAAAGTGTACGTTGCCAAAGTCAAAGGGATTGCGGATAAAAAGCAGCTGCTCCCATTGACAAAAGGGATTCGGATCGAAGGTCGTAAGACGGCACCTGCTCGCTTTGAGATCTTGTCGACAGACCAAACAGCGCAATCTAGTATTGTGCAATTGACGATCCACGAAGGACGCAACCATCAAGTCAAAAATATGTTAAAAGCAGTTGGTTTGCCTGTGCAAAAATTAAAACGGGAAAATTATGGTCCGTTAGATTTGAAAGGTCTTCGTCCAGGGGAATATCGAGAATTGTCGAAGAAGGAAGTCAGCCAGCTGAAAAACAGTGCAAAATAATTGAAAAGTATCTGAAAACGTAACTATTGTTAATTTTTAGATTTTGTGTATAATAGAACATGTAATAAATAGAATAAAGGTTCGTCTTCAGGGGCAGGGTGCAATTCCCGACCGGTGGTTATAGTCCACGACCTATTTCTTCGGAAATAGCTGAATCGGTGAAATTCCGATACCGACAGTACAGTCTGGATAAAGAAGATAGAGCGTATTTGATTTGCTTATGGCTATTTCGAATACCCTCTTTTTTCCCTGTGGAAAAAAGAGGGTATTTTTTGTCTGGCGCCGACAAGAAAGCCGAGGAAATTTAATAGGTTCGTTTGAAGAGGAATCCTGAATTTAGGAGGATTTATACTGATGAACAACAAAACAAGAAAAATGGTGACGATCGCCATGTGTGCTGCTATGGGAACAATTTTGCAATTTATCGCTTTTCCGATTTTCCCAGCATTCAGCTTTTTAAAGATCGATTTTAGTGATATTCCCATGATGATCATGATGTTTTTATTTGGTCCTTGGAGCGGGGGATTGACTGCTTTCATTCGTTCGGTGCTGCATTTGTTCTTATCTGGTTTTTCACCTGCTGATATGGTGGGGGATACGGCAAGCTTTTTAGCATCATGTGCCTTTACTTTGCCAATGTACTACTTTTTCCGCAAAGGTATTCACACCAAAAACAAAATGGTTGGTGTCATCAGCGGTATCTTGTCGGTAACGATTTTTATGAGTGTGGCGAACCTATTTGTGATCACACCGCTTTACCTGCGCTTTTTCGGGGTCACAGCCGATCAATTTTTAGGAATGTCTTTGCCGCAATATGTGGCGATCGGGATCTTACCTTTCAATTTGGTCAAAGGCGCAATCGTCAGTGCCGTCTTTTTAGCACTTCACGCCAAACTGCTGCCATGGTTGGCTCGTAAGCAGCCCCATCATTCTGCTATAGGAAAATAAAAAAATGAGCCGACTTGCTGTTGCAGACGAAAGGTCTGTCAATGGCAAGTCGGCTTTTTTTATTTTTCCATGATAATCGCACGGGTAGGGCATTTGCGATAAGCAGTTTTGACTTTTTCTTGTTGGTCTTCTATGATAAACTGTTGCCGAGCATTTGGTTCTTGGGCAAATAAAACGATCCCGTCTTCATCATAATCGAAGATCTCGGGGGCATAGATCGCACATAGGCCACAAGCAATGCAGCGCTCAGGAATAATTTTACAGCGTTGTGACATTTTTTAGTCCTTTCTGGAGGGGAAATATGGATTCTTTTATTTTAGCGCTGTTTTCTGATACTGACAAGCTGCGCCCATCAACACTTTATCAAATTCTCATTGGTAAGCGTACTAGCTCTGTCTTGAGTTATGCCTTTTTTTATGATCGCTTAGGTCTCTTTCAATCGTTGCCCCAGTTGAATGAGAAAGCGTATCAACAGACGCTCGCTGACTTGATCCAACGAGGGGCTCTAAGTCGAGATTCAGATGGTCTGCTGCTCAAAACGACCGCTAGAAACAGCCAGCAGCCAGGTGAACGATTGTTGCGTTATGCGAATTACTTTCGTTATGGACGAACGACGGAGGAGGCTTGGCGTTTTGTTCGGCTGCTGGTTCAAGCAGCTGCGTATCAAGGCGTGACCAATCAGTATATTCCCGTTGAAAACACGCCACTCTATACAGAACCTGTCCGTCAGCTGATCCGTCACAATCCTGACATCAAAACGTGCCTGTATCAAGAGCTATCAGCAATTTTTGACCAGCTTCCCGCAGAAATGGCAGATTTTTTAGCGGGCACCTTATCTGGTCCAGATATTCTAGGGCAGGCGTTTTTTCAGCTTTTACCAGAAAATGTTCAAAGTAAGCCTTGGGACACTCTTTATGTAGGAGCTTCGATCCATCAATTTTTAACCTTGATCGAAAAAACGCCCCAGACGATCCTGTTTCGAGGATTGTCGCCTTTTCTAAAGAGAAATTTAAACCAAAGCATGGTGGAAAGCCGAGCATTGTTTTTGCGAGGCGATTCTGTCGAGCAGATTATGGAAAAAAGAAGGATCAAACGAGGAACTGTTAATGATCATTTGATTGAGTGGGCATTGCTTGATCCCACGTTTCCTTTTCAGCGCTTTGATACAGCGTTGTTGAAAAAGCTGCCAGAAGCTTCTTGGAAAAATAGCTATCAAGAATTACAGGCGCTTCTTACGACTGATTTTTTGACGATTCGTTTGTTACAGATTGCTCAGAAGCGGGGGATTCGATGTTAGAAGATGCACTGAATCAGTATTTTGGTTTCAAAACATTCCGCCAAGGACAAAAAGAAGTCATCGAAAGTGTTTTAGCACAGCAAGATACGTTAGCGATTCTACCTACTGGGAATGGCAAAAGTCTGTGCTATCAGCTGCCAGGGTACCTAGTAGACGGGATCGTGATCATTATCTCGCCGTTAGTCTCTTTGATGGAAGATCAAGTCTACGGCTTACAAAAGCAAGGGGAAAAACACGCGATTGCGTTTAATAGTCAATTGGACCTTGCTGATCGCCAGTATGTGATGCAGCATTTGCAGAAGTACAAGTTTTTGTTTTTAAGTCCAGAAATGATCGTACAAGAAGCTGTTTTGCATCAATTGGAACAGGTTAAGATCGCCATGCTCGTGGTGGATGAAGCCCATTGTGTTTCGCAATGGGGCATTGATTTTCGACCAGAGTACTTGCAGCTTGGTGAAGTAAAGAAACGCTTGAAGGCACCCGTCACATTAGCCTTGACGGCTACTGCAACAGCACAAGTGGAAGCAGACATACGGCAAGTATTATTAGCAAAGAACGCCAATGTCTACCGTTATTCGATGAACCGCAGCAATATCGGCTTGTTCGTAGAGCAAACGACAGACAAAGATGCGGCATTAGCAGACTATCTCAGCCGCTTAGGCGGGGCTGGGATCATCTACTGTTCCACAAGAAGCAAAGTCGAAGAAGTCTATAACAAACTGCGTCAGCGCTATTTGGTAGGCTATTATCATGGTGGTCTCGCGAGTGATCAAAGAAAAACGTTGCAGCAGCAGTTTTCTCAGAATAAATTAAAATTACTCGTTGCTACCAATGCCTTTGGGATGGGGATCAATAAGGAAGATATTCGCTTTGTGATCCATTATGATCTACCTGATTCGTTAGAGAATTACAGTCAAGAAATCGGGCGAGCTGGTCGTGATGGCAAACAAAGCAATGCGATTTTGCTTTATCAGGAACATGATGAGCAGATCCATTACTTCTTTCAGCGAGAAAATAAAGAAGAACGCCTTGCTTTAGAACGAATGGTTCAGGAGAAGAGGAAAGAACCCTTGACACCGTTGCAAGAAAAGTGGCAGCAAAAAATGAAAGAGTTGGGGACTTCCTTTTGGCTGGAAACATTAAAACGCAATGAACAGCAAAAACAAGAACAATTACAGAAAATGTTGGCTTATATTCATTTTACAGGTTGTCGCCGACAATTTTTACTGGCGCATTTCGGAGAGGAAGCCCAGGAGAATCCTTATTGTTGCGACAATGACGGGATCGAAATAGCGGGTGAAGAACAGCTGCCCGAGAAAAAGGAAGCCCATCATTGGCAGGAACGTTTAATAAAAATTTTTAAAGATATAAATTGAATCGTATTTTGTAGGACAGTTTTTATTTACCTATGGTATAATACATCGGAAGGAAACTAGGAGGGAATACGAGTGAGCAAGAAAGACAATGACTACAATTCAGAAAATCAAGAACCGTGGGAACAACCAATCTATGATACAGAATACGATGATTCTGCATCAAGATCCCAACAAAGAAAACAAAAGCGTGGGAATTCACTCTTTTTGACGATCGTTTTAGTTTTGCTTTTCTTGATCGTGGCAATTCCGGTTGGTGCCGGTATTTGGGTATTGAACCATAACAATGATGCCCCAACCACAGCAAGTTCGAGCAGTACTGTAGAAAGTACGACAGAGTCTTCAACAACCGAATCATCAACGACGGAATCATCCACTACGGAATCGACAAGTGAAACGAGTTCGTCAACAAGTGAATCAAGTTCTTCATCAAGTAGCAGTAGTTCTGCACCAGCTTCAACGACGCCATCAAGTAGTGAACCGGCGCAACAAGAAAACAATGCGGGACAAGAGAATACGCAAACTGATCAAGGTCAAGGCGCAACTGGTACCGAGGAATACACGACAGTCCAAGCTGGCGAAGGTCCTGAACAAGTGGCAGCCCGTACAGGCATCTCAGTTGAAACCCTATATCAATTAAATGGGATTGATCCAAACAACTACATGCTTTACCCTGGCGACACCTTACGAATTAAATAAAAAACCGCTTTGGCGGTTTTTTTTCTTGAAAGAAAGAAGCCAAGGTGGGCGATAAGCAGAAACGATGAAGGAATACACATCGTTGGGAAACGAGGAGTAAGAAAAATGAAAAAAATCAACATCGCTATTGATGGTCCTGCGTCATCTGGGAAAAGCACAGTGGCAAAAATCATCGCGAATGACCTGGGATTTATTTATACGGATACTGGTGCCATGTATCGAAGCATCACGTATTTAGCTTTAAAAACGGGCTGTTCACTTGAAGATGAAGCGGCGATCGCTGCTTTGATCGATCAATACCCCATCACTTTTGAACCGACTGAACACGGTCAAGAGGTCTTTGCAGGAGGAGAGCAAGTCACCGAAGCGATCCGTCAGCCAGAAGTAACCAACGCAGTTTCGAAGGTGTCGGCATACCCTGCGATCCGCGAAAAACTCGTCCAACAACAGCAGATGATCGCTAAAGATGGCGGTGTCGTGATGGATGGCCGCGATATTGGTACGGCGGTTTTACCACAAGCAGAAGTCAAGATTTTTCTGGTAGCAAGTGTGGAAGAACGCGCACAGCGCCGTTTTAAAGAAAATCAGCAAAAAGGGATCAAAACCGATTATGAGACGTTGAAAGAAGAGATCCAGCAAAGAGATTATCTGGATTCTCACAGAGAAGTCTCCCCTTTGAAACAAGCGGAGGATGCGGTTCGAATCGATACGTCTGGTTTAACGATCGAGCAAGTCGTCAAAGCAATCAAAAAAAACATCAAAGAAAAAATTGATTAACAAAAACAATGGGTGTTCCCCATTGTTTTTTTATTTTTCGAAACCAAAAGATGAAAGTGAGTAAGAAAACAGAGGTGAAAAGACTTTTTTAACGAAAAAACCGTAGTTTTTTAGGAAAATAAGAGAAATCGCTTTATTTTTTTTTCATTCTATTTTAAACTAAAAGATGTAGTGCAATTATTGCAGAATTGTTGGTTAGGAGGACATGAGAGATGACAGAATTTGAAAATAATCAGGTTGAGAGTGGAAATGAATCAATGGAAGCCGCTTTAGACAATTTCCAAGAAGTAAAAGTTGGAGATATCGTTAAAGGTGAGGTATTGGCCATTGAGGATAAACAAGCGATCGTAGGGATCGAAGGCGCCGGCGTTGAAGGCGTTGTTCCTGCAAAAGAATTATCAACTTTACCTGTTGAAGACATCAACGAAGCAGTCAAAGTTGGGGATGTCTTAGAATTGGTTGTGATTTCAGCAATTGGTAAAGACAAAGAAAACGGCAGCTATCTCCTTTCTAAACGTCGCTTAGACGCGAAAAAAGTTTGGGAAGATATCGAAAAAGATTTCCAAGAAGGAAAAATCATTGAAGCACCAGTCACCAACGTCGTTAAGGGCGGGTTAGTGGTTGATGTAGGTGTTCGTGGGTTTGTCCCAGCATCAATGGTCGAAGACCATTTTGTTGCGGATTTCGAAGATTACAAAGGGAAAACATTGACCTTCAAAATCGTTGAGATCGAGCCTTCAGAAAACCGTTTGATCCTTTCTCATAAAGCAGTTGTCGAAGCAGAAAAAGCAAAACAAAAAGAAGCTTTATTAGCTGATTTATATGAAGGACAAGAAGTAGAAGGAAAAGTAGCGCGTTTGACCGACTTTGGTGCCTTCGTAGACCTTGGCGGCATCGATGGACTTGTCCATGTCTCTGAAATTTCTCATGGACATGTTGGCAAACCGAGTGATGTTTTATCTGTTGGCGATACCGTCAATGTGCGTATCTTATCTGTTGATGCAGACAAAGAACGTGTGTCACTTTCGATCAAAGACACATTGCCTGGACCGTGGACCAATATTGAAGAGCAAGCGGCTGTTGGCAGTGTCTTGACGGGGACTGTTAAACGCTTGACAAGCTTCGGTGCGTTTGTGGAAGTCTTCCCAGGTGTTGAAGGGCTGATCCATATTTCACAAATCTCCCATAAACACATTGCGACACCACATGAAGTCTTACAAGAAGGTGATGAAGTGCAAGTGAAAGTGCTTGAAGTGAACCCTTCAGAACACCGAATCGCATTAAGTATCAAAGCATTAGAAAAAGCCGAAAACACCAACGAAACACAAGAGGTTTCAGAGGACGACTATCAATTGCCAGAAGAATCAACTGGTTTTACTATGGGTGATATCTTAGGTGATGCCTTAAAAGACAGCGACGAAGAGTAATTGTATGCCATCAGCTTATAACGATTCGATGTTTGAATTTGTTATAAGCTGGTTTTTTGTTTGCCAGGAAAGCTTGCAACTTTCCATGGCTTTAGGTAAACTAAGTAAGATTGAATACAAGAAGCAGCGTACAAGGACTGCTTTTTTAAATGGAGGGTAAAAAATGTCAAATCCAACAATAGCGATCGTTGGACGTCCGAATGTGGGGAAATCGACCATTTTCAACCGGATAGCTGGAGAACGAATTTCGATCGTTGAGGATACTCCAGGAGTGACCAGAGATCGTATTTATGCCACTGGTGAATGGCTAGGCCGTGAGTTTAGCGTAATCGATACAGGTGGGATCGATTTAAGTGATGAGCCGTTTATGGATCAAATCAAGCATCAAGCAGAAATCGCCATCGATGAAGCAGATGTCATTGTTTTTATTACGAGTGCTCGTGAAGGAGTAACCGATGCTGATGAGCTTGTGGCTCGTTTGCTGTACAAAAGCAACAAACCCGTGATTTTAGCCGTCAACAAAGTTGATAATCCCGAGATGCGTACCGACATCTATGAATTTTATGGTTTGGGTCTAGGCGATCCATACCCAATCTCAGGAAGTCATGGATTAGGGATCGGGGATGTTCTTGATGAAGCAGTCAAACACTTCACCATTGAAGCAGAAGAAGAAGATGATTCCATCATCAAGTTTAGTTTGATTGGTCGACCAAATGTCGGTAAATCCTCTTTGATCAATGCAATTCTTGGGGAAGAGCGAGTGATCGTTTCTGATATCGAAGGAACGACTCGTGATGCGATCGATACCCATTTTACCAGCGAAAGCGGTCAAGAGTTTACCATGATCGATACCGCCGGCATGCGTAAAAAAGGGAAGGTCTACGAGTCTACTGAAAAATACAGTGTCATGCGGGCGATGCGGGCCATTGAACGCTCAGACGTCGTCTTGATGGTCTTGAACGCTGAAGAAGGGATTCGCGAGCAAGACAAACGGATCGCTGGCTATGCCCATGAAGCAGGCCGTGGAATCATTATTGTTGTCAATAAATGGGATACTTTGAAAAAAGAAACGAATACGATGCGTGATTTTGAAGAAGAAATCAGAGACGAATTCCAATATTTGGATTACGCGCCAATCATTTTTGTTTCCGCAGTGACGAAACAGCGCTTGAATAAGCTGCCGCAATTGATTGAAGAAGTCAGCATGAATCAAAACATGCGTATTCCATCTGCGTTGTTGAATGACGTCATTATGGACGCTGTGGCGATCAACCCAACCCCAACAGACAAAGGCAAACGTTTGAAGATTTTTTATGCGACGCAAGTAGCTGTCAAACCGCCAACTTTTGTTATTTTTGTCAACGAAGAAGAACTGATGCATTTCTCTTATGCACGTTTCTTAGAAAATCAAATCCGCAAGGCATTCACTTTTGAAGGAACGCCGATTCGGATCATTCCTCGCAGAAGAAAATAGAGATTTTATCATACTTTGTTTCTTTTTACAAAGAAATCTGTCCTTTTCTAGAAAAATGGGAAAAAACCAAAAAAAAACCCCCTAAAAACGTTAAAATCCTTGATATTACAAGGTTCTTATGATAACGTTATATCAGAATATTGATGGTAATCAATATTTGACAAAAACCTTGGACCACTCAAGATTTTTGTTGATGCATGACATCAAAAAAAATATCAGGAGGTGAAACCATCCATGGCAAATAAAGCAGAATTAATCGAAAAAGTTGCAGCAGCTACTGACTTAACTAAGAAAGACGCAACTGCAGCAGTAGACGCTGTATTCTCAACAATTCAAGACGCTTTAGCTAACGGTGAAAAAGTTCAATTGATCGGCTTTGGTAACTTTGAAGTTCGTTCTCGTGCAGAACGCAAAGGACGCAACCCACAAACTGGTGAAGAAATCAAGATCCCTGCTAGCAAAGTACCTGCATTCAAACCAGGTAAAGCTCTTAAAGACGCAGTGAAATAATTGAGTCTTGTAGAAACCCTTGAGTAATCAAGGGTTTTTTCTTTTGTCTAACTAGGGACTGCCACCATGCAGGCGGATCGAATGGGAAAAGAAACGGTTATTATTGTCAGAAAATTCAAAAATATATTTTGTTTTTCTTTTGGTCTAAAAAAAACAAGGGTTGCGGGCACACTTTAATTCTCAAGCAAGAATAAAGGTGATTTAAAAGTCATTTTTATCAAAAGAAGCAAGCGATTAAATGACATCTAATGTGAGGAAGGGTTCCTTGGAATTGTCATTATTGAAAAAAAATTCAGAAAATTCGTTGACAAGTGTTTTTGCAAAGGGTATATTGGTAAACAATTACAAGAACGTTACTATTTCTAATGAAGGAGCCATTTTCTATGCGCAATTTTAATCAATATTTATTAGTCATTATTATTGATACCAGGACTTAGAACACGGAAGCAAAAATTATCCGTTTGTTTGAGTCCTATTTGCGTAAGTAAAATGGGATTCTGGCAAAGCATCCCAGTTTTTTATAACCGGGATGCTTTTTTTTATTCCAAAATGCAGGAGATGATGAGTGTGAGAAGTGATCAGATTAAAAAAGGGATCGATGCAGCGCCAGCTAGGAGTCTGCTCTATGCCACAGGACAAGTAAAAAATATCCATGACATGAACAAGCCATTTATTGCGATATGTAATTCCTATATCGATATTGTGCCTGGACATGTGCATTTACGGGAGTTAGCAGATATCGCTAAGGAAGCGATTCGTGAAGCTGGCGGCATCCCTTTTGAGTTCAATACGATCGGTGTGGATGATGGCATTGCGATGGGCCATATTGGTATGCGTTATTCGCTACCCAGCCGAGAATTGATCGCTGATTCCGCAGAAACCGTGATCAATGCTCACTGGTTTGACGGCGTATTTTATATCCCGAATTGCGACAAGATCACTCCTGGCATGATTTTAGCAGCGATGCGGACGAACGTACCGGGGATCTTTTGTTCTGGCGGTCCGATGAAAGCCGGTATTGATCCACGGGGCCACCAGATAACCTTGTCTTCCATGTTTGAAGCCGTGGGGACTTACAAGACTGGCAACATGACGAAAGAAGACTTTGAATTTATGGAGCAAAATGCCTGTCCGACTTGCGGTTCCTGTGCAGGGATGTTTACTGCCAATTCAATGAACTGTCTCTTAGAGATCTTAGGATTGGCAATGCCAGGCAATGGTACGATTCTTGCCGTGTCTGAAGAACGACGAGAACTAGTTAGACAAGCCGCCTTTAAGTTGATGGATCTTGTTGAAAAACAAGTGAAACCTCGAGACATCGTGACCAAAGAAGCTATTGATGATGCCTTCGCTTTAGACATGGCGATGGGGGGGTCCACCAACACAGTGTTGCATACCTTAGCGATCGCCAATGAAGCTGAGATCGATTATGACTTAAGACGGGTCAATGAAATCGCTAAAAGAGTGCCTTATCTCTCAAAAATCGCGCCATCATCAGCCTATTCGATGCACGATGTTCATGAAGCTGGCGGCGTTTCGGCAATCATAAGGGAGCTTTGTGATATCGAGGGAGCGATACATCCTGATCGACCGACTGTCACAGGCAAGACGTTACGAGAAAATGTCGCTGAAGCGAAGATCCACAACGAAGAAGTTATTCATCCCAAAGAAAACCCGTATAGTCCTGTGGGTGGTCTATCGATCTTGTACGGTAATATCGCCCCAGAAGGCAGTGTCATCAAGGTCGGTGGGGTCGATCCAAGTGTCCAAGTGTTCAAAGGCAAAGCGATCTGTTTTGATTCACATGATGAAGCAGTTGCTGCCATCGACAATCATACCGTACAAAAAGGACATGTTGTAGTGATCCGCTATGAGGGACCAAAAGGAGGACCAGGTATGCCAGAAATGTTGGCGCCTACCTCAAGCATCGTTGGACGTGGGTTAGGCAAAGATGTCGCCTTGATCACCGATGGTCGCTTTTCAGGAGCGACCCGAGGAATCGCCGTTGGCCATATTTCGCCAGAAGCCGCTGCAGGCGGTCCATTAGGCCTTGTCAACGATGGCGATGAAATCATTATCGATTTACCAAATCGAACGCTGAATCTGCAAGTATCTGATGAAGAGCTTGCCCAGCGTGCGCAAGAACGACCGAAGTTTCGTTCAAAAGTGAAAAAAGGATGGCTTGCACGTTATACCGCTTTAGTGACTTCTGCCAATACGGGCGGGATTATGCGAGTACCTGATGAGGAGGAGTAGCAATGGAAAATATCGAGTATCAAGCATCGCATCTAAGGACTGGCGCACAAGTATTAGTGGACAGCTTACAAGAGCAAGGCGTCGAAATGATCTTTGGCTATCCGGGCGGCGCCGTCCTGCCGTTATATGATCAATTATATGATGCAGCGATTCCGAATATTTTGACGCGTCACGAGCAAGGCGCGATCCACGCCGCTGAAGGCTATGCCAAAGCTACTGGCAATGTTGGGGTCGTTTTAGTGACGAGCGGACCAGGTGCTACAAATGTCGTCACGGGCATTGCCGATGCTATGAGTGATTCCGTACCATTGGTAGTTATCACAGGGCAAGTGGCGGTACCAGGAATTGGCAAAGATGCCTTCCAAGAGGCGGATATTCTGGGTATCACGTTGCCGATCACGAAGCACAACTACCAAGTCCGCTGTGTCGATGAGCTGCCAAAAGTGATCGCTGAAGCCTTCCATATCGCTTCCACAGGGCGAAAAGGACCGGTTGTCATCGACCTTCCGAAAGATATTACATTACAAGAAACCGCTGAAACCTGCTCATTGCCGATCACAAGGAAAAGTTATCAGCCGACGGCAGAGCCATCCCGTCTGCAAATCGAAAAACTGATGCAAGTCTTGGAAAAAGCTCAGCGACCAGTGGTACTGGCGGGTGCAGGCGTGATCGCTGCTGAAGCTGCAGCTGAACTAAATGCATTTATTGCCAAGTACAAGTTGCCGACAGTGACAACGTTGCTTGGCTTAGGCTTACTGCCAAGTGATCATCAATTTTTCTTAGGCATGGGCGGTATGCATGGCACCTATGCGGCGAACATGGCTTTATCAGAAGCCGATTTGATTATCAATATCGGCTCTCGCTTCGATGATCGCCTAGCAACGGCCGGCAGTCAGTTCGGCAAGCAGGCGATCGTTGCTCATATCGATATTGACCCAGTGGAGATCGGCAAGATCGTAACGACAAAGATCCCAGTCGTCGGCGATGCCAAGGCTGCTTTGCAGCAAATGCTGCGATACCCACCAACAAGAGGAACCTGGACGACTTGGTTGGATCTATGCCAAAAACGGAAAAAGGAAAAACCTTATCGCTATGATCGCACTCAGACACAAGAGATCAAACCACAAAAAGTCATCGAAGAAGTAGGGCGTTTGACCAAAGGAGAGGCTTACGTCATCACCGATGTTGGTCAGCATCAAATGTGGGTCGCGCAGTATTATCCTTTTCGCTTTCCCAAACAATTGATCACCAGTGGCGGACTAGGGACGATGGGCTATGGCATCCCTGCAGGAATCGGCGTTCAATTTGCTCATCCAGAAAAAATGGTCGTGGTGTTCGTTGGCGATGGTGGATTTCAAATGACGAACCAAGAATTTGCGATTTTGAATGAGTATGGCTTGAATGTCAAATTTGTGTTATTGAACAACTGCTCTTTAGGAATGGTTCGCCAATGGCAAGAAACATTCCATGGCAAGCGGCGCTCTGCCTCCGTTTTTGCGCAGCAGCCTGATTTTGTCAAACTGGCACAGGCTTATGGCATTGAAGGCTGTCGGATCAATGCCCCAGAGCAACTGGTTGATCAATTGGCAGCAGCTTTTTCTCAAGCAGGGCCGCAGCTGATCGAAGTAATGGTCTCACCATCTGAGCATGTGCTGCCGATGATCCCACCGGGGAAAGCCAATCATGAAATGATGGGGGTCTAAGGGGATGAAACGGGTATTAGCAGCAATCGTCCATAATGAAGCAGGTGTTTTGAGCCGTATCACGAGTGTCTTGAACCGTCGTCAAGTCAATATCGAGAGTATCTCTGTCGGTACGACAGAACGACCAGAGTTTTCACGTATGACGATCATTGTCAACGTGAACGATTTGGCAGAAACAGAACAAGTGACTAAGCATCTGAACAAGCAGATCGATGTCTTGAAGGTTTCTGATATTACAGAAGTTCCTCATATCGAACGGGAGCTGGTGCTGATCAAAGTCAATGCGCCAACCACAAGCCGTTCGGAGATCCAAGCAGTGATCGATCCATTTCGAGCACACATTGTCGATGTGGCACTAAAAACAATCGTTGTGCAAGTTGCTGGCGATACGAAAAAGGTAGAAGCGTGCATCGAGGTTTTACGTCCATACGGCATCAAACAATTGGCACGGACGGGTGTCACTGGCTTTACAAGAGGGTAAGTGCAATTTTGAATTGCTTAAAATAAAGAAAGAATTCGGAGGAAACAAGTATGGTAAAAGTATATTACAACGAGGAAGTTACAGATAATTTAGGAGACAAGAAGATTGCGATCGTCGGCTACGGCTCTCAAGGGCACGCTCATGCGCAAAATTTACGGGACACAGGTCATGAAGTCTTTATCGGCATTCGTGAAGGAAAATCAGCGGAAGCCGCAAGAAACGATGGATTTGAGGTTTTCCCAGTAGCCGAAGCCGTTCAAAAAGCGGATGTAGTCATGATCTTGGCACCCGATGAGATCCAAGGATCGTTGTATAAAAATGAGATTGAACCGAATCTTTCTGCGGGCAATGCATTAGCATTTGCTCATGGTTTCAATATTCATTTTGATGTGATCGCGCCACCAAAAGAGGTGGATGTTTTTCTAGTTGCGCCAAAAGGACCAGGTCATTTGGTGCGTCGAACCTTTACCGAAGGGTTTGCGGTACCAGCCTTGTTTGCAGTTTATCAAGATGCGACTGGTAACGCACAAGCAACGGCTTTATCCTATGCAAAAGGCATTGGTGCCACACGGGTCGGCGTTTTGGAAACGACCTTTAAAGAAGAGACCGAAACCGATCTTTTCGGTGAGCAAGCCGTACTTTGTGGCGGTTTGACCAGTATGATCGAAGCGGGCTTTGAAACATTGGTAGAAGCGGGGTACCAACCGGAATTGGCTTATTTTGAAGTTTGTCATGAATTGAAACTGATCGTTGATTTGATTTATGAAGGAGGCTTCAAAAAAATGCGCCATTCGATCTCGAATACGGCTGAGTATGGTGACTACGTTTCTGGTGCTCGGGTGATCACTGCACAAGCCAAAGAAAACATGAAAGCCGTATTGACAGACATCCAAAACGGCCAATTTGCGAAAGGATTCATTGAAGACAATCAAAACGGCTTCCCTGAATTCCATAAAATGCGTGAGGAAAACGGCAATCATCAAATTGAAAAAGTCGGCAGCGAGTTACGGAAAATGATGCCGTTTGTTGCGAAAGATTAGGAGGGACGCGTTTGTTGGTGACAGTTTCTGCAATCGAACAAGCCTACGAGCGACTGCGGGGAGCAGTTAGTCATACGCCGCTGCAGTATGATCGCTTTTTATCTGAGAAGTATCAAGCGACGGTCTTGTTGAAGCGAGAGGACTTGCAAAAAGTCCGCTCCTTCAAATTACGCGGTGCCTACTATGCGATCACCCAGGCAGATCCTGAACTGACTCGTCGTGGCGTCGTCTGTGCCAGTGCCGGAAACCATGCGCAAGGTGTTGCTTATACCTGTCAAGAACAGCAGATCCGAGCGGTTATTTTCATGCCGACAACGACGCCACAGCAAAAAATCGCGCAAGTCCTCTTTTTCGGTGGAGATTATGTCAAAATCGAATTGGTGGGAGATACGTTTGATGCGGCAGCCCAAGCGGCTAAACACTTTGCAAAAGAACAGCAAATGGCTTTCATTGCTCCCTTTGACGACCCTAATATTATCGCAGGACAAGGAACCGTTGCTGTGGAGATGCTGGCGGATGCTGAAAAAAAACAAGTAACGATCGATCTGGTCGTGGCAGCGATTGGCGGGGGCGGCTTGATCAGCGGAACCGCAGCCTATTTGAAAGAAAAGCAACCGAAGATAAAAGTTGTTGGAGCAGAACCTGTAGGGGCAGCCTCGATGCAAGCAGCCTTTGATCATCAAGGACCAGTGGCACTGGAGCATATTGAAACCTTTGTGGATGGTGCAGCGGTCAAACAAGTCGGAGCTCAAACCTATGCCCATGCCAAACGCTACGTGGATCAATTGGTAGCTGTGGAAGAAGGCGCAATCTGTCAAACGATTCTGGAATTGTACAGCAAGCAAGCGATCGTCGCTGAACCAGCTGGTGCCTTGAGTGTGGCAGCTTTGGATCTGATCAAAGAGCAAATCAAAGGCAAAACAGTCGTCTGTATTGTGAGTGGCGGTAACAATGATAGTTCCCGTATGGCAGAGATCGAAGAGAAATCACTGATCTATCAAGGATTGAAACATTATTTTATCGTCAATTTCCCACAACGTCCCGGTGCGTTGAAGGAATTTGTTAGCCATGTATTAGGTCCCGATGATGATATCACTAGGTTTGAATATACAAAAAAAATCAATCGTGGAACAGGACCAGTAATGCTGGGAATCTTGTTGAAACACAAAAAAGATCTCCCCGCATTACTGTCACGAATTGAACAGTTTGACAAAAACTATATTAACCTTCAGCAAAATCAATCACTCTACTCACTTTTGGTTTAAGAAAAAACATGATTTTCCTTTGGAAGAAGAGGAAATCATGTTTTTTGCTTTTTATCGAATCATTGAACCAATCACAGGAAAATACTTCCTAATCATTAGCGATTTAGTAGGTGTTTAAGCTCCTTCTTGTTATAATAGGAAGTAGTAGCAAAGGAGTGAGCCGATGGAAGCTGTTTTTTTCCGAAATGAACAAGAAACCCAAATTTCTTATGGTGAAACACTAGCATCGGTCATGAGAGAACAGTCGATCGAGCCGCAGCAGGTGATCATTTTGACGAATCAGCGCTATTATGACCGCTTTTCAGAAAAATTGACCCGCCTGTTTTTGCCACGAGAGGTCAATTGGTATATTTGTACCAATCAAATGTATTGCAACAACTTTAGCGAGTTTAAAGCTGCAATGGATTTCTTCGGTCGCTTTTCAAAACAAGAGCCGCTGCTGATCGTCGGTTTTGGGAATGAAGGCGTGTTGGCATTGAGCAGTTTTATCCACGCGACGTCGGTTCTGACGACACAGCTTTGGCTGGTTCCCGTTTCCTTGCGGGCCTTAGCTAAAAGTGTGAAAGAAACAGCGATCGTTGTGAAAAAGCCAGATATCCCGATGCTGGAAAATCCTAATACACCCGAATTTGTTATTTACGATCAGACGATCGCAGAAAAACAGATCGATGGGAAATTGGTCGATTTTTTGACTCTGATTCGTTGTGGCGTGCTTGCCGATAGTGAGTTTTTAAAAGAGCTTTATCGAACCTATCCCAGTCATCAGGCGTTGATGAGACATTCGTTGGCTGCGTATACCGATCGGTTGATCCAACTATACCAGCAATCAGGCGGCGAATTGGAGGAGTTTGGCCAACTCTTTGCCGATGCTGCTTATCGAACGGAAAATGGGCACTTGCTGTCTGATGCGATGAAATTATTCTTTGGCTTTTTGTTTCATTTTATGTGGACCGTCCAGCAGCAGCAATTGACTGTCGATCTGCCCGTGTTCTGCCAATGGCTTGCCCGATTGGGTTTTCCTATCGAATTGCCCGAGTCTTTTTCATTAAGCGAATATTTCAGTCATGTACTGGAATTGCAGCAAAAAGAAAAAAAACTGTTATTTTTGGCAAAAGTTGGTACAATAGGGGGCAGAACGAAAATCGAGGAAAAAGATCTCGTCCAGACGATGGAGACTTATCAGCGATTAATCAATGAGATTCGAGGGGTTTAAATGGAAACATATAGTGAAAAAATGTTAAAAGCATTAGCCGCGGAAGAACTGGCTGAAGCACAATTAAATTTTACCGAAGCTCTGCAAAAAGATGATGATGAGACATTAGGCGCTTTAGGTGATGAACTATTGCAGATCGGCTTTTTGGAAGAGGCGAAAACGTTATTTGAAACCTTGCAGCAACGACATCCTGATAATGAAGCTTTGCTGCTTCCTTTAGCAGAAATTGCGATGGAAGAAGACCAGATCGAAACGGCTTTTGCCTATATTGATCAAATACCACCGACCAGTGAAGCGTATTTGCAAGCCTTGCTATTGAGTGCGGATCTTTACCAATTGATCGGTATCCCTGAAGTTAGTGAAGCCAAACTAAAAGAAGCGCAAAGCATTGTGCCAGATGAACCTTTGATACGGTTTGCCTTAGCTGAGTTAGCCTTTTCGACTGATCGCTATCAAGAAGCCGTTGACCTTTATCAAGGATTGCTGGAAGAAGAAATCACGGATATTTCGGGGATCTCGATCGTTGAACGGACTGGTACATCATTGAGTATGGCGGGCAAGTTTGAAGAGGCATTGGAATATTTTGAAGCAAGCCTAGAAGACGAACAGACCGATGAGCGTCTTTTTCAAACAGCTTTAGTCTATTTGCAGCTAAAAGAAAATGAACAAGCGATTCGCTACTTGCAGCAGTTGCGGGTCATGAATCCGCAATACCGTGCCTTGTATCTTTATCTTGCAGAAGCATTGCAAGAAGAAGAGCAGCTGGAAGAAGCGCAGCGTGTGATCGAAGAAGGGATTCATGAAGATCCATATCAAGTGGATTTCTATCATTTTGCTGCCGAGAATGCTTACCGACTTCATGACAGTGAAGCAGCAGAATCATTTTTACTAAAAGCATTGGAGACTGGTGACAAAGAAGATGATACGTTACTGACCTTAAGTAATTTATACTTGAATGAAGAGCGTTGGCAAGAAGCGATCTTGACCATCGAACGAATGGAAGACAATGAGCAGCCGCATGCCCTTTGGAATTTGGCGCAAGCGTATAATGCGCTGGAAGATTTTGACAAAGCAGCAAACTATTACGAAGAAGCCAATGCTGATTTGCACCATGAGCCAGCATTTATGAAAGAATATGGAATTTTCTTACGTGAAGAAGGGCGTTTACCTGAAGCACTTCATTTGCTGCAACATTATTTGGCGCATGAGCCAGGTGATTTAGAAGTACAGTCGATCGTGGAGGACTTATTAGAAAGATAGGTGAGAGAAATGAACATCAATGTACAAGAAAAGAAAAAGTTTCTTAATTGGTTAGTTTCGACCGTTTCCTTCAGCCGCCGAGAAGTCTCTTGGGTGTTAAACTATCTGGCGAACCATGAAGCGATCTTGACCAATGTTCATTTTGTAGAAGGGGCAGCCGCAGCCAAACGGGGCTTGAGTGTCCGCAGTACAGAAATTGGGGGCGAACCGTTTGTCTTGAGCATCGAAGGGCAGACCTTTTATGACATTGATCAGATTTTTCATGAGATTCGCATGAATTGGAAACAACCCTTGTATCTTGAATGTCTCTTCCCAGATTCTTGGTCGCAATCCTTTTATTTAGCAGTTTTAGAAGACAATCCTTATGAACGTTGGAACGACCACTTGGATCAAGAAATGACCCAACATGTTACTCAGTATCTTGAAAAAGAAGAAACAAAAACCAAAATCGATACCTTGTATCGGCAAATCGATCTAGCCTTGGAAAATGGGGATCGTGATGCCTTCTTAGAACTTTCCGATGAAGTAAATCGACACTTGCTCCAGCAAAAAGAAGAAAGCCGGTAACAAGCAAAAAGCAGCCCTTTAACCGGGGCTGCTTTTTTCAGTCTCTATTTTGTTTTAGGAACAGCGGTTTTGCGCTGTAAGAACCGCGACTTAGGTCTTAAGTAGGTAAAGCCTTCACCTTCGACTTCATGGACATTAATGACAGAAACAAACGCTTGCGGATCAAAGTCATGAACGATGCGCTTGACTTCAGAAATCTCCCGCCCGCTGACCACCATATAAATGATTTGTTTCGACACTCTTGAGTAAGCCCCTTCGCCCTGTAAAAACGTGACGCCTCGTTCTAATTCATCCATTAAAACAGGAGCCATCTCTTCGCTGTGATTGCTGATCACTAAGATCCCTTTGGCTGAATAGCCGCCATCTAGGATCGAATCGATCACGCGCGTGAAGACATAAGAAAAAATCAAGGTATACATCATGCGGTTCAAATCTATATAAGTCAAAGAAAGCAACAGGACGAACACATCAAAGATCAAAAGCGAACGACCGATCGTCACCCCAAAGTTTTTCTCTAAAATACGTGCCAATACATCGACTCCGCCAGTCGTTCCCCCGACCTTGTAGACGATCCCACTACCGATCCCTGCAATCAAACCAGCCAAGAGCGCAACGATCAGCAGATCGTGCTGCAGATCGATCAACAGGGGAACACTCTGCCAAAATGCCAACCAAAAAGACAAACCAAAAGTTCCTAAAATCGTATACACTAATGAGCGTCGACCAAGAATTTTGCCACCGATCAAAATGATCGGAATATTTAAGATCAGTGTACTGATGGCAGGATTGATTCCCCATAAGGCTCGCAGGATCAAGGTGATCCCCGTCACACCGCCTTCTGCTAAGTCATTTGGGATATTTAGATAGACTAGACCGAAGCCATAGATACTTGTACCAAAAATAATCAAAACAATATCGCGAATCGTTCGCCATGAAAAAAATGCCCGCATCCTGTTTCCTCCGTTATTCAACTTCCACAAGTATCAATGTAGCACGAAATCATTGAATGCACAACAAATCCTGAAGGGGGCTCTATCTAGGCAGTCAGCCATTCTTTTGGTAAGATAAACGAGAAAGGGTGGAGAAAATGACAGAAAAACGTTCTTTGGCATCGATGCAAGAAGAAGTCGATGCGTATATTCAGCAATTCAAAACTGGCTATTTCAGCCCCCTCGCCCAAATGGCTCGTTTGACCGAAGAAGTCGGCGAATTGGCGCGAGAAGTGAATCACTATTACGGGGAAAAAAATAAAAAAAGCGATGAAGTTGAAAAAACAGTGGCAGAAGAGCTCGGTGATGTACTCTTTGTGACGATGATCATGGCCAATTCACTAGACATCGACCTGACTGAAGTGTTTGAGGAAAATATGGCAAAATTCAATCAGCGGGATGCGTATCGTTTTGAAAGAAAAGATGGGAAAGTAAATGAAACTGACTAAACTACCAAAAGAATTTGCAGAAGCTGCACCGCTTTTAAAAAAAATCGAAGCCGCAGGCTATGAAGCATACTTTGTCGGCGGCAGCGTGCGAGACACGATCTTAGGCCAGCCGATTCATGATGTCGATATTGCTACCAGTGCATTTCCAGCCGAAATCAAGGCGCTTTTTCCTCGAACCATTGACATTGGCATCGAGCATGGGACGGTGTTGGTTTTGTGGGAGCAGGCGCAGTATGAGATCACTACGTTTCGAACGGAAGCAGCCTATCAAGATTACCGCAGACCCGACAAAGTGGATTTTGTCCGTTCCCTGAAAGAAGATCTAAAACGGCGGGACTTTACCATCAATGCGTTGGCACTTCAAGAAGATGGTGTCATCATTGATCTTTTCGATGGTCTGGCAGATATCGATAATCAGATTTTACGAGCAGTGGGTCACCCCCAGGAACGTTTCCATGAGGACGCCCTACGAATGATGCGGGGGCTGCGTTTTGTCAGTCAATTGGGCTTTGTTTTAGAAACAGAAACATTGGCTGCTATCCATGCGAATCATGCCTTGTTGGGAAAAATCTCTGTTGAACGGATCATGATTGAATTCGTGAAATTGCTGTTAGGCAATCATCGGAACCAAGCACTACGGGCGCTAGTAGAAACCGAATGCTATATCTATTGCCCAGGCTTGCGGGAATACGGTGAGGCGTTACTGCGGATGGCAGACCTGCCAGCGATCCCATTAGAAAACGAAACGGCGGCCTGGGTTTTGCTCATTGACCAAATGGGTTTAGCGCCAGAGGCAGTCCGCAGCTTTTTAAAAGCTTGGAAATGTTCCAATGACTGCATCCGCCAAGTACACACGGCTTATCAAGCACTGCTCGCGCGTCGAAACGGCGAATGGAATGACCTAGTGTTGTATCAGTTCGGTCTAGAAGCAACCTGTTTAGCCGAAGGATTATTGCGTTATGACAATCAGCCCAACGATCCAGCAAAAATCAGTCAGCGCTATCAGCAGCTGCCGATCCATTCACTGAAGGAGTTGGCGATCAATGGACGTGATTTACTGCAAACGATCGATCGTTCTTCTGGTCCGTGGCTCAAAGAAGTCTTGACCGCTGCCGAAGCTGCAGTCATCACACGAAAAATCCCTAATGAAAAAGAAGCACTATTAGCGTTTGTCCAAGCGTATTTAGCAAAGGAGGGATAACTGAAGAATGGAAAGCAAAAAAGAATTTATCGTGGGACAGCAAGACACTGCGGCTGTTTTGGGTTCTGGAGGATTAGACGTTTTAGCAACCCCGCGATTGGTAGCAATGGTGGAAAACACCTGTTGGAAAGCCCTTGAGCCTACTTTAGATAAAGGGTTTACTACCGTCGGTACAAAGTTTTCGATCAATCATTTGAAGCCTTCACCAGTTGGAGCGACAATCACAGTTCTTGTGCAGTGGGAAAAAGAACAGGGGCTCCAATTTCATTATCAGGTAATAGACGCGAAACAACAGATCATTGCCAATGGGACGCATCAACGAGCAGCAGTGGAAATCTCTCGGTTCATGAAAAAAGTCAACGAAAAACAAAGTTAATTTGTGTGCCGATGGCGACTATGTGTTAGAATTAAAGTGTATTACTAATAAAAAGGAGCGTTTTGTCATGGCTAGAGAAATGAAAGCTTTAAAATTTTATTTCCGTAATGGAGAAACATGGACGATTGAGCGCCGTTACATCGGTGACTTGTGGATCAAACAAATCACGACCAGTTTTGGCCGCATCCACGGAAGCGAATTTGTTGAGATTCATCCATGTGCTGGGTTCAAAATTGAAATCTTCCAAGAAGGCGATCATGTGGCAACGCATGACATCAACTTAGGTGGGCTTGAATTAGGGATGTTTGCCCGTGCGTTGAAATATGAAGATATCGAACGGATGGAAATTCTTTACCGTAACGGTACACCGGATCTTGTGTATTTCCCATATAAGGACAAAGATACGGAAGGATTGGATAACGTATACCAATCAACAAAAATCAGTGAGAAAACGAAGAGCCTTTATATCGTGATCGACCCGAACCAGACAGTCGATGATGTTTATAAAGAACATTTCGAAGAATAAGAAAAACGCAGAACCAGCTGGTTCTGCGTTTTTTTTTAGAATGATTCTTGGAACATATCCGTATACTTTTTTAATAAAAGATAATCTTCGGCATATTCATCTTTTAAAACGATCGTATCGCCAAAGAAACTCTTACGCGCATGTTGGATGATACGATGCTGAATATCTTTTTCTAAAAGGTAATCGATCTCAGACTGTTTCAGGTTTTGTGCAGCAGTCGCCCGATTCTTTTCTAAATATTGCAGCAAATCGTACTCAAGGTGTCCCGCACCGTTGATGACTCGTTTGTATTCGATTTTGTCAATTTTCATCTGCTCACACTCCTTGCTATTAAAGTACCTTAGAAAAGAACAAAGGGGGAGGTGGGCGAATCGAAATTACATAAATCTTTAAAAAATGGACCGTTTGTTAATGTTATCTTAAGATTTGTCAGCAAAAAGGAAAGAAAAACGAATCAAGTGCCAGTATTTTTCGAACCATCAGCAAACGGTTCTTTTTCCTTTTGCTGATGGACGGGTCCTATATTAGCGATCCCATCTAGACCACCGGCATGTCCGCCGACTAATTTGCTGCGAGCAATGGCGCGAGCGCCTTCCATTCGGCTTGTGGCATGAACGATCGAAGTGAAGCCATATTTCTCACGAATCTTATCGATGATCAAATCTAATTTACGCTGGCGCAACTGCGCTTCTGCTTGCTCAAAAAGATCCAGCTGGACATTTTCTGTATAAACCAATTTTGAATAGGTAATACCAATGTGGCGAACGACTTGCCCCGTATAAAATTTTCGAAAGAGAAACAGGCAATGAGCCACAAGTTTGCGGGTATTGTCAGTTGGCGGGATCTTCATTTGTCGGGAAAAACCAGAGGCAGTTTCACCAAAGGCTACGCCGATGTAAACATTGATACAAGCGGTCTGACAATGATGACGGCGAATCCGAGCGGCAACTTGCTCCGCCATTTCCTTGATGACGATCTCGATTTCTTCTTGTAAATAATAATTGCGATGTAAGACTTGACTATTGCCGTAGCTTTTTTCCATCACTTGTGGTGTCGGTTCAGATAAAATCGTACGATCAATGCCATGGGCGTGATGATAGAGCTGCTCGCCAATGATCCCCATGCGACTGCGTAAAAGATCAGGACTGGCGTGAGCCAGTTGCTCGATCGTTTCAATCCCCATCAAGTGAAGTCGCTTTTCTGTACGCCGTCCGATCCCCCAGAACTCTGTCATAGGGGCGATCTGCCAAACTTTTGTCGGTACATCGTCATAGGTCCATTCAGCGATCAAGGAACGATTGTGTTTGGATTCGTTATCTAAAGCCAGTTTTGCTAACAATGGATTGTCGCCAATGCCGATGGTGACATACAATTTCGTTGTTTCGTAAATGTCTTTTTGAATTTGCTGGGCAATCAACCAACGTTTTTCTTCGCGAGAGATCGTTTTATCGGGAATGAAAAGATCCAGTGTACGGGTCAGATCCATCATCGTTTCGTCGATCGAATAGAGCAGCAAGTCGTCTTGTCCAACATATTTGCGAAAGACATTATTGACTTTGGTATTTTCTTTGATATAAAAACTCATACGCGGCGATGCTTTGTACAAATCGGGATGTGTCGGCAGGTTGTCATTGCGAGTCACATTTGAAATCCCCAATACCGATTTTGCCTTTGGGGAAGCTGCTAAGACTAAGCCGTTACCAGTATTGTCAGAATGTGACATGACGACCAGCATCGCTTGGATAGGATCTAACCCGCGAGAGATGCATTCGACAGAAGCATAAAAACTTTTGACATCGATAAATAAGATATCGCGTTTTGGCTCGAGCGCATAATTAAAACCACCCATTTTTATCACTCCTTACCGAGATTATACGAACGTTTGTTCTTTTTTGTCAAGCGAACAGGAGTGGATGAGGGGGATTTGTTTTTTTATAGAGAGATTATTTTTGTTTTATAATGATGGGAAACATTGGTTTATAAGGAATACATTCATTTCATATTATCAGAATTCGATTGGACATAAATACGGGGTTTTGTCTTTTTACCCGAAAAACGGATAAAAAAACAGCCGCTCCATTGGACCGACTGTCGTAGCTTAAATCAATTTTCGGCAGGTAGGGTTGCAAACAAACTTAAGAGATTGCCGTCTATATCTTTGACAATGGCATAGCGTTGCCCCCAAAAGGCAGACCAAGGTTCTTTGAAAGATTGATACCCGGCAGCAACGACTTTTGCATGAAGGGCATCAACTTCTTCAGGAGAATCACATAAAAAGGCTAATTCAATCGTATCACCCACAGTCATTGGTGCATGTCCGTAGATCCCAGCAACCATCTGGCGGCTATTCAAGGAGATGCGAACCCCGTCGTTTGCTAATTCCATATAATCTTCTGAGTGCTGACCTAATGGCGTGAAGCCAAGTACTTGATAAAAAGCCAGTGCCTGTTCCATGTTTTTTGTGATAATACCGACCATATCTAGTTTCATTGTTTTCTTCCTTTCATGTGGGCGTTCTTTACATAACAGTCAATGCAGTTGCTAGCAATGAAGATCACCTCGTTTTTGTCAGACGGTAATGGTGCAACCGTTCAGCCAACGTACCAGTATGCAATTCAAATAAATGGTTGTCATCGTCATAAAAATAAATAGAAGCACCTTCGCCTTTGATGCGGGAACGATCTTTTTCGATCTTCAATCCTAGTCCTTGGATGCGCGTAATCAAGGAATCGATTTGAGCTTGATCGATTTTAAAGGCAATATGGTTATACGTTTTTGGCAGCTTCTGGGAGGCATCCTCCATAACAGCAAGCCATAAGCCATCGATCAAAAAGAATTTTTCTGGGAAGTAAGAATGGGCCTGGTCCTGACTATCATAAACTTCCTCTGCATCAAACAATGTTTCCAGCATCGTTGTCGTCTTTGCTAAATTCTGTACGATCAACGTGATATGGGAAATCTCCATCGCATCAACACTCCTTTGTTATGACGAAATAGGGGAAAGAGAAACAATCAGTATCAAAAGAAGCATTATGTTAGTGATTGTGAAATACCAAGAGGAAGAGCAGAACATAAAACAGTGCATCTGTTGCGCAAGGAATAAGTTTCTTCGTGTATTTTGTCCAAAAGAAGACATTTATTAAGAAGAGGACAATCACCGTCGGTAGACTAAAGGTCCAAGCAGGGTGTTTGATGAAAATGAAAAGCATATTTCCAATAAGTGCAAAAAGAAAAGCGCCATAAAACAGACGATAGTTACTAGGTAGATACGCAAAATTGCCAAGCATGGGTTCACCTCCTATAGGCAGTATAGCATGAAAGAGCTGACTGGCACTCAAAGTATATTGAAAGGGCAGCTGGTTGTATCAATTGTATCCATACTGAAATTTTCCATCTCGCTTCTCCTCTGGGAGTCACTCCGTATAGGGGGTGGTCGCTTTATTTGGCCGACAAAAATTCCTTCAAATTAATCTGGTTACCATATTTTTTCGAAGCTTCTTTATCTTTTTCTAATATTACGGAGGTTAAATCGATGTTAGCAACACTAGCAATAGCAATTGTGTAATGTAAAACATCAGCAAGCTCTTTCTCAAGAGATGTATCCACTCCGTTTTTTCTTCCATTTGCTTGATTGAGAGCCTCAGCTACTTCTCCAATTTCTTCGACGAGTTTCATGAATAAACTTTCAGGTGTTCCTTTATCATTGTATTTATTTGACAGGTAATCTTGAATATCTTTGATTGATAAACTTTCCATTAAGCTCCTCCTCATTGAACTGAAATTTTTTATTATCACTTATTAAAATCTTAGAAGTAGTATATTACTAGACAAAGTTTATAGCAACAGCTAATTGTAGTGAAAGAATTCGAAAAAAACATTGAAGAACAGATTTGGATCAAATACCAGTAAAATAGATCTGAAATTTTAGAGTATGTAGGTTTTAACCTCGTATAGGAGTGAATAAAATGAATGCAATTCAAAGCGGGGGCTATAAAAATAAGATGTCTTTGATTTTTGAGTTGTGCTTTTATCGCTATTGCAACGTGGTTTACTTTACTTATGAGAGAAATTATCCAGTGGAAGAAGTTTTGTTAGGTAAAGATACTATTTATAACTTATTGACAGTTAATACAATTTTTACAGGGTTCTTGTATAGTATGCTTGGTAATATGGTTGAGTTTTCTGCCAGAGAAGATATTCAAGAATTAGACGCAGCTGATTACATAGACTCTTGTTTTAGTCCTATGTACTTTGGTTTATTTTTCTTTCTTATTTCAATCTTTATAGAATTGCTTCTAGTGTTTTTTGATATAAAATGGCAATTGAATTTTTTTAATTATTTGCATCAGGCAGTTTATTAGGTTTATTTTTCTTTGCTAGAAGTACTTTGAAAATGCGTAAGAAAATTTGATTATTTTTTATTGATAAAGTGTCGAATCTATGTAGATGATGTAGAAATGACACAACTACTGTCAATATTGATAAAATCATATCTAAAAAGCCCTACCCTTAATTGGATAGGGCTTTTTTGCGTTTTTTTTACATGATGAAGGGGCAACTTACAGTTTACACTATAGGTGCTACTAGGATGTAAACAATATGTTGCTATTGTTTTTGAGGGAGATATGCGATAGTTATTGTATAAATAAATTAAATTGGCACATTATGAATAGAGGTGATATTTATGAAAAAAATACTGTTATTTTTATTGGCCATTTTGGTTATGGGATCTTGTGTGACTTATGCATACCAGATTCCGTATAAAAAATATGTTGCTGAAAAAGAATTATATCGATTACTTGAAAATGAACATGGCTTAAAGCCAGACGAAATCCATATTATTCAGGTAATTAAAGATATAAAAAGTGTGCGGGGAGGTGTAGATATTAGATTTACCATAAGAAATAGTCCTGTGACGTATAGCTATGATTATTCGGTTACAAAAGAGGATTGGATTCGTGGGTATGTAGAAAGGGGCTATTACCATAGTACTGACCAAATATTTTTAGAAGAGGAATGATTATGAAAAAAATCATTTGGATTTTGGGCTTTATCGGAATTCTTACTGTCGTAGTATTTAATGGTGAAAAAGTAATCGCAGATGAGATGAAAGACTTTTTGAGTAAATATGCCTTGACCGGAGAAGACCTAGATAAGTTTGAGGAAAACGAGTTAAGACAGAACCAACAGCGATCATCAAAAAGTTTTGATTTAGAGACGTTACGAGATCAATATGAACAGTACCGAGAATTAGGAATTTTCGACGAAGAAGTAACGTTTGAGATATATGTCCAATTAGCTACCACGCCTCCACCGACAGATACGGTTGCACCAGAATTCCGAAGTGTCGCTGGAAACCCACAGGCGGGTGATATTTTAATTACGAACGGAACCTCTCTAGGAGGATTGACTGGCCATGCAGGAATTTTTTTAGGTACATTAGGTAATGGCGGGATTTTATCTATCCAAGGTCCGGGATATAAACCGGAAGTAATTGGGATTTTTGAATGGATGAGACGTTACAGCGGAACAAATAGATGGACTAAGTTGTATCGTCCGACCTCACAATACCGACCAACAGATGCGGCTCGATGGGCTAAGAATAACTATGAATTCAAAAACTATAGTTACGGAATCAATATGAAGATCTTTGAAAAGGATCCTACATATTGTTCAAAGATTGTCTGGCAGGCATATTGGTACTCATCCGCGGCTGCTCAAGTGGGCGGAATGTATCAACCTTTGATCGCATCACCATACGATTTACCTAATTATTTCGACAAACGACCAACGCATGTCGCTACATGGCAATAATATAGTCGATCGCAATATGACAATTCAAAAGCCCTGTCCTAAACTCGATAGGGCATTTTGCGTTCTGCGATCAACTTCTCTAATTCCTGCAATTCTTCAAGAGATGCGTTTTTGATGTATCCCTTAGCTACAGGGCGATTGCGGACGTGCTTCATTTGTTCTTTATTCTTTTCTTGCCATCTTCTCGATGCTTTAAGTTGAGCATCAGATGTTTTCTTTTCAATCAACACTCGCTCTCCTTCCTAAAAAAGTTGAATAAGTTTCATTACGATAGAGATGGCGATTAAAACCACAAGTATCACCAAGGCGGAATTTAGAATTTTCCTTCTTTTCATATTCTTCGACATTAGATTCATTCCTTTCATTTGCATCAAGATAAAGAGTAGTGACGATTGATGATGAACTGCAAAAAAAGTAGCACTAGTTTCAAAAGTCATGGTTGCTGTTTACGTCTGACGAGCTGGATCGGAGCAGTGGAAACTGTTGCTCTTCGGCAGTAATCTAAGTCAATTACTGCAAAATTAACCCCTCGCCCATGAAAAAGTAGGCGAGGGGTGTTTATGTTCGAATGGTAATCTTAAATCTACGGTGAAAGTATTGATTCAAAAAAGAAGTTCGCAAACGCCTTGGTTATCAGCGTTTGCGAACTTCTTAAATAGCATTATTTTGTTTCGCGGTGTAAAGTAACTTTTCTTTCGCGTGGGCAATATTTTTTCTTTTCCAAACGATCAGGATTGTTACGTTTGTTTTTGTTTGATAAGTAGTTGCGTTCTTTACAAGAAGTGCACTCTAATGTGATGTTTACGCGCATGATTTTCCCCCCTAACGATACAAGAATCCTCTAAGAAATCTCTCAGACTAAAATATAATAGCATGTTTCGTGAGGGAATGCTAGCTTTTTCCTGAAATTTGTTAAGTAGTTTTACTTGACGAATTTCTTGAAACGCATTAGTCCAATTTGCTCTGGATATCTTCGATCATTTTGGTGTAGGCGATCGGACCGTTGTAGAGCCAGCTTGATTCAGGGCCGAATTCCCATAAATGATTGTTTTTGACTGCATCAAGATTTTGCCAGACTTGTTCACTGAAAAAATCAGCGCCTTTATCACTATTCACTAAAATCAGGTAATCGGCATCCAATTCTGCTAATTTTTCCAGAGAAACGGCAGACCAATCAGCAGTGGCACTTTCACTGATTTCCGAAACCAGTGCGGGAACTTCAAACCCGAGTTCGTGATACAGCAGCTGACCGCTTGATTTTGTTTCTGAAACCATGAAGACAGAGTTATTGACCACCCATAAAACAGCGATCGACTTGCCTTGGATTTGATCAGCGTACGTTTCCTTGGTAGCAGCGACTAAGTCATCATAATCAGCTTCTACTTGGGCAGCTTGCTCTTCTTTGTGTAACACCTTTGCAATATCTGTCAGACGTTCCCGCCAGGTCACGTCTTCGCCATTTGTGACCACATAGGTCGGCGCGATTTTACTGTATTGATCATATTTGTCACCTTCCACCATGGAATTGCTATCCATCAGTAGCAGGTCTGGCTCAAAGCTCAAGACATCTTCAAAGGGCAGATCGTAGTTGATCCTTGGAACCTCCGCCAGTTTGTCTTGCAAGTATGCTTGATCACTGTCATTGCCGACGGTCCATTGAGCAACCGGTGTTACCTCTAAAGCGACCAAATAATCTTCCAAATAACTACCAATCACCCGCTGTGGGTTTTCGGGAACAGTGACTTCATTTCCCATCGCATCGGTAAAGGTTGTTGCTATTTCTGAAGAAGTAGTGGCTGATCCACTGCTATCCGTTGAGTCATTATTCGTGCTGCAAGCACCCAGTAGGGTAAGGGAGCAGGCAGCTAGCAGGGTAAGCCAAGTACTTCTTTTTGACCATTGTTTCATAGAAACACTTCCTCCTTTGTTACATGTTGAGCACTTATTGTTTTAATTGAGAATAGTTCTCATTTGCTGATAGCTATTATCACGAAGAAACGCGCCTTTGTCAATCTTATTTTTTTATTTCCTTTTTTTAGAACTATTGACGAATAGTAGGATTACATTCATAATTGATAAGCATTATCAATCATTTGTTTTGGGGACGAATATGGCGAAATTACGAACAGTTGACTTGAGTGTCGGCTATCAAAAACAAAAAATTGTGCAAAATCTAACAATTGAGATGCCAGAAGGGAAAATCATCGGCTTGATTGGTCCGAACGGCAGTGGGAAATCGACGTTTTTAAAGGCACTTGCCCGAATTTTACAGCCATTGTCTGGTGAGGTCCTCTTAGATGCACAAAACCTGCAAAACATCAAAACCAAAGAAGTAGCAAAAAAGATTGCGCTGCTCTCACAAGTTAGCGATTCATCGATTGGCTTGACGATTCGCGAAATTGTTTCTTATGGTCGTTTTCCCTATCAAAAAGGACTAAATAGTTTATCGGAACAAGATCTTGCGGCGATCGACTGGTCTTTGCAGGCAACGGGTTTGACAGCACTAGCAGATGAAACGATCAGCACGCTGTCAGGGGGACAAAAACAGCGCGTTTGGATCGCCATGGCACTTGCGCAAGATACGGATATCGTGATTTTAGATGAACCAACGACCTTTTTAGATCCAGCGCATCAATTAGAAATTTTGCTCTTATTACAGCAAATCAATAAAACCTACGGGAAAACGATCATTATGTCGATTCATGACCTGAATCATGCCTCACGTTTTTCTGATTATATTTATGCATTAAAAGGTGGAGAACTGTTGGTCTCTGGTACACCAGAAACAGTGCTGACCAAAGAGTGGCTACAGCGTTTGTTTGAGATCGACGCCATGTTAGGAACCTTTCCTAATAGCACAAAGCCATTGGTCTTGACCTATGAGTTAGGAGCCCAAGCATGAAAAAGTTTTCTTGGTTGCTGCTGCTTTTTAGCTGCTGCTTTATTATCTGTTTCTTTTTGGCGATCACCCAAGGCGCTGCAGACCTTTCCTTTGAAACGATCTGGGATGCTATCTTTGCTTTTGATTATGAGAATCAGCTGCATCAAGTCTTGCGCAATATTCGATTGCCCCGTGTGTTGGCTGCTTTTCTAGTAGGAAGTTGTTTTGCTGTTACGGGAGCTATCATGCAGGGAATTACGAAAAACGCTCTGGCAGATGGCGGTCTTTTAGGTGTCAACAGTGGGGCTGCGATGGGATTAGCGATCGCATTTATCCTATTTCCTAGTATTCAACCGAGTCAAGCGGCGCTATTTTCGTTTTTTGGTGCCTTTGCGGCAACTGCGCTGCTTTTTTTATTGACTCGCTATGCCAAATTGGGTATGTCACCTACAGGTTTGATTTTGGCTGGTGTGGCACTAAGTTCTTTTTTCTCAGCCATCAGTCAGACCCTGTCACTGCAATTTGATTTAAATCAAGAGCTAGCCTTTTGGTTTATCGGTGGTGCCGCAAATGTGACTTGGCAGCAACTGCGTTTTGTGGGCCCCATCTATCTGATTGCCATCGTTTTTGTGCTACGTCTAGGAAAAGCGTTGAATCTGTTAGCGCTAGGAGATGACACCGTGATTTCATTAGGCAAGCACCCGCATCTGATTCGGGCATCTGCCTTACTGTTAGTCGTAGTTTTGGCGGGAATGGCGGTTTCGCTTGTTGGACCGGTCAGTTTTGTCGGCTTAATGGTTCCTCATGTCGTGCGGGGAATGGTGGGCAAAAACTATCAACTGATTTTGCCTTTGACGATTCTTGGAGGAGGAACACTGGTGATGGCCGCTGATCTGGCTGGCCGCCTGATCAATCCGCCCTTTGAGACACCCTTTGGGATACTGATGGCATTGATTGGTGTGCCTTTTCTATTGATCAAGATACGGAGGGAAGGCTGATGAAAAAAACACTCTCTGTTTTTTTCCTACTGCTGATGGTCGCTTTTTTAGGAAGTGTCATGGTGGGAAAAACAATTTTATCCTTTCAGGCATTAGGGGCAATCTTTCAAGGAACGGCATCTTCGAGTCAAGTACTGACTTTTACTGAGTTTCGACTACCACGGGCTTGTCTAGCGCTGATCGCTGGTGGTGCCTTTGGTTTTTCTGGGTTTGTCTTGCAAGGAGTGACGAGAAATGAGTTGGCTGATGCAAGTATCGTAGGAATCAACAATGGGGCAGGGCTCTTTGTGATGATCTACTTGGGTTTTTATACCCAAGGATCGCAGCTTTTGCCTGTCGTTGGGATCATCGGTGGTTTATTAGCTGCTGTACTGGTCTATTTGATTGCCTATAAACACCGCCAATTGTTGTCGATGGAGCGAGTACTGCTGGCGGGAATCGCCGTCAATGCAGGGCTGGCGGCGGCTACCTTACTCTTTACGGTGGAATTATCAAAAGACCGCTATCGCTTTGTAACAGCGTGGCTTTCTGGTTCGATTTGGGGAACTTCTTGGCAGCAAATCACCAGTCTGCTTCCTTGGGTCATCGTATTGTCTGCCGCAGCTTTCTGGACCGTACCAAGGCTTAACTTACTTGGCTTTGGCGAGGAGCAGGCAATTAGCTTAGGGGTTTCTTTGACCCGTTTGCGGACGTGGTTTTTAGTGATCGCGGTTGGTTTGGCTGCCAGTACGGTTGGCTATACTGGTAATTTAGCCTTTGTGGGCTTATTGGCGCCTCATATCGCTAAGGGACTCATCGGCAGAGAATCTCGCAGTGCCTTTTTCTTAGCGGGAATGATCGGCAGTCTGCTAGTCTTAGTCAGTGATACGATCGGTCGTTTGCTATTGACAAGCGGCGAGATCCCAGCTGGTATCATCATTTCTATCGTAGGGGCACCATACTTTGTCTTTTTGCTGATCCGACGTAAAGAAGGATGAGCAACTAGTCATGATCTTGTCAAGAAATCTGCGATTCTAGTTTGCTATTTGGACACAGTTTTTGGTACTATTTCTGAGAGGAGTGATCCAATGGAAAAACCAGTCATTAGAGAGCACATGATCCAAACATTAAAACAAATGCCAATCAAACAAAAGCAGCAGAAAGAAACGGTGATTTTGCAGTTGCTGTTTTCTTCTCAGATTTGGCAAACAGCTGAGTCAGTAGGTGTGATCCGTTCGTTGCCATTTGAATTTGACACAGCGGCTATTTTTGCTAAAGGATTTGAACAAAACAAACGAATCGCAGTGCCGAAAGCACAACAGAAAAAATTGCAGTTTTATCATGTGGAGCCGACAACGCGTTATGAAGCGTCGGCATTTGGGGTTGAAGAGCCGATCAGTGAGCAAGAAGCCCATCACTTGGATTTGCTGATTGTTCCCGGTTTGGCGTTTTCTAAAAACGGCTATCGCATCGGCTTTGGCGGCGGCTATTATGATCGTTTCTTGTCAGCTTTCGATGGCAAGACCGTTTCTTTGGTCTTCGGAGAGCAATTCAACGATCAATGGACACCAGATGTATTCGACATCCCAATCGATAAAATCTATACGGATTCTCTTATTCGCACGTAAAGGAGCACGTCAATGAATTCTCAAATGAAAAGATGGCTGAATCAGCCGGTCTTCACGTATCTGTTTTTAGCTATCCAAACAATTGTGTTTATCTTAGGTTATTTTAGTCCCTCTATTCAATCAGGCGGGGTGATGTTTGGTCCGTTTGTCGTTTATTTAAATGAATATTGGCGTTTCGTTACCCCGATCTTTCTACATTTCGGTTTGGCTCATTTTGCGATCAATTCTGTGATTCTGTATTATATGGGGCAGCAAGTAGAAGCCATCTATGGTCATAGCCGTTTTTTTGCCTTGTATTTGCTAAGCGGCATCATGGGCAATACCATGAGTTTTGCCTTCAACCAAATAGGGGTTCAATCAGCAGGCGCTAGTACTTCTTTATTCGGACTTTTCGGGGCATTTTTGATTTTAGGTTGGCATTTTAGAAATGATTACCGCATCCAAGCAATGGTACGGCAATTTGCCCTATTCGTTGGATTGAACCTGGTTTTTGGGGTGTTTGATCAAACGATCGATATGTGGGGACACATTGGGGGGATCCTCGGTGGGTTATTGTTAGGGAATCTTTTGGCATTGCCAAAGAACTATGGAAAATATTCGATCCACACCAGAATCCTCTCTGGCGTACTCTTTGTTTTCTTATTGGCTATTTTTGTGATATATGGTTTTAAAAAATATTAATTACTTGTATAATAAGCAGGAAGTGGTTAAATGGAAACGTTATATGACGTACAACAATTACTGAAACAATTTGGTGTTTACGTATATGTCGGCAAGCGGATCTACGATATAGAACTGATGCAAATCGAGCTGAAAAACTTTTATGACAGTCGCTTGATAGAGCGGGATGTATATCTGACTGCCCGGCGAATTCTTACGCGGGAGCATCGAATTGAAGAAAGCCGGGAGGAAAACAAGTGATGGACAAAAAAATCATCGGAATTGATTTAGGCGGAACAACGGTGAAATTCGCTATTTTAACGAGCGAAGGCGAGATTCAGCAAAAATGGAGTATTGAAACCAATATTCTTGATGAAGGCTCACATATTGTGCCAGAAATCGTGGCATCGATCAATCATCGCCTAGAATTATATGGCTTACAGCCAGAAGCATTTATCGGTATTGGTATGGGGACACCAGGAAGTGTCGATCGTGACAAAGGAACCGTCATCGGTGCCTACAATCTGAACTGGAAAACACTTCAGCCAGTCAAAGAACTGATTGAAAAAGGCACAAAAATCCCCTTTGCCATCGATAACGATGCCAATGTAGCAGCTTTAGGTGAGCGCTGGAAAGGGGCAGGGGATAACAATCCTGATGTCATCTTTATCACACTAGGTACAGGTGTTGGCGGCGGTATCATCATGGAAGGGCAATTGCTTCATGGGGTTGCTGGTTGTGCTGGAGAAATCGGTCATATCACTGTTGATCCTGAAGGGTTTGAATGTACTTGCGGCAAACGTGGTTGTTTAGAAACGGTTTCTAGTGCGACGGGTGTTGTGCGAGTTGCTCGACAGTTGGCAGAAGAATATGCTGGCGATTCGGCATTGAAACAGCAGCTGGACAATGGGGAAGATGTTTCAAGTAAAGATATTTTTGAAGCGGCTCAAGCAAACGATCCATTTGGCTTGATGGTCGTTGATAAAGTGTGCTTCTACCTTGGGTTGGCATGCGGAAACTTAGGAAACACATTAAATCCATCGAGTATCGTTTTAGGTGGAGGCGTATCAGCAGCCGGTGAATTTTTACGTGAACGGGTTGCTGCCTACTTTGCTCAATTTACCTTCCCACAGGTAACGGAAAGTACCGAAATCAAATTGGCTGAACTTGGGAATGACGCCGGTGTGATCGGGGCAGCATCATTAGCTTTGCAATTTGCAGCAAAAGCTTAGATGTCAAGCTGCTAGGCAATGATACATTCAAGCAGCATAAATCAAAAAAAGAATGATTGTTACAATAGAGAGGAATAGAAGAAATGACACCAATTATGTGGCTAAACTTGGTTTTGGGATTAATCATCTTAGCAATCGCTTTGAACTGGGCGTATTTTCAAATCATGGGACGCCGTTCAGCAACGATCATCACAGAAGATGAATTCAAAGCAGGAATGAAGAAAGCCCAAGTGATCGATGTTCGGGAAAAAAATGAGTTTGACAGTGGACATATTTTAGGGGCGCGTAATATTCCCTTTACTGTTTTAACCAATTCCTTCAGCGCATTTCGTAAAGATCAACCGATCTACTTATATGACACGCGTAAATCGTTGAGTATTCGCGCAGCGAATAAATTACGTAAAGAAGGCTTTACCAATGTCTATATCCTAAAAGAAGGATATGAAGGCTGGAGCGGCAAGACGAAAAAGAAAAATAGTTTATAAAATAGAGAACTCAAGGCAAAAGAACACAAGCAAATTTGAATGAGTGACGAAACACCAAACGGAGTGTTTCAAGTAAGTCATTGTTCAATTTACATTGTGGGCTTTTGCCTTTATTTGAACTTAGGTCTATTAATAAGGAGAGTGTGCGTTGATCAAGCGAAAAAGAATTTATGAAGCGGCGGAAACGACAGATGGCTATCGGGTATTGGTGGATCGCATCTGGCCTAGAGGGATGAAAAAGGAAACAGCTCAGATCGATCTATGGCTCAAAGCAGTCGCACCAAGTACTGAATTGCGCAAATGGTTTGGGCATGATCCTGAACGTTTTGATGCGTTTAAAGACCGCTATCTACAAGAATTAGAGAAAGCGCCCGCAAAAGTTGCCCTGGCGCAGTTAAACGCGTTGGTTGCTGAACAAGAGACCGTGACCTTACTATACGGAGCGAAAAATGAAGAACAAAATCAAGGCGTGATTTTGCAGGACTTATTGGAGAAGGAAGAATGATTACCTAAAAGAGCCGCCAGCCTATTGAAGGCTGACGGCTCTTTTGTAGCTAATGATTAACGGGCAACGCTTTTACGCATCGCACGTTTCCGTTTTTCATCATGATCCGCTTGTTGTTCATCAATTGGATCAATCACTTGTTTCTTGACCGTCATAACAACACTTGCAGCTGCAGCAACCGTTGCGACTGTTCCTACTAAAAATCCTGAAAGAAATCGTTTCATCATTAAACACCTCGCCTTTAGTTATAGGTTCATTATGAATGAAAACGGAAAAAATATCAAAAAAAATCACTTTTGGGATTGAAAACGCTTGAAATAATTTAGTAAATATTTTACAATAAGTTTACTAAAAAGAAAGTGGGAGTGAGAGAAATGGAGCAATTGCAACAGATATTTATTGATAAATTTGGAACAGAAGGCACAGGCATGTATTTTGCACCAGGGAGAATCAACTTGATCGGTGAACACACGGATTACAATGGCGGTTATGTTTTCCCGGCGGCGATCACATTAGGGACGTATGCAGTAGCGCGAAAACGTGAAGACCAGTTGATCCAACTCTATTCAGAGAACTTTCCAGAAAAAGGCGTGATCTCCTTTTCGTTAGATGAGCTGGATTACCGAAAAGAAGATGATTGGACAAACTATCCGAAAGGAGTCGTTCGTTTTCTAAAAGAAGCGGGGCAAGTGATCGATCGAGGCTTTGACATCGCTTTTTATGGCAACATTCCGAATGGCGCAGGTCTTTCTTCTTCGGCATCGATTGAATTGCTGACGGGGGTTTGTCTAAAAGATCTCTTTGATTTAACCCTGACGACCTTGGACTTAGTTAAAATCGGCAAAAAAGTCGAAAATGAGTTTATTGGCGTTAACTCAGGGATCATGGATCAATTTGCGATCGGAATGGGTCAAAAAGACCATGCATTGCTTTTAGATACGAACACGTTAAATTATGAAGTCGTACCAGCGGCATTTGGCGATTATGTCGTAGCGATCATGAATACCAATAAGCGACGCGAATTGGCTGATTCTAAATACAATGAACGACGTGCAGAATGTGAAGAAGCATTGGCTCGTTTGCAAAAATCATTAGCCATTGATTCATTGGGCGCATTAGACGAAGCAACCTTTTTTGCAAATACAGCATTGATCGATGATCCACGCTTGATCAAACGGGCGAAACATGCGGTGACGGAAAACCAACGGACATTGAAAGCAAAAGCTGCTTTGACTGCTGGTGATCTTGAAGAATTCGGCCAGTTATTAAATGCCTCCCATGCTTCATTGCGAGATGATTATGAAGTGACAGGGCATGAACTAGATACACTAGTCGCAGCCGCTCAAGCGCACCCTGCTGTTCTAGGTGCGCGGATGACGGGTGCGGGCTTTGGCGGTTGCGGGATCGCATTGGTCAAAGCAAGTGAATGGGCTGATTTCGAAGCGTCAGTCAAAGCAGCCTATTTAGCAGAAATCGGCTACGCAACCGACATTTATCAAGCAAGTATTGATGATGGTGCACGAAAACTGTAGAATAAGAAACGATGAAGGAATGAAGAAAGAAGGCTGAAAATATGGCGATTTTAGTATTAGGAGGAGCCGGCTATATCGGTTCTCATGCAGTCGATCAATTGATCGAACAAGGAAAACAAGTCGTTGTCGTTGACAATTTGCTGACAGGACATCGCCAAGCGATTCATCCAGCAGCAACCTTTTATGAAGGAGATATTCGCGACAAAGCATTTTTACAATCGGTATTTGAAAAAGAAACGATCGATGGCGTGATTCACTTTGCTGCCAGCTCTTTGGTGGGAGAATCTGTGGAAAAACCATTGAAGTATTTCAACAATAATGTGTATGGGATGCAGGTCCTCTTAGAAGTGATGAAGGAACATCAAGTGAAACATATCGTCTTTTCCTCTACAGCAGCAACTTATGGGGAACCTGACCATAGTCCAATCACGGAAGAAACCCCAACAAATCCTAAAAATCCATATGGCGAAAGCAAGTTGATCATGGAAAAAATGATGCGTTGGTGCGATGAAGCTTATGGAATGAAGTATGTCGCATTGCGTTATTTCAATGTGGCTGGCGCGAAGTCGGATGCTTCGATCGGTGAAGACCATGATCCAGAAACACACTTAGTACCGATCATCTTGCAAGCTGCTTTAGGACAACGTAAAGAGGTAGCGATTTTTGGGGAGGATTACGATACTCCAGATGGTACTTGTGTTCGCGATTATGTCCATGTCGAAGATCTGATCGCTGCTCACCTGTTGGCATTAGAATATTTACAAAAAGGCAATGAGAGCAATGTCTTCAATCTAGGCAGCAATCATGGGTACTCTGTGAAAGAAATGGTGGAAGCTGCTCGCAATGTAACGAAAAAAGAGATCCCAGCCAGAGTGGCGCCTCGCCGTGCCGGTGATCCAAGTACCTTAGTGGCATCGAGTGAAAAAGCACGAAAGGTTTTAGGCTGGAAACCAGTCTATACCGACGTCGAAGCAATCATCGAGACTGCTTGGAATTGGCATGTCAGCCATCCAAATGGGTATCAAGGGCAGGAGGAATAACCAATGACGATCAGCCAAACAATCAGCGATTTCGTCACTTTAGCAATCAAGGCTGGCGGCTGGATGGAAATGGATCGTATTTATTTGCAAAACCGAGTACTAGCCATGATCGGGGAAGCTGTTTTTGAGCCCAGCGAAATTCGTTCTGTCGATCGGTCCTCCACTGATTTGATGGACGAGCTGGTGGCATGCGCTTTGAGCAATCAGCGAATTGGCGATTCTCACGCAGAAAGAGAAATCTTTGAAGCCCAGTTGATGGACTTTTTGACGCCACCGCCTTCGGTAGTCAATGCTTTTTTTGCGCAGCATTATGCCAATGATCCTAAAGAAGCGACGGATTATTTCTTTGAGCTGTGCCGTCAAAATGATTACATCAAGACTCGGGCCATCGCAAAGAATATCGTGTTCCCAGTTGATACCGAATATGGGGAGATCGAGATCACGATCAATTTATCAAAACCTGAAAAAGATCCCAAGCAAATAGCGAAAGAAGGAGCTGCTGCTTCTGTAGATTATCCGAAATGTATGTTGTGTTTGGAAAATGAAGGCTACCAAGGACGAGTCAATTATCCAGCGCGGACCAACCATCGGATCATCCGTATGAATTTGGATAATGAAGCATGGGGCTTTCAATATTCGCCCTATGCCTACTACAATGAGCATTCGATTTTTCTCTCTTTAGACCATCGTCCTATGAAAATCAATTTGCAAACCTTCGCTCGCTTGTTGCAGATCATTGAAGTGATGCCGCATTATTTTGTCGGGTCCAATGCCGATCTGCCGATCGTTGGGGGTTCGATCTTGTCTCATGACCATTATCAAGGGGGACGGCACACGTTTGCCATGGCAAAAGCGCCGATCGAGCAACACTTTTCTTTAACTGGTTTTCCTGATGTCGCTGCGGGGATCGTGAAGTGGCCAATGTCGGTGATACGACTACAAGCGAAAAACAAACAAAAATTAGCCGCCGCTTGCCAATATGTGTTAGCCCAATGGCAACAGTACTCAGATCCAAGTGTTTCGATCAATGCCTTTTCAGAAGATGGAACGCCTCATCATACGGTGACACCGATCGCACGCAAGCAAGGAGAGCTGTTTGAAATGGACTTAGTCTTGCGGGATAATAATGTTTCCCAAGAACATCCTGACGGCATTTTTCATCCGCATCAAGAAGTGCAGCATATCAAAAAAGAAAATATCGGATTGATTGAAGTCATGGGCTTGGCAGTTCTCCCGCCGCGTTTAGCTCCGGAACTAGAAGAAGTGACTGCTTATCTATTGGATCAGCCCAATCAAATCGCGGCATACCATATTCCTTGGGCAGATGCGATCAAAGCCCAGCACCCAGAATGCAATGCCGAAAACGTGTCGCAGATTTTACGTAATGCATTAGGGGAAGTCTTTACACAAGTATTGACGCATGCAGGCGTCTTCAAGCGAGACCAGACAGGGCAAGCGGCCTTTGCTCGCTTTATAGCTACTTTATAAAAAAGTTCCCCGCAAAAAAAGGAGGCTGGAAGATGGCAACGATCAAAGATATTGCACAACAGGCTGGCGTCTCGCCAGCCACTGTATCACGGGTGCTGAATTACGATTCAGAATTGTCGGTCAGTTCTGAAACCAAAGAGAAAATTTTTAAAGCCGCAGAAGCACTCAATTACACAAAACATAAAAAAAAGAGTCAGCCAGAAACCAGTAGTATGCGCTTGATCCAATGGTTTGATACCGAGGAAGAATTAGCGGATCTTTACTATTTAGCGATCCGTATCGGGATTGAAAACAAAACCGAAGAATTAGGGATTCGTTTGCTGAAAGAACCCTACGAAGGATTGACTGATACCGCAGTCGATGGAACGATTGCACTAGGAAAATTCGATGATCACCAGATTCGACAATTGAAAAAAAGCCAATCCAATTTGTTGATGGTCGATTTTGACGCATTGGCTCAAGGCGTCAATTCCCTGGTGGTGGACTTTCAACAAGCGGTGGATTTAGTGATCGATGACTTTATTGCAAAAGGCCACCAAAGGATCGGCTTGTTATCAGGCGTTGAGTTTACCAAGGATCATCACCAAGAAATCGAAGACCCTCGGCGCCGAATTTTTGAGGAACGGCTCCGTCGGTTGAAGCTGCACCACCCGCAATATCACCTCAGCGCACCGTTTACAGTAGAGGGCGGTTATGAGGCGATGAAAGAGTATTTGCAGCAAAACAGAGAGTTGCCAAGTGCTTTATTTGCTTCCAGTGATGCCTTAGCGATTGGCGCTATGCGTGCTTTGCAAGAAAAAAACATCAAGATTCCTGAGGAGATCGCAATTATCGGCTTCAACGATGTCAGTGTTGCAAAGTACGTCTTTCCGACGCTGTCAACCATCAAAGTTCATACGGAATGGCTGGGGGAGCTGGCAGTGACGACCTTGCTGGATATCATTACGAATGCAGCCCCCGTTCCTCGCAAAGTTACGATCGCAACGGAACTGATCACGCGCCAATCCTCCTAGCAACCAGTTGAATCACCGAAGGATGTCGTTACACACGTCAACTGAGTTTTAATGGAATAACAAAAAAAATGACTATCGTCTTACCCGAACCTTTAAACAGCCTCGTCGGTTTGCAGCTGCAGCCGTGCTTGCTTTTTTCAAAGGTTCGGGTATTGTTGTCCTATTGCTTTTTTTCTAAACGCAGGCATCTTTTTGGAGACTTGGTTGGGCATTTGATTAGAATATGGTAGAATATGAGAGAGTTTTTTGAATGGGGAGAAGATAGATGAAAACATTAGCGATTGATACCTCAAACCAGACACTGGCGGTTGCGGTGGTCGATGGTCAAGAAGTGTTGGGACAAAGCCAGACGATGGCGATCAAAAACCACAGCACAGCATTGATGCCTGCCATTGATGGATTGATGCAAGCGGTGGGGATGGCACCTAAAGAGCTGGAGCAAATCGTTGTTGCGAAAGGTCCTGGTTCGTATACAGGTTTGCGAATCGGCGTCACAACAGCAAAAACGCTGGCGCAAACATTGAACATCCCGCTGATTGGTGTTTCTAGTTTGAAAGCAGTCGCTGCCAATTGTGTGGGCGTATCGCAAGTGATCGTGCCGTTGTTTGACGCTCGCCGTCAAAATGTCTACGCAGGTGCCTACCAATGGCATAATGGGACCTTAGAAACAAGGATCAAAGACCAGCATATCTCACTGTCTGAATTATTGACCCAGTTAAAAGCAGTCGATGGTCAAGAAGTGCTATTTGTCGGCGCCGATACCATCAAATTTAAAGACATGATCGAGGCGGAACTGCCGACAGCCCATATCAATCAAGTGTCGTTATGGAATTACCCGAATGGCGTTGTTTTAGCTGCTATTGCGAAAGAAGAAGCGCCGGTCGCTTCGATCCATGATTTTGTACCAGACTATTTAAAATTAGTTGAAGCCGAAGAAAAATGGTTAGCCTCGCATGAACCGGGAGTGGATGCCTATGTTGAAAAAATTTAAAACGATGACGGGAAAGCTGGCTCTTTTCCGTCAGATTCAATACCCAGAGCGTAAAAAAGAGATACGAGGGGAAACGTACGTTGTTCGTGAATTAGTCGGAGATGACATTAAAGAGCTGCTGCAGGTGGAGCGTCTCGTGTATGCTGGGGAACTGCCTTGGACCAAGAGCGCCTTTTTGTCAGAACTTTATTCACGGGTCAAACATCTTTATTTGGGCATCTTGCATAATGAGCGGATGATTGGGTTTATCGGGGTGCGGATTTTAGGCGCTGATGCCCATATCACCAATATCGCGATCATTCCTGATTATCAAGGAAAAGGGATCGGTTCTTTCTTGCTAGGAGAAATCGAACGTTATGCACGGAAAAACAAATGTGACCGTTTGACATTAGAAGTTCGCCTGGGCAATCGTGATGCGCAACGTTTGTATCGGACCCTCGGGTTTGTTTCACAGGCGATCAAAACGGCGTACTACACTGAAGGCAATGAAGACGCATTGGATATGGTGAAATTTTTAAATGACTAACGAACAAGCAGATCAAACGATCCCGACACCGCAAATGCTCTGGTCATTGGCAGATCAGAGCTATCCCTTTGGCTCGCCTTGGAATGTGCAGCAATTTCAACAAGATTTGCAAAACAGCAACAGTCGCTATTTGTTCCGTTATGGAAAAACCAATCAAGAGCTAATTGGGTTTCTCTGTTTTCAGCAAGTGCTGGATGAAGCAGAGTTGTTTAATATAGCGGTTTTACCAGCGTATCAAGGTCGTGGTTTGGCGAAAGAATTGTTGAAGCAAATGGAATCGCTCGTGGAACAAACCGATGGTCGGCGCATCTATCTTGAAGTGCGTGTGTCGAATTTGCAAGCACAAGCTCTTTATTTACGTATGGGCTATACAGTCATCGGTCGTAGAAAAAAATATTACAGTCATCCAGAAGAGGATGCGTTGATTATGGAAAAGAAAGTAGGCGGACAAAAATCAAATGAATGAATTGATTTTAGCCATTGAAAGCAGTTGTGATGAAACCAGTGTGGCAGTGATTAAAAACGGCGACACCATTTTAAGTAACATTGTTGCTTCGCAGATCAAGAGCCACCAGCGCTTCGGCGGTGTCGTACCAGAAGTCGCTAGTCGTCACCATGTCGAACAGATTACTTTATGTATCGAAGAAGCATTGACACAGGCCGACACCCAACCTGAAGAGTTGTCAGCTGTTGCTGTTACCTATGGTCCAGGGTTGGTTGGGGCACTGTTGATTGGGCTGTCTGCAGCAAAAGCCTTTGCCTGGGCCCACAGCTTACCGCTGATTCCGGTCAATCACATGGCAGGACATATTTATGCAGCTCGCCTAGTGAAGCCATTGGTTTTTCCTTTAATGGCATTATTGGTCAGCGGTGGCCACACCGAATTGGTGTATATGGCAGAAGATGGCTCTTTTGAGATCATCGGTGAAACGAGAGATGATGCCGCTGGTGAAGCCTATGACAAAGTCGGTCGTGTTCTGGGGTTGCCTTATCCTAGTGGGAAAGAAATTGATCGCCTTGCGCATCTAGGCAGTGATACGTATCACTTTCCTCGAGCAATGATACAAGAAGATAATTTTGATTTTAGTTTCAGCGGCTTAAAGAGTTCCTTTATCAATTTTGTGCATAATGCACAGCAAAGAGAGGAAGCTTTGTCAGTAGAAAATCTAGCAGCTAGTTTCCAAGCCAGCGTTGTCGAAGTATTGGTTCACAAAACGTTGCGGGCATGCCAAGCTTATCCTGTAAACCAGCTGATCGTTGCTGGAGGAGTCGCGGCGAATCAAGGCTTGCGTGACGCTTTACAAAAAGCGATGCAGGAATTGCCGGAAGTGGAATTGTTGATTCCACCGTTGCGTCTTTGCGGAGATAATGCGGCCATGATTGGAGCTTATGCCCATGTTGCGTTGAAAAAGCAGCGCTTAGCAGATCTTTCATTGAATGCTGATCCAAGTGTCAGCTTTGCCCATACGATTTCTTAAGATGATTGCACCTAAGATCCGTTCTTAGGTGTTTTTTTGGTTTCTTTATGAGCAAATAGAAGATTTTGTTGTATTTTATTTCATAATTTGATATTATCATGTATAATTATTAGTTAATTGAAGGGCGGGTATGCAATGACATCGGTTTTTAAAGGACGCAGTTTTTTAGCAGAAAAGGATTTTACAAAAGAAGAACTACAATATTTGATTGATTTTTCCCAGCACTTGAAAGGGATGAAGGCCAACAATCAACCACATCGCTACTTAGAAGGAAAAAATATTGCACTTTTATTTGAAAAGAATTCGACACGGACGCGAGCAGCCTTTACGGTTGCAGCGGTGGATCTGGGGGCACATCCGGAATTTTTAGGGGCCAATGATATTCAGTTGGGGTCTAAAGAATCTGTTGAAGATACCGCCAAAGTATTCGGCCGCATGTTCGACGGGATCGAGTTTCGCGGCTTTAGTCAACAGGTTGTCGAAGATCTGGCCAACTATTCAGGTGTACCTGTTTGGAATGGCTTAACGGATGAATGGCATCCAACGCAAATGATTGCTGACTTTTTAACCATTCAAGAAAACTTTGGTGAGCTGACTGGCTTGACCATCGCATTCTGTGGGGATGGGCGTAACAATGTCGCCAATTCTTTGTTAGTGACCAGTGCGATTTTAGGGGTCAATATTCATGTCGTCACTCCGAAAGTCTTGCAGCCAGAAGCAACCATCATCGCACAGGCACAAGCCTATGCCAAGCAATCGGGCGCAAAGATTTTGGTGACTGATGATGTGGATCAAGGTGTTCTAGGCGCTGATGTCGTGTATACCGATGTTTGGGTATCAATGGGTGAAGAAGAAAAATTCCAAGAGCGGATCGAACAGCTGCTGCCGTATCAAGTCAACCAATCGTTGATGAAAAAAACACAAAACGATCAAGTGATTTTTATGCATTGTTTGCCAGCATTTCATGATGATCAGACCACGTATGGCAAAAAAGCAGCGCAGGCGTATGGAATTTCTGAGATGGAAGTCACTGATGAGGTCTTTCGCAGTAAGTATGCCCGTCAATTTGATCAAGCCGAAAATCGTTTGCACTCAATCAAAGCGATCATGGCAGTGACTGCTGGAGATTTATTTATTCCTAAAGTATAAAATAATTTTTTTTGAAAATGCCAAAATCTCGCTAGCCAAACAAACATTTCTTTGCTATACTTTCTGGGAAGTAAATAGCCTTGATTTGATGAAACAAGAGAAGTAGCGATTCGAGTATCAGTTAGCGAGTTCGGGGTGGTGGAAGCCGAATTGATCAGATTGTGAAACGCACTTGTGAGAATTTGCCAAGCAAACGGAATTCTGCCGTTATCAGAAAAAAGTAGGTCCGAAAAGGACAATCAGAGTGGTACCGCGGGAAATCTCGTCTCTAGTGCATGTTATGCGCTAGAGGCTTTTTTTGTTTTTATCAATCATTTCTTGCATGAAAAACATACAGCTGTTTGCTTGCTTCAAACAACTTTTCATCAAAACATGGGCTCAGTCATTATAGGAGGGATACTATGAATAACAAAGAAATCGTCGCACAAGCCATCCATCAAGTAGTAAAAGAAGATCTATCGATCGAACAAGTTCAGCAATTACTGGAAAATCCAAAGTCAGCTGACCATGGGGATGTGGCATTCCCAGCCTTCTCGCTAGCAAAAGTCTATCGGAAAGCGCCGCAGCAAATTGCCGCAGACTTAGCAGAAAAAATCGATCAAGCGTCTTTTGAAAAAATTGAAGTGGTCGGTTCATATTTAAACTTCTTTATGGATAAAAAAGCAATCTCTGCCCACGTCTTAGAGATGGTTCTCAAAGAAAAAAATCATTTTGGCGATCAAACCATCGGCAATCAGCAAGCAGTACCCATCGATATGTCTTCACCAAATATTGCCAAACCCATCTCAATGGGGCATTTGCGTTCCACTGTGATCGGTAACTCAATCGGCTTTATTTTAGAAAAAATCGGTTACCAGCCAATTCGCATCAACCATTTAGGCGACTGGGGCACACAATTTGGGAAATTGATCGTGGCCTATAAAAAATGGGGGTCAGAAGAAGCGGTCAAAGCGGAACCAATCAACGAACTGTTGCGTTTGTATGTTGATTTTCACGAAGCTGCCGAGACAGATAAACAATTAGAAGATGATGCGAGAGCTTGGTTCAAGAAACTAGAAGATGGTGACCAAGAAGCAATGGATTTGTGGCAATGGTTCCGTGATGAATCATTAAAAGAATTCAATAAAATCTACGATATGTTGGAAGTTTCCTTTGATTCATTGAATGGCGAAGCTTTCTATAATGATAAAATGACAGAAGTCGTGGAATTATTAGAGGAAAAACACTTGTTGAAAGAAGACCAAGGGGCAGAGATCGTTGATTTGGCTGCGTATGACTTAAATCCAGCCTTGATCCGCAAATCCGATGGTGCGACTCTTTACATCACACGGGACATGGCCGCAGCGCTGTACCGCAAACGGACCTACAATTTTGCCAAATCATTGTACGTGGTAGGAAATGAGCAAAGTTATCACTTCAAGCAATTAAAAGCTGTTTTGAAGGAAATGGGCTTTGAGTGGGCAGATGATATGACCCACGTACCATTTGGATTGATCACCAAAGATGGGAAAAAATTATCTACGAGAAAAGGGAAGATCGTTCTTTTAGAAGAAGTATTGAATGAAGCGATCGATTCGGCGAAAGAACAAATCACTGAAAAGAACCCAACGCTTGAAAACAAAGAAGAAGTTGCAAAACAAGTCGGTGTCGGGGCAGTCGTTTTCCACGACTTGAAAAATGACCGTTTGAATAATTTCGACTTTACGCTAGAAGAAGTTGTCCGTTTTGAAGGAGAGACCGGACCCTATGTGCAATATTCTCATGCCCGTGCCATGAGCATTCTTGAAAAAGCCGACTTTGATCCTGCTGTTGTCAGCAGTTTGTCATTGGCAGATACTGAGAGCTGGGAAGTCATCAAATTGATTCAGCGCTACCCAGAAACCGTGCTGCAAGCAGCAGAAAAATATGAACCATCCGTCATTGCTAAACATGCCATCAAATTGGCACAGGCCTTTAATAAGTATTACGCCAATGTGAAAATCTTGGCTGAAGATGCGGAAAAAGACGCACGTCTGGCTCTAGTTTATGCAGTAACGACCTTATTAAAAGAAGATTTACGGTTGCTTGGTTTACATGCACCCGACAAAATGTAACAAAAAAAGCTGTGTCCTTGTTTCGACAAGGACACAGCTTTTTTGTAGTAAAAATACAGATAGGTCACATTTGTTCGGTGTCTTATAAGACCGCGTGGTTTCTGATAAATTGATAAAAAGTTTCGGCATCTTCGTCGCTGCGGGAAATCACCGCTACTGTATCAAAGCCCGCCAACGAGCAAACTTTTTCTGGCATAGTCACTTCATCGATCGCAGCCGAAAGCAAAGGCGCATTGTCCGCAACGGTATGGATCAACGTCATAAATTGCACACGATCTACTTTAGTGACAACGTCTTCGATCATCTGTATCAAACGCTGCTCTTCTTCTTTTTCATCTTCTGACGATTGCATTCCTTGAAAAATGACAAACTTCGTCTGACCTGTTTCATCGGGCACTTTCACGATTTTCAAATCACGAATATCGCGAGAGATGGTCGCTTGCGTGGCGGAGACGCCTTGGGCTTCCAATTGCTGCAATAATTCTTCTTGCGTGCGTACAGTATGTTCAGTAATGATTTGTCTAATAAGTAAATGGCGATCAGCTTTTCGCATAGGTAAACTCCTTTAAGCATGATTGATTAAGTCAGCCTTATCATAGCAGATAAAGCCGAAAAAACCTAGATATAATAAGAAAAGAATTAGAACGTTAAAAAAAAGCTGGACCACGAATCGTAGTTTTTCATTTGAATCAGTTGCATTTCTTTTTTAGCTACTGTATACTGTTTAAGGCGTGAGTTTTTCACGTCAATCCCACATCTTGTTCCATCTGCGAAGCGGTGCTGATCGATTCAGTTCTTCAAGGAGTAAAAGAGCAAGAGAGGAAAACAAAAAAACCAAATTGGAGGAAACACAACATGGCAGTAATCTCAATGAAACAATTACTAGAAGCCGGCGTACACTTTGGTCACCAAACTCGTCGCTGGAACCCAAAAATGAAGAAATATATCTTCACAGAAAGAAACGGCATCTACATCATTGATTTGCAAAAAACAGTGAAATTAGTAGACGCAGCTTACGACTATATGAAAAATGTTGCTGAAGAAGGCGGCGTTGCATTGTTCGTAGGTACTAAAAAACAAGCACAAGAAGCAATCAAAGAAGAAGCAATCCGTTCAGGTCAATACTATGTTAACCATCGTTGGTTAGGTGGAACTTTGACAAACTGGGAAACAATCCAAAAACGTGTTGCTCGTTTGAAACAAATCAACAAAATGGAAGAAGATGGCACATTTGCTGTTCTTCCTAAAAAAGAAGTCGTTGGCTTGAACAAAGAGCGCGAACGTCTTGAAAAATTCTTGGGCGGTATCGCTGATATGCCAAGAATTCCAGATGTAATGTACGTTGTTGACCCACGTAAAGAACGTATCGCGATCCAAGAAGCACGCAAATTAAATATCCCGATCGTAGCGATGGTCGATACAAACTGTGATCCAGACGAAATCGATGTTGTTATCCCATCAAATGATGACGCTATTCGTGCCGTTAAATTGATCACTGCGAAAATGGCAGATGCTTTCATCGAAGGTAACCAAGGCGAAGACCAAGTAGCAGAAGAAGATTTTGCTGCTGAATCAACAGAAAACGCAACTTCAATCGAAGAAATCGTTGATGTTGTCGAAGGCGACAACGCATCAGCTGAATAATAAATGATGGAGCTGTTTCAAAGGCTAGGCGCCAAGCCTCACTCTCCTTTGAAACAGCTTTTTTTAAAGACAAGCAATCTTGTTTAAAAACATTTAGGAGGAAACAAAAAATGGCAGAAGTAACAGCTAAATTAGTAAAAGAATTACGCGATATGACTGGTGTAGGAATGATGGACGCAAAACGTGCATTAGTTGAAGTAGAAGGCGACATCGAAAAAGCCGTAGACTTATTACGTGAAAAAGGTATGGCAAAAGCTGCGAAGAAAAACGACCGTATTGCTGCTGAAGGTTTAGCATCTGTAGCGATCAACGGCAACACAGCAGCAATCGTTGAAGTGAACTCAGAAACTGACTTCGTTTCTAAAAACGAAATGTTCCAAGACTTAGTAAAAGAAATCGCTGAAGTAATCGCAGCAAACAAACCAGCTGATATGGATACTGCTTTAAAATTAGAAACTTCTAAAGGCACAATGGATGCTGCGTTGATCGAAGCAACACAAGTAATCGGAGAAAAAATCAGCTTCCGTCGTTTTGAAGTTGTTGAAAAAGATGACAATGCTGCTTTCGGCGGTTACCTACACATGGGCGGACGTATTGCTGTATTGACTGTTCTTGAAGGAACAACTGACGAATCAGTTGCGAAAGATGTTGCAATGCACGTTGCAGCGATCAACCCTCGCTACGTGAACGAAGCACAAATCTCTCAAGAAGAATTGGATCATGAAAAACAAGTCTTGACAGAACAAGCATTGAACGAAGGCAAACCAGCGAACATCGTTGAAAAAATGGTTGAAGGACGCTTGAAGAAATTTAAAGCAGAAATCGCTTTGGTTGACCAACCATTCGTTAAAGACCCAGATATGACAGTTGAAAAATATGTTGCATCAAAAGGCGCAACTGTGAAATCTTTTGTCCGCTTTGAAGTCGGCGAAGGTATCGAGAAACGCGAAGACAACTTCGTTGAAGAAGTAATGAGCCAAGTGAAAAAATAATTCTGTTCCTCGAACAGATGGGAACGCATGGAAGTGCGCTCCCTTTTTTTAAGCAAAAACGGTTTTTGAAGAAATAGTGTAGATAATTTTCAACGAAAGAGCACCAATATGCTACAATAGTATTGGAGAATGTACGGAGGAATCATGATGGGCAAACCAAAATATCAACGTGTTGTATTAAAATTAAGTGGTGAAGCATTAGCGGGTGACGAAGGCTTTGGGATCAAACCACCGACGATCCAAGAGATCGTTAAAGAGATCAAGGAAGTCCACGAATTAGGCGTACAGATGGCGATCGTGGTCGGCGGCGGAAACATTTGGCGTGGACAAATCGGCGCGCAAATGGGGATGGAAAGAGCACAAGCTGATTACATGGGCATGTTAGCGACTGTGATGAATGCTTTAGCATTACAAGACACGCTAGAAAATGCTGGTGTACCAACGCGTGTCCAAACTTCGATCGAAATGCGTCAAATCGCAGAGCCTTATATTCGTCGCAGAGCAGAACGTCACTTAGAAAAAGGGCGGGTCGTCATTTTTGCAGGCGGAACCGGAAACCCTTATTTCTCAACTGATACGACCGCAGCCTTACGGGCAGCTGAAATCAACGCTGATGTCATTTTGATGGCGAAAAACAATGTTGATGGCGTCTACTCAGCAGATCCTAAAACGGACCAAAGTGCTGTGAAATTTGAAGAATTGACCCATTTAGAAGTCATTTCTAAAGGATTGCAAGTAATGGATTCAACCGCAAGTTCATTAAGTATGGACAACGATATTCCATTAGTCGTATTCAACTTGAATGAGCATGGAAACATTCGCCGCGCCATTTTAGGTGAACATATTGGAACGACAGTAAGGGGGAAATAACATGGCTGACAAAATTTTAACAGAAGCAAAAGACAAAATGAAAAAAGCAGCAGAAAACTTGCAGCGGGAATTAGGACAAATCCGTGCTGGCCGCGCGAATGCGAGCATCTTAGACCGCGTAATGGTTACTTACTATGGTGTACCAACACCCTTGAACCAAATGGCTTCAATTACGATTCCAGAAGCAAGAATTTTGATGATCACACCTTTTGACAAAACAATGATCCAAGAAGTAGAAAAAGCTATCATGCAAAGTGATATTGGTATCACGCCTGCCAATGACGGAACCGTCATTCGTTTGGTGATTCCTCAATTAACGGAAGAACGTCGTAAAGAATTAGCCAAAGACGTGAAAAAAGAAGCTGAAAATGCGAAAATCGCGGTCCGTAACATTCGCCGTGATGCGATGGAAGCTTACAAGAAACAAGAAAAAGCTGGCGATATTACAGAAGATGATTTGCGTGAATCTGAAAAAGAAGTGCAAACTGCTACAGATAACAGCATCAAAGAAATCGATGCGATCGCAGCTGAAAAAGAGCAAGAGCTACTTGAGGTTTAAAAGGAATGACGAAGAGTCGCTTCAGCGGCTCTTTTTTTATGGTCGAAAGTGGCGTATGTACTTGAATATCACGACTGTTTTTTTGTTTTTTCTTAATATGGAAATCTTTTCTTGGTTTTCATAGGCAAGAAATCTGATTATTGTTATAATGTAAAAGATGAATTTCAAGAATTGGAAGAGGAGCGAATACGATGCTGCGTTTTTTTCCACAAAAAGACAAATATATCAAAGAAGCGGCTGAACATGAATTTGATCCATCACTGCCGATTCCCCAACACATCGCGATCATTATGGATGGCAATGGCAGATGGGCGCAAAACCGGCGCTTGCCAAGAGTAGCTGGTCACAAAGAAGGCATGGAGACGGTAAAAAAGATCACGAAACATGCTTCATACCTTGGTGTGAAAGTATTGACTCTTTATGCGTTTTCAACAGAGAATTGGAAACGGCCAAATGAAGAAGTGGACTTTTTGATGCAACTGCCCGTCGACTTTTTCGACACGTTTGTTCCTGAGCTGATCAAAGAAAATATTCAAGTCAAAGTGATGGGGTTCACGGAATCTTTACCCGAACACACACAAGAAGCGGTCAAGCGAGCGATTGACCAAACCAAAGATAATACTGGCATGATCTTGAATTTTGCTTTAAATTACGGCAGCCGCGCAGAAATTTTGACTGCGGTCCAAGCCCTTTATGAAGAGCTTGCAGCTTCGGAGGAAGCCCTGCCCAAGCTCACGGAAGACATGCTGGCGACACATTTGATGACTGGTTTTTTGCCAAACGCGTTACGTGATCCTGAATTGGTGATTCGCACGAGTGGCGAAGAACGTATCAGCAACTTCTTGTTATGGCAGATTGCTTACAGCGAATTATTCTTTACGAAAGCGCTCTGGCCTGATTTCGATGCTGCTTTACTAGAAGATGCGATCGGGAGCTTTCAACAACGAAACCGGCGTTTTGGCGGTTTGAAAACGAAGGAGGAAGAAGAGTGAGACAACGTGTAATCACTGCGGTCGTCGCATTAGCCTTTTTCCTGCCAATTATTTACGTTGGCGGCATTGCCGTCGAATTGCTGGCAGCAGCGATGGCAGGGATTGGTGTTTATGAATTATTTCGGATGAAAGGACTAGCTGTTTTCAGTTTTGAAGGAATTCTTTCAATCATCGGTGCGGTGATTTTAGTTTTACCTCAAGAACGCTGGTTTTTCTTTTTGCCAGAGGGCACAGATAAAAGTGCCTTGTATTATGTAATCGTCCTTTTATTACTAGGGATCGCGGTTATATCTAAAAATACGTATACTATCGATGAAGCTGGTTTTCCAGTGATCGTCAGCTTATATACGGGTGTCGGTTTTGAACGTTTCTTGACGGCACGTTCAGCAACAGATGGCTTAGTCGTTTTAGTTTTCGGTCTGTTTATCGTGTGGGCAACAGATATTGGGGCTTACATGGTGGGACGGCGTTACGGTCAACGAAAATTATGGCCAGAGATTTCCCCTAATAAAACGATCGAAGGGGCCCTAGGCGGGATTGCTGCTGCGGTGGTCGTAGCCGGTTTGTATCTGCTAGCATTTCCAGGGAAAGATTATTTTGGACATGGTAGTGCCATCATGATCTTATTGACGGTCCTCTTTTCGATCGCTGGTCAATTCGGGGATTTAGTGGAATCGGCAATCAAACGTCATTATGGCGTGAAGGATTCAGGCAATCTTTTGCCAGGACATGGCGGGATCTTGGATCGCTTCGATAGCATGCTGTTTGTGTTTCCAATCATGTATTTATTCGGTGTTTTTTAGAAATTATTTAGAAGTGCAGGCTTGGCTTGCGCTTCTTTTTTTAAATTCTTGTTACAACGGGAATGTGAGTTCCTCAACGGGAATCGGTGTGATAAAATAAGGAAAGGCTGCCCTGAATGAGAGGGATGCTGTGAAAGAGAGGAACGAGCATGAAAACGATACTTGTATTTATCATTATCTTTTCCGTAGTGGTAGTGATTCACGAGTTTGGACACTACTTCTTTGCAAAACGGGCAGGTATTTTAGTAAGAGAGTTTGCCATCGGTATGGGGCCTAAATTGTTCGCGCATCAAGCGAAAGATGGGACGACCTACACGATTCGGATGCTGCCATTAGGCGGGTATGTCCAAATGGCGGGCTGGGGTGAAGATGAAACTGAATTAACACCAGGTATGCCAGTCTCCTTGGTTCAAGATGCAACTGGCAAAGTTATCAAAATCAATACGAGCAAAAAGATCCAATTGCCGCAAGCGATCCCTATGGAAGTGACCGACTTTGACTTGGAGGAGAAGTTGACGATCACAGGGTTCATCAATGGCAATGAACAAGAAGCGATTACGTACGCTGTGGATCATGATGCAACGATCATCCATGAAGATGGCGTTGAAGTTCGGATCGCACCTAAAGACGTTCAATTCCAGTCCGCAAAGCTTTGGCAGCGAATGCTGACGAATTTTGCTGGACCGATGAACAACTTTATTTTATCCTTGGTCTTATTCACTGGGTTGGTGTTTGCACAAGGTGGTGTTGCGAATCAAGATGCAACCATCGTGACAGGAATCGAAGCAGGAACACCGGCAGCTGAAGCAGGGCTGCAAAATGGCGATGAAATCTTAGCTGTCGAAGGTGTCGATGTTTCTAACTGGTCAGAATTAACGACTGAGATCCAAAAGTACCCAGATACTCAGATTGCTCTAGCAGTCAAACGAGGATCAGAAACACTTGATTTGACGGCAACTCCTGCGAGTCAAGAATCAGGGGAGACCACGATTGGTTTCTTAGGGATCACCGCTTCCTTAAAAACTGGGATCGGAGATATCTTACTGGGCGGCTTGCAAACGACCATTGACAATTCACTGGTGATTTTTAGAGCAGTCGGCAACTTGATTGCCCAACCAGATATCAATAAATTGGGTGGACCGGTAGCGATTTTCCAACTGTCTTCTCAAGCTGCATCGCAAGGGGTAACAACGGTGATCGCGATGATGGCGATGATTTCTATCAACTTGGGGATCTTTAATTTATTACCGATTCCTGGATTGGATGGCGGTAAGCTGGTTTTAAATATTTTAGAAGGTTTGCGAGGCAAGCCAATCAGCCAAGAAAAAGAAGGCATCATTACTCTGATTGGGTTTGGGTTTTTGATGCTGCTGATGGTTCTCGTTACCTGGAATGATATCCAACGTTTCTTCTTTTAAAAATAAGACGCACAAGCAAATCAATTGTTGATCGGGTGAACATGATTTTTTGTAGCAAAGGAGAAAAAAATGAAACAGTCAAAATGTTTGATTCCGACATTGCGGGAAACCCCCAGCGATGCGGAGACGTTAAGTCATCAACTGTTAGTTAGGGCAGGGTATATTCGACAAGTGGCGGCAGGCATTTATGTTTACTTGCCGCTAGCACAAAGGGTGTTAGAAAAGATCAAGCGGGTCATCCGTGAAGAATTGGCACAAATCGATGCCGTAGAGATGGCGATGCCTTCTTTGCTTCCGTATGAGCCATGGAAGGAGTCAGGACGTGCCTCATTGTATGGTGAATCCTTGTATCGATTAACAGATCGAAACGAACGAGAGATCGTTTTAGGACCTACTCATGAAGAGCCGTTTACGACATTGATCAAAAACGAGATCACGTCTTATAAACGGCTGCCATTGAGCTTGTATCAGATCCAAACGAAATATCGGGACGAACAGCGGCCGCGCTTTGGATTGATCCGCAGCCGCGAATTTATCATGCAAGATGGCTATTCCTTTCATGCCGATGAAGCCAGCTTAGATCAAACCTATAATCGTTACGAAATGGCTTATCATGCAATATTGAAACGCTGTGGGATCGAGTATCGGGCAGTGGTCGGGGACAATGGCTTGATGGGTGGCAGAGATTCGAAAGAATTTTTGGCATTGTCGGGGATCGGCGAAGAGCTGATCTGCTACTCGACCGAAAGCGATTATGTCGCCAATTGGAAATTAGCAACCAGTCAATACATCACCAAAAAATCTCACGAGACCTATTTAGAATTACAAAAAGTCGTTCAGGATGAGCCTTTAACGTTAGAGGAGCTGGCGCAGGCATACGAAACAGACTTGCAAAAAATCGTTCAAGTATCTTTATTACTCGTTGACGAGCAAGTCATTATGGTGTTATTACGAGGCGATCACAGCCTCAATGAAACAAAGGTCAAGCATTACTTAGCCGCTGATCAAGTGAAGGTGCTGACTGTTGAGGAAGCGGAGTCTTATCTGACGAGTGAGACGCAGCTGCGCAGTCCCATTGCGCTTGCTGATTCGATCCAGTTGTACGCCGATCAGCATGTCCAAGATATGGCGAATCTGATCGTTCCAGCGGCAGAAAAACAAAGCTATTATCTCAATGCGAATGTGGGGCGTGATTTTCAACCATTAGCCTTTGCCGATTTTCGCTTGGTTCAAGAAGGTGATCCTTCCCCAGATGGAAAAGGAACCTTAACCTTTACGCGAGGAATCGAAGTTGGGCATATCTTCAAGTTAGGAACCAAGTACAGTGAGGCGCAAGAAGCGACGGTTGTCGATGAAAACGGCGATGAGCAACCAATCATCATGGGCTGTTATGGGCTGGGGGTTTCTCGGCTGCTTTCAACGATCGTCGAACAATACGGCAATGAATTTGGGATCGATTGGCCCCAAGAAATTGCCCCATTTGATGTGCATATCATTCAAACGTCGATTGAAGATAGCTATCAAAATGCCTTAAGTGAAGAAGTAGAAGAAATGATGAACCAAGTCGGCTATCAAGTGCTGGTAGATGACCGCAATGAACGTGCAGGGGTCAAATTTGCAGATGCCGATTTGATTGGCTGTCCGATTCGCTTGACTATCGGTAAAAAAGCCGTAGAAGGCATCGTAGAGATCAAAATCAAGCATACTGGTGCGACCGTTGAAGTGAGAAAAGAAGAAGTCGCTTCGACCTTGACGATTTTGTTAGCCAATCAGGAATAAACAGGAACGAACAAGAATGAATAACAGATCGAGAGAGGAAATCCTTTCTCGATTTTTTAATGAAAATGAGGGCAAAAAGAGGTATACTAGTGAGTACTGAGAAAAGGAGGATCTTCAATTGTCAAAAGAAAGAGAGACCTTTGAGATATTATTAGACCAAATTGCAGCTGCCCCAAATCTTCGGCAGCATCCGTTGATGCAGACTGCCCAAATCAAACAAGTGACCGTGCATCGACAATCAAAAGCGTGGACGTTTTATTTCCAATTTGAACGTTTATTACCGGTGATGGTGTATCAGTCCTTTAAACAACATATTGAATTGGCGTTTAAAGAGATTGCGGAAGTTCGTATCATCATTGAAGCTCAAGATGGTTCCTTTGATGAGCAATTCATTCAAGAATATTGGCCATTAGCGTTAGCCAATCAAAATTGTGATCGACCATTGGTTCATCAAGTGATCAAAAACCAAATGCCTGTGCTGCAAGAGAACAAAGTGATTTTGCCAGTCAACAATGATGCGGTCATCACGATTTTGCAGCAGCAGTACTTGCCGATCATTGAGGAAAATTATAGTACCTTCGGCTTTCAAAAATTTCGGATCTTGCCGCAGCTAGACCAAGAGCAAGCGGAGGCGGCCTTAAAAGAACTTGAAGCACGCAAGGAAGAGCAAACAGCAGCGTTCCAACAACAAGCTGCTGAGAACTTAATGGCGCACGAGCAACGCAAAAAAGAAGTCAAAACAGTCGAATTTGACGGACCAATCGCCTTGGGACGTAATATTCCTGCCGATGAACCTGTGACACCGATGATCAATATCATCGAGGAAGAACGCCGAGTTACGATCCAAGGGTATGTCTTTGATAAAGAAGTCCGCGAATTGCGTTCAAAACGGAAGATTTTGATTTTGAAAATCACCGACTATACGTCATCGTTTAGTGTGAAAAAATTCTCCAACAATGAAAAAGATGAACAAATTTTTGATGCCATCGCCAAAGGTAGTTGGGTCAAAGTACGCGGTAGCGTCCAAGAAGATACCTTCATGCGAGATCTTGTTATGAATGCGCAAGATTTGCTGGAAGTTAAACACGAAGCCCGCAAAGACTATGCACCTGAAGGCGAAAAACGGGTCGAACTCCACCTGCATTCCAATATGAGTACGATGGATGCCACCAACAACGTGGCGGATTTTGTCGCTCAAGCAGGCAAATGGGGCCATAAGGCGATTGCGATCACCGATCATGGTGGAGCACAAGGGTTCCCTGATGCCCATCATGCAGGAGAAAAGGCTGGTGTTAAAATTCTTTACGGTGTGGAAGCCAATATCGTGGATGACGGCGTAGCGGTTGCCTACAATCCTCAGCCTGTTCCACTGACCGATGCTACTTATATCGTGTTTGACGTGGAGACCACTGGGTTGTCTGCAGTATACGACACCATCATTGAGTTGGCTGCTGTGCGGATGCATAAAGGCAACGTGGAGGCATCCTTTGATGAATTTATCGATCCAGGTCATCCCTTATCGCGAACGACCGTAGAACTGACGGGAATCACCGATGAAATGGTTCGCGGGTCAAAATCAGAAGAAGAAGTCTTACGTTTGTTCCGTGAGTTTTCTGAAGGAGCCATTTTAGTTGCCCACAATGCGTCATTTGATATGGGCTTCTTAAATACCAGTTATCGAAAATACGGTATTCCAGAAGCGGAAAATCCCGTCATTGATACATTGGAACTCGCTCGTTATTTGTATCCAGAGTTTAAGCGATTCGGTTTAGGTGTCCTTTCCAAAAAATTCGGTGTCAGCTTAGAACAACATCACCGAGCGATCTACGATGCGGAGGCAACCGGTCATTTAGCATGGATTTTTGTCAAAGAAGCAATGGAAAAACATGAGATGCTGCTGCACGAAGAGTTGAACCGACACGTGGGGGGCGAGAACTCCTACAAAGCAGCTCGACCTTTCCATGCCACGATCTTGGCTCGAACACAGGCAGGATTGAAGAATTTATTCAAGCTGATCTCGATGTCGAATGTGAAGTACTTCCATGATAAAGTCCCACGAATCCCACGTTCAGAATTGGTGAAATTGCGGGAAGGATTGTTAGTCGGAACCGCCTGTGATAAAGGAGAAGTCTTTGTCGCAATGATGCAAAAAGGGGTCGATGCAGCACGAGAACTTGCCAAGTTTTATGACTACATCGAAGTCATGCCCAAAGCAGTTTATGCCCATCTTCTGGAAACGGAACTCGTGAAAAGTGAAAAAGACCTAGAAGACATCATTCGGAATCTGGTAAAAATGGGGGAAGAGTTAGGGAAAATCGTTGTGGCTACTGGGAATGCCCATTACCTAAACGAAGAAGACGCCATTTATCGCAAGGTCTTGATCAATTCAATGGGAGGCGCCAATCCGTTGAATCGTCATAGCCTACCAGACGTGCACTTCCGTACTACGGATGAGATGCTGACCGCTTTTCAATTTTTAGGTCCAGAAGCGGCGAAAGAAATCGTGGTGACGAACCCGAATAAAATCGCCGATCTTTGTGAAAAAGTCATTCCGGTAAAAGATGATCTGTATACACCAAAGATTCCCGGATCAGAACAAGAGATCACCGACTTAAGTTACAACCGTGCCAAAGAGTTATACGGCGATCCATTACCAGAGATCGTGGAAAAACGTTTGAAAAAAGAGCTTGATTCGATCATTGGGAACGGCTTTTCCGTAATCTATTTGATCTCACAAAAACTCGTTCATAAAAGCAATGAAGACGGCTATCTAGTAGGGTCACGGGGATCAGTCGGTTCTAGTTTCGTGGCAACCATGACGGGGATCACTGAGGTCAATCCATTAGCTCCTCATTATTATTGTCCCGATTGCCAGTATTCGGAGTTTTACGAAGACGGTTCGTATGGTTCTGGTTATGATATGCCAGAGAAAAAATGTCCAAAATGCGGCACCCGTCTGAACAAAGATGGCCACGATATTCCCTTTGAAACGTTCCTTGGTTTCCACGGCGATAAAGTACCCGATATCGATTTGAACTTCTCAGGGGAATATCAGCCAGAAGCCCATAACTATACGAAAGTACTCTTCGGTGAAGAATACGTCTATCGTGCAGGAACGATCGGTACCGTAGCCGACAAAACAGCCTTTGGTTTCGTAAAAGGCTTTGAGCGCGATCATAATCTTCATTATCGAGCAGCCGAAGTCGATCGCCTGGCAAAAGGTGCCACAGGCGTCAAACGGACGACTGGTCAGCACCCGGGGGGGATCATCGTTATTCCCGACTATATGGATGTCTATGATTTCACCCCGATCCAATACCCAGCGGATGATCAAAATGCAGAGTGGAAAACGACCCACTTTGATTTCCATTCGATTCATGACAATATCTTGAAGCTGGATATCCTCGGACACGATGATCCGACAGTCATTCGGATGCTGCAGGATCTATCAGGCATCGATCCTAAAACGATCCCTACCGATGATCCAGAAGTGATGCGTATTTTTGGCGGCACGGATGTGTTAGGTGTGACCGAAGAGCAGATTTATTCGAAAACCGGCACATTAGGCATCCCAGAATTTGGTACCCGCTTTGTGCGAGGGATGCTGGATCAAACCCATCCATCGACCTTTGCTGAACTCCTGCAGATCTCTGGTCTTTCCCATGGTACCGATGTATGGTTAGGCAATGCGGAAGAATTGATCCGTCGCGGAGATGCCAGCCTAGCGGAAGTAATCGGCTGTCGGGATGATATCATGGTGTATTTGATCCACGCCGGTTTAGATGACGGGATGGCCTTTAAAATCATGGAAACGGTCCGTAAAGGACAATGGAACAAGATCCCTGACGACTTGCGGGACACTTACTTGCAAGCGATGCGGGAGAACAATGTCCCTGAATGGTATATCGATTCTTGTTCGAAGATCAAGTACATGTTCCCGAAAGCCCATGCCGCGGCGTATGTCTTGATGGCGTTGCGGGTGGCTTACTTTAAAGTGTACTTCCCAATTCTCTATTACTGTGCTTATTTCTCTGTCCGGGCGGATGATTTTGATTTGATTGCCATGTCAAAAGGAAAAGATGCCGTAAAAGAACGGATGCAAGAAATCACTGACAAAGGATTGGATGCGTCAACGAAAGAAAAAAATCTGTTGACGGTTCTGGAATTAGCCAATGAAATGCTGGAGCGCGGCTATGAATTCGGGATGATCGATCTGTATAAATCCGATGCAGAAAATTTCGTGATCGATGGGAAAAAATTGATCGCACCGTTCCGAGCAGTACCGAGTTTAGGGCTGAACGTAGCGAAACAAATCGTGGAAGCACGAAAAGATGGTCCCTTCTTATCGAAAGAAGACCTCGCCAATCGCGGGAAAGTTTCTAAGACATTGATTGAATACATGACGGATAACGGTGTTCTAAAAGATCTACCAGATGAAAATCAGTTGTCGTTGTTCGATATGTTGTAAGCCAACGGCTGTTCACTTAAAAAAATAAGCCCATCATCGCAGCATCTAGTATAGCTAGTTTCTGCATGATGGGCTTTTTTTGTCTTGTGTATGAAAGGGGTGAACAAAGAAGGTTACTATTTTTACAGGCTTTAGGCAGTTATCAAGGATGTCACGAAATGTGGCAATCGTCAATGCTTCATTTTCGCAACAAAAGAGAAGGGATTTTGTGTTTTAATATAAGAAAAGAAAAGATCAGAAGGAGGAAAAAATGGCATTCCATCAGATGATAAAAGAAAGAAGAAAACAATTAGGAATGACGCAAGAAGAGTTAGCGAAAGAATTGAATGTCAGTCGCTCAGCGATTTCAAACTGGGAGATTGGAAGAAATTACCCGGATATCACTACATTGATCGAGCTAGCTCAAATGTATCAAGTTTCTTTGGATGAATTGTTTTATGATGATATCGATCTAGTAAATAAATTCGCTGAAGACAACAAGAAGAAAGAGCAGCTAAAGAAAGTCAATAAGCTTTTGGTCTTCTTGTTACTTATCGGCGTCAGTTCGATCATCTATTTATTTTTGACGAGGAAACCTGAAATTGTTTTTGTCGACGAAAGAGTCGCTAATCATTTCCCGATGACAAATTTCAAAGAAGAGGAAATAAAGCGAGTAGAGGTGAAAAAGGACAAACTTTATCTCACAGTAGATCATCCACAAAACATCGCCTATTATATCGAATCCAATAAGGATGAATTGCAGGTTAATCTGTATCAAAGTAAGCAATCAAAAATCGACGAACGCATTTCCATTGAAGGACGGATTGAAATCGACCTAAGCAACCACAATCTGGCGAAAATCAGAAAAATCGTGATCTATAGTGAAAAATCATAAAGCGGTTTGCCGATTGGACAGCGAAGCAAAAGACCCATTACCGTACAAAGAGAAGAAAAATACTCGTTACCGAAAGAAGCGAATGCCTTTGGCAACGAGTATTTTTCGACAAAGTTCGTTAACTAGCTAAAAAAAGAAAAAAAGCAAAACAGGCAGATACACCATGTACAGTAAGACGGAATAGCCTAGACATGAAGTTGCAAATTCTTCATCCCCTTGATAGTTTCGCACAAGAATCGGGACAGAGTTTTGGACGGGCATGGAGGCTTGGATAATAAACACAGAAAGCATCAATTCAGGAACAGGGATGATTCTGCTTAATAGCCATACAACGAGGGGCGAAAGAATGAAGCGACCAAACAAGACACCAGCAATGTCTTTGGTCATTCGCAAGTTCTTGAGCCCGCCAAAGTACACGATGATCCCGATAATAAACATTGATAGAGGCGTCGTTAAATCTGCTAGGTAGCTTCCAAGCCCATCAACAAAGGAGGGTAGTGGGAATGTGAACAGCATCCAGATCAAGCCGATAATGAAACCAATCAAGGCTGGCGAAAAAATCTTTTTTAGCATGACCAATGGATGAAAGGAAATGCGGGCTTCGCCGAAATCGGGGTTATCTTTTGCTAACTCAAAAATACCGATGGTCCAAAATAATGTCGTATTTACGATGTAGTACAACAACACATAGGGAACGGCTTTTTCACCAAAAATGGCTAAATTGATCGGTAAGCCGATGAAGATCGTATTGGAAAAGGTAAACATGGCGGAAAATGCCCCTTGGTGTTTGGTTTCAACTTGCGCGAAACGGCGCCATAAATAACCAGCGAAGTAAGTGATCATCATGGAAAGCAAAGGGATGATCATCCCGGAAACTAATGAGAGAAACTCGTCTTTCGTAAAGTTTTTAATGATCGTCAAAAACATATTGGCGGGTAATGAGACATTTAACACCAGTTTTGAAAACGTGTCGGCGGTTCGATTAGAAAACCATTGTTTGTAAGACAACCAATAACCGATAAACATGAGACTGAAAATGACAAAAATATTGATATATGCTTGAAACATGCGCTCACCTCTCATTTACTATAGCGAAAGGCAATAGAAGAAGCAACTGATTCCCATTTGAAAACAACAAAAAACCAAACCGCCCAATGAGCGATTTGGTCAAGAATTACTTCCGTTGCTGCTTGCCAGCGTTACGACCTTTTCCGTTAGGCTTTGTCGTGTTCAACGCTTTTTTGACAGCTTCTGTTTTTTCAGGCGTTACGTCTTTACGAGGCGTAACTACCGTTTTAGGCGGATTTGCTTTCATTTCCGCTTCGACTTGGGCACGAATTTTTGGTTTCATGATGACATTCGTGATAAACGTTTGGATACAACTGAAGACCCCACCAACTACCCAGTAAAGTGTCACACCAGCTGGTGCACTCATGGACATGAAAACGATCATCAATGGAGAAACGATCAACATGGTTTTCATCGTTTTTTTCTGTTCTTCAGGAATCCCGATGGTTGAAATATACCCTTGTGCCAAGTAGGAAAGACCAGCAATCGCCACAAAGAGGATGCTTGGGTCGCCTAAAGATACGCCAAAGAATTCAGAGTTTTGGATTCCTTGTGTGTAACGAGCGGTGAAATAAAGAGCAGAGAAGATCGGCATCTGAATCAGCAAAGGGAGACATCCGATACCACCAAACATACTGACGTTGTTTTCAGAGTAAATTTTTTGCATCTCCGCTTGCGCTTGCATTTGTTCTTCCCGAGTGGTTGCTTTTTTCAAATTGGCTTGTGCAATATCCACTTGAGGTTTCAGAAACTGCATTTTTTCACTTTGAACCATCGTTTTTCGAGACTGATGGATCCCTAATGGTAAGATAATGACACGGACAACGATCGTTACGGCGATGATCGCCCAGCCGTAAGACCAGTTGAAGTTTTCTACGAGCATCGTGATCATATCCCCTAATGGTTTCACCAAAAAGCGATAAATCATTCCTGTTTCTTTCGGCGTACCATCAGCATTGGTACTGACACAGCCTGATAATGCTAATAACAGGCCAAATAATCCTGATGAAAGCAGCCATTTATTCATTTTAGACATTCTATTCTTCCTCTTCACAATAAATTTAGACAAAAATAACTATACTAAAAAAGATCGACTATTTCAATGTACAAAGAGAAATTCATTGAAAAATCAATCTTTCGACTTAGAAAATATTCAATTGTTAATAGTACACTACATCAAAACTCCGACGCTCTTTGATGGCATCGTCTGGTTGGACGTCGATCTGATTTACTTTCCCAGCGGGTGAAGGAGAATCCTTAACCCCAGCAACAAAGGCATCGATGGCTTTGTCATCGCCAATTGCTTCAATCGAAACAGAACCATCCGCTTCGTTTTTTACAGATCCAGTGACGCCCAACTGATCGGCAAGCATTTTTGTGGTATAACGAAAGCCGACGCCTTGGACACGTCCTTGCACATGGATTCGTAGTTTCTTCATGGACAATCCCTCCTCTGCTTTATATGATAGCGTTTTTTCAGTAAAAGAACAAGTTAGATCGATTGACTCATGCTATAATGAATCGAGGTGACAAGATGAAAGAAATTCAATCGAAAAAAAATACCTTTATCAAGGAAATCAAAAAACTAACACAAAAAAAACATCGGACACAAACCAATAGCTATTTGATCGATGGCTGGCATTTGGTGCAAGAAGCATTGCATGCAAAAGTACCCATCAAAGCATTGTTGGTGACCCCGCGAGGGTTAAGTGAAGCCAACGGGCAACTCGATGATTATCAGGAAGAAAGCTATTTGATCACAGAGGAGATCGCAGCGATGCTTTCTGATTTGCCAACACCACAAGGGATTTTTGCCGTGGTGGAAAAACAAGAACAAGACTTACAGACACTGACGGGCAATTGGCTGATTTTAGATAATGTGCAAGATCCTGGAAACGTTGGCACCATGATTCGAACAGCGGATGCCGCTGGATTCAGCGGGGTTTTTCTCGGCGAAGGAACAGCCGATCTCTACAGCACCAAAGTCTTGCGCAGCATGCAAGGGAGCAACTATCATCTGCCGATCGTAGAAGGAGCGATCCCGCCATTTTTAAAGCAGCTGCAGGCAGCTGGTGTGGCGATTTATGGTACCGAGTTAAACAAAGAAGCAGTCCCTTATACCGAGCTTCCTAAAGGACAAGCGGCTGCCTTCATTTTAGGCAACGAGGGGCAAGGGGTCAATCAGGAACTGTTGGCATTGACCGATAAAAATCTATATATTCCTATCTATGGTCAGGCGGAATCATTGAACGTCGCCATTGCGGCAGGTATTTTGATGTATTTTGCTGTCAGCTAGATTTTTAAGGAACTGTTAAACTATTTGAATCTATTGCACCTCACCTAGAAACTTGCAGGAATAGGTGCTATACTTTGTCTTGTAACAATCAAGCAGATCAAAAAAGGTGGCAGACAAAAATTTATGACAGAAAAATGGCAAGAAGATAGCGAATATATGTCTTACGTGGCTGACCTGTTAGAAACAGAAGCTGTAAAAAAATTAGCCAATTTTGTGCAGCATATGAACTCCACACGTTTGGAACATTCGATCAGCGTCTCTTATTATAGTTACAAATTGGCCAAGAAATGGGGCGGCGATGCTCGTGCAACAGCTCGTGCAGGACTCCTTCATGATTTATTTTATTACGATTGGCGTACTACAAAGTTTGACGAAGGTACCCATGCGTACATGCATCCACGAATCGCAGTAAAAAATGCCGAAAAAATCACTGAACTTAGTGATCTTGAAAAAGATATCATCTTGAAACATATGTGGGGAGCAACGATTGCACCGCCACGCTATAAAGAAAGCTATATCGTCACGATGGTGGACAAATATTGTGCGATCAAAGAAGCATCAGAACCCCTTACAGACAGCATGAAAGAAAAATGGCAACAACGCTTCTGGAAGAAACATCGCACGATTCAATAAGAAAAAAGTTCTTCGAACCAACTGGTTCAAAGAACTTTTTTTGTTTGTTTAGCCAAAAATAAGTTGGAGGATCGCTGCACCTGCATAGAGAATCAGTAAGGTGATCAATACCGTTAAATGTCGTCTTTTGTGCATAAAAAGGATTGCCACAAATTCTCTTAAAAAGGCATTCGGTAAATAGTAAAAGGCAGTAGGTGCTCCGATACCATCCGCTTTAAGTTGGGCTTGATCTGCATAGAGACCAGCACGAAAAATATGGTAATTGTTTGAGGCAAAGATTGCTTTGTAGCCGTTTGGCTTAAGCGAATCCATGATTTCTTTCGAAAATTTCATGTTTTCATAAGTAGTCGTGGAATTTGCTTCCACTAAAATCTCACCTTCTGGTACGCCTTGGGCAATCGCATAGTCTTTCATAGCAACAGCTTCCGGCAGCTGCTCATCGCTTCCTTGTCCGCCTGACATCAGTAATCGAGGCGCGGTTTTTTTCGCTTTAAATTGCGATTCGTAGAACGAGATCGCTGTATTGATGCGTTTTGCCAATAAAGGGGAGACCGTGGTGCCATTCAAAAGGCCTGCACCTAAGACGATGATAAAATCCTGATTATAGCGAGGATGGTTGAACTGATAAATGACTGAAATGGATAAAAAGTTCAAAAAGACTACAAACAGATACAAAAGACTTAGGGGTACAATGCCGAATAAGGTTCGGATCCAATCTGGGAAAAAGTGCAAAAGGGTATCTGAAAATAGTAAAACGGTCAAAACCACCGCTAAGATCAGGGTTAACAAATTGGCGATCGATCGCGATTCTCTTCGTAGTACGATAATGGAATTCCAGTAAAGAAAGACCACGAGTGTTGCCAAACCGAATAATAGTACAGCAACGAAGATTGCCAGTAATACAGCGAGTAAACCACCTACGAGTATGTCTTGGGTTCGGTATAAATTAATGACTAAGTAGCCGCCAAAAGCCAGCACGAACAAATTAAAAAGCAAGCCATTTACAAGTTGGTGCTTGTTGCGCCGATAAGAAAATAAAAAAAGGCCGGCGAAGGCGACGGGTATCAAAATAAAGAAACTACCTGTCCGTAATTCTGAGACAGCTAAATAAATTAGCAGGGCTAGAATCGTCCAACAACATTCAAAAAAGAAAATATCCGGATCATCTTTTTTCTTGCGCCATTTTTGAACGACGATCACGCCCGACACATAGCTGATGGCAAAAATCAGCAATTGCGTAAAATCCATGTTTTTCACTCCTTTAACGATACACTTAGTATACCGAAAAATGGCAGAAATTGCTTGTTGCTAAGGTCAAAGTTGCTGAATTTCTTGCAATTCGCTAAAATGAAGGAAAGAAGGAGGAAGGAACATGCAATTAGGTGAAGTGATTCGCGTCGAACGACCCGCTTTTTATGTGATTGGAAAAGAGGGCAAGGGATTAGCAGAAGAAGGTGCTTCTTGGGTACCAGCGCTTTGGGAACTTGCAACAAAGGATTTTGAAGAGATCGAATTTCTCGTAAGTGATCAAAAGGCAGAAGAACTGGAATTTTGGGGCTTGATGAGTGATGGCACCAATTGGTTAGAGCCTTGGCAAGAAACCGGTCGCTACTTGGCAGGCGTTCAAGTCCAGACAGAAAATTTTCCTCCTGTCGGTTGGGTCCGTTGGGAAATGCCCGCAATGACCTATCTCGTTGTAAAAACAGATGAAAAAAACTTAACGATGATGACTGAAAAAATGCTGATGGAAGTTTTACCAGAAAACAACGTCCAGTTGTCAGCAGCCATTCAAGAAAGGTATCTTCCTCATTTTAAGGAAGGGGAAGTTGAATTGTTTTTCCCTGTGGAGCCATTGGCAACAGCAACGGTGGAAACAGTAGAATAAAAAAAATCTGTCCGAGAAGCAGTCTTTGCTTCGGACAGTTTTTTTCGTTTAGGTTAAAAAAGATTACTGAAAAAGTTGGACACGCCGCGCCAAGCACGAACAAAGATGTTGGCTTTTTCCACCGTTTGTGTTGTGATCAATCCTGCAGTCTCGTCATGATCGGAATCATCAATATAACCAAGCGTATCAGCTGGAATCGAAGCACTTACGGTACCGACTTCTGTGCCCTCAGTCAATGGCGCTTGCAGGGCAGAATCACGATAATGCTCATTAAAGTCAATGGTTGTTTCAAAGGCGGTGGCATCCATATCTCCACGTACCCATAAGGTCAAACCTTGATTTAAGGCAACGGGCACACTCAATTCTTTCCCATCTTTGACTACAACCGTCTGGGTATCTTCTAGTTGCGCATTTTCTGGTAAAATCTCTACTTGTTCCCAAGCGTCAAACGAGTAATCCATCAAACGGCCTGTTTCAATAAAACGAACACTAGGATTTTCTGCATGACCATTGACGTTTAGCACCACGGTGATGATTCGTTGGCCATCTTTAACGGCGGTTCCGACAAAGCAGGCGCCTGCCATATCTGTCGTACCAGTCTTCAGACCGTCGACACCATCTTTCGTATTCGTAAAACCTGGAAGCATCCAGTTCCAATTGACCATCTCGACAGGCGAGTAGGAACCTTCACCAAATTGTTTCGTTGAAAGGCTGGTTACTTCCAAAACATCTGGAAAGTCTTGTAACAAATGACGGGCAATCAATGCCACATCTTTTGCGGATAGTTCGTTTTCATCAGTTGAAGTTGATCCTGGGTAAATATTTTCCCCAAGATAAGCATTGTTTAAGCCAGAAGCATTGACGATCTTTGCATCGGTGATGCCCCATGATTGCACTTTTTCTTGCATTAAATCCACAAAGGCACTTTCAGACCCAGCAATCAGCTCCGCGAGCGCGACGATTGCAGCATTTGCAGATTGGATATAACTGGCATCATACAAATCTTTTACTGTATAGGTAACGTCTTGATGCAAAGGGACATTTGATAAGTTAGGGGACACGCTGAGATTAGCAGCATAATCGGAAATCGGCACAGGATCATCCCAAGCGATCGTTCCTTGTTCTACTTGCTCAGCGACAAGGTAGAGGCTGATGATCTTGGTGATGGAGGCAATACCCATGGCTGTCTCGCCATCTTGATCATACAACACTTTCCCTGTGTCAAAATCAATGGAGTAGGCGGCTTTGGCGTCAATCGAAAAATCTTGGATCTCTTCGATGCTCATTGCTGTATCATCAGCATATGAAACGAGGGGGATGCCGACAGCAGCAAAGAGGATTGCCAAAGCAGCAACGAAGGAATACCCGAACTTGGTTATTTTCTGCATATATGTAGTAGCTCCTTTTAAGTTGTATCTAAGCAAAAATTTTAACAAAGAGTATCCGCTGTTGCAATACTCTAAGAGAAAACTTAGCATTTAATTGCGAGAAGACCGCTCAAATGGGGAATGGGCGTTGTTAAACCATTTCAAACTAGAAGACCTAAGGGCAACAGACAGCAAAAAAAACTTGCCTTCCTATTTAATAGATAAGACAAGTTTTTCTGAATTGACATCGGGTCAAACGATTTCACTTAGCGACGATTGGAATGGATTCTCGGGTTTTGGTTTTGGGCTCTGACGGGAACTTTCACTGCTCTCGTTTCTTGTTGCATGGCCAATTTTGCTAAAAAGAATGTCCCAGCTAGTAACGCAGCTAAAGCAAAGATGGAAAAGAGTGAAATAAAGGTCGTTAACATAAAAATCCCTTCTTTCTGTTTAAAATAAATGTGGAAGGTAGGAATCGAACCTACACCTTAATCTATGAACGATCAAACATCACTCAACGGAACACCTTGTTCAACCACTTGTTAAGTTAATGATAGCATGGATTGCCAGGAAATGCTGATAAAAAGTCTGAGAATTGACCGAAGAAAATGTGAAGAAAACATGAACTCGATCTTCTCATGTCCCTTAGGCGATTTTTGTCAAAGAATAGTGGCAATCTTCTGCTTCATCATATAAAGTAATAACGGAGCCTTTTTGTTCCAGGACTAAATGATAGCCAAATGTGTCCAGTAACACTAATCGCATCGGAGTCAGTTCAACAATGGAAACAGGCAACGGTTTGCCTTCGATGGTCAATGAATAATCATTGGCAATTTCTAAAATGACATCTTCTTTTGTCTTTGAAGTAAAACGCCAATTTCCAATGAAATTTTGGCGGTTTTCATTTTTTTGTTTTTCCTTTCGCAACAACAAGGAGCTGACCACGCCCGTTGCTAGAGATAAACCAATCAATAGAGACCTTTTCTTCATTTATACACGTCCTATCACTTACGATTCATCTAGTTGCACCTTGTGAACAAGATGCCCGCTTCTGCACACTAGAAAATAATTGCCATAAGTATACCATGAGAAGGTAAAAAAGCATGGTACTTTAGTTTGAAGTTTAGAAGTTTTTATCAAAATATGCTATGATTCAAAAGAGCAGGTGAGAAAATGAATTATCCGAATACCCTCTTAGCCACGTTTCTCGTTCGCGACAACCGATTCATTGCCCGATGTCTAGTCGATGGGCAAGAAGTGATCGTCCATGTGAAAAATACGGGACGAGGAAAAGAACTATTGCACAAAGGGGCACTCGTGACCCTCCAATATTGGGACAATCCGAAACGTAAAACCAATTACGATTTGATCTCAGTCAAGAAAGAAGACCAATGGATCAATATTGATAGTCAAGTACCCAATCGGTTAGGCTATGAAGGCCTTTTGGATGGCACGATCCAGTTGCCAAATATCAAAGGGAAAATTGCCCTCTTGCGGCGTGAAGTCGTCTATGGGATGTCTAAGTTTGATCTTTATTTTGAAACAGACGAACAAGAAAAAGGATTTATAGAAATTAAAGGGATGACACTTGAAAACAAGCAAATCGGCGCTTTCCCAGATGCGCCAACGATTCGCGGCTTGAAACACGTCAATGAATTGATCCATGCCAAAGAAGCAGGCTATTATGCGGCGGTTTTGTTTATGATCCAATTTGAAGTGGTGCAAATCGCCACGATCCATCGACAGATGCAGCCGGATCTGGCCGATAAGATCGCTGAAGCGCAAAGCAAAGGTGTCGAAGTGTTTGCTTATAATTGCCAGGTAAACCAAGGGATGATCGCGGTCAAAGAACCGATCCCTTTTGATTTGAACGTCGAATTTGACGACCCCAATCTATAGAAGAAAGAAGGAAAACACATGATTCATTTAGGGATTATCGGCACAAATTGGATCACCGATCAATTTGTACAAGCAGCCCACGAAACCAAACGGTATCAATTGGTAGCCGTATACTCAAGAAAGTTAGCAACGGCACAACGCTTTGGGGAAAAATACGGGGACATCGAATATGCGACCGATTTGGCCACTTTTTTTGGCTTAGCTCATATGGACACGGTCTATATCGCTTCTCCGAACAGTTTGCACTTTGAACAAGCCAAGCAAGGTATTTTGGCAGGAAAAAATGTCATTGTGGAAAAGCCAGCCTTTTCAACGCCTGAGGAAATGGCGGAGATCATTGACCTAGCAAACCAACAACAGGTTTTATTCTTTGAAGCAGCTCGCAACATTCATGAAGCGAGTTTTTCAACCGTAGCCGAATTCTTACCGACACGCGGTGCCATTCTTGGGGCGAACTTTTCTTATATGAAATACTCGTCTCGTTATGACGCTGTACTAGCTGGGGAGGAACCAAATATCTTTTCTCCACATTTTTCTGGCGGAGCTTTAGCCGACTTGGGTGTGTATCCAGTATATGCGGCGGTCGCTTGGTTTGGTAAACCGCAGGACGTTCATTATTTTGCCCGTAAATTACCGACCGGTGTAGATGGTATCGGGACTGCTGTGCTACGCTATGCTGATTTTGATGTCACGATCCAAACAGGCAAAATCGCTGATTCAGAGTTACGATCAGAAATTTATTTTGAAGACGGGACATTAGATTTGAATGCCGTCAATGCTATTGAAGAAGCAGCATTTTATGAACGCCAAACAAAACAAACGCATCCATTAGCAGTCGCTGCTTTAGACAATCCGATGATCGAAGAAGCGCAAGACTTTGCAGACATCATTGAAAACAAAGATGATCCTAAACAAGGACAACGCTATGAGGAATGGGTGGAACTTGCCCGCAGTGTCAATGAAACCGTCTCTTTGATGCGTAAGCAGGCCGACATCATTTTTGATGCAGATAAAAAATAAGGAATGGAACATTTATGACAGTATTTGAATTGACACAATTGCCAGACGTCTGGCAGGAAAAATGGCAAGCGGCTGGGTATCACGCACCGTCCTTGATCCAAGAAAAAACCTTTGGTCCTTTAAAAGACGGCGCGTCTGTCATAGGAATCTCACCGACCGGTTCAGGTAAAACTTTGGCGTATCTATTGCCATTGTTAACGAAGGTTGAAAAAAAGCAAGGCAATCAGCTGTTGATTTTGACTTCTTCACAAGAATTAGCGATGCAAGTCACAGAAGTAGCACGGGAATGGGCCCAAGCCATTGGTTTGACCGTTCTGCCGCTAATTGGCGGCGCAAGTACAAAACGCCAAGTGGAAAAACTAAAAGACAAACCCGAGGTCTTGATCGGTACCCCAGGCCGTGTGTTAGAGTTGATCAAAGCCAAAAAAATCAAGACTCAGCAGCTGCAATCGTTGGTATTGGATGAGGTTGACCAATTATTGAAAGAGGGTGCCTTCACCCTGGCAGCCAAGATCAATCAAACATTACCAAAACAAATCCAGCGTAGTTTCTTTTCAGCAACCGCGAACGAAGTGATCGATGAGATTCGGCCATTCGTGTCAAAAGAGCCGCTGATCATTGATGTTACCCAAGAAGATCAGAGCAAAGGCGTCATCCATCATTACTATTTGAACTATCCACAACGACGAATCGTGGATGCTTTAAGACGTTTTGCTCATTTACCAAACTTTCAAGCTTTGGTTTTCTTCAATGAATTAAGCACAATGGGGAATGCGGAAGAAAAGCTATTGTTTCATGGCTTGTCGGTGGCCTCTCTGGCATCTGATCAAAACAAACTTGCACGAAAAGGTGCATTAGAGAGCTTTCGTCAAGGAAAACTAGTGGAACTATTGACGACCGACGTCGCCTCTCGCGGCTTAGATGTCGTGGATCTGCCTTACGTGATCAATACAGAAGTCCCTTTAGAAAAAGAATCCTATTTACACCGCGCAGGACGCGTTGGAAGAATGGGCAAAGAAGGAACTGTCGTTACGATCGTTCAAGACCATTCCTTGAAGGATTTGAAAAAAATCGCGAATCAGTTGTCCATAGAACTCAAGGAAGTCTATCTACATGGTGGACAGTTACACACAGAAGCTCCTGTTGTCGAAAAAGAAAGCAAGAAAGAAATGAAAACAACGAGTGTGCAGAAAATTTCCAAGAAAACGCCTGAAAATTTACACACTCCTGTCAAAAAGAGCAAGAAAAAGACGAAAAAGCAAAAAGACAAAGGAAAAAGACGCCATTGAGCGTCTTTTTGTGTTACCATTAACGTTGATTATTATTAGTGTGTAAAAAAATGAGGAGGCTATCGAATGAATTCGCGAAAAGAAGAGATTTTTCAAACGATCGAACTGCATAAGCAAGGGTTGACCGCAGTTGATGTCGCTAAAATCTTACAAATCGATCGCAGCAATGCAAGCCGTTATCTCAGTGAGCTTTATAAAGAAAAGAAAATCGGCAAACGTTCCGGCCGTCCGGTTGTTTATGAGCCTTTAGAAGAAACGGTCCATGTGGATGTTTCCTCTGAAGTTAGTTTTGAAAGTCTGGTTGGAGTGCAAGCTTCCTTGAAAGTAAGTATCCAGCAAGCCAAAGCGGCGATCTTATATCCGCCTAGAGGACTCCATACCATTATTTTTGGTGAGACAGGTACGGGTAAATCCTTATTTGCCGAATGTATGTATCACTTTGCGGTTGAATCAAATATGTTAGAAAAAGATGCTCCATTCGTGTCCTTTAACTGTGCGGATTATGCACAAAATCCGCAATTGTTGTTTGGTCACATCTTTGGCATCAAAAAAGGCGCCTACACTGGTGCCGCAGAAGATAGTCCGGGGTTGATGGCAAAAGCCGATGGCGGCATCCTGTTCTTAGATGAGATCCATCGACTGCCGCCAGAAGGCCAAGAAATGCTCTTTACCTTCATTGATAAAGGGATCTACCGTCCATTAGGGGAAAGTAATCAAGTTCATGAAGCCGCCGTGCAGATAATCGGTGCCACCACGGAATCATCAGAAACCTTTTTAACGACCTTCAATCGGCGAATTCCCATGGCTATTACTTTGCCAAATGTGGAAAGTCGTTCCTTAGATGAACGGTATGAAATCATTTCGTTGTTTATCAAGCAAGAGGCGACCCGTCTGAATCAACGAATCGATGTCGAACGAGATGCGATTTTGGCCTTTATGCTCTATGATGCAGAAGGCAACATTGGTCAAATCAAGCGCGACCTTAAACTCGTCTGTGCCAAAGCATTTTTGCATTATCGAACCTATGGAAAAAAACACTTGCTGATACGAAAAGGCGACTGCTCCTTGCAAGTTCAAAAAGGCTTGCTGAAGATCAAAGAAATGTCGGAACGCTTGGATCGGTTTTTAGATGGCAAAGGCGACTTTCTAAGTTTTGAACCTGGCGACCCAGATGTCGTCTGGTCTCGTGATCCGCAACGGAATATGCAAGTGTATAATGAGATCGAAGAAAAAGTCAGCTCACTGATTGAAACGGGTGTAGCCAATGTCGATCTAGAAAATTTGATCTCTAAAGATGTCGATGCGTACTTTGAAAAGTATGTCGAAGAATTGATCCAAAATCCCGTTCATAAAGAACTGATTCCAGAAGACATTTGGAAACTGACAAATGTTCTTTATGATCTAGCTGGGCAAAGATTGTCTCGAACCTATAGTGAAAAAGCCCGCTTTGCCTTTGCACTGCATCTGCAAAGTACACTGGAACGTGTCAAGGAAGGACATATGATCGTTCACCCAGATTTGAATACAGTCAGAAAAAACTTGAAATCCGAGTTCCAGGTGGCAATGGATCTATCGACCATTATCGAAGAAGAACGCCATGTCGAGATCCCCTTCGATGAGATCGGCTTTATCAGTATGTTTTTAGCGATTCAAGTCAAACAACCCTCGCAACTGCCCCTTGAAAAAGTCGAGATCATTGTCTTGATGCACGGCAAGGCGACTGCCAGCAGTATGTTGGAAACGGCACAAGAGCTGCTAGAAACCGACCACGGCCAAGCGATGAATATGTCTTTAGATATGGAAGTCGGTCAAATGTATGAGCAGCTATTGTACTATGTCACTGATAATAAGGAAAAGATGAGCAACGGCTTATTGCTTTTAACTGATATGGGTTCCCTCAATTCATTTGCGAATTTGATTTCTGAAGAGACCGGAATTCGTACGAAAGCCATCTCGATGGTCAGTACGATGATCGTCTTAGAGGCTTTGCGAATGGCGGAAAGTGGCCGAAGTTTAGAAGACATTTATCAAAACATTCAGCGTTCTTTTGAAACCATCGTGCAAGAACAGTTCCGCACAGTTCGCGAAGCGAAGGGCAATAAAAAAGCAGTCATCGTCACTTGCTTTACTGGAGAAGGTGTCGCTGCTAAACTTTATCAACGAATTTATCCCGTCGTCGATCAATCAAAAGTCGAGATCATTCAAATGCAATTTATTGAAAAAGAAACCTTCAAGAAACATATTGATGGCTTGCTAGAAGAATATGAGATCAAAGCCATTGCGGGCACCGTCGAGATCGATTATCAAAATATCCCGTTCTTTTCTGCCTATGATGTCTTTGATGACAATCGGTTGAATGTACTGAAGCGGATCGTTTCAGATGAAGTGCCGATCGAAAAAATCGTACGTTCATTAGAAAATACTTTAACGCATGTGGGGTCCGTCTATCATCTGATCGAAAGTCTACAACGAATCGTTCATCAAATTCAAAATCAATTGCATGTGATTGTGGAACCTACCGTTGATGCGGGCTTAGTGATTCATTTAGCCTTTCTAGTGGAAAGTTTATTGAAGAAGGAACATTCTCGTACCTTCCCCAATTTGGCGGCCTTCCAAAAACGCTATCGTATCGAAACAGATGTGTTACGAACTCATTTATTGCAGATAGAGAAAAACTATCAAATCAAAATCTCTGAAGATGAGATCGCCTATTTAACACAAATGTTCTTAGAAAATGAAATAAAAAGTTATGATGAATCCGCACACAATATTAGTGTGTAATGAAAAATCCGTGAGTGTGCAAAAGAAAAATTGGTTCAGACCATTGATATATAAAGGTCTGGACTTATTTTTTTTTGGCACGCTTTTTGCTTTATAGTAAAGTGTAACTTACAACAGAAAGGAGCAGATACGCGATGGCGAAAAAAACGATTATGCTTGTTTGTTCAGCAGGAATGAGTACCAGTCTATTGGTGACGAAAATGCAAAAAGCAGCCGAAGCAAAAGGAATGGAAGCAGATATCTTTGCTGTTTCAGCTTCAGAAGCCGACCAACATTTGGAGTCGAAACCAGTCGATGTTCTATTATTAGGACCACAAGTACGATTCATGAAATCACAATTTGAACAAAAACTAGCACCAAAAGGCATTCCTTTGGACGTGATCAACATGGCAGACTATGGCATGATGAACGGCGAAAAAGTATTGCAACAAGCAGAAACATTAATGAACTAAGATTTTTAGGATCGAAGTGTAAGGAGGATTTTTAAAGATGGATGAGCAAAATTTGGAAGCCATTATGGGATTGATCATGTATGGTGGTAATGCAAAAAGTGACGCAATGGAAGCAATCGCGGCAGCAAAAGAAGGGGACTTCGAATTAGCTGACCAAAAAATCAAAGATGCTGAAGCGTCTCTTGTGGAAGCGCATCATTCGCAAACAGGATTATTGACACAAGAAGCGCAAGGCAATCATATGACCGTGACATTGTTGACAGTGCATTCACAAGATCACCTAATGACGTCAATCGCATTTACCGATTTAGCGAAAGAAATCATTGATGTCTATCGACGTCTAAATAACGAATAATCTTTGAACGGATAGAAGTAGTTATTGTCGATGAATTAAAAAATCTTCTTTGACGAATAGAACTTATAGGAGGAATTAAGAATGGATGGATTAACAAGTTGGATGGAGAAGTACATTCTCCCTGTAGCTGCAAAAATTGGAGCCCAGAAGCACTTAGTTGCATTACGTGATGCCTTTATTGGAACAATGCCCGCTACTATGGCTGGTTCGATCGCAGTAATGATCAACGCGATCATTCGTGACTTACCACCGCAATTTTGGCCGAGTTATGATGCCAGTACCATTCCAGTTATTCGTGAAATTATTAGTATTAATGGCTTCGTATGGAATGGTACATTGGCTGTTGCTGGTTTAGTATTTGCCTTTTCTTGGGGATATAATCTGGCTCGTGCTTATCGAGTGAATGATCTCGCAGGTGGGATCGTTGGGGTAGCGACATTGATTCAAGGGATTGCTTTTTCATACAGCACTTCTGTGGCGACAGCTGTTCCAACAGCTTTGATGGATGAAATCAATGCTGGGTCAGCAACTTCCGGATGGTCTGCAACAGCAGATGCAATTACAGCAGGTGGATGGGGTTGGTTGAAACTCGATCATCTAAACGGAAACGCTTATTTTACCGTAATGATCATGGGGGCTATTTCAGTTATTATTTTCTGTAAATTGATGTTAGCTGATATCACTATCAAAATGCCTGATTCAGTACCGCCAGCAGTATCGAAAGCGTTCGCAGCGATTTTGCCAGCAACAATCGCCTTATATGTCATTGCTATTATTAACTTTATTGTCGGTAAACTAACTGATGGACAATTAATTATTGATCTTGTCCAAAAATATATTGCAGAACCATTCCTGGGCTTGTCTCAAGGACTTGGCGCAGTTTTGATCGTAACTGTTTTTGTTCAAATTTTCTGGTTCTTCGGAATCCATGGTCCAAACGTACTGGCTCCAGTTTTAGAAGGTATTTGGGGACAAGCGCAGTTGATCAATATCGATATCTTCCAAAAAGGATATGAAGGACAAACTGGGACAAACGCGGTCCTTGCCGCAATCGAAGACGGCAAGGCATATATGTGGGTACGCGGATCCTTTGACTCATTTGCTTGGTTTGGCGGTTCAGGTGGTACAATTGTATTGCTGATTGCTATTTTGATCTTATCAAAACGTGCGGATTATCTAACTGTTGCAAAATTGTCAATCGGACCTGGTGTATTCAACATCAATGAACCGGTAATGTTCGGTCTGCCAATCGTATTGAATGCGATCATGTTTATTCCGTTCATTATTGCTCCGCTAGTAGCCACTTCAATCGGCTGGTTAGCAACGTACTTTGGTTTAGTAGCACCTGTTTCACAACAAGTAACGTGGGTCGTTCCACCAATGTTGCTATCATTCTTGGCAACAGGAGCTGACTGGCGTGCCCCAATCGTAACGTTGGTATGTATGGTCGTTACATTCTTCATTTGGGCGCCGTTCGTTATTTCAGCAAATAAAATTGATCCAAAACTAGGCGAATAGACCTGTAGATTGTGAGGAACTGCTATGGCTTCGCTTGAAGTAAAGCAGCTCCTCCTTTTATTATTGATTATTTAGGAGGAAAAGAATATGATTTCAATAGCAAGTGCAATGCAGCAAGATGCCATCAAAGAATTACTTGAAGGATATAACGAAGATGGAATTTCTTTTACATTCAAAGAAAAACAAGGGATTAAACTTATTTTTACTACCACAGCTTCCGATTCAGAAGCGGCGGCAAAAAAAGCAAAAGAATTGATCAAAGCACAGCCTTGGGGTTCTGTTTTATACTTTCAAGCAGTTGGTGTTTGAGTAGGTTCTCTGTGGATCAACGAATAGATAGGATGATTGAAAATGATAAAAAACGGCTTGTTTATATGTAGTATCGGTCTACTCGTAGTCCTATACAGTATGAATCCAAGTAATCAGCAGTTAGATATATTCAGTTTTACAACAGGTATTTTCTTGCTTATTTCTGGCAGTCTTTTGTTCGTGAAAGGAAAGAAGAAAGCCGAAGAGTCAGATAGGAGGAAGTCTTAATGAGAATTGAAAAAGATTTATCGATTCCAGCAAATGTCTTTTACGATCAAATTATGGATTCTGTTATCTTTGACGTACGAAAAGCAACTGGAAAAACACTTTCTAGAAAGCAACTGGCAGGATTTCAATATGTAAAGGAATTTTCTACTACGAGTCGTGCGAAGATAGAGATCGAAGAAATCATTGAAAATCAAGTTTATCAATTCAAAACAGAAACAACGAAAAATGAATTTGTCGCTCGCTATGAAGTAGCGCCGCTTGATGAAAAGAGCAGTAAAGTCATTTATACGGAAACCATGAAATCACATGGCTTCATGCAGCAATTGAATGACATGCTCTTAGGCACCATTCTAGGATATTTCAAACGCAAGCAATTTAAAAAAATGTTGAGTATGATGGAAGAAGCATATTAAGGGGTCGACTGACGCCTTTTTTGCGTTTCTTGCGTGTTTTCAAGTAGAGGAGATGAAGGAATGACAGATGTCAAAAAAATGACCGAATTCGGTTCGCAAGAAGTACTGGAATTGGTTTCTTATGCCTTTCAGTGGGAGTTGAATGAAACAAATATCAAGCGCTATCGCAAGCTTGCGGAAAATTCTTGGAATTATGGTTCCTACGACGAGGATGGAAAACTAGCGAGCCAAATCATGGCAACTATTTTTGATGTGAATTTTCATGGAACGACTTATCCAATGGCAGGGATCGGTTTTGTGGCTTCTTATCCAGAGTATCGCAGCCAAGGTCGGATCGATCGGATCATGAAACAAATCATTAAAGATTGCTATGAACAAAAAATCGTTCTGTCCTATCTGGCACCTTTCTCCTTTGCGTTTTATCGCAGATATGGGTATGAATATACCTTTGAACGCACCGTTTATGAAGTTGATGCGCATCAATGGCCCGATGGCAAGAAAGTGAACGGAAGGATTCAACGCATGAATTGGGAGGAAGCACAGCCGATCATTCACGAGATTTATCATCAATTGCCTCGCCATCAAAAAGGTGGGCTGATTCGCCAAGCCTGGTGGGAAGAAATCAAGTTTGTTTTGCGCAGACCGTATACGTTTGCGATTTATCGCAATGAAGCGGGCGTTCCTGAAGGGTATTTGATCTACTTTGTTGAAGGAGGACGCTTTGATATTCAAGAGTGGGGCTATTTGACCGCTGACGCGTATCAAGGATTCAATCGGTTTATCGTTTCCCATGCAGATTCAGTAGCGCAGATCCATTATCGACCGGGGTTTGATGGGGAAGTCCTGCAAGTAAATGCAGCCAAACCATTGGCTCACTACCAAGTGCGCCCAGACATGATGGCAAGAATCGTCGATGTGGAAGGGTTTCTAAAAAGCTATCCATTTACGTTGAAAAAAGCTGGTCGTTTTGCCATAGAAATTCAAGGGGACGAATATGCCCCATGGAATAATGGGTGTTATGAAGTGACGATTGAAAACGCTCAGCATCATGTCACGAAAACGACCGCCACCCAGCTGCCAAAAGCAACCTTGTCGATTCAGCGCTTTGTGCAACTGTTTTTGCAGGCACAATCCCTTGATTCCTTGGTCTTTTTCCAGCAAATGGAAACGGAGAAGGAAGCTGCAGTGATGATTCAGGAAAACTTACCAGACGGAAAGCCGATTCTGGAAGATTATTTCTAAGCAAATCGAGGCAGAGGTATTTGCTTTCCAACAAAAAAAGATTCCTTAAAAATAAGGAATCTTTTTCTTCAAAAAACGTTCCCTGCCGGAATCGAACCAGCAACTAATCCTTAGGAGGGACTTGTTATATCCATTTAACTAAGGGAACACAATAGCTATATTTTACCTGTTATTCGTGTTTCTCGCAAGATGAGAAGGAAAAGAAAGGAAGAAAAACATGGTCAAACGATTGATAAGTGCAAACTATAGTGAAATCAAAGAAATGTCGGCGCAAGAATTGAAACAATCCATTAAAGCGAGCGAAGGACGAGTGATCGTCTGTGAAACGGTGGTTCAAACCATGCCGCAAGCTGGCGACATCACCAACGCAGAAGTCGCGGCAGCTTTTGGGGCTGACTTGATTTTGTTAAATGGCTTTGATTGTTATCGTCCAGCTATTTTTGGGATGCCTGGTATCACATTGGAGCAGCTGCTTGATCCTACACAGCCCATTAAAAATCCGATTCCTCAACTAAAACAACTGATTGGACGACCTGTCGGCATCAATCTTGAGCCGATCCCAGCTACGACGGAAATGATGAGTGAAAAGATCAGCATCAGTCAAGGCCGAACAAGTTCGGTTGACACCATCAAAAAAGCCCAAGAACTCGGGGTGGACTTTCTTTGCTTTACAGGCAATCCTGGAACGGGTGTGACCAACCGAGAAATCGCTAAAGCAGTAAAATTGGCAAAAGAACATTTCTCTGGGTTGATCATCGCTGGAAAAATGCACAGTGCCGGCTCAGATGAACCTGTGGTTGATCGAGAAGCCATCATTTCTTACGCTGAAGCTGGGGCAGATATTTTGTTACTGCCTTCCGTGGGCTCGATTCAAGGCTTTCTAGAAAAGGATCTGATCGAAGCTGTTCAAATTGCCAAACAATATGACTTATTGACGATGTCAGCGATCGGAACGAGTCAAGAAAGCGCGCGTCCAGAAACGTTGCGACAATTAGCCATTATCAACAAAACTTGTGGGGTCGATCTGCAACATATTGGTGATGCCGGCTATGGCGGCATGGCACCGACCGAAAATATTTTCGAAACATCGGTTGCAATTAGAGGTATGCGCCATACGATCAATCGTGTCGGGCGTTCAATCAACCGTTAAATCAGAAAAAATTACTGGCGAAGGAAAACGGAGAATCGTTCTGCTTCGCTTTTTGCATTTTTTTCGCTAAGTTAGAAAGAAAGGAGGAAACACAAAATGAAACAAGCATTGATCATTTACGGAGGATGGGAAGGACACGCCCCAAAAGAAACCAGTCAGTTTTACCAAACGTTGCTGGAGTCAGAAGGATATCAGGTGACACTCGCCTCAGATTTTGAACCTCTCTATCATAAAGAAGAATTAAAAAGGCTGGATCTGTTGATCATGAATTGGACGCGAGGAGAATTGCCTGATGAGCCGCTACAAAATGTCACTCAGGCTGTAGCAGAAGGGTTAGGATTAGCAGGCGTTCATGGCGGCTTTGCCTCGGCTTTTCAAGCCAGTAAAGGCTGGTTGTTTCTGACTGGCGGCTGTTTTTTGGCACATCCTGGTGGATTGGAAACGACCTATAGCATCGATCTTACGACAGATCACTATATTACGGCAAATACTCAATCGATCCCTCAGTTGACGACGGAGCAATACTATTGTCTGGTTGATCCAGCCGTCACTGTGTTAGCTACCTCAACATTTGCCGCTAAAGATCATCCGAATGCAGCTAACCAAGAAGTCATACTGCCAATGATGTGGATCAAAAAATGGGGCAAGGGCAGAGTCTTTTTTCAATCCGTTGGACACAGTCTAAAAGAGCTAGAAGAGCCCACCATTCAGACTTGGACCAAACGAGGCTTTCTATGGGCCACCAGAAATACCTTGGCTGATCCGCTGAAAAATAGCCAGTATAGTGAGTAATCAGAAAAACGAATGAGGAAATAAACGCGTGCAATCGTTTTACTTTATGGAAGAAAATAAGCATGGTACACTTTATTTGTATTTGATTAAGCAGGAGGTAATGTGGAATGGGAAAATTTGGAAAAAGTTTTTTATCGCAGGTAATATCTGACGGAATCAAAGGACCATTTGTCACGATCATGCTCAATACGCATGTCGGCCACCAGAATGTCGAAAAGGATCAAATCAAATTTAAGAACTTTGCCAAAGATGCGAAGCGCCGCTTTGAAAAGAAATACCCAGAACATTCTTGGGATCTTTTTCAAACGAAAATTGATGAACTGCTTGCAGATCAATCATTTTGGCGTAACAGTACAACGAGTGTGGCGGTGATTATCACACCAGAAGATGTACTGGTCCATCGGTTAAGTATTCGTGTGGATGATCAATATTATGTAGGGGAAACCCCGTATGTATTAGCTGTCATCAAAAACGCACAATTTAATTACCCATTTTATCTCTTAGCGTTGAATCGCGATTCAATGCAAGTCTATCAAGTTGAAAACAATCAAGTGCGTGAAGTCGAGTTGCCAGAAGAGGCACCGACAACGATCGAAAAAGCGCTGGGGGAAGAAATCACTGGCGGCGGCAACTTTAATTACAGTGCCCAAGGTGGCCCTAACTCAGGAGGAGAAGGCGTCGCTTATCACGGCTTTAGTGCCAAAGATGAAGAAGTCGAGATCGATCACGTCAACTACTACCAAGCAGTTGATGCATTTTTTAAGAATGACTTTTCAAACGAAGAGCATTTACCAATGTATCTTTTTGCTTTACCAGAAAATCAAACGCTGTTTAAAAAAGTGGCAAAAACGAACTTTTTCAAAGCAGAACCAAGCATTTCCTCTTCACCAGCATCGTTATCTTTGAAAGAGATCCAAACGTGTACGCAAAAGCTGATTGCGGAGTTGACACAAAAAGAAGTTGGGGAATACGGCAAGCTGTTGGATCGGAAATTTATTGACCAATTGGTTGATATCGTACCTGCAGCTAAAGAAGGCAGGATCGCCAATCTGTTTGTAGCGACTTCCAATCTCGCCGATGGGTTTGGAGAAGATCCTGACACGGAATACGATCGTCGCCAAGTGTTAAATACGCTGGCAATCGATGTTTTAGAAAATGGCGGCGAGGTATCTATTTTGGAACAAAAAGATGCCCCAGGAGAAAAAAGTTTGACTGCGATTTTGCGCTACTAAACGCAGTTGCGTCCTTCGTAAATAAATCGTTTCCAAAAAAGAAAAGACTGTTGCAGATCTTTAGTGCAGCAGTCTTTTTGCGAATCATAAAAAAATAAAGGCGTTTTCATTTTTTTTGATTTTCTATTAGTCATAAAGAAGATAATGTGCTATAATACAAAGTGTAGTTTTTGTTACGGTAAATTATGGTAGCTTGTTTCATCTTAAACATCTTCCACATTTTCACCTTATACAAGTAATTGCAAAATATGTGTATAAACACAAGGAGGATTTTTATTATGGAAACAGGTACAGTTAAATGGTTTAACTCAGACAAAGGTTTTGGATTCATCACTGCAGAAAACGGTAACGATGTATTCGTTCATTTCTCAGCTATCCAAGGCGAAGGCTTCAAAACTTTAGAAGAAGGTCAAGCAGTGACTTTCGATATCGAAGACGGACAACGTGGCCCTCAAGCGACTAACGTTAACAAAGCGTAATTTGTGAATGCCTTTTAAGAGCAGCCTAGCTGCTCTTTTTTTTTGTGCGCGTGATATTTGCTTGCGGAGAAAGTAGTTGTTATACTCTTAGAAAAAAAGGAGGCAGACTGATGGGATTGAATGAATTTATTCTTGGATTGGCTAATTTAGAAAAAATCCAACGAGCACCTGGATTTTTTAAGTTTACCGAGCACAGCGTGGCCGCTCATTCGTTTCGAGTAACCATGATTGCCCAGACCTTAGCCGATATCGAAGAACAAGCGGGAAATCAAGTCGATTGGCAAATTCTTTATGAAAAAGCCTTGAACCATGATTACACGGAACGTTTCATTGGCGACATCAAAACGCCAGTCAAATATGCAAACAAAGAATTGCGGGCGATGTTATCAACCGTTGAAGAAAAAATGACCGATGCCTTCATCGAAGAAGAAATCCCCCAAAGCTTTCAAGCGACGTATCGCAGACGCTTGGCGGATGGCAAAGACAACAGCCTTGAAGGACAGCTGTTGGCAATTGCGGATAAGATCGATCTTTTATATGAATCTTTTGAAGAGATCTCAAAAAGCAATCCCGACAAAGTGTTCAAAGAAATGTTTCGTGAAGCGGTTTTGACGGTCAAAGCGTTTCAGCATCGTCCATGTGTGACCTATTTCTTTGAAGCCATTTTTCCCGAGTTATTGAATGCAGATTTTTATGGCAAGACTGCTTTTCTAGAAGAAATCGCAGCTTTGGTGGAAAAATAAACAAAAAGAAAAAACGAAAAATCAAGAAATGATCCATCTCACAGGTTTTACTTGAAACAAGTGAGGGGAGCAGGTTTGATTTTTCGTTTTTTTGTTGTATTAAAGCAAAGATTCCGCTCCATCAATATAGACTTCCGTTCCAGAAATATTGCCCGCAGCCTCTGAAGATAGAAAAAGCACAAGGTTGGCGACTTGTTCTGGCACGCCTGTTTCTTGTTTTAATGGTCGAGAACGTTCTGGATATTTGACGGGGATCTCAACGCGAGCAACCTCTTCTTCAATTTCTGTGCTGGCATCGATATTCGTTGCGATCGCCCCAGGGCAGATGGCATTGACCCGAATATTATAACCAGAAAGTTCCAGCGCAGCCATTTTTGTAAAGGCGACTTGACCTGCCTTAGATGTACTGTAAGCAGTCGCACCAAAATTGCTGAAGATGCGGTTTCCATTGACTGAACTCGTAATGACAATGCTGCCGCCGTTTGCTTTCATAAATGGGATCGCAGCTTTGACGGTAATAAAGGTACTGCGTAAATTTGTGTTGATTGTCTGGTCCCATTCCGCCACCGTCAATTCTTCGATCGGTGTCCAAGTACCGTTGATGCCGGCATTGACGTGAAGTACATCGAGACCACCTAGTTCTTCCACAAGACCACTCATCGCTTCTTGCAGCTTCTCTGCTTCAGTGACGTCAACGGCACGATAGTGGGTTTGTGCGTCATAGTCAGCAAGAAACTCCTGCAGCTCCTCTTCGTTGCGATCAATCAACCCAACAAGAGCACCCTGGGCTAGAAATTGTTCTGCCACCGCTTTTCCAATCCCTGAAGCAGCCCCAGTTACAATCACTCGTTTGTTTTTGAAATCATTCATTTTTTTCGCCTCCTTATAGTAAATTATAAAAAAGATCCCTTTTTTTGTCGAAAAAAGCGATCAGCGACGAGTGACAAATTCCTTTGGCTGATAAATACGGATACTAGATAGTAAGGTTCTTCTTCCTGCGAACCCTCGTATCCGATGGGAAAACAGATGTAATCGCCATTGATTTTGTAGTATAATGCAGACAGTGTGCAAGGAGGAATACAATGAAACCCATATACGCTGTGGTGGATCTTGAAACAACAGGAACCGATTCGACGATTGATCGAATTATTCAATTTGGCTGCGTCTTAGTCCAAGATGGCAAGATCATTAATCGTTTTGCCGCAGATATCAACCCTGACCGCAGAATTTCTAAGCAAATTCAACGATTGACACACATCACAAACCAGCAAGTAAGCAAAGCGCCTTATTTCGAAGACATAGCTGACACGATCTACAACTTACTCAGCAATACGATTTTTGTGGCGCATAACATTTATTTTGACTATCATTTTTTAAGCAATGAATTGGTTCGTTGCGGTCTGCCGCCTTTATCGATTCCAGGGATCGATACGGTGGAATTGGCGCAAGTGTTTTTGCCGACAGAAAGCAGCTTTCGCTTAGGTGATCTGGCAGACAGCATCGGCTTTCGTCATGACAACCCGCATCAAGCCGATAGTGATGCAGAAGTGACCGCAGCATTATTTTTATACATTGAAGCAATCATGCGACAGCTACCACGGACGACTCTTAAACAGATTGCGCTTTTAAGCGGTCAGATGGGGATGCAAACGAGTGAGTATATTCACGGAATTTTGAAAGAAAAAGGACCAGAGTTGGCGGAAGATTTCGAAGTGATCGACGGCGTCGTCCTGCGAAAAAAAACTGTTCCGCTTTTTGAAGCCACGCATTTTCAAGAAACGTATCCGAAAGTAAAAACGGAAAAAGAACAGCGCTTTGGCGAGCACTTGATCTATCGGAAACAACAAGCACGTTTGATGAATGCGGTGTATACGCATTACACCCAACCAGAGAAAAATTTGATTATTGAAGCAGAAACGGGGATGGGAAAAACCATCGGTTACTTGTTTCCAGCCGCTTATTTAGCGACGCCAGAAAATCCATTGATCGTTAGCACCTCATCGATTCTTTTACAAAATCAGATCATTAGCAAAGACATTCCATTGGTGAACCAAGTACTGCAGCAGCCTTTGCAAGCGGTCTTGGTCAAAAGCCATCGTCATTACATTGATTTGCAGCGCTTTAAAACGACGCTGGATCAACCGGTAGAACAAAAGCAATACGCCCAATATCAGATGGGGATCTTAGTCTGGCTGACCAAAACAGAAACAGGTGACTTTGATGAATTGAATTTAGTTCGTCTTGATCATCCTTTATTTACCGACATTCGCCATCGCGGGGTCGACTTTTTAGCCAAAGATCAACCCTTCTATGAACAAGATTTTGTTCGACATTTATATCGGCGGATGGCGCAAAGCAATGTTTTGATCGTCAATCATGCCTTTTTAATGCAGGAAAACCGACGGGCGCAGCCACTGTTGCCAACGAGTGATTATTTGTTGATCGATGAAGCCCAACAGTTGCCGCAGCAAGCAGAAGGCTTTAGTCAACATGTCTTTGACTCTGCTCATTTCAAGCGGCAGTTTTTACAGCTGAATGAAGAAGGACTATTGGAAGAAATTGCCCAGATCATTACCGAGGACGATTTTTTGCAACGGATGTTCTCGTTGTATCGAAATGCATTGTCGGTTTTGGTCGAAACACAAGAACAGTATTTTCGCACCTTATCGATCGATGCCCCAGAATTACAAGTCGTTCAGCATCATGACCTCTATGATGGGTCATTAGAGCAGGACAAGCTACATCAAAAATTGAGCCTCTATTATCAGGAAATCAATGAGATTCAACAGCAGCTGCGTCAGCGATTCGAGTTGACCAATGATCGGTGGTATGCAAGACAACGGATCGTGATTGCCCGTTTGTTTGATTTCTTTAGTCAAATGGACGCACAGGAACAAACAGTGACCGCGTGGTTGACTTGGTGGCATCCTCGTTACGTTCATTGGCTGAAAAAGCATCCCCAGTCAGGAAATGCTGTGATTGAGTTAGCTGATCTAGAAGGACATTCGATCGTGGAGAGCACATGGTACCAACGCTATCAGCACATCATTTATCTAGGGGGGACATTGAAGATCCCAGGCAACAAAGAATTTTTTGCCCATCAGATCGGCTTGACGGATGTGCCAGTCAAAACGATTCCTGCCTTTTATGATTACAGCAAGCAAACGCGACTGTATGTAATCAAAAAAGGTCTCTCGATCCAACAAGCATCAGCTGCCGAATACGCGGATTATTTAGTCGAAGCGTTAGTCCCGATTTTGTTTGACAATCCGCAACCAGCGCTTGTGTTGTTTACGGCGCACGAAACTTTGAAAAATGTCTATGATCGATTGAATAAAAAAGCCCTGCATTATGGCAGAGAAATCGTTGCTCAAGGGACTGGCGGAACCCGTGAGAAAATCTTAAAGAAATTTTTATTAGCGGAAAATGGTATCTTATTAGGGACTAGCAGTTTTTGGGAAGGGGTCGATTTACCAGGACAGGCACTGAAGATCGCTGTGGTGACCCGATTGCCTTTTGAGAACCCTAAACAACCCATGGTCCAAGCACGGCACGCCTTTTTGGAAGCAGAAGGCATTGATTCTTTTAAAGAAGATGCCTTACCTAAAGCGATTTTACGGCTGCGCCAAGCATTGGGGCGCTTGATCCGTTCCGAGGAGGATACCGGCGTGATGGTCGTCCTTGATCGACGCTTGCTATCGACAAAGTATGGCAAACGAATGGTCAAAGGCTTACCCAAAAACTTACCTCTGATTGAAGCAAGTCCAACCGAGATCGCCGAAGACATCCAACATTTTTTTGGGCAAGAGGAAAAAGCGGCAGCCGATTTTGAAAAATGAGTTGAACATCTGATATAATGGATTTTATTTAAGATTGGAGTACGAAGTGTGAAAACAAAAGACAAAGAACATCGGCGTGTGGTTATTTTGCTGAGTGCGATCACAGTCTTACTGGTCGTTATTCTCTTCGCTTCTATTTTCTATCTCCGTTCTTCTCGTCCAATGCGACAAGCAAGAAACGAAGCAATCGAAATAGCAGAAAGATACACCGATTTAGCAGAGGTCGAACAATTTTATTGGTTTACCCGTGAGGAAACCTCCTTTAGCATTGTTGGAAAGGATACGAATAACAATGAGATCGTTGTGATCATCCCAAAAAGCGGTGAGAAGGTTTCTGTTTTTAATCAAGCGGATGGGCTGACGGAAGCACAAGCTAAGGCATTTGTTCGCGACAATTATCAAGGTCAGGAAATCCAAAAGGCCGCATTGGGTATTTTTGAAGGCCAGCCAACTTGGGAAGTCATGACGAAAGATGGCGAGGGTCGTTTGAACTATTATTTGATTGGTTTCAAAGATGGCGAAGAAATCAAAGCGATCACTGAACTATAGGAAGACGCTTATGATAGAATGAATTTTGGATCGTAGAAAGGATGATAAACATGGTACTTTCAAAAAGAGCAGAAAAATTGGAACCCTCCGCAACGTTAGCGGCATCTGCTAAGGCAAAAGCGTTAGCGGACCAAGGTGTAGACGTATTAAGTCTAACTGTCGGTGAACCCGACTTTATTACCCCGAAAAACATTCGCCAAGCAGCGATCGCAGCGATTGAGAGCGGCAAGGCCAGTTTTTACACAGCAACTGCGGGGATTCCTGAGTTAAAACAGGCGATTCTTGCTTATATGAAAGAGTTTTATAGTGCTGACTATGATTCAAACCAAGTGATCGTGACAGATGGCGCGAAGTTTGCCCTTTATACGCTGTTTCAAGCGCTCCTTGATGAAGAGGATGAAGTACTCATTCCAGTGCCTTATTGGGTCAGCTATGCGGAACAAGTCCGTTTAGCGCAAGGGACACCTGTGTTTGTTGAAGCCAAGCAAGAAGCCGATTTTAAAGTTTCTGTGGCTCAATTAGAAGCTGCTCGTACAGAGAAAACGAAAGCCATCATTTTAAACTCGCCTGCCAACCCTACAGGGGCGATTTACTCAAAAGAAGCGTTAACGGCAATCGGCAACTGGGCAGTGGAAAATAATATTTGGATCATTGCCGATGATATCTATGGTCGTTTGGTTTATAACGGCAATACCTTTACATCGATCGCAAGCTTATCAGAAGAGATCCGCAAACAAACCATCGTGATCAATGGCGTTTCTAAAACCTATTCTATGACTGGGTGGAGGATCGGATTTGCTGTCGGCGATGCAAAAATCATCAAAGCGATGATCGATATCGCTTCCCAAGCTACTAGCAACCCGCCGGCTGCTAGCCAATACGCAGCAGTTGAGGCACTGACTGGGAATCAAGAATCGATCGAAGTGATGCGTCAGGCCTTCGAAGAGCGCTTGAACAAACTATATCCGCTAATTGCCGCTATTCCTGGTTTTCAGGTGACGAAACCCCAAGGCGCGTTTTACTTGTTCCCAAATGTCAAAGAAGCCATGACGATGTGCGGCTATCAAACCATTGATGCCTTCGTGGAGGCCTTGCTGATGGAAGCCCACGTGGCAGTAGTGACTGGTGCTGGTTTTGGTACACCAGATTATTTACGCATCAGCTATGCAACTGATTGGGACACGTTAGCGGAAGCTACCAAACGAATCCATGATTTTGTTGAAAAGAAACGCCAAAAAGCTTAAAATGCTCTATGGTGCCTTTATTAATTAGATAGGAGAGAATCAAGTGGAATCTATTCAAATTTTAGATGCAAAAAAACACGTTGGCGAAACCGTTCAAATCGGAGCATGGGTTGCTAACAAACGTTCTAGCGGCAAGATCGCCTTTTTACAACTTCGTGACGGAACAGCGTATTTTCAAGGAATCGTTGTAAAAAGTGAAGTAGGGGAAGAAGTTTTCCAATTAGCGAAAAATCTAAATCAGGAAACTGCCGTACTGGTCACTGGAAAAATCAGAGAAGACAGCCGCTCAAAATTCGGCTATGAAATTGGTATCTCTGGTTTAGAGGTTGTTGGGGAAAGCCATGATTACCCAATCACACCAAAAGAACACGGAACAGATTTCTTGATGGACCATCGTCATTTATGGTTGCGTTCCTCAAAACAACACGCCATCATGCAAATCCGAAACGAAATCATTCGGGCAACGTATGAATTTTTCAACAAGAATGGCTTCATCAAAATCGATCCACCGATCCTAACCGGATCAGCACCAGAAGGAACGACTGATTTATTCGAAACCAACTATTTCGATCAAAAAGCATATTTGTCTCAGTCTGGTCAATTGTACATGGAAGCTGCCGCTATGGCGTTTGGCAAAGTCTTTTCTTTTGGACCAACTTTCCGTGCCGAAAAATCAAAGACACGTCGTCACTTGATTGAATTTTGGATGATTGAACCAGAAATGGCCTTTATGCACCAAGAAGAAAGCTTGGAAGTCCAAGAGCAGTACGTGGCATTCTTAGTGCAAAATGTGCTCGATAACTGTGACTATGCATTAGACGTCTTAGGCCGTGACCGTGAAGTCTTGAAAAAATACACCAAATTACCATTCCCACGAATCTCTTACGATGATGCAGTGGCATTATTACAAAAGAACGGCTTTGATGATATTCAATGGGGCGATGACTTTGGCTCACCACATGAGACCTTTATTGCCAATTCATTCGATCAGCCCGTCTTTATCTTAAATTATCCAAAAGCCATCAAACCTTTCTATATGAAGCCACATCCAACGAGAGAAGATGTCGTGATCTGTGCCGATATGATCGCACCAGAAGGCTATGGCGAGATCATAGGCGGTTCTGAACGTGCCATCGATCATGAATACCTGCTAGAACAAATCCGCGCCCACGGCTTGGACGAAAATGAATATTCATGGTATTTAGATCTACGCAAGTACGGCTCAGTTCCTCACACCGGCTTTGGCCTTGGATTAGAACGGACCGTTACCTGGTTATCAGGAATCGAGCACGTAAGAGAATCCATTCCGTTTCCACGGTTGTTGAATCGGATTTATCCGTAAAAAAGATAAAAAGTCAGCTTGATTTGAAGCTGACTTTTTTTGATTTCTTAAATGTGATGAATAAGATTACTGCTAATTGACTGATGCTAATGAAAGAAAAGCTCAAAAACAGTTAGAGTAATATAACGGTTTTGTTACAATTATTTTCTTTTCACTAATAATCATGTAAAATAAGAACTAATGTGAAAATAGAGGGTAATTATGAAAAAAAATTTTTTTGTTTCATTATCAAAAGAAGTATATTTATTTTTAGTTCGTCTTTGTTCCTTAGGGAAAAGGCGTAAAAATGATAAAATCATTTTTCTTGTCAGTTTTCCTTCAACAAGCAACTACGTTTTGGAAGCTCTGGCTGAAGCCTATGGTGATCGACTGATAATTTGTTACACCAGAAATGCGCGACAAATGGTTTCAGTATTTGAGAAACAAGGATTTAAGAGCTATCTTGTGGATTCCTTTGCAATCCTTTGTTTAAAAATCATACCGATACTAAAGAAGACAAAATTGATCATTTGTGATAATTACTTTGCTTTTTTGGGTGGTATGATATTAGATAAACAAACGAATGTTGTTCAAATTTGGCATGCCAATGGAGCAATTAAAAAGTTTGGTCTTCAAGCACAGTATGCAAAAAATGCTGCTCCTGCGGATCGTCGGCGCTATCAGAAAGTTTATAATAAATTTACTCATTTTGTAGTAAGTTCACCCACAATGGCAACGATTTTCAAGGATAGTTATAATATTGATCCGATCTTTCTAAAGTTCGGCTATCCATTAACTGATTATTACTATCAATTAGATGATGAAACAATAACTTATCAAAAAAACGCTTTGCTAGAGGATATGAACAAGAAAATCGCTCTTTACTTACCTACCTACAGAGAGAATACCGATGATAATAATCCCTTAGATTTTGATTCTATATCAAATCAATTGAATGAAGATTGGGCATTATTCATTCATCCACATCCACATGATAAAAAGATGATAGAATTAGCAAACCAATACCCAGAATATTTTATTAAAGATGATAAGGACTACGATTTAAAAAATTTAATAGCAATGGCGGACTGTTTGATTACAGATTATTCTTCAGTACCTTTTGAATATTCTTTAGTAAACCCTCGTGGGAAGATCATTTATTTCTGTTATGATTTTGAACTGTACGATGAAATTGTCGGAATTCAAGAAGAGTTTAAGAAAGATATAGGTTCTTCCATTGTGAAATCCTCCGAGGAACTTTTTTCCAGTATAGAGACGATGGGAAATGAGGATTTGTCAGATTTTAACCAAACTTGGAATACGTATGTTTCCGGGCGCGCCATTGACTCTTTTTTAGAATGGATTGATAAGCAATATGAAATCTGAAAATATAATGGGCGTTTTAGTTGATCCAATCACCTATGGAGAAGTGATGGACGATTTACCTCACTATATCGATAGTGATAAAAAAATGACTATCATTAGTGTAAACCCGCAAATTATTACTGAAAGCAGAAAACATCCAGATATCGTAACGTTTATCAATCAGAGTACCCATCGGATACCTGATGGAGTCGGAGTGGTTCTTGTTTCAAGATTAACTGGAGGAAAGATAAAAGAAAGAGTTACTGGTTATGATTTAATGGTAAGATTGCTAGGTTACGCAAATGAAAATAAGATGAGTGCTTTTTTTTATGGCGCTAAACCTGAAGTGCTGTCTGATGCGATAAAAAATATTAATGATCAGTACCCCAACCTAGGGATTGCGGGTGCTATAGACGGTTATACGACTCTTGATAATGAGTCAATTGTAAATAAAATAAACGCTGTAAAGCCAGATTTTGTATTTGTTGCGTTAGGATTTCCCAGACAAGAACGGTGGCTTGCCCAAAATATGAATGCGATACACGCTTCTGTTTTTCAAGATGTTGGTGGGAGCTTTGATGTTTTGAGTGGTCATGTAAAAAGAGCCCCTAATTTTTTTATAAACCTTCACTTAGAATGGTTGTATCGCTCGTTAAGTAATCCGACCAGATTAGGAAGAATTGCGCAATTGCCTGTTTTTTTAGTTAAAAGTATCTATTGGAAGCTGGTGAATAGAAGTGATCAAAAGAATAATTAGTTTTTTTTATCGAATACTATTTAATTTTATAGCATCTATTTTTCCAGTAAAAAAACAAATGGTTATATTCGAAAGTTTTAACGGGAAAATTCCTTCTGATAATCCTTTAGCGATCTATCAAGAGATGATACAATCGACTGATTTTGCAGATTGGACTTTCTACTGGAGTATAAAAAAAGAAAGTTTGTCAGAAGCGAAAAAAAAATATCCTGAAATATTTTTTATCTCACGTTTTTCCTTTAAATGGCTTTTGTTAATGCCAAGGGCTGGTTTTTGGATCTTTAACTCCCGTTTATCTGAATGGCTTAAAAAAAATAAGCAGACAATTTATTTGCAAACGTGGCATGGTACGCCCCTAAAAAAATTAGGAGCAGATATTGATAACGTGGTTATGCCAAATACTGATACGCAAAAATACAAAGCTGGCTTCTACAAAGAAAGTAATCGGTGGGATTACTTGATTGCCCCAAATGAGTATTCAAAAAATATCTTCAAGACGGCGTTTGGTTTTGAAAATACTTTCTTAGATATTGGTTATCCAAGAAATGATGTTTTAGTACGTTTCAAAGATGATGATAATACAATTAGTCAGCTTAAGAAAAAAATTATTGGAGATAGAAAAGGGCATGTTCTATTATATGCACCGACCTGGCGGGACGATTATTTTATTTCAAAAGGAAACTACAAGTTCTTTATGCCATTTGAATTGAGTCAACTTACTTCTAGAATGAATAAAGACGATACATTGATAATTCGACCGCACTATTTAGTCAAAGAATCTATTGTAATAAATGGCTATGAAGACCAAATCAAAATATGTTCGGATGAGGATATTAATGAGTTATATTTAATTAGTGACTGTCTCATAACGGATTATTCTTCTGTAATGTTCGATTATTTGATATTAAAAAAACCGTTGATTTTCTATCCATATGATTTAAATCATTATGAAAATGGGATCCGAGGATTTTACTTCGATTATAGTGAAGTACCAGGATCTATCTGTTTAGATGAACAGTCATTCTACCAGGTTATAGAAAAATTTTGTCGTCAAACTATTGATTCAGAATGTTCGGATACGAAATATCTAGAATTCTATAATAAATTTTGTTCTTGGGAAAATGGTGATGCTGCTAATAAGGTAGCTGAACTGATCAAAGAATGCAATATAAGGGGATAACACATGAGTGCTTTAAGTAATGTGAAAACGATATTAAGTAAAGTAATGACTAGTTTTGTTTCAGAAAATGGCAAAATAGCATCATACTATATAAAAGCGAGTAAAAAGAAAATACAAAAGAACACGATCCTTTATGAAGTTCGAGATGGGCAATCGATTGTAGATTCTCCCTACGCAATGTTTATGCATTTAGTAAAAGATCCCGAATATGCTCATTTTCATCATATCTGGGTTATCACCGACTTAAATTATCCCACAGTAAAACGTATTAAGGCAGAGTTCGACAATGTTGAATTTGTAGAAAGAAACTCAAAAAGATATTTGCTTTGGCTGGCAACAGCAGAGTATTTAATTAACAATGCTACTTTCCAGTCATTTTTCTTAAAGAGAGAAGGTCAAACATACATAAATACTTGGCACGGAACGCCTTTGAAATATATGGGATTTGACATTCCTGGTAATCCAGCCCATTCTCAAAATGTTGTACGAAATTTTTTAATGGCTGATTACATCTTGTCACCTAACTCACATACAACAGAGATTTTCTCAAAAAGCTATCGTTTAGATGGATTGTTTCCTGGAACGATTTTAGAAGGCGGATATCCAAGGATCGATAGGACGAATACTATCAATCGAGAAAGTATAAAGAAAGAGTTAAAGAAGCTAAACTTAACTTATAATGATCGTTTACCTACAATTTTATATACACCGACTTGGAAAGGATCATCCATCTTAAATCCCTCGAATGATAAAGAGCAGATCGTTAAAGAAACCATTTTTTTGAAAGAACATTTTAAAGATCAGTACAATGTATTGGTTAAAGTACATCCATATATTTATCGTGAATTAAGTAAAGATGAAGAGATTCGCTCAATACTTATTCCGGACTACCTAGATCCTAATGAAGTTTTGTCTATTGTTGACTTATTAATAACAGATTACTCTAGTATATTTTTCGACTTTTTAGTAACTGATAAACCAATTATTTTTTATGTTTGGGATCGAGACTTATATGAAGTGGATAGAGGAATGTATTTAAAAGAAAGTGATTTACCAGGACCAGCTGCTGAAACAATAGATGATCTTATTCGGTTAATAGAAACAAAAGCATATTCTATTGTGCAACATCGGGAATGTTACCAATTGATGAAAGAGAAATTTTCCAAATATCAAGATGGTAAAGTTACTAAAAGATACATCGAAAGAATATTTAATAATAAAAGAACGAAAAGAATTGAAGAAGTTATTCTAAGAAACGATTTAAATAAGCTTATTATTTATCCTGGCGGAATGAAAAATAATGGTATCTCAACTAGTTTTATCAATCTTACCAATAATCTAGACTTCAATAAGTATGATGTTTCCATTATCCTCAACAAACCAGTTTCCGACGAAGAAATCAGTAATTTAAATAAAATCAATGAAAATGTTCGAATGCTTTTTCGTCCTGGAAGGACCCTTTATTCGAGAAGTGAAATATTGAGAGACTTATTTATTCAGGCGTTCACTTCAAAAAAAGTATGGCGTTTTGTCCTTCCGAAACAAGCGTACAAGAGGGAAGCAACTAGAATAGTTGGGAATGTTCATTTTGATACTGCGATTGATTTTAGTGGCTATAGTTTTTTCTGGGCAAAAACTATAGCGTTTATGAACAGCGGTAAGAAAATTATTTTCCAACACAATGATCTATTAAGTGATTCAAAAAAAATAATCAATGGAAAAGCCCCACACAAGAAAAATTTACCAGCTGTTTTTTCAATATATTATCTTTATGACCGCATCTTAAGCGTATCGAAAGAGACTATGGAAGTTAATAGACGAAACTTAAGAAGATTTATTAAAGATGAGCAACTTGGTTTCACTATAAATACTATCGATACTAGAAAAATCCTAAATGATGATTTTGTTTCTAAAGATCATAATATAGTAAGTAATGAAGTAGTGGAATTTCGATATAATGCAAGAATCAAAAAAGAGGGTTTTTATAAAGTAGCAAAAAACTTAGTTTCATTAAAAGACAATTCCTTTTTCAATATATTGATTTCTGAAAAAGACACTATCTTCGTAATTGCTTCAACGAGAGTTAATGTTAAGGAATATGTAAAGATTACGTTGAATGGACTATATACAGGATGGATAGACGGTAAAGATGTTGATCCAATTAATCACATGATTGAATTAGATACTGTTGTAGATAAATGTTCATCAATTGCTACCGTCAATTGTGACAATGATGCAATGATTTTTAAGTCATTAAACAATTTAACTGAATTTCGCTCACCACTAAAGATGCTTGACAAAACCTATGTTTATATAAGTAAGCGAATCATATTCAATGATCAAGGATTTTGCTTTATTGAGAATAATTCTGGCGAAGTTGGCTGGGTGAATCAAAGTAGTCTTTCTAATTTTCATGACACTAAAGGTCTTAATTTTTTAAAAAATTATTTTCTGAGAAAAAATAAATCAAAAAATATAAATCTTTATGATTCATTTGCAATGGAGTTTGTAATTGGAACAGTTGCAAAGAATCCCGTTGTAGCATCTCTTACTCCTGAAATAGATTCTGAAGGTGAACATTTAGTTTTGGAAAACCAAAAGGGTAGGGTTATAAGTTTTTCTAAGCAAGCAAGAATTGCTGATAAGATTTACTACTGCACTAATGATTTTAACAATCAGTCTCTTTGGGTTGAAGAGGATGATTTAATAGGAATTTCTGATATACAAAGTAATGAATATAATTTTAATAAAAGTTATCGGAATGAATATACTGATATCAACCAACGAACAGAAACTGAATTACCACAAACATTAGATAATTATTTTAATTTAGTCAATATGGGAAGATTATCACCTGAAAAAAATCAGATCAGTTTAATTAAAGCAGTTAAGACTGTACTAGGTAAACAGCCAAATATTCGCCTATTTATTTTAGGAGATGGACCTTTAAAGAACGAAATGCGTCAGTTGATCTTGAGCTTAGACTTAGAAAAAAATGTTTTTCTTTTGGGACATCAAGAAAATCCATTTACAATTATGAAACAGTGCGATCTTTTTGTTTTCCCCTCAATTTACGAAGGACAACCAATGGTCTTACTTGAAGCATTAACTTTAAAACTTCCTGTTTTAGCCACTAATATTCCGGCAAATCTATCGGTCCTCAAAGATTATGCTTCGGAATATATTGAAGGCTTTTCTTCTGAAGATATTTCTAGCGCTCTGTTAAAAAAAATTAATAATTTAGAAATGAATTTAAGTTTTAATCCCGAAGAATATAATGATAAGGCGTTAAAAAACTTTTATACAGAAGTAAATTAAAAATGAATTTAAACTGTAAGAAAAAGTGGCTATATTATAGAATAATTTACAATTTGTATTGTAGAGAAAGGTGCTTATTATGATAGCAAAAAAGTTCAAGAAAATTAAATTGAGAAATTCTGAGCAATTATCATTATGGTTTTCTGAAGAATATAAAAAAAATGATGTTGATTCATCAACAATTTTTTACGAATCTCGAGATGGGAAAAATATGATTGATTCTCCCAAAGCAATATTTGATTATCTAATTGGGGATCCTATGTTTGAAAAATATCATCATGTGTGGAGTTATGTTCCCACTGAAATTGGATGGGGTAGAATAATCGAAAAATTTTCTAATATGCCAAATGTTTCTTTTATAGAAAGAAACACTCGCGAATATGTATATTATCTTTCAAAAAGTAAATATCTTATAACTAATTCAACATTTCAATCTTTCTTTATACCTAAAGAAGAGCAAATTGTGATTAATACTTGGCATGGAACACCTTTAAAAAAAATGGGATATGACATTGAAAATGCAAATCCGGCAGGATCTCAGAATGTTGTTAGAAACTTTTTATTTAGTAAATTTATTCTTAGTCCTAATGCACATACTACGGAAGTGTTTAAGAATAGTTTCCGATTGGACGGTATTTTTTCAGGTGAGATCCTAGAGTTTGGTTACCCAAGAAATGATATATTGCAGAAGAAAGATAAATCTGTCTTGGGGCAGTTGATTGAACGTGGAATGGTTATTGATTCTTCAAAAGATGTTATCTTGTATTGTCCTACTTGGAAAGGTACCTCAACATTGAATCCGACAGATTCGATACATCAGATAGTAGCGGAAACAACCTTATTAAGAAAACGAGTCGGGGATAAATACAATGTTTTAGTCAAAGTACATCCTTATATTTTTAAGCGAGCACAAGAAGTTGAAGAGTTGAATAATTACTTAGTTCCAGACGATTTTGATCCAAATTATATATTATTAGCTACAGATATATTGTTGACAGACTATTCAAGTATTTTTTTTGATTTTTTAATTACAGACAAACCGATAATTTTCTATTCTTGGGATAATGATATTTACGATTCGACCAGGGGATTGTACTTTGATGAGAAAGAATTACCAGGACCGATTCTAAGTACGATAGATGAAGTGATTGAATCGATTAACGCAATTGAATCAGTGAAAGCTGAATACAAAGAAAATTACAATAGAGCAAAAGAAAATTTTGTGAAATATGAAGATGGCTGGGCAACTAAACGAGTAATAAATTATATATTCAAGGATCAAGCAGCTGGTTCTGGTAAAGTCGTAAAGTTAACAAATACCAAAGAAAAAGTTCTAATATATACAGGTGGAATGCAAAACAATGGTATTACTTCTAGTTTATTGAATCTCTTGAAAAATATAGACTACGATAGATATGAAGTTACTTGTTTCATGGGCAATCCTAATACAAAAGAAAAACTGGAGAATGTGAATAGGATTCCGAAGCAATGTCATCTTATTTTCAAACCAGGATATGCCATTCTTACCCCGGAAGAAAGTAAGAATCTTAGAAAGATAACTTCACAAAATAATGTAGATCGTATTGATAGTTCAATGCTTCCTTGGGAAGGTTTTCGAAGAGAAGCAAATCGTATTTTTTCAAATAGTAAATTTGATGTTGCTATTGATTTCTCTGGTTATAGTTTCTATTGGGCAAAATATATTTTATCATCAGATTCAAAAAAGAAAATTTGTTACATGCATAGTGATATGGATGCTGATAGACAAAAAATAGTAAATGGAAGACAAGTTCATTTTAAAACCCTAGGGCAATTATTTAGTGTATATGATCGCTTTGATATGTTATTGGCTGTATCTCCAGTTATGGCCGATGTGAATAAAAACTCTCTGAAAAAGTTTATTCCAGAAGAAAAAATTAGTTATGTATTAAATTCTTTAGATTTAGAAAAACTATTTAGTAATGATGATAGTACTAAGGAAGAAAAAAAACCTATTATAAAAAAAGTAAATATAGAATTAGAGTTAACGAGTAAAATGGATATTCTCGTATGGGACACATTTCGTGAGAAATCTAGTAAAATGTATCCTTATAAGGACGATTTAAAAATAAAAGCTATAGCATCTGTAAAATATAAAAGTAAAGAGTTCTATAAAATCTTAATAGACGATGTTTATGTGGGATGGGTTGATGCACAGAACTATACTAAAAAGTATCCTTATTTACTTTCAAAGGAACCTTATTCGTCGTATGGTTATATAAAAAGGCAAAAAAACAAGGTCTTTTGGATCGATCTTCCTACAAGTGATCTTAGTAAAAGATATGGAACGACCGATTTTTATAAATACTTATATGTAAGAATTATTGAGAAAGCCACTTTAAGTAATGGAGATATCTATTTTCATATTATTATTGATAATTATGTTAATGGATGGGTCTATTACAACGTAATTAACGAAGTACCAAGATTCAGTAAAATTAGAAGAGTCAAGAATATTATATCTAATTTAAAGAGGCTAGCTGATAAGAAAAAAAATCCTTTATTAACAATTAACGAAGAAGGTTATGTATCTATAAATAGTATAGATGGAAAAGATCCGTTCGATAAAGCGGCGAACAATAATTTAAATTTCAATTCTGTTAACTTAATAAACAAAATAGTCAAATATACTAAGATTATTGATAATTTTTATGGAACTTACTATCTTTTATTTGATGGCAGCAAAAAAATTGGTTGGGTAAATAAGAATAATCTGCGTTTTATATCAGATGATCAAATTGTTTCAGAAAGAAAAGTAAGAGTGGAGATATTATTGAATCCAGGAAACAATAAGTATACTGATTGTTTCCTAAAGAATCCTATTACAATTGATAAAAAAGAAACTATTATTGTTGATACTTTAATTGAATCCACTAAAGGGTCTTTCTTTTATGATGGAACTTTCTATTTTGAAACAAAAGATGTTGAGATAGTAAAAGAGTTTGGAAAATATGATCTACTTGGGAACTTCATTTTACTTCCAGATGAAAGTAATTATAATATTATTTCTATTGGAAGATTATCTGTTGAAAAGCAGCAAGATAAGCTTATTACTGCTTTTCAAAACTTCCAAAAAAAGGTTCCTAAAAGCAAATTGTACATCTTGGGGGACGGCAATTTAAGAGAAGAATTAATATCAATTGTTAAGGATAATAACTTAGAAGATTCTGTTTTTCTAATGGGACATGTTTCTAATCCTTTTGCAATACTGAAAAAGTGTCAACTTTTTACTTTAACCTCGGCCTATGAAGGTCAACCTATGGTTCTTCTTGAAGCTTTATCTTTAGGTATTCCGGTTTGCTCAACTAATATTCCAGCGAGTAATTATGTTCTTTCAAATGGAGATTATGGTATACTGGCATCCTCTAATGATATCAATGGGATAGAAAACATGTTATTGGAGTCTTATCATAGTCAAGACGAATTTAAGAGATTTGATGCAAATGAGTACAATAAAAAAGCTGTAGAGATGTTTTATGATAAAATTAGCATACTGTAAGTGACGTATTAAATAAATATATTTTAAGGAGTATCAATTATGAAGTATTTTGTATCTGGAGGCGCTGGTTTTATAGGGTCTACCATTGTCAACACGCTAATTAAAGAAGGAAATGAAGTCATTGTTTTAGATGATTTATCAATGGGAGATCTTCAAAATCTGAAGCAATCGAAAAATTTAACATTTGTTAAAGGTGATATACGAGACAAAGAAATGATCAAGGAAATATTTGAAAAAAATACGTTTTCGTTTATCTTTCATTTAGCAGCAATCGCCAGTGTCGCAGATTCAATTGGCAGACCATTATTAACACATCAAGTTAACATGGAGGCGACTCTAAATTTATTAGAGCTCTCAAAACAAACTCAGAAAAAACTAAAGAGATTTGTCTTTGCTTCATCTGCCGCTGTATATGGAGATGAACCTTCTTTACCTAAAACCGAAAATTCAAAGATAAAGCCTTTATCACCGTATGCTATTGATAAATATTCTTCGGAACAATATGTTTTACTTTATAATTCACTTTATGATCTACCTACTAGTGCTGTACGATTTTTCAATGTATATGGACCTAATCAAAACCCATCATCGCCCTATTCAGGTGTACTTTCTATAATAACGAACCATTTCAAGAAACTGAAAAACCATGAAAAAAATGTGTTTACCCTTTATGGTGATGGAAGTCAGACAAGAGACTTCGTCTATGTTGACGATGTCGTTCAAGCATTAAAAATTGTGTCAGAAAAAGAAGAGGCACAAGGTAATGTTTATAATGTTGGTACTGGTACTCCAAGTTCAATTAATGATGTACTGGATATTTTTAAATCAGAGACAGGTATAGAGCCAATCATTAAATATGAAAATGTAAGAAAAGGAGATATTCAAGACTCATATGCAGAGATATCTGAATTAAAAAAAATCGGCTATTCCCCTAAATATGATTTGAATAGAGGCATATCCACATATCTATCTACTGAACTGAATTTCGGGGATTTGAATGGATAAATATAAATTAATAAAATAGAAATGGAGCGAATTAATGATTGTTTCTCGCATCAATAAAACCAAAGGGTCGAACATAGAAAAAGGTTTTTCGCTAATAATATTAACCATTGTTATAGTAAGTATATTGCTGACATTTAATTCTAATCCTTTTTCAAATAGGCTAGATGCGCATGATTCTTCAATGTTTTTGTATTTTGGTAAAGGGATGTCTGAGGGGATGGTTCCTTACAAAGATATTTTTGATCATAAAGGTGTCGTCTTATTTTTTATTCAATATCTGGCAAGTATAGTCGGATTTGGAAATATATTTATAGGTATTTTTGTTATACAGGCTGTTTTTTTAGTTGTAGCGATAATTTATCTTTACAAAATCGGTATACTGTTAACTAAGAGTTATACAGTTAGTAGTTTGATTTTATTGATTTCCACAGGGCTATTTGCTGAGCTTTATGAAGGTGGTAATTTATCTGAAGAGTATGCATTAACTTTTATCGCTATTTCATTATTTTATTTCATAAAGGAGATTATGGCGGATTCTTTAAAGAATCAAACTTACTTTTTTCTTGGGTTAATGGGTGGATTAGTTTTCTTTATGAGAATGAACATGATTTCATTATGGGCAGTATTTTGTATTGGGATTGCTATCCGAGAAATGATGACTAAAAATTATAAAGTTTTAGCAAAGAAAGCCTTGTTGATTTTTCTGGGCGGAATTTTTGTTGTTGCAATTGCATTTAGCTATTCAATAATAACAAACTCTTTTAGTGAAATGATATATCAAACTTTTACATTGAATTTGGAGTATTCATCTGTTACATTTTCTGAAAGAATCTCCTCTTTTAGATTTTTCTTTGAATTATTCTCAGTTTATGGAATGCCACTTATATCAGCTTTTATGCTTGCTGTGTATTTTATTAGGTCAAAATATTTGACTAAAAGTCAGCGTACGATCATTCTTAGTATCTTAATATCATTGATATTAAACTTTTTTACAATAATACTTTCTGGACGTAATTATCGTCATTATGCAACTACAGGGATTCCTTTTTTATTGGCAGCACAATTTATTGTTGTTAGTTTTTATTCAACGAAATTGAGTAAGAAAAATAATTTGTTAGCATTATGTACAGTTGTCATTTTTATGGTGCCGGCTTTTGTGCCCACTGTGGCAGAAAGAATCAATAATGTTGTCAGGAAAGACATGCCTATTTTTCAGCAAGAGCAATTGGACATCGCTGATTATATTAATAAAAATTCGAGTGAAAACGACGTGATCTATGTTCATGCAATTGATGCGAATATCTATTTGCATGCAAATAGATTCTCGAATTCCCAATTTTTTGTATTACCGTCTTTAAACTATGAAGAATTCCCTGATTTGAAAAATCAGTTTATACATTCAATGGAAAATAATCCTCCTAAATTTATAGTTATATCAAAGAATTCTTATTTGTCTGATAATCCCAACAATACTAGATTAAATAAAGTTGTTATTGATAAGATACAATCGAACTATATTCAAATTGGAAAATTTGATAAAAACTACTATCTTTTTGAATTGAATCTTTAAGAAAAGCTGTTTTTTAAATCTATTAAGAAAGAAACTAATTCTATTCCACTCCTCCTAACTTTCGTGTATAATGGTACAAGCCAGTATTACGAAAGTTAGGAGGAGTTGTTTTGAGTAAACAACATCCAGAGGATAAGTCCTTTAAAGACGAAGTATTAGGAGCTTTAAAGCAACCTCAATCAGATCAAACCCAAGAAAGCGATGGTTTGAACGAGCGTCCTATTCAACAACCTCAAGAAGAGGTGGGTTCGCGAACTGCAAGTGGAAAGACCAAAAATAAACAAGCAAAGCAAGCTGCTACAAGTCGTAGGGCAGCAGCAGAAGAAGTGCCCATAGCTGAAGGTGGGGAAACGCAATTGCGCAAGCAGCAACGCAAAAAAGAAGATCGGATTGTCAATCGGATCGTTTTGATCGTAGTCCTTGCTCTGCTCGTCATCGGTGGTGTTTTAGGATTTTCAATGTATCGTTATGTGACATCAGGATTGCAGCCGTTGAATCCAGAAGATACAGAAACGGTGGCGGTTGAGATTCCTAGTGGATCGTCCAACAAAGCAATTGGAGAAATATTGGAAGAAGACAATATCATTAAAAGTGGTATGATTTTTAACTATTATACGAAATTCAATAATTTAACTGGATTTCAAGCAGGAAATTATCATTTTTCTCCTAGTATGACATTGGATCAAATCTCAAAGATGCTGCAAAATGGTGAAGGATCGGTCACCTCTGATGCAAAAGTGACGATTCCAGAAGGATTTGATGTTGATCAAATCGGTGATGCTCTAGCGGAAGCAACGAATATCTCGAAAGACGATTTCTTAGCTTTGATGGAAAGTGACGAGTTCTTTGAAAAAATGAAAGAGACCTATCCTGAGCTTTTAGCAAGTGCCGGCGATGCGCAAGGTGTGCGTTACCGACTAGAAGGATACTTGTTCCCAGCGACGTATGACTACTATACAGGGAATACCCTAGAAGAAGTCGTTACCCAAATGGTGGATAAATCAAATTCAGTCTTGTCAAAATATTTCGATCAAATCGCTCAAAAAGAAATGACGGTTCAAGAAGTCCTTACTTTGGCATCACTTGTTGAAAAAGAGGGCAGTAAGCTAGAAGATCGTAAAAATATCGCACAGGTATTCTTCAATCGTTTAGCGATTGATATGCCGCTGCAATCGGATATTTCGATTCTATACGCGTTAGGTGAGCACAAAGAGCTAGTTACTTATGAGGACACTCAAGTTGACTCTCCTTATAATCTCTATGTGCATACTGGCTACGGACCTGGACCATTCAACAATCCAAGTGAAGCAGCGATCCAAGCGGTCTTAGATCCAACACCGAACAACTACTATTATTTCGTTGCTGACATTCAAACCCAAGAAGTGTACTTTGCGGAAACCTATGAACAGCATATGCAATTAGTGGAACAATATGTAAACAATACCTCAAATTAAATTTTCATAGGTTTATAGTTTACATTTAAAAAAAAGCATGGTAATCTTTTGTGGACTCATCGCAAAAGATTACCTTTTGCGATTTATTAGAAGTTACTAAAAGGAGAAAAGAACTATGGTAGAAAAAGTTTACCCAATGACACTTGAAGGAAAAGAAAAGCTAGAACAAGAATTAGAAGAATTGAAAACGGTAAAACGCGGCGAAATCATTGAACGTATCAAGGTAGCCCGCAGTTTTGGCGATTTATCCGAAAACTCAGAGTATGAGTCTGCTAAAGATGAACAAGCGTTTGTCGAAGGCCGAATCACTACTTTAGAAAATATGATTCGTTTTGCAGAGATCATTGATAATGAGGGTGTAGATTCTGATGAAGTTTCCATCGGAAAAACAGTGATTTTTGTTGAGTTGCCTGATGGTGACGAAGAAGAGTACATGATCGTCGGTAGTGCTGAAGCAGATCCGTTTTCTGGTAAAATTTCCAATGATTCACCAATCGCTCGTGCCTTGATTGGGAAAAAAGTCAACGATGAAGTGACGATCTCAACGCCAGGCGGAGATATGCAAGTAAGAATCACAGAAGTAAAGAAAAGCTAATTGCTTGATCACTCGATCAATCTAGTTGACCCTGTTGTTCATTCTCCTTTAGGGAATTTGATCAAACAGGGTCTTTTTTCGGACCAGCGACGGATGGACAAACCATTTTTTTCAGGTATGATAGAGTAGAATTACTAGGAGGAGGAGCTTGAATGAAAAGTCCTTGGCGTTTTTTCTTTATTGTTGAAGCGCTCTTACTGCTTTTTGCGGTATGGCAAATTTTATCTAATCCGCCATTATTATTTTTATTAATACTTGGTGTGACGTGCTTGGTCCTTGTGAACCGAAGTGAGCGCAAGAGCAATTTTAAAAATTTCTTGATGGTCTCAAGTTCCATTGCTATTTTGATCAGTTTGTTAAATAGTCCAGCACTGTGGCTGATGCTGATTTTTGCGATTTTATTTATTGGTTTAAAAGGAGTCGAGATTACCGGAATCGACTTAACTAAAAATTCATTCTGGCGCAAAAAACAAATGATTATCGTTGAAACTGAAGAACCCAAAGCTGATCATCCACTGAAACAAAAGCAGCAATGGTTAGGCAATGAACGGATCGGCAGTCAAGTCTATGAATGGGACGATATCAATTTAGATATCTTGACGGGAGACACTTTCATCGATCTAGGCAACACTTTATTGCCTAAGAAAGAAAACGTCGTGATCGTACGAAAAGGCTTTGGCAGAACTCGTATTTTAGTGCCTGCTGGTATAGCAATCAAATTAGAGCACAGTACTTTTATTGGCTCCGTTATCTTTGAAGGCGAAGAAACGAGCTTGAAAAATGAAAAAGTGACGATCTACAGCCCTGATTATGGCGAAAATAGTCGGCGTTTGAAAATCTTGACGAATACCCTTGTTGGTGATGTTGAGGTGATTCGGGTATGATCGGGAAATTTTCAAGAGGCATGATCGCTTTTTATGCAGGATTAGCAAGTTTTTTTACCATGATTTTGATGCTGTTTTCCTATTTGTATGCCAGTGGGAAAAATAATTGGCTGATAGAAGTCTTTCAAATCAAGCTCTTCTTTATCCCAATCGTCTTTCACTTACTTGTAATATCTGCATTGATTGCTTTAGCTGTCTTTTTACTGATTTCTTTTTTTCGCAACCGTCAATACGGTCCGGTGGAAGAAAAGTTAAGACTGTTAGCCAGCGGCTATATCGATAGCCCTTTATTGGAAACAAAAATCCCCCATGCGTCTGAAAATCATTTGATTGCGAATGTGGATCGTGACATTGCCAGTATCCAATCGAAGATGAAACAGATGTCGATGGAATTACAGCAATTGAATGCGAAACCGCAGTTTGTTGATGGTCAGACGAAAGAAGAGATTTTAGAAGCAGAAAGGCAGCGTCTGGCTCGTGAATTGCACGACTCTGTTTCTCAACAGCTGTTTGCCGCCATGATGATGATGTCTGCACTAAATGAGCAAGCGATTCGAACAGATGCTCCAGAAAGCCAAAAGAAACAGTTAGCTATGGTCACAGACATTATCAATGCTTCGCAATCTGAAATGCGGGCGCTCTTGCTTCATCTACGACCTGTTACTTTGGAAGGGAAGAGTCTAAAGCAAGGAATCGAGCAATTGTTAAAAGAATTAGAGACCAAAATCAAAATTCTATTGACTTGGGATATTGAAGACTTTACGATGCCTAGTTCGATTGAAGATCAACTCTTTCGTGTGATCCAAGAACTCTTGTCTAATACACTGCGTCACGCCAAGGCCAATGAGTTGGAAGTTTACTTGCATCGTATTGATAATAACGTGTTATTGCGGGTGATCGATGACGGTGTTGGCTTTGATCCACAAGATCAAAAGGCTGGCAGCTATGGCTTAATGAATATCCGAGAACGGGTAAGTGCCGTTGGCGGAACGTTGAAAATTATTAGTTTTAAAAATCAAGGAACCAGTATTGAAATCAAAGTTCCACTGTTGAAGGAGGCATAACGTATGATTAAAGTGTTGTTAGTTGATGACCATGAAATGGTTCGTCTGGGGGTCTCTTCTTATCTATCGATTCAAGACGATATAGAAGTAATTGGGGAAGCGGAAAATGGTCGAGTCGGGTATGAAAAGGCATTGGAATTACGTCCAGATGTGATTTTGATGGATTTGGTGATGGATGAAATGGATGGGATCGAATCTACGAAATTGATTTTAAATGATTGGCCCGAAGCAAAAATCATTATTGTCACTAGTTTTATTGATGACGAAAAAGTCTATCCTGCAATAGAAGCGGGGGCGGCAGGTTACCTGTTAAAAACGTCTACTGCTCATGAGATTGCGGAAGCCATTCGTGCAACCCAGCGAGGAGAGCGGGTCTTAGAACCCGAAGTCACCACGAAAATGATGGATCGTTTGACGAATCGGACACCGATCCTGCATGAAGATTTGACCAATCGGGAACAAGAAGTGTTACTGTTGATTGCCGAAGGAAAGAGCAACCAAGAGATTGCGGATGCACTCTTCATTACGCTGAAAACAGTGAAGACACATGTGTCAAATATCTTATCAAAATTAGAAGTAGAAGATCGTACACAAGCCACGATATATGCTTTTAAACATGGCTTGATAAAATAAAATCTTAATAATCATACCTCCTCATGGCAAGCAGGGGAGGTTTTTGTTATACTAAATAATGATCTGGCAAACAAAGGAGCGTTTGTGGTGAAGCAAAATTATGCAATTATTGGATTAGGCCGTTTCGGTGGTAGTATTTGTCGTACGTTGATTGAATCAGGTCAAGAAGTATTGGCGATCGATAGCAACGAAGATCGTGTCAATGAGTATATGAATATCGCCACCCATGCAGTGGTCGGCAACGCACAAGATGAGATGACGTTACGTTCATTGGGTATCCGTAACTTTGACCATGTCATTGTTGCGATCGGTGAGGATATTCAAGCCAGTATTTTGGTGACCTTGATGGTAAAAGAAATGGGTGTTCCTAATATCTTAGCGAAAGCCCAAAACGAATACCATGCCCGTGTACTGGAAAAACTCGGCGCAGACCGTGTCGTCCATCCCGAACGTGACATGGGGATTCGCATCGCCCATAATCTAGTTTCCAAAAATATCTTAGATTATATTGAACTATCTGATGAATTTTCTCTAGCAGAGATTCGTGTGTCCAATCCACGTTTTTTCAATAAATCCCTGATTGAACTGAATTTTCGACAAAAGTATGGTCTGACAGTTGTTGCGATTCGTCGGGGACCAGGACAAGTGATCGTTTCGCCAGATGCAGAGGCGATCGTGCGTGAAAATGACAATTTACTCGTGATCGGCAATACAGATGATGTAGATATACTTGATGAACATATGAATGATTAGGAGTGAAGAAAATGAACTTAACGATAAGTCCTGAAGCAATGCAATGGTTTAAAAAAGAATTGGTGGTAGACCAAGGAAGCGGGATTCGTTTTTTCGGGAAAATTTATGGCAAAACACAAGTGCATGACGGATTTTCCGTGGGAATGTCAGTCGATAAACCAGAACGTCCGATCGTCGAACAAACCATTGATGGCTTGCTTTTTTTTATTGATGAAGCAGACGAATGGTTTTTCAAAGGCTATGATCTAACTGTGGACTATGATGAAACGTTAGATGAACCGAAATATGATTTTAGCGAAGATAAAAAATAATATGAGTTTGGTCAAATGATGACCGATGTAACTCGATTGGCTCTAGGAGATGAAACCGATGTTATCAATTGTTGTACCTTGTTTTAATGAAGAGGCAAGCTTGCCGATATTCTTTGAAGAAACAGAAAAAGTGAAGAAACACTTAAATATGCCTTTTGAATATATTTTTGTTAATGACGGATCTTCAGATCAAACCCTGTCTGTTTTAAGAGACTTGTATCGTACACACCCTGAAAGTGTTCGCTATCTATCTTTTTCGAGAAACTTTGGCAAAGAAGCTGCTCTATATGCAGGATTGCAAGCTGCTAAGGGCGATTTTGTCACTGTGATGGACGCAGACCTGCAAGATCCGCCGACTTTACTGCCGGAAATGTTTGCGATGCTAGAAGCAAAACCGGAACTTGATTGTATAGGGACAAGACGGGCGGATCGCAAAGGAGAACCAAAGATCCGCAGTTTTTTCTCAGATGCCTTCTACAATATTATCAATAAGATTGCCGATACTGAAATGGTAAACGGTGCGCGAGATTTTCGCTTGATGCGCCGCAATATGGTTGATGCAGTTTTACAGCTGTCAGAGTACAATCGCTTTTCAAAAGGGATCTTCAGCTGGGTTGGGTTTGACACTGAATACATCGCCTATGAGAATCGAGAAAGAGTAGCGGGTGAGACGTCCTGGTCATTCTGGAAGCTATTCCAATATTCGATCGATGGTATCGTCAACTTTTCAGATACGCCTTTGAATATCGCCTCGTTTATTGGTGCGCTTTCCTGTTTTGGTTCTCTGATTGCTTTGATCTTTATTGTGATAAGAACTTTTATTTATGGTAATCCTACAAGTGGATGGCCTTCATTAGTAACTATCTTCTTATTTGTTGGTGGTTTGCAATTGCTTTGTTTAGGGATCATCGGAAAGTATATCGGAAAAATTTTCTTAGAGACTAAAAATAGACCTTTGTACTTTTTGAAAGAAACCGAAAAAGACCAAGAAAAACAACGATAAAATAAAAGTGTACATTCTGAGGGGTTTGCCCCCAACTGTACACTTTTTTTGTGGAAAGAGTTTGTTAGTATCCCTTATCCAAGTTTATCTCATTTTTAACAAGTTCTTGTTTCGTTAAAAATTGTTGGAAATTCGCTAAGAAAATATCCATAAATGCCTTTTGAAAATGGGGCGTGTGTCCTGAGATATGAGGAGTAATCAACAGGTTTTCGGTATGCCATAGCGGATCATTTTCTGGTAGAGGTTCCTCTTCAAAAACATCTAGTGCGGCAAATGCCAGCTGCTTTTTCTCTAATGCCTTTGTTAATGCGGCAGTATCCACGCTAGGACCGCGACCGACATTATAAAATGAAGCGGAAGGCTTCATTTGTGCAAAAAAGGCTTCATCATACAAATGTGTGGTTTCTTCTGTCAGTGGAAGAATATTGATGATGCAATCGGCGGTTTTTGCGCAAGCGTGTAAGTCAGATAACGCAAACGTTTTTTCAAAACCTGCCACCTCATGGCCGCTTGTATTAATGCCAATCGGATGTACACCAAAAAAGGTTAATGCTTTGGCTAATCTTTGGCCGATTTGTCCCGTACCAACGATCAAAATCTCTTGATCAGATAGCTTTGCATAAGGAATCGTATCCGGTGCCCATTGCTGTTTTCTTTGTTGTTGGATTGCTTGGAAAATCCCGCGGTTTTCCATAAAGAGCAAAGCCAATAAATGGTCTGTAATCGATTCCGCGTGTATGCCACTGCCATTTGATAAGAGAATGTTGTATTTTGCAAACTCTTTTAATGGCAAGGTGTCTACACCAGCCGAAATCGCCTGGACCCATTTCAAATTTGTTTTTTCGGTTAACAGGTGTTCGTTCCATGCTGGCTTCCAACCGATAGTGATTTCCACTTGTGACCAATCAATTGCTTGGTTCTTTGAGTACACGAGAAATTGATAGTCTTTTTCCATTTGTTCCACATAAGTGTCGCGAAAGTTGCGAGTGGCTAAGATTATTTTTTTCATTGCCAAGCCTCCTTGTATCTTAAGTGTAGCAAAGAATGAGAAAAAAGCCATGTTCAATGAATTGAACATGGCATAGATCATTTTTTTAATTGTATTTTTGGTGAATCTTTGACACCTTGTGTAAACAAGAATAGGGAACCAAACAAAATAAAGGTGGTAGCATCAAAGGAAGGCAGCGCTAGTTGTACAATAACACTAATGAGTGTAGGAAATGCAGCACAGACAATGAGAATCTTTAAATTTTCGAAAAAGGTATAAGAGAATAGCTTCAATTTCGTATAGATCGTTGCAATAAAGGTTCCCATGATTAAGGTGATCAGTAAGCTGACAAACGTGGGATATAAGGCGACAAAAAAGACAATGATTTTTATCAGCCATGGGATCGCTTGGTTGGATAAGGTTTCTCGAATCGCCTGACCGTTAAGATTACGCAGTGCTGGTTCACTATAATCAAACTCTAATTGGTTTGAATCGAACATAGACGTTGAGAAACCAGAAGAAGGGATACGAATGACCAGCTGATCTTTTAACAAACCTACTGCAATCACCGAGCCGGTGACATCAGATGCAATATCTGCTGGTGTACGATTGCCATCAGGATCAAAAGTAAAGATGATCGAATCGGTTTGATAGATGAACCCTTGCGTATTGGGAGCGACAGAAAGCTGTCCATTTTCGATCGTAAAATCAGGAATCGTTTCTCCGATTTTTTGTCCATCTGCTTGCACATCACGAAAGACGTCTAAGACATTGATGGTAACTGGCAAAGCCATCATCACGGCTGCACCTAATAGAAAAACGATCACTTTGGAAAACTCTGCTTTTTTGACGAATTTTAGCTCTGGTATTCGAAAAAAAGCAATTTTAAATAGTTGGACGATAGTCATTTGCTGATAAACTCCTTTGTGGTATAACTAGAGTAATTGTAACGAAGGGTTCTTAGGATTACAAGGAATTCACAAAAAAAGAGCCAAATATCTATTGAATAAGTAAATAAAGTAATGAAAGTAGGCATATGTATGCAAAAGTTTATTGAATACAAACAAATCTTACAACAAAAAAAACTGTGGGAGCCACTCACGTATTTATTTTTTGGTGGTTTGACCACCGTAGTCAATATTGTCGTCTATCTTATTTTTCGTGAAGGGTTTGGTTTTTATTATCAAACAGCGAATGTGATTTCTTGGATCGCTTCTGTTTTATTCGCTTACTTTACAAATAAGTTATGGGTCTTTGAAGCAAAAACAAAAACGAAGCAAGAGTCTTGGGCGGCATTTGGAAAGTTCATTTTTTTTCGCGTTATATCATTAGGCTTGGACATGCTCTGTATGTATTTCTTTATCTCAGTTTTAGCTACCGGAGATCTTGTTGCCAAGCTGGTCACCCAAGTCGTTGTTGTTTTGGCAAATTATGTGTTTAGTAAATTTTTGATTTTCAATACGAAAAAAAGTGAGAAAAAGTAAGCATATTTTTTGAACAAAGTCTGATAGTCTGATAATGTTACTTATGTAAACATTATCATTGAGGAGGATTTTTTTATGACTTACACATTACCAGATTTACCTTACGCATACGATGCATTGGAACCATATATTGATGAAGAAACGATGCATTTGCATCATGATAAACACCACAACACTTATGTAACAAACTTAAATGCAGCGATTGAAAAACATCCTGAATTAGGTGAAAAAACAGTTGAAGAATTATTAGCAGACTTTTCTTCTGTACCAGAAGACATTCAAACAGCGGTTCGCAACAATGGCGGCGGCCATGCTAACCACACATTCTTCTGGGAAATCTTAGGCCCAAAAGCTGGTGGCGAACCTACTGGGGCAATCAAAGAGGCAATTGAAGAAACATTCGGCAGCTTTGAAGACTTTAAAGAAGAATTTAAAACTGCTGCAACTGGACGTTTTGGTTCAGGTTGGGCATGGTTAGTCGTTAAAGACGGTAAACTAGCAATCACTTCAACCGCGAATCAAGATTCACCATTGATGGATGGTCAAACACCTGTTTTAGGTTTAGATGTTTGGGAACATGCATATTACTTAAAATATAAAAATGTTCGTCCAGAGTACATCAATGCTTTCTGGAGTGTTGTTAACTGGGATAAAGTGAACGAATATTTCGCAAAAGCTTAATCAAACTATTAGGAAGAAGCCTGTCTAAGGGCTTCTTTTTTGTTGATGGAAAGAAATTTCATTATTGCTAACGCTTACATATTCCGCTATAATGAAATCGACGGAATCGTCGGATTATAATTATTGGAGGCTTTACACACTATGGAACATGGGAAAGTAAAATGGTTCAACAACGAAAAAGGGTTTGGTTTTATTACAGTTGACGGTGGCGATGATGTATTTGTACACTTCTCTGCCATTCAAGGAGATGGGTTTAAATCGCTTGAAGAAGGACAAGAAGTTGAATTTACGATCGTTGAAGGTGCCCGCGGACCGCAGGCAGCGGAAGTAACCAAAGTCTAAATCAGAACAAAAAAGCTGAGTAACTGAAGTGCCTCAAAAAGATATTTTTTCTTGTTTGATTTTTGAGGCCACAATAGATACTCAGCTTTTTTAATTTGCTATTTCTTTCCATATTTGGTATCTTCAATACATTAGTAAGACTAGGAAGCGAAGAGGGATAAGAATGAAACGAGTAATCACTTACGGAACATTTGATTTATTGCACTATGGACATATCAATCTTTTGCGTCGTGCAAAAGAACAAGGCGATTATTTAATCGTAGCACTGTCAACGGATGAATTTAATTGGAATGAAAAACAAAAAAAATGTTACTTTTCTTATGAGAAAAGGAAACAATTATTAGAAGCGATTCGGTATGTGGATCTAGTGATTCCTGAAGAAGGCTGGGCTCAAAAAGTTTCTGATGTCAAAGAGTACCATGTTGATACCTTTGTTATGGGAGACGATTGGGCAGGAAAGTTTGACTTTATTCAAGAAGAAACCGATGCTGAAGTGATTTATCTAGCACGGACACCAGAAATATCAACCACGCAAATCAAAAAAGATTTGAAACTCAACAATTAAAAGGACTGTTATTAAAAAAGCATCTTTTACAGATGTTTTTTTTATTGAAACCAACTCCAAGAACTTAAGAATTTATTACTAGTTTTTCATTGATTATTTGTTCAGAACTCAAAATATGGTATGATGTTTTGTGAGTTGACTTGATCAATTAGAAATTCTATGAGAATGGATGAAGAAAGTGGAAAAAGAAATCAAAGTCCGTGCAACTTTAGTGACGAAAGAATACGACTTATATAAAAAGAAAGCTGATAAAGTAAAAGCGCTATTCAAGTTCTATCATCGCAATGTTCCCCGATTTTGGGCATTAAAAGGAGTCAGCTTCGATGTGAAAGCTGGTGAATCAGTGGGGATCATTGGGATCAATGGCTCTGGAAAATCAACTTTATCGAACGTGATCAGTGGCATTATTCCACCGACATCCGGTACGATGGAAGTAAATGGTGATACCTCGATCATCGCAATCGGTGCGGGGTTAAAATATCAGCTGACAGGGTTAGAAAATATTCGGCTCAAAGCATTGATGTCTGGAATGACTAATAAAGAAATTGATGAAAAAATGCCTGAAATAGTAGCCTTTGCTGATTTAGGTGATTTTATCAATCAACCCGTTAAAAGCTATTCCAGTGGGATGAAATCACGGTTAGGCTTTGCTATTGCGGTTCATAATGATCCAGATATTTTAGTCATTGATGAGGCGTTGTCTGTCGGAGACGAAACGTTTTATCAAAAATGTGTGGATAAGATCATGGAATTTAAAGAAGCAGGAAAAACGATCTTTTTTGTTAGTCATGCTTTAGGACAGGTAGAAAAACTTTGTGACCGAACGATTTGGATGCACTATGGTGATTTACGGATGTTTGGTCCTACTGAAGAAGTAATGGCTGAATACCGCAAATTTATCGATTGGTTCAAAAAACAACCAAAGAAAGAGCAAAAAGCCTATCAAGATAACTATAAAGAAGAACAAAAAGCATTTAACTTGGACAAACTAGCAGAAAAAAGCCGTGAAGATCATTTTTTGCAACAACAAAATCTTTCCGACCAAATGATTCAAAAAAACTTGAAGCGCACGCCATTAGGAGAAAAAATGAGCTGGCCGACAAAAGGGATCTTAGGTTTGGTCGTAGTCGCAACGATATTCTGTTCGCTGGTTTCTTTTAGTGGGCGTTCGATTACTTACGCAATTAAAAATCCTGTTGAAACGATTAGTCAAGTTTTCAAATAAAGAAGATGTTTCTTTGTTTAGTTCAAATAGAAAAGGAAGAAGTTTGTGAAAGAGATTGCTGCAGTTATAAAAGAACAATTTAAACATGCGGGAATTATATTCCGGATGTCTCGATACGAAGATAAGGCTACTTATCAGAGCCATTATTTGGGATTAGCTTGGCAAATATTAAACCCTGCGATTCAAATCGGTATTTATTATTTAGTTTTCGGATTAGGAGTGAACGGGAATAGAGAAGTTGATGGCGTTCCTTTTATTATTTGGATGCTGATTGGGATCACGGCATGGTTTTATATTAATGCATCTGTGTTAGGTGCCTCCAACAGTATTCATCGACAAGTAGGAATGGTAGCGAAAATGAAGTTCCCAGTAAGCATTTTACCTTCGATCAATATTATAAGTAATCTGTCATCGTACATCCCTATGGTGGCAATAGTGATAGGTTCGTTATTCATAGCGGGTGTAACACCAAGCATCTATTGGTTACAATTTATTTATTACTTTCTTGCGATGGTCATCTTCTTATTTGCATTTGGCCTTTTGAATGCAACCATAACGGTACTGATTCGTGACTATCACATTTTTTTGCAGTCTGTTTTGAGATTATTATTTTATGTTTCTGGTCCAATATGGGATATTAATAATCGAAACATGCCTGTTTGGTTGATTAAAATCCTTCGCTTAAACCCATTTTACTATTTGATCGAAGGATTTCGGGATGCTTTCCTTTCTCGAGCATGGGTTTGGGAAAAAACGACCTACACACTTATATTCTGGTGTCTAACTTTGATGCTTCTTATTTTAGGAAGCCATTTGCATATGAAGTTCCGTGCTCGTTTTGTTGATTACATTTAAAAATGATGTTTTGACGTGTGCTCTCTATCTTAGAGAGCGCACTTTATTTGTTTGTAATTTTTTCTTTATTTCAAATAAGTGACGGAAGCGTTACGGATGAAAGTTATTCTTGATAGCGGTTGCTGAACGTTGTATTTTGTGGGAAAATTTACTCGATAAGTGATTTTTTATTGGCGAGGTGCAGGATGCGGAGTTATCAAAAAGTAATAGTCAGTATTTTAGTCGTGTTAGTAGTTGGAATCATTGGGTTAACGATTTATGGCATGCAGATCTATCAAGAGACGAATGCTACATTCAACCAAATCTCAAAGTCTGTTGATCGTAAAACAGACAAACGAGAAACAGCGATCAGCATTGAAGAGCGCGATCCATTTTCCATTCTGTTAATGGGGATTGATACAGGGGCGCTGGGACGAACCGAGCAAGGCCGTTCAGATAGCATGATGGTGGTAACAGTCAATCCTGAGAAAAAGCAGTCAACGATCGTTAGTCTTGACCGTGATATCTATACGCAAATCGTTGGCTTTAATACGATCGATAAGTTGAATCATGCCTATGCTTTCGGTGGTGAAGCGATGGCAATGGATTCAGTTGAAAATCTTTTAGACATTCCTATCGACCATTATGTGACGATCAATATGCAAGGGATGCGGGATTTGATTGATGCAGTAGGCGGTATCGAAGTGACAAATGCCATCGATTTTACGTTAGAAGGTGTCCATGTCCCTAAAGGACAAATCACTTTAGATGGAAAAACAGGCTTGGCCTACGCAAGAATGCGCAAACAAGATCCAGAGGGAGATATAGGGCGACAAAGAAGGCAAAGAGAAGTGGTGACGAAAATCCTTCAAAAAGTCATGAGCTTGGAGGGAATAGGAAATTACCGCAACATCCTTAAAGCAGTTGAAAAAAATTCGAAGACGGATCTTACCTGGAATGACATGATGGATATCGGCACGAATTACATGCCTGCTTTTACGACCATCGAGCAAGAGCAGCTACAAGGGGAAGGACAACTGATTGGTGGGGTATATTATCAGCTATTAGGCACGAATCAGTTATTGTATACGCAAAATTTGTTAAAGGAGCAGTTGCAACTTCCGACGAACGAGGGGTTGACCCAAGGCGATGAATATACTAACGGATCGCCTAATTATCAGTTATACGACGACAGTTTGACCTTCTCAGAAGAAAATTCAACAACTGGGGAGTAGCTAGTTTCTTTAGAAGCCTAAAAAGCAGGGTGACCGAAAGTCCTCCTGCTTTTAGTTTTCCACAATAACATCAATCAATTTCTTGTTTCACGAAATCAACAAATGAAAAAACATAAGAAAGCTTAAAAAAACAATTTTTTCATGAAAGAGTGAAAATGAAACAATCTATCTGTGAAACATTCAGGCAGATATCATTGAGTTTTTATAGTTTTTTCTAAGGATTAATGGATATTTTTTGTTTTTTCTGTTTCAGATCGAATTTTTTGGTAAAATAGGACAGTAGTCATTATAGATTGGAAGGATAGATGAGATGAAGAATTTGAAAGATAAAGTTGTCCAAGGGATACGTAAGGGGCCAGAAGAACCAAAGGCCAAATCGTATCGCAAATCTCATGTTCCATTTCGATTGAACTTTTTGTTTTTTATTATATTTGCTTTGTTTGTATCATTGATTGTCCAATTAGGCTATCTACAGATCGTCAATGGCGACAATATTGAGCAGCAATTGAAAGCTTCATCTGTAGTGGAAGTAAAAGGAAGTGCCCCTCGGGGGATGATTTACGATGCTTCTGGGAAAGCTTTAGTGGAAAATCAAGCCAATGCAGCAATCACTTTTACCCGGGGAAACAAAATGACCGCTCAAGATCTTTTAGAAACGGCCAAAAAATTGAGCGAGTTGATCGAAATGCCAGTCGACAAAAACTTGTCTGATCGAGATCTTAAGGACTTTTGGTTGGCAGATGAAGACAATCTTGAAAAAGCAACTGAACGATTGAGTGATGAAGAGCGTTCTTTAGGTACTTCTGAACAATATACGGCAACCGTTGAGAAAGTGACCGAGGAAGAAATCAATTTCTCCGATGCCGAATTAGAAGCAGCCACGATTTTCAAGCGGATGAACAGCGCACAATCCTTGAGTACGGTCTTTATTAAGACGTCGGATGTGTCTGACCAAGAATTGGCAGTTGTTGCTGAAAACATGGTCGATTTACCAGGAATCTCCACCGGGACCGATTGGACACGAAAGATCGTTGAAGGAAGTTCTCTGGCTAGTTTGATCGGAACGGTGACTAGTGAAGAACAAGGAATACCTGAAGAAGTTCTAGACGAATTCTTAGAAAAAGGTTACGCACGTAATGATCGCGTTGGACGTAGTTATTTAGAACAGCAATATGAAGAAGTTTTACAAGGAACAAAATCCATCTCTGAAATATCGCTTGACAACAACAACAATATTGAAAGTCAAAAAGAAACCTTTGCAGGCGCAAAGGGGGATAATCTGGTTTTAACACTCGATGCTGAATTTCAAGCGAAAGTTGACAAGATTTTGCAAGACAATTTTCAAAAACTGATTGATTCTGGTGCTGCTGAGTATTCCCCAGGGGTATACGCAGTGGCGTTAAATCCGAAAACCGGCGGTGTCCTTTCCATGTCCGGGTATCATCATGACACGGGATCAAATGAAATGCAGGAAAATGCCATTGGTACCTTTATTAATTCCTTTGTACCAGGGTCCGTCGTCAAAGCAGGAACCTTGGCTGCCGGTTGGGAAAACGGCGTCTTAAACGGCAACGAAGTGCTGCTGGATCAACCAATCAGAATCGGCTCCGATGTAAAAGCTTCTATTTTCAACCCAACTGGGGCAAATAATCGCAATCTTTCTGCGGAGCAGTCATTGGAAGTTTCTTCTAACTCCTATATGATGCAAGTCGCTTTACGTTTGATGGGCATCAATTATCAGTCAGGCATCTCGATTCCAACAGTGGATCGTCAAGGGGATGTCTACGAAAAACTCCGTTCCTCTTTTGCCTCTTTTGGTATGGGAACTGAAACAGGGATCGATTTACCAGGAGAAGCAACTGGTATCAGCACATCCATTGAGAACATGGACCCTGTCAGTGATGGCGGAAAGATCCTCGACTTAGCATTCGGCCAGTTTGATACTTATACGACACTGCAACTGGCACAATATGCAGCAACTGTTGCTAATGGTGGCAAAAGATTGCAGCCTCACATCGTTGACGGAATCTACGACAATGATGAAACAGGCGGACTAGGTTCGCTGATTGAGGACATCGAACCAACGGTATTGAACGAGGTTGGTTTATCAGATGCGCAAATGCAAATTATCCAAAATGGCTTTTACGATGCGGTTCATGGAACGGATGCTTGGGCAACTGCCAAAGGCCTGGCTTCTGCGAAAATGGAAGTCTCTGCCAAAACAGGTACTGCCGAAACACCCATCGTGGATAGTAATGGCAATACCATCAGCTTAGTTAACTTAAACATCGTTGCCTACGGGCCAAGCAGTGATGCGGATATTGCGATTGCGATCGTGATGCCTCAATTGAAAGGAGACACCGATACGCATCCCAATATTCAAATCGCGAAAGAGATCATGGATGCTTATTACGACTTGTATATGAAATAAACAAAAAATCGCAGTGAAAGCTGCGGTTTTTTTAGTTTATAAGAATGCGGATAGAAAACCATCTTTTAGTGAGAAAGACTTGCTATTTTTGAATGATTGGCTTAGAATACTAGCGGTCAAGAGATAATTTTGATTTATACGATAAATAAAAAGATAAACTGATAATAAAAAGGGGCCCAAAGCACAATCATGAACAAGGAATGTTTAAGCAAACAAGAACTGATGAAACAGTTGGGACAATTTACACCAGCTGAAAAAAAAGAGATTCGTGAGTACTTGCAACGGAAAAATCCATTGCTTTTTCGTAAATTTGAGCGAATGAAACACGATCTTTACCGCTTGGAATCACGGCGTGTCCAATGCGAAATTGAAAATAACGAAAAGGAGTTAGGTCTTCTAAACGATAAGATCCTTTTGAAAAAAGAAGATTTTCTTGAGCTGTTATTAGCTATTCGAAAGAAAAGAGGGTAATGGATGGAATTTATTGAACTCGTCATTATCATTGCAATTCTCGTCACGTTATCAAATGTGGCGAGCAAAATATTACCCTCGGTACCGATCTTTTTTATTCAAATCATCTTAGGAATTTTATTAGGTTTAACAGAAATGGGACAGGAAATCGCTTTTGAACCGGAAATGTTTTTAGTAATGATCATTGGACCATTGCTGTTTCGTGAAGGAGAACGAGCAGATGTACCTGAAATTCTCAAAAACAGCAAGATCGTCCTGTTTTTGGCTTTTGGCGGCGTTTTAATGACACTGTTTGCTGTCGGCGGAACGCTCCATTGGTTGATGCCTACGATTCCTCTGGCTGCTTGTTTCGCTTTTGGTGCTGCGTTAGGACCAACTGATGCAGTGGCAGTCTCCTCATTAGCAAAACGTTTGAAAATTTCCAAAAACATTATGCACATTCTGGAAGGCGAGGGCTTACTGAACGATGCTTCAGGGGTTACCGCATTGCAGTTTGCTATCGTAGCTTTGACCACCGGGAGCTTTTCAGCAGCCAACGCAGGGTTCCAGCTCCTATTCTCTAGTATCGGCGGCGGGCTTGTCGGTTACTTGATCGTGTGGCTGAAACGCCGAATTTTGCGCTTTATTGAAAAAATCTCGGCACAAGATGTCACAGTATACTTATTGATCGAACTGCTCTTGCCATTTGCTGCCTATTTGCTGGCCGAAATGATCGGGGTCTCAGGGATCATCGCAGCCGTTGTGGCAGGTGTAGCCCAAGCCCAAAGAAAACGACGGATCTCGTTGTTTGATGCAGAGCTGGCGAACATTTCAGAAAGTACTTGGTCGACCATTGTCTTTACATTGAATGCATTGGTGTTTCTTTTTCTAGGAATCGAGTTGTCACAAGTATTTTCACCAATCTGGGAGAGCAATAATTATGCAAACTGGCATCTAGTGATTACGATTTTGGTGATCACGGCGGTGATCTTCCTTGTTCGTTTTCTCTTTTTGTTGTTTTACTATTGGTTTTTACAGTCAAAAAAACAAGTATCAATGAATCAAGTCGCCTTGTTGACTTTTGGCGGAGTCAAGGGAACAGTCAGTTTGGCAGCCATCTTTATTTTGCCTGTGATGGTGCATGATGCACCCTTTCATGAAAGAGGCTTGCTTCTGTTTTTGACCGCTTGTGTGATCTTACTGACATTGATCATCAGCGTGATGGTCTTGCCATACTTGGCAGATGGGGAAGCTGCCGAAAGCGTCGACTTCAATCACTTGCTGATCTTAGAAGACGTCATCGAACAATTGGAAGCAGAAGAAAAGCAAGAACTCTCGGATAAAGGCCGTTTAGCGATCGATGCTGTCATCAATTCCTATGAAAATCGGCGCTGGGAGTTGTATCGCAATAGTTTGACTGATTCAGAAAAACAAGAAATCCAAGAAATTCAAGGATTGATCCTATCGATCGAACAAGACGGCTTGGATGAAGCTTATCGAAATGGGAAAGTCAGCTTAAATGGCTACCGTTTTTATTCACGGTTTATTTCTCAGCAACAGCATTCCCTCGCAAAACAAATTCTCTCATTCTTTAGTTTTTGGCTCTTCTTTATTCAGCGATTTATCCGTATTTTGATTCATCCTCGCTTGTTTTTACAGCGACAGCAGCAGCTAAAAGCTGCCTTGAAGCAACGAGACATTTCTGAAGTACAAAAAATTTACTTAAAGAACAGTGAATATATTTTTCATAGTTTGAGCAATTTAGAAGATGTCTATGATTCCTCGCTGATCAATTTCTTTATTCGTCAACGAGAAATGAGCATCAAACGGTTTGAACACAGCAATTTCATTGAAACGATCATGATCGAGCAAGACCCGATTTTTGTTAAGAAAGTCCTTTGGGGCTATTACCTTGAGCGCAAGACGATCGATGAATATGAAGTGGCTGAAAAAATCTCAACGATTTCGGCAAATGAATACCGACGCAATGTCAATCTGTTAGAATCGTATGCGATGTCTCGAGCAGAAGAACAGCCGAAACAGCGAATGTTTCGCCGATAATACGTCTCAAGAGGCGCACAACTTAAGGCACGTTTTATGGAGTGTCTTCGTCAGGTTATTCCTAAACGATGATCAACATCGATGATCAGAAGGAGTAGACTGACGAAGGCATTCTTTTTTACAAAAATTGATTTTTTTCTCTCATCGTTTCCGCTGATGAAATGTGGTACAATGAGCGAAGAAAAAACTCAGGAGGGATTCTGTGAAAGAATTAAAAGTAAGTGAATTAACCAAAACATATGGTGAAAAAACACTGTTTGATCAGCTTTCTTTTCTGATACATGAAAAAGATCGAATCGGTTTGATCGGTGTCAATGGCACGGGTAAATCGAGTTTGTTACGGATCTTGGCCGGTTTGGATCGCGGAGATGGCGATCGCCAAACGGTATTTGCCGCCCAAGATTATCGCATCGGTTTCTTGACTCAAGACAATCAGTTACAAGAAGAATTATCTGTTGTAGATGCTGTTTTTCAAGGCACCAGTCCGCTGATTCGCGTTGTTCGTGACTATGAAAAAGCGCTGATTGCCTTAGAGAATAATGGCTTGGATCAACAAACGCAACGGAATTATCAGTTGGCAGAAGAAGCGATGAATAAAGCCGATGCTTGGAATACAGATACAACTGCCAAGATCATTTTACAAAAACTTGGGATCAATGAGTTAGAAAAAAAGATCAGTGAATTATCTGGAGGTCAAAAGAAACGAGTGGCTATGGCTCAAGTATTGATCGATGAACCAGACTTGTTGTTATTGGATGAACCGACTAACCACTTAGATTATGATGCGATCCAATGGTTGGAAGGCTATCTAAAAAATTATCGGGGTGCATTATTGATGGTGACCCACGATCGCTACTTTTTGGATCGAGTCGTTAATCGGATCTTTGAATTGTCTTTTGGCAAGCTGCATGAATATCAGGGCAATTACGAGACGTATCTTCATGCTCGAGCAGAAAGAGAACGTGTGGAGGAGACGCAAGAAGACAAGCGCAAGCAGTTGTACAAACATGAGTTGGCTTGGATTCGCACTGGAGCGAAGGCCCGTACAACGAAACAACAGGCACGGATCGATCGTTTCGATGATTTAAAAGAAAACCTACATCAAGTAAAACGAAACGGCGAAGTGGCCATTGATGTTGCTACGACACGCTTAGGCAAACAAGTCTTAGAACTAAAAGATGCAAGTTTCAAGATTGAAAACAAAACGATTTTGTCTCACTTTGATTTGTTGATTCAATCAAGAGAACGCTTAGGGATCACAGGAGAAAACGGTGCGGGCAAATCGACGTTGCTCAATATTTTAGCTGGTCGCCTGCCTTTAGAAGAAGGGGAGCGTACGATGGGCGTGACTGTGAAAATGGCTTATTATACGCAAACGATTGAAGCGATGAACCCTGATCAGCGAATGATTGCTTATTTGCAAGAAGCAGCCGAGGAAGTGCAAAAAGTGGATGGCTCCCAAGTCAGTGTCGCAGAAATGCTGGAACAGTTTTTATTTCCGCGATCCATGCATGGCACCAAGATCGGCAAGCTGTCTGGTGGGGAAAAACGACGCCTATTTTTACTCAAGCTATTGATTGGACAGCCAAATGTTCTCTTGTTAGATGAACCGACCAACGATTTGGATATTGATACCTTGACGATTTTGGAAAGTTATTTGGAAACATTCCCAGGTGCAGTCATCACTGTTTCCCATGACCGCTACTTTTTAGATAAAGTTGCCCAAAAATTGCTGATCTTCGAAGGAAATGGCAGAATTACGTCCTACTTTGGTTCCATCAATGAATATCTAGCAGCCAATACCAATAAAGCTAGTTCGAGTGTACTAGAGCCAAAAGAAACAAAAACCGATTCACTTTCTGCTGAAAGTGAGGCGTCTGCTGCAGCGCCTGTCAAAAAGAAACTGAGTTATATGGAACAAAAAGAGTGGGCGACGATTGAAGATGATATCGCGGCATTAGAAGAAAAAGCAGCCGCTTTGACCGAAGAAATGAATCATCATGGCGCGGACTTTACTAAGCTGCAAAAATTACAGCAAGAAATCAGCGAGGTTGAAACGCAACTGGCAGAAAAAATGGATCGCTGGGAATATTTGAGCGAATTTGTATAGAGTAAAGGAGAGAACGATGGAACAAGCATATTTAGATCTAGGAAGAAAAATATTAGCAGAAGGCAATGATAAAAGTGATCGTACAGGAACGGGAACACGCAGTGTCTTTGGTCATCAAATGCGTTTTGATCTGTCCCAAGGCTTTCCTTTGCTGACAACAAAAAGAGTTCCTTTTGGCTTGATCAAGAGCGAATTATTGTGGTTTCTAAAGGGAGATACCAATATCCGCTACCTGCTGGAACATAATAACCACATTTGGGATGAATGGGCGTTTGAACGCTATATTAAAAGTGATGCTTATACAGGTCCTGATATGACAGACTTTGGTCGCCGTTCATTAGTGGATGAAGCTTTCAATGAACAGTATCAACATGAGTTGAAACTATTTTGTGAAAAAATCTTAGCCGATGATGCTTTCGCTGAAACTTTCGGCGATTTGGGCCATGTATATGGGTATCAATGGCGGCATTGGGAAAAAAGTACCGGCGGGTTTATCGATCAAATCAAAGAAGTGATCGACATGATCAAAACGACGCCGGATTCTCGCCGTCTGATCGTCTCCGCATGGAATCCTGAAGATGTACCGACGATGGCGTTGCCACCTTGTCACACAATGTTTCAATTTTATGTTCATGAGGGTCGCTTAAGCTGTCAGCTGTATCAACGCAGTGCCGATGTCTTTTTAGGCGTTCCCTTCAATATTGCTAGTTATGCGCTATTAACGCACCTGATTGCTCATGAAACTGGACTAGAAGTCGGGGATTTTGTCCATACATTAGGCGATGCTCATCTGTACAGCAATCATATGGAACAGATGAAGGAACAGTTGACTCGTTCGGTACGTCCTGCGCCAACCTTACAGTTAAATCCTGAAAAACAGTCGATTTTTGATTTTGAAATGGAAGATATTACCTTGGCAGGGTATGATCCGCATCCAACGATCAAAGCACCGATCGCAGTTTAAGTGGTTGTTTGGGTTTCATTTCATAAAGAAAGGAATGAGGCGTAATGGTAAATACCCACAAGCGAGGCTTTGCGACGACCTTTCATCAGAGACATGCTGGATCGATTACTGTAGCGCTCATTGAGCAAGTCATCGAGTTCTTGCATCAGCACTATGATGCAGTTTGGCTATCCGTATCCGAAGAAACAGTGCCAGAGCTAAAGGAAGCCATTCGATCAAATCAGCAGTGTACTGCCATTTTTATACCAGCAAAAGGAGCAGCGGATGCCCGCAGAAGGCTTGTTTTTGCTGCCCAGCACCACCTGCCAGCTTTGGATTCGCTGCATATTTGTGATTTTGATCGCGTGGTGACGTGGATTCAGACCTATCCAGAAGAACTAGTGGCAATAAGCAAAAAGCCTTTACCTGCGAATACGTATTGTATCCTAGGACGAACTGCAAGGGCATTTGCGAGTCATCCGCAAACGTGGCAAAGAACGGAGCGCTTGATCAACGAGATCGCTGCTGACTTCTTTCAAATAGAAGAAGTTGATATCGCAGCTGGTAGTGCTCTCTTTCCAATCTCCCTGATACCGACCTTGCTGAAAAACAACAACGCGCATTTAAACGATGGGGAATGGCCGCGAAATGTCCAAAGAAGCGGCGGCACAATTGTTTACCAAGCCTGTGATGGCTTGCGCTTTGAGGAGCGCAACAAAGATCCATTTGAGCATGAATCAGCTTTTCAGCTGATGCAGCGGCTGCAGGTTGCTGCTATTATTTCGGAGTCATTTTATACAGAAGGGATGTAATTTTTATGTTGATCGCACTTTGGGCACAAGATCAAAAGGGGTTGATCGGAGCGGATGGTACACTGCCGTGGCATTTGCCGAATGATTTGAAATTTTTTAAAGAGCAAACCATCAATAATACGATTATAATGGGACGCAAAACCTTTGAAGGCATGGGAAAAAGATTACTGCCACAGCGTACGACGATCGTTTTGACGAGTGATCGGGATTATCAAGCCAACGGCGCCTTAGTGATGCATGACCGTGAGGAAATTTTGGCGTATGTAAAGCAGCAAGAGCATCCCGTTTTTTTAACTGGTGGAGCAGGTGTTTTTGAAGCGATGATTGACGATTGCGATCAATTGTACCGTACAGTGATCGCTGCGGAATTTAACGGAGATGTGTATTTCCCAGAGATTGATTGGATGCAATGGAAACTTGATCATGTGATCGATGGGATCGTCGATGAAAAGAACCATTATCCCCATCAATTTGAATTTTATCGTAGAAAATAAAAGAACAGGAAGCTTTCTGCAGCGAAAGTTTCCTGTTCTTTTTTTATAAGCAGTGCTTCATTTTTAGGTATACAACAAGACGGAAAAGTACATCAGTCCAGCACCTAACATAACGAATAAGTGCCAAACCACATGCATGAACCGAACGGATTTTAAACTATAGAATAGCGCACCTACAGTATAAGAAACACCACCGCTTGCTAGTAAAAATGTTCCCCAGTAGCCTAAATGTTCGATCAGAGGTTTAAAGGCAATAACACATAACCAGCCCATGATGATGTAGATCAGGGTGGAGATTTTTGAGACGGTCTCTTTTTTATGAAGAGTCAGTGACTTATAAACGATGCCGCTAATTGCTAGTAGCCAAATCAAGACAAAGAGTGACCAGCCAAGCCAGCCTTGGATACTAAGCAAGCAAAAAGGTGTATAACTTCCAGCGATCAGCAAGAAAATGGAGGCATGATCAAAGACTTGGAAGACCTTTTTTGCTTTGGTAAAAATCAAACTGTGAAATAAGGTAGAAAAGAGGAAGAGCAAAATCATCATCGACCCATAAATGGCATAGGAAACGATGTGGATAGGTGACCCTAGATTTGCCCCCTTGATTAAGAGGATGACCAGTCCTGCGATACTCAGTCCTAATCCGATCCCGTGGGTTACTGCATTTAATACTTCATTGACGATCAAATATCTGCGACTAAACTTCATGTGCTGCATTCGGCACCGTCCTTTCGAATCGAAATTAGATGAAAAAAAATTTTCTCTCTGTTATACTTAGTATAAATGGTCTGTGGTTATTTTACCACGAAAAAAGACTTGATTTAAAGAGAGAGTGAATATATGATGGCAAATCTTAAAATTGTGACAGATTCTTCCAGTACGATGGAACCAAGTGTCCGTGATGCTTTGGCTATCCATGTCGTGCCTTTATCTGTAATGATCGATGGTGTCGTTTATCCAGATGATGAAACGCTGCCGGGAGAAAAATTTATGCAAATGATGGCGCAAGCCAAAGAATTACCTAAAACTAGTCAGCCGCCGATTGGTCATTTTGTAGAACTGTATGACGAATTAGGCAAAGATGGCAGTGAAATACTATCGATCCATATGACCAAAGGTCTTAGTGGCACTGTGGAAGCGGCTCGTCAAGCCAGTCATTTATCAAAAGCCAAAGTCACCGTGATCGATAGCGACACGACAGACCAAGCGTTGGCTTTTCAAGTGATTCGGGCAGCAGAATTGGCTAAAGCCGGTAAGACACTAGAAGAAGTTTTACCAGAAGTGGATCTGGTGCGTGAGCATACGAAATTATTTATCGGCGTTTCAACGTTAGAAAACTTAGTAAAAGGTGGGCGCATCAGTCGTGCCAAAGGTCTTTTATCGAGCTTACTGAACATGAAAGTGATCATGGATTTTGATCATTCAGAACTGATTCCAGTCGTCAAAGGACGCGGCGTCAAGACGTTCAATAAATGGTTTGAGGAATTAAAAGCAGAATTGAAGAATATGCCAAAAGTGACGAAAATTGGTATTTCTCATGCAGAAGGGTTAGAAATCACGGAACGTTTCCAAAAAGAACTAGCAGAATTGTTTCCTGACTTGGAGATCCCATTGCTTCACACAACACCGATCATCGCCACTCATACAGGTAGAGGTGCGTTTGCGATCACTTACAGTACGGAAAAAAAAGGTGCTTCCTTTCAGCGATTCGTTTGACGACGAATCGCTTTTTGGTGTATGAAAAGCTGAAAGGAAGAAAAAGCAGAATGAAGCTGCGATTCTTTGTCTATTCAGAGAGTAGGGAGCTGTTTTCTTTCTTAAGTTTGAAGGATTGCGACTAGGAATTTTATGAGAATTTTGTTAAAATAGCAAAGATTACAAAGGAGTTTGAATACCTGTGAAATGGAAGAAATTAGTAACTTATTTGATCGTTGTGGGACTGATAGCCGTTGGAACGGGTGTACTGTTTCATTTAGCTGTTCCCAAAGCGCAACCACTGCTGACCCCTGTGGATAAGCTAGCAGCCAATGATTCGAAAAAATCCGCCATTGAATACCTCGCTCTTGGGGATTCATTGACAGAGGGTGTTGGGGATGAAACAGCTCGGGGCGGCTTTGTGCCTATTTTGGCAGGAGATCTAGAGGACCGCTATGATCTGAGCAATTTAGTAACCAAAAATTATGGGGTCGCTGGTGAACGAAGCGACCAGATTTTAAAACGAGTCAAAAATGATGAAGACTTGCGCCAAGACCTTAGTCAAGCGGACTTGATTACTTTGACCGTCGGCGGAAATGACGTCTTAAAAGTGATCCAAAGCAATTTCTTCGGTCTGAGTATCGAGACGTTTACGGAACCGATGGCAGAATATAATGAACGCTTAAAAGATTTATTCGCTCAAATCCGTGAACTAAATAGCGATGCCCCAATCTATGTTTTGGGTATTTACAATCCATTTTATCTGAACTTTCCAGAGATCACCGACATGCAGACGATCATTGATAACTGGAATAAACAGACGGAAACGTTCGTCAATCAGCAAGAAAATGCCTTTTTTATTCCTATCAACGATTTGCTCTATAAAGGGTTAAGTGATGAGGTCGGTATTGCGGATACAGAAGAAGACGCAACTGAGGAAACAACACAAACAACCGACACTGGAAGTGTACCTGAGTCATCGGCGCCAAATGCTGATGAGACACAAAGCAGCACGTCGGCGACTACCGACTCATCGCAAGCTGTCGGGAATAATATCACCAACAATGTTTTGTATGAAGGCGACCGCTTCCATCCCAATAATCTTGGGTATCAACTGATGGCGAATGCCGTTCGCGATGAAGTGATCAAAACACAAAACTATTGGTTGCTAGAGGAGGAAGCAAAATGAAACCAAGCGAATCAAAGAAGCAGCTGGAAAAAACAGCTGCAAGCACTAAAAAATCGATCAACTACTGGAAAATTGCTTTTCTAGTTCTGGTCGGCATCCTTTTGGGGACAACGGTTTTCTTTGCTTCAAGAATTTTTCAGCAGCGAGAAACTGGCTTAAATGAAAGTGCTGAACTTGTTCAACGGGAGGGCAGTCCTGTTCTGACCGTTAACAGCAACAAAAGCCAAGTCAATCAATTGATTGATTTTTATCTATCTGATTTTCAAAAGGATCAAGAGGTAAAATATAATTTTGAGCTGAGAAACGAAGCACTCTTAACAGGCGAGTTTCAAGTATTAGGGTTTCCTATCACGTTTTATCTCTATTTTGATCCTTATGTGACAGAAGAAGGCAATGTCCAATTAAAAGCCAAAAGTTTATCGATTGGCACCTTGGATTTGCCCACCAGTGAAGTAATGAAAATGATCAAACGTAGTTTTAAATTTCCCGAATGGATCGATGTCAATGCCGATGAACAAATTATACTGATACGATTGGATCAATTCCGCATGCAAAACGGATTGTTCATCAAGGCAAACAAAATCAATCTTGTAGATGATGAAATTCAAATGAGCTTATATTTACCAGCTGAAACGGAGGATGAATAATGGAACGAGCAATTTTTGCAGGTGGGTGTTTCTGGTGTATGATCCAGCCCTTTGATGAACTCGAAGGGGTGCATTCGATTTTTTCTGGCTATACCGCAGGACATACCGAAAATCCAACCTATGAAGAAGTCAAAAGCCATCAAACAGGGCATACCGAAGCAGTAGAAATCATTTTCGACCCAGAAAAAATCAGTTTTGAGGAGCTCTTGACGATTTATTGGCAGCAAACAGATCCAACCGATGCTTTTGGCCAATTTGAAGATCGCGGCGACAATTATCGTCCGGTTATCTTCTATTTTAACGAAGAGCAGCGAAAAAAAGCCGAAGCCAGCAAAGCAGCACTTCAGGCTTCCGGTCGCTTTACCGATCCGATCGTGACTACGATCGAACCAGCGCAACCCTTTTATTTAGCGGAAGAAGAACATCAAGAGTACTACAAAAAGAATCCTGAAAATTTTGCTCGCAATCATGCCCGTCGAGCAGCCTTTTTAGAAGATCATTGGGAGCAAGAACATGCGTAAAAGTTTTTATAGCTATTTAATGGCAGTCAAAGGTCCGAGTCATACAGATGAGGCTCAGATCTTTGCCACTCATGCGAGTCATGATATTCAGTTTCCAAAGCACAGTGATGATTATGATGAAGTCTCTTCTTATCTGGAACTAAACGTTGATTATTTGCCATCCATGGATATTTTTGATCGTATCTGGGCAGAGTATCTCGAAAATAACAAATAAAAACGTCCTTCGTTTTGCCTGTATAAATGCTCAGAACGAAGTTGTTTTTTCTCAGAGAGGTGTTGTGAATGAAAAATGTAACGACAAGCCGATATATCGTTTCTCTTGTCTGTGTCGCGATTTTGTCTGGAGGCGGTGTCTACTTATGGCAAACAGCCCAGCAAAATCAGCAGACGACACAGCCGGCGACAGAAACGACGACAGAAGCCAGCGGGATGGAGAAAATCCAGTCGTTGTATGACCAGATCCTTGCGAATTATTACCAAGAAGTCGATGAGGATGCATTGATTGAGGGTGCTCTTCAAGGGATGACCGATGCGCTTGACGATCCTTACACGACGTATCTAAACCAATCAGATGCGGATAACTTGGATCAGTCCCTCTCAGGAAGTTTTGAAGGGATCGGTGCTACTTTGTCGATCGTGGAAGACTATCCCGAGGTCGCACAAGCGCCAATCAAAAACACCCCTGCAGAAAAAAGTGGTCTGCGCATGAATGATCGAATCGTCAAAGTTGATGGGGAAGATACGCAAGGACAGGAATTGTCTGAAGTCGTGAGTAAGATTCGAGGGGAAAAAGGCACGCAGGTGACCTTAACGATTCAGCGTGGAGCAGATACCTTTGATGTGGAAATCACTCGGGACGTGATCCCAATCGAAACGGTCCATGGTGAACTGGTTGAAAATGATGATACGATCGGTCGAATTGATATTACCTCCTTTGCCGAAAACACAGCAGCTGAGTTGAAAGAAACGATCACCGAGTTGCGGGAAGACGGTGCGAAGTCGTTTGTTCTTGATCTAAGACAAAATCCTGGTGGATTGCTGGATCAAGTCCAGATCATGGCAAGTATGTTTTTAAAAAACGGTCAAACGATCGTGAAGTTTGCCAACAATCAAGGGGTTGTCAGTGAGACCAAAGCGAGCGAAGCATTGGATGAAGGATTCAAAGTCACAGAGCCAGTCGTTGTTTTAGTCGACGGCGGCAGTGCCTCCGCAGCTGAGATTTTTGCCGCAGCCTTGCAAGAATCAGCGGATATCCCAGTCGTTGGTACGGAAACCTTTGGTAAGGGGACCGTTCAAAATGTGAAAGATCTGGGGGATAATAGTGAATTAAAAATGACGGTCATGAAATGGCTGACACCGAATGAAAATTGGGTCAACGATCAAGGTGTGATGCCGGACTATGAAGAGGATTATCCAGAATATGCGTATTTCCCGCCATTACCTCGTGATAATGCCTTAAAAGCTGGACAATCGTCAACGGCTGTCAACAATCTGAATCAATTTCTTAAAGCGTTAGGGTATGCCACGAGCGGCGATACCTTCAATGACGAGACGACTGCAGCTGTGAAAGCCTTCCAAGAAGCTCATGACCTAAAGGCAACTGGTGAAGTCGATGCCGACACTGCCCAAGCAATTGAAAAAGAAGTAGCAGAAAAACTCAAAGCAGAGGACCCAGCGTACTTAAAAGCACTGTCCTTGCTTTCAGAAAAATAAGTAAGGAATAAATCGGAGAGGAGGTAGATTTGTGAATGCCAAGAAACAGTGGATCGATCGTTTTTGGCTAGTCGTAAAATATGCCTTGATCGCCTTTGCAACAGCCTTCTTGATTCGGGCATTTTTACTGATTCCGGTTCCTGTTGAAGGGAACTCCATGGAAGGAACGTTGCAACAAGGAGATATGGTAGTCATCGAAAAGATTTCACCGATCCAGCGTTTTGATGTCGTTGTTTTCCAGCTGCCAGATGGTTCGACCTATATCAAGCGAGTGATTGGCTTGCCGGGTGAGTCGGTAAAATATGTCAATGATCAGCTTTACATTGATGATGAACCGGTAGATGAAGATTTTCTAGTGAAAAACCGCAGCAACGATCATGAGTCTGCCTCTTATACCAATGATTTTGATTTGGAATCTTTATTGGGCGTGGAGAAATTAGGCAAAGACAGTTATTTTGTCATTGGTGATAATCGACGTGCCTCTAAAGATAGCCGCTCCTTTGGTCCTATATCAGGCGATGCGATTTTAGGCAATGCCCGCTTTGTTTATTATCCATTGACTCATATTCGGCTGATTTAGACTGAGAAAAATAGAATGTTCCTAATAAACATCCCCCCTTGGAATCATCTGTTGATTCCAAGGGGGGATTTTGTATAGCAATGATCCTTTTTCAAAAGGATGTGGTTTGTATCGAGAAAAGGGTGGACTTAGGCGCTATTGGCAGTTATTCTTTGTATTTTTTCATTAAAAGCAGCCAAGAGTTTCTGACATAGATTCGTTTCAAAATCACGGTAGCGGCAAAAATCAATGATCGCAGTGTTTTCCTCGGTTGTAAAAGGAGGTAAAAGCTGTGGGGAACTCAGAATATAAAAGTCAAAGGGTTCCTCTGTGGGCAGCGTGATCCGTTCAATTTCAACATAGGGCAATCGTTCACATATATTAAACACTTCCATTGAGACCAAGTAATTGGATACATAGACAAAAGCAACTTTAAGCTTATATTTCTGTTCCTTTTCGATGTAAATGGGGTAAAGCAAACACGCTTGATAAAAAGCAAGATCCGTATAACAGGCTTTTAACCACTCGTAGCCTTTGCGGTTTGCTATTTTACGCCAAAAACTCTGAATCGTATTTGTCAAAATCGTATGTAATGGGTACTTATCTTTGATTACAGTTGTTTCGAAAAAATTTAAAAGAGGGACTTTTTGCTTGAATATGCAGAACTTCAGCAATGTAAGATATGTATTCATATAAAGAAACGATTGATGGTCGAAATCAAAATCACAGAGAAATTTTTGGCAGTGTGCTTCAAATTCAGCCATCAGTTCCTTTAACTCCGATTTTTCATGCTTGTAACAGTCTTGAATGATCGGAAGGCGCACGTCTGCTGCTGAAGTTAGCATCGGCCAGTAATAAAAAAGGAAAAACAAAGCATTGATCTCAAGAATATCTATCGCTGAATCAATGATTTCAAAAAACGCTGAAAAGAAATCAAGATTTTCACCACTGGGAATAAAGGACTGGTTCGTTAACTGATAAAGATTTGTCGCGTGACCATTCTTGATACGAAATAGACAGATTTTGCAATGAAGCAAGGCTTCTTTTTTGCCAATCTCATACTTGCTTTTGTACTTCGTTCCTTCGTAAGTCACAAAAAGTTCTTCGATCTCTTGATCAAATGCCCTCGCCAAACTATCTCCTAAAGAAATGTGCCAGATAAAATTAAACAATAAGATGCGAATCACCATCTCCGAACCTGTAAGTGCCATAGCGGACTGATTTAACGTCACGTTGAATTCTTTCAAATGGTCTTGCAGCTTCTTTGTTTGCCGAAAGCAAGTCGAACGACTGATATAGTTTCTTTGGCAAAATGCCAGTAAACTTTCATCTTGATTGGTCAAGATGCTTAACAATAATTTGTAAGAAATGCTTTCTTGCGCTAAAAATTGCTGATATTGGTTGTATTCAATCAAATTTTTAGGAAGATTCAGGGTGTTTTTATGTAATGAAAGATTCACTGGGGAGAGGTTTTGCAAGTCGAGTTGGATCGAGGAAAGTAAACTTTTCAATCGTGTTGCACTCAAATGGGTCAGATTTTTCACGAACTCTAGGTTGTATTCACCCGGAGCAATTGATAATAGTTTTCCGTAGAGTCCGATTTTGTCTAACGCTCGGGTATCTAAGAGTATTTTTTCAATCAAATGATCACCTTCTTGTTTTATTAATAACGTATTTATATAACGGTGTAAAGACACGTCTCAAAACTTTTGCTTTTTTTTAGAAAAATTGAGACAAATTTTTCATAGAACTGTCTCATAAAGAACAAAAATAGAAATCGCAGGTGAAAAACGATAGTTTTTTTACATTATTAAATAACATATAGATAATGAATTGACTTTAAAATAACCAGCTTTTTTTTCTTATGAATAACTAAAGGTGTGCCAATTAGTTCTATTTTTCAGAAAATAAAAAAAAGAGGTGTCTTTTGCTTCTTTCTTGTATGATCAGCTTGTAATTTTTGATTCTTTGAAAGGAGGTCTTTTTATGTTTTTGACAAAGAGACACCACTGGTTCTCTTTCATTTTCTGTATGTTAGGGGGAATATTATTTTTCATTTATTCGAGTTTGCAAATAAATGGGACTGCAAGTGCACAAGAAGAACATACGATCACTATTGCTGAAACGAAGCAGATCAAACTGACTGGTCACCAAGAGGGCACTCAATTTTCTTTATGCTATCAGCTACCACAAAAAAACAAACAGCAGCGTCTCTGGGTACAACTATACGCGATCGATGAAACGAAGGAACAGTTGTTACTAAAAACAAGCAATGAAGAGATGACTCAAGTCAAGGATGATTCCGCACAGTCTTGGCTTACAACCCAAGATTTCTTGCAAACACCAACGGAACAAGAACTAATCTTTCAGCTGCCTGAAGAAACGAAAAAGCTAAAGTTGATGATTCAGATCGAAGAATATGACAAGGAAGGTGAAGAATCGTACAACCTACTGTCTTCGAATGAATCAGTTTTTGAAATCCCACTTGCCACAAATTCTGCTTCTTCAGAAACGTCAGAAGTCAATTCTGGCACTGGATCCTCTTCAGAAGCCGTGAGTGAGTCGACCTCGGAGCAAGCGTCGACTGAAAGTTCAAAAGAAGTTTCGAACGAAGAAACGAAGGAAGAGACAAACGAGACAGGAACGGCGACAAATGCTTCTGAAGAGGAAACGCTCATTGAACCATTTAAACAAGAACGTCTTTATCAAAAAACGACCGTTTCACAGGCTTTTGCTTCGATTGAACCAGATTATACGACAGACCAAAGCGGGACGTATCCTGTGGCGAACTGGAAAACTGATGAAAACAGTAACGTCTTAAATCATCAGGGGAACAAGGATGCAGGCGAAACGTGGGACGGCATAACTACATGGAATGGCGATCCAGCAAATTTGACCCATTCATATATTGAATATGGTGGTGTAGGAGACGAAGCAGATTTCGCGCTACGAAAATTTGCCAAAGAGACGAATACCCCAGGACTATTTGATGTCTACCTAAATGTACGAGGGAATGTTCAACGTCAAATTGATCCCATCGATGTCGTGTTGGTAGTGGATTGGTCAGGCAGTATGAATGAGATGGGACGGATCGCAGAAGTGAAAAAAGGCGTGGATCGCTTTTTGAATCAAATTGAAGGAAGCGGCATTCAGGATAGTGTCTACATGGGCTATGTCGGTTATTCCAGTGATGGCAGCAATTATCAAAACAAAACCTGCCAATTAGGAAAATTTTCTGAAGTCAAAGAGACGATCCGATCGATGACGCCAGAAACAGCAGCTGGGGGAACCTTTACACAAAGGGGGCTACGTCAAGCAGGGGATATGCTATCGACGCAAAACGGACATAAGAAAGTCATCGTTTTGCTAACGGATGGCGTTCCTACTTACAGTTATCATGTGTCTAAAGTGCATACCCAGGCAGACGGCAGTTATTATGGAACCGCCTTTTCTCTTACTCAAGACCAGCCGATGAATACATCGTTTCTCTACAATGGCTATTTTGCGTTTGATCAACAGAACAATTATAAATGGATCAACAATACCTTTATCGCCACGATTGGTGAAGCGATGGCGTTAAAAGAACGCGGCATCGAGATTCATGGGTTGGGGATTCAACTGCAAGGAGATCAAACCGCTGGGTATACAAAGGCTGATGTCGAGAAAAAAATGAGACAGATGGTTTCTGCTGATGAAGATGGCCATCTTTATTATGAGTCAGCCAATGAAGCAGCGGATATTGCCGACTATCTCGAGAAAAAAGCCCTTCACATTTCGGCAACAGTCACCGATGGCGAGATTACTGACCCCATTTCGCAGCCATTTGTCTACGAAGAAAATAGCTTGTCCGTCAAAAGTGTCGGGTCTGCTGCTCTAACGGTGCAGCCTGACATTTCGATGTCTGACAATACAATCCATGCTTCAGGTCTTTATTTAGGCGAAGGGCAAGAACTGCAAATTCATTATCAAGTGCGGATTCAAACAGAAGCAGCGGATTTTAAACCAGATACTTGGTATCAAATGAATGGCGAAACGGTATTTTATCCGAATCATCAGTCCGATCAAAAGGCATTGTTTGCTGTGCCATCCGCCAAAGCACCTGGGAAGGAGGTGACGATCAAAAAGCACTGGGAAGAATACGATGGCGATACCTCCAGTCGTCCCGAAACGATCTATTTTGAAATAAGCAGGAGTCCTGTCAGCAATGAGAATAGCTGGCAAACAGGGTATCTCAAACTTACTGAGACCGATGCCCAAGATCAGACAACTTGGGAACGAAGCAAGGTTTACGCGCTTTCTGAAAAGGATGGGACGGAGTACGAAGAAACCCGTTTACTGCCACTGTATAACAATCAAGGAGAAACTTTTGATTATCAAGTCACAAATGAACGAGCAGTGGCAGGTTATGAAGCGACAAAAGTGGACGCTTATACATGGAAAAACACAAAGGCGTTTGTGCCCTTGGCATTAAACCTGATCAAAAAATCCGCTGTAGGAGAGGTGAAGCTGACAGGTGCCGTTTTTGAATTAACGGGGGCAGGAGAGACAGTGACACTTGTGGATCAAGGGGATGGAACGTATGGGCTGCCAGCAGATACTGAGTTGCAAAAAGATCAGACCTATCGTTTGGAGGAAGTCACTGCACCGGCGGGACATCATTTGTCTAAGCAGACAGAGTGGCTAATTCATATCGATGCGCAAGGGAATACGACGATCGATGGGCACCCCGTCACAGTGGACGATCATACGATTACGCTGGAGATCACCAATCCGTTTACAGAAATTCCAGTTGCTATTCGAAAATATACGGTACAAAAAGAGCAGCAAGTACTGTTAGCTGGGGCTGTCTTTTCTCTGCAACAAAAAACAGCAGCGGGGGATTATCAAGAAATTGCCTCAGAAACATCGAATGATGTGGGGACGGCTGAATTTACGATCCTTGAGCCGGGCGCTTATCGCATCTCAGAAACAGCCGGTCCGCTAGGATACGATACGATTGCTGGTGATTATGAGTTTGTCGTTGGTTCAGACGGAAAGATCCAGTATCAAGGGGAAAACGTCGCTGCAGATGCCAACTGTTGGACTCTTACCCATGGCAATCAGTTAAAACCTTTTGATTTGGTGGTCAATAAACAGGATGAACTGGGACAAGCGCTTGAGGGAGCCAAATTCCGCTTAAGCGGAAACGGTCAGACGATAGAATTACCAGAATCCCAAGAATCGCTAGCGGTATTTCATTTCCATGATCTAACACCAGGCAGCTATACCTTAGAAGAAATTGTTACGCCTACAGGCTATGCTGGTTTAACAGCACCTGTGAAAATCAGGATCGAAGAGGATGGCAGTGTCTTGATTGACGAAAAATTGCAGCCGAATCTTCTTGTTTCTGGAGAAAAGAACAATCAAATAGAATTGATCGTCACCAATCAAGTAAAAGTGTCTCTTCCTGAAACAGGAGGGAATTGGCATGGGTGGCTGGCGATTCTTTCAGCAGGTCTACTAGTCCTTTTAACAGGTAGCTATCTGTACGTTACGCGCAAAGATAAGCCTTCATTAAAGTAATTTGACCATTCGTGAAATAAACGAAAATATCAAACATATCAAACATAGAAGAGAGGAAAGAACAATGAAAAAGATTTTTAATCATACGAAAATGGTTTGTCTCCTATTTTTACTTCTGCCATTTGTCTTTTTTGGAACGAAAAATCAGCAAGTATCCGCAGAGAGCAATTTGGCACAGGTCCATCTGCATAAAAAGAAAATGGTCAATCTGCCAGGTTCATTGATTCAAAATAGTGGGACTGAGATGGCAGAGTTTGATCAATACCAAGGCTTAGCCGATGTCACTTTTTCTGTCTATGATGTGACCACAGCATTTTATGAAAAACGATCTGCAGGGGCATCCGTTGAAGAAGCGAAGCGTCAAGTCCAAACCTTGACGCCTGGTTCCCCTGTAGCTAGCGGGAAAACAGATGCAGCCGGTGATTTGGTTTTTGAATTGCCGAAAAAACAAGCCGATCGGGATGCAGTTTACACCATTGTAGAAGACCCTAAAGACGGTGTTACCACTGCTGAGAACATGGTGATCGCCTTTCCTGTTTACGAAATGATCCAACAAGCAGACGGGTCGTATGCTTACGGGGAAGAAGAATTAGACACGATTCATCTTTATCCTAAAAATACTGTCACAAATGAAGGAACGCTCCTTGTGAATAAACGAGGAACGGGGGAAAACGAACCACTGAATGATGCGGAATTTGTCATCTCAAAGCAAGAAGGAAACGCACAGACCAAGAAATATATTTTAAGTGCAGCCGATGGACTTTATACGTGGACGACTGACAAACAAGCAGCGTACCGCTTTTTAACAGGTAAACAATATGCTGCTGGAGAAACGACCATCGATGTTGAAGAAAACCAAAAAGGACAGTTAAAAGTTGAGCAGTTAGAAGCAGGCACCTATCAATTAGAGGAAACGAAAGCCCCAAGTCAAGCCGCCTTGATCGAGCAAGAAACCATCAAGGATTTTTCGATCACAGCAGGCAATGACGTCACGGTTGAGTTAACAGTCAAGAATGACACGACAAATGTTACCAAAACAACACCACAATTAGACGGCAAAGACGTGGGAATCGGCGAAAGAATTCAATATCACCTAACGGTCAATATCCCATTAGGTATCCAAGACAAAGTAGGAGCAGAAAACAAATACAAACATTTCCAATTGATCGATGCGCACGATCCAGCATTGACTTTTGAAAACACAGCAGAGGGAGAAACTGGCTATGCGTTGTATGATGGAGAAAAGAAAATCGATTCAACGAACTATCAAGTAACGGAAAAAGAGCATGGCTTTACGGTAACCATCAATCCAGAATTTGTGCCGCAATTAACGCCGGGAAATCAATTGCGCTTTGTGTATTATATGTATTTAAATGAACAGGCTATGCCTATCAATGGCTTTAAGAATGAAGCAAATGTAGAAACAGATTTCATGACGGATCAAACGCCGCCAAGCGTGGAAGTTTTGACAGGGGGCAAACGCTTCTTAAAAGTCGATGGGGCTGTGACCGCTACCGAAGCGCTGGCAGATGCAGTTTTTGTTGTACGAGATCAAGACCGTGATGATGCCAACTACTTGAAAATCGAAGAGGGAACCAAACAGGTATCTTGGGTGCAAACAGCGGATCAAGCGACGAAATTTACCACAGGAACAGATGGATTGGTTGATATCATCGGGTTGAAATTTGGCACGTACTATTTGGAAGAAGTAAAAGCACCGAAAAATTACGTGCTGCTAACAAATCGCATCGCTTTTGAAGTCCATGAAACGTCTTATGGAACGAAAGAGCAATTGGGAGAGCCCGAAAAAGTTCCTAACCGCCGCAAAGGAACCTTACCAGCAACTGGTGGTGTCGGCACGTATCTAATGAGCGCAATCGGACTGGTGATCGTTAGTTTAGCAGGGGTTTATTTTGTAAAACGGAAAGGGTAAGTAAATGAGATGAAAAAGCACGATGAGTATCAGACGAAGAAATGGCGTAAAAGCACCAACTAGAAAAGTAACTTTATTGGATTTTTTGATGGGTGTTCTGCTGCTGCTAGGGGTTTTGATCATCAGTTATCCTTTTGTAAGTAATCAGCTCAACACGTTTTTGGATCAACAGTTGATCAGTTACTACCAAAGCCAAGCCAAAAAAATGAGTGAAATAGAAAAACAACAAAAAAGGAACCAGTTGGAACGAGCAAATCAAGAGCTAGCACAGCAGCCCAGCAATCCTGGAATCAAAGAAACGCAAGATTTATCAGAAACAAGGGACTCAGAATCAGTTGATACACCTGATTACTATGAACGACATACGATCGGCGTTTTAAATATCCCCGTAATTGGTGTCGCTCTCCCGATTTTTGATCAAACCACCGATACGTTGTTAAAAAGAGGCGCAACATTATTGGAGGGCGCTTCGTATCCAATAGGTGGTGAAGATACCCATGCGGTTCTTTGTGGGCACCGTGGGTTAACGAGTGCAACGCTCTTTACTGATCTGCCTAAGCTGCAGATCGGTGATGAGTTTTATATCGAAACGTTTGATGATACATTGGCGTATCAAGTAGATCAGATAAAAACGGTCGACCCTGATGATACTCAGGCATTAAAAATTGTGAAAGGCAGCGATTACGTCACGCTGTTGACCTGTACCCCCTATATGGTCAATAGCCATCGTTTATTGGTACGGGGCAAAAGAATTCCTTATGTTGAAGAAAAAGAAACAGCCGCCGCCAAAAAAGCACAGCAGCAAAAAGTAGGATTGATGCTAGGCGTGATCACTGTTCTTATCCTCCTCTTGTTGATTAGTAACAGGATTCAGCGGAAAAAACGTCTTCATTCGAATACTTCCATTGATGAAAAGTAAGGATCGTTCGTTTTTCTCACTAAGTAGAAGAAAATGACTTTTTAACCTTAGTCAGAATGAAACATGTCGTGTGAAATATGGTACAATAACTAAGATAAAAGATAGCAAAAAAGCAGTCAGACTATTGTGAGTGTGTTAGGAAAAACCAAAATAAAGCGGTAAGGATGCTTCATTCAACCACTTCCCCAAAATTAAAAGTCAAGGAGCGTTGAAACAAACGCGCTCGAAGCTTTTCCTATGCATCAGGTTGGAAAAAGAACTTTGATCCGCAAACAGTTCAGCTAGTTTGCTGCACTGATGGGTTTTTCAGACTCAAAAAAAGCAAGTAGCCTTCGTTCTTGTCACCTATAGACTACACGAATATAAAAACGACTGTCTTTTTTATCAATTCGAAGAAGTACCAAGGAGGAAAACGTTCAAATGACCATTCAATGGTTTCCAGGCCATATGGCGAAAGCCAGACGTGAAGTAAGTGAAAAATTAAAGTTCGTGGATATCGTTTTTGAACTCGTGGACGCACGCTTGCCGATTTCATCCCGCAATCCGATGTTAGATCAATTATTACAACAAAAACCACGATTGATCTTGATCAATAAAGCGGATCTCGCAGATCCCGTTCAAACCAAAAAATGGGAGCATTATTTCCAAGCACAAGGCTATCTAGCACTGGCAATCAACGCCCAAGACAATCAAGGGGTTAAAGCCATTGTTCCTACAGCAAAACAAGTCTTGAAGGAAAAAATTGCTCGCGACAAAGCGAGAGGCTTGAAGCCTCGTGCGATTCGAGCAATGGTGATTGGCATCCCGAATGTCGGAAAATCGACCTTGATGAACCGCTTAGTAGGGAAGAAAATCGCTCAGACGGGCAATAAACCCGGCGTGACGAAAGGGCAGCAATGGCTGCGTTTTGGGACTGATCTAGAGCTTCTAGATACGCCTGGGATCTTATGGCCAAAATTTGAAGATCCTGAGATCGGCAAGAAGTTGGCATTGACCGGAGCGATCAAAGACCAGCTGATCCATTTGGATGATATTGCATTGTATGGTCTTGATTTTTTTGCCCGCTATTATCCTGAAAGAATCGCGAATCGTTACCAACTAAAAGCGGAAGAAGAGGCGTTGTTAGCGCCCGATCTGTTGATGAAAATCACGGAAAAACGTGGCTATAAAGACAATTACGATCGAGGAAGCGAACTCGTTGTCTTCGACATTCGGCAAGGAAAATTGGGCCGATATACACTAGATCGAGTGGAGGAAATGGAAAGCCAAGATGAAACAACCGATTAAGACAATCAAAGAGCGATTATTTGATCCAGCTTTCAATGACCAAGCGTATTTGCAGGCGCTGCAAGCAGATGAACGAGCGGGGGTCCAAAAGCTGCTGCAACAATACGAGAAACAGCGAGTGAAACACCAGCTATTGCAGGAAAAATACGAAGAAATGATGCGTTTTGAAAACGAAGCATTTCAGCAAGGCGCCCGTTTTATTGCTGGTTTAGATGAAGTGGGGCGCGGACCATTAGCAGGACCCGTTGTGTCAGCTGCGGTCATCTTGCCTAAGGAATGTCAGATCTTAGGTCTAAATGATTCCAAACAGCTTTCTGCCAAGAAAAGAGAAGAGCTGTTTATCGAAATTCAAAACAAAGCCGTTGCTGTCGGTATCGGTGTGGTCAGTCCAGAAGAGATCGATCGGATCAATATCTATCAAGCCAGTCGTCTAGCAATGAAAGAAGCCTTGATCGACTTAGCAGTCAAGCCCGAGTATTTACTGATCGATGCGATGACGATCGATACGGAAATCCCTCAACAAAGCTTGATCAAAGGAGATGCCCGTTCCATTTCCATTGCCGCAGCAAGTATCATCGCCAAGGTATATCGAGACAACTTAATGAAAGATTTTCATGAAGTCTATCCTTTTTATGGGTTTGATCAAAATGCTGGGTATGGAACCAAAGTCCATTTAGAAGGGCTAGCTGCCCACGGAATCTGTCCTATTCATCGAAAAACATTTGCGCCAGTAAAACAATATCTATAAATTTCATCCATCCCTCTTTTTTTAGCGAATCTTATAAGTAAGATTACTAAGAAAAGAGGGCTTTGTTTATGAAGTATCAACAAGCAACAGATTTTGAAAAACAGTTGATAAAACTGTACTACTGTCAGGGAATTGGTCTGCAAGGTTGTTGGAAGATCATTTGGCATTGGTTGGAAACAAAAGAGATGAATTGTTCGCTGGAAGAGATGATTGCCATCGGGGTCCTTCCACAGCACCGTGCGGTTTTTCGGCGATCATGGGAGCGATTGACGGACGAACACATCGCACAAAAGATGGGCGCACAAAACTACCTCACTTTCTTCTCGGCGGAGTATCCGATGCTTTTACGACAAATCGCGGACCCGCCATTGATGCTTTTTTATGAAGGGAATCTGCAATTGCTACAAACGACCATGATTGGCTTTGTTGGTGCAAGAACGGCGTCCTTATACGCACGAAAAGTTTGCGAAAAGCTGATTCCACCTCTAGTGACGGAAAATTATACCATCGTTAGCGGATTGGCCAATGGTGTCGACAGCTTTGCCCACGAATCAGCCATCAGAAATCGTGGACAAACCATTGCTGTGATTGCTTCTGGGATGGACCATTGTTATCCGTCATCTGCCTACCGTTTGTTCCAGCAGATCCGTCAAGAACATCTGGTGCTAAGCGAATATCCCCACGATACCAAACCGCAAAGATACCACTTTCCGCTGCGCAATCGCATTATTGCTGGGATCTCAAAAGGGGTCTGCGTAATTGAAGCCAAGGAAAGAAGCGGTTCTTTGATTACGGCACAGTTAGCGATGGAAAACGGACGAGAAGTTTTTGCAGTGCCTGGTGAAATGATTTCGGATCAGTCAAAAGGTTGTCACCGCTTGATTCAAGATGGTGCAAAATGTACGATTAGCGTGTCGGATATTTTACAAGAGTTAGCCTTTTTTTGATTTTTCCAATCAACCTTCCTTGACAAACCTTTTCTTGAAAGCTATGATAAGCTACGATTTGTATGTTTCATCTGCATACGATAGGTTCACTGATTGATAGAATATAATAGTAGGAAAAATTCAGGAAGGAGCCATTCTTTATATGGCATATAAATATTTAGTAATCGTGGAATCGCCCGCAAAGGCGAAAACCATTGAAAAATACCTTGGACGAAATTACAAAGTCGTCGCAAGTGTCGGTCATATTCGTGATCTCCCTAAAAGTAAGATGGGGATCGATGTCGAAAATGATTATGAGCCTCATTACATTTCGATCCGTGGAAAAGGTGACGTGATCAAAAGTCTCCGTTCTGCTGCGAAAAAAGCTGAAAAAGTCTACCTCGCAAGTGACCCGGATAGAGAAGGAGAAGCTATTGCTTGGCATTTAGCTTTTCTACTTGGACTAGATTTAAAAGATAAAAATCGTGTCGTCTTTAATGAAATCACTAAAGATGCGGTCAAAGCAGCCTTCAAAGAGCCAAGAACGATCGATGTGGATCTCGTCGATGCTCAACAAGCACGGCGGATCTTAGACCGATTAGTCGGGTATTCATTGAGTCCGATCCTTTGGCGCAAAGTCAAAAAAGGGTTAAGTGCTGGACGTGTTCAATCGGTGGCGCTTAAGATCATTATTGATCGTGAAAAAGAGATCCGTGATTTTGTTCCTGAAGAATATTGGAGCATTGATGGAAACTTTAAAAAAGCCACGAAGAAATTCAAAGCCAATTTTTGGGGCTTAGATGGCAAAAAGAAAAAATTACCGAATGCTGAAAGTATTAAAGAAGTCACCGATCGCCTTTCTGGTAAAGACTTTCAAGTGACAAAGGTTGAAAAGAAAGAACGCAAACGGAATCCATCTGCACCATTTACCACCAGTAGTTTGCAACAAGAAGCAGCCCGCAAACTGAATTTTCGAACACGGAAAACCATGATGGTCGCACAGCAGCTCTATGAAGGGATCGCCCTTGGCAAACAAGGGACTGTCGGTTTGATTACCTATATGCGTACCGACTCGACGCGAATCGCTGACACAGCCAAAGGGGAAGCAGCCGAATTTATCGAAAACACCTATGGTTCAGAGTTCTCCGCTCACGGTGGCAAAAAACGCGCCAATGCACAAGGGGCGCAGGATGCCCATGAAGCAGTAAGACCGACCAGTGTTTTGCGTACGCCAGAAGCCATGGAGAAATTCTTAGACAAAGACCAATTAAAATTGTATCGCTTGATCTGGTCTCGCTTTGTGGCTAGTCAAATGACGCCTGCCATTTTGGATACGATGAAAGTTACTTTGGATCAAAATGGTGTCATCTTTATTGCCAATGGTTCAAAGATCAAATTCAAAGGATTTATGCAGGTCTATGTGGAAGGACGCGATGATGGCAAAGAAGACAAAGAGAACATCTTGCCAGAGTTAGTCGAAGGAGATGTCGTTCAATCCGTATCGATCGAACCGAAACAGCATTTCACCCAACCTCCTGCTCGTTACAGCGAAGCAACGTTGATCAAAACCCTTGAGGAAAACGGTGTGGGTCGTCCTTCAACCTATGCACCGACGTTAGAAACCATTCAGCGGCGTTATTATGTGAAATTGACGCAAAAACGTTTTGAGCCAACTGAACTTGGTGAGATCGTCAATTCGTTGATCGAGGAATTCTTCCCGCAAATTGTTGATATGCATTTTACTGCTGAAATGGAAAATAGCTTGGATAGCATTGAAGCTGGGAAAGAAGAATGGGTCAAAGTTGTCGATCAGTTTTATCGCCCATTTGAAAAAGAATTGACAACTGCAGAAGAAAGTATCGAAAAAATTCAAATCAAAGATGAACCTGCAGGCTTTGATTGCGATCTTTGTGGTCATCCGATGGTGATCAAATTAGGCCGCTACGGAAAGTTTTATGCTTGCAGTAATTTCCCAGATTGCCGCAACACAAAACCAATCGTGAAAGAAATCGGCGTTGAGTGCCCTGTCTGTCATCAAGGGCAAGTCGTTGAACGCAAATCGAAGAAAAACCGGTTGTTTTATGGTTGTACCCGCTACCCTGAATGTGACTTTACTTCTTGGGACAAACCAGTGGGTCGTAATTGTCCGAAGTGTGATAATTATTTAGTCGAAAAGAAAGTCAAAGGCGGGAAACAAGTCGTTTGTATCAAAGGCGACTATGAAGAAAATGTGCAAAAATAACTAGCAGGATATCCTGTTAAAAAAGAATCGGCGTATTCTCTTGAACGGTCAGCCTCATCGTTGGCTGACAAAAGAAAGCGCCGGTCCTTTTGATTAATACAAGCTGTTTCTTATGAAAAGAGACGAGCTTTTGAAATAAAAGGAGAGCACTATGAAAGAAATCAATGTTATTGGTGCCGGTTTAGCCGGAAGCGAGGCTGCGTGGCAAGCAGCGCAAGCAGGTGTCGCAGTAAATCTTTATGAAATGCGTCCTAAGAAGTCGACAGAAGCCCATCACACAAATAATTTTGCCGAGCTTGTTTGTACCAATTCACTACGAGGCAACAATTTAACAAATGCGGTCGGTGTCTTGAAAGAAGAAATGCGTCGCTTGGATTCAGTGATTATCACTTCTGCAGACAAAACAGCGGTTCCAGCAGGTGGTGCCTTAGCTGTGGATCGCGATGATTTTTCAGAGTTGGTCACCAAACGTGTCAAGGAGCATCCTTTAGTTACAGTCATCGAAGAGGAGATCACTGAAATTCCAGAAGGCATCACTGTGATCGCAACAGGTCCATTGACTTCTGAACCGCTCTCAAAAGCGATCCAAGCCTTTAATGGATCTGAAGGATTTTATTTCTATGATGCCGCAGCACCAATCGTTGACAAATCAACCATCAATATGGATAAAGTTTATTTGAAATCTCGTTACGATAAAGGTGAAGCAGCCTATCTGAACTGTCCGATGAATGAAGAGGAGTTTTATGCGTTTCGTGAGGCCTTGGTCAATGCAGAGGTGGCTCCTTTGAAAGAATTCGAAAAAGAAAAATTCTTTGAAGGGTGTATGCCGATCGAAGTCATGGCTGGTCGTGGTCCGAAAACCATGTTGTTTGGTCCGATGAAACCAGTTGGGTTAGAAGATCCGAAAACTGGCAAGCGTCCTTACGCAGTGATTCAGCTGCGTCAAGACAATGCGGCGGCTTCTCTTTACAACATCGTTGGCTTTCAAACACATTTGAAATGGGGCGAACAAAAACGGGTATTCCGGATGATCCCTGGCTTGGAAGAGGCTGAATTTGTGCGCTATGGCGTGATGCATCGGAATAGTTTTATGAATTCACCTGAGCTTTTGCAACAAACCTATCAATCGAAAAAACGTGAGGACCTCTTTTTTGCTGGACAAATGACAGGGGTCGAAGGGTATGTGGAAAGTGCAGCCAGCGGGTTGATGGCTGGCATCAACGCTGCCAAACTTGCAAAAGGCGAAGCACCGATCATTATGCCACAAGAAACGACGATTGGTAGTATGGCGTATTATATCACCCATGCTGAAGGCAAACACTTCCAACCAATGAATGCAAACTTTGGGTTGTTGCCAGAACTTCCAGAGCGAATCAGAGACAAGAAATCCCGTTATGAAGCATTGGCAAATCGAGCGTTAGCTGCTTTAGAAAAAGCCAAGGAACAATTATAAGCACGATGATCGAAAACTTTCTTACTGATAATTGGTGAGAAAGTTTTTTTTTAATTTGTCTTGAAACTTTAATCAAGGTGACTTATGATAGACAGTAACAATGACAGAAGGTGGTGAAGATGGTGATCGGAGAATGGATTCATTTGATTCAAAACTATTTACAGCGTTTTCCTACAGTGATCCAATTTTTAGGTTGGCTGATCCTCTTGGTCGGGGTCATTTTCGTTGTCTTTGTTGCATTTAGTTTGCTGTTGGGGCCCTTTATGTGGCTCTACAATCGTATCACAGACAAAAACCGCAGCAATGTCATTAGCCGCAATGAGTTTGTGATCGGCGAACTGACGGAAAAGATTGTCGGAGATACAATCGGCGAAGTCATGGAAATAGGGAGTCAAAGTGCACGTTCTGTTTATCCTGCTCGTTTTTTTCGAGAAGAAGATCGTGAAAACAATGTTCGATTGCCAGTCGGCACCAAAGTCATCATTGTCGATTTTGATAAAAAAGGGATCGCGTTGGTGGTTGAAAGTAAAAATTTTATAGAATAGGAAGTGTTAGGTTATGGTGGATACAGGATCAGCAGTTGATTTTTTAAGTAATCCGATTTTATGGGGCGTTGTCCTCGTAGTTTTATTGATCGCCTTTTTGATGATACGCTACCGAATCGGAAAACCCGATGAAGCGTTGATCGTCACGGGGTCGTTTTTAGGAAAAGAAGGCATCAAGATTTTAAAAAACAGTGGGACGTTTGTGATTCCTATTGTTCAAAAGGCACATAAATTAAGTTTACTGACCCACAAGTTAGAGATTGGGACACCAGAAGTTTATACAGAACAAGGCGTACCGATCAAAGCCAGTGCCACGGTATTAGTGAAAGTCGGCAACAGTACCGAGTCGATCAAGACAGCCGCTGAACAATACTTAGGCAAATCCACTGGTGAACTGGAAGATGAAGCGCAAGAAGTCTTAGAAGGTCACTTACGGGCAATTCTAGGAACGATGACGGTGGAAGCCATCTACAAAAACCGCGATGATTTTGCGGAACAAGTACAAGAAGTTGCCTCTACGGATTTGAAAAAAATGGGGCTGGAGATCGTTTCATTTACGATCAAAGACGTTAGCGACAGCAATGGGTACCTCGATGCTTTAGGGCGTCCCCAGATTGCTGAAGTGAAGAAGAATGCTGAAGTAGCAGAATCCAATGCCTTAAGAGAAACGCGGATCAAGCAAGCCGAGAATGAACAGTTGGCACAGCATGAAGAGATCCGTCGCCAAACAGAAATCGCAGAAGCGACAAAAGATATGGCGTTGAAACAAGCGCAGTACAAACAAGAACGTGAAGTTGCGGATGCGAAAGCAGAGCAAATCGCGGTCGGTGAGCAAATGAAAGTACAATTGATCGAGCAAGAAAAAAATATTGAGATTCAAGAGAAACAAGCGGAATTGACAGAAAAAGAATTGAATGCAACTGTCCGTAAAAAAGCCGAAGCAGATAAATATGTCGTTGAACAAAACGCATTAGCAGACAAAGCACGTGAAATCGCCCGAGCACAAGCCGAAGCGGAAAAAGTCAAATTGGCTGCACAAGCGGAAGCGGAACGAATTGAAAAATTAGGTAGTGCCGATGCGGAACGAATCGCAAAAGTCGGTCAAGCCGAAGCGGAAAGCCGAGAAAAAATGGCGATCGCTTTGACCAAGCTGAACGAAGCTGGTATTTTGATGGAATTTATCAAAGTGCTACCTGAAATTGCGAAAGAAGTCAATGCACCCCTTAGCAATATCGATAAAGTGGTTAGCTTTGGCGGCAATGATGGGCTTCAATCAATGGGAGAAGCTGGCTTAGCTCGAACCTTTGATACGATCAAAGAAACCACCGGATTAGACTTAGTGGCGTTGATCAATGACACCATGTCCACAAAACAAGGAAACAAAGAGCTAGTTCAGGCTGTTTCACAAAGCAATGGTTCGCCTCAGCCAACAACGGAGCGGATCGAATAAAAGGAAATAAATGGAAACGTACCAGTCCCTCTCTATTTTGAGAAAGGGACGGGTACGTTTTTATGGCTCTTTTGAGTGATCTTTCTGAAGAATGATAAGAATCTTACGAAGATTCTTAGAAAGTTTTCACAATTATGTCTAAACTTTGAAATATTGATTAAATTCTGACAATTCATTTGTTTTTTTTTGTGGTCTATGCTAAAGTTATTTCGAATCATGAAAAGGGGGGTTACTTTGCAAACGGATCAATTACAAGAAGAGTTTTTTCGTTATCTTATTGTTGAAAGAGGGTATTCGGAAAAGACAAAAAAAGCGTATCAAGAAGATATGAACGATTTTTTTCACTTCTTGAAAGAGTCTGGCAATGAAGACCCGTTAGCGGTGGAGTATCGTGATGTTCGTGTCTATTTGAGCTACTTGACGGAACGAGGGTATAGCCGTAATTCCATCAGTCGGAAAATGGCTAGCTTGCGTTCATTCTACCAATTTCTAACCAAGCATGAGATCGTCAAAGAGAATCCCTTCGCCTACATTCATTTAAAAAAGAAAAACGCCAAATTGCCGCGTTTTTTTTATGAAAAGGAAATGGATGCTCTTTTTCAAAGTGTCGCTGGTGATGAGCCATTACAACAGCGCAATCAAGCATTGTTAGAAGTCCTTTACGGTTCAGGTCTGCGGGTCAGCGAGTGTAGCAGTCTGACGCTGGGCGCGATCGATTGGGAAAGCGGCGTTTTGCTGATCCACGGAAAAGGCAACAAAGATCGCTATGTTCCTTTCGGCAGTTACGCACAAGCGGCAGTCAAGCGCTATCTTTCCTCAGGACGCAAGCAACTGATGGAAAAGCAGAACAAGGAACACGAGGTTCTCTTCGTGAATCATCTAGGTGATGGGATCACTGCAACAGGGATCGAGTATGTGTTGAATCAAATCATCCGAAAAAGCAGTTTAGATAGTAAAATCCATCCGCATATGCTGCGGCATACGTTTGCGACCCATCTATTAAACAACGGCGCCGATATGCGGACCGTTCAAGAATTGTTGGGGCATGCCAATCTATCTACGACACAGATCTATGCGCATGTCACCAAAGACAGTTTACAAAAAAATTATCGCCAATTTCATCCACGTGCGTAAAATTGGTACAGGAGGAACGTAAATGAAGTCAGAATTTCATTCAACCACCATCTGTGCGGTTGAAAAAGATGGCAAGTTTGCCATGGCTGGTGACGGTCAAGTAACGATGGGAGAACAGGTCGTTATGAAAGGAACCGCTCGGAAAGTCCGTCGAATTTACAACGGTGAAGTGATCGTTGGCTTTGCCGGTAGTGTGGCAGATGCCTTTACCTTGGAAGAAAAATTTGAAGGAAAACTCAATGAATACAACGGAAACTTGCAACGAGCTGCAGTAGAATTGGCACAAGAATGGCGGACGCAGCAATCGATGCAAAAATTAGAGGCGATGCTGATCGTCATGAATGACAAGGAGATGCTCTTAGTCTCAGGGACAGGTGAGGTCATTTCGCCAGATGAAGGGATTTTAGCTATCGGTTCAGGTGGAAACTATGCCTTGGCGGCAGCCCGTGCGATGAAACGTTATGGCGGTGAACTATCTGCCAAAGAAATCGCTGAAGGTGCCTTGAATATCGCAGCAGACATTTGTGTCTTTACGAATCACAATATCATTGTAGAAGAGTTTTAAAGAGGGATGACGATATGACAAACCAAAACAAATCACCACGAGAGATCGTGAAAGAATTAGATGAATACATCGTTGGACAAACCAATGCCAAAAAATCAGTGGCGGTTGCATTAAGAAATCGTTACCGCCGACTGCAATTAGATGAAAAAATGCAGCAAGATGTCACACCAAAAAATATTTTGATGATTGGGCCAACGGGTGTTGGGAAAACGGAAATTGCGCGACGGCTAGCGAAAATCGTTGATGCGCCTTTTGTTAAGCTAGAAGCAACGAAATTCACAGAAGTCGGTTATGTCGGTCGAGACGTAGAATCGATGGTTCGTGACCTTGTAGAAAACGCGATCCAAATCGTGAAAAAAGAACAATATAAAAACGTGCGCATCCAAGCGGAGAAAAAAGCCAACCGTCGTTTAGTAAAAGTCTTAGTTCCTGGTATTAAAAAGGAACAGAAAAAGAATACCAATCCTTATGAACAAATGATGAATATGTTCAACGCCGCACAACAACCAGAAGAACCAAAAGAAGAATTGACGGATGAGATTCGCAGCAATCGCCAAGCAATTTTCGAACAATTAGAAAAAGGCCTTTTGGATAACCGAGAAGTGACGATCCAAGTCGATGAACCGAAAAATCAAGCGCCAATGATGAACAATGGCTTAGAACAAATGGGCATTGATTTGAATGAAACATTAGGTGCATTGAAACCGCAAAAGAAAATTGAACGCACAGTAACCGTGAAGGAAGCGCGGGAATTGTTGATTCAAGAAGAATCCTCCAAACTGGTCAACGACGCGGATATTCATAGCGAAGCATTACGTTTGGCGGAATCTAGCGGCATCATTTTTCTTGATGAAATCGACAAAGTATCTTCGAAATCGCAGCAATCAGGAGAAGTTTCTCGTGAAGGGGTGCAAAGAGATATCTTGCCGATCGTTGAAGGTTCACAAGTCAATACGAAATATGGAACGTTACAAACCGACCATATTCTCTTTATCGCTTCGGGCGCATTCCATCTATCAAAACCAAGCGATTTGATCCCTGAGTTGCAAGGGCGTTTCCCAATCCGCGTGGAACTGGATGACTTGACGAAGGAAGACTTTGTTAAAATTTTAACGGAACCAAACAATGCCTTAGTCAAACAATACGTTGCCTTGTTAGGAACCGAGAATGTCAAAGTGGTCTTTACGATGGAAGCCATCGAAAAAATTGCCGAAATCGCGTATCAAGTGAATCGCGATACCGACAATATCGGTGCCCGTCGTTTGCATACGATTCTAGAGAAACTACTTGAAGATCTATTGTTTGAAGCATCTGAGATGCAAATGGGGGAAATCACAATCACAGAAGCGTATGTGGAAGAAAAACTTGCGTCAATCGCAAAAGATGAAGACTTAAGCCGGTATATTTTATAAAGGGAGCGGACCAATGAAAACATTATTAGAAAAGACAAGACAAATCAACGAATTATTGCAGCAAAAAAACACCTTTAATTTAGCTTCTGATTTGCCTTACGACAAAATGGCTGTCATTTTAGGAAACATCCTAGACAGCAATGCGTATATTATTAGCGTCGACGGCAGCGTGTTAGGTTTTGTTGAGAACCATGATGTCAATAATGAGCGCATCAAAAAAATGTTTGTCGAAAAACAGTTTCCTAAAAATTATACAGATTTAGTCGATCACCTGACTTCCACAGAAGCCAATGTGCCGATCAGTGACGATATGACGGCTTTTCCTGTGGAAGGCCGAGAGCTGTATCCCAACGGACTAACAACCATCGTACCAATCTACGGTGCAGGAGAACGCTTAGGGACGATCATTCTTTCCAGAATCGATACATCCTTTGATGATGATGATTTGGTATTAGCGGAATACAGTGCGACAGTTGTTGGTATGCAATTCTTGTACCAAAAATCCCGTAGTATCGAAGAAGATGTTCGCAGTACCACAGCTGTTCAAATGGCGATCAACACGCTTTCTTATAGTGAGCTAAAAGCTGTTCAAGCTATTTTTGAGGCATTAGAAGGAGACGAAGGTCGTTTGACCGCATCAAGTATCGCTGACCGTATCGGCATCACCCGTTCGGTGATCGTGAACGCTTTGCGTAAATTAGAGTCTGCCGGTATTATTGAATCCCGCTCTTTGGGGATGAAAGGCACCTATTTAAAAGTGCTTAACAGCCGCTTTAAAGAGGAATTGACGAAACATCAATATTAGGAGATGAGACCATGACAGTTACCATCACGGCCGGTCATCTGCAAGCAAAAATTGCAGAAAAAGGGGCTGAGCTGCAAAGCTTAGTCGATACGAGCAATGACCTTGAATATATTTGGCAAGCTGATCCAAACCACTGGGGAAAGCATGCACCGATCTTATTTCCGATCGTGGGTGCGTTAAAAGAGGACACCTATCAACATGAGGGCAAGAGTTATCATTTGCCTCGCCATGGATTTGCCAGAGACATGTTATTTACTGTCGTTGAACAACGCACAGATTACGCTTTGTTTTTACTAGAAAGTTCGACTGAAACCAAAGCAAAGTATCCGTTTGATTTTCAGCTGTATGTCAGTTATGAATTAGGCGGTGATGGCTTAGTCGTCAAATACCAAGTGAAGAATAGCGGTCAAAAGGAACTCTATTTCTCCATTGGTGGACACCCTGCATTCAACGTCCCACTTGAAAAAGGGCTGACTTTTGAAGACTATTATCTTTCTTTTTCTCCAAAGAAATCACGGGTGAAATTGCCGTTAAAAGGCAATTATATTGATTATGAGCAACGCACACTCGGTCAAACGAATACGGATCTACGCTTGACCCATGACATGTTTGCAAATGATGCGCTAGTTTATGAAACGAAAGGATTACATTCCTACTCGATTCGCAGTGAAAAATCGCCTCATAGTGTCACGTTAAGCTACAATAATATGCCGTATGTCGGTTTTTGGTCCACGTATCCAGTGAAATCGCCATTTCTATGTATTGAACCATGGTGCGGCATCGCAGATACGCTAGAAGCCTCCGGTGAGCTGTCAGAGAAGCTGGGGATTCAAGCACTTCTACCTGAAGAATTATTTGAAACAAAGTATTCCATTACAGTTAAATAAACGTATGAAAAAAGAAGCTGGGAAAAGCGCAATGACTTTTCTCAGCTTCTGCTTATTTGTTCGTTTGACCCTTATTCAGTCCAAAGGGTACTCGACTTTCGGTCCCATCTTTGATGCGGGTAATGTTTTCACGATGGCGAATAAAGATAAAAATCGTTACGCCGATCGCAATGAAGGTCAGCAGCCAATTTTGCTCAGGCAAGATCGCAGGTGCGATAAAAGGCAAGACGATCGTCGATAAGGTGATCAAACACGCCGCGATCATACTGGTCAGGCTCACCATACTTGTCACATAAAGACAGATAACGAAAATCAATGAAGAATAAATGAAAAAGAGCGGATTGTATCCTAAGAGCATCCCAGCACTTGTCGCCACTGCTTTGCCGCCTTTAAATTTGGCAAAGATCGGGAAGGTATGACCTAAGATCGCACAGACCCCAAACCAGAGCGGATTGACAGTATGGAGACCAAAGATGACTGGCAAGCTGGTCGCCAAAGTTCCTTTTAAGATATCCATCAATAAAACAACGATGCCGGCTTTTTTTCCTAAGACGCGAAATGTATTGGTCGTTCCCGTATTGCCGCTGCCGAATTGGCGAATATCTTTTTTGAAAAACAGTTGGCCAATCCAAACACCAGAGGGGATCGAACCTAAAAGGTAAGCAACAATAAATAAAAGAATCGTATTCATAATAACCAACTTTCTTTGCAAGGCTAGGGCAATTTTAGCATGAAAACGCCTTTCCAACAATAAGAAAATCTTTCGCTGGTCAGACAAAGAAGAAAAACAGCTTTTCTCAGAGCTGTGAAACACAAACAAGCCATTTTGCGACTCTAGCTTGTGCAAACAAAGGAAAAAGGATAAGATAGTTTAGAAAAATGTTCGCTTGAAAAAAGCGTATTTTGTGTTAAGATTTTTTTTGCAGTCCTTTCAGCATTAGAAAAGGACTGATCAAGATTAAAGGAGCGGTGGGTTTGGCAAAGAAAACCACAGAATATAATGATGCTTCCATTCAGGTCTTAGAGGGCCTGGAAGCAGTAAGAAAACGACCAGGAATGTATATCGGCTCGACCGATAGCCGCGGCTTGCACCACTTAGTGTATGAAATCGTCGATAATGCGGTTGATGAGGCACTCTCAGGATACGGCAATGAAATCGATGTTACGATCCATAAAGACAATAGTATCAGTGTTCGAGACAATGGTCGGGGAATGCCGGTCGGGACACATGCATCTGGAATCCCAACTGTTGAAGTGATCTTCACCGTGTTACATGCTGGCGGAAAGTTTGGCCAAGGCGGCTACAAAACTTCTGGCGGCCTTCATGGGGTTGGTGCCAGTGTTGTAAATGCCTTATCCAGCTGGCTAGAAGTGGTCATCGTTCGTGACGGTATTGAATACAAACAGAGCTTCAAAGACGGCGGGAAACCAGCAGGTACTTTGAAAAAAATCGGCAAAACCCGTAAACCAACGGGAACAACCGTTACGTTCAAACCAGACGATACAATCTTTTCTGCAACCAAATTCTCCTATGAGATTCTCGCTGAACGTTTGAGAGAATCAGCGTTCTTGTTGAAAGGGGTCAAAATCTCCCTGACGGACGAACGTGGGGAAGAACCGATTCATGAAGTCTTTTTATATGAGGAAGGCATCAAAGAATTTGTTGATTATTTAAATGAAGAAAAAGATACCTTGACCCAAGTGGTTTATTTTTCTGGCACGAAAGAAGCCATCGAAGTAGAGCTTGCCTTTCAATACAATGATGGGTATTCAGAAAACGTCTTGTCCTTTGTCAACAATGTACGTACCAAAGATGGCGGTACCCATGAAGTTGGGATGAAGACGTCAATGACCAAAGCCTTCAATGAGTATGCCCGCAAGGTCAATTTGTTGAAGGAAAAAGATAAGAACCTTGAAGGCAGTGATTTCCGTGAAGGGTTAGCGGCAGTTCTGTCGATCCGCGTGCCAGAAAATCTTTTGCAATTTGAAGGACAGACCAAAGGGAAATTAGGGACACCCTTAGCAAGAAATGCGGTAGACAATGTGATTGGTGAGCAGCTAGGCTATTATCTACAAGAAAACAGTGAAATGAGTCAAATGCTGGTTCGTAAAGCGATCAAGGCAAGAGAGGCCCGTGAAGCTGCCAGAAAGGCGAGAGAAGAAAGCCGTACTGGAAAGAAACGCAAAAAAGGCGAGTCACTGCTTTCTGGTAAATTAACACCTGCGCAATCTCGTAATCCTAAGAAAAATGAATTGTATTTGGTGGAGGGGGATTCAGCGGGTGGTTCAGCAAAGCAAGGACGAGACCGCAAGTTCCAAGCCATCTTGCCATTGCGAGGCAAAGTCATCAATACTGAAAAAGCCAAGATGCAGGATATTTTGAAAAATGAAGAAATCAATACGATGATCTATACTATCGGTGCCGGTGTTGGCCCAGAGTTTTCAATTGAAGACTGCAACTATGATAAAGTGATCATCATGACCGATGCGGATACCGATGGGGCGCACATCCAAGTGCTGCTTTTAACCTTTTTCTACCGGTATATGAAACCTTTGATCGAAGCGGGGAAAGTATACATTGCTTTGCCGCCTCTGTACAAAGTGTCAAAAGGGTTAGGGAAAAAAGCAGTAGTCGAATACGCTTGGACCGATGATGAACTAAGCAAACTGACCCAAAAAATCGGCAAAGGCTATCTCCTACAGCGCTACAAAGGGTTAGGAGAAATGAATGCCGACCAATTGTGGGAAACGACCATGGACCCAGAAACGCGGACACTGATTCGGGTACGGATCGATGATGCTGCCCAAGCAGAACGTCGCGTCACCACTTTGATGGGGGACAAGGTAGAACCTCGTCGGAAGTGGATCGAAAGTCATGTTCAATTTAGTTTAGAAGAAGATGGCAGTATTTTGGATAAAAAAGAAGATACGGTACCTGAATTAGTTGATGAAAAATTAATGGATACCGAACAAGCAGACAGCAAACAGTTAGTTAAGGAATAGGAGGTGGTCTCTTGGAACACAAAAGCAATATACAAGAATTGACATTGGAAGAAGTGATGGGAGATCGCTTCGGTCGATATTCCAAATACATTATTCAAGAACGGGCATTGCCAGATATTCGTGATGGGTTAAAACCGGTTCAGCGGCGGATTTTATTTGCTATGAACCAAGACGGCAATACCTATGACAAAGGCTTCCGCAAATCAGCAAAATCTGTCGGAAATATCATGGGGAATTTTCACCCCCATGGGGACTCGAGTATCTATGAAGCAATGGTCCGCATGAGTCAAGACTGGAAGCTACGTCAGATTTTGATTGAAATGCACGGGAACAACGGGAGTATGGATGGTGATCCGCCAGCTGCCATGCGTTATACGGAAGCACGGCTTTCAGAATTAAGTGGTGAGCTATTAAAAGATATTGAAAAAAACACCGTCGAATTGGTTTGGAACTTTGATGATACTGAAAAAGAACCAACTGTTCTACCAGCAAAATACCCGAATCTGTTAGTCAATGGCTCAACTGGGATCTCAGCTGGCTATGCAACAGAGATCCCTACCCACAATTTAGGGGAAATCATCGATGGAACGATCTATTTGATCGACCATCCGCAAGCTTCTTTGGATCAGCTGATGAAGTACATTCCTGGCCCTGATTTTCCAACAGGGGGCATTTTACAAGGGAAAGAAGAAATAAAAAAAGCGTATGAAACAGGCAAAGGCAAAGTGATTCTGCGTTCGAAAACCAAGATCGAAGACATCAAAGGCGGCAAACAGCAAATCGTCATCAATGAGATCCCGTATGAGGTCAATAAAGCCAACTTAGTCAAAAAAATGGATGAGATCCGTTTGAATAAACGCATTGATGGGATTGCTGAAGTACGAGATGAAACAGATCGTACTGGACTGCAGATCGTTGTCGAGCTGAAAAAAGAAGCAAATGCGCAAGGGATTTTAAATTATTTATTTAAGAATACCGAATTGCAGATCAACTACAACTTCAACATGGTGGCAATCGACAATATGCGTCCTCAGCAAGTCGGATTAAAGCGGATTTTAGAAAGCTACATCAAACATCGCCGTGAAGTGATCGAAAAACGCAGTCGTTTTGAGCTGCAAAAAGCGCAAAAAAGACAGCATATCGTTGATGGGCTGATCAAAGCTTTGTCGATCCTTGATGAGGTGATCGCTACCATTCGCGGTAGTAAAGACAAAAAAGATGCCAAAAATAATCTGGTGGTTCAACATGGTTTTACCGAAGAACAAGCAGAAGCCATTGTGAACTTACAGTTGTATCGCTTGACCAATACGGACATTACACAATTGCAAGCAGAAGCAAAAGAACTTGCAGAAACGATCGCTGAATTGACAACGATTTTGAATGAAGAAAATGAATTGCTGAAAGTGATCAAGAAAGAACTGCGAGAGATCAAGAAAAAATATACGACGCCGCGGTTGACTGAGATTGAAGCAGAAATTCAAGAAATCAAGATCGAAACACAAGTCTTGGTCGCCCAAGAAGAAGTCGTCGTGACGGTCACAAGAGACGGCTATGTCAAACGCAGCAGCTTGCGTTCTTACGGTGCTTCAAAACCAGAAGAGATCGGCATGAAAGAAGGTGACTCTTTACTTTACAGTAATCAAATGAACACGTTGGATCACCTGTTGTTGGTTACTAATAAAGGGAACACGATCTATCGACCGGTCCATGAATTACCTGATTTAAAATGGAAAGATTTAGGAGAACATATTTCGCAAACAGTCATGACACTGGCGCAAGATGAAATGATCATTGGGGTCTTTGCGTACAAAGAGATCGATCCATTGAAAAATTTCGTGCTGATCAGTAAAAACGGTATGATCAAACAGACACGAATGACGGAATTTGAACCTTGGCGCACCTATAAAACACGGCCAATGACGATTATGAAGCTGAAAGATGAATCAGATGAATTGGTCAACGTCTTTTTGACGGATCAAACGGAAGAAATGGATGTATTCTTAGTCAGTCATCTTGCCTTTGGCTTACGCTACCCGCTTAATGAAGTGCCTGTCGTGGGACCAAAAGCAGCTGGGGTCAAAGCGATGAACCTTAAAGCGGATGATTATCTTATCAATGGGTTGCTCGTTTATTCCGAAGGGGATACACCGATCGTTTTGATCACCCAACGTGGCGCAGCAAAACGAATGTTGGCTCAAGAAATCAACCAATTAGGTCGGGCGAAGCGCGGATTGATGGTCTTGCGGGAATTGAAGAAAAATCCTCATCGTGTCGTCTATATGGGCAGTGGGGAAAATCAGCAAGTGCTAGTGACGAATCAAAAAGGACAATCCTTTGAAGTGATCACCAACCAAATCCCGATCAATGATCGGACCTCCAACGGCTCATTTATCATGGATGAGAAAACAGGGGGACAAATCTACGAAGTGAAAACCCAAATCAGTCCTGCAATCGCAGAAGATTCTGTACTATAAATTATAACAAAGCAACCCTTCTGTACCAGTACAGGAGGGTTGCTTTTTGTCTCATAATTAATCTTTCACATTAACGAAAAAGATACTTTAATAAAAGTTTCACATTTATTAAACACCTATAAATCAACGTTTTTAGTAATTAATATCTTAAAAAAAAATAAATTGTTAAAAATAATTCTTGAAAATGCTTGCAATCATTAAGGTGTGTGTTATACTGTTCACGTAAAGCTGTTACATTAGTGAACAGAAAATTTAAGGAGGTCCATCAAATGGAACAATGGAATGGATTTAAAGGAAAAACTTGGAAAGAAGAAGTAAACGTACGCGACTTCATCCAAGAAAACTACACACCTTATGACGGAACAGATGAATTCCTAGCAGATGCTACTGAAGCAACGACGAAGCTATGGGATCAAGTCATGGAACTGAACAAGCAAGAGCGTGAAGCTGGCGGCGTATTGGATATGGATACAAAAGTCGTTTCAACGATCACTTCTCATGGACCTGGCTACTTAGACAAAGACCTAGAAACAGTTGTTGGTTTCCAAACGGAAAAACCATTTAAACGCAGCTTGCAACCATTTGGTGGCATCCGCATGTCAGAACAAGCAGCAGAATCTTATGGCTATGAAATTGATGCGGAAGTCTCTCACATTTTCCGTGACTACCGTAAAACACATAACCAAGGAGTTTTTGATGCTTATACACCTGAAATCAGAGCAGCGCGCCGTTCTGGTGTAATCACAGGTCTTCCTGATGCTTACGGCCGTGGCCGAATCATTGGTGACTACCGACGTGTGGCATTATACGGTGTGGACTTCTTGATCAAAGAAAAACAACAAGACCTATTGTATTGCGGAAACGGAACGATGTCTGAAGACATTATCCGCCAACGTGAAGAATTGAGTGAACAAATTCGTGCGTTAAGCGAATTGAAAGAATTAGGAAACATTTACGGATTTGATATTTCTAAACCAGCTCAAACGGCGAAAGAAGCATTCCAATGGTTATATCTTGGTTACTTAGCAGCCATCAAAGAGCAAAATGGTGCAGCAATGTCATTGGGACGTACGTCAACTTTCCTTGATATTTATGTTGAACGCGATTTGAAAAATGGCGTGATCACTGAAGAAGAAGCACAAGAAATCGTTGACCATTTCGTCATGAAACTACGTCTTGTGAAATTTGCTCGGACGCCTGATTACAACGCATTGTTCTCTGGTGACCCAACTTGGGTAACTGAATCAATCGCTGGTATGGGTGAAGACGGACGTCATATGGTAACGAAAAACAGCTTCCGTTTCTTACACACTTTAGCAAACTTAGGCCCAGCACCAGAACCAAACTTGACTGTTTTATGGTCAACACGTTTGCCTCATAATTTCAAAACATTTTGTGCGAAAATGTCTATCCAAACATCAGCGATTCAATATGAAAACGATGATGTGATGCGTGGACATTGGGGCGACGACTACGGAATCGCTTGTTGTGTATCCGCCATGCGCATCGGGAAACAAATGCAATTCTTTGGTGCTCGTGCCAACTTAGCGAAAACATTGTTGTATGCAATCAACGGTGGGGTCGATGAAAAATCAAAAGCACAAGTTGGACCAAAATTCCAACCAATTACTTCTGAATACTTGGATTACAACGAAGTAATGGAAAAATATGACACAATGATGGACTGGATTTGTGATCTGTATGTGAACACATTGAACATCATTCATTACATGCACGACAAATATTCTTATGAACGCATTGAAATGGCGCTACAAGATACAGACATTCTACGTACGATGGCTACTGGTATCGCTGGTTTCTCTGTTGCAGTTGACTCATTATCAGCGATCAAATATGCCAAAGTTCGTACGATCCGTGATGAAAACGGCATTGTTGAAGATTACGAAATCGAAGGCGATTATCCGAAATACGGAAACAATGATGACCGCGTAGATGATATCGCAGTCAACTTGTTGAAAGCCTTCATGAAAAAAGTAAAACGCACGAAAACATACCGTGATTCAAAACACACAACGTCGATCCTTACTATCACTTCTAACGTGGTTTATGGTAAGAAAACAGGGAACACGCCTGATGGACGTCGTGCAGGCGCACCATTTGCTCCAGGTGCAAACCCAATGCATGGTCGCGATACGCATGGTGCTTTGGCAAGCCTTTCATCAGTTGCGAAATTACCATATGATTACTCATTAGATGGTATTTCAAACACCTTCTCGATCGTACCTAAAGCATTAGGACGTGACGACGAAACACAACAAGAAAACCTAGCAACAATGCTAGATGGCTATGCAGCAAAAGGTGGTCACCACTTAAATATCAACGTATTTAACCGTGACACATTGCTTGATGCGCAAGCTCACCCAGAAAAATACCCACAATTAACAATTCGGGTATCTGGCTATGCAGTAAACTTCATTAAATTAACAAAAGAACAACAAGATGACGTGATTGCTCGTACAATGCACGAAGCAATGTAATAAGCAACAACTTCAGGCGGCGGACGGGAAAATCCGCCGCCTCTTGTTTTGAAAGTATCAGACGGAGCGTGGTCATCCGTCGTTTCGAAGAAAGGAAGAGCATTATGGCAGTAACAGGACAAGTACATTCAACAGAAAGTTTTGGATCAGTAGATGGACCAGGTATCCGTTTTATTGTATTCATGCAAGGATGCCGCATGCGTTGCCAGTTTTGTCATAATCCAGATACATGGAAGATTGGCACCGGTGTCGAACGAACGACTGATGATGTCTTAGAAGAGGCATTGAAATATCGCGAATTCTGGGGACAAAAAGGTGGGATCACCGTCAGTGGTGGGGAACCATTGCTTCAGATGGACTTTCTGATCGATCTGTTTCGTAAAGCCAAAGCAGAAGGTGTCAGCACGACATTAGATACTTGTGGAAAACCATTTACACGGGAAGAACCATTTTTTAGCAAGTTTCAAGAGCTGATGACCGTTACTGACTTGTTATTGTTTGATATCAAGCACATCGATAACAAAGCCCATAAAGAGCTAACTACCCAATCGAACGATAATATTTTGGATATGGCGAATTATCTTTCAGAGATCAATCAGCCTGTCTGGATTCGTCACGTGCTGGTTCCTTTTAGAAGCGACTATGATGAATTTTTGATCCGTTTGGATGAGTTTATCAAAACACTGAAGAATGTCGATAAAGTAGAGATCTTGCCTTATCACACGATGGGGAAATACAAGTGGGATGAGCTTGGTTTGAAATATCCCCTTGAAGGGATCGAACCACCAACAGAAGATCGGGTGAAAAATGCCAAGCGTTTGCTTCATGTAGACGACTATAAAGGTTACTTAACCCGTTGATCAAAACAGGAAAGAAGAGATTGCTATTGCTTCTTTCCTGTTTTTTTACTATGATTAGAAAGTGAATATCAATTGAAATAGGAGCGATGAAGAAATGTCGAAAATATTAGTATTCGGTCATCAAAATCCTGATACCGACGCCATTGGTGCAGCAATTGCCTTTGCGAATTTACAAAATCAACTTGGAAAAGATTGTGAAGCAGTAGCGCTTGGTACACCGAATGAAGAGACACGATTTGCGTTAGATACCTTTGGCCTAACTGCCCCTCGGGTGATCGATTCAGTGGCAAAGGAAACCCAAGAAGTAATGTTAGTGGATCATAATGAATTTCAACAAAGTGCAGCGGATATTGCGGATGTCACTGTGTTGGCAGTTGTTGATCATCATCGTATCGCTAACTTTGAAACGGCAAATCCACTGTATTATCGTGCAGAGCCGGTCGGTTGTACAAGTACGATCGTGTTGAAATTATACAAAGAAAATCAAGTGGAAATTCCAAAAGCGATCGCAGGAATCATGCTCTCAGCGATCATCTCTGATACATTGTTGTTTAAATCACCAACATGTACCGACGAAGACGTAACAGCAGCCAAAGAACTAGCCGTTATAGCAGATGTAGAACTGGAAGTCTATGGATTAGATATGTTAAAAGCTGGTACGAATCTTGGAACGAAATCAGCAGCAGAATTGCTGGACCTAGATGCCAAAAGCTTCCCAATGGGTGCTAAAAACATCCGTATCGGACAAGTCAACACGGTTGATCTAAAAGAAGTCTTTGACCGTCAAGCAGAGTTGGAAGCGGCTATGAAGGATTCAATGGCAGCAAATGGCTATGATCTGTTCTTGCTGGTTGCCACTGATATCTTAGATAGTAATTCTGAGCTGCTAGTCGTTGGTGAACCAACTGCCCCAGTAGAAGCAGCCTTTAAAACGACATTAACCAACAATCGTGCGTTTTTACCTGGTGTCGTTTCTCGTAAAAAACAAATCGTACCTCAATTAACAGAGGTTTTTGAAGGATAATTAAGCTAACTGTCTGAATGCTGGTGAGATCTGTTTTGGTAGATCAAGCCAGTATTTTTCATGATTGTTTGGATAAGGAGTACACGCAGTGAAATTTTTTTATAGTCCCCACTTTCGCTCATTGCAACCGATACTGGAATCTTCGAAATTCCATGAATTGGTAGAGGAGCTATTAAATAGCCAAGAGCCGCCGACACTACGAGCATTAAAAGCGAAGTTTACAGATGGTTCTTTTGATAAAATTCTTGACCGCTTGATCGCAGAAAAGTTGATCATCCGTCAAGAACGACGCTATTATTTAGGCTTCCCCATCTATACTGAACATGATCAACAGCAGATACAAGTAAGTGATGATTTCTATCAAGCAGCGCGCAATTGGTCAACACAAGAAGTCGCTGGTTTTATCAAAAGTTTTGCTGCGTCAAGTGTTGAAAATAAATACTTTTACGGTTGTCAGCAAGGAGTTGAACAAGGAGCGGTCTATGCATTGAGTCATGAACAATTTCAGTTGATCTCTTACTCAGAAACACAGTGGCCACCAACACTGCCTGCTTTTTTTGAAGCGAATGAACAGTTGCGCACCCTTGCGATCTATGATGAATTAATGGATTTGATCGGTGATGTCGATCCAGTCTATTACTTAGACCAAGTGAGTGTGATCCTTGAACGCATTCGTAAAAATAAAAAAGTCCGTCCGAGTATTTTTCTGGAATCACTTCAACGGGTCGAGATCATAAGCCCTGAGCTACATTTGTTGCTGGAAGAAATAAATTGTGATAATCTAAAAAACGAGCGTTATCCGTCTTCTGAAAAGGATCTGTTCGTCCAACGCCTTGTGATCGCTCACTTGGCAAACAAATCAGGTTCATACAATACACTTTATTTCAATAATAATTAAAATTTCTAATAATTATATTATTTGTTTTAAATTTTCTGACTATTAAAAAGTTGCTAGATTCGATTCTAGCAGCTTTTTTTCTTATTTCTTCAAATGATAATTTGATGAATAAAAATTAAAAAACAACAATCGTTTTGTTTGGAGTTTTGATTTCTTGATGATATGATGATTCTAGAACTTTGAAAGGGGATATAAAAATGGAAGGATATAAAACGGTTGATTTTGAACAGTTGGAACAAAACAAAACGAAAGCAGAAATGATCACGTTCGTATCAATGTCAGAAATAGAAGCTGCTCGGCAAGCAATTACAAAAGCGGGGATCGATGAAACGCGTTTTTCTGATGGCGATCTCATTCTTGCGTTAAAACAACAGGAACGGTTTGGGGCAAATACGATCGTTTCCGTGATCATTGATTGGCTAATCAATCAAAACTATCTGGTGAATCCAGCTCATGCCATGCGTTACTTAGCAAAGAAAATGGCAAATGGGCCAGTGACGAGTTACAAATTATTAAGTGAGGGTGAGTTTGATTGTGACGGGAACTATTACTTGATTGCTCGAACAAACACATCCTCATCGGCAAATAAAGTCTATAAAGTTTACACGGATGGACAAGTAAAAGAGCTTTGGCAGGCAAAATAAGTACAGATGATTTCGGCTCTAGTGAATAAGGAAAACGGCTGTGTAAGCAGTAGTTAGCGGAAAAAGGATTTTTTTAGATTGAAGGTTGTGAAAGACGCGTGAAACTAAACATTCGAATCGGCTTAGCTGGCAGTCATCTTCTGATTGGTGCATTCAGCTTGCTCGGCGCTCTGCTGACGCTTTATAAAGTACCGACAAGTTTTGGTGCGATCCAAGCCTTGTTAGGTGAAATTTATTATACCGATACGGTATTTGACCGATTTACTCAGCTCTTCTTGTTGGGGATCATCAGTCTTTATACCGTGGTGACCAGTTTTTATGGGTTTCGATTTTGGTGTTTTTGCTCCGCCTCTTCTGCATTTGGGACACTGTTGGCATATTTTGAATTAACTGAAACACTTCCAGTGATGGTAGTTTTCATTCTTGTTTTAGCAAGTTTGTTTCAGTTATGGGTAGTCACATACTTCATTTTCCAAAAGCTAAAAAGTAGAGCTGAAACAGGTTGAACAGATACGTTCAAGCTGTTTTTTTCTGTCAAAGATTATTTGCTGGCAACTAAGGTTATTGCGTTACTAGCGCAATGTTTTATGCTATGCTAGATAGAGAGATGTAGTTGATTTTGAAACGATTTCTAAAAGATGAAAGAGTGTAACAAGTTCGTTGGCATTTCAGTCAACGATCAAAATGAATTTGAGGAGGACTGATGAGAGAGTGGTTACCAAACAACAGGTACTGACTGCGGAAAAAGACTTTCTGAGTGGTGAAAATTTTTATGTACAGCATTTCTTAGGCGCCCATCAAGTAGATGATGGCTACGTGTTTCGCGTTTGGGCACCAAATGCTCAGCAAGTTTGGCTTGTTGGCGACTTCAACCAATGGACGGATACCTTGCCGATGAACAAAAGGACGGAATCCGGTGTTTGGGAAATTGAGACCAACCAAGTAAAAGAAGGACAGCTTTACAAATACAAAGTAAAACAAGCAAATGGACGAGAAGTATTGAAGATCGATCCTTTTGCTGTCCATTTTGAAGCTCGACCAGGAACTGCTGCCGTGTTGCATTCGATCCCACAAAAAAAATGGCGGGATGGGTTATGGCAAGGACGGAAAAAAAGACAAAAAACATTTAATCGACCTCTTAATATTTATGAAGTTCATGCCAGCTCCTGGAAGCACCACGAAGATGGCACCCCTTATCGCTTCTCCGAATTAAAAGATGAACTTATTCCTTACGTGAAAAAAATGGGCTACACCCATATCGAATTTATGCCTTTGATGGAACATCCCTTAGGAACCTCCTGGGGCTATCAATTGACTGGTTACTTTGCACTTAGCTCCTATTATGGGACACCAGAAGAATTTCAAGACTTTGTAGAGGCTTGTCATTTGGAAAATATAGGTGTCTTCGTTGATTGGGTGCCAGGACATTTTTGTGTCAATGATGACAGTCTTGCCTATTATGATGGCACGCCGACCTTTGAATACATGGATGAAAACCGTGCGAAAAATGTTCGCTGGGGTGCGATCAACTTTGATCTAGGCAAACCGCAAGTCCAAAGCTTTCTGATCTCAAGTGCATTGTTCTGGATCGAATTTTACCACATTGATGGTATTCGGGTAGATGCCGTTTCCAACATGATCTATCGCGATTATGATGAAGGCCCATGGGAACCGAATCACGAAGGGGGCAATCGGAATTTTGAAGGGTACTATTTCTTACAAAAGCTCAATTCAGTCATCAAGTTAGCCCATCCTGCAGTTGTCATGATTGCAGAGGAAAGTACTTCCGAGACCAAAATAACAGGAATGGTCGAAGGAGGCGCTCTCGGGTTTGACTACAAATGGAATATGGGCTGGATGAATGATGTCCTGCGTTTTTACGAAATGGACCCGATTTTCCGTAAAGATCATCTAAGCCTTTTATCTTTTTCTTTCATGTATCGGATGCAAGAAAATTATATCTTGCCACTCTCCCATGACGAAGTGGTTCATGGCAAAAAAAGTTTGATGCACAAAATGTGGGGAGACCGCTACAAACAGTTTTCACAACTACGAAATCTCTTTACGTACATGATGATGCATCCAGGGAAAAAACTGTTATTCATGGGTAGTGAATGGGGACAGTTTTTAGAATGGAAATATGATCATGGTCTTGAATGGGTCGATTTAAACGACGCATTCAATGCAAAAATGCAGTTCTTCACCCAGACCTTGAATGAATTATACAAAGAAGAACGAGCCCTTTGGGAATTGGATGATCAAGAAGATTCATTGATGGTGATCGATGCAGACAACTTAGATGAAACGACATTGACTTTCTTACGACAAGGAAAAACGAAAAAAGATTTCTTGATCGTGGTTGTCAATCTGACACCAGTGGAGCGTCACGATTTTGCGATCGGCGTGCCATACGAAGGAACGTATCGCGAGATTTTAAACACGGAACGGGATGTATTTGGTGGAACTTGGGTGGCGAATAACCCAGACTGCCAGACCAGTAATACCCCTTTTAAGCAATACGACTATCAAATCAAAACAATTTTGCCTGCACTTGGGGCTTTAATCATCAAACCAGAAAAAATCAAAATGACTCGAAAAAAAGCAGTAAAGAAAGCACAAAAAAAAGAGTAGAGGGGGAACGGTGAGTAGATCACCAAACAAAATGAAAACAGAGATGTTAGCAATGATCCTCGCAGGGGGACAAGGGACTCGATTAGGGAAATTAACAAAGAATATTGCTAAACCAGCGGTTCCATTTGGTGGCAGATATCGGATCATCGATTTCACGTTGAGTAATTGTGTCAATTCAGGAATCAAAAATGTGGGTGTTGTCACTCAGTACCAGCCATTAGCACTAAACAACCATATCGGAAATGGTGCAAGCTGGGGATTGGATGGAATTAGTACCGGTGTGACGATCTTACAGCCATATTCAAATTCAGAAGGCGAAAAATGGTTTGAAGGAACCGCCCATGCGATCTATCAAAACATCGCTTATATCGATGAGATGGACCCGCAATATGTCTTGATTTTATCAGGGGACCATATCTACAAAATGGATTATGAAGAAATGCTGGAAAAACACAAAGAAAATGATGCTTCATTGACGGTTGCAGTTCTCGAAGTACCGATGAAAGATGCCTCGCGTTTCGGAATCATGAACACCGATAAAAATGACCGTATCATCGAATTTGATGAAAAACCAGCCGAACCAAAAAGCAATCTCGCTTCAATGGGGATCTATATTTTCGAATGGAGTCGTCTGCGCAGTATGCTGTTGAGTAACTATACAAAAGACGGCGAAATGGTCGATTTTGGGAAACATGTCATTCCTTCTTATCTCGAAAGCGGCGACAACGTTTTTGCCTATCGCTTCTCTGGCTATTGGAAAGACGTAGGAACGATCGATTCATTGTGGGAAGCCAATATGGAATTTATTGATCCAGCAATGGAGTTGAATATTCGGGATAAAAGTTGGCAAGTATTTTCTAAAAACCCAATCGCACCACCACATTTTGTGACTGAGACCGGGGCTGCGAGAAACTCTCTCGTGATGGATGGCTGTTATGTTGCAGGGGAAATCGAGCACAGTATTTTATCAGAAAATGTGCAGGTGAAAGAAGGATCGACGATCAAGGACAGCGTGATCATGCCTGGAGCGGTGATCGGTAGAAATGTTAAATTAAACCGAGTGATCGTTGGGGAAAATGCAGTGATTGGTGACGATGCAGAGATCGATGGAACAGACGAAATTGCCGTAGTCGGCTATTCTGAAATTTTAGGGGTGACGATTGATGAGAACTAATAAAATGTGTGCGATTTTAGGGAATCTGCAACGATACCAAGACTTGATGCCATTAACAGAAAACCGTCCGCTGTCGACTTTATTGTTTGACTGCAAATATCGCTTGTTAGATTTTAATCTTTCAAGTATCGAAAATGCCAATATCAAACAAGTCTATATGATTTTCAATGAAGGAGAAACGCAGTCGGTCTTCGATCATATCGGTGGCGGAAAAGAGTGGAACTTGGACGGCGTACAAAACCGTTTCTTTATTCACCTGTTCCAAGACTCATTGAAAAAGCAAGCAGAAGGACAAGAGTATTATTATAATGTCATCGACTATTTGGAAAAATCCAAATCGGATCATACCGTATTTATGGGCAGCAAAGTCTTATGCAACATTGATTTGCGTGCCTTGCTGAAAATCCATCAGCTACAAGGCAATGAAATGACCGTCGTATACAAACGCATCAGCAGTGACAATGTTTGCGAAAGTGATCTGTTGTTCAATGTAGACAGTGAAGGTCACTTAGAAGAAGCGATCCAAGCGAAAAAAGGTGAGGTCAGTGACCTTGTCAACTTATGTACGGATATTTTTATCATTCAAACAGATCGTCTGATCGCTGCGCTAAAAGAGGGGCAAAAAGTTGGCGCAACGGCAGACCTCGGTCAATTTTTACGAGAAATGATCGCTGTTGAAAATACAGGTCTATATGAGTACACTGGTTACTTAAGTAACATTTATGACATCTCTTCTTACTATCAAACAAATATGGATATGCTCGATGTGCATAAATTTACGTCGTTGCTTTATTCGAATCAAAAGATCTATACCAAACTGAAAAACGAAGTGCCAACGTATTATTCAGAAACATCTGACGTGAAAAATAGCCACTTTGCTTCTGGCTGCATCGTGGAAGGAACGGTCGAACAGTCACTCGTTGCCCGCCGCACGAAGATCCATCCTGAAGCAAAAGTCAAAGGAGCGATCATCTTCGGAAATAATGAGATCAAAGCAGGTGCCGAAGTCTCTTATGCGATCCTAGATAAAAATGTGACCATCGCAGAAGGTGTCAAAGTGCAAGGAACCAAAGAAACGCCAATCGTCATTAAGAAAAATTCTCATGTGACCCAAGACGTTATTGGAGGGGCAAGCGCATGAAGGTTCTGTTTACAGCAGCGGAATGCGCCCCATTTTTTAAAACAGGCGGATTAGGGGATGTTGCAGGGGCATTACCAAAAGAATTGGTCAAAAAAGGCGTCGAGACGATTGTGGTCTTACCCTATTTCACGAAAATGCCTGCTGAATACCAGGAGCAAATGGAAGATTGTTTTTCCTTTGAAGTGGCGGTCGGTTGGCGCAAGCAATATTGTGGGATCAAAAAATTAGTTCTAGGCTCTGTGACCTATTATTTCATAGACAATCTCTACTATTTTGGCCGCGAACGGCTCTATGATTTTTATGATGATGGGGAACGCTTTGCTTTCTTCCAATTAGCCGTGATCGAAATGATGGAACGCATTGAATTTATTCCAGACATCGTGCATGTCAATGATTACCATACGGCGATGATTCCCTTCTTGATCAAAGAAAAATATCATTGGGTTCAAGCGTATCAAAACATACGCACCGTTTTGACGATCCATAACATTGGGTTTCAAGGGTGGTATAGTCGCGATATTTTACCAGATCTTTTTGGTATGGGGACTGAGAGATACGATGATGGCACACTACGTTTAAACGATTGCTTGAACTTTATGAAAGCAGGAATCTTGTATGCGGACCGCATCACGACGGTCAGTCCTTCCTATAGTGAAGAAATCAAAACCTCTGAGTTCGGCTGTGGGCTTGAAGTGATTTTACGTATGGAAAGCGGCAAACTCAGCGGCATTTTAAACGGAATTGATTACGAAATGAACGATCCAGAAACCGATCCTCATTTGGACTATCCTTTCAGTGTCGAAGATTTATCAGGAAAAGCTAAAAACAAGCGAGCGCTACAAGAACAATTTGGTTTGCCTACCCGTAAAGATATCCCATTGATTTCTGTTGTTAGCCGTTTGACCACTCAAAAAGGGTTCCATTTGGTCCTTGAAGAAATGGAAAATCTCTTGCAATTTGATGTTCAGTTCATCTTACTAGGGACTGGCGAACATGATTTTGAAGAAGGCTTTCGCTATTTTGCTCAGAGATATCCTGACAAATGTGCTGCCGCGATTTCTTTTGATATTGCATTGGCGCAAAAGTTATACGCAGCAGCGGATCTTTTCTTGATGCCTTCCGCCTTCGAACCATGCGGACTGTCACAGATGATCGCGATGCGTTATGGTACATTACCGGTCGTTCACGAAATCGGTGGCTTGAAAGATACGGTAGATTCCTATAATCCGATCACGAAACAAGGTACCGGCTTTGGCTTTCAAGAGTTTTCACCATTTTACTTGATGAATGCCTTGAAGCAAGGGATAGAATTGTATCAATCTGATCAGGCAACGTGGAACGTATTGGTCAAGCAAGCAATGGAAAAAGATTTCAGCTGGAATCAAAGTTCCGATCTTTATATCCAGTTGTATAATACTATCAAAGTTTGATTGTTTTAAGACAGAAGAATCCTTGTCTGCAACAGAACTGCTAGTTGTAAGACTAGCAATTTTGGCGGCAAGGATTCTTCTTTTTTATAAATTGAATGCAAAAAGGAGTGTAACCCTATGACAAAAGAACGATTGCGTGAACTGCTAGAAATCAGTGTTCATGAACTCTTTGCGATTGAAGTGGATGAAGCTTCACCGCAGGAATTGTTTCAAGCACTAGCCAATGTGGTGAAGCAAATGTATTCAGAAGACTGGCGTCAAACCAGAAAAAATCTCTTGCTGGAGGATCAAAAACAAGCGTACTATTTTTCAATCGAATTTTTGCCTGGCAAAATGCTAAAAAGCAATTTGTTGAATATGCAGCTGTTGGAGCAAGCGGAAGCCGTTTTTGAAGAGTTAGGCGTTTCCCTTGATGACGTTGCGGATACAGAAAAAGACATGGCTTTAGGAAACGGGGGCCTCGGTCGTTTGGCCTCTTGTTTTATGGACTCGCTGGCTTCATTAAGCTTGCCGGGAAATGGGAACGGGATTCGCTATCGCTATGGATTATTTAAACAAAAATTTATTGACGGCCATCAAGTAGAATTACCAGATGATTGGTTACGTTCTGGGAATGTCTGGGAAGTCCGCAAAGAAAGCAAAGCGGTGCCTATTCGATTTGGTGGGCAGGTCTATCTCGTTACGGGAGAGGACGGAAAACTAGCGCCAGTCTATGAAGGCGGCTTTACCTGGCGGGCAGTTCCGTATGACACCGCGATGGTTGGCTATCAGAATCAACACATCAACACACTGCGCTTGTGGAGTGTCGAAGTGCCTGCTGAAGATGAGGCGCATTATGCGACATTGGAATCACGGCAAGCCTTAGAAAATTTGACTGCTGTTTTATATCCAGATGACTCAAACGAGATCGGCAAACGCACACGATTGATGCAAGAATACTTTTTTGTTTCTGCAGGCATTCAAAGTATCATTCGCTATTATAAAAAATCGAATCTGCCTTTAGCGATGCTCAGTGAACGAGTAGCAATCCATATCAACGACACGCACCCAGCGCTTTGTGTCCCAGAACTGATGCGTATTTTAGTTGATGAAGAAGGCCTTGCTTGGGAACAAGCGTGGGCGATCACCGTGAAAGTCATGAGTTATACGAACCATACGATCATGGCGGAAGCCTTAGAAAAATGGCCAGTTCGCATGATTGAAGAAGTGTTGCCGAGAATGGATCAGATCATCAAAGAAATTGATCGGCGCTTTGTCGAAGGAATGCAAGGGGTCCATCCGCAAGCCTTACTGGATCGGACGCGAATCATTATTGATGATCAAGTCCATATGGCACATCTAGCCATCATCGGCAGCCATAGTGTCAATGGGGTAGCCAAGCTCCATTCTGATTTACTAAAATCAGTGGTACTCCATGACTTCTATCTCATTTATCCTGCCCGTTTCAACAATAAAACCAACGGCATCGCACAACGGCGTTGGCTTCAGCTAGCCAATCAACCATTAGCCAAAGTGCTGGATCAGTCGATCGGTACGAGTTGGCGCAATGACCCCTTGGATCTGCAGCTGCTCAAAAATTATTATGATGACGAAACCGTTCTGCAACAAATTGCCGACGCAAAAATGAGTAACAAGCGTGCACTGGCACAGTACATTCAAAAAGCAACGGGCATTACAGTAGATCCAACGGCAATTTTTGATGTGCAGATCAAACGCCTGCATGCGTACAAACGACAACTGCTGAATCTAATGCATATTTTGAAGCTCTACTTTGAGGTCAAAGACGATCCGACTGCAGCGTTTCATCCAAGAGTCTTTATTTTTGGTGCCAAAGCAGCACCAAGCTATCACTACGCAAAATCGATCATTAAAGTCATCAATGAAGTGGCGAATCTGATCAATCATGATGAAACCATCAATGATAAAATCAAGGTTGTATTTTTAGAAAATTACAACGTTTCATTAGCAGAAAAAATCATTCCAGCAGCGGATGTCAGTGAACAAATCTCATTGGCCTCTAAAGAAGCGTCAGGGACAAGCAATATGAAGTTGATGCTAAATGGGGCAGTAACGATCGCGACTTTAGATGGTGCCAATATTGAGATTCGAGATGCGATCGGTGATGAAAACATTGCCATCTTTGGGTTGACGGAAGAAGAAGTGTATCAGTATTACGCCCAGCATAATTATTCTGCTTACACCTACTATGAGTCAGATCCAGTCTTGCAACGGGTGGTCAATGCCTTTATTGATGGGACGATCCCGAATATTCAAGTTGAAGGTCGGGAAATCTTTGATTCCCTTTTGAAATACAATGATGAATACTTTTTATTAAAGGATTTTCATGCCTATTGTGACGCGCAGCATCGGGTAGATAGTGCCTATCAGGATACGCAACGTTGGCGTAAAGTCAGCCTAATGAATATTGCCAATGCAGGCAAATTTTCGGCAGATGAAACGGTGCGAAATTATGCTGCAGATATTTGGCAGATCGATCCATTATTTGCCCATGTCAAAGAACCGAATGCAGCAAGCTTGACTGAGACGGTGCCTCCAGCCGAATTTAGCTGAAGTGTCCTCATCTGAAATGGTGTAGTCTTTCGTGAAATTCTCCTTAATTTATGGTATGATGAAAAAAATGCATGTAAGAGGATGAGTACAGTGGCAAATTATTTAGATGTGAAACGAAAACACTTCCGTTTTCCTGCTTATGATGATACAGATGGTGTGAAGCTGCAATCCGAGCATCGCCCCGCATTCAGTAAAGCAGATGATTGGATTTTAACCGAAATCAAAGATCCCGTGAGTCATTCTCACAAGGATGAAAATCAATCTTTACAGCGCAAAGTGCAGTCCAGCCAACGGGATCGGGGGCACAATGTTCGTCAAAAAGAAGAGCTTGCCAATCACCGTGCCAACTTGCCTCAGTACGGAAAACGTCCAGTGAAAGAGCAAATGCCAACAGGAAAAACCAACTTTTTTGGCAAAGAGGCGAACCATTCTTCTTATCAAGTGACTAGTAAGAAGGAAAAAGCTGAGGTTCCTGTTTCTTCGAAAAAAGAATATTCGGGGCGCTCTTATTTCGTGCCTAAATATATTCCTGCATCGATTATTCCAGATGAGCAAAAACCTGAAATTACACCGAACGATTTGATGGATGCAATGGCAAAAAAACAAGAAAGTTATTTGTTGTTTGATACTGAACCAGCAGCTTATCAAGTCAAAGAAGAAAATGATCCGACCGTCAAAAAATTCAATCGCCACCCCTCTGTTGGGATGACACGCAGTGAGTTTCGAGCCAGCAATAAAAAAAATGGTGAAAAAAAACGTTCCGTTTTAGATCGATCATTAAAAGGAATGATTGAAGACGATCAACAAGAAGAATCTTCAAATGGCTATTTTCGTTCTAAATAGCAGTGACAGTTACTCTTAATAGAAGTGGTCCTTTGAGCATAACGATGAATGATTTCAGCTAGATGGCTAACATCTAGCTGTTTTTTTTGTGTGCCGAAACTATCGATTTCACAAAGTGATTAGGTGAAATACATTTTTCACCGCCTGAGGAATATTCTGATTTTACTAAGCAATAGCGTGGGCTATAGAATAAAGTGAAACGATCAAAACCATCGTTATTTATAATGTTTGTTATTTATAATGTTTGTTATTTTAATTGGCGATTTTTTTTGTCATTTAAAATCGATGGCAAGTCAAACGGTGGCAGGACAGTGGTTTTCTGATCAGCTGCAATTGAAAAAGGGAAGCAAGCGTCCTGATGGCTAAAGCTGCTCTTTGGGAAGGCCTGATCCTTGATCGATTTCAAGGGAAAGATACGCTGAAAGGTGGGGCATCAACAAATGAACAAGAAAAAGAGAAAGGTATATTTCACCATCATTATTGGCTTACTTGGAGGACTCTACTTTTTCTCAACCATGAGTGTGTTTTCTTCAAACGTTTTCTTTGCTGCGCAGCTGGAGGAAAAAACGGTTGCGAGTGAATCATTCGATCCGATACGAGAGCAAGAGGCTGAGGAAAGAGTTGCCATTTATTTTGATGAATCAACGAAATCCGGGACTGTAGGAGACCTGTTACTGGTTGCGTTTCATACGGACCGTCCCATTAGTGAAATAGCGATCCGATTGCCGAAAGCTGCGGTTATTGCTGAAGAGGAGTTGCCAAAGGGAGTCAAGATGACGCCACTCACTGAAGAGAACGGTTGGAAACTAACGACCGATACCCCTAGAAGTGATTTTTTGGTTCCATTGATAGTTGATACAGCAGGATCGTTTCCATTTGAAGCAGCAGATTCAAAGATAATGCTTGAAATAAAGGAAGCACGGGAAAACCTTACGGACACACAAGAGGATGAGCGAACTGATTCGAGTGACTCCACTGATCAATTGGATCAATTGGATCATTTGGATCAAGAGGATCAAGAAGATCAACTAGCAGAAGAGAAGGAAATAGAAAGCCAGCTTCCTGAGGCATCAGCATCTGATCCTGGCAATCTTTATCTTTTAGGCGACGACGTAAAAAAGAGAGGGGTTGCTAACTGGGTCGAATTTATGGCTGCAATGGTCGATCCGACGGTCAACTATATTTATTTGACAGCCAGTTTTCAAACGAACGATAATCCTCGTTTAGGCATTACGGGAATTGACGGCTGGAGCAGCAGCGTCAATCCTAACGGCGGATTAGCCTATGTTTATATCAATGCCTCGAGAGTTTCAAGAACGTTAATCATCGATGGCCTCGACAACTATCAGATGGATCTTAGAGCCGTAGCGATCTGTTTCCGCGATTCGAGTGTCAATCCTGATTCTCCATGGGACATTACTTTGCAAAATTTGGAACTCTATCATGGAAACTTTTGGGGGGCAATTGAATACCATGATTTGAACATGACAAATCAGCAGCGTTCAATCATTCGATACCACAATCTCAACCATACGGGCAATCAGTTGTTTTACGGGTTGCACTCTCGAGCCAGCTTTTCTGGACATTCGGTTTCACACCAAACGCCTAGATATACCTCAGACTTCAATGCTTCTTGGACGATTCACACAAATACTCAGGCGAATTTTGAAATCAACCAAATAGAGCTTCGTGAGGGAGCAAACGTCGAAATGTCGACGATCAGCTCAGGAAATCTTGATTTTTATAATACAAATGCGCGTCTCGTATTAGGGGATAATGCCCGACTATCATTAAATGCCAACGGTTCAGCTGGTGAAGCAGGCGGTGCTAATATTCGCTTTGTCGCTGGCAATGGACGCATTGAGTTAGGAAAAGGCGCGGAATTGGCACTAAATACACAAAACAACAGCCCAGCAGTCATCACATCAGGCACGCCCCATGATATTCGCTTAATGGAAAAAAGTCGCTTGTCGGTTGCTGCTGCAAACCGAACGTTGTACAGTCATATTTTCTGGTTAAGTGCCAATACGCATGTCACCTTAGAAGACAGCAGCACCTTAGAGGTTGAAGCAACAAATCAAAATACAACCGCAAATATCTTCCACTTCTCTGGCACGACTGGCAATCTCAACGTAGGCAAAGATGCTACCTTAGATATTCGTTCGGACAGCCCACAAGCTGTCCAACGGCTACTTTTCTTTACCGGCGCCAACAATCCCGCAAGATTGACGATCGACGATGCCAAGCGTGTCAATTTGCAAAGAACCCGCCCCATAACGACCACCACAAATGGTCTAATTGAAGGGGGAGGAATCACTGCAAAGAATCAGGCGATTCGCCAGTGGCGGCATGGAAATACAGGAGAGACAGTTGATTTTCAGTGGCAACCGATTCTGTCCATGACTGCGGCGATTTCAGGAACCAATACCAATGTGACCAATGTATCTTCGCTGAATGAGGAAACAAGTCGAGGGTTTGCCGCGCAGTTTGCTTCTCGTTCGCAACGGCTATTGTTTGAGAACATACCAGACGTCACGGTGACCATCGATCCTTTGACAGAAGATAGAACCTTACCTAATGCCTATACGATTTCGGGAACCGCCAATCCTGGTAGCTACCTTCGATTCCAAAGAGAGGGACTGATGCCAGAACCGACGCTTGAAACGACAGTCGATAGTGCTGGCAATAGCACGTATTTTCACACCCAAGCGGATGAAAACGGGCATTATTTACTTGATCTATCTGATTTAGAACCTTTCCAGTATTTTACTCAAGGTGAGGTGGTCACCGCTCAGGCATTTCTTGATGGCAAATGGGCAGAAGCATCAACCACTGTGGAACCCATTGGTGACGTAGACCCAAAAGATCCCCTTGATCCTGATCAACCGATTCTACCTGAAAATCCACCCTTGATACCAGAAAATCGCGGGTTTATCAGTATAGACTTTGTTTCACAATTCGATTTTGGTACAGTACCGATTCGCTCGTCGACAAGCCGCTATCCGGCGCGTCCGCAACGAATTTCTTTAGTGGATGATCATGAATCAACCGAACGACCAAACTACATTCAGGTTTCCGATCGTCGATTTCTTCAAAAGGGCTGGACCTTGAGTGCCCGATTATCAGAGGAAGGGTTCGTTAGCACGGATGCGTTTAAGCACCACTTAAAAGGAGCGAGTGTGCATTTGACGAATATTGAAATGGTTACCTCTAGAGAAAATCCCTCTGAAGCACCAGACTACTTTGATGCAATCGAGCTGGGACCGCAGAACCAAGTGATTGCACGTGCCAATGAAAAGCAAGGGGCGGGAACTTGGATTCAACGCTATGGAAACGAGGATACCATGCAAAAAAGTGTCGAGCTGGAAATCCCTATTGGCGCGAGGCCGCAAGCAACAAGTTATCAAGGAACCATCCATTGGGAGCTGAGTTTCGTACCTGGTGCTGACGAATAACCCCTTGGAAAACAAGTAAGTATGTTCTGCAATCGTGAATATGATCGAACACTGTAAAAGTTGATCAGACAAAAAGAAGTCCATTTGCCATTGGACTTCTTTTTTGTCTGAAACAAACGAGTAGTGGTTTACACTACTTTTCCCACTTTGGTAGATACGCTTTTCAATCAATAGAAGTGAGTGAAACCACAGGTAGTGTATCGATGAGCAAAATCATAACATGGTAGTCCTCAACAAAATCACCTAAGCAATGTGTCTTCTCCAGAATAAATTTTATTTAGCTATTTTAGTAATTAAATCCTGCTCAAATATTTTAATTTTCGCTTGCCTTTTGATATGCTAAGAACAAGGGGGAATCAAAGATGGAAGTTGATCTACAAATGCTGGCGATGATTTTCTTTATCAATCTCGCCTATGTCACATTGAACACACTGCGATTTTTATTGACAATGAAAGGGTATCGCGTGATTGCCCCATTAGTGAGTATGATCGAAATCACGATCTATATTTTAGGCTTATCTATGGTATTGGATCGTTTGGATAACCCGCTGAATCTCTTGTTCTATGCACTAGGCTATGCTGCAGGAGTCAGTATCGGGATCAAAATCGAAGATAAGCTGGCTCTGGGCTATACAATGGTCACAGTGATCCTACCTAGTAATACGGATGAAGAAAAGAGTTTGCCGAAGATTTTGCGACAAGAGGGTTATGGTGTGACACAAAGCTTTGGTGAAGGATTGGAAGGCCCGCGACTGATTTTAGAGATTCTTTCCCAAAGAAAAAGTGAGAAAAAGCTCTATCAAACGATCAAAGCGGTGGAAGAGCGAGCGTTTATCATCAGCTATGAACCCAAGTATATTTCGGGCGGTTTTTGGACCAAAAAAATCAGCCGTAGAGAGGCGAAGTTGAAAAAGCAAGCACCTGTTGATTGAGGAACTAGAGGCAGCTTGATCCATTCGTGAAGAATAGTTGCATAATAAGCAGGGAGTTTATTGATGAGAGGAAGCGTTAGGTGTGGAAAAGAAAGCAAATGGCATGATGGCGGTCATCGCTGCACTGATCTCAAACATTTTGGTAGCGATCAGTAAGTTTGTCGGTTATGCCTTGAGCGGTAGTGCGGCCATGCTGAATGAAAGCATTCATAGTGTCGTGGATTGCAGCAATCAGATCTTTTTATTGATCGGTGATAAACGGGCAACAAAGGGACAAAGTGAGCTGCATCAGTTTGGTGAAGGTCGGGCGAAATATTTTTTCAGCACGATCGTTGCGATGATGCTCTTCTTTGGTGGGGGCGCATTAGGCGTGATGGAAGCAGTGGAAAAGCTGCTGCATCCCGCCCATGAAGTCGGCAATACCTGGTTAGTGATCGCTATCTTGATCTTCGGGATGATCGTTGAAGGAAGTTCGTTGTGGATCGCAATCAAGGAGATCCGCGAGCTAAACGTCGAACGTCAACCAATCTATCGTTTTTTGAAAGAAAGTCGGCATAGTGAGATTTTGATCATTTTCACAGAAGACTTTTGTGCGGTGATCGGTCTGATGATCGCACTGATCGGAACGGTTTTAACAATGATTACCGGGAACGCATTTTTTGATGCCTTCAGCGGCTTATTGATTGGTCTTTTATTGATGGTAGCAGCGATCTTCTTAGCCCGCGAATTTTACAGTCTACTGATTGGGGAAAGTGTTACTAAACGTGATTTAGCAGTGATCAAACAAGCGTTTGAACGTCCTGATGTTGATCGCTTGATCGATGTGAAAACAGTCCATTTAGGGCCAGCAGAAATTTTGATTGCAGCGAAAGTCGATATTGCCGCAAAACAAGAAGAGGTCGGCTATGAGATCATTAATGAGATCGAAGCCGAGATCCGACATCAAATGGCAGATAAAAAAGTCTATATTTATATTGAAACGGATGAGTACGATCCTCACTACATGGAGAAGCGGCGCAAACTTGTGCGACCTTCCCACTGATTTAGCTAGAATAAAGCTGTTTTTTTTGATACAATAGACAAGGATTATCACATAGTGAAGGAGATTTCAAAATTATGATCAATGCAAGTGACTTAAGAGCTGGAATGACGTTTGTTCAAGACGGCAAACTTATCAAAGTATTAGATGCCAGCCACCACAAACCAGGTAAAGGAAATACGGTTATGCGTATGAAATTACGTGACGTTCGGACTGGTTCTACTTACGATACAACCTTCCGTCCAGAAGAAAAATTTGAAAAAGCGCATATCGATACGAAAGCTGTACAATACCTATATACAATGGACGATACCGCATTCTTTATGGATCTGGAAACCTATGAACAATATGAAATTCCAGTTGAAGTGGTTGAAGAAGAAATGAAGTTCATTCTAGAAAACATGGAAGTAAAAATCCAATTCTTCGGCAGCGAAGTGATTGGCGTGCAACTACCTTCAAGCGTAATCTTGAAAGTTGTTGAAACACAGCCATCGATCAAAGGGGCAACTGTGACTGGTTCAGGAAAGCCAGCAACGATGGAAACGGGCTTAGTTGTCAATGTTCCTGACTTTGTTGAAGAAGGCGAAATGCTAGAAATCAATACAGCTGAAGGTACTTATTTAAAACGTGCAAAATAGCAAAAAAACCGCGACTTGTTCGCGGTTTTTTCTTTGCTCTTGTCGTGTTTAGAAGTGGCTCATTGTCCTTTTGCCGATCTTTTTTGTAACGGATAGATACTATAAGGTTTACTGATAAAGTAGGCGACGGAGCAGACGATCACAAAGAAGGGTAGGTTTTGAAAGCCAAAGACTTCTCCACCAATAAAGATCGGTGCAAATAAGGTGCTAGTGGCGCTGCCAAAAACACTGGCATAGCCTAGTGCTGCTACCAGTTCGATAGGCAGTCCGAACAGCGGCGCCAACACGACCCCCAAAGAAGAGCCAATCGCAAACAAAGGGGTGACTTCTCCACCCAAAAAACCAATGCTGATGGTTAATACGGTCAATACCAACTTAAGCAGCCAATCATAAGAATAGATCGGTTGCTTCGTGAAACTCGCGCTGATCAAATTTGTTCCTAAGCCTGAATAACGCCCTTGATACAACAAAACAAAAAGCAAGACTAACGCCAATGCGCCAATCCCAATACGCCACAGTGGATTCGGGAAGCGCCGCTTCATGATGCGTTTCATCGTTTCTAAACAGCCCGCAAAGCTGCCGCCAACCATACCAAAAATCAACCCAATCACAAGTAATTTCAGAAAAACAGGTATCGTCAAATCGACGGATTGAGGCAACATAAGACTAAATTTTTCTAAGCCTAACCATTGAGAAGTCGTACTAGCAGTGAAAGCAGCCAGCAAAGCAGGTAAGAGGGCATGATGACTGAATTTACCGATGACAAGCACTTCCAATGCAAAGAACGTTGCAGCGATGGGGGTTTCAAATAAACCAGCAAATCCCGCAGCCATCCCAATCATGATCAGGGTGCTGGCGTACTTTTCTAGTCGCACCCAATTTCCTAAACGATTGGCGATGGTGGCACCTAACTGAACCGCAACTCCTTCTCTGCCTGCGCTTCCTCCAAATAAATGCGTCAGCCAGGTTCCCACCATTACAAAAGGAATCAAACGCAGCGGAATATCTTTTTCTTCTTCCTGCCCGACTAAAAACACTAAGTTCATTCCTTGAGGACTCCGATCGCCATACTTTTGGAAAAGGTAAGTAAAGCAAATACCGATAATTGGTAAGAAGAGAATCAATGGCAAAAAATGACTTTCACGGAAGGCACTTAAGAACAGCAAAATTTTGCCAAAGAAAGTGTCAACAGCTCCAGCAAGCACCCCAATCACCAGACTGAGCAAACCTAATGCAGTCAGTTCAAAATACGTTGTTTCTTGTTTCTTCATTTCTATCACGATCCTTTAAAAAAGATAGGAATAATGCTCTTGCAACTATGATGAACGAGTGAAAATAAAAAATGACTACTACACACTAAAAAAAAGTGGTAGAAGTCATTAGCAAAATTGCGGTTTCAGTAAGAACTGAGGGAGACATTCATTCCCTATTAGCATCAATATTATCTGATAAAACCCTCGTTTTGTCAATGGATGCTGGTCGTGAAAAGCAATCCAACGAATACTTATCTTTTATACATACTTATGGTAAAATTAATTTCATAAGAATTTACATGTGAATCGAGCGTCGGAAGAGTCGCTGGCAAGAAAAGGGATGAAAGGACGATCCTTCTACTGGTTGACCAAGGGAAAAACAGTAGGTAGTGAGGAATCGAAGGGGAAGAAAGAATGATTGCATTTATGACGATCGAAAAATGGCTGCAAAGTGAGCGTTTTTACTATGTGTTCCTACCAATTCTCATGGTGGTTGGTCTGATCGCATTATTAGGGTTCCTGATGGTTCTGCTTTATCGAGAAAACCGTAACCCGAAAGTGACGCTATTGCTTGGCGGCATAGTCGTTGCGTGTCTGCTAGGCTTTTTTATTGGAGATCAAGTGTATGGTGAATTCAAAACGTATAATGCGCTGATCACACCGAATATCCGAGACCGCGAAAAAATGTTTTTAGGCTATAAATATTACGAATCTGATACTACAGCAGTTTATCAGCGCATCCAAAGCAATGAAGCGATTGAAACTTTAGGGATCTATCAAGCAGTACCAGTGGAACGGGCGATTGAATTTCTTGGATCTGCTCATAACTCCGTATATTTTAAAATGGGCGCCCAGGTTTACTATGCTCGCTATCAACCGACATTTGTGGAAGAGGAAACAACGGCTAAGCTGCAGGGGGTTCAATATCATTTGACTGATCCTTCCTTTGAAACGATCGGCTTCTATTCCGAAACCAACAACTATTTGACGGCAATTACGATTCCAAAGACTCAAGAAACCCTCGAATATCAATCCGTCGATTCTGTGATCCCGAAAGAATTTGGGAAAAGTCAAACCCAATGGGCGTTACCAAATAGGAATGAATAACCATAAAAGAAAACTACCTAAGTCACGAAAGAAAGCTCCTTCAAGCAGGAATCTTCCGTGCGCAGGTAGTTTTTTGTATGCTTGGTCAGATAACATTACTCTCGCTATGGCTGCTCAGGTAGTCCTCTTTCTTTTTGCGAGACAATTTTTTGAAGGCTGCTTCTGCTTGAGTGGCTTCACTGCGAGTAAAAAAGCTTTCCGCATGGATCATTTGTAATGGTCTGCGACTAGCAGGACGGGTATATTTTGCTCCGATCCCTTTGTTGTGCTCTAATAAGCGGCGGCTCAAATCAGTGGTATAGCCACCGTAGAAGGATTGATCGTTGCAACGCAACACATAAAAATAATGATTCTCAGCAGCCATAGAGCATCGCCTTCACTTCGGGACTATAGGCACCCGTTTCATCATAGGTAATGAGAGGGGAATCAATTTTAAAGCCATCCGCCTTGCCATCCTTGATTCCTTCAATCAATAAAATATTGGCCTCTTTGCCTACTTTCGGATAGACGAAGCGGACGCGCTTTGGTGCGATTCGATGGGCGCGCATATGGTCCAAAATATCGAGAAAGCGATCCGGGCGATGAACCATCGCAAACCGTCCGTTCATTTTTAACGCTTTGCTAGCGGTTTGGATCACTTCATCTAAAGTTGTGGTGATCTCGTGCCGAGCGATCGCTAAATAGGGATTCGGGTTTTTGATCGCCGTCGGTACATTTTTAAAATAAGGGGGATTGCAGACCAATAGATCGACGGAATCAGGCTTGATTTTTTGAAAGAGGTTCTTCAAGTCCATAGGATAGACCGTCAGCTGGTCTTGCAAGTCGTTTAATTCGATACTGCGCTGCGCCATATCCGCTAAGCGTTCTTGCAATTCGATTTGATAAATATGAGCGGTCGTTTTTTTGCTGATAAATAAACCGACTGCGCCATTCCCTGCACAAAGGTCAACGATTACACCTCTTTTTGGCACTCTAGCGTAATTTGCTAATAAGACAGCATCTAATGAAAAAGAAAAAACTTCGGAACTTTGAATGATCTTGATGTCATCGGCATACAATTGGTCGATGCGTTCGTTCGGTTGCAACATGAAGCATACTCCTGTTCTAAATTCATTTCAATGTATTATACTACGATTAAGAATAATGGGAAACGCTAAAAAATGCTTGTCATTTAAACCGTTTTTTTGCATACTTGAATAGGAGAGAAATAGAAAGGAAAATGAGTATGTTTTTTCGCTTTATGCGCGGTGTGGTTCGCGTAGTATTATTTTTGATCAACGGCAATGCTCGTTATCAAAACAAAGAGGTTTTACCTAAAAATGAAAACTACATTTTAGTGGCTCCTCACCGAACCTGGTGGGATCCATTGTACCTAGCAGTGGCTGCTCGACCAAAGAAATTTAGTTTTATGGCGAAAGAAGAGCTGTTCAAAAACCCGATTTTACGGTTCATTTTGATCCATGCCAATGCTTTTCCAGTTAAACGAGACAAACCGGGACCGAGCGCGGTAAAGACGCCAGTCAAAATTTTGAAGGAAACGGATCTTAGCTTGATCATGTTTCCAAGTGGTACGAGACACGCAACGGCTTTAAAAGGCGGCATGGCGTTGATCGCAAAAATGGCTAAGGTCAAGATCGTTCCCTCTGTTTATCAAGGACCGCTGACGTTAAAAGATCTTTTTAAACGCAAGCGAGTAACCGTCCGCTTTGGGGAGCCCATTGACATCAGTGACATCAAAAAGATGGACAAAGAGGGCTTGGCGGAAGTCGAACGGCGCATCCAGGGTGCATTTGACACACTGGATCAAGCGATTGATCCGTCATTTGTTTATCAAATCGATGAGTCCAAAAGAGAAGATTAATACCTAAGAAAAGCCGCTGATCCTTTTGTGATCAGCGGCTTTTTTCTAAAGAGTTAATCCAATAATTCGAAAGCAAATTTGGTCCACGGTTTTAAATATTCCAATAAAGGCAGCTCGTCATTTGAAATGGCGCCGACTTTGTTTTTCCGTGTGTCTTGGTGAGGGGTCAAAACGATCTGCAATTCGTTTTTGTATTGGCCAAAGGTATCATTGCCGATAACGATGTCCCCATAGGCAAAAGGTTCTTGGTTTGTATGAGGGAGGTTTTCGATGGGACGGTACTTCACCCGTGACTGTGTGGAACGAGCGACTAACGCATTACTGTCACCACGCCGAAAATGATTGGTTTCGGCTAATATTCTTCGTTCGATTTCGCTGGCGTCTGCGTCTACGAGAACGCCAAAGGTCAGCTTGTAACGATCGATCGCCGCCAGAGCTTTCAGCTCTGCATCCGACGCATAAGCATTGCCGATAATCACGGTATCGATCAACCCAGAAGCAAAAAGCAGCTTCCCTTGCAGCGCCAATGGTAAATCTCGACAAGATTCTAAGGTCGGTAAGCCATCATTGACTTCCCAAGGGCCGATTTTGGCTGATTGACTAGTGATGAAGGCGGCTGTTTTCAACCCATATTTTTTAAAACGTTGGCTGCAGCTGCGGAAAAAAGCATCCGTTAAGCCTGTGCCTCGTTGGGGGTAAAAATTGTGGCAGCCATATAAAAAAGGTTCATTGGCTTGATAAGAAAGGATATTTTCTAAATAGTTCACATCATTACTCATATTCAATTCAATCGCCAAGCCAAATGGATTAAAGGTCAGCTGGGCTTCTTTACTGCCATCAAACCCTTGATCCAAGCGGATACCGTCCGCGCCTAATTCTGCAAAGAAGCTAAGATCGTCATAAGAGATCGCCAGATCACTAAAAACAGCAGGCGAAATATCTAATATCGTTTCAAAGCCAAGGTTCTTGGCAAAGCCGATAATCGAAGAGAATTTTTTTCTGACGGTCTCTTTGCCTTCACTGACTTCTAGCATACTCATAAATAAGCGAGAGTAACCAAGGGCAGCAGCTTTTTTTAAATAGTCTTGATCCAGTAAAGGATCGCTATGGTCGGGGTAAATCGAAAGGCCAATTTCTCGTTTCAATGGTTTTCCTTCTTTCTAAAAAACCGCACGAAACACCTCTTGGCATTGGAAAAAGCTGGTGAGGAAGGCTTCTTCTGTTTGTCTTGGTGGGTGCTTCGTACGACCTTTATTTACACATTATTGTGCGACTGGTTGATTTTCTTTTTCCAATTCGTTTTTGTCGTAGATTTTTACGAATGGGTAATAGATCAGGATCGATAAAAGAATCAAAAGAACATTCAGCACGATCGCACGCCAATCGCCGCCAGTCGCTAAGAAAGCGCCAATTGGTCCAGGCAATGTCCAAGGGGCATTGACCGTAACTGCATTGACTAAACCAGCTGAGGTAGCGACCCACGCAATGACGCCATTGATCAGTGGTGCAATGATGAAAGGTGGGATCAAGATTGGGTTCAAAACGATCGGTGTACCGAAAATCAGTGGTTCGTTGATGTTGAAAATAGCTGGAATCAAGGCTGTTTTTCCTAGTTTTGAACCGAATTCCGATTTGGTGCGAAACGCTAACAAGATAGCCAAACCAATCGTTGAACCAGCCCCACCGATCCAGATGAACCATTGATAAAATGGTTCGGCTGCGATATTGGGAATCATATCTCCTGAAGCAAGCGCAGTCGTATTTCCTTCCAATAACTGCAACCATAATGGACGAGCCAGTGAACCAACGATAGAAGCACCATGGATCCCGAATGACCAGAAGAAGGTCGTCAAGAAGGTGATCAAAAGCACACTTGGCAAAGTGTCTGCGGCACTGACTAAAGGATCAACGACTTTTGCCACGATCGTGTGCCAGTCAAAGCCGATATAGTAAGTGATCGCACCCATTCCTAAAATAATGACTAAGGTAGGGGTCAAGGCTTCGAAAGAGCGAGCGACTGCAGGTGGGACTTGTTCGGGCATCGTGATTTTAAATTTCGATTTGTCCGTTAACCGATAGATTTCAACGGCAAGAATCGAGGTGATGATCGCCACGAACATACCAGCACTCCCTAAATTGGCCATTGGCAAGACAAAGCCGACCGTTCCAGCAGCATCCAAGGCTTCTGCTGGGATATTGACAGGGGTGAAGGTCAGTAAGAAGGCGGTCGTAGCTAGGATCCCGCCAGAAAGACCATCAAGCTTATAAGAGCGAGAAAGACTGTATCCGATCCCGAATGCCGCATACAAGCTCATAATGTACATCGTCATTCGATAAGGCAATAAGATCGTTGTGGCATTGCTAGACAAGAATTGATAGATGCCCCAACTTTGAGGCAGCGGTGGAAAGGCTAAAATCATAAAGAACGAACTGACGATGATCAATGGCAAGGTTGAAACGATCCCGTCACGAACCGCCCGCAAGTGACGCTGGCTGCCAAGTTTTTCCATCGGTCCTGCCAAATGGCGCTCGATGAATTGAGTGAATTTATCTAACATGGTTTATCCTCCTAAGGTGTTTTACATTTTTGCTTCCCATGGATTCGGAATGATTTTCCCTAAAATCACGCCTTGGGCTGCCCCGGTTGCTGCAGGGGCATTATTGACACGGCTGTGAAGGGTTTCATTTCCTAAGATGGCAAAAGCCACCGCTTCTTTGGCATCGTTGGAACCGCCAATGTCATCTTGTGTTCCAACGGCTACTGATTCTGGTAAATAGCCTTGGATCAGTTCAATCAGCAGATGATTGTGGGCACCACCGCCCGAGAGAATCACTTCCAGATCGTTTGTTCCCAACTGAGGAAAAATGAACCGTTGGTAACTGTCAGCGATGGAAAAAGCGGTGAAATCGGTTAAAGTCCTCACCAAGTCTTCAGGGGCTGCTTCGGGATACTTGGTCAATAACTGCTGCACAAAATGTTTTCCAAAAAGCTCACGCCCGGTGCTTTTCGGCGGTTGCTGGGACAAATAAAAATGAGTTCTTAATTCCTTTTGCAAGGTGGGTATAATTGCTCCCGCACGGGCTGTTTCACCAAACGCATCATAAGGCTGGCCGAATAACTGAACCATTAATTCATCGATGACCATGTTTCCTGGACCTGTATCAAAGGCATACAGCTCGTTTAAGCTGCCACTTTTTGGTAGTACAGTAACATTGCCGATGCCGCCAATGTTTTGCAGCAAACGATTTTTGCTGTCTGATTGATAGAGCAGATAATCTGTATAAGGAACAAGAGGGGCGCCTTGACCGCCAGCAGCCATATCCATCACTCGAAAATCGGCGACGACTTTCGTTTGTAAGCCATAAGCGATAATCGAAGGTTCACCAATTTGCAAGGTGCTGTTTTTCGCTGGGTCAGAATCGGGGGAATGCCAGATCGTTTGTCCGTGGCTGGCAACAAAATCAATGCTTTTTTCTTCAATACCAGCCTTTTGGCAGAGGATTTGACACGCTTTCAAAAATTGATACCCTAGTTCAGTATTTAATTGGCAGATGAGGGGAACATTTGATTCTACCGGATCACAAGCGGTTTTTATTTGTTCCTTCAATTCTTCACCAATGGGTAGCGTGATCATTTCCAACAGCTGTACAGCAGTTTCGGTGCCGTAGCCATTGATTTTTACTAAAGCAGCGTCGATCCCATCCAAACTGGTTCCTGACATTAGTCCTATTGCAAGCATAGCGTTTCTCCTTTCTTTTAGAATAGTGATGAAAGCGATTGTTGAATTCGATTTCACACTCATTGTAAATGAAGTGTAATTATATTTCAAGATATAAATTTATAATTGAAAAAACATTTCAACATAATGATGTCAGGTCTTCGCTCTTTTTATCAAAAATGGGTGGTAAGTGAAATTTTGCTGGAAGAGAGATGTCTAACGATCAGGGAAAGTGGTATAATGATTGGAAGGATATTTTTTAAGAAGGTGAAGAAATGCGCTTTATACATACAGCTGATTGGCACATCGGAAAAAAACTACATGGCTATGATTTGCTGGAAGACCAGCGAGCAATTATTGATCAAATCATTGCGATCGCTTTAGAAGAAAAAGCCGCTGCCATCGTCATTGCAGGTGATCTGTATGATCGTTCCGTTCCCGCTGTCGATGCGGTCAAATTATTGAATGAAAAAATCGCAGAAATCAATCTAACGAATGAACTGCCTTTATTGGCTATCTCAGGAAACCATGATAGCCCAACGCGGCTAGAAACTGGTAGTCAGTGGTTTCAGCAAACACGTTTTTATCTGTCCACCAGCATCGAACAAAGTTTACAACCGGTCGAGTTTGACGATACACAATTCTTTTTGCTGCCTTATTTTGAACCGATCGAGGCGCGCTTATTTTTTCACGAACCGTTAACGAAAATTTCAGATAGTGTCCAAAGAGTGATCGAGGAGATGACCAAGCACTTTGATTCGTCAAAAAAACAAGTGTTAGTGACCCATTTTTTTGTGGCGGGCGCTAGCCAAACGGATTCTGAAACAAAAATTCAAGTTGGCGGATTGGACAGCGTGCCGACCACAGCTTTTGCGCCTTTTGATCGAGTCGTTTTGGGGCATTTACATGCCAATACCGCCCTGAAACATCCGAAAATCGGGTACAGTGGCTCTCCACTGAAATTTTCCCTTTCTGAACGGACGAACCAAAAAGGGGTCTATCTTGTTGATACTGTAAAAGACACCAATGAATTTATTCCCCTGACACCAAAAAGGGATATCCAGCAACTGACAGCCTCCTTTGAGGAGTTGATCGATCCGGTTTTTTACCGTGAGCTGGATCGTGAGGCGTTTTGGCATTTTCTGCTGACGGATCGTGCTGTGATTCCAAATATGATGAATCAGTTGCGAAAGATCTATCCATTTATTTTGTCTGTCGAACGGTTGAATGGTCGAGAACAGACGAAAAAAAGACAGCTAACGACACGAGAAACCGACCCGCAGGCCTTGATCAGTCATTTTTTTCAAGAGATGACGGGAGATTCATTGCTCGATGCACAAACCAAGTGGATCGAACAAGGATTAAATGAAGCATTTGTCGTGGAAAAGAGGGAATAGTCATGCAACCGAAGTCTTTACAAATGAAAAATTTTGGTCCATTCATTGATGAAAAATTGGATTTTAGTCAGCTGCAAGCTGGCGGTTTGTTTTTGATCAGCGGCAAAACGGGTGCAGGAAAAACGACGATTTTCGATGGCATGACGTTTGCCTTGTTCGGTGAAACATCGGGGAATCTGCGCTCAGGCAAAGAAATGCGCTCGATGTTTGCTTCACCAACCGAAGAGACCAGCGTCACCTTTACTTTTGAACATCAGCGTTTTACCTACCAGATCCAACGGAAACCGGAACAGACCTTAGCAAAAAAACGTGGTGACGGGGTCACCAACCAAACGGCAAAAGTCCAGCTGACGATTTTTGACGCCGAAGGCAAAGAGAAAAAGCAGATCAGTAAACGCACAGAAGTTGATGCATTTATCAAGGATCTGCTGCAGCTGGATGCCAAACAGTTTTTTCAAATCATGATGTTGCCGCAAGGAGAATTTCGTAATTTTTTGATTGCCAGCAGCAATGAGAAAGAACGCGTTTTACGGAATTTATTTGGCACGGAAATGTATCAACAATTTAATGAATGGTTGAAAGAGCAAGTCAAAGCACAAAGTAAAAAGCTTGAGCATCAGCAGCTGCTCGCCTCGCAAATCATGGAGCGCTTTGAATGGGAAGAAGCGCAGGAGGTTTTAACGGTTGCGGAAGGTCTGACTTTGTGGGCGCAGGATTTAGAAAAACAGCAGGCGCAGCTTCAGCAGTTATTACACAAAAAAGACCAAGCGATCCAAGAAATGAAAGCTGCGCAAGACGCTTTTTACCGTGCAAAAGAAATTGAAAATGCACGGATCGAATGGCAAGGTCTACAAGAAAAAGCCCGAGAGCTGCATGCTAAAAAAAACGAGATCGCTCAGAAAAAAGCACAGTTGAACCAGTTGGTGTGGGCGCTTGAACATCAAGAAATCATGCAGCAAAAAGAAGAACGAGTGAAAGAAGCACAGCAAGCTACTCAGCAAATCAACGAAACAAAGCAGCAGCTGCAAGAAATTCAGCAGCAACAAGTAAGCTGGCAAGACCAACGAGCGTTGATTGACGGCATCAAGAAAAAACAGGAAGCTGCTAGTCAAAAAGTTCAACGAATCCAGCAGCAGATCCCGCTAGCACAGCGCACACAAGCGCAGCAAGAAGAAGTGGTGCAACTTGAAAAAGCCGCACAAAAACAGACCACCGAATTAACGAAGATAAACCAAGCGCAAGCAAGTGCCAAAGCGCAAGCGCAGCATCTGGCAGAAGAAATCGAAGCATTGCGAGGGTTTCAAGCAGAAGCGGTGAAATTAGTAGAAACGCAGGCTCTGGTAGAAAAATGGCAGCAAGCAAAAGCGCAGTTTCGTGAAGCCGAGCAAAAAGCAGGGGAACAGCAACAAATTCATTCGGAGTTGGTTCTTGAACAACAGCAATTAGCAGCATCCTTGCTGGAGCTGCAAAAAACGTTAAAACAAGAAACCAGTCAAAATGCTCGAATGCAAATTGCTCGGCTTCGTCTTTTGCTGGAAGAAAATGAACCCTGTCCGGTTTGCGGATCATTGGATCATCCGAATACACAAGAGCACACGACCTATCGCATCGAAGACATCATTGCCAGTGAACAAAGACTTGAGCAAACACAAGAAAAATTGACGAAGATCCAGCAGCAAGTATCGGCAAATCAAACGCTGCAGGAGCAAGCCACATTGCGAATCAGCGAATGGCAAGCCACCAGTGCTGCTGCGCAGAAGCAAGTGGCATTCGCTTGGACTACAGTTCAACAGGCATTTGCTGCCTTGCAGCCGATAGAAAACCAAGAGACGATTACCGAGGAAACGACGGTAGCGGAACTAAAGAAACGGCAATCTTTCAATCAACAAAAAGCCGCTTCTTATGAAGACGCGCAGAAGAAACATCAGGCAGTAAATGAGAAATTAGCAACGTTAAATGAGTCCTATCAGCAAGTCAGTGAGCAAGCGAAAAAAGCCCAAGAAGCGCGCCAGCTTGCGGAGGGGAAATTGGCTTCTTTACAGGAACAACTTGCAGGCGCAACGTATGAACAATTACAAGCCGATTTAGCAAAAACCAATGGTTTACTGATGGAATATACGCAAAAAATTGAGGCTGATGCCCGACAAGAAGCGCAGCTAAACGAACAGCAAGCGATTCTTTCAGAGAAGCTGAAAAATCTGCAGCAATTTTTTGAAGAAAAGCAAGTGGCTAAGACAAAAGCAGAACAACGACTGACGCAGCGACTCCAAGAAGCTGGTATGACGGAAGAAACGATGCGGGAATTGATTGCCCAAGCCGCTCAAACAACCGTTCTCTCAGAAGAAATCAAAACCTATGAGCAAGAAACGGTGTTTGTTCAGCAACGGCTAGCATTGTTAGATGCACAGTTAAAAGAGCAAGCTGCGATAGATTTAAACCAATTGGAAGCTGACTACCTTCAGTTGCAGACCGTGATGGAGGAACTACAGCAAGAAACAATTCGCAAACAGGAGAAAGTCAACGGCAATCAACGGTTGTTTGACGAGCTGCAGGTCATTTATCAGCAAAATGTCGAAGAACTGGCCCAATTAGGCCAACTTCAGCAGTTGGCAGAAACCATCAACGGCGAAAACGTCAAAAAAACCAGCTTGGAACGGTATGTACTGCAGCAATTTCTGACAGAGATCTTAGAAGTCGCCAATGAACGCTTGGCTCGGTTGACTCGTGGCCGCTATCAATTTGAATTAGCGGATAAAGTCGGGAGCTATCGAAGCTCAACAGGCTTAGAAATTGACATATATGACGATAATGCGGGACAAGTCAGAAGAGCTCATACACTTTCAGGCGGCGAAAGCTTTATTGCTGCCTTAGCGTTGGCGATCTCTTTGGCGGATGTGATCCAGCAACGAGCTGGTGGGATCGAGATCGAAGCCCTCTTTATTGATGAGGGCTTTGGATCGCTTGATGAAGAATCATTGGAAATGGCGATGGAAGCATTAGAAATGATCGAAAATGAAGGGCGCATGATTGGGATCATCAGTCATGTTCGAGAACTGCGGGCAAGAATCCTGCAGCAAGTTTTCGTAGAAACTAACGGCAGCGGGCAAAGCCGGATCCGAATAAAAGAATAAGGAGAGGAGGGCTCTTATGAAGTGGAGTATTCCAGAAAAAGTAATTGAGCGTGGCAGAACGTATGTCAACGAAGATCGCGTCTTATCTGTCACACCAGACAAAGAAAAAAATGTGTGGCACGCAGAAGTATTGGGGACAGAATTGTATTTAGTGACCTTAGATGCTACAGCCAAAGAGGTAGATTATTGCCAATGTCCGTACTGGGAAGAGCATCATTATTGCAAACACACGGTGGCAGTCGAACTTTATCTACGCAAACAAGGGAAAACACGAAAAATCAATGAGCAAACCCCCATCAAAAAAGCCTTTTCTGCTTCAGAGATGTTTTCCAACGGCTTTGCCCGCTTAGGGAGCGAAAAAGAAACCAGCCAACCCTTACAGGTTGAATTTCGGATAGATACCATCGCCACCAATCCTTACCATCAAGAAATGGATATCTTAGGGATTTCCCTCAAAGTCGGCCATCGTGGCACCGCACGAACCTATGTCGTTAAAAACATTTATAAATTTTTGCAGATGTACCAAGAAAACAAGCAGTACGCAGCGAATAAGCAGCAGACCTTTTTTCTATCTGCGGATGCCTTTGATGAGAAAAATCGAGCATTGTTGAATCGATTGGCAGGAATCGCGCAAACGCAACAGTTAATCGGGCAAGCAGGCATTCAGATCAGTGGTAAACTTGACAAAAAGTATTTGCTGCTACCAGTTGAGTTCGGCAAAGAATTGTTGTTACAGTTAAACGAAGTCTATACGCAAATAACCATTGGTGAAACAAAAGTCAATGAAGCCGATTTTCAAATCGGTGAACCTTTGTCGTTTTCAGTCACAAAACAGGAGGATCATTTTCCGCTGGAATTCGTGAAAGATTTTGACCATTTACTTAGCTATTATAATTGGGGTCTGCTGGATGGAACCTTTTATGAACTGACTGTCGAACAAAAGGAAATCTATGTCACGATGCAACAGTTGTTTAAACGATTTGAACAGCCAGTCATCGACTATCCGAAAGAAGAACTAGCGAATCTTTTTATGAAAGTATTGCCTTATTTGCGAAAAATCGGGCGTGTCCAAGTAGCACCTGAAGTTCAAAATGAAATCGAAGAGTCTGAATTGAAAGCTGTCTTTTCGTTACGGAAAATCAAAGGACAAGTCGATTTACAAGTAGACTTCACTTATGGAGAAGTCGTTTTTTCAAGTGATGAAAAACATCACTATATGCCAGAAAATCATCCCGAGATTTTACGTGATTTTCAACAAGAAGCACGAATTGAAGCGATTATTGAAACCTTTGGCTATCAAGCGAGCACTAAAAATTGGCAAAAAAGCTTACCTGCGGGGGAACAACTTTATACCTTTTTTACAAGGGAGATCCCTGTTTTAAGGCAATTAGGTGAAGTCCGTATCGGCAAGAAGCTGCGGGAACTTTACCTTGACGCCCAACACCATCGACCAGAAATCGTTATCGAAGAAAATGGTTCTTGGTTGGATATCAAGTTTGATGTCAGCGGCATTCAAGAGTCAGAGATCAATGAGGTCTTGCGCAGCCTGTTACAGTCTGCACAATTTTATACCACTGAAAATGGGCAAGTCCTTTCATTGGAATCGGAAGAGTTTCAAGAAGCAAGTGCTGCCCTGAAAAAATTGCGTCTTTCACTAGAAGCGAAGGATGGGGCGATCCAAGTTCCTTTGAATCAAGGGCTGCTCCTGCAAGAGCAGTTTGCTGATCAAGCCAGCTTTAGTGCCGGTTTTCAGCAAATGACGGAAGACTTGATCCATCCAGAAAACTTTGAGGCGCAGCTGCCAGAAAACTTGCATGCTGAGTTGCGGCAATACCAAGAAGTTGGGTTCCGTTGGCTAAAAATGTTGAGCCACTATCAATTTGGCGGTATCCTTGCCGATGAAATGGGGTTAGGGAAGACCGTTCAGACGATCAGCTACTTACTTTCAGAAAAACAAGAGAAACAAAAATTGAATGCATTGATCGTGGCACCGGCGAGTCTAACATTCAACTGGCAACAAGAAATCAAACGGTTTGCGCCAACGATTTCCGCGTCTGTCATCAGCGGAACGAAAGAAGAGCGCGAAGGGCAGATGGCGCAGCCAGCGGACGTCCGCATCACTTCTTATGCAAGCTTGCGGCAAGACATTGATGCCTATCAAGCACTAGATCTGACTTGTTTGATTTTAGATGAAGCGCAAATGGTCAAAAACAGTGCGACCAAAACGGCACAGGCCTTGCGCTCCTTGGAAGTTCCACAGCGGTTCGCCCTCAGCGGCACACCGATCGAGAACAATTTAGAAGAATTGTGGTCCTTGTTCCAAATGATCATGCCAGGCTTTTTCCCGAACAAGCAGAAATTTAAAGAACTGTCTACACAAGAAATTGCGAAAATGATCAAACCCTTTATTTTGCGAAGAGACAAAAAATCCGTGCTGCATGATTTGCCGCAAAAATTGGAAACAAATTATTACAGTGTTTTAACAGAAGAACAAAAGAAAATCTATTTGGCGTACTTGCGGCAAATGCGGGAAGAAATCGCGCAAATGGATTCTACGTCTTTTCGTAAAAATCGAATCAGTATCTTAGCTGGTTTGACTCGACTGCGGCAAATCTGTTGTGACCCACGATTATTCGTGGAGGATTATGAAGGGTCTTCTGGGAAACTTGAACAGGTCAAAGATTTACTCTTAGCAGCCAAAGAAAATGGGCGTCGTGTGCTGTTATTTTCTCAGTTTACTAGCATGCTTTCGATCATTGAAGAAGAGCTAGCACAAGAAGGGTTTGAGTCCTTTTACTTGCGAGGCAGCACACCGCCGCAAGATCGTTTGACGATGGTCGATGCCTTCAATAGTGGAGAAAAGGACGTCTTCTTGATCTCGTTAAAAGCAGGAGGAACAGGACTGAATCTGACCGGCGCAGACACCGTGATCTTATACGATTTGTGGTGGAACCCGGCGGTGGAAGAACAAGCCGCTGGACGAGCCCATCGGATCGGTCAAAAAAATGTTGTCGAAGTCTGGCGAATGATTGCTGAAGGAACCATTGAAGAACGAATGGATGCGTTGCAACAAGAAAAACGTGAGCTTTTCCAAAAAGTGATCCAAGGCAATGAAACACAGCTTCAACAAATGACAGAAGAAGATATTCGCTTGATATTGAGTATCGGCGAAGAAAGTTAGCCAATCAAAAAGATGGACCTGCCGCAGGAGCGAAGGTCCATCTTTTTTTAGTTATACATGTATGCAGGCACTTGCATCAGTCTGTCAATACTGTCTTGCAGCTGTGAAAAAGCAGTGATCGATGCATCTGGTAAGTCTTCCAATCCACTAGGCGCTTGACGGAGACGATGATTGAACCACAAAGCTTGCCAACCGGCTTTCTTACAGCCAACCACGTCATTATCAAAATTATCACCAACGTACAATGTGGTTTCCGGATCAAGAGCAAAGGCGGTTTCTGCCAATTGAAAGATTTCAAGTTGCGGCTTTTGATAACCAGTTGCTTGTGAAATGATCATATGCTCTGGTTTGATCCATCGAGTCAGTTGCAACTGATCCAATTTTTTTTGCTGGTGGTCAGTGGGACCATTGGTAATAATTCCTAGTTTGACTGGCAATGTGGACAAATAGTTCAAAGTTGACTCAACTTCAGGATGCAGTGTGATGGCATCTAGTTCTTGTTCATAACACAGCTGAAACTTACAGCTTTCTTCCATTGTAATAGGTAAGTACCCTAAATCCGTTAATGAATGGGTCAGTCGAAAATAACGAAAATGATCTAGCGTCCATTCATTTGCCAATACCCGTCCAAACTGCTCATCACTGTGCACCCGAAACCGTAAGTAAAGAGCAGTTAAATCTTTGTGGGCTATTTGTGGGAAACATGAGGTTACGGCATTGCGAAATGGTTGTTGCTGGTCATATAAGGTATCATCGACATCAAAAAGAATACTAGTGATCAAAAAAGACACGCCTTTCAGAGTTAGTGAAAATTTTCAGTTTGTTTTCGAATCAATCATAAGCCATTATTCCTGTAAAAAAAAGAGGGAAATCCCTGTAAAATAAAGGTTTTATTTACTGTTTTTAGAAATCCGCGTCTTTATAGGTTTTCAAAATTATAGTGAATTTTACCCATTTTCACATGTTTCTCATTTTGCATTTCTACTGAGAGTTGCTTATAATGAAAGCTATTGAGGAGGGGGAAATGTGTTAAAAAGGTTTTTTCGTTATTATCGACCGTATCGGTCACTATTTATACTTGACTTTACTTGTGCGGTATTTGCTGGTTTATTGGAACTAGCCTTTCCAGTTGCCGTCAACCAAGTCATCGATAAGATCATGCCCCAGAACAACTTTCGCCTAATACTGTTGGCATGCTTAGGCTTGTTCTTGTTTTATGTGATCAATACTGTGTTGCAATATATCGTGGTTTTTTATGGTCATAAACTTGGGGTCAATATTGAAACTGATATGCGTCAAGAGTTATTTCGACATCTGCAAACGCAATCTTTTGAATATTATGATAATCAAAAGACTGGCAAGCTGATCAGTCGTTTGACTACGGATCTCTTTGAGATTTCTGAAGTCGCTCACCATGGGCCAGAAGATGTTTTTATTACCATCATGACTTTGGTCGGTTCATTCCTATTGATGTTAAATATGCATGTTCAATTAGCTGTGGCAACATTTGCGTTGATTCCCTTGATCACGATCGCCTTGGTTTTTTTCAATAAGAAAATGACCAAAGTCAACACACAGATCTATGATAATCTCGGTGAGTTCAACGCCGGAGTGGAAGCATCTGTCAGTGGCATTCGAGTGACACAATCATTTGCCAATGAAACGTTTGAACATAAACGCTTTGACGGGTTAAGTGAGATTTATCGGCAGTCTAAGATCCTTTTTTATAAGGTAATGGCAATCAGTTCAGCGTACAATTATTTCTTGATTCGGTTGATCAACTTGTTTGCTCTGATCTTTGGTGCCTACTACGTGATTCGTGGTGAACTGACGAACGGTCAGTTCGTAGGGTTTATTTTATTGTCAAATGTCTTTGTTAGACCAATTGAGAAGGTTAATACGATGATCGAAAGCTATCCGAAAGGAATCGCTGGCTTCAAACGCTTGACCGAAGAGTTGGATAAAGAACCGACGATCAAAGACAAGCCAGGGGCACGGGCAGTAACTTCCTTAAAGGGAGACATCGTCTACCATGATGTTTCTTTTTCCTATGCGGATGCGACGAAAGTCTTGAATCACATCGACTTGTCGATCAAAGCGGGTGAGACGATCGCCTTCGTTGGGCAAAGTGGTTCAGGGAAAACAACGTTATGCAACTTGTTGCCGCGGTTTTATGAAGTCACGGAAGGCGCCATTACGATTGATGGCATCAATATTCAGGAGATGACCTTGGCATCTTTACGTCAGCAGATTGGTACGGTGCAGCAAGATGTTTTTCTTTTCCCAGGAACGATTCGAGAAAATATTGCTTATGGCAAACTTGATGCAACAGAAGAGGAGATTTTAAAGGCAGTCAAATTGGCACACTTAGAAAAAGTCATTGATCAAATGACGGATGGCTTGGATACGGTCATCGGTGAACGAGGCGTCAAATTATCCGGTGGTCAAAAGCAGCGAGTAGCGATTGCTCGGATGTTCTTGAAAAACCCGCCGATTTTGATTCTAGATGAAGCAACTTCAGCGTTAGATACCGAAACGGAACAAGTGATCCAAGAATCATTGAATTCTTTGGCAGATGGGCGTACAACCTTGATCATTGCCCATCGCCTCGCGACGATCAAACATGCGACAAGAATCATTGTCGTTAGTGAGAAGGGGATCTTAGAAGAAGGAACCCATGAAGAGTTGATGGCGAGAAAAGGGCATTATCGTGCATTGCATGATGCTCAATTTGCTCGCGACCGAGAACCAACACTCGCTTAGAAGAAAGACATGGTAAACGATCAGTTCAAGAATAGTACAGTCTATAATGCTTTGTCAGTGACCAAGCAACATAGTGGCTGGCTTCTTGGATTGATCGTTTTTTACTGAGTTTTTTGTGAGAAACCCTTTTCATTTATAAGCAGATGTTCATTTCTGCTGCTGTTTTATAGCAGATTATGACAGAAATGCTTCTATGGTTTTCTGATTAAAAAGGAATGTGATACAATAAAACCAAGAAGAAAGAGAGTGGTTGCGATTACTCGTACAAAAAAATAACATCCATTTTCATTGTAGCGCGATCGTTTCTCGGCAAAGGAAGGATCGTGAAAAAGTTCTTTTGAAAACGATTGAGCGACTGCCTTGGTTTTTCTCTCATTTTTTGATTACATCTGTAATTGCCGAAGGGAAATTAAAAAACGTTGCCTTCTGTTAAAAGAATATTTTAATATTCTGACATCTTTTTGATACACCTTTGACACACTGTTGTATAAAAGGAGTAATATTAAAAAAAAATTTGAGTTTTCTCATTTAAAAATAAACTTTTTGAAGGAAACCTTTTGCCTTAAAGGTTTCGCTTTTAATATAACTTTCGAGTTTTATTAAAAAATATGAGATTTAGACTAGATTTTTTTTAGTTAAACCTGTATAATTGAAATCAAGCGAGGGAACAGGACTTGCTTGATTGAAAATTAAAAAGGAGAGATGCACGTTGTTGACACTATACACTTCCCCAAGTTGCACATCTTGTCGCAAAGCTCGTGCGTGGTTACAAGAGCACGAAATCCCTTTTGTTGAAAGAAATATTTTTTCAGAACCGTTAAATATTTCTGAGCTTAAGGCAATTCTACAAATGACAGAAGATGGCACAGAAGAAATTATTTCCACCAGATCCAAAGTATTCCAAAAGTTGAATATGGATCTAGATGACCTGCCCCTAAAAGATTTATTGACACTTGTTCAAGAAAACCCAGGATTATTGCGTCGTCCGATCATGATTGATGAAAAACGATTGCAAGTTGGGTTCAACGAAGATGAAATTCGTCGGTTCTTACCTAGGGATGTTCGCCAACTGGAACTAAGACAAGCGCAATTAATGGCAGGATTATAAATTTGACTTCATCGACTCGCTTTCTCTTTGAAAGTGAGTCTTTTTTTGAGTTTTTACGTTTTTCTTAAGAGGATATTCGTTTTCTCTTTACTTTTTATCAGGTTTCGATACAATGAACCTATAGTGAGTAGCAAAAGTGAGGTGTAGCTAATATGGAAATGGAACATATCAATGAGAACACCATTCGTGTATTGATCAAAAGTGAAGACTTAGCTGCGAGAGGCATCACTTTTCTTGACCTTCTAGGAAATCACAATGAAATTGAAAACTTCTTTTACAGTATTCTTGAAGAAGTTGATATTGACGAAGAATTTAAGGGCAGTGAAGCTGTAACTTTCCAAGTCTTGCCTAAAGGCGATGGGTTAGAATTGTTTATTAGCAAAAATCTTCCACCAGAAGGAATGGAAAATTTTGATGAGATGAACGATGAAGCGAATGAAGAAATTACCGACATGTTGAAAAAGCATGTGGCGGCTCAATTACAAGAGTCGGAGCAAGCAGAAGACATCGGCAATCGTTTTGTATTCGAGTTGTTGCGATTCGAAGATATGATTCAATTGGCATCCGAAGTATATTTGGATTCCGTTGCAACCAATCTTTACCAAATGGGTAACCATTATTATATTGAAATTCGATTCATGGATGCAGAGGTTACTGATATTGAAGTGGAAAATGCACTTTCTTATTTGATGGAATTTGCCCAACGGACATCAGTGACGCCAGAGGTTTTATCTGAATATGGTCAGTTGATCATGGAAAACGATGCACTTGAATTGACTCGTTTCTACTTCAATAATGATTAATGAATGAAATTCATTTCCAGCCAAGAACATGTTGCTAATGTTCTTGGCTTTTTCAATTGTGTTTGATGAAAATGGCGTATCTTTTATTGAGGTGAATTAGATGCTGAAAGCATTGAACCAAAGAAAAGAAGTCATTGCAGCGAAAGGGAGAAAGAAAGCATCAGGTCCTTTTTATTGCCCAGGGTGTCACCAAGAAGTGACTTTGCGGCAAGGAACCAAACGACAGCCCCACTTTGCCCATCAAGCAACTGCTGATTGTCAGACTTACAGCGAAGGGGAGACGAAGGAACACTTGGAAGCCAAACAACTATTGTTTGAATGGTTTCAAGATACAGGGATTGAGATCGAAGCCTTTTTGCCTAAACTCCAACAGCGTCCTGACCTTTGTTATAAGAATATCGCCATCGAAGTACAGTGTTCTTCCCTCAAGTTTTCACGATTTCTTGAAAGAACCAGCACGTATTTAGCAAACGGCTATCGACCATGGTGGATCTTAGGGGAGAAATTGCATCCGAAACGCCAATGGTCACTTTTGGCAAAAGCCTGCTGTAGTTATCAGGCAACTGGTTTTTGTTTGTGGCTGATTGATACGCAAAATCAATCCTTAATGAAGTTAGATCAAATCAACTGGCACTATCAAGAAGGAGTCAGCAGTCAAGAAAGCGATGCTCGAAAAGGGGCGCCTTACCAGAAAGAAACTCTTCGCCCTTTGTGCAAAGGACAAAGCTCAAACCATCACCGTCCTCCTGAATGGCTTGCTGCAGACTATCAGGTCTGGTTGATACAAAAACTGCGAAAGAACCTGCCCAAAATCCGTGTGATCCAAGAAATATTGTATCCGTTAAAAGGCAATGTCTCCCAGCTGCCTATGTGGTGCTATTGTAAAAGCAGCTTTGGCATTTTATTTGAGCATCGAATATTGGTTTTTCGCTTTCTTTATTTAAGTGACTGTCCACTTCGTTTTGATCAATGGATAGCACGGCTGCGGCAGCTGGATTGGCAATGGCAGTTCCCGTTACTGGATCAACGGGAAATTTTGCGCGGACTCTTTCAAGAATGCCAATATTTAGAAAATTCGGTTTCTTTTTAAGCCAATGATTTGGTTTCACTGAAAAGTATGATAAGATATTTTTAACCAATGAACAAGGAGTGAAGGGAATGTCAGAAACAAAACAATTACCAGCACGTGAATCGATTCCAGTCGAAAAAACGTGGGACTTAACGAAAATCTATGCCGATGATGCGGCTTTTGACATAGAATTTCAAGAGATCCAAGCACAAGTCAAAGAAGCAAGTCGTTACCAAGGCACTTTAGCCGATGGGCCGCAAGCCTTCTTATCCGCATTAGAATTTGTTTTAGCGCTTTCTCGTCGTTTAGAGAAACTCTATGTATACAGTCATTTGAAAAACGACCAAGATACTGCCAATACGACGTATCAAGGCTTGTATGCAAAAGCAAGTAACTTGGTTGCGCAAGTAAGTGAAGCCGTTGCTTGGTTTGATCCTGAGCTATTGACAATGTCTGATGAAACGATTTGGGGCTATTTCGATCAAGAGCCGAAACTAGCTGTTTATCGTCATATGATCGAAAAAACCATTAACGAGCGTCCACATGTCTTGCCAGCGGAGCAAGAAGCGTTATTAGCTGGTGCTGGCGAAATTTTTGGGGCACCTGGCAACATTTTTTCTGTTTTAAACAATGCTGATTTGGATTTTCCAGTAGTTGAAGATGAAAGCGGGGAAAAAGTGCAGTTATCTCATGGTGTATACGGTGAGTTGATGGAAAGCACGGATCGGTCTGTCCGTGAAGCAGCCTTTAAAGGTCTTTATGGTGTCTATGAGCAATTCCGCAATACCTTTGCCCAAACATTAAGCACCAATATCAAAGCCCATAACTTTAAAGCAAAAGCCCGCAAATTTGATTCGGCACGGCAAGCCGCTTTGCGTGCCAACCACATTCCTGAAAGTGTCTACGATACATTAGTGGATGTCGTCAATCAGCACCTGCCATTGTTGCATCGTTACATGGCATTAAGAAAACGCCTGTTGGCTGTCGATACGTTGCATATGTATGATGTTTATACGCCGATTTTAGGGGAAGCACCCATTCGATATACCTATGAAGAAGCGGTCGGAAAAGCGAAAGAAGCGTTAAAACCATTAGGTGAAGAATACCTTGCGGTGGTTGAAGAAGCCTTCAGCAATCGGTGGATCGATGTCGTTGAAAACAAAGGCAAACGCAGTGGCGCGTATTCTTCTGGTGCCTATGATACGCTGCCATATATCCTGATGAACTGGAATGATCGATTGGATCAACTCTTTACTCTTGTTCATGAAATGGGACACAGTGTGCATAGTTACTTTACACGTAATAACCAGCCTTATGCCTATGGGGATTATTCGATTTTCTTAGCAGAAATCGCTTCAACCACCAATGAAAATATTTTGACAGAGTATATGCTGCAGACTGAAACAGATCCACGGGTCAAAGCTTATGTCTTGAATCATTTTCTTGATGGCTTCAAAGGAACGATTTTCCGTCAAACGCAATTTGCCGAGTTTGAACACTTCATGCACGTGGAAGATGCGAAAGGAACGCCGTTGACCAGTGAGTTCTTAAGCGAGAACTATGCCGAGTTAAATGCAAAATACTACGGACCTTCTGTTGAAAAAGATCCTGAGATTCGTCTTGAGTGGTCACGCATTCCGCATTTCTATTACAATTACTATGTTTACCAGTATTCAACCGGATTTTCGGCAGCTTCTGCTTTAGCGAAGAAAATCTTAGCAGGTGAACCAGATGCCTTAACCAACTATTTGAACTATTTGAAAGCTGGACGCAGTGATTATCCAATCGAAGTCATGAAAAAAGCGGGCGTCGATATGACAAAAGCAGATTATATTGAAGACGCGATGAAAGTATTTGAGCAACGCTTGAATGAATTGGAAGAACTCGTCAAAGAAATTGAAGCATAATTGAAAAGCGAACCAATCCGTAAAGGATTGGTTTGTTTTTTTGTTTGTCCACAATAAAAAACGCTGCGCAGCGAGCCAAACACAAGATCATCGTTTGGCTCGCTGAGCAGCGTCGCTATTGAATAGGGTTTCATAAAAGAATCAACCCGCGATCAATTTCATGAATAGTGGAAAGTTTTGGTGCTTTCAAAGACTGAGCTTTTTGCAAAAATGTATCGAGTTCTGTTGCTGTACCACAGACGAGCGGAAGACTTCTCAGTTCCTCTGATCCTTCTAAAAGGACCCCATATTCTTCTTCACTTGAAAAATCATACACCACAGCAGAGGGTGTGATCGTGATGCCCATATCTTTGGCTACACGCTGATCGGTGGCAAAGTTCTTTTTCACTAGCTCAGAGGATCGATCTTCTAGGAACATCTCTAAATCACCATTCGTTTCAGAAAATAATTCCTTCACTAAGGCATCGCTATATTCTTGTCTTTCGATCCCTATCCGTTGTTGCAGTTTCAACAAGAAATCCCGCGCAATTTTTTTCCCTTGCAACTGAGCGGCCTTATAGTCCAGTGATGCAGCATAGATTTGGTTGGTCTGTTCATTTCGCAAGACCAAATCCGTCTTATTCATGGACAAATAGTCCATTGAGACACCTACGGAAAACAAGTTAACGAAAGGTAGGATCTGCAAATGGATTTTTTTGCGGCTGGTGTTTAATTTATTGAGAATCTCTTTTTCGATATCATAACAAATAGGCCCAATCGGATTAATAAATAAAAACAGTTCGATCATTTGAATCTCTCCCCAATTAAGATTCTTTTGTACCTTGAAAAACAAAATAAGTATGTTTTATTAAATATAGCAAAAAAACGCGAAAAAAGTAAGCAAAAGGACAGCTTACTATGATTTTTCTTCAACGGCTCGGATGATCTTGTTTTTCGCTGGTCGGTAAGGAACGCCAAAGAGACGTAACAAGGAGTGAAAGGCATCTTTCCCTTTAATCGGTTCGTTGACTTCTAACTCCAACTCATAATCATGCTGTTGACCATACCAGCTTTCATCTAACGCGAGCAATCCTTCTTCAATCGGAAATTCCGCCCGTTTCGTTTTTAATGCTGCGATCATACGTAACTTGTCAGGCTCGATACCTGCCGCTCTTAGGCGCTGAGCAACGATACCCGTAGGTAGAATTTTTTCTGAAGCAATCAATGAAGCTGCGGACGTTTTCGTCAAAGGATCAGTCGTCTCTAATAACCCGTGCTCAATGGGGGTTTTTAGCGTTAATTCCGCATTGGTAGCAGTCGTGCGAATACGCAAGCCAAAGTGCTTTTCCCGCAGCTTATGATCTACCGTATCAAAATAGTAATTGGTTTGTATCTTAAATGCTTCTTCTGACAAATTGTAATAAGCAAGCAGCTGGTGGTATTCTTTTTCCGTCAACATCGTCTTGTATTCGATCTCTACTTGTTCGCCCATCGTTTCTCACTCTCTTTCTATTGCAACCATAGTGTACGCTGTTTCAGCTATTCCGTCAAAGAAACCAAACAAAGAAAAGCAGAGATGTTGGGGGAGAGACAAAAAATCTTTTGTTTCTGCTCTTCTGTTCATTCAGTTTTATTCCAAGAGTATGGTAGAATAAGAGGTATGTTATGAACAGAATCGAGGGAGAAGAATGATTCGAGATTGGGAAGAATTCTTAGCGCCTTATGAACAGGCGGTTTCAGAATTAAAAGTAAAATTAAGAGGCATACGAAAACAATATCGGGAACAAAACAAGCATGTTCCCATTGAATTTGTCACTGGGCGGGTCAAGCCAGTGGATAGCATTTTAACGAAAAGTAAATTACGTGGGATTGCTTTGGATCGGCTTGAAGAAGAGATGTCTGATATCGCTGGCTTGCGAATCATGTGTCAATTTGTGGAAGACATTCACCAAGTCGTTGAACTCTTACGAACACGCAAAGACATGAAAGTGATCATTGAACGGGACTATATCACCAATAAAAAAGCCAGTGGCTACCGTTCGTATCATCTAGTGATCGAATATCCCGTTCAACTGATCGACGGGGAAAAAATTATTCTAGCTGAGATTCAAATTCGGACACTAGCGATGAATTTTTGGGCAACGATCGAACATTCACTAAACTACAAATACCAAGGGGAATTTCCCGCAGAAATCAGTGAACGACTGCGTCGGTCGGCAGAAGCCGCCTATCAGCTAGATGAAGAAATGTCCAATATCCGTGAAGAGATCCAAGAGGCACAACGGTTATTTTCACATGGGAAAGGCAAGCGAGGCGGACATGATCAGAACCCGTTGCCAAAGGGGGAAACGGAATGAAAGGTATCCGCGTGGCAATCGTCCATAATCAAGAAAGCAAGTCGGTAGAAGTGACAAAGCGTTTAACTACGCTTTTAGAACAGTCAGAAAATAAGATCGATCAAGACAATCCTGAATTAGTGATTTCTGTTGGGGGAGATGGCACGCTCCTTTCTGCTTTTCACTTGTACAATCATAAGTTGGATCAAGTACAGTTTTTAGGCGTCCATACGGGTCATCTCGGCTTTTACACGGACTGGCGAGATTATGAATTGGAAGAACTAGTCGAGTCATTATGCAATGACCATCAAAAAAGCGTCAGCTATCCGTTATTAGATGTCCGTATCACGTATGCGAATGGAAAATCAGACAAGCATTTCCTAGCATTGAATGAATCAACGATCAAGCGCGGCAATCGAACGATGGTTGCCGATATTTCTATTAAAGAAGACCTCTTTGAAAAGTTTCGCGGCGATGGCTTATCGATCTCAACGCCCACCGGCTCCACTGCTTATAACAAGAGTGTTGGTGGGGCAGTCTTGCACCCAAGTATCAATGCCTTTCAATTGGCAGAGATTGCTTCGTTGAACAATCGTGTCTTTCGGACCCTTGGTTCGCCGATCGTCGTGGGTCACCATGAATGGGTCAAAGTACAACTGCAGCAAAGCACCGACTATTTAGTGACGATCGATCAGTTTACCATCGAACAAGAAGAAATCGATGCTATCTATTACCGTATTGCCGATGAACGGATTCATTTTGCGTCTTATCGGCATATGCATTTTTGGAATCGGGTCAAAGATTCCTTTATTGGAGAAGAATAAACCCATGGAATTTACGTATCACTATACTGGACAAGGACAGCAAGTCAAATACTTTTTGAAGGAACAGGGGGTGTCCAAAGGACTGTTAGCAAAAATCAAATTTCAAGGCGGAAAGATATTTGTCAACGATCACGAGCAAAACGTCTTGTTTTCTTTGGCGCAAAATGATAGGGTAACTATTGTAATTCCTCCTGAAGGGGAACATGAGACGATGCTGGCTGACCCGACACCGATTGAGATCGTGTATGAAGATGCCCATCTGTTAGTCGTGAATAAGCCAGCAGGCATCTCATCGATCCCTGCGCAATATCATCCGACTGGCACGATGGCCAATCGCGTCAAGGCCTACTATCAAGCGCAGCACTATGAAGATCAAGTGATTCATGTAGTCACGCGGTTAGACCGTGACACATCAGGACTGATGCTTTTTGCAAAACATGGGTTTGCCCATGCGAAGCTGGATAGCCAGTTGCGAAAGAAGCAGGTCGTAAAAAAATATCAAGCCCTCGTTGCTGGTGAACTGCCCGCACTTTCTGCCCATGGTGAGATTGAGCTGCCGATTGCTAGAGACCTGACGTCACTATTGAAACGCAAGGTCAGTGACGAAGGAAAAGAAGCACGGACGGAGTATTGGCTAAAACAGCGCAATTCAGATTGCGCTTTAGTTGATATTCAGTTACACACAGGCAGGACGCATCAAATAAGGGTCCATTTTTCTGCAATCGGTTGTCCTTTATTAGGAGACGAGATGTATGGCGGTACAATGGCTCTTGGGATCAAACGACAAGCATTACACTGCTGTCAGCTGCAATTTCAGCATCCCTTTACGAATGAACCGTTGGCTTTTAAGCTGCCCTTACCAGCAGACATGGCCGCTGTTTGCTCAGCCATGGATAGGCAATAACAAATGAGGTGAAGAGATTGGATGAAAATCAAGAATTAACTGAACGGTTTGATCAACTGAATCAAGCATTAAAAGACAATGATATCCAGGGATTTCGTGAGGCGTTCTTGGATCTGCATATCTACGAGCAGGGTCAGTTCTACCAATCTCTAGAAGCAGCCGATCGACAAATCGTCTATACGTATCTTTCCCCGAAAGAATTGGCAGACATGTTTGACGTCATTGAAGAAGATGATGAACACATGGTGGACTATCTTTCAGAGATGCGCCCTGCCTATGCGGCTGATATGTTGGCGCAAATGTATACCGATAATGCGGTTGACCTGCTGAATACTCTGGATAAAAAACAAACAGCAAAATATTTGAGTTTGATGACCGCTGAAGCTGCTAGCGAAATCAAAGAGCTGCTGCACTATGAAGATGAAACTGCTGGATCGCTGATGACTACCGAGTTTGTTTCCATTGTTGCCAACCAAACGGTTCGTTCAGCGATGTATGTCTTAAAAAATGCCGCAGATGTTGCCGAGACGATTTACTATATTTACGTCGTGGATACTTATAATAAGCTTGTGGGCGTTATTTCTTTAAGAGACTTGATCATCAATGATGAAGATACCATGATCGCTGATATTTTGAACGAGCGGGTGATGTCGGTTCATGTTGGAGATGACCAAGAGGATGTCGCTCAGACCTTCCGAGATTATGACTTTCTCGCATTGCCAGTCACTGATTATGACGATCACCTATTAGGGATCGTGACCGTCGATGATATCATCGATGTTATCGATGATGAAGCAGCCAGTGACTACTCTGGTTTGGCAGGGGTCAATGTGGAAGAAGTCAGTGAAAACCCGATCAAAGCGTCTTCGAGACGCTTGCCTTGGCTTATCACCTTACTCTTTCTCGGAATGGCCACCGCCAGTCTGATCAGTCATTATGAAGAGTTGGTCAGCGAAGCAAGTATTCTCGCTGTTTTTATCTCACTGATCACTGGGACCGCTGGTAATGCTGGTACCCAATCCTTAGCCGTAGCCGTTCGTCGTCTGGCGATCAATGACGACAAAGAAAACAGCTTTATGAAGACGGTGGTAGGTGAAGTGCTGACGGGACTGTTCACAGGTGCCATCACGGGGTTGACGATTTTTGCTATCGTAGCTGTCTGGAAACAAAATCCGATTCTAGGGTTTGTGATTGGGATGGCGATGATGTGTGCCATCACAGTAGCCAACTTAGCGGGAAGTTTGATCCCGATGCTGATGGACAAGCTGGGTTTTGATCCAGCAGTGGCAAGTGGTCCGTTTATCACGACCCTTAGCGATTTGACCAGTGTTTTGATCTACTTCAACATTGCCAGTCTTTTTATGAACTATTTTATTCAATGAACAAAGAGCAAGCCGATGATTCTTCATTCGAAGGAAGGTCATCGGCTTGCTCTTTAATTTTTTGGTTTTGGCAATACCCCAGAAGGAGAGACACCATAAAGTTTTTTAAAAGACTTGCTGAAGTGATAAGCATCCTGATAGCCCACAGCAGAGGCGACTTCTTTGATCGTGAGGTTTTCATTTTTTAACATGTCTTTGGCACGCTTTAAGCGAATCTCAATCAAGTAGTTGATGGGACTGACACCCGTCGCCTCTTTAAAAATCTTTGAAAGGTACGTCGGGCTGAGAAATTGATCCTGTGCGAGCTTCTCTAACGTGATTTCTTCTTTGTAATGATTTTCCAAGTAATAGACCGTATAGTTGACGATTTGTTGTTGTCGTCGTTGGCTTTTGGAAAGGTAAGGCACGACATTGATATGGTCTTCATTTAGTCCACGTAAAATGTAGACGAGCATCTCCATCAAAACAGCCTTTTGCATCAATTGAAACTCATCCCGCTCTTCACTGCTTTCTCTCACCAACTGCCAGGCTTTTTCCAAAACTTGATGATGGTATTTGCCTAGCTCCAACAAGGGGTGTTTGTTCGGGAAAAAATTCCGTTTAAAGCCTTCCAAAGAAATATTTTTCAAACCAATATGCAGCTGATGGGAGCGAGTGCCCTTAGGCTGCAATTCGCAGTGATCGACGCCAGGATTGAAAAGCATGACGCTGCCAGCACGGATTTTTTTCGCTGGTTCTTTTTCAAAATAATAGGTACTTTCTCCTTCTAATAAGACGCTGATTTCTAAAAAGTCATGATGGTGCATTTCTCCATGACTTTCTGATTGTGTCCATGGGTCAAAGAGATAGATGATTTCTGGATTAAACGTGCGAGGGTTAACTAAATTCATGGCTGATTCACTCCAATTGGGTGCTTATTTCCTGTAAAAAAAGGGAATGGTACTTCTTACTAATATTTTACATCAAAATGAGTAAGAAAAACCATTCAAATCGCTTTTCAAAACGCTAAGCTTAACAACGAGAGGGGGAATTAGATGAGTAATACACAATGGATCTGGCGCTATGCCAAAAAGAACCGGGGCAAAATCATATTGGCAGTCCTGTTTTTAGTGATCAATGCAGCGCTGATCATTGTTAATCCGTACTTGGGAGGAATGGTGATCGATGATGTCATCAATCAGCAAAAAACGCACTTATTGATTCCATTATTGTTGATCATGATCGCAACGACCGTCATTCGTACCATTGTCCGCTACAGTTATCAAATTTTATTTGAACGGGTCGGGCAAAATACGCTATACGATTTACGGGAAGATTTGTATCAGAAGCTGCAAGAATTGGATTTCGACTTTTTCAATCACACTCGTGTGGGAGATATTATGGCACGGATGACTGGTGATACCGATGCCATTCGCCACTTTGTTTCTTGGGTGACCTACAATATCGCTGAATGTATCTTGTGGTTCTTTTCAGCGGTGGTGGTTATGAGCTTTATTGATTGGAAATTGATGTTGGCGCTGGTGGCTGTCACACCGATCATATTTCTGTTGACCAATCGCATGTCTAAGAAAGCACACCCGTTGTTTTTTGACATTCGTGAGAGCTTTTCGCGCTTGAATTCAATGGTGGAAGAAAATATCGGCGGCAATCGAGTGGTGAAAGCTTTTGCTCGTGAAAATTTTGAGATTGAAAAATTTCGCTCTTACAACGAAGATTTTAAGACCCGCAATATGGCATCTGCCAAAGTATCCCGTACCTATCTGCCATGGCTTGATGGCTTAGCAGGAAGTTTGTCAGTCATTGCCTTGATTTTGGGTGGGATCTTCGTTATCAACGGCGAGATGACATTAGGGGATCTTGTTGCGTTTAATGGCTATCTTTGGATGTTGAATAATCCTATGCGCATGAGTGGTTGGTTGATCAACGATGTTCAGCGATTTTCTGCAGCCTGTATCAAAATTCGGCAAATGTTGGCGCAAGAATCGAAAATTCCTGTTCATCAACAAGAAAAATTAGAGCCAATCAAAGGATTTGTAGAGTTTAAAGATGTTTCCTTCCACTTTTCGGATGATCCGAATCAAAATGTGTTGGAAAACATCAACTTCAAAATTGGCCCTGGCCAAACGTTAGGGATCTTAGGGGAAACCGGTTCAGGGAAAACGACGTTAGTGAATTTAGTTGGACGCTTTTATGATCCGACTGAAGGGGAAGTATTGATTGATGGAAAAAACGCCAAAGAGTATCCCGTGCGCCAAATGCGGGAAAACATTTCAATGGTGATGCAAGATGTCTTCTTGTTTTCCAATACCATCTCCGACAACATTGCTTTTGGAAATCCTTTAGCTGATGAAGGCTTTATTCGGCAAATGGCGGTAGTCGCTGATGCAGATACCTTTATTTCTCGGATGCCTCAAGGCTATGAAACGATCGTGGGCGAGCGAGGTGTGGGGCTTTCTGGCGGACAAAAACAACGGATCTCCCTAGCACGGGCCTTAGCCAAAGATCCATCGATCTTGATTTTGGATGATACGACGTCTGCCGTCGATATGGAGACAGAATCGAAGATCCAACAGGAGCTGACAAAATTAACAGGAGAGAAAACGACGTTTATCATTGCGCATCGAATTTCCTCTGTTCGAGAAGCCGATCAGATCCTGATGATGGAAAAAGGACGAGTCGTTGAACAAGGGACCCATGAAGAACTTGTCAGTCTGCGGGGCAAATACTACGAAGTGTATCAAAAACAATTAGGCTTGTCAGGAGGTGAAGACGATGGCGAGAAATAAATTTGATGTGGATGAGGAATTAGACCAGGAGTTTAGTTGGAAGGATTTCAAACGCTTGTCACAATATGTCGTTCCTTATAAAAGAAGTATTGCCAAAGTCCTATTTACGATCATTCTGGCAAACTTAGCAGGAATGTTAGCGCCCGTTTTCACAAAGATCGCGATCGATTCATCGATTCCTGAGAAAAATGTCAACCAATTGCTGCTTCTAGGAGCTGCCTTTCTAGTGACCTTGATCGTTATCGGCGTCTGCATGCGTTACCGTATCTACCATATCACGAATATTGGTCAAGACGTATTGAGGGATATGCGCTTTGATATTTTTGAACATCTGCAGCGACTGCCTTTTTCTTATTTTGATACAAGGCCCCACGGCAAGATCTTGATTCGCATCGTAAACTATATCAATACACTGAGTGACCTATTGAGCAACGGCCTGATCAATTTGATCTCGGATGTTTTCAACGTCATCATCACCTTGATCTTTATGTTTGCGATCGACTTCAAATTGACCTTGTATTCCCTTGCGTTGCTGCCAATTTTGTTCATCATGGTGATGGTGATCAAGAATAACCAGCGCAAAGCCTATCAGGTGTTGAGTAATAAACAATCCAATCTAAATGCTTACATTCATGAAAGTATTGCTGGTATCAAGATTACTCAATCCTTTGCGCGAGAAGAAGAAAATGCTGAGATCTTCCAAGAAGTCAGCAATGATTACCGGACTTCATGGATGAAAGCTGTCAAAATTCAGTTTCTGATGTGGCCAGGGGTGCAAAACATTTCAGTCATTACGACTTGTTTGATTTATTTTGTCGGCATTCGTCAGATCGGTGTCGATGTCAGCACAGGTACTCTGATCGCTTTTATCAGTTATATCAATAATTTCTGGAATCCAGTCATCAATATCGGGAATTTTTATAATTCTTTGATTACAGCAACAGCCTATCTTGAACGGATTTTTGAAACGATGGATGAAGTCCCAGATATCGAAGACAAACCTGATGCAAACGTATTGCCGACGATGAAAGGGACCGTTGATTTTGAACACGTGACCTTCCGATACGAAGAAGGCAAAAACATTCTTTCTGATGTTAACTTCCACATTGAACCTGGGGAAAGTATTGCTTTGGTTGGTCCTACTGGTGCAGGGAAAACCACGATCATCAACTTGCTGAGCCGCTTTTATGATGTCAATGAAGGCAGTGTTAAAGTGGATGGGATGGACGTTCGTGACGTGACGCTGGAATCGCTGCGCTCACAAATGGGTGTCATGCTGCAAGATACCTTTATTTTCTCAGGAACGATCATAGAGAATATTCGCTATGGAAAATTAGATGCGACAGAAGAAGAGATCATCGAAGCAGCGAAGATCGTCCGTGCCCACGACTTTATCACGGAGTTGAAAGACGGCTATCAAACCGTCGTCGAAGAACGAGGAAGTACTTTATCTGCAGGGCAACGGCAACTGATTTCCTTTGCCCGAGCGTTGTTGGCTGATCCAAAAATTTTGATCTTAGATGAAGCGACCTCAAGTATCGATACGAAGACAGAAGAATTGCTGCAAGAAGGATTGTTGAAGCTGTTAGAAGGCAGAACCTCATTTATCATCGCTCACCGACTGTCCACGATCAAAAATTCTGATCGAATCTTTTACGTGGCAGGGGGGACAATCGCTGAATCGGGTAACCATGATCAGCTAATGGCACAAAAAGGCTTGTATCACCATTTGTATCAATCACAATACGACTTATTGCAAGCGATCTAAAAGAATCCCCACAAACAATAGAAACGCATCGTTTGTGGGGATTTCTTTGTATCCTTCAAGCTCAATCGTTAAGGTCAACGATTCTGGTTCCATGAACTTCTTTTACACCTAGTGTATCGGCAACTTCTTGGGCATTTTCAAAGGAAATGCCACCGCCAGGTAAAATCGTTAAACGCTCACCAGCATAGGCGATCAATTCTTTCAGACGATCGAAATTTGCTTCGATTGGAGTGCCTGCAGCACCACCATGGGTCAAAATCCGCTGTACCCCATGCTCAGCTAACCAATCGATCGCCTTGAATTGGCGCGCTGCAGGAATCGCGTCGAATGCCATGTGAAAAGTAACCTGCAAGCCTTCTGCGGTTTCTAACAGTAGCTCCAATGCTTCTTCGTCCAACCAGCCGCTAGGTGTTAAGCAACCTAGAACAACGCCGTCTGTTCCTAATTTTTTTGCTTCGATCAAGTCGGTATGCATGATTTTCAATTCTGTATCATTGTAAACAAAATCACCGCCCCGAGGTCGAATGATCGTCATAACGGGTATTCCTTTTTCGCCAGCATATTGCAGAACTTCTTCTTGCACGCCGGTACTTGGTGTTGTTCCGCCGACTGCTAAATTATCACAGAGTTCGATGCGCTTTGCACCTCGGGCGATTGCTAAGGGAATATTGGTATAGTTTTCTGCACAAAATTCTTTTAACATGATTTACCTCCATTTGATGGGTGTTCAATTGATTTGTTATTCTATCCACTAGCATTCTACCACAAGAATATGCTAAAGTAGAGCAGAGATGAGGGAAGTTGAATGTTAAAAAAAATCGATCGCGGGCGCCTATTTTTAAACGCCCATTATCACTTGTTTGAATGTCCATTGTGCCGCCAAGCATTTTTCCCGACCGAAAATGGCTTGGTTTGTCCAAATCGTCATCGATTTGACTTATCAAAGAAAGGCACACTTTTCTTTTTGGATCATCAAGTCAAAGCAGATTATGATCAAGCACTGTTTTTGCCGCGTCAACGAATGATCGCTAGCGGCATGTATGCACCAGTCCTTGAGACCATCAAAGCAGCTTTGGGAGATGCTAAGCATCTTTTAGATGTTGGCTGCGGGGAAGGCAGTTTTCTGGCTCAGCTGGTCAATGAAAAGACTCAGGCGGCTGTCGGCTTTGATATTGCCAAGGACGGAGTCTATCTAGCAACCAATCAAAACGTACCAGCTTTTTGGTGTGTGGCGGATCTGACCAACCTGCCGTTTGCTGAAGCGAGCTTTGATATGATTTTTAATCTATTTTCGCCGTCAAATTATGGGGAGTTTAACCGCATTTTAAGAAAAGGCGGACAGCTGATCAAAGTGGTCCCTGCGGCGGATTATTTAAAAGAACTACGAGCCGCTTTTTATCCTGATGATGAAACAAAACAACAGTATTCGAATGAACGGGTCGTTAGCAAATTTTTTGAACACTATCCCAACGCATCCCGTCAAAGAGTGACGCATGTTTTTGCGATCCCTGAAGAAAATCGTCAAGATTTACTTGCCATGTCCCCGTTAGAGTGGGGGGCTTCGGAGGAACGCAAAGAAAAGCTGCGACAAACCCCTTTGACACAGATTACGGTTGATGTTGAGGTGTTGATTGCGAAAATTTCCTGAAAATATTTTGAACTTTTTTGTTATTTACTCTTGCAATCATGCCATGGGAGTGATATATTGTTCTCAAGTCATTTTTCATTGGTTTTTATCAGGTTCCTGTTCTGATAAAAGTTAGTGAAAAGAGCTTCACTAACGTAACGACTCGCAGTGATCGACACCGAGTTGGTACGTTTTTTTTATGCCCAAAAAAGCGCCCAAAAAATGATGTTTCTAGAAAAACAAGCGTGCCAAAATATGGTACTATAGAAGTTATTGAAGTAGTTACTGAGCATGCAATGGAAAACGTAACGTTTAACGACACAAATCAATGCGAGAACCGATCGGCAGTAACCGATCGAAAGGAGTTTTTATCTATGAATCACATCGTTCTTTTTGAACCTCAGATCCCAGCCAATACGGGGAATATTGCACGGACGTGTGCAGCAACAAATACTCATTTACACTTAATCGAGCCTTTAGGCTTTTCAACGGATGACAAGCAATTGAAGCGTGCTGGGCTTGATTATTGGCACGATGTCAATATTACCTATCATAAAGATTTAGCTGCTTTTATGGACTTTTTAGGAGCGCGTCCGTTGTACCTGATCTCGAAATTTGCCAATCGCGTGTATTCTGATGTCGATTACACCGCAGATGACGATCAGTTCTTCATTTTTGGGAAAGAAACGACGGGGCTTCCAGAAAGCTTTATGCGTGAGCATGCCGAAAAATGCTTGCGGATCCCCATGAATGATGAGCACGTTCGTTCCCTAAATCTATCAAATACGGCTGCGTTGATCATTTATGAAGTTTTGCGGCAGCAAGGATTTCCGCAGTTGGAATTGACGCATCATTACGAGAACGACAAATTAGACTAAGAAGCGAGGCTTTTTCGATGCAATTATACTTTACCCGTCACGGAAAAACAGAGTGGAACCAAGCACGCCGCTTTCAAGGAATGCTGGGGGATTCGCCGTTATTGCCAGAAAGTTATGATGAGATCAAATTACTCGGTGATTATCTGGCAGCTATTCCTTTTGAGAAGATTTACTCAAGTACATCTTTGCGAGCAAAAGTGACTGCTCAAGAGATCCAAGCAAGACTCCAACACCCTGTTGAAATCATTTATAATGAGAACCTGCGAGAAATCGGACTCGGTGAATTGGAAGGTCGGTCCATCGATGAAATGCATGAGAAGTATCCCCAACAACTGACTGATTTGCGTAATCACCTGGATCGTTACGATCCCAGTGCCTTTAAAGGTGAGCCGATCCAAGAAACATTGAGCCGAATCGAGACCGTCGTCATGGATGCGGTGATGCAGCATGAAGGCCCATTATTGTTCGTCGGTCATGGAGCATCCTTTACGGCTGCTATACAGTGGCTTGCAGGCAAACCATTAGCCGAATTAAGAGAGCAAGGTGGATTAGTCAATAACAGCGTTAGCTTATTAGAGACGAATGAACAAAAAGTATTGCCTTTTGAACTAAAAGTTTGGAATGAAGCAAGCTTTCTAAGCAATCAGGCAGGATTAGACGCTTTATTGTAAACCATGAAAGGAGCGGCACCATGATTCCAGAAAGAACGTTTTTTGTCGGCCATGTTGCCGCCATCTTTTTCCAGAATCCCAGCAATTTTTATAAAGTACTATTAGTTAAAGTCACTGAGAATAATGCCGACTACAAAGACTCGGAGATCGTCGTTACTGGTAGTTTCGGCGAAATCCAAGAAGAGGAAAAGTATCGTTTTTTTGGTGAGCTGGTCAATCATCCCAAGTATGGCGTCCAGTTGAAGGCCGAAAGCTACCAACAAGAACAACCGACCTCTGAACAAGGGTTGATCGCCTATCTTTCTGGAGAAAAATTTCCTGGGATCGGTAAGAAGACCGCTGAAAAAATCGTTGATCTTTTAGGAGAAGAAGCGATCGACCGGATGCTGGAAGAACCAACATTGTTGGAGCAGATTCCAGGATTGAATGAAAGTAAGCAAAAAATGATTTTAGATACCGTTCGGCAAAATCATGGGATGGATCAAGTGATCGTTGGCTTGAGCCGTTATGGTTTTGGTAGTCAGCTTTCTTTTGCAATCTACCAAGCCTACAAAAATGAAGCATTAGCAATTATCGAAGAAAATCCTTACCAGCTGGTGGAAGACATTGAAGGCATTGGCTTTAAACGCGCAGATGGCATCGCTGAGCAGCTAGGGATCGAAGCTTCGTCACCGCAACGGTTTCGAGCCGCAGTCTTGCATCAGATCTTTGCCCAATCCTTGCAGACGGGTAATACCTTTATCCACGCCCAGGACTTGTTAGAGCAGACACTGCGTTTATTAGAGACGAGTCGTCCTATTGAGATCGCGCCAGACGACCTGGCATCAACGATCATTCAATTAGTGGAGGAAGGAAAAATCCAGCAAGAAGAAACTCGTTTATATGAAAACAGTTTGTACTTTTCTGAGTGGGGAATCGCTAGTTCCATCGAACGCTTGCTTTCCCGCAAAAAAGAGATCGTGTATCCTGAGAAAAAAATCAGCAAAACGCTGCGAAAAATTGAGAAGCATTTAGGCATCACCTATGGGTCTTCGCAAGAAGAAGCGATCAAAGAAGCCATTCGTTCGCCATTGTTTATTTTGACAGGAGGACCTGGTACTGGGAAAACGACGGTGATCAATGGGATCGTACAATTGTTTGCTGAATTGAACGATTTGGACTTAGAACCATCAAAATACAGCGACGAAACCTTTCCGATTCTCTTGGCAGCACCGACTGGTCGAGCCGCCAAACGAATGAACGAAACGACTGGCTTGCCAAGTGGTACGATCCATCGTTTGTTAGGCTTGAACGGACGTGAAAAAGCGCCATCGATCAGTCCAAAAGAATTAGAAGGCGGCTTACTGATCGTCGATGAGATGTCTATGGTGGATACATGGCTGGCGAATACCCTCTTTAAGTCGATTCCTACGAATATGCAAGTGATTTTTGTGGGGGATAAAGATCAGCTTCCTTCTGTGGGACCAGGGCAAGTCCTTCATGACTTGCTAGCGATCGATGCGATCCCGAAACAAGAATTGACGGAAATCTATCGTCAAGGCGATGGGTCAAGTATTATTCCACTCGCCCATGCCATAAAAAATGGGCAGCTGCCTGCTGATTTTACACAAAACCAAAAAGATCGTTCTTTCTTTGCGTGTGATGCTTACAAAATCGAACCGTTGATCGCTCAAATCGTGAAACGGGCAAAAGACAAAGGCTACACGCCGCAAGATATTCAAGTGTTGGCACCGATGTATCGTGGGGCAGCGGGTATCGACGCCCTTAATAAAATGATGCAAGAGATTTTTAACCCCAATGATGGGACCAAAAAAGAGGTGACCTTCAATGATACGGTGTATCGTATCGGCGATAAGGTCTTGCAGTTGGTAAACTCTCCTGAAGATAACGTGTTTAATGGCGATATGGGACAAATCGTTGGGATCACTCTAGCCAAACAGTCGGAAGACAAGATCGACGAGCTGGTCATTCAATTTGATGCCAACGAAGTGACCTATAAGCGGAATGAATGGAACAAGATCACGTTATCCTACTGTTGTTCGATCCATAAATCTCAAGGCAGTGAATTTCAAATGGTCATTTTGCCGATGGTTCATCAATACCAACGCATGCTGCAGCGCAATTTGCTATATACTGCTGTGACCCGCAGCAAAGAGATGCTGATTTTACTTGGTGAACCACAAGCGTACCAAACTTGTGTCAATCACGAATCTGCGACTCGTTTAACGACGCTGAAAGAACGCATCAATGGCACAGAAAAAATGACGCCGTTGCAACGAGCAAAATTGGCCCAATTTGAAGAAGCCGATGATCCATTTTATGATGATTCCTCTGTTGACACGAAAGTAAAAACGTCTTCGACGAAGATAAAGGAGCAATCCAGCACTGAAGTTACTGCTAACAAGCTAGCAGTAGAAAAGACCTCAGATAGTGGGCTTGATTTGTTTGCTTTTGCCGAGACGGAGCCGTTAGCATCAAATCAGACAGAAACGGCAAAGCCTCTGTCAGGGGATAAGGTTCTAAGTGAAGGGACTACGGGGGAAGAAGCACTCATCGAAGAAACGCCAAACGATGGTGTATTGACTTTAACGATGGTCAAAAAGCATTTAGTGGATCCAATGATTGGCATGAAGGATTGTTCTCCATACGACTTTATGCCCACAAAAAATGGTTGATTCAAAGATGAGAAAATACTAAAAAAGGGTCGTTAGTGAGCGCTTTCTTTTGGTTTTTTAGCTTCTTATGCTAAGCTAAAATCAAAAGGAGGCGTTACGTTATGGCGAAAGAAACCGAAGATAAATTAGCAAAATTAGCAAAAGAATCTGGCAACGACTTTAAAAAGTTAGATGAGATGGAAAAAGAATTCAAATTGGATGAAAGTCCTGAGTCAGAACGAGGCGATCGGGAAGAATCTGGCTTAGAAAAAACGTTAGATAAGGCACCGATTTTTCCGCCTAACACACCGAATAATCCAACGAATCCTGGCAGTCCTGGAAATCCATAGCTTGTCCACCAAAAAACTACGACAGTCGGATAATCGAATAGAAAACAAAAAGCCTGAAGAATGCAGCTTCGCATTCTTCAGGCTTTTTTGCAATCGATGAGGTTTACTGTAAATGCTGATAATAATAGATCGCTAATTGCGTGCGATCCCGCAACTCCAGCTTTTCTAGTAATTGACTGATGTAATTACGAATGGTTCCATCACTTAGATACAAGGCATCGGCGATTTCTTTATTATTTTTACCCGCTGCTACTTCTTTGATGATCGCAAGTTCACGTTCGCTAAAAGATGCTTGATTATCTATCGCTGGTTGGTTCTTCATCATTTGCGTGAAGGTCTCGACGATCTCATTCCCAAACACGACTTGCCCATTGTATGCGGCTTTGACAGAAGGGATGATCGCTTGCAGGTTCTGTTTGATCAAATATCCTTTGACACCGATAGAAAAGGCTTCACGAATGTATTCTTGATCTTTGAAGGTGGTCAAAAGCAAGAGGATCGCTTGCGGAAATTTAGCCAGTATTTCTTTGGCAGCAGCGATCCCAGTTTGTTCCGGCATACGGATGTCGGTCAACAAAACGTCAGGACGATGGGCTTCGTAAAGAGCAATGGCGTCTTTGGCACAATGACCGATACCCAACACCTGAATCTCTTCTGTGCTTTCAAGAATGGTTTGTAACGAGGTCGTCACAAACGGGTCATCATCAATAATGACTACAGTAATCATTGGTGTTCCTCCTTTGGTAAAATGATCGTCAACTGAAAGCGTTGGTTTTCTTGCAAAATATGAACTTGACCTTGCAGCTCCTGGACCCGTTGACGCATCGTTTTCAGACCGATTCCGCTGTTTGCAGTTTGGGGTGAATTGACGTCCTCGTTGGTGATCTGCAAACGGTAAAAGGCGGGCAGCGTGCGAAAATGCAAGACAACGGTTTTGGCATGACTGTGTTTGATGCTGTTGGTCAAGGCTTCTTTGATGACCATTAAGAAACAGTTTTGCTGTGCTTCGCTCAATCCTTCAAACAAGTTTCCTTCAATCGTTACGGAAGAGGGGAAATCAGCAATCAGAAACTCTATGGCTTGCGGAAAAGAAATCGATGTTTCATGGAGATCATGAACGCTTTGCCGAATGCGATCCATCCCAGTGTGAACCGTTGCACTCAAATTTGCTAACGGCACATTTAATTTCGGCTCTTGATTGATCATTTCAAGCGCACCAATTTGTAAAATGGCACTCGAAAGTAGATGGCCGACATTGTCATGGATATCTCGCGCGATTCGATTTCGTTCTTCCGCGATTTGTAAGGCTAATTTTGTCTCTTGTGACAGGGCTAATGCTTTGTTTTGTTCCGATAACTGCTGCTGCTTTTCCCAATGGGTATCTTTTGAAGCAATATATTTTTTCTCAAGATCGATCATTCGCTGCTCTTTTTTTCGTAAATAAAAAGCGAAAAGCAGTAGCAGGATGATAAAGGCGAGCTCAGTGGGTGAATGGTTGCCAACCGTCGAAATCAACAAAAAACCTAATAGGAATAAACCATCATCTTGTCTTTCTTTTGGAGCGATCACCCGCATCATTGCGGGCAAAAAGAGGGCAAGCGCTGACCAAAAGGCACATAGCAGCAACAGAATAACTTGAAAAAACCAGCTTGGTTTCTTAGGCAGCAAATAACTGACGCCAGTAAATAAAACAGCGATCAGCAGATAGATGACTTGCACAGCAACAAATCCTTGGTTTACCAATAAGAACAATGAGATAGCGAGGAAAAAGCCCGCTTCGGTGAGTGGTCGATAGTTCGTCATAGGAGACTCCTTCATTGTGACAAATGTCATGGTTGGTTTAGCCAATCGTCACTAGTTTCTTTCCTTGAACTTTATTATAGTCAGATTAACAAGAAATTTGGAAGGAGTTTTTCATCATGATTATCGAAATTGATAAATTAGTAAAACGCTATGGTGATTTTGTGGCGTTGAACCATTTTGATCTGCAAGTTCAAGAAGGAGAAGTTTTAGGATTATTGGGACCAAACGGAAGCGGAAAATCCACCGCCATCAACTGTATGCTCTCTTTGTTAAATTATGACAAAGGCACCATTAAACTGTTTGGATCAATCATGACGCCGGAAAATTATGCCGTCAAGGCAATGATTGGCGTCGTTCCTCAAGATGTTGCCGTCTTTGAAGAACTTAGTGTGCAAGAAAATATCGATTACTTTTGCGGTTTATATGTTGCTGACAAACAGAAACGCCAAGCCTTGATCGAAGAAGTGATTCAATTAGTGGGATTGGAAAATTTTGTGACGTTTCACCCAGGCGAGCTCAGCGGTGGGTTGAAGCGACGATTGAATATCGCCTGCGGGATCGCTCATAAGCCGCGCTTGATCTTTTTAGATGAACCCACGGTAGCGGTCGATCCTCAAAGTCGGAACAAAATTTTAGAAAGTATCAAAGAACTGAATCGTCAAGGAGCGACGATTGTTTATACGACCCATTACATGGAAGAGGTGGAGATTCTTTGTGACCAGATCGTGATTATGGATCAAGGACAGGTGATTGCTAAAGGAACCAAGGAATCTCTAAAAGATATGGTACGGACAGCGGATCGTTTGACCATCGATATCCCCTTACTGCCTGAGCCTGTATTGACAACGATTCAGCAAACCATTGCTTCTGATGGGATCGCCTATAAAAACGGTCAGCTTGAAGTAACAACGACGGAGCTGAATACAGTTTTATTACCGATTCTGACGCTCTTACAAGCAGAGCATATCACTTATGGAAAAATCGCAACCAAAGAAGCCACCTTGAATGATGTCTTTTTAGAGATCACGGGCAAGGAATTGAGAGATTAAAGGAGGGAATCACAATGTTTTGGCATTTTTATAAATACCGCACAAAAGTATTGCTGCGAAATAAATCCATGCTGTTTTGGACGTTGGCGTTTCCTATCCTCTTAGGTCTAATGTTTATGGCTGCCTTCGGGGAGATCGATCAAGCGGCCAATCTAGAAACGATCACAACGGGGATCGTAAAGACTGGAGATCAAACAGCGCTTTCGGAAAATTTTTCCACCGTCCTTGAACAAGTAAAAATCAATGAAAAACCATTATTTGAACTCGAGGAATTACAAGAGGCAGAGGCAGCTGAGAAGCTGACTGCCGGTGATTTAGCTGGGTATTATCTGATTGATGATGAAACCATTTCTCTGTATGTGGGCCAAGCGGGCATGAGCCAGTCGTTGATGAAAAATGTAATGGATCAATTTTTACAACGCACAGCAATCATTGCTAGTAAAGCGGCAGAACTTGAGAGCCTTGATCTGGCACCAATTCTATCGGCTTTTGAGCAGGAAGCGACTTTTCAAGAAGTGAATGCTGATCGTGACATGAGTTTCAAAAGTTTCTATTTCTTTACGTTGATCGGGATGGCGATCCTCTACGGGACGATGTGGGGTGTCCGCAATGTCCAGGATCAGCAAGCCAATCAATCCGCGAATGGTATTCGGCTTTCCTTGATACCAAGAAAACGGACATTGGTTTCAAGTGCGAATTTAGCGGCGAGTTTTACGATTGTGTTAGTAGAAGTCTACATTATTTTAGCGGTGTTTCGTTTTGTCTATCAAGTAGACTTTGGCGATCGTTGGCAATGGTTACTGCTGGTTGCCGCATTAGGATCATTGTGTGCGATTTTGCTAGGGACATTGATTGGGAATCTGACACCAAAAATGAATTTGGTGCAAAAGGACGGAATTTTGATTTCCGTGACGATGGCAATGAGCTTTTTTGCCGGGATGATGGGCTCGGAACAAATCAAGTATTGGCTTGATCTGCATGTGCCACTGTTGGGGCAAGTGAATCTCGTCAATTTGATCAGTGAAAGCCTGTATCAATTGTACTACTATACAGATTTGACTAGCTTTTATACCAATCTTCTATGGCTGACTGGCTTTATCGTCCTATTTGCCATCGGGAATGCTTGGATCGAAAGAGGGGTGCGCTATGACGCTTTATAAAACGATTTGGACTTTGCTTAAAGCAAATAAGTCGAACTTACTGATTGGGGTATTGATCACTGTTGTTGTCACATTCTTTTATGCACAAAGCATCGATGTCGAAAACACCTCTTTGCAAGAGGCAAAAATTGCTTTGATCAGTGAGGAGGAGTCGCCTGTCGTGGATGGTCTCCGAGCCTATTTAAAAGAAAAGCAAACCTTGGTCACGTTGGATGGCACCTGGCAAAAAGAAATTGATGATGCGCTTTATTTTAATCGTGTAAACATCGTCTTGCATGTGCCAGCAGATTTCACTCATCAAGTTGAGGCAGGCAAGATGCCGACGATCGAGATTCAAAGTCGACCAGATGCCTTTTCTAAAACAGTCGTCACTCAGCAAGTGAACACTTTTTTACAAACAGTCCTTTTGTTTCAGGAGGAAGGCAAAACCGTCGGATCGGCGATAGAACAAGCGCAATCTGCACTGGCGGTCACAGGGGATGTGAAGCTGAGTGCAGAGTATGGGCAGCGAATGAAAAAACTGTTGACTGGCATGACCTTTAACTTATTGTCTTATGGGCTCTTTCTCTCGGTATTTAGCGGGTTTGGTGTGATCAACTTGGCATTCAATCGCAAAGAAATCAGCAAGCGAAACCAGAGTGCACCACTTCCGAAGCGTGTATTGCAGCGGAAAATCCTTCTAAGTTTGATCAGCTACTCGCTACTCTTGACCTTCGGCTTTCTACTACTGATGGTGTTATTAGTGATTCGCACGTCTTGGGATACAGCAGCCTGGTACCACATTTTGAATACGTTCTTGTTTTTATTGCCAGTTATCAGCTTTTCAGCTTGTGTCACTTCCCTGGTGAAAAACTCAGAAGCAATCGGTGGGATCAGCAATATCTTTATAACAGGAAGTTGTTTTGTCGGTGGTGTCTTTGTATCCGCGAATTTCCTGCCAGATATCGTCAATAAAATTGCAGCGTTTACGCCAACCTATTGGTTTGTACAAAACAATACATTGATCAGTGAAACCCTCACTTATAATCAAGCGTTCACAGAATCCTTTTGGTTCAATGGCTTCGTACTAGTCGCTTTTGCTGCCGTGTTTTCAATGCTCCAATTTATTTTGGGAAGAGAAGGAAGCCGTCGTTGGCAATACCACTCGGCGAAAAATTAATGATCGAACGTATAGAAAAACGATACAAATCAGCAGCGATTTGTATCGTTTTTTTATGGGCACCAGAATAGTTGTGAAGCCGTGGTAAAGGTAATATCAAAGGGGCGTTGCCCCATTTCCTCGCCATCTTCTTGTCCATGTTGAGGAACGGTGGAGATGATTCTCAGCTTCGAAGTGGAAAGATGGTGAAAGTAACGTGAATTCATGTGTTTCTTTTGCATCAGTAAGCCGATCAGCCAAAAAATCTTAAAAAGCGACACACGTTCGACAAGAACAAAATCAAACTTTTTCTCTTTGACTGAAGCAGTTGGGGCAATCGCCACACCGCCGCCAAAGTAAGGATGATTGGTCGTGGTACATAAAAAAGCTTTTTTGTAACTGAACTGCTGCCCATTGCACTCAACTAAGATCGGGAAGCCTTTTTGGCGAAACAAAACCCGAATAATCGCAGCAATATAGGAAAAGGAGCCAAGATTAAACTTATTTAGATTGCTTTTTGCCACAGAGTGATTGGTGGTATAGACGATTGCCGCATCAAGACCAATTCCGACATTATTAAGAGCAATGCCATTTTCTTCTTGGATCTGCTCCTCATAACGGATAATGGTCAATTCTTGAGGCTTCGTAGTACCAGCAATTTTCCAAAATGCTTTTTCTGGTTCCCGCGGCAACTCAATACTCCGAGCAAAATCATTTCCTGAACCAGCAGGGATATAGGCAACGGGGATTTGTTGTTGTTCAAGTTGTAACTCTGATACTACTTGGTGCAACGTTCCATCACCGCCGATAACCACCAATAATGGATAAAGCATCTCGCCATTTTCTAAATAGACCTCATCCCAAGGAATGAGGCGTTCTTTTAAGAGTTTTCGTGTGATCGTTCGTTCATCACCTGGAGACTTTGTTACATAGACTTGATGGGGGAAACGATGTTTTTTTACGATTTTTTGCACACGTTCCACCGCTTTTTTTCCTCGTCCACTGCCTGAGGCAGGGTTCACGAGGAAGTGATAATAATAGTTCATTTTATGAATAGCTCCATATCGTTTTTTCGTTCAATGCGATTAATTATAGCATGTTTCGACAGAAGGAGGGGGGACGATGCCTGAAAAAAAGAGCAAAAAAATAGATTCGACGATTGTGCTTTCTAGGTTCTCAAAGGTTCTTATGTCCACTTTGATCCTCAGGTAACGATGCCCATCGCCGAATCCTATTCAATTAGTAAGGAGTAACTCAAATTCCCACATCCTTTGTCTTTTATTCTAAGTTGACAACAATTCTTTTCTTGCAGAACCTGCTTCGTCTGCTTTACTGGGAATCCTTGCTCCTTACACTTACAGTATAGCAGGTTTTCCTATTTTAGCAATCGCTTACAATGTTTGTTTTTGTGCTTTTTAGAGAATTTTAAACTTTCTAAATGAAAGGTAAAGAAAAAAAGCAAAATCGATGGACAAACGATTTTGCTTTTAAAGTTTACGGCTCGAGCAGCCACGAAAGATTATTTTTTGGGATTTTTCACGAAAGTTAAAAGTAAAATTGGAATCACCAAAAATATAATCGCATTATTGATTATGAGCACATCTGAATTACTAAAATTTAATGGATTATTTTGCCAAGTTTGAATCATAAATCCCAGTAAATTATGAGTGTGAGCAATATAAAACAGAGCAGAAGTGCCTATCACATTTAAAATAATCGCGATAATGCTTAAGATTCGTACCAGTTTGATTAGTACTTTTTTCATCGCATTTCTCCTTTAATTATGGCTGCATTTCTGGTAAATTACCGAAAGCTTCTGTTAGTTTTACAGAGTCCTCCAAAATATCCATATAGATATCGTGATAGGCCCAGCCGTCACCTAAATCAGCAGCTTCAATTGCTTCTGTAGTCGTTTGTAATTCTCTCATCAAATCAGTATAATTGCGCATGATAGAGGTGTAGGCTGTTAAGTCATACGTGTCAGGATTCGCAATATAACCCTCCACTTCTGCAATCATTTCAGCGTACGTATCGGATAATTTTTCAAGTTGTACTTCTAAATCGTCAGCAGACACTTGATTCGCTTCGCTGTCAGTTTCTTCTTCAGAACTTTCACTGATGTCGGCATCAGAATCATCAGTTTCGTCTGAATCATCTATCTCTTCATCATCTTCAGATGGCGCCGTCCTGGTTTCTGTTGTTTGTTGTGAGGATTCGACAGTATCACTTTCCGCGTCTTCACTCGAGCAGCCAGCCATAAATAAGGCCGTTACCAACACAAATCCAAATAGAGTCTTTTTCATTTGTTTATCCCCTTTGTTCAAAGAAAACTATACTTTCTTTTTATAATTTTCGATGAGTTAGTATTTTTGTATTGTAAAAAAAGAACGGTTACCATTCTTTCCTAATACTCTATCTATTTTACATTTAAGCACTTCTTAAATAAAGAAATATTCCGATTTTTAATCATTATTTAACAATGTATACGTGGTAATTTTGTTAAATTTGAATAAATTTACGCTTTCATCGATGGGAGGACTTTCAAGGTAGCTGATTTTTGTTGTTTTGTAGTATTAAAACAATCATAATATATCTAACTATTTTTTTATTAATATTTCTTCCGTTTTACTTGTTAAAAAAATGCGATAGGAGTAAATTAAAGGTGTAAAAACTTATTTTAGGAGGAATTAGGATGTGTACTGCGCTAACGTATGTAACGAAGGATCATTATTTTGGCAGAAATTTTGATTACGATGTTTCTTATAAAGAAGTGGTGACCATTACTCCGAGAAATTACCAATTGAAATTTCGCAAAGTAAGTGAAATAGATCACCATTATGCGATGATCGGGATTGCTGCTGGAGTCGCTGAATACCCACTCTATTATGATGCGGTCAACGAAAAAGGCTTAGGTATCGCTGGTTTGAATTTTCCAGAAAATGCTGTATACAATGAGTTTCAAGAGGGGAAAGAAAATGTCACGCCTTTTGAATTCATCCCATGGATACTAGGACAATGCGCTACCGTGGAAGAGGCAAAAGCCCTGTTGGCGAAGGTTAATCTGGTAAAGATCAATTTTAGTGAAGAACTACCATTATCGCCATTGCATTGGATGATTGCTGATAAAAAGAGCGCCATCGTTGTTGAGAGTATGAGTGATGGTCTTCATATTCATGAAAATCCGGTCGGGGTCTTAACGAATAATCCGCCATTTGACTACCAGTTATTCAATTTGAATAACTACCGTGTGTTATCATCGAAAACACCAGAAACGCATTTTTCTGACAAGCTGGATTTTGATGAGTACAGTCGTGGAATGGGGGGCTTAGGTCTGCCAGGAGATCTTTCTTCGATGTCTCGTTTTGTCAAAGCGGCATTTACCCGATTGAATTCCGTTTCTGGAGAATCTGAATCCGAAAGCATTAGTCAATTTTTCCATATTCTAGGTTCTGTCGAACAGCAAAAAGGACTATGTGATACTGGAAATGAAAACTATGAATACACGATTTATACTTCTTGCTGCAATACAGACAAAGGGATCTATTACTATCGTACGTATGAAAATAGTCAGATCGTTGCAGTCGATATGAATAAAGAAGATTTGGAAGGCAATGTACCGATCGCTTATCCATTAGTTGAAGACCAACAAGTATTTTTCAGTAATTGATCCATTTTTAAAACCCCATCTCAATGCCGTTTTGAGATGGGGTTCTTTTTCTGCTTTGTTTCAAACCGAATCGCTCTGACTCGGTGTTGCCTTTGTTCCGGTAGTGCGTTTATTGGGGAATGGAAAAAAGCGATTTACCAGTATGGCGATCGTCATGCCTATGAAGCTGTCAATAATCCGGTTAAAGGCATACAAGTATGATTCAGTTTGAGGAATCATAAATAAAATCGTCAATAGTGTGGCACAAGCGCCAACTGTTCCCTCGGAGTAATCAAATTTGACCAATAAAGCGATCATCAACATGATCACTAAAGGGATCGCAATGATTTGTATAACGGACGAATGTCCGAAAAAGTTAAATATCGCAATACAAAACACGGAAGCGATTGCGCCAAAGCTGTTGCCGGCAATCCGATGTTTCCCGTATTTGACAGTGTTTTCATGGTCTTCTCGTAATGTGAAAACAGCTGTGATCGTCGATACAACATACGTTTCACGATTCAAAAGAAAACTAATCAAAATACATAGAAATACACTAATGCCAGTTTTTACATTTCTTAAGCCAAAGGTCAAGCCAAATAATTTCAATCATGCCATCCTCTCAAAACAATTTCAACGAAATAGATTATACCATATCGCAAGCACTCATATTTTAGAGTTTCAGAAAAATGAACAACGATTCTTTCATCGTGCGTTGAGAGGTAAATTCTACCAGTAGTCGAAAAGCTAGTTTTATCCTATGCACTTTTCAACTTTGAGTATTGAAAGGAATACAATAAGTAAACCTAACTTAAAATGAATTGATTTTCGCATTCCTCGTTTAAAGCTCCTTTCCATTTCCATGAGTGATCCTTCTTTTGATTTTTCAGTCCTGTTATCATTTATATAAGTTGTTTTGATAAAAAACTACTTATTGTTTATAAAAAGTTTGTTTTTTAGATATTATATTGAGATAATCAAAAATAAGGAGGGGATAAAATGAAAAAAGTTTCTGTATTACTTGTTTTCTTACTTGGTTTTGTTGTTTTTCCAGTGACAGTTTTCGCTGCTTCTTCACCGAGCGTGAGCTATCAAACGAATGTCCAGTCTCAAGGGTGGCAATCATGGAAAACAAACGCTCAGACGTCAGGGACTACAGGAAAAGGGAAGCGACTTGAAGCAATCAAAATAAAAATTACAAACGAAAAATATAAAGGAAGTATTGAATATAAAACATCCATTCAGAAACAAGGATGGGAAAAATCTTTTAGAAAAAATGGTGCGCTATCTGGTACAAGCGGTAAGGGGCAACGTTTGGAAGCGATCCAAATCAAACTTACCGGTGAGATCGCTAAGTATTATGATGTCTATTATCGAGTCAATGCACAACAATTTGGCTGGATGGGCTGGGCAAAAAACGGGCAGTCCTCAGGAACTTCTGGCTTTGGCTTTCAATTGGAAGCAATTCAGATCAAGCTGGTAAAAAAAGGTGGGAAAGCACCTGGAACGACGAATAATGGCTTTCGAGATGGACGAAAAAAATATGTAGATAAACGGGGCAAAGGGTTGATCAAAGGGTCAAAACAAAAGATTTATCACCTGCCGGGCAGTCAATACTATAAGAAAACGACCAGTACGATTCGTATGTTCAAGACAGAGGTGGAAGCTTACAAAGCGGGCTTTCGACCAGCTAAATAGAGGGGTGGCAGGCATTCGCTGAGTAAAAAAATCTGTGAAAAATCGCTTTGCCAAAAAGGGAACGATAAGAAAGGTATCTTTGAGCAAAAAGTAATTGAAGCGGCTGATTCATTCTAAACATCCCTTTCCATTAGCGAAAAGGGATGTTTTACGTATTCAAGATGATTTCTGTGCGTAGATCAGACGAATCTTAAAGTCATTCAGCACTTATCCTTTTATCACGCGATGCGCCTTCATTTAGCGAGGTTTCAACACAAAGCCACCATCTTCATCGTTCATTTCTTCGGTAGGCGTAAAAATAATATTTTTGCCATCTCTTTCAAGGGTAAAGAAGGTTGTATCATGTTCATTATCTGGGTTTTGCATCATCAGCTCATTTTCTTCCAGTGTATAATTCATCGTGTACTCAAACTGAGCTAAGAATTCTTCCACAAAAGCTTCACCAAGTTCTTCCATCTCACTCGCTGCTTCTGACTCGAGAGAGCTTGGATCGATACCAAAAGTTAGCTCGTTTTCAGTAAATGATACAGTCATAATAACCTCGTCTTCATCATCCTCTGATTCTGCGAGCCAGTCATTTTTTTGTAAATCTTCTTGCGTGACATTCTCATTATTATTCCCACAACCAACTGCAAAGACCAGTAGAAACAAAATACCAACACTAACCATTAATTTCTTCATTATTACACCTTTTTACTGTTATTTTTGTTTATCTTTGACTATATAGTAACATAAAAACTGTACGAATAACCGAAATAAAAAAATACATTCTTCATAATGAGGGAGGGCTTTTGAAAAAGGAGTTTGTTGACGCGTATGGCTTTTCTTCCGTGAGCCGATCAATGATTCGCGTGTGAATGGCAGCAAGAAGACAATCAACGTTCAGGTTGATCATAGTCATCCTAGCTTCTGTTTTCTTAACCGTAGTATTTCTCGCTTCACAAGGCATTAGAAAATCTGACGATGGATGCTGTATTGGTAGGCGAATAGTGCTAGAAAATGGGCGCTGCAAAGTTTTTCTTTGAATCGATGAATGAAGGAATTGAGGGTGCAATTCCATCTGTACAAATTTTTGTCAGGTGAATTCGAGGTGATTTGAAGATTAAATGGCTGGTTTAACATTGATATATGGCTATTAATGTGTATAATAAGTACTTGTGCGAAGCGCACCGCGGTTCATCAACCATCCCGCGTAATCAAAACTCGGAGAAAGTAGGGATCAAATGGAAAAATCAACAAATCTAACCAATCAACGTTTGCGTGTCGTCGCAGCCAATGGGATCATTATGGCACTTTATGTTGCTGTAACGGTTCTGGTCGCACCAGTCGCCTCAGGAGCGATTCAATTCAGAATATCTGAAGGGTTGAATCACTTAGTCGTTTTCAACAGAAAATTGATGTGGGGTGTCGTCGGTGGGGTTGTTGTGTATAACTTGTTCTTTGGAATGGGGATCTTGGATGTCGTATTCGGCGGTTTCGGAAGCTTTTTAGCCTTAGGAGCAACTGCCTTGGTACATAAGAAGATTCCAAATGTTTTCTTAAGACTCGCATTTAATACAATTGTTTTTTCATTAAGCATGTTCCTGATTGCGATTATGCTAAACATCACCTTAGCATTACCTTTCTGGCCAACCTTTGCAACAACGGCATTGAGTGAATTTATCGTGATGACGATCACTGCACCTGTGATGTATATCATCAATCGTGCCGTTCGTTTCGATAAACGCGTTTAAAAAAAAATCTTGTTTTTTGCTTTGATGGTTCTCAAAAAACAAGAAAAAAGATCATTCCTTTCTTTCTTAGGAATGATCTTTTATTTTATTCTGCTTTTAGGTCTTCGATCTCCACAACTTTGAAATTTTTTGCTTCCAGTTGAGAAACGATCTTGTCGCATAATTCTTTTGATGTGTTCGCTGGTAAAGTGATCATCGTACGACGGATAAATTCATCTTTACCGATATCCAGTGTGATACAGCTGGCAATACTGCTGTATTTTGCGATTATTTTTGCGATGACTGCTAAGTCGCCTTGTTGACCAGTTGATGCGATCGTCAACACATAGCTTCCTTGCTCAACACTCCATGACTGTGACAACATGTTCAACAAAGAACTGTGTGTCAAGATGCCATAAAATTGATTGTTTTCATCTAATACAGCAATATAAGGCAATTCTTTGATCGTGAAGAAAACGTTAAAGAAAGAAGAATTGACATAAATAAATTTGGTCGCATTTTTTAGTAGATAAGTGACTGGCAAAGTCATGTCGCCGCCGTTTGCTTTGTGGCGATAAATGTGCATTTTATAAATATTTCCTCTGAAAATCTTGCCTGATTCATCTAGGATAGGCACACAACGATAACCAGATTCTTCCAAAATTGCCAGCGCTTCTTCTAAAGTAGCTGTTTCTTTTACCGTTGTTAAATCGCGTTTTTTGTAAACCATTGTTTTTAATAACATAATTTTCCCTCCCAAATACCCATTTAACACCATTATCATACCACAAAATTAGAAGAAACTATATTTTTACGACAGAAAATCAAAAATTGACACATTCTTAAATAAATGGTATTTTTAGTGTTGGAAAACTTTATAAAAAGGGGGAGGACACTAAGATGGCAACAAAAAAAGCTGCTTTGGCTTGTTCTGTCTGCGGATCCCGCAACTATTCAAAATCAGTCAGTGAAGGTAAAAAAGGCGAACGCCTTGAAATCAACAAATTTTGCAAGTATTGTAATCAATATACGTTGCATCGTGAAACGAAGTAAGGAGGGAATCAAATGAAATTTTTGAAAAATGTTGTTGAAGAAATGAAAAACGTTTCTTGGCCATCGAAAAAGCAATTACGTAAAGATACCTTTGTGGTGATTCAAACAACCATTATTTTTGCATTGATGTTCTTTGTGATGGACACACTGATTCAAACAGTCTTCAATTGGATCCTAAAGTAAGACTTCTTACTGATAGCGCTAGTCATTTATCGCAAATCATGCTATAATCGCTTTGAGGAAAAACTTCGGTGCAGCTGAGGTTTTTTTATTTTACAAAAAGATGGGGAGTCCGAAAAAAATGGAATCTTTTGAAAAAAATTGGTATGTACTGCATACGTATTCTGGCTATGAAAACAAAGTAAAAGCGAACCTAGAGTCACGTGCACAAAGCATGGGTATGGGTGATTATATTTTCCGTGTCGTCGTTCCCGAAGAAGTAGAAACAGAAGAAAAAAACGGCAAAACCAAAGAAATCGTTCATAAAACATTTCCTGGCTATGTATTAGTTGAAATGGTCATGACGGATGAATCTTGGTACGTTGTACGTAATACTCCTGGGGTAACAGGTTTCGTTGGTTCCCATGGTGCAGGAAGCAAGCCAGCGCCTTTATTACAAGAAGAAATCAATTCAATTTTACGTTCGATCGGTATGAGCACTCGGACAGTTGAACTGGAAGTAGAAATTGGCGAAACCGTCAAAATCATCGAAGGTGCGTTTTCTGGTCTAGAAGGACAAGTAGCAGAAATCGATGAAGAAAAACAAAAACTAAAAGTGAACATCGATATGTTCGGTCGTGAAACGAGTACAGAACTTGATTTTGAGCAAGTAGATAAGATTTAACTACTGGATTCACTAGCAAGAATGACTCTTTTACGGTAAAATAACAGTAATGAGAATAAAGTGGACCAATTCGTTGGCCCACTTTTTTTCTCAAAATCAGTAAGCGCTTTATAAGAGGAAGGGGTCCTATGTCAAAACTAGTCACTTTTTTTAGAGTAAAGTTTCACAATGATTTTCATCCCCATGGTAAAGGGATGATCTCTGTACATAATGGATATAGCTTGTTATTTCTTTTCAATTTGCTGCTATTTTTCTTTGCTATGTTGTTTTTTGATCCAATGGTGGCAATCGAAGAGCTCAAGTTGATTTTGTTTTCGGAAAGTCATTTAGTCACCGATTATATTGCCATGACCTCGGTAGGAACGGCTTTGTTAAATAGCAGTCTGATGACCTTTGTAGCGATCTCGATTTGCTATCACTATCGGGTACCGATCACGGGCGGTGCAGTCTCTGCGATATTCATGGTGACTGGCTATGGCTTTTTTGGAAAGAATCTCCTGAATTTTATCCCAATATTTTTAGGCATTCGACTGTATTCGTATTTTATGAACGAACCATTGAAAAAATTTCTGTTGATCGCTCTCTATGGGTCATCGGTTTCCCCAATCGTCAGCTATTTTGCTTTCAATGATTCCTTACCACCATACTTTAGTCTAGTGATGGGGTATGGCATTGGGCTCTTCACCGGTTTTTTGATGGTTCCTATGGCCTTATACTTTCAAGCGCTGTTTCAAAGCGTCAGTCTATACAGTGCGGGATTTACTTCAGGGATGCTATGTACACTGGTCGCTGCCATCTGCCGAATGTTTGGCTTGACGATCGAGCTAAGAACATTAGTATCTCAAGAGCAGCAACCTCGATTGATTTTTATGATGCTGGTTTTAGGAGGGGTATTCGTCGGCTATGGCTTGTTGATGGCGATCAAGAAAAAACGATTGAATATGCGAGCGATTTGGTCGCATAGTGGCAAAATCGAGCGAGATATTTTAAGGGATACTGGCGTTTATAATACGATGATCAATATGGGGTTAATGACATTCTTGTTAGTGGCTTACGTTGTCAGTATTGGTGCGGTTTTAAATGGACCAGTTATCGGTGCGATCTTTTGTGTCATCGGCTTTTCTGCTTGTGGCTCTCATGTGTTTAACTCGCTGCCTTTATTGGCAGGGGTGACGATCGCCAATCTATTGAGCGTATACACCATCAACGAGACGGTTACAGTCACGTCAGCGATTTTTGCGATGATGCTCTGTGCAGTAACAAATGCCTATGGCTGGAAAGGCGGCTTGGTGGTCGGTTTTGTCCACGCCTCAATGGTACTGAATATTGATTTCTTACATGGAGGTTTGAATCTGTATAACAATGGTTTTTCTGGCGGGCTCGTCGCCATGATGATCATTCCCTTATTGGATCTCAGCAAACAGCTCTGGCAAAAATCAGCCGATCAGGCACAAGCTACCCAGGAAGAAAAACCACAAATGGACTTGAAAGCACAAGAAAGCGAGCAGCCATTGGTCACGTTGGATCAAACAGAAGGGAAACCTAAATTTTCCGAGCCTGTGAAGGTATTAAAACCCGTTGCCCAAAAGAAACACTATAGGTTAGGCGAGTGGGAGTAGAAAAACCGCCAATGTCGTTTGTTACTTGTTTAACAAGTGTGGATTACTTGTCTTTTCGTCGCTGGAAATCATGGGAAAATGAAAACCAACCAAGAACAAGCAACGATTGGTTGTTCTTGGTTGGTTTTTATTCGTGTTCGTTTCTAAAAAAATCAACGATTGGCTTCTAAGATTTCTGCCTGCAAGCGTTGGGCAGTCGGTGTCATGGCTAGACCGCCTTCAGCCGTTTCCTTGAAAATGCTAGGCATTTGGCGACCGACTTGATACATCGCTAAGACCACTTCATCAGGTGGGATAACACTTTCGATTCCTGCCAGTGCCATGTCGGCAGAGATAAAGGCTTGGGAAGATCCCAGGGCATTGCGCTTCACGCATGGGACTTCGACTAAGCCCGCGACAGGGTCACAAATCAAGCCCATCATATTTTTGAGGGTGATCGCCACCGCTTGAGCCGCTTGGTGAGGGGTGCCACCTTTTGCACAAACCAAAGCTGCCGCTGCCATTGCGCTAGCAGAACCGATCTCCGCTTGACAACCGCCTTCGGCTCCAGAAATCGAGGCATTGTTGGCAATCACTAGACCAAAGGCGCCGGCTGTAAACAAAAAGTCGACTTGTTGCGCTCGAGTCAGTGCCAAACGTTCACGTACGGCCATCAAGACACCAGAAACAACACCCGCACTACCGGCGGTCGGTGTTGCACAGATCAAGCCCATTTTCGCATTGACTTCGTTGACTGCAATGGCATTTTGGACCGCTTGTAGAATGGTTTCTCCGCTTAAAAAATCACCGGCAGCAAGGTAGTCGTTCATGCGTGTCGCATCGCCGCCGGTCAATCCCGTCACCGATTTTACACCAGCGACACCTTCAGCGACTGATTGTTCCATAACAACTAAATTCTTTTCCATGATTGCAAGGATCTGTTCGCGACTACGGCCAGTATTTTCAGCTTCGATCGCAATCATCATCTCTGCAACGGAAGGATAATTTTTACTCTCTGTTACTAATTCTTCTATTGTATAGAACATGTGCCTTTTCTCCTTTAATCAAAATACGCAGCGCTGTAAACGTGTGGCAAAACTTTGATTTGTTGCGCCAGCTGATCATTGCGCTGATCGACTTCGATGATCATGATTGCTTTATCACCGACAGCTTCTCTTGTTACGGTCATCGTACCGATATTGATTTGAGCCTCTGATAGTAAATTGGTTACTTTTGCAATCATTCCTGGAACATCTTGATGAACGATCACATAAGTTGGCGTACCCAGCGTCAGAGAAATTTTGAAGCCGTTAAGCTCTGAGATTTGAATATTACCACCACCGATCGAGATACCAGTGACAGAAAGTTTGTGGCTACCTTTTGTCAAAATCATCTTGACCATATTTGGATGTTCCGCTTTTTCTTTTTTAGGAACGAATAGGACTTCGATCCCTTTCTCATAAGCGATTTTTAAAGAGTCTGCTAGGCGAGCATCATCTGGCTCCATGCCTAAAAGACCGCCAACTAACGCAATATCGGTTCCATGACCGCGATAGGTTTTGGCAAACGATTCATACAAAAGGATATCAACACTGTCTGGCTGTTCACCAAAAATACTGCGAACGATTTTTCCGATCCGAGCCGCACCGGCTGTATGAGAACTGCTGGGACCCACCATGATGGGACCGATTATATCAAATACACTGCGGTATTTTAATTGTTCCATTTTTTTCACCTCGATAGTAGTAAACGAATAGGGAAGAATTCCAGTAGTAGTGTAGCATAAAAAAATGAGAGAATGAAAAAAGCAGACCAAAAGCAAGAGATTTTTATTTATTTTTTTATCGAAGGAATAATGAAAAGCGTTGGTGAGTATTTTTTCAAAAAAAAAACAGCTGAAAGACCTTGAATTATTCCTTAAAGATGCTATAATATTCCAGTGTGCTTTCGTCACACGTTTTTTGTGTGTGCACATGAATCACCAAAGTGGGAGGAGAAATTTGGATCTCCAATTAACCACATCACGGACTCAAGGAGGTATGTCTCGTGGCAAAAAAAGTAGAAAAAATCGTTAAATTGCAAATTCCTGCAGGTAAAGCAACACCAGCTCCGCCGGTAGGTCCTGCGCTAGGTCAAGCGGGTATCAACATCATGGGATTCACTAAAGAATTCAATGCTCGTACAGCTGATCAAGCAGGTTTGATCATTCCAGTAGTGATCTCTGTATACGAAGACCGTTCATTTACTTTCGTTACAAAAACACCACCAGCAGCAGTATTGTTGAAAAAAGCAGCAAACGTTGAAAAAGGTTCAGGCGAACCAAACAAAACAAAAGTTGCAAAAGTTTCACGCGATCAAGTAAAAGAAATCGCTGAATTGAAAATGGAAGACCTAAACGCAGCTGACGTTGAAGCAGCAATGCGCATGGTTGAAGGAACTGCACGAAGCATGGGGATCACTGTAGAATAATTACAGCCCTAAGGAAGTAGCTTCTCAGTCGGCTTCATATTGAAAAATATGGGACACGTGGGAGGTTCTACCGTTATAACCACATCAAGGAGGAAACAAAATGGCTAAAAAAAGCAAAAAAATGCAAGAAGCATTGAAAAAAGTTGATGCTACAAAAGCTTATTCAGTTGAAGAAGCAGTAGCTTTGGCAAAAGAAACAAATATTGCAAAATTCGACGCAACGGTTGAAGTTGCTTACAAATTAAACGTAGACCCTAAAAAAGCGGATCAACAAATCCGTGGCGCGGTTGTATTACCAAACGGTACTGGTAAAACACAAACAGTTTTAGTTTTTGCTAAAGGCGATAAAGCCAAAGAAGCAGAAGCAGCTGGTGCTGATTTCGTTGGTGACGACGATATGGTTCAAAAAATCCAAGGTGGCTGGTTCGATTTTGACGTTGTTGTTGCAACGCCTGACATGATGGCTACTGTTGGTAAATTAGGTCGTGTGTTAGGCCCTAAAGGTTTGATGCCTAACCCTAAAACTGGTACAGTAACAATGGACGTAACAAAAGCAGTTAACGAAGTTAAAGCTGGTAAAGTAACTTACCGTGTTGACAAAGCTGGAAACATCCACGTACCAATCGGAAAAGTTTCATTTGAAGATGACAAATTAATCGAAAACTTCAAAACAATCCATGAAACATTGTTGAAAGCTAAACCTTCAGCAGCAAAAGGTCAATACATGAAAAATATCTCAGTTACAACAACATTTGGACCTGGGATCCATGTAGAACAAGCTTCTTTCTAATTTAATACAAAAATTTAAAACTTTTATTGACTTGACTGCCTTATCTATGGTAAGGTAGTCAAGGTTAAAAGTTTAACTGTACCGAAGACAGTAGGTGGCATTTGCCTTAATTCCCTACCGAGGACGTTTATTGAGAACCTTCAATAGTCCCTCTATGTCTACGGTGGCATAGAGTTTTTTATTGTCTTTTTTTAAGACAAAGGAACCGTTCGTTTCGAAGAAACTCTTCCATCAAAATCAGGAGGTGAAATATAAATGAGTGAAGCAGCTATCGCTAAAAAATCCGCGATCGTTGATGAAGTGAGTGAAAAATTCTCTGCAGCCGCATCTGTAGTCGTTGTTGACTACCGTGGACTAACTGTTGATGAAGTAACTCGCTTACGTAAACAATTGCGTGATGCAAACGTTGAGATGAAAGTTATCAAAAACTCAATTCTTTCTCGTGCTGCTGAAAAAGCTGGTCTAGAAGGTTTAGGTGAAGTATTCACTGGTCCTACTGCCGTAGCATTCAGTAACGAAGACGTTGTTGCACCTGCAAAAATCATTAACGATTTCGCAAAAGACGCAAAAGCTTTAGAAATCAAAGGCGGTATCATCGAAGGCAAAGTTTCTTCATTGGAAGAAATTACTGCATTGGCGAAATTGCCAAACCGCGAAGGACTTCTTTCTATGTTGCTATCTGTGCTACAAGCACCTATCCGCAACGTGGCTTACGCTGTCAAAGCAGTGGCAGAAAAAGAAGAAGATGCAGCATAATTGCCGCATGATTTTTCAGTATTAAAAAACTAAACTACTTACTTAAATGGAGGAAAACAAAATGGCATTGAACATTGAAAACATTGTCGAAGAGCTAAAAGGCGCGACAATCTTAGAATTAAACGATTTAATTAAAGCTATCGAAGAAGAATTTGGCGTATCTGCTGCAGCTCCTGTAGCTGTAGCTGGTGGAGCTGGCGATGCTGGTGCTGCTGAAGAACAAACTGAATTCACTGTAGAATTGACTGCAGCTGGCGATCAAAAAGTTAAAGTTATCAAAGCAGTTCGTGAAGCAACTGGCTTAGGCTTGAAAGAAGCGAAAGCAGTCGTTGACGGAGCTCCTTCAGCAGTTAAAGAAGGCATCTCTAAAGACGAAGCTGAAGCATTGAAAGCAGCTTTAGAAGAAGTTGGCGCTTCAGTAACTGTTAAATAATTTTTCTTAGTGTCAAATCCTTTTGTATGAAGGGGTTTGGCGCTTTTTTTTGTAAATGAAATTCCTGCAAAAGGAATAAGCAGCGATCCCCGTTTCTTACTAGCGAGGATCACTGCTTATTTTTTTCGGAATTGTTGGAATAGGAACACAAAAATAAAAAAGAAAAATGCTTCCCACAATGTTGTGGTCCAGCTAAAGCTGCGGTTGATACCAAAAACGAGATTACCGATATTGGAAACCACCAAATACAATGCTGTTGCAAGCAAAGAATAGCCGAGTCGTTTACCCATCATTACGCCTCCCTTTGCTATGATTGTAACAAGTCGAAAGAGTTGTGGCAATCAATTCTCTCCTGATGGAAAGGAATTGGTTGGCGGAAAGAGAATAAAACGAACGATCACAGTGGACCGTTCGTTTTATAATGGTCTATGGGTGTGGCTATTTCAATGGGACATCAAAGATCCAACCTGTTGGGGCCGCAATATCCCCAAATTGAATGCCGGTCAATTGATCATACAATGCTTTTGTTTGTGGACCAACTTCCGTTTCACTATAGAACACATGAAAATCCTCACCGTTTTGGATTCCGCCGATTGGGGAGATAACAGCAGCTGTTCCGCAGGCACCCGCTTCGACAAACCGATTCAGCTCATTGAGATAAACATCGCCTTCAACAGGGGTCAATCCTAATGAGTGTTGCGCTAGATGCAGCAATGAATATTTTGTGATACTTGGCAAAATAGAAGGAGATTTTGGTGTCACAAATTCATTGTCGGCCGTGATTCCGAAAAAGTTAGCAGAACCGACTTCTTCGATTTTGGTATGCGTTTCTGGATCCAGATAGATGCAGTCGGAAAATTTCCGCTGATGGGCTTCGTATCCAGGCAACAAACTCGCAGCATAATTTCCACCAACTTTGGCTGCGCCAGTACCATTTGGTGCCGCGCGATCATAATCAGAAACAATGAAATTGGTCGGTGTCAATCCGCCCTTAAAGTAAGGACCGACAGGCATACAAAAAACCGTAAAAATATACTCTGGTGCTGGACTGACACCGATGTTTTCTCCGACCCCAATCAATAGAGGACGAATATACAAGGTGGCGCCGCTGCCATAAGGTGGAACATATTCCTGATTTGCTTTTACTACTTGTTTTACCGCATCTAAGAAAAAGTCCTCAGGAACCTCTGGCATGCGCAGGCGATAGGCACTGCGATTCATCCGTTTGCTATTTTCGTCTGGACGGAACAAATTGATGCCGCCATCTTTTCTTCGGTAGGCTTTTAGTCCTTCAAAACATTGCTGTCCATAATGAAGAGCGGTTGATCCCTCGTGGATATGCAGATAATTATCCTCGGTAAGTTCGCCTCCATTCCAAGAACCGTCTTTCCATGTTGCCAAAAAACGCCATGGCGTCTTGATATAAGAAAACCCTAAATTTGACCAATCGATTGTCATTCGTTCACACCCTTTTTTAATTTTTCTAAGTATAGCACTTCAGAAAAGAAATGTCATTATTTTCTGAAAATTCTTCTGTAAGAATAGTTGGTGACATTGACGTGTAAAGGATAGGGAAGTGCTCTTTGCTTGTACGAGTTCCCCAGTTTGTTTTTCTACAAGTTCTGTGCTTCAATGAGAGTATAAAAAAACAAAAAAGGGGGAACGTTTGTGATTGAGGAAGTGTTGACGGACAGTCTGGGGATCGCTGCTGCGTATCGACGATTGAAACCAATCATGATCCATACACCACTTGCACCAAGTAATATTTTAGGCAAAGAAAAAGAGGGCGCGATATTTTTGAAATTAGAAAATCTACAGCGTACCGGCTCCTTTAAAGCGCGGGGGGCGTATAACAAGCTCGCTTCATTGACTGATGCAGAAAAACTTCGCGGTGTCATCGCCTGTTCTGCAGGAAATCATGCGCAAGGTGTTGCTCTCGCAGGATCGTTACTGGGGATCAATGTCCGAATCTTTATGCCATTAACGGCTGCTAAAACAAAAATAGAGGCGACAAGAAGCTATGGCGCACAAGTCGTTTTAGCAGGAGAGACGTTTGATGAAACCAAACAACTGACAGTAGACGCCATGAAAGAAAGTGGCGAAGTTTTTGTCTCTCCCTTTGATGATCGTGCAGTAATGGAGGGGCAAGGAACGATTGCGATCGAACTGTTGGAGGATCTTCCAGATGTTGATAATGTCATTATTCCCATCGGCGGTGGTGGGTTGATCGCTGGGATCGCTTTAGCCTTAAAAGAACTTCGTCCAGAAGTCAAAATCATCGGCGTTCAATCCTATGGCGTTTATGGTATGATCGCATCGATCTGGCAGCAAAAGCTGGTAGCCAATCGCCGCAGTAGAACGATCGCCGATGGCTGTGATGTTGCTTTGGCAGGGGAGCTGACCTATGATGTTTTAAAGACCCGTATCGATGAAACGGTCTTAGTTGAAGAATCCGACATCGAACAAGCGATCCATTACTTGGCTTTGAAGGAAAAAGTCATTGCAGAAGGTGCTGGTGCATTAAGTACAGCGGCGATTTTAAGCGGACAGATCGATCATTTACTTCGAGGAAAGAAAACTGTGGCTTTGGTCTCCGGCGGCAATATTGATTTCTCTGTGTTTAAGGAAATAATTTGAATAAAAAGCATACTCAAGTAAAATCGATGAGGTTCATTTGAAATTATCAAAAGGATCTCTATATCTTTACCTTCGATAGGGTCAAAATCATTGTGACGATAGCTAAAGGATCTTGTCGATTCATGGTATGAATAGCAGCAAAAAAAAAGAGTTCCCGTTTGAAGGAACTCTTTTTTACATTCAAAACAACTATTTTACGATTAGAAACTGCGTCCGCCGCCGCCGAAAGTACCGCCGCCAGAAGAGTGGGTCGTACTGCCGCCTCCGCCGCCAGAAAAACCGCCACCACCGCCGCCTCCGCCATTATTCGAAGGACGGGGGATGCGTCTGGTTGTGACAAAGGAGTTGACTAAGCGATCTTCTTTTTGGGTCAGATCAATACTTGATTTTTCTAGATAGTTAAATTTGTAGCCGCCCATTTTTAATTGGTAACGGGATTTAACAATGATGAAAAAGGCGATACTGATCACTGCTGCGATTGCTAAGCAAATAGCAATTTCTAGTGGCGTCATCACTTTGTAATAAGTAATTTTTCCAGTATCACGATCGATACGATAGTGATCGGCAGGAACACCGGCTTCCACAAAACCAGCTGCTTTTTGCAGATAGACCAATGCCGCTTGGTAATAATTTCCCTCTGCCATCTGGTCAAATACCGCATCAAGAAGATTGTCTAGACGTGAATCGGTGAGGTAATCGATCATATTTCCAGAAGTCGAAACGTGAAATTTACGTTGCGACATATCGATCACCAAAGCGGATCCGTTGTTGTCGTTGCCGATTCGTCTCGAAAGATACCGATTAGTATACAACTCGATATCTCCCGTGTTGCTGTTCGTTGTTTGAATAAACACTTCGCCTTTGATTTTCGCATTCAGCGCTTCTGCTTCTTCATTTAACTTCTGGATTTCTTGTTCGGTAAAAAGTCCAGCGTGGTCTGCGACTGTCTCTTCGGCTGCAAAGGCGGGCAGGGTGGTGAAGAAAAAGCCAACCAGCAGAAGCAACAAATAAGATAGTTTTTTCATAAGAAATACGCTCCAATCAATGCGAGGATGGTCGTTGCCGCGAAAATTGCGCCACTGACGATTCCCAAGCGTTTGTAACTGATCGGTAAAACACCGCTGACTTTTCCTGTTTGCCCATTCATCGCATAATAAAAGGCACTCTTGTTTTCATCATCGGCTCGATAGGTCACTAGCCATACAGGAAGCAAAACGTAGTTGTTTTCTTCTTTTGTTAGATTGATGGATCGATTGTTGCGTTTAAAACTAGTATAGCCATTGACCGTACCTGCTAGCAGGTTTTCAGCATAACCCGATAATTCGTTTTTGACTTCGTCGGAAAGATCAATGTATTCAATGTCTCTTTTTTCTGCTTGGAAGCCGGCTAAATACTGACTGCGAAAATTAACAGCTTTTTCAAGGGGAAACGGCTGAACGCCAGTTACCATTTTTTGTTGGACGTTTTTTGACAGCGCATGCTTGAGCAATTCATTCACCTTGATTTTTCCTCGTCGCAAGACATCGTATTGTTTGTGTTCAGTATATTCAATATCACCAACGCGCCAAATACGCAAGGAGGTACCCATTCCTGAAAGGGAGCCGTTCATCTCGGCATCGACGACCCAATAAGGGAAGTATACGCCAGTCAATTTCTCTACTTGTGCTTGGTCGAAGAAATCCCGTGGGACGAATTTTTTCTTTTGCGCCCATTCTAAAAACTTTTGCGTTGCTTCTTCTTTTTCGATCGCAAAGGGAAGGACTTTGTTTGGCAAAAATTCTCCCGAAAGCCGTCCAGATAAAACGACCGGGTTATGGCAAAAGTAGCAATAGGTTGCAGCTGTAGTTGCATCCGTCACGATTTCAGCACCGCAGCTGGGGCAGGTGAAAAGGTCCATCTGTCCCGCTTGTGCATTGGCTTGTTGCTGCACTTCTTCTTCAAGGCTCGGCTCCGTCACTGAGGCAGCCGTGGCATCTACAGAAGAATCAGCGGCCATTTGCGCTTCTTTTTGCTTTTCTTCAAAGGCAGTGACTTCGTCTTCAGTAAAAATACTCAGACAAAATGGACAATGAAATTTTTGATCGCCAGGATCAAAAGTTAAAGCGCCCCCGCAATTGGGGCACTTATGTGTGATAACATCCATCAGCAATCCTCCTCAATTAGTCTACTGGGACACCTTTGAAAGGTTTGCCGCAATTCGGACAGAATTTTGGAATGCCGTTGGCTAAATCAATCACTTCACCACAATCGCTGCATTTCATTTTCAGACTTGGTCCATCGCTCGTTGGTTTAGGCGTGCCGCAATTGCTGCAGAATTTACCAGTATTAGATGTGCCGCATTGTGGGCAGTCCCAATGATCTGCGTTGCTTTGTGCAGGTGCTTGTTGCTGCTGCATCTGCTGTTGGTTATTTTGTGACGCTTGGTTCAAATAACCGCCACCAGCGTTCATCCCCATGCCCATGCCAACAAACCCAGTCGTAGCGCCAGCGGCATTGCTACCGGCAGATTCCATACCACGAGCTACCGAACCTTGAACATAGCCTTCACGAATCGAAGGGTCACCTAACATTGCCCCTTGGTTCCGCATGTTGATCAATTTTACGGAATCATCCGTATAAGAGATGCTTGCGACGGCAACCGAAACGATTTCCATTCCTCGGAGTTCTTGCCAACTGTCATCAAGAACTGTTCCCATATATTTGCTTAATTCCATGCTCTTAGATGGAACGTAAGAAATTCGTTCGCCATCAGCGGACATTTTGTTGATCGCTGTTTGTAGGGCGGTCAAAAATTCAGCTAAGTACTGCTCGTTGATGTCGTTGATATCGACTTGACTTTTGTTTTTTGGGATCGCATTCGTATAGAACAAAATTGGATCGGTAATTCGTAAGGAATAGTTTCCGTGCGCCCGCAAGAAAAGTTCTGCGTTGTAAAAGTTGTCAAAATAATTCAAAGGCGAGGAAGTACCGAAGCGAATCCCTTTGATTTCTTGTAGATTGATATAAAAAACTTGTTGTTTTTGCGGTGTAACGCCACCAAACTTAAAGCGGTCAAACGTTTCAGAAATCGCATCTTTCAATGAACCGTTTAACATTGAAGGCGCTAATTCGTTTTTCACTGTATAGTAGCCTTCTTCGGCGGTATAATCGATGATTCGCCCGCCATCAACCAATAACATCATCATATTCGGATAGACATGGATCACTGAGCCATCAGTGATGACATCTTCTGTGCCTTTTCTGTTGGAACCGCGTTTGTCATTACGCCGCACTTTGACACCTTTTGTCATTACTGTCGAATCGCTCATATTGTCAGGCTCGATCACCTCTAGCCATTGATCTGCTAATCCGCTGCCAATTGCGCTTGTTGCCGCTTTGATAATACCCATTTTCAGTCCTCCTTTAAATTGTTTTCATCACAATAGATGAACATAGATTCATTATACCATAGGAGGTGAGATTTACGTTATCAGTCTAAAGTTGGAGAGGAGTTTTTCGCAAAATCCATCAATAAACGGTTCGTTCGCAGGTGGATTTGAATAAAAGAGACAAATTGGAGATTGCGGATTAAATTTCCATTTCTTTTGAGATTCCCCCACGCAAACGGTGGTTTTTTTGGCTGATATTACGTATAATAGAAGGTAGCGAATTTTGAAATGAGTGTGGAAAACTATGGCTTATCAAGCATTATATCGTGTTTGGCGTTCTCAGCGTTTTGATGATGTTGTCGGACAAAAAGCAATTACCCAAACCTTAAAAAATGCAATCGATCAAAACCAGATCTCGCATGCCTATTTATTTACGGGTCCTCGAGGAACCGGGAAAACAAGTGCAGCGAAAATTTTTGCCAAAGCCATCAATTGTCCGAACCAGGTCAACGGTGAGCCTTGCAATGAGTGCGATATGTGTCGCTCAATCACAGCAGGGACGCAAGAAGACGTGATCGAAATCGATGCGGCAAGTAACAACGGTGTAGAAGAAATTCGCTTTATTCGTGATCGTGCGAACTATGCACCGACCCAAGCTGAATACAAAGTTTATATCATTGATGAAGTGCACATGCTGTCAACAGGCGCATTCAACGCTTTACTAAAAACATTGGAAGAACCACGGAAAAATGTTGTCTTTATTTTGGCAACAACAGAGCCCCATAAGATTCCAGCAACGATCATTTCCCGAACCCAACGCTTTGATTTCAAACGGATCAATACGCAAGATATCGTGGGTCATTTAGAAACGGTCCTTACTACTAGTGAGATCAATTATGAGGCAGAAGCTTTACAGATCATTGCGCGAGCCGCAGAAGGCGGTATGCGGGATGCCTTGAGTATCACCGACCAGGCGATCGCTTTTAGTGATGGAACCGTAACGACCCAAGATGCTCTTGAAGTGACGGGCAGCTTGTCCTATGAAATGATGGACCGTCTGATGCAAGCTTGCGGGGAAAAAGAAGTTGCCGATGCGTTAGCGACCTTGCGGGAGTTATTAGCCTCTGGTAAAGAAGCCCGACGTTTATTGGAAAACTTGTTGGTTTATTGTCGAGACTTGCTGATGTATCAACAAGCGCCGCAGCTGCTCTCTGAAAAGTCGCTGCAGTTGACTGAAGCGTTTCAAACACTGGCAAAAAATACCCCGCCAGCAAAAATCTATCACTGGATCACGGTCTTAAACGATACGCAAAATGAAGTACGATTTACGAACAATCCTACGATCTATTTGGAAGTGGCTGTGGTCAAATTAGCCAATGATCCAGAAAGTGCTGCTGTTGCTAGCAATTCAGCTGATAATAGTCAAGAAGTGGCGCAGTTACGGCAAGCATTGCAAAAACTTCAGGCAGAGGTGCAACGACTGCAGGAGAATCGACCGGCAGGTGCCGTTGCGGAAACCACTGCGCCAGTGAAGAAAGCCAAGGCGACCACTACGTTCCGTTTACCAAAGGAACGCGTGTTCCAAGTACTGAAAAGTGCAACGAAGAAAGACTTGGCAAACGTTCGCAATGTTTGGGACGATCTTTTGATGTCTCTTTCCGTGACGCAAAGAGCGATGCTGCATTCCAGTGAAGCAAAAGCTGCCAGCGAATCGGGCGTCGTGATCGCTTTTGACTATGAGATCTTATGCCAGCGAGCAAGTAACGACCAAGAGTTTCAATTGATGATCCATAATCAATTGTCTCGCATGATCAAAGACTACGCCCCCCAGGCTGTCTTTATCACAAAAGAAAGTTGGCCAGCACTACGGCAAGAGTTTTTGGCCGGCGGTCAAGCAACGGCAGATTCGGAAATTGAAGTAGACCAAGAAGAGACCGAAGCCGCTCCTGTCGAACCTGAAAATGACGACTTAGTAACAAAAGCGCAAGAGTTATTTGGTGAATTAACCAGCATTGAAGAAAATTAATGAAAATGGAGTGATTGATAATGATGCGAGGCATGGGAAATATGCAAGGCATGATGAAACAAATGCAAAAAATGCAAAAAGAAATGATGAAAGAACAAGAAGCGCTGAACAGCAAACAATTTATCGGCGAATCGACAAATGGCTATGTCAAAGCGACCTTTACTGGCGATAAGACATTACAAGACATTACTATCAATGAAGCGATCGTTGATGCTGACGATGTGGAAATGCTGCAAGATATGATCATTTTAGCTGTCAATGACGGATTGAAGAAAATTGAAAAAGAATCGGAACAAACGATGGGCAAATATACAAGAAACATTCCGGGTCTATAAAAGGAGAAATGACGGTGCAATATCCTGAACCGATCGCCCGATTGATCGACAGTTACATGAAACTGCCGGGAATCGGACAAAAAACCGCGACACGTTTGGCATTTTATACAATCGATATGAAAGAAGAAGTCGTCAATGAGTTTGCCAAATCGTTGCTTAGTGTCAAACGAGATTTGCACTTTTGCAGTATTTGCGGAAATATAACTGAAGAAGATCCTTGTGAGATCTGTAGTGATCCAACAAGAGACAAAGAAACGATTTTAGTGGTTGAAGAGCCTAAAGATGTCATGGCACTAGAAAAAGTCCGGGAGTATCATGGACTTTATCATGTGCTGCATGGCGTGTTATCCCCGATGGAAGGGACAGGTCCAGAAGATATCAACATTGCATCGCTGATACAGCGGCTGCATGATGATCAGGTCAAAGAAGTGATTATTGCGACCAATGCGACCACGGAAGGTGAAGCAACGGCGATGTATATGTCACGTTTGATCAAGCCTGCTGGTATTAAAGTCACGCGTTTGGCTCATGGCTTATCTGTGGGCAGCGATATTGAATACGCGGATGAAGTGACCTTGCTAAAAGCAGTAGAAGGTCGCCGAGAATTATAAAGATATTGGAGGCAATTAGGGTGAATGGATTGTTTATAACCATCGAAGGACCGGATGGTGCTGGAAAAACCAGTGTGATCGAAGAGGTGTATCCTCGGTTACAGCTTGAAGCAACAAGAAAAATCGTGAAAACAAGAGAACCTGGCGGAGTTAAAATCGCTGAAAAGATTCGTAAAATTATTTTAGATCCGCGAAATGAAGAAATGGATGAGCGGACGGAAGCCTTACTTTATGCAGCGGCCCGCCGCCAACACTTGATTGAGGTTGTCCTGCCGGCATTAAATGCTGGACACATTGTGATCTGTGACCGCTTTGTTGACAGTTCGCTTGCCTATCAAGGAGCTGGACGCCGCATCGGGATTCCTGAGATCGCACGGATCAACGAGTTTGCGACGGAAGGAACGACGCCTGATTTTACCTTGTATCTAGATGTTGACTCTGATACTGGCTTGCGTCGCATCCAAGAAAACCGCGCACATCAATATGACCGCTTAGATTCGGAAGGATTGGAGTTTCATCAACGGGTTCGTCATGCGTATCTTAAGCTGGCGGAAGAAAATCCTGTACGCATTCATAAGATTGATGCTAGAATGGGGTTACAAGAAGTTGTTGAATCCAGCTATTCAGCAATCGTTGAATCGTATCCTGCTTACTTCAAGTCAATCTAGAGTAGGTTGGATAACACAAAGGAGATGGTCCCATGAAATTAATTATGGCAATCGTACAAGACAAAGACAGTAATCGTTTGGCAAATGAGTTTATTGATGCCAATATCCGTGCTACAAAATTGTCCTCAACGGGTGGGTTTTTAAAGGCTGGCAACAGTACGTTTATCATTGGTATTGAAGACGATCGGGTACAAGATGCATTAGAATTGATCAAAAAAACCTGTCAATCAAGAAAACAATATGTCTCGACACCGATGTCTTTAGACATTTCCTTAGACGGTCAAGTTCCTTATCCAGTCGAAGTCGAAGTCGGCGGAGCAACTGTGTTCGTGCTACCGGTTGACGGATTCCATCAATATTAAAAAAGGAGCTTTTCATGGAGGAGTTATTTCTACAAGAATATCAGCCTCTTGTTTTTGCCCAACTAAAAAAAAGTATCAAGCATGGGCGCATTGCTCATGCTTATCTTTTTGAAGGGGACAAGGGGACTGGCAAGCACGAATTAAGTCTGTGGCTCGCAAAACGCCTTTTTTGTACCAATGTGCAAGAAGAAGCCCCGTGCGGCACATGCAGCAATTGTCTGCGGATCGCCCAAGGAGAGCATCCTGACGTCATCCAAATCGAGCCGGATGGGCAGATGATCAAAGTCGACCAGATTCGGCAGTTGCAAGAGGAGTTCTCAAAAAGCGGCTTTGAAAGTCGTCTGAAAATCTTTATTTTGTCTCAAGCTGACAAAATGAACAACAGCGCTGCCAACAGCCTATTAAAGTTTTTGGAAGAACCGGTGGGAAACTTTTTGGCGATTTTAGAAACTGAGAGTTTAGGACGTATTTTGCCGACGATTCAGTCTCGCTGTCAGATCATTCATTTTTCGCAGCTGTCAAAAGAAAAACTACAGGAGAAGCTCCAAGAAGAAGGACTTTCCAAAGAGACGAGTCGACTTCTGAGCCACTTGACGAATAGTTATCATAAAGCAGTTGAAATCTCGCAGGATGAATGGTTTAATGAAACTAAGGATGCTGTTAAGCGTTGGGTGAATTACCTTTTGAAGAAAGACCCGCAAGCATTTATTTTTGTTCAGAAAAAATTATTGGGTCTAGCAAAAGAAAAAAATCAGCAATCAGAAATCTTTTTGCTCTTGTTATTTTACTTTCAAGAGGAACGAGATCGATTGTTGGCACAAGGTTTATGGGGAAAAGAGATCAATCGTGCCATTGAAGCCGCATTGCAAGCACAAAAAAAATTGCAAGCCAATGTGTCTTTCCAAGGAGTGGCAGAACAATTTTCCGTGAAAATCATCTATGGATAAAACGCAGCAGCCGGAAAAGGAGACCAGAGATGATCGAAGTTGTCGGAGTGCGTTATCATGACGTGGGCCAGATTTATTTTTACACACCAAAAAAACAGACCTATACCATAAATGAACAAGTCATCGTGGAATCACAAGATGCCAAATGTCTTGCCACGGTGGTTACAAAAAGCAGAAAAATGAATGAGAGCGATTTGCCTCAAGCAGTCAAACCGATCCTGCGTCGAGCGACGAAAAAAGATTTAGAGCAAGCTGCCGCCAATCAAAAAGCAGCAGACGAAGCGTTGAAAATCGGGAAAGAAAAAATCCGAGCACACCAGCTGCCAATGAAGCTGATTCGGGTGGCATATACCTTTGAGCGCACAAAACTGATTTTTTCGTTCACGGCAGAAAGCCGCGTTGATTTTCGTGAGTTGGTCAAAGACTTGGCAAGTGAATTTCATACACGGATCGAACTGCGGCAAATTGGTGTCAGGGATGAAGCAAAGGCGCTAGGCGGAGTTGGACCCTGCGGTCGCAAACTATGCTGTGCGACGTTTTTAGGCGATTTTATCCCAGTGTCCATCAAGATGGCTAAGGATCAAGGACTCTCCTTAAATCCTGCAAAAATTTCAGGGTTATGTGGTCGTTTGATGTGTTGTCTTAAGTACGAAAGTGAAGAGTATGAGCGTGCAAAAAAAGAATTGCCGGATCGCGGCAAGGAAGTTGAAACGCCAGATGGCAAAGGGCGTGTGGTCGGGCTGGATCTGTTGAGCCGAGTGATCAAAGTCCGTTTGCATGATCGGCAAACACCAATCGAGTATGATTATGAAGAACTAGTGACAAAATAAGTAGGTGACCATAATGAGCATGGACAAACGATCAATATATGACGGATTGAATCAGTTAGAAGTGGAGTTGCAAAATTCCTTGAATAATCTAGCGGAAATGAAGCAGTCTTTGCAAGAAATCGTCGAAAAAAATACGACATTAGAATTGGAAAATCAACGCTTACGTGAACACATTCGTGAGTTGAACCAAGTGGCAGATGCACCCGCTGAATCGGTCAAACAAGAGCTTTCTAAATCAAGGATGAATTTAGAAAAGATTTACGAAGAAGGATTTCATGTTTGTTATGACTTATACGGTTCTCGCAGAGAACATGACGAACCTTGTGCGTTTTGTCTAGAAGTGATCTATCGTGAAAGCGGCAAATAGCTGACAGACGAAGCGGTTCGTTAGAAAAAAGATCAGTTTCTGCTGGTCTTTTTTTCGAAAGGAGCAGTACATGCAAAAGCAGCAAAGTTATAAACAAGACACTGGGAAACTGTATCTTGTTCCAACACCGATCGGTAACTTGGAAGATATGACGTTCCGATGTGTCAAAATTTTAAAAGAAGCGGACCTGATCGCAAGTGAAGATACTCGAAATACCCAGAAATTGTTGAATCATTTTGAGATTGCGACACCGCAAAAAAGCTTACATGAACACAATTATAAAGAACGGGTGCCACAGCTGATAGAACAGCTGCAAATGGGCAAGACTATTGCCCAATGCAGTGATGCTGGTATGCCCTCCATTAGTGATCCAGGTCATGAATTAGTCAAGGCGTGCTTGGTCGAAGGAATCGCAGTGATTGCGCTCCCAGGACCTACGGCTGGTTTGACCGCGCTGATCGCTTCTGGCTTATCACCGCAGCCGAATCTTTTTTATGGTTTTTTGCCTCGTAAGAAAAAAGAACAAAAGCAAGCGTTAAGTGAATTGGCAAGCCAAAAAGCTACGATGATTTTTTATGAGTCACCGTATCGAATCGCAGCGACGATCGAAACGATGAAAGAGGTATTGGGAGAACGTCAAGCAGTTATCTGCCGTGAATTGACAAAAATCCACGAAGAATATTTGCGAGGGACCTTTTCAGAATTGATTGAATACCTCGACCAACAACCAATCAAAGGGGAATGCTGTCTATTAGTGGAAGGCGCTTCTGAAATCCCTGAAGTCGTTTATGAAGGAAGCTATGCTGAACAGGTGGCAGCCTTGATGGAAGAGGCAGACTTGTCTTCGAAAGAAGCCATCAAAGAAGTGGCTAAACGCAATCAAGTGAAGAAACAGCTTGTTTATCAAGCCTACCATCAATTAGAAACGTAATCATACCGAGAATTCTCTCGGTATTTTTTTGTCTTTTTTCGGACTTGTGTTAAATTATCTGACATCAATAGTTAGCTATTTTCAGAAAATTCACGGTTTTCTCAGAAAAATCTAGATTATTTGAAAATATGATGTTAGGATAGCTAACATAAAGAAAAGGAGGCGTCAAAAATGAACACAGGGAATATTGCATTTATTTTAATTTGTAGCGGCATGGTTTTTCTTATGACTCCAGCATTGGCATTTTTTTACGGAGGATTGGAACGTCGCAAAAACATCCTCAATACCATGATGATGGTGATTTGTACGATGGGCTTGGCGTCTGTGCTATGGGTCGCTTTAGGGTATACCTTATCTTTTAGCGGCACAGGCTCATTTATTGGGAATTTAGATAAAGTCTTTTTCAATCATGTCTCGATGACAGAAGGAGAAGGGATTCCTGAAGGGTTATTTGCGGCCTTTCAAATGATGTTTGCCTTGATCACAACGGCGATCATTACTGGATCTGTCGTGGGCAGAATGCGTTTCTCAGCTATTTTCCTATTTATCGGCTTCTGGCTAGTTCTCGTGTATTTTCCAATGGCACATATGGTATGGGGCGGCGGTTTCTTAGATGCGATCGGCTCGATCGATTTTGCAGGAGGCAATGTCGTTCATATCAGTTCGGGTATCAGTGGGTTAGTCTTAGCGGTCGTTGTCGGTAAGCGGCGAGAATTTCATCAAACCGAATATCGTCCTCATAATATTCCCTTTGTTGTACTAGGTGCTGGCCTTTTATGGTTTGGCTGGTTTGGCTTTAATGCTGGCTCTGCGTTAGCAGCTGATGGTCTAGCGATCCACGCCCTAATGACCACGAATACGGCAGCAGCCAGTGCGATGCTTTCTTGGATGCTGATCGAAAAAATCGTGTTGGGCAAACCGACGATCGTTGGTGCGTGTACTGGAGCCGTCGTGGGCTTAGTTGCCATCACACCAGGTGCGGGATTTGTCTCGCTTTGGTCTTCCTTTATCATTGGCGCTTTAGTCAGTCCGTTTTGCTACTTCTTTATTTCTGTCATCAAACATCGTCTAGGATTAGATGATGCGCTGGATGCCTTTGGCTGCCATGGCGTAGGCGGAATCTTTGGCGGTTTGATGACGGGGATCTTTGCGGATCCAGCAGTGGGTGGACGGTCAGGATTGCTCTATGGCGGCGTTGATCTTTTTCTCGCACAAGCCGAAAGTATCGTATTTACGATTCTATTCGCAGGTATCTTATCCTTTGTCATTATCACTTTGATCAAATGGGTAATGCCGATTCGCGTATCGCAACAAGAAGAAGCAGTGGGGATGGATCGGATCGAACATGACGAAACGGCCTATCCTACCTTTATGGGGTTAGACTCTTAAGAGTGGAGGAGCAGTCATGAAAAAAGTTGAAGCGATTATTCGCCAAGAAAAATTAGAAGAACTAAAGGCCGCTTTGGATCAGTCTGATTTGATCAGCGGCATGACAGTCAGTCAAGTGCTGGGCTGTGGCAATCAAAAAGGCCTCAAAGAGTTTATTCGTGGCCAAGAAGTGATCACAACTCTTTTACCAAAAGTAAATGTCCGTTTTGTTTTAGCAGATGAAAAAGTCGATGCGGTGATTGAGCTGATTGTATCGATCTGTCGGACAGATGAAGTCGGTGACGGCAAAATATTCGTCTACCCGTTGGAAGAAGCGATTCGGATTCGCACTAATGAACGAGGGGAAGCTGCCTTATAGTAGAACTTCTTGGACCATGAAGAGGGCCGCAAAAGCAGTGAATGTAGAAGGAAGGACCAATGAAGATTGGTCCTTTTTGCGTGCTTCCCTCGATTCCTTGCTTGATAGGGAACCTCTGTTCGTTTATAATAAGAAGTGAGGTGAACAACGATGTCGGAACTGCAATTTCCCTTAAAAAATGATACGAGCCGCAAAATTATTCATATTGATATGGATGCTTTTTTTGCTTCGGTGGAAGAAAGGGATGATCCAGAGCTTGCCAAGCATCCCCTCGTCATTGCCCGTCACCCAAGTGATACTGGCGGACGAGGAGTGGTCACGACCGCCAATTATCTGGCACGACAATATGGCATCCACTCGGCAATGAGTGCGCAAAAAGCTTATGAGCTTTGTCCGCAAGCGATTTTTAAACCGGGAAATCATCAAAAGTATCGTGAAGTGTCCCAGCAAGTCAGAGAAATTTTTCATCGATACACCGACATCATCGAACCAGTTTCTATTGATGAAGCGTATCTAGATGTCACAGTCAACAAGATCAATTGTCCTTCAGCAATTAAGATCGCTCGTTTGATTCAACGAGACATCTGGCAAGAGACTCATCTGACCTGTTCGGCAGGAGTCAGTTACAACAAATTCTTGGCAAAACTGTCTTCGGATTATCATAAACCACGAGGATTGACGGTGGTGATGCCAGATGAGGCAGTGGCATTTTTGCAACAATTACCCATTGATAAATTTCACGGGATCGGGAAGAAAACTGTTCCGCGGATGCATGAGTTAGGTATTTTTACAGGAGCTGATCTGTATGGCTGGAGTGAGATGGCGCTGATTCGTGAATTTGGCAAAATGGGGTATTCCTTGTATCGGAAAGTTAGAGGGATCCATGATTCCCCAGTTAGTGTGACGAGAGAACGGAAATCAGTTGGAAAAGAGCATACATACGGCAATCCATTAACCAGTGAAGAACAAGTATTGAGCCAGTTACGGGCTATCGCAGAAGAAGTCGAAAGATCACTGAAGCGCACACAAAAACATGGCAAGACGGTCGTGTTGAAAGTTCGTTACAGTGATTACTCTACGATCACCAAGCGAGTGACCTTGCCAACCTATGTTCATAAAAAAGAACAGCTATTTTCCGAAGCAAGTCTGATTTGGGAAGAAATTTTAGGTCTGGAAAAAGGCATCCGTCTTTTGGGGATCACCGTCACAAATCTTGATCCACTGACCTATGAAAATATCGTACTGCCCTTATGGCAACTATCTGACGAGCAGTAGTCAGAAGAGGAGGAGCAAAATGACACTCTATCAAGTATATGACACGATGGTGGGGTTGGCTGATCAGGAGCGAAGTGAAAAAATGGCCGCCTACATGCGGCATCAGTTTGATTTTTTAGGCATTCCTACGCCGTTGCGCCGCCAGCAGGAGAAAGCGACCTTCAAAGCAGCAAAACAAACGAAAACGGTTGATTGGGACTTTATCGATCATTGTTGGCAAAGCAGCTATCGGGAACACCAATACCTTGCGATTGATTATTTAGTGGTGATGGAGCCGTTTCTAGCGGCCATCGATCTGGCAAAAATTGAACAGCTAGTCATAACAAAAGCTTGGTGGGATAGCGTGGATGCCCTAAGTGAGGTTGTCAGAAAACTAGTTCGCCGACTGCCAGCGTTAAAAGCTGAAATGCTTCGCTGGAGTCTTGAGGAAAATCTTTGGCTGCGGCGAGTGGCAATACTCCATCAACTGCTGCAAAAAGAACAGATGGATCGACCACTGCTTGAAGAGGTCATCGACAATAATTTGGGTAGTTCTGAATTCTTTATCAACAAAGCCATTGGTTGGAGCTTACGAGATTATGCCAAGACGAATCCTCAGTGGGTCCAAGACTTTCTGCTTCGCTATCAAACAAGTCTGGCGCCTTTGACGATTCGTGAAGCAAGTAAGTACCTGTAAAAAGCTTGGTCACTGAGTTGAGATAACATAAAAAAACACCGTGCATCATCTTTGAAGAAAGAGGAGGTGACCGTCAAAAGTTCGATTTTTTGGTCTAACTTTTGGGGTCACCTCAAGATGCACGGTGTTTTTAGTTTTTAAATTTGTTTTTTGATTTGTTCGTAGCTTGCTTCAGCATCTTTGCACTTTGCCCAGATAACCGCTTTTCCTTGTTCCCGAGATGCAGCAAGATCAATGATTCGTTGATTGCTGCTGCCGCGAAACTGCAAGTTTAAATTTCGTTTGCTCAGTTCAAAACGACCGTCGACTAAAATATCGATTTTGGATAAAAGTTCCAATTTATCGGGTGTTTCCAAAAGCAATTCTTCATAGGTGTAGCCTGACCAGCTCCAAATATCTTTGCTGTGCCCAAATTCAGCACGAACCCGATCAACGACTTTCAGACAGACTGTTGTGTTCAAGAAAGGTTCGCCGCCCAGGAGGGTCAGCCCTTGGACATAATCATGCCGCAGATCTTCGATGATTCGATCCTCTAGTTCTTGCGTAAAAGGTGTACCATAGCGAAAGTTTTGGACCGCTTTGTTGAAACAGCCTTCACAAGCAAAGAGACAGCCGCTCACGTATAAACTATTTCGAATGCCTTCACCATCAACAAAGTTGAAGGCTTTGTAATCAGCAATATAATTTTGGCTATATTCTTTGGCTTGCCATTCTTTAGGTTTCGGATTTCTCATAAGAAAACTTCTTTCTATCATGAATTACAGGGATTGGTCTTCAAGAAAAGGAGTGTAGAAGAATTCTAGCACTCCTTTTTCGTTTATTCTTGCAAATGTTTGACCCGGGCAGAAATTTCTTTGTGCCGTCCATTGACCATTGGACGAGCTTGAGGATTTCCAAGATACCCACAGGTTCTTTTGACGACGTCACAACTTTTTGGGTCATGATTGCCGCATTGCGGGCATTCGAAGCCCCGTTCGGTTGGATTGAAATCTCCTTCATACCCACACTCATAACAGTGATCGATAGGGGTATTTGTTCCAAGATAGGCGACCCGATCATAAGCGTAATCCCAAACCGCTTCTAACGCTTTTGGATTTTGCTGCAAGACTGGGTATTCACAGTAATGAATAAACCCGCCAGAACAGTATTTTGAATATTCTTTTTCAAAATCAAGTTTTTCAAATGGTGTCGGATTTTTCCGCACATCATAGTGGAAGCTGTTGGTGTAGTATTCTTTGTCGGTAATGTTTTCAACTTCACCGAATTTTTCGGTATCCAAGCGGCAGAAACGATCAGTCAGGCTTTCACTAGGCGTCGAGTATACGCTGAAATGATAGCCGTATTCATCGCCCCAAGCATCTGCATGAGCTTTCAATTCTTTCACGATCGCTAGGGTAAAGGCTTTTGCTTCTGGATCTTGTTCCCATGTTCCACCATAAAAAGCCGAAGCAGCTTCATACAAACCGATATATCCAAGAGAAACAGTAGCACGTTTGTTTTTGAATAGTTCATTCACATTGTCTTTGCGATCCAAGCGTTCACCGAAAGCCCCATACATATAAAGGATCGGCGCATTCGCAGGGCTGGCTTCTTTACAGCGCTCCACCCGATAGACAAGAGCATCCTTGACGATTTGCAGACGGTCTTCCAGCAGCGTCCAGAATTTTTCTTGATCACCATTTGCTTCTAAGGCGATCCGAGGAATATTCAATGTTACGACGCCTAGATTCATCCGACCGACATTGACTTCTTCGCCACGTTCGTTTTTCCAGCCTTGCAAGAAAGAACGACAGCCCATCGGCACTTTAAAGCTGCCGGTCAATTCAACCAATTTATCATAATTCAAAATATCAGGATACATCCGTTTGGTGGCACACTCTAAAGCCAGTTCTTTAATATCATAGTTCGGATCGGTAGGGGCCAAGTTGACGCCACGGCGAATACTAAAGATCAATTTTGGAAAAATAGCGGTACGCTTTTCACTGCCTAACCCGTTGATGCGAATTTGGAGAATCGCTCGTTGGATTTCCCGTTCGAACCAATTGGTTCCTAAACCAAAGCCAAGGGAAGTAAACGGCGTTTGTCCGTTTGAGGTGAATAACGTATTGATTTCGTATTCTAGACTTTGCATTGCATCGTAGATATCTTTGCGCGTTTTGCTCTTCGCATAAGCTTCCCGACGTTCAGGCGACTCGATCCATTCTTCGGCATCTTTTAGATGCTTTTGATAATTCAACTCAGCAAAAGGAGCCAATAATTCATCTGTTCGATCAGCAGAACAGCCGCCATATTGACTCGATGCTACGTTTGCAATGATTTGTGAGATTTGAGCGGTGGCCGTTTGGATCGATTTTGGCGATTCCACTTCGGCGTTCCCAATTTTAAACCCATTATTCAGCATGCCTTTAAAATCGATCAAGCAGCAGTTGGTCATTGGGGTGTAAGGATGATAATCCAAGTCATGGTAATGAATGTCGCCTTTTTGGTGAGCATTTGCCACGTGAGGAGGGAGCATTTTCAAACCGATCGATTTTCCTACGATCCCAGCGGTCAAATCACGTTGTGTATTGAACACATTGCTATCTTTATTGGCATTCTCATTGACGACCGATTGATCTTTATTCATCAATTTGTTGATCGTAAAGTTGATGTCTGTGGCTTTGCTGCGCTCGAAATCACGATGGGTCCGATAGTTGATATATTCTTCAGCCAAGGCATACTCGTTTTTTGCTAATAAGATATGCTCGACGATATTTTGGATCTCATAGATTTTTACATTCGTACGAAAACGTTCCGCGATCTCGTGATCGACACTGTCAACGATCTCGGTGATTTTTTCGTGGTCGATGGGAGAAAGCTCGCCGTTGATTTTTCTTAGGGCTTTCACTAACGCATCGTAAATTTTTTGATCATCAAAATCGACAAGCCGTCCATCACGTTTTACGATTTTTAACTGACGCAAAGCGGACTGTCTTTCCAACCCTTGCTCAGGATTTCTCTTAATGTTCATCATTTCTACCACTCCTTATCTTCCTCAATATAATAAAACAAATTGTAGAAATGAGCAACTATATATAGTGGTGAATAAGGGTTGATAAATTGGATATACACAATATATGGTGTATATTCATTGGGGTGTTTTCTGAGAAAACTGATAAGATTAAGGATTTGGTTGTTCCATGTTTCACATAATGAATAAAAAACTTTTTTAAATTTATTTTTTCTCTGTTTTGAAGCAGAAGTATTCAATGAAAAAGTATGCTACCATAAGGAGAGAATTTTATTAAAGGAGGGTTCTATGTGAAAAATATGATTGATGTGAAGCATCTGACCAAAAGTTACGGCACTCGTTTCAATCAAACCAAAGTATTAGATAACCTTTCTTTTGCAGTGGATCAAGGAGAATTTGTCGGGGTCATGGGGCCCAGCGGCGCTGGGAAAACGACCTTGATGAATCTGTTGTCTTCAATCATGCGACCTAGCTTAGGCTCGATCTATATCGATGGCAAAGACATTACCCGAATGTCGGAAAAAGCCCTCAGTGATTTTCGTCGTCAGCAGATCGGTTTTATCTTTCAAGACTTTAATCTTTTAGAGGCGTTGACAGCCAGAGACAATATCTTGCTTCCCCTTGCCATTGATCGTTTGCCCGTGAGTGAAACCCAAGAGCGCATTGAACAAACGGCCAATTTGTTAGGAATCGAGCACTTGTTAGATCGCTACCCAGAAGAATTGTCTGTAGGGCAAAAACAGCGGGTCGCTGCTGCTCGAGCAATCATTAGTCGTCCGGCGGTCCTTTTTGCTGATGAACCCACTGGCGCCCTTGATTCAAAAGCGGCGACAGAATTGTTACGGTATTTAGCACAAATCAATCAACAAGAGAAAACAACGATCTTGATGGTCACCCATGATCCTTTCACCGCCAGCTACTGCAACCGAATTTTATTCATCCGAGACGGTGTCTTCTTTGCAGAAGTCGTCAAAAAAGGCGGGCGTCAGGAATTTTTTGAAAAAATCATCGATATGCAGGCAACGATTGGAGGCGGTCCGCGCCATGTTGTTTAAAATCGGCTGGCGGAGTTTCTTGCGGCAGTTTCGCAACTATATGGTGTATTTTATTTGTATGATGACCGCCGTGATGATTTTTTATTCCTTTAACGCCTTGATGAATGATCGTCTGCTGAATCAACGGGTCCAGCAAGATATCCGCATTGAAGGGGTTTTAGGATTCGGCAGCAGTGTGGTTGCCTTTGTCGTCTTGTTTTTTATGCTGAGTGCCAATCATTTTTTTCTTAGTCAGCGACAAAAAGAAATCAGTGTTTACCAGCTTTTGGGGCTGCGGCAAGGTCGTCTGGCTTGGCTGTTGCTGCGGGAAACGTTTCTATTGAACTTTTTCTCTTTAGTGACCGGCATCTTTATGGGGATTATTTTTTCGAAATTTTTTTCTATGATTTTGATTCGAGCGATGGGCTTGAATTTAACGAGTCATTTCTTTAATTCACCCCAATCGATTTTTTCAACGGTTTTTGTCTTTATCGCGGCGATGATTATTTTGAGTATTCAAGTGATCCTTTTTGTATGGCGTACCCCAATGAGTGAGCTGATCAAGACTGAATACCGCTTACCGATCAAGAAAATGAAAATGACCCCGTTTCGTTCATTAATGGGGGTTCTAGGTCTGATTCTACTAGGGGTAGGCTACTATCTGTCTTTGACCTTGCGGGAAACGTGGACCAACTATATCACGTATACACAAGATTTTTCAGCAATTTTATGGATTCCTTTATTGATTCTGTTTTGCTGTGTGACGGCAACCTATCTTTTTTTTGATTGCTCCTTGCCAGCATTGTTATATTTTTTGAGCAAGCCGAAAAAACGTCTTATCAAAGGGGCGAAACTGATTGCTTACAATAACGTGCGGGCTTACTTGCAAAGAACGTGGAAAAGCTATGCGCTTTTGACGATCATCACAGCGATCGCAATCTCCCTGATCGGGGGAACGATGGGGGTCATCTCATTAAACTATCAAGCAACGAACCGCATTTACCCAACGTCCTTTCAAGTGTCAGAAGAGCAGGCAGATACCTTGCGGGACCTTTTAGAAAAAGCCGATACACCGATTATTGCCGAACAATCGATTCCCTATAAAATGACCAATATGACGGTTCAAACCCGTTACCTTGGAGAGTTGCAAGACGAAAATATTGAAAATATCATGGTGAATCTGGTCGCTTTTTCTGATTATCAGCGTCTGCGAAAACTGGTTCCCGATGCCCCGGAGATTCAACTGAGTACCGATAAACAAGCGGTGCTTTTTGACAGTCAATACGATGTGACTCGTTCGTTTATCACCTATCGCGATGAGGTCAAAATCGGCAGTCAACATACGTTCAAACTCATTCAAGCAGAACAGGATTATTTTGGGGATTCTGCCTTGCGCTATTCCTTGCCGAATGTCCTTGTCATCCAAGATGATGCGTACCAACAAGTTGAGGGCTTCACCTATAGCGTTGCTTATTTACAAACAGACAAGGTGCAAACGGAGAGCTTGACTCAGCTGCTAGATGAAGAGCTGCCGATTGAGTGGACGCATCCTTTGACCTATGAGTTTAGCGATGACCAAAAAAGCGTGCGTTTTTATCCAGAGACTGCCCGAGATTCCACCAGTGAGAATAACCAGATGACCGCATATCGACTGACCTTAGCGAATCGTTTTACAACGATGCGCGGCGTGCGGCGGCAAGCAGGAATCGTTTTGTTTGTGTCATTATTTGTAGGTGTGATCGTTTTGATCACGACATCCAGCAGTTTGATCGTTCGGCAATTTTCAAATACCGAGCGGGAGAAACACAATTACCGATTATTGACCAAACTAGGTTACACCCGAAAAGAAGTACGCAAACTCGTTTACTGGCAAAACATCTGGATTTTTATGCCAGGTACGCTACTGGCGATCTTGCATGCCGTCTTTGCCATCAATACCTTCACCCAAATCATCGACAGTCCTGGGTATTGGGTGGCTCATTTGTTTGCGGCAGTTGCAGCAGTCGTCTATCTATTTGCCTATTTGATTACCGTCAAGCTGTGTCTGCGAATAATTGAAACTTGATTGAATTCTTGATAAAACGATCCTTAGAATTGAAGCGAACCTTACAAGTTAGACCAAAAAATCTAATCTTGAGGATCACTACAAAACGAGGATCGTTTTTTCATTTAACCAATCTTTTTGTATTTCCCTCTGGCACCAGATTAAGAGAATGGTATAATCATAATCAATGAGACAAAGGAGGAAGCAAGATGGAGAAAAAAGAAGAACAGCTTTTAATAGACCTAACGACTGCACGTGGGGTTCCTGGGAATGAGGAGGAAGTGCGTGAAGTCTTTAAAGAATATGCCAAAGACTTTGCTGAAGATATCTTTTTTGATGGTTTAGGAAGTGTCATTGCCAAACATGTTGGTGATGGCGGTGGACCGAAAATTTTTATATCGGGACATATGGATGAAGTCGGCTTTATGGTAACTAAAATCACAGAAAAAGGCTTTATTGAATTCCAGACCCTTGGTGGTTGGTGGGGGCAAGTGATGCTGGCACAGCAAGTCGAGATCAAAACCAATGAAGGCAAATTGATCCACGGTGTCGTCGGTTCAAAACCACCCCATGTCTTGAGTCCAGAGACTCGAAATAAACCGTATGATATCAAAGATATGTTCATTGATATCGGCGCTTCAAGTGAAGAAGAAGCCAAAGGTTGGGGGATCCGTCCGGGCGATATGATCACCCCTTATATCCAATACAAACGGATGAACGACAGCAAATTTTTATTAGCCAAAGCATGGGACAATCGAATCGGTACGGCGGTATCACTGCGGGTATTAGAAACCTTGGCAGCCGAAGGACATCCCAACTGCTTGTTTGCTGGCAGTGACGTGATGGAAGAAGTTGGCCTAAGAGGGGCGCGAACAAGCACTCACTTAGTGAATCCCGATATCGCGATCGCACTAGATACTGGTACCGCTGGGGACACACCTGGAATGACACCAAAAGAAGCGGATTCTGTGTTAGGCAAAGGCCCACAAGTCCTGATTTTTGATGCTTCCATGATTCCTCACAAGAAATTATTGAATTTTGTGATCGATGTCGCAGAAGAAATGGAAATTCCTTTCCAATATACCGTGATCACTGGTGGAGGAACCGATGCTGGTCAAATGCATTTGACTCGTGATGGGGTCCCTTCGATCGCTATTACCGTGCCAGTTCGTTACCTGCATTCTCATACTTCTGTCATTCATGAGGATGACTACTTCAATACAGTCAAGCTTGTAACGGAAGTGGTTCGCCGCTTAGACGATAAGACCGTTAAAGCATTGCGCAGTTATTAAGGTGAGTCTATGAGATCAAATACAATGATTCGAGAGACCGCCAAAAACTCCTTGCGCGGATTCTGGGGAACGTTCGTCTTAAGTATTTTAGCGACGGTTGCGGTACAAGCGGTGGTCAGCTCGCTTTTTAGTAGTATTGGGACTTCTTTTGGTGCAAACAATGCAGGGAGCTGGATCGATCTGATCTTGGACAATTTTGTCTTCTTTGCGTTTTCGGTAGCGTTGAGTATCATGGCACTCTATCTGGTTCGTGGCAGAGGAATCAAGGTGGGGGATATTTTTCTCGTCTTTGATAAACGTCTGTATGTACCGTTTTTGCTACTAAATTTAGTGAGCGCGCTTTTAAATTATCTTTTGAGTTTTGCGATTTTCTTGCCGCAGTTTGTCTTATCAGGGCTCAATCAATATTTGGACTTGGTATTCAATTTTAATCGGGGAATCTCTATTGATTTGGCGATGTTTAATGGCTCCCTGGCTTTTGTACTCGGGACTTTTCTCGCCATCATTTTGTTCTTCTTTTTGTCACAAGTCGTTACTGGTGTGATCCAATTAGCGATCTATCTGCGCTATGATCAACCGGAATTAGGGGTTCTTCAGTCAATTAAAGTGGCCTTTGCGCTCTTGCGTCCACATCTGGGTCAATACATTTGGCTACAGTTATCATTGATTGGTTGGTTTATTCTCGGCTTTTTAGCACTGATGGTCGGGATGCTATGGGCAAACGCCTACGCTTATGCAGTTAATGCAGTATTTTATGAGGAATTGATCAATGAACAACGAGCGATGATCAGATAAACAAAAAAGACGACGGCCCATTGGTCTGGCTCCCTGCAGATAGAGTAAAAAACTCATTCATAGGGTTCTACCAATAGACGTCGTTTTTTTCTCGTTTTCTCGATCTTTTTTTGCAAAAAAATGGTCGGATTTTAGTCAAATCAGCTGAGATGTGATAGCATAAAAGAAGTAGAAAACCAGCTTGAGCCAAAGAGGAGGAAACACAAGTGAAAATAACTGTCTTAGGTTGTTTAGGTGCCTATCCGTATAATGGTGAAGGGACTACTGGCTATTTAATTGAGTCGGAAGGCTTTCATTTGCTGCTTGATGCGGGAAGCACCACCTTGGTCCAACTAGAAAAAATCCTTGATCCCTTAGACTTAGATGCAGTGATTCTGACGCATTACCATCACGATCATATTGCGGATCTAGGGGTATTGCAATACTATTGGCAATTATATCCAGGAAACGAAGAACGCCAGGTTTTGCCGATCTACGGACATGGGGAGGACACAGTTCATTTTGAAAGCCTGACGATGCCTGGAGTGACTCAAGGAATTGATTACCTCCAAGCGGAGTCATTGGAATTGGGCCCGTTTACCATTACCTTTATGAAAACGATCCATCCAGTCACTTGCTATGCCATGCGATTTGTTGAGAAAAGTACAGGCAAGGTTTTTGTTTTTACAGGCGATTCTGGCTACTTAGAATCTTTTGTTCCGTTTGCACAAGGAGCTGACCTGTTTTTGGCAGATACCTATCTTTTTGCAGGCAATGAGCGTCACAAGGCTCATTTTACGTCAAAAGAAGCAGGCGAGATTGCCCATGCGGCGCAGGTAAAAAAATTAATGTTGACGCATTTGCCGCAACACGGTGATTTAGAACAGTTACGAGAAGAGGCTGCACTAGCTGCCAATGGAATCCCCGTTGAATTGGCGGCTGTTCAAAAAATAATTGAAATCATCTAATTAGGAGGAACGAATAGTATGCTTTTTGTACCGAACGAACTGAATGACCCACGCATCAATTTAGCCATCGAGATTTTTCTTCTTCAAGAAATGAAAGTGGATGAACCCATCTTACTTTTTTACATTAATGAACCATCGATTATCATTGGACGCAATCAAAATACGATCGAAGAGATCAATAAGGAATATGTGGATGAACATGGGATCCATGTCGTTCGTCGTTTCAGCGGCGGCGGTGCAGTCTATCATGATTTCGGAAACTTGAATTTCAGCTTTATTATGCCTGACGATGGGAATTCTTTCAGAGATTTTGAAAAACTGACCAAACCAATCGTCCAAGCTTTACATGAGATGGGGGTTGAAGGGGCGCAACTAAAAGGCCGCAACGACCTTGTGATCAATGACATGAAGTTTTCTGGGAATGCGATGTACGCAACAAATGGCCGGATGTTTGCTCATGGCACGATCATGTTTGACAGTGATATCAATGAAGTAGTTAACGCCTTGAAAGTCCGTAAAGACAAAATCGAATCAAAAGGCATCAAATCGATCCGTTCAAGAGTGACCAACATCAAACCATTCTTGCCAAAAGAGAAGCAAGACATGACGACTGAAGAGTTCCGTCAAGAAATCTTATTGAAGATTTTTGGTGTCGATTCCGTGGAAGACGTCAAAACCTATGAACTAACAGAAGAGGATTGGGTCAATATCAATGAGATTTCCGATAAGTATTATCGTAACTGGGATTGGAATTACGGCAAATCACCAGCCTTTGATATCGAACGTCGTCATCGATTCCCGATCGGCTCCATCGAAGTTCGTTTAAATGTGGCAGAAGGAAAAATCACAGATGCCAAAATCTTTGGCGACTTTTTCGGCCTAGGGGACATTGCAGATGTAGAACAAGCACTGATCGGTACTCGTTATGCCAAAGAAGATTTGGCACAAGTCATTGCCAACATTGATGTCAAAAAATATTTTGGCAACATCACGACTGAAGATTTTCTTTCATTGATTTATTAATCAAAAAACGAAGCAGCCTTTTCCATCTGGCTGCTTCGTTTTTTATTAGTATGCGCGGGCGATCCAAACGGTGTGTTTGGCAGGTTTGCCGCTGACAATATCGACTGTTTTTTCCATTGGTGCTTCAAACGGAATGTTTCGGGTAGTAAAGCCAGTTTCTTCTTTGATTTTGGCCTCGGTTTCTTCCGAGCCATCCCAACCGATCAAAACAAAACCAGTCACTTTGTCTTCTTGTTTGCACATTTCGATATGGGCTTTTAGTTCATCCAATGTATCGATGTTGGTGTACTCATTATCTTTGTTTCGTTCCTTCGCAGCTGCTAATAAACGTGGAGTCATTGCTTGTAATTCTTGGTCAACAAACGCTTCTAATTCCTCAAGCGCCACCGTTTGCTTGTCAGCTAGGTCACGGACTTTGACCATGACTTTGCCAGCTTCTAAATCTCTTGGGCCACATTCGATTCGCAAGCAAGCGCCTTTTAGTTCCCATTCATTGAACTTATAGCCAGGTGAGTTATCAGAATCATCCAAACGAACACGAATGCCCTTGGCTTTAAAGTTGGCATACAGTTCTTCTAATTTTTCTAAGATGGCTGGATTCTTTTTCCAAGGACCGACTGGTAACAACACAACTTGGGTTGGTGCAATGGTTGGTGGGAAAACTAAACCATTTTCATCGCCATGGGTCATGATCAAGGCACCTAACAAGCGGGTAGAGACACCCCAAGAGGTTGTGTGGGCATGGGTATGCTTGTTTTCTTTCGTTAAATACGTAATATCAAATGCTTCAGCAAATTTTGTCCCCATGTAGTGGCTGGTTCCTGCTTGGACTGCTTTGCCGTCTTTCATCATCGCTTCGATCGAATAAGTATCTACTGCCCCCGCAAAGCGCTCAGATGGGGTTTTTTGTCCACGATAAACAGGGATCGCTAGGAATTCTTCGCAAAGGCGGGCATATTCATCTAAGACTTTCATGGTGCGTTGACGAGCATCTTCTTCATTTTCATGAGCGGTATGACCTTCTTGCCATAAAAACTCTGAGGTACGCAAGAAAGGCAATGTTTTCTTTTCCCAACGAAAGACGTTTGCCCATTGATTGATTTCATAAGGCAGGTCACGGTAGGAGTTGATCCAATCAGAAAAGGCAGAGCCGATCATGGTTTCTGAGGTTGGACGCAATGCCAAAGGTTCTTCCAGTTTTTCGTTGCCGACTTCTGTGACCCAAGGTAATTCAGGGGCAAAGCCTTCGATATGATCCGCTTCCTTCATAAAGAAATTTTGCGGAATCAGCATTGGGAAGTATGCATTGCGAATGCCTTCTTTTTTCAAGAAACGATTGAACTCCTCTTGAATATGCTCCCAAAGTTCGAAGCCGTCAGGACGGAAAATAATGGAACCTTTCACTGGGGAGTAAGCCATCAATTCGGCTTTTTGGATCGTTTGGATATACCATTCTGTAAAATCATTTTTTTGTGTCATTGTTTTTCCTCCTTAAAAAAATAAAAAAGCATCTCGTCCTAAAAAAGGACGAAATGCTTGGATTTCGCGGTACCACCTTTGTTGATTATCGATAGGGATAATCCAACTCGTAAAGGATAAGGCCTTTCCACCGACCGTTTTGCGGTCATTGCCATTGGGTAGGTTCATTTTATCAGCGGGTGTCGATTTTTCAGCTGCCATCGACTCTCTAAGACCATCATAAAATTACTATTCCAATGCTTGTTGCTGTTCTTTATCATGCTAAAGCGAAAAAGCGAAAAAAGCAAGAGTTTTTTCGCTTTTTCTTAAAATAGACCGTTTAACGTATTGGAGAAAAGGCAGTCAGTCAAAAGACAGCAGATCCGCTTTAGCGGCAAGTGTCAAACGCAAAAAATGAAAACCAGCTGAATCCTCGATACGCATACTTCCTTGATAGACAAGACATATTTGTTCCAGCATTTGCACATCGGTATGGATCGCCTGTCGTTTTGCTTCGTCAGTTTGCAGTTTTTCTGCCTCATCCTCTGTCAAAAGCGGCATTTGACAGTCGATATGCAGCTGTTCTTTTGTGTCAGTCACTTTCAACGAAAGCCTGCGATTTTGAGGATCTGTGACCGAACAGGTGTAGCGGATGGCGTACTCTAAGCAATGGGCGATCAAGGACAGACGATCATTTTCTTCCAATCGTTCCAGTGGTTCCGTGAGGTCATCGCAGGTAAGCGTGATTCTTTTTTGAGCGGCAGTGTGTTGATAATCAGCAAGCAGCATCGTCGTGATCGATTCTTTTTCAACCGCAGGGATCGTTAGCTGCTGCTTGATTTCTTCTTCAATCTCGCAAAGACCTTCATACGCAGCCGCTAGTTGTTCGTCTTCTAACATGTCTTTAATGGTATGGGTTCTCTTTTTGATGGTTTGTAAAACTTGCTGCCATTGTGCCGTTTGATCTGGACCGATCGCCTGCTGATTTTCATACAATCGCACTTTGATGTCTGCTGTGTCGATCTGCTTATTTTTGCCTTCACTGGCAAAAAAGAGTTCGAGGAACCCATAACAAGTAAAAATAAGTATCAGTAAGAAAAAGATGATCGAGCGCCAATTGATGTCAGATTGCGGGAGGACTAAAATATCCTGGATATACAAGAACCCATGACCGATTGCCGCGACAACGATCCAAGGTGCACAAAGGACATAAAATTGATTCTTTTTTAACGCCTCATAAATCGCCGCAAACGAAGTCACAAAGGTGCTGGTGATGTTTAACAAAAACAGATAGTTCATGACGACTGGCAAACTTTGTTTTTGAAAAAGTGCCAAAAACATGGCAAAGATCCCGAAGGAGTAGTGAACAAACAACCATTTCTGATAATACTTACGTACGAAGTGCATGTTTGTGTAGTAAAACCCAATCAAAAACATGGGCGTAATAATCGAAAGAAAATTTAACATAAATGAATTCACGATGGGAGAAAAAAGCAGTCCACCCAGCAGATCCCCGAAGCCTGCTTCTAAACCTGCACTTAAGGCAAAGCCACTGAATAAAATGGAAGATACTTTCAGCTTTCTTTGGTTGATAAAAGAAACGAAGAGATAAAATAAATTAAGGATACAAATAAATCCGGTAAATAGGAGGATATAGATATTCAAAATTGATAGACTAAAAACATAACCGATCAATGCATTGGCAGGACCAAAAAAGACTTCGGCTGGAAAGCCAGAATAGGTGTCAAAAGGACTAGTCACGTAGATCTTCAACGTCTTTCCAACGTAATCCTCTGGCAATGTGATAAAAGATAAGGTTTTGCCAGGATGGTTGAAGGTCAATGAATGTTCGGCAGCTTCATTGGTATAAATTTCTTGATCATCCAAATAGACGGTCATGTGTTGATGATCGCCAATCAGCAGCATCGTTGGATATTTGTATTCATTGGTCATTTTTCGCTGCATGACAAATCGCTCATTGGCTTTTACGCTAGTTAAATATTTCACATAACGGCTAATAAAAGTAGAATCAGGATTGTCTTCCGCATAAAAAATCCAATCTTCCTTCTTCTCCACGGTATGGTTATCAGAAGTAGGAGATAGGAAGAGTATAAGAAAAAAACCGATGCTTCCTAGCAAAAATAGAACGAGTAGGATAAAGGGAATCCAACGTTTAAAAAAGAACTTGTTATTTAAAAAAAGCATACTTTTTCTCCTGTGTTTTTTAATCGCTTTTAGCATAATATAAATAGTAAAATAAAGTCAAATAATAATCAGAAAAAATACGCATAAAAATTCAATGAATCGTTTTTAAATATTTGAAAAAAATTTAAATATGTTATAGAATCGAAAAAGAAACTGAGCCTTAGAAGGAGAAAAGAAAATGAAACTTTTGCCAAAACAAAGTATCATGCTCTCACTTTTTGTATTGTTGTTTATGCTGATTTCTGTTTTAGCGGTCGTGATTCCTCATGCGTTTGGTTTCACAATGGCCATCGTTAACAGCGATGCAATGGAACCTACATATTCCGAAGGGACATTACTTTTTGTTAAAAAGGCTTCAGAAGACAATTTGGTCGTTGGTAATGAAGTGACCTATTATGTCGATCACGGCAGACAGATGCGCACACGGCGAATCGTTGCAGTGGGAGAAAACCAATCGGTGCTTTATACGATCGGTGATAACCAAAGCCAGATGGAACCAAAAGAAATCCAAAAAAGCCAATTGATTGGGCAACCCATTTTTTATATCCCTAAAGTAGGGGCTTGGCTCAATCAAACGACGATCCAGCTTTTTAAAAACATGTATTTCCTTTTCGCAATGTATATTTTAGTGACCACCTTGTTTGTAACGCTCTATCAAATCAAATCTGGATCCATAAAAAAATCAATCATCTCTTAGCCATAAGAAGGAAAAAGCCAAAGAAACGGCAGTGTTTCTTTGGCTTTTTCTCTTTTTCCCCTTTATAAGAGCAGTGTTCCAGCGAGGCCGATTATCAGACAAAAAGATAGAAAGAGCATATCGGCGAAAGTGATGCGAAATGACTTGGCGTAGGTTCGCTTTGCCTCGCTGTCAAATCCTCTTGAAAGCATCGCAGTCGCCAAGAGCTCAGACCAACGAATCGATTTGACCAGTAAAGGGATCAGCATGTTGAATGAAAATAGATTGACGGGGATTCCTCTAGAACGCATGCTATTACGGATATTCTGATACTCGGCTGGAATGATGGGCGCAATTTGAAACGCAGCGAGCAGACCATAGGCAAAAACGGCGGGGAGTCGCAGCTGTTGCTGCAGCGAATAAATCAGCTCATTGATCGTGGTCGATACAGTGAAAGAACTACCCAACATACCAAAGCAATAGATACGGCTTGCCATGTCAAGTCCATAGCGCATAGCTGCTGCTGACGAGGAGCCACCTTGGTTGTCCTGGTAGTAAAGGAGTCCGGTGAAAAAGACCCCCACAGCTGCCAAGGTCAATGCAGAAACAAGCAAAAGGCTTTTTTTCAAAGAGCGTTCATTTACAGAAACAGCAAAGAACAGGACACAGAGTAGCAGATTCAATCTGAAATTATTTTGAAAAGAAACCAGTAAGGCGAGTCCTAAAATGGCGAATAACTTGACTGTCGGGTTGAGGGTGCGCATCTATGTCCTCCTTTTCATAATGATTAAAATCAATGATTTGTGAACAAAATGCTTCCAATAATAAGACATCGTGACTAACGATTAAAACCAAGGTGCCGCTTGCGGCTTTTTCGGCTAACAACTGCATGACCTGCCAAGCTTGCTTGACATCTTGGCCATAGGTCGGTTCATCCACCAACAGTAATTTGACTGGTCGCTGCAATAAAGCTGCTACTGCCAAGCGTCTTTGCTGGCCTTGGCTGAGTAGAAAAGGGGACTGAGTGCTCTTGTTTTGTAGTCGCAATTTTTCCAGCAGTTTGTCACTCTCGGTCGCTGCACGTCCTTGACTAAGCTCCTGTGCCACTGTAGCAGCCAAAAACTGGTCCTGCGGATTTTGCATGATCCAGCTGATGGACCGAAAAGGGGAGGGATGCTTCTTGATTGGATCCCCGCACAGGCGAATGGTTCCTGAGTACGCCTGCTGCTGCAAGATCGCTTTTAAAAACGAAGATTTGCCGCTGCCGCTACGTCCGGTAAGCCCAATCATTGTCCCACTATCAAAGGTAAGATTCGGAAAAACAATCGCTTGGTTACGGATCGGCAGGCGAAAATCTTGAAAAGATAGCCGCCCTTTTGCAGAAAGTTTCTTAATCTCAACAGGCGGTAGTGACCTGCGCAGCTCCTGATCGAGTGTGCGCATCTTTTCTTGATCGACGGATCTGAATCCTTCTTCAATCAGCAGCCACTCAGCAACCCAGTCAGCAGTTTCTTTGATTTGATGGTCGATCAGTAAGATGCCAATGGCATGTTGCTTTTGGAGCTGTCGCAGTTTTCGAATGACTTTTTGACTTGTGTCGGCGTCCAAATTGGCAAATGGTTCATCCAAAAGCAAGTAGCGACTCTTTAAAATCAGACAACAAGCCAATGCTACTAACTGTTTCTCACCGCCAGACAAGGTCGTAAAGGGCTGATCGGCAAGATGGCTGATCTCGCAAAACGTCAAGGCATCCGCTACTTTTTTTGGCATGTCGGCTTGGGGAATACATTGATTTTCAAGACAAAACAGTAGTTCTTCTCGAGGCGTGGACATACAAAATTGCATATCTGGATTTTGAAACAGTAAGCTGATCGACGTGCTTCTTTCTCGAATGGAAAGCTGGTTTAGCATTCGGTCATCGATCGTATAGGTTCCTTCTTCAAACCCTTTCTCGTTAAGCCCCGCTAAGAGGTGGAAAAGAGTGCTTTTTCCTGTTCCTGAAGCACCATAGATTCCTTTTGTTTCTCCGGGGGCTAAAGACAGTGTCAGATCAAGCCGTTTTTGATCCACGAAAAAGCAGCCGTTTTTCACGAGCAGGCTCATGCCGCTTCTCGTTTGGCGCTAATGGTTTGGTCTTCAGCAATCGGGTAACTGTTGAGAACGCCCATGCGTGTCAGATGGTCACAGACGATCTTGACCAAAAAGGCGGAAAAGAATAAAGAAGAAAGCAAGCGAATAATAAAAATCACCACCAACAACTGCCATTGCAAGTCAACGAAATTTGACCGAATGATCCCCCAAAGAAAACTCGTGATCGTGGCGCCAATGGCACCAGTGATCAAAGGGAACCAGCCATAGCGACGGTAGCCACCTAATGCAAAGCCAGCTTCTGTTCCAATCCCTTGTACAAACCCGCTGATAAAAATAATCGGTCCATAAAAATTCCCCATAAACACTTCTAAAAGTGCGGCGATCATCTCAGTGATCGTCGCTGCGCCCGGTTTGCGCAGCACATAGCCAGCAAAAGCCGCTGCCATGAACCATACCCCGAAAATAAACTCATTCGCTAAAACAGACAAACCAAAGGGTGTTAAAAGCGTACCTAACAACAGCCCAAAATGAACAGCGCCCAAATAGATCACGCCAAAAATCAACGAAGCGATCCCCACCATAATGACATCTTTTAAGACCCATTTAGTCATGCGACACCGCCTTCTTTTTGGAAGGACTGTTGACTGAGACCGTTGCTTCTAACACATAATGGGGAAGATGGTCATGGGCATACGCTAATGCCGCTTCAAAATACCCAAAGAGTTGGTTGGCCGTTCCCGTCAGCATCGTCACATAATGGGCGGAGCGAGGCGCCAAACCATAGGTTTCTGCCAGTTGGACGATGGTGGCGATCTCTTTCATATAATTGTTTTCCCCAAATACATAAAACGAGTATTTACAATCCACGTCAAACGTACCATTCACAAGATTGCTTGCTTTATTGGGTTGTGCCTGTTCTCCATTCAAAAACGCGTCACCTGCAGAATCGCCAGGACAGCCCTTAGAAAAAGTAAACTCACCCACGAGGTGTGTCTTGGATTCGTAAGCGTTGATAAATAGCCCAGCTGCCGCATCGACAACACTTGGGGCTTCCCCTCGGAAAAGGGTGCTGAACAGATCGGTTTGCTGCCAAACAGCTGTTGTATCCGTCCGCTCAATGCTCGTTACGATTTGTTGCGCAAAGTGGTCTTTCATGGGGTACAAACTTACTCGGCACCCAGTGATATCGATCCCGCCTGCGGCACAGGCGATTGGTTCATTTGTCATATTGTCTTCTCCTCTCGATGGTTTTTCTGTCTACAAAAAAAGCGTTCCTCCTTTTTCTATCCACACGTAGACAGAAAAAATGGGAACGCGAAAAATCATGCGCTGCCACTTCCCTACGTTGGTACTAACCAAATCAGGTTCTAAGGGACCAGACTTACGTCTATCTCAGCATAAAGCGCCCCTAGTGGATAATCTTCTATTCAATTACCCCTCGAGTGTAGCACAGGACCCAGTAAAGGACAATAAAAAGAGATGTTCGACGATTGAAAAAAATCAGCAGAGCAAGTCTTTCAAGGAAATTTCTTCACTGATATCTGTGGTGGTACATATGAAGGTTTTTACATATAAAAAAACAAGTGAAAAAGCGGTTGACAGGTTGCAAATAGTTGTGTAAAGTATAAAACCGATGGTAAAACGTAAACGTTACGTTTTGTTTTTATAAATCGTAATTGATTTATCAGTATTTTACCAAGGGAAAGAAAAAGAGGAAAAATAAAAGGAGTGTAGTTAGAAAATGAAGAAGTTTTTTAAAATAACGATGTTATCAGCAGTAGCCCTCGCATTGACTGCCTGTGGTCAAGGTGGATCTGACGCTACGGAGCAGTCAGGAAACGCCTCTTCTGAGAATGAACAAATTCAGGTCATGGCCACGTTTTATCCGATGTATGATTTTACACGCCAAGTCGTAGGGGATGAAGGGCAGGTCGAATTATTGATGCCCGCAGGCACTGATTCCCACGACTACGAACCTTCTGCAAAGGACATGGCAAAGATCCAAGATGCGGATGTCTTTGTCTACAACAATGAAAACATGGAAATGTGGGTTCCTTCGATTGAAGCTACGTTAAATGATGGCGATGTGACAGTGGTCAAAGCCACAGAAGGAATGGTCTTACTTCCAGGAGACGAGGATCATGATCATGACCACGATCATGGCGATGATGGTCATTCCCATGAATTGGATCCCCATGTTTGGTTAGCACCAAGCTTAGCCATGAAACAAGTAGAGGCGATCCGTGACCAACTAAGTGAGGCTTATCCAGCGAAAGCGACAGCCTTTGCTGAAAATGCTGCGAATTATTTAGCGAAGTTACAAGAGCTTCATGCGTCTTATGAAGAAGCGTTTAGCAATCCAGCGCAAAATCACTTCGTGACCCAGCACGCAGCTTTTGGTTATTTGGCATTGGAATACGGGTTGACCCAAGTACCAATCTCTGGTCTTTCACCAAGCGAGGAACCTTCCGCTTCACGAATCGCAGAACTAAAAGAGTTCGTTCAAGAAACAGGTATCCAAACGATTTACTTTGAAGAAAATGCCAAAGACAGCATTGCACGAACGTTAGCTTCAGAAGCAGGTGTCGAACTGGCTGTCTTGAATCCATTAGAAGGGTTGACCCAAGAGCAAATGGATAACGGGGAAGACTATATTTCGATCATGGAACAAAACCGTGATGCCTTGAGAAAAACGACCGATGTAGCAAATGACAAAGAAATAGCGGAAGCCGAAAAAGAAAAAACGGTTTATAACGGCTATTTCGAGGATGCAGATGTTCAAGATCGTCCCTTATCTGATTGGGCAGGCGAATGGCAATCCGTGTATCCATTTTTACAAGACGGAACATTAGACCAAGTGTTTGATTATAAAGCAAAAATGGACAAGAAAATGACGGCTGACGAATACAAAGAGTATTATACGACCGGTTATCAAACAGATGTTGCTCAGATCAAGATCACAGACAATACAATGACGTTTATCTTCGATGATGGTACGAAGAAAGAAGCAAATTATGTGTATACTGGCAAAGAGATTTTGAACTATTCCGCTGGTAATCGGGGCGTACGTTTCTTGTTTGAAAGCACTGACGAAGATGCGGCATTCAAATACATCCAATTCAGCGACCATATGATCGCACCAAGTGCGTCCCATCATTTCCATATCTACTTCGGCAATGATAGTCATGAAGCCTTATTAGAAGAAATGGATCATTGGCCAACCTATTATCCAACTGGGATGAGCGGATTAGAAATTGCACAGGAAATGCTTTCCCATTAAAAAAAAGATTGACAATCCTCGCTCTTTTCGTCAAAGTAAACTTGATAGGAAGGAGCGAGAATTTTTTTGGAAAAAACATTGAAGAAATTAGCGAAAGTGATTGACCGTATGATGGATCACGTTGATTTGTATGGCGGACCAAGTGTGGTTAGTGACGACGATCTTGAACACTACTTAGATCCTGTTTTTTACTTGATCTTTTGCGCGGAAACAGATGGTGGCATGACTAAATTAAAAGACAAAGTCTTTGTCGAATCGGTGTACACCGAAATGCTGCCTCAAGAAGTACCGTACAGTTTAAATTTTCTTCCGTTTGCCAAAACAGCCATTGAAGACTTTTATTACTGCATGTATAAAGAAAAGCATATCACCAAAACACAATACCAAGAAATCGCCTTTGTATTGGCTGAAAAACAACCTATCTTTTTCGCACGGATGTCCAAACCCCAGTTTTGGTCAGCTGAAAAGAAAGAAGCGATGTTAGCGATGATTCAAGACACCGATCCTGAAGAACATGAACTATTGCCCGTTGATGACCCGCGTATTGCTGCAATCTCGCCAAAAATCGTCCCATTTCCAACGAAACATACGGCCTTTGATGAAGCGGCGAATAGACCAGTCGCCTATCAGATCCGTATTGATTTAGAAGGATACCGTCCGCCAATTTGGCGTCGTTTGATCATTCCTGCAGGGCTGACTTATGAGCAGCTGCATATTTTGATCCAGATTGCCTTTGAGTGGATGAATCAACATTTGTACTTGTTTATTGCCGGTTCGAAATCGATCGGCTTAGGCAATTCCGTACCAACGGATGCTTCCGGTATTGACCAAGATTTTCAGTATTGCAAGTCCATGACCTACATTTATGATATGGGGGCAGATTGGACACATAAGATCAAAATTGAAAAAGTGTTGACGACAGAAGATCACCCAGATCCCGTCGTTCCAGTTTGTATCAAAGCTGTTGGCGATGTTCCAATTGAAGATGCCTTTGATGACGATTTCCGAGAACCACTGGATCGCGAGATCATCAATGAAATGTTACTCGATTATTGGGAAACAGGAGAATATGTTTAGCGATCAGCTAGAAGACTGTATCGTAACTCTGCAAGACTATCAATGACAACCACCAGACCCTAGCGGTTCTGGTGGTTTTTTAGTCTTCTGTCAAAGACGCTTCTTGATATATTCTGTCATCGGTTTTGTGTAGCTCAAGAAATTTTTTGGTTGAATTCGTCCATCATTGATCCGATTGGCTAGGAGATAACCGATATAAGGCCCGGTCGTTAACCCAGAAGAACCAAGTCCACTGGCGGCGAACAAATTCGTTTCATCAGGCACTTCCCCAAAGAACGGCGCAAAATCAGAAGTATAGGCACGTGTGCCAACGCGCATGGTCACAGGCGTGGCAAAGAGTGCTTCGGGATCTTCAAGAAAAGCACCGATTCCTGCCATCAATTGTTGCTTGGCAGCTTCCGTAGGCGTCAGATCCCAACCAGCATCATTTTCATGCGTAGCGCCTAATAAAATTTGACCATTTGAGAAGGGGATCAAGTCGCCTTCACCCTCTAGCATGGCGACTGGCCAATTATCTGTCGGCAAGTTGGCAGCAAAGGAAAGCAATTGGCCTTTTTGCGGACGAATATCAACGTGATACCCCAAAGGTGATAACAAGTCTAACAATCCAGGTCCAGCTGTCAGACAAAGAACCTCTGCCTCAAGGAGTTGATCCTTTGCTTTGATTTGCCAATGGCTGTCCTTTCTTAAAATCTCGGCTTTTTCTTCGATAAAAGTCACTTGCTGCTGTAAGGCAACTCTTTTTACGTGCGCAAGATAAGCACGACCATCTAAACGACCACCTCCTGAGATCCGTAATGAGGGCATTTCCTTCAATAATGGCAGTGCCTCTTTGGTTTGTGGTCCTGTCAGTAACTCGATCTCGCCGATTTCTGGCGCTTCTTTGCGGCGACTTACAGCCAGATCTGCTAGCTCCTGAAGCGCGTTTTCGGGACGCACCACCAACGTGCCACAGGGGGCATAGATGGAATCATCTAATGCAAAATCCCGCACCAATTGTGGGAAAAACGCGGCACCGTCTTGTGCAAGCTGGTACCATTTTTTATTGCGACGTTTGGAGAGCCAAGGGGAGATGATGCCAGCACTAGCAGACGTTGCTTGCCCGATAAGGGAATCAACGACAGTCACGTCAAATTTGGTTTTATCAAGATAATTGGCGAGGGTCAATCCAATGATCCCACCGCCGATAATCACAACTTTTTTCATAGTAGAAGACTCCTTTGGTTGATTTCAATGAAAAGCGAATAAAAAGCGAAAGTTCTCTTAATGCCGTTTTCTTTGCGTACTTAATTGCGTATAATAAGGAAATGGAAAAGAGGGTATTATGCAAACTATTCAAACAGTCTTAAAAGAACATTTTGGCTATTCACAGTTTCGTGAAGGTCAAGAGACGATTATTCAATCTATTTTAACACAACAAAATGTTTTGGGAATCATGCCTACTGGTGGCGGGAAATCGATTTGTTATCAGTTGCCAGCGCTCTTGCTGGATGGGGTCACCTTGGTCATTTCCCCTTTGATTTCTTTAATGAAAGATCAAGTAGACAGCCTCGTTGATATGGGGATCCCTGCTGCTTACATCAATTCTTCGTTGACCGGAGCACAGATCAATCAACGCTTGCAAGAAGCTCGCCAAGGACGAATCAAGCTGCTGTACGTTTCTCCAGAACGTCTGGACTCAGAAGCTTTTCGCTATTCGCTGCGGCAGATGCCGATCGCTTTGTTAGCCGTTGATGAGGCCCACTGTATTTCCCAATGGGGGCACGATTTTCGCCCGAGCTATCTGCGGCTCGCCGAAACGATCGACAATTGGGAACAAAAGCCCACGATCGTAGCCCTTACCGCAACAGCTACGCCCAAAGTTGCCGAAGATATCGAAAATTTACTTTCGATTCCAGCTGAAAATCAAGTCAAGACCGGCTTTGCGCGGGAAAATTTGGCTTTTCAAGTCGTCAAGGATCAAAAAGATACCTACATAACGACGTATTTGAAAATGAACCAAGGACAATCAGGTATTATTTACGCCAGCACCCGTAAAGAAGTGGAACGAATCTATCACCTGTTGAAGCATGAACACGTGTCAGTCGGATATTACCATGGCGGGCTTTCAGAAGAAGAGCGCTCCTTTTTCCAAGAAGAATTTCTCTATGACCGCCTGCAAGTGATGGTAGCCACCAATGCATTCGGAATGGGAATCAACAAAAGCAACGTCCGCTTCGTGATCCATGCCCAGATACCAGGTAATTTGGAGTCTTATTATCAAGAAGCAGGGCGTGCTGGACGAGATGGGGAACCCAGTGATGCGATCTTGCTTTATGCGCCGCAAGACATGCAGATCCAGCAATTCTTTATCGATCAATCCGAATCAGACATTCTTTATCGCCAAAACGAATACTTGAAGTTGCGGGAGATGAGCCAATACGGACATACCCAATTGTGTTTGCAGCGCTATATTTTGCGTTATTTCGGAGAAGATGGTCCCGATTGCGGTCGTTGCAGCAATTGTCTTGATGAAAGAGAACAAGTGGATATCACAGTGGATACACAAAAAGTGTTGTCATGTGTGAAACGAATGGGCGAACGCTTTGGGAAAGCCCTGGTGGGGAAAGTGCTAACTGGCTCAGGCGATCAAAAAGTCAAACAGTGGGGCTTTGAAAAGTTACCAACTTATGGATTAATGAAAGATTGGTCCCAAAAGGAAGTCAATCAGCTGATCGATTATTTAACAGCATCAGGGTATCTTTTGCCGTCTGAAGGGCAATACCCGTTGTTAAGTGTGACCAATGCGGGGATTGATGTGTTGCTTGGAAAAGCAAAAGTTTATAGAAAACAAACCAAAGTCAAACAGTTAGTGGTGGATGATGAGCTATTCGATCAATTGCGCACCTTACGATTGAATCTTGCACAAGAACAAAATTTGCCGCCATATGTGGTTTTTTCTGATAAAACACTACGAGAGCTGGCAGAAGTTCAGCCAAAAACGCCGATCGAGTTTTTACAGATCAAAGGTGTTGGCCAAAACAAGTTGGATAAGTATGGCGACGCCTTTTTAGCATTGCTTTCTGAATACGAAAAGACGGAAAGTGACTAAAATAGACCATTTTTCTATGATAAGACAAAAAAGACAGCAGGAAGGGACGAAACATCAGTGATTACGATTCGACCGGCAGTAGCTGAAGATCAAGCATTTTGGTTTTCTTTGGATACTCACTTACCAACGGAAGTCTTCGCCAAAAAGATAATGGAAAAAACTGCTTATGTTGTAGTTGCAGACGACCAGCCAGTAGGGTTGCTACGCTACAATTTTTTCTGGGACACGATTCCTTTTTGTACCATGTTAGTGATCGCAGAAGCGCATCAAGGCAAGGGACTCGGGAAACGGTTGGTTACTTATTGGGAACAACAGCAAAAAGCAGCTGGCCATGCTCTTTGCTTGACTTCCACACAAGTCGACGAGCAGGCACAGCATTTCTATCGCAAACTCGGTTACCAAGATGCCGGTGGGTTACTTTTGACAAGTCCTGGATTTGAACAGCCGATGGAATTGTTCCTTGTCAAACAGTTATGATGTTTCTGCCAGCTTATGGTACATTGATAGGAGAACAAAAAAATAGGAGCGTTTAACATGTCTTTTTTTGGAAAAATCGATTTCAATGAGTTATCAGAGACCGATCGTGCAATCTATCATTACATGTCCAGCCAAAGTGATAAAATTCCTTACATGCGTGTCCGGGAGATCGCGCTTGAATCCCACACTTCAGCTTCTTCGGTCATGCGCTTTATCCGTAAATTAGGGTACGAAAGCTTTACGGAGTTTCGCACCCAATTTAAAGTCCCTGAATTAGATGCCGTTAGTTTTTATAGCAGCATGAATGTCCTGAATGCTGAACATTTTCCCCGAGACATTGAAGGAAAGATTCGTCGGATCGCAGAAAGAATGTTGGAATGCGACAACATCATTTTTTATGGCATCGGTGCCTCTGGTTCCATGTGTGAATACGCTGCCCGCCGTTTTGCTACGATTGGGTTTAATAGCTATGCATTAGTGGATAATACGTACCCCATTTTTGCTAAGCTGAAGCATACTTCGGATAATATGATCGTCGTCCTTTCCATCACGGGAACGACTACCGAGATCATTGAAGTCGTCAATGGGTTTCGTAACAATCCAGACTTCACCACGGTAGCGATCACCAGTGACGCCAATAGCACTCTGGGACGAATGTCCGATTATGTCTTGGATTATTCAGTTGATGTAAAACGCATCAACAAGTATGAAGATTTGACGACGCAAATCCCTTGTCTTTTCTTAGTGGAAGCTTTATCAGAGACGGTTCGTCAGTTTTCGTTAACAGCAGAAGAATTGTAAACGGATTTTTCTCTTTATTCACATGTAAATCAACAAACAGCTTCATTCCATCAAAAGGGATTCCTTTGATGGAATGATTCGGCTGTTTGTTTTTTTTATTAGGAAAAAGAGAAAAAAATAGGTTTAGGTATCGTTAAAAGTCGACTTGAAAAGTTTGCTGTATGAAAAAAAGTAAAGTGACAAGCAAGGGGAAATGAGGGGTGAGATAAAGTGTGCAGTAAAAATGACTTGGATTCGTGTCATTTTCACTAGATTTTTATAGAATGACGAGTATTTTGGAAGGAATGAGCCACGAAAGATAACGAAGATTCACAATATTCACCATTCGATGAAGAATGTGAATTTTATCAAAAGTCAAACAACGATATAATAAATAGAACATGTTTGAAAACCATCGTTTTTGAGACGTGTTATTTTATTTTGAGCGATATTTTTAATAAGGCTGGTAAACCATGCTTTAAAATGGTTTTCTCCTGTATTTCTTGCAAATCCTTTTATAATCCCAAAAACGATGGTTTTTGAAGTGAATTCTATAAAAGGAGGAGGGAGAATGAACATCAAAGGTGCGCCTTTTCGAGCAAAACTTCTAAAAGGCTTTCTCGTCTTATGGGTCGCTTGCAGCTTTCCAATAACAAGCTTCAGCAATGAGCTGCGATCAACCGAAACAGATGGGACCGTGCAGTTTACAGGAGTATATGAACCGCTAGATCCCCCAGTACCGTCACCGCCAACAGGACCAGTCCCGCGTCCCCCGCAAGACACGGTGAAGCCGGGGGGAGAACTGCCTCAGACCAACACCGTTCAGCGATTGGATTGGGTGATCCTAGGCGGTCTTTTGCTAATTATCGCGCTTGACTTATATATGTTAAAACAAATCATTCGAAAAGGAAAAGTTGCATCCCCTGACTGGGGATAGCGTCTATTAAACAAACAAGAGAATGACATTTAGGAGTGAATGGGATGAACTCATTTTTTCGTAAAAAAAATAAAGGATTGCTGGTTTTGCTTGTCTTACTCACACTGATTACGACGTTCACGATCATGAATGCCGAGACGATTTTTTCGTGGACCCCAGAGAATGAGCAAGAGGAAAAATCAGCTGAAGACGTAATCGGAGAAATTACTTTTCCAGAAGAAATGATCCAAGGAGAAGTCGATCATGTACTAGATTTTATCTTCTACTCAGAAGATGCCCTTGAAACGGTGGACCTCGCTTTGCCTGAACAAGTAATCATCGATCAGGAATCATTGATTGAGGGGCTAACTGCTGTAGAAACAGAAAACGAAGGTGTGTGGCAGCTGACCAGCGAGACCCCACAAACCACCTTTGTCTTACCGATTATTGTGGATACGATCGGAGAATATGAGATCATCGTTGCCGAGTCTGCGTCACAACGGCTTCTGATAGTTGAAGACACGGTGATTGAAGATATTGATCAAGACGAAGATGAAAAAGATTCTGCGGAATCTGCACCAGAGGAAGAAGTAGACGAGGCTTCGGATGAGGCAGCGAAAGAGGCGGAAGTGGATGATAGAAGTGATCAGATGGTAGAAGTGACGATTGACAAAAACAATTTTAGAGAACACTTTGATGTCCAAGGCACTGCTACTTACAATGAAGAAACTGGGCTATTAGTCTTGACAGAAGATATCACTTGGTCAGTCGGTTATGTTACCTTAAAAGACAGAATTAGTCTGGATCAGCCATTTACGCTTAAAGGTAGAGCCAATATAGGGGCTAAACTGAATGGTGCTGATGGGATGGCGTTTGGCTTTCACAATTCTGAGACTCATATAAGAGGTCACGAAGGCAATGCGTTTGGAATTGGAGGATTGAGGGATGCTTTTGCTTTTAAGCTAGACAATAACTATAATGATACCCGAGGTTTTTTTGACGAGAATAGGTTTATTGTTGAAAGGGACCCTATAGCTGTCGGCGGAGCACCCTTTGCTGGCTTTATCTATCATAGGACGCCGTTATTACTGGAAACATATATGGGAAATGACGCTCCAGCAGCAAGAACGGGTGCTAGGAATGGAGCAAATGACCCTATCTTGATTGAGTACAGGCCAGATAGTCAAGGTCGCTGGTTTCAAGTTACGTATAGAGATCGGACTTGGCGACGTGATATCAGTGATTGGCAACCCGCTGATATTTCTGCAATGGCATTTATAATATCCGGTAGTACGGGGGCGAGAAGTGATCGTCATACCTTTTATTTTGAAGAGATGAATTATTATATTGGTACCGAAACCGTCCATGTGAATTATCGAGATCGAGAGACAGGGGTGGATATTCTACCAACTGAAACATTAGAACTGCCGTTACGTTTTCTTCATACACTGGACCCCAAGAATCGAGAAAGCGATGAACCCTATCAGTTAGGGTATGACTATTATGGTGTTGAGTATGAAGCAGAATACTTTGACCCAGATACATTTGACATTATGCCGCAGCCTTTCCATCAGGAGGTGACTTTTTTATTTGATCGCGTGCCATCGAACATCAAGATCAATCACATAGATGAAGAAGGGGTAGCACTGAGGGAACCCACCTATCAAGGAGAATTCGTAAATGAATCGGTTGATATCCTGCCTGAGGAGATTCCTTATTATCAATATCTTTACGAGCGGGACGGTCAGCCGCTGGAAACAAGAGTCACCCGAGATGAACAAGAATACTGGCTGGTGTATGGTTTAGAAAGTACTCCGCAACCAGTAGATCCTCTTGACCCGGATACGCAAGTAAACCCTGAGAATCCGCCTGAGATTGATGAAGAACAAGGGTTTGTCAGCTTGGATTTTGTTTCCCAATTCCAGTTTGGGACAGTTGGCATTCGGTCAGAAACGACGACCTATGATGCCTTGCCGCAGAAACTGCTTCATCCGGCTGATCCAAATGATAATCTACGCCCTAATTATGTGCAAGTTTCGGATCGAAGGCGGGAAAATTCTGGTTGGACCCTCCGTGCAACCTTACGAACACCTTTTGAAAGTGATGAAGGGCATCAACTGAATGGTGCTAGAATTTTGTTAAATAATATCGATGTAGCAACAACTCGAGAAAATGCGTCTGATCCCCCTACGTATAAACCGCAAGCAACCCTGACTGTTGGACAGGCTGAAGTGATTGCGCAAGCAAATGCCAACGAAGGTAGAGGCACTTGGGTCCAGCGCTTTGGCGATCGAGAAACAATGGATCAAAGTGTGAAACTGGAGGTGCCAGTGAGTGCAGCACCTCAAGCCACGCGATATACAGCAACGATCCTCTGGGAACTTTCCTTTGTTCCTTAACAATAAAGTAAAAAGAAGCTGCAGCTAGTTGTAGCTTCTTTTTATTAGAATCATGGAAGAGACAATGACAGATGTATCAGGCGATTCGGTGCGATCGATTTTTTGTGGTACACCTTGTACCATGATGAAGATTTTTCCTTTTTCCCATGAGTTGCACCAAAGTAGGAACACTATCTTTTTTTGAAAACGTTTTTAATTATACTAGATGAAAGGAATAGATACTTTTTTGCTTCTGCTAAGAAGGCGCAAATAAGGCTTTTTTTTAGCAAAAGAAGAGAACCGAATGATTGGAGAGAATAATAGTGGAGACCGTAAAACTAAAAGAACTGATTGACCAAATGACCGTAGCTGAAAAAGTGGGTCAGTTAGTCCAACTGACGCCAGATTTTTTTGCACAAGGAGGAGAAATAACGGGTCCGATGCAGCAATGGCAAATGAGTGAAGACCAATTATTTACGATTGGTTCTGTGTTGGGCACTCATACTGCTGAACAAGTATATGCCATCCAAACGTCTTATCTTGAGAAAAGTCGTTTAAAAATTCCCCTTGTTTTTATGGCAGATGTTATCCATGGGTATGAAACGATTTTCCCAATTCCGCTTGCCTTAGCCTCTTCCTTTGATGCGCAGTTAGTGGAAGAGGTTGCTAAAGCTTCAGCGAAAGAAGCGGCAGAAGCTGGTGTCCATGTCACGTTTTCACCGATGGCGGATCATGTCAAAGACGCGCGCTGGGGAAGGGTCTTGGAAAGTAATGGGGAAGATCCCACCTTATCTTCTGTATTGACGGCTGCTTATGTACGAGGGTATCAAGGAACTGCTTCCCTTGCAGAAAATAAACAGCGAATTGCCGCTTGTGTCAAACACTTTATCGGCTATGGCGCTGCAGAAGGTGGACGGGACTACCATACCGTTGATTTGTCCGATCTGGAGCTCTATCAGAATTATTTGCCCGCGTTTCAGGCTGCGATTGAAGCAGGGGCACAATTAGTAATGACCTCCTTTAATACGATCCACGGTGTTCCTGCCACCGCAAATCAACCCTTATTGCAGGAAGTATTACGACAAAAGCTGGGATTCGACGGCTTGATCATCTCAGATTGGGCAGCGGTAGCGGAATTGATGGCGCATCGTGTCGCTGCTGATCGAAAGGAAGCCGCAAAGAAAGCTTTTACTGCTGGCGTGGAAATGGATATGATGAGCGATTGCTATCTGAATGCACTGGAACAAATCATTCATGCAGAACCTGAAATGAACGAGCAGCTAAATAAGGCTGTCTTTCATGTGTTAAGCTTAAAAAATAAGTTGGGTCTTTTTGAAGACCCTTTTAGAGGATTAGTGCAGGGCAACTTAGCACCAAAATTAGCGCAGGAAACACGCCACCTTTCACGAGAAGCAGCAAAGAAAACAACGGTTCTTCTGAAAAACCAAGCACTGTTGCCGTTGCAGAAAAAGCAAAAGGTCGCGTTGATCGGCCCCAAAGCAGCTTCGAAGGATCTTTTGGGGGCTTGGTCGTGGATCGGCAAACCGGAGGCTGCGGTCTCCTTAGCGGAGGGTCTTTCTCAAAAAGAAATTGACTTAACTGTCTTATCGTATCCTGATGGGGAAATGCTGACGAGCACCTTTATTGATGAGGCGTGTAAAGTTGCTAAAGAAGCTGAGTTTGTTTTATTGGCTCTGGGGGAAACTAGCGAGGAAGCGGGAGAAGCGGCAAGTCTGACCAAACTTTCTTTATCAAGAAAGCAAGAAGCATTGATTGAAGCAGTAAGTCAGGTCAATCCTAGGATCGCAACGATTCTTTTCTGTGGCAGACCACTGGTTTTGACCGCCATCGAGCCTCTTTGCCAAGCCATCATGATTGCCTGGTTCCCTGGATCAGAAGGAGGCAATGCGTTGGCAGATTTGTTGATGGGCGAGTCTGAACCGCAAGGACGTTTAGCTATGAGTTTTCCTCGAGCAGAAGGCCAATTACCGATGACCTATGCGCAACTCTCTACAGGGCGTCCACTGACTGAAGAGAATAGTGATCAAAAATATATTTCGCGTTATATGGATGAAAAAAATGAGCCATTGTTTTCTTTTGGCTCGGGGATGGGCTATGGTCGATGCACGATCACCCACACCCAAATCATTAATCCTCAGGAAAAGGATGCACCATTTGAGGTCAGCTGCACGCTGAAAAATGAGGGAGATGTACCGCATACCACGACACTGCAACTCTATAGCAGAGACGATGTTACAGAAGTAGCGCGACCGATGCGGGAATTAAAACAATGGCAAAAAATCCATCTTGCTGCAGCCGAAGAAAGGCAGCATTCATTCTATGTTACACCAGAGGATTTTGCTTATGTTCATTCCGATTTCTCGACAAAAAGTGATCCTGGTACGATTTCTTTATACCTTGGCTTTGCTGCTGCCTCAGCGAAGTTGATTGGTACGCTCACGATTTAAAAGCCTTTCGAGGCTTTTTTTTGTAGGTACAACTTGTACCATGATGGCACAGGTTTCAAGTTGCTGGTACAAACGCCAATCAGCCCTAGAATCATTGTGGATGAAAACGTTTTTATATATAGTTGGATTATCAGATGACCAGTGAGGAAGCGGTCGTTCATTTTTCCGATAAAATAAAAACGTTTTTATTTTTGTGGGATCAGTTTAGGAGGTGAGGGTCATTTGGCAAATCGAATCACGATCCGAGAAGTGGCGAAAGAAGCAAATGTGTCGATTGCGACGGTTTCTAAAGCACTCAACGGTGTCGATGTTGTTCGTCCAGCTACGAAAGAACGCGTGATGGCGGCAGCACAACGTTTGCATTATGTTCCCAATTTAATGGGCAAACAATTGAAAAACACGAAAACGAAAATGCTCGGTTTCTACACTACCAGCATGAAAGGGCCTTACTTTAGCGTATTAGTTGAAGCGATTGCCAGAGAGGCAGAAAAACATGGTTATGCGGTCAATGTCTTCTTATCCACGGATAAACGAGTGGTTCTCAATAGTATATTAGGCGGTGTTGTTGATGGCATTATTGGCTTTGAAGATTTTTTAACGAAGCAGGATTTGACTGCAATGGAACGAGAACAAATCAAAGCCGTCTTTATCGATCGAAACATCCAAGAGAAGAACTTCGGCAGTGTAGTCTTTGATTCTTTCGAAAAAGGAAAAGCAGCCACCGAGTATCTTTTGTCACTTGGCCACAAAAAAATTGCCTTTATCAGTGGTATCACTGGTGTTTATGATAGTGATGAGCGCTTAAGAGGGTATTTAGAAGCATTAAACGAGGCAGGGGTTTCTAAACGGTCGGACTATCAATTACAGGGGTTCTTTGAAGAAGAACGAACGAGAGTCCGTGTGCAACAGTTTTTGTTAGAGCAGAAAGATTTACCCACAGCGTTTCTGGCGGGAAATGATCTTAGTGCGATCGGAACGGTCAAGGCGATCCATGAGACCAAGTGGCGGGTGCCAGATGATTTCAGCGTAATTGGTTTTGATGGCATCGATCTTTTGGACTATTTCATGCCTCGGTTGACGACTGTGAAAAATCCAATCCAATTGCAAGGGGTCACGGCAGTCAAACACTTGATCGAAATGATTGAGGAAAATGCCATTGGGATCTCCTACGTTTTATCAGGGGAATTGTGCATCAATCAATCGACAAAACAAGTAAATGAATAATGAGGGTGAAGCAATGTTTATTGGAATCGATGTTGGAGGAACCACCATCAAATATGGTGTGATCTTGAAAAACGGTGAAATTGTCAAAAAAGGACAGATGCCGACGATCCATGAAAAGGAGGGATTTTTGCAATCCATCACAGCATTGATCAAATCATTGCAGCAAGAAGCAATAGTCGATGGTGTCGGGATTAGCGCACCGGGCATCATCCAAAAAGATGGCACGATGATTACAGCAGGATCAATCAAATCCCTTTATGGAATCAATTTAAAGCAAGAAATAGAAGAACGTGTCAAGCTACCGGTCATGGTTGAAAATGATGCCAATGCAGCGGCGATCGCTGAAAAATGGCTTGGGCACGCACAGAACTGTGAGAACTATCTATGCCTTGTCGTCGGTACAGGCATTGGCGGTGGGATCATTGTTAATGATCAGCTCTATCGCGGCAGCCATGGCATGGCAGGTGAATTCGGATGGATGCTGATCGATAGCTTACCTGACCAAGGAAATTTAGAAACTGTTTCCTTGAACCAAAGAGCTGCTGTCGTGGGTGGTCTTTTCCATCAGTACCAGTTGGCACTTCAACAGCTTGGTCGGAGTGATTTCCCTCAAGATGCGGTGGAGATCTTTCAGCGAGGAGCGCAAGGAGAAGTGGTAGCGAACCAAGTGCTTGCACAGTTTTTTCAAGATTTATCGGTGGGCTTGCTCAATTTGATCAGTACATTTGATCCCGAGCTGATTTTGATTGGTGGTGGGATCAGTGAAAATGATGGGTTTATGGCAAGGCTTGAAGAGACCCTCTGTCAGCTAAAAGTTCGCCATGAAAGTATTGGTTACTTAGAAGGACGCACGATTGCACCGATTCGACGTGCAAAATTAAAAAACGATGCAGGTATGATTGGTGCGGTCTATCAGTTGATGAACCAACGAAGGAAGTAACTCATTTCCTTCAGATGAAAAAGTAAGCGTTTTAGAAAGGGTGGAACAATGGAATCTAAAGGAGTCGTACTTAAAGCAACCCCAAAGAAAAGAACCTTTTTGCAGAAACTAAAAGGCCAAAGCTTTTATCAAGCAATGGTTTGGCCAGGGATTATCCTGATGATTATTTTTAATTTTATCCCACTATACGGGATCGTCATCGCATTTAAAGATTACTCAGTGCTTGATTCGATCGCGAATGCAGAGTGGGTCGGTACCCAATATTTCCAAGAATTTTTTAGTGATTCAATGTTTTGGACGGTGATGAGTAATACGTTAGGCATCAGCTTTTTTAAACTACTGATTGGTTTTCCAGCAGCGATTGGCTTAGCGGTATTGATCAATGAAATCGTTCATGTGCGCTTGAAGAAGGTTGTTCAAACGGTGTCTTATTTGCCGCATTTTCTTTCTTGGGTCATCTTAGGAGGCATGTTTATTACGTGGTTGTCTGATACCGGTTTGGTCAATAATTTACTGTTAGGTGTTGGGTTGATCGATGAACCGATTCGCTTCTTGACTGATCCCGAAAAATATTGGGCGATTGCAGTCATTTCCGATATTTGGAAAGAAGTTGGATGGAATACGATTTTATACATTGCTGCTATGACAGGGATCAATCCAGCTCTTTATGAAGCAGCGAGAATGGATGGCGCCACGAAGTTTCAGCAGATCACTCGGATCACGATCCCTTCGATCCGTCATATTATCGCCTTGACATTTGTTTTGTCAGTTGGTGGGTTATTGGGTTCAAACCTCGATCAAACACTCGTCTTACAAAACCCTGTCAATTATCAGTCCAGTGAAGTCATTAATTCATTCGTCTATAAAATGGGGATTCAACAAGGAGACTTCTCCTATGCGACCGCCGTTGGTCTATTTGTGTCGGTTGTTTCATTGATCCTTGTGGTCGGTAGTCATCTTTTGACAAAAAAAATCAGTGATGAATCAGTCTTTTAGAGGAGGGAAAGTATGAAACAAACATTTTCAAAAGATGAGAAGATCTTCAATACTGCCAATGTGATTTTCATGGTGTTCTTCTTAGCCATCATTGCGTTGCCACTATGGAATATCGTCGCCTTGTCTTTCAATGATGCAACCGATGCCGCAAGAGGGGGGATCTATTTCTGGCCACGGGAATTTTCACTAGAAAGTTACTACACCGTTTTTGAAGATTCTGCGATCTATAAAGCCTTTGTCATCTCAGTTGCAAAAACAGTGATTGGTGTTGTTTTGCATACGGCATTGACGGCGATGGTTGCTTACGGGATGAGTCGTAGAAACTTAATGGGGCGGAAAATCTATATGAACATGGGGATTTTAACGATGTTCGTTTCTGGAGGGATGATTCCTACCTTTCTCTTATTTAAAGAACTCGGCTTGTTAAATAATTTTTGGGTTTACATCATACCTGTCTTATTTTCTTTTTACGACATGGTGATTTTGATGAATTTTTTCCGGAGCATTCCATTTTCGCTGGAAGAATCTGCCATGATGGATGGCGCCAATCCTTTTATTATTTTCGTAAAAATCATTTTGCCATTGTCCCTTCCAGTTTTGGCAACCATCGCATTATTCCACGGCGTCTTTCAGTGGAACGACTACATGACCGCCAATATCTATGTTGATGATCGTAGTTTATATCCTTTACAAATGCTACTATTTCGGATCGTTTCGGAAAATCTATCGCCTGCAGTAGCAACAGGCACCAATGTGGTCAGAAATACGACTTCTCAGTCATTGCAATTAGCAACCATGGTGGTAACGACGGTTCCTGTCGTCGTGATCTATCCATTTTTACAAAAGTACTTTATTCAAGGGATGACTCTTGGATCAGTAAAAGAATAGACAAAAGGAGAGAAAAAAATGAAAGCAAGCAAATTATTCTTAGGAATCGGTCTCGTATGTACATCAGTCGTGGTATTAGGCGCCTGTGGTAATTCCAACAGCGAGTCAAAAGGGGCTGCTGTAGTAGAAGATCTGCCAGAAGCTCGCTTTGAAGCAGACAAAGATACCCCAAGCTGGCAAAAAGACACTGACCATGAAGCGACCTTGAAGTGGTATGTCAACTTTGATTGGTATGCTCAGCCAGGGTGGGGAAAAGATACTGTGACGCGAAAAATCAAAGAAGATATGAATATCAATGTCGAATTTATTTCAGGGAATGATGAGAACCTTAACACGATGTTAGCTGGAGGCGATCTGCCAGATATCATGACCTTCGATAAAAATCTATCTGCTGCCAACGAAGCGACGAAATTTGCTTTACCACTGAATCTTTTGGCAGAAAAATACGATCCTTATTTCCTAGAACATGCAGCGAAGCCTGAATCTGTTCAATGGTTTACTTTAGAAGATGGCAATATCTATGGATACCCAAGCTTTTCAACGACTGCGCAAGATTATGAGGACGGCAATGTAGTGGGAGATCAAGTCTTCATTGTCCGCAAAGATATTTACGAAGCATTGGGTGAACCTGATATGTCGACGCCCGAAGGATTTTTAGATGCGTTAAAACGGGCAAAAGAAGCATTTCCGACAGCAGATGATGGTGCTGCATTAGTCCCATTTGCTTCGACTGCATTAGATATTTCCAATGGCGGGGATGGCGCTTATGGTGGTACTTTGCAAGATTTTCTAAGCATTGCACCAAGTGTTGATGGGCAATTCAATGATCGAGACGCTGATGAGGAGTATATCACGTGGATCGAGACTTTTAGAAAAGCTTACAATGAAGGATACATCACCAACGACCAATTTTCAGACAATGACAACACGATGAAAGAAAAACTAGGGCAGGGCCGTTACTTTGCTTACTTGCATACAAACACGAAAGGACTCAATGAGTTCATGTCAGACAATAATGCCCGTAATCCTGAACAAACCTATATTGCCGTCGATGGGCCGAAGAATTCGAATGGCGATGATTCCACTTTTACTGGCGGAAATATTGGTGGATGGACACAAACCTTTATCACGACGTCGACAAAAGAACCCCAAAAAGCCATGGAGCTTTTGACCTATTTGGCAAGTGAATATGGCACGATGGTCACGACCTTTGGGATTGAAGGGGAAACATACAACCTCGTAGATGGCGTGGTTGAATACTCAGAGGAAACAGAGGCCTTACGAAATTCGGACATAGCTCGTTTTGACAAGGAAGTTGGGCTAGGTTCTTATTGGTTTGTTGGGAATGACAATTATGCTATCCAAATGGGACAAAAACCAGCTACATCGATTCGTCAGATGGTGGAATGGTCTCAAGATAAGTTAGCACCACGTTTTGAGATCGAAGACATTGATCCTCGCACCGGTTCTGAAGCAAGAAACCTCACTTCCATCAACACAGCAAGAGTGCAAGCGTTGGTCAACTTTATTCAAGCAGACTCTGAAGAAGCGGGACGTCAGATTTGGGAAGACTACTTACAAGAACGAGAAAACAATGGGTGGTCAGCAATCGTTGATTACCGAAATGAGAAAATCGCTGAAAATATTGAAAAACTAAACTAAAGGTGTGTGTGTGATGTTTGCTTTAGAGAGTCGTTTTTATCGTCTTTGCGAAGTTATTTTTCGTATGCTGGTTTTGAATCTCTTGTTTTTGGTGGTGTCGTTTCCGATCATCACGTTTCCTGCAGCTATGCGAGCGGTCGTAGATGCTTATGAACATCCTGAAGCAAAACTGCTACGCCCCTTCTTGAAAAACAGCAAAAACGCATTGTTGAAGACCCTACCATTAGGGGTCTTCAATCTCTTCTCATTTTTATGCGGACTCAGCTTGTGGCGTTCTGCTGCTTTGACGAATTCATTGTTTTTCTCTTTTTTGACCATCATTTTTCTTACATTTTTGTTGTCCTACAACATTAACCTGTATGTGATGCAATCAAAATTGCAAGATCGGCAAAACCTGTTTGACCTTTTTCGTAGTAGTTTTTTCTTTACGATGATGCACTACCATAAAGGGATCGGAATTTTAGTCCTAGCAGCGATCGGCTATTTCTTCACATGGCAATCAGCACCAAGTATCTTCTATCTGTTTTGTCTGTCTGGGCCCTTGTATTTTTATCAAAAAGTGTTGCATCTAAACAGAGTGGATCAATCTTGATTCACTCTGTTTTTTGCTTGTATTCGCCACTAGCAAGGAAGTAGACAGGATGAAACATGTTCCAATCTTTGAAACGCATTGAATTGAAAACGTTTGCTATTCTATTAGTAACAAATGTTTCCTATAATGAACCTACAAATCAACTACAAAGGAGTTTCCTCAATGAAAGAAAAAGTGATGGATGCGATGCAGAAATTCTCCAAGGCAATGTTTGTGCCCGTTTTGATTTTGCCGATCGCCGGGATATTGATTGCCGTTGGGAATGTGTTTACAAATGTCCGCTTGCTTGAGCAGTTTCCTTTTTTGGATAATCCGATAACCACCGGTTTTGGTAGTATCTTATCCGCTTCCTTATTACCGATTTTAACCAATTTAGGCATTATTTTTTGTGTTGGGATAGCTCTAGGGTTGGCCAATAAGAAAAAGGCTGAAGCGGGATTTACCGCGTTGTTGGGATATTTCGTCTTCTTAAATGCCATGAACAAATTCATGGAGCTTCGGGGGATGTTGGTTCCAGCCGATGCACTTCAAGGTTCAGGACAAGCGATCGTTTTAGGGATCCAAGTGCTGGATATGGGGGTCTTTCTTGGCATCATTTTAGGGATAGTCGTGGCATTGGTCCACAATCGTTTCATCGATACGACCTTTAACAACGCCTTTCAAGTTTATGGCGGCGCGCGCTTCGTCTTTATTGTCTTGATTCCGGTCGTCGTGTTGCTAGCCATCGTTTCCACGTTTGTATGGCCAGTAATACAAACTGGCATCGACGGTTTAGGCGGCATCATTCAACAAACGGGCAACTTTGGTATCTTCTTGTACGGTACGCTAGAACGCTTATTGATTCCAACTGGCTTGCATCACTTGATCTACACGCCGTTTTTGTATACTTCATTAGGCGGTGTCGCAGAAGTTGGCGGTCAAGTCTTTGAAGGGGCACGGAATATTTATTTTGCGGAAATTGCTGACCCAGCAGTCCGCGTATTATCGCAAAGTGTCATTTGGGACGCTCGTGGGATCTCAAAAATGTTTGGACTGATCGGTGCCTGTTTGGCGATGTATCAAACGGCAAAACCAGAAAATAAAGTCAAAGTCAAAGCCATTTTGATTCCAGCAGTTGTGACTTCCTTTATTGCAGGTGTGACTGAACCGATCGAATTTTCTTTTATGTTCGTGGCACCTGTTTTGTTCGTCATTCATTCTGCCCTTAGCGGCTTGAGCATGGTGGCGTTAAATCTCTTTGGTTCTCGCGCCATCGGACCGAATGGCTTCATCGACTTTCTTTTGTACAACTTGCCCTTAGGGATCGAGAAAACTCGCTGGCCAGTGTACTTGATCGTCGGGGTCGTCTTCTTCTTTCTTTATTACTTCTTGTTCCGTTTTTTGATCACGAAACTGAATTTGAAAACGGTCGGTCGTGAAGAAGATGGGACAGAGACCAAACTGTATTCGAAGAAAGAGTACAAAGAAAAACAACTTGCTGGAGCAGGTGTCGGGGTCATGGCGAGTGACCAAGCAGCCCCTAGTCCAACTAGTGAAACAAGTATCTCAGCAATCATCACCAAAGCGCTAGGTGGCGATGACAATATCAAAACCATCGACAACTGCTATACCCGCTTACGTTTAAAACTAAAGGATCCTGAACTCGTGGATGAAGCACTGCTAAAAGACGAAACACAAGCCAAAGGCGTGATCAAAAACGGTGAAAATGTCCATGTCGTTTACGGGTTGACCGTGCCGAAAGTGCGGGAAGAATTAGAAAATTATCTGGGAAGAGAAGGAGAGATTGAATGATGAAACATTTTTCAGTAGTGATCGCAGGGGGCGGCAGTACCTTTACCCCGGGAATCGTTATGATGCTGCTTGACAATCAAGAACGCTTTCCTTTAAGAAAGCTGAAACTATACGACAATGATGAAGCACGCCAAGCGATCCTTGGTGAAGCCCTAGCGATTTTATTAAAAGAACAAGCACCGCAAATCGAATTTTCGTTTACGACGGATCCTGAAGAAGCCTTCAGCGATGTCGACTTCTGTATGGCGCATATCCGAGTAGGAAAGTATGACATGCGGGAAAAAGATGAAAAAGTCCCTTTGCGCCATGGCGTCTTTGGCCAAGAAACCTGTGGACCAGGAGGGATCGCTTATGGGATGCGCAGCATTACTGGTATGCTGGAGATCATTGATTACATGGAAAAATATTCCCCCGATTGTTGGATGCTGAATTATTCCAATCCAGCTGCAATCGTAGCTGAAGCGTGTCGGGTCTTGCGTCCGAAATCAAAGGTTCTGAATATCTGTGACATGCCCGTGGGCACGTTGCGTCGCATGTCGCAAATCATTGGCAAACAGCCAGAGGAACTAGAAGTTCGCTACTTTGGCTTGAATCATTTTGGCTGGTGGACCAGCGTCAAAGACAAAGAAGGCACGGAATACATTCAAACCATTCGTGACTACGTTGCAGAACACGGCTATTTGACGCAGATCGAAGTGGATACCCAACATACTGACCCAAGTTGGCAAGACACCCACAAAAAAGCCAAAGACCTCTTGGCGCTCACACCAGAATATCTGCCAAATACGTACTTGAAGTATTATTTATACCCAGATTACGTATACGAACACATGAAAGAACATCCAGAGTATACGCGTTCCAATGAAGTGATGGAAGGACGGGAAAAACGAGTGTTCGATCATGCCAAAAAAATCACTGCCCAAGGATCTGCTGAAGGGATCGCCTTTGAGATTGATGCCCATGCAACCTTTATCGTTGATTTGGCACGCGCCATCGCTTTTAATACGCATGAGCGAATGGTCATGATTGTGGAAAACAACGGCGCGATTGCGAACTTCCCAGATGATGCCATGGTGGAAGTGCCATGTATCGTTGGTTCTGATGGACCAGAAGCCCTCGCTCAAGGAAAAATTCCTGCCTTCCAACAAGCGCTGATGTTCCAACAGGTGACTGTGGAAAAATTAGTGGTCGAAGCATATGTGGAAAAGAGCTATCAAAAAATGTGGCAAGCGTTAAGCCTTTCCAAAACGATTCCTAGCGCAAAAGTAGCCAAAGAGTTACTCGATGATTTGGTCTCGGAAAATGGTGATTACTGGCCAGGATTGTCTTGAATTGTTTCACATTTGCGAAACATTCGCTGGTTAGATAACTGAAAGAGGAAGATTCTCCAAGAATCTTTCTCTTTTTTGATTTTTGTTGTGGAAGGATAATTCTCTGAAGAAAATCACCACGAAACGTCTTATCAACAAAAAGATCAGACAGGTATACTAGAATATGCCACTAACTATGGTAGAATAAAGCTAATTGAATCAGATGAGAGGGAGCAATGCGATGTTTTTAGGGATTGATATCGGCACGACAGCCATAAAATTTGGGGTCATTGAAGATCGGAAAATCATTTACTCACAGTCATTACCAATCAAAACCCATAGCCACGGGTTAAAACAGACCCAATCAGCGACCCAGATCAGTAGCCAATTAATCAGTGGTGTCACAACGATTCCCGCTCAATTAAAAGCGGCAATCACAGTGATCGGGTTCAGTACCGCCATGCACAGCTTGATGCCAGTGGAGGGTGAGACAGCAGAAGAGATTTACATTTGGTCAGACAATCAAGCGAGTCAAACGATGACGGCCTTTCGTCAAACGGATCTGGCGGCAACGTTTTATGAAGAGACAGGGACACCGATCCATGCGATGTCTCCCTTTGCGAAACTTGCTTATTTTCAAACAAATGGTTCATATTCCAAAGAGACGAAATGGTTTGGCTTAAAAGAACTAGCAATGGCGTTGTTTACCGGACAAGCACGGATCGATTATAGTACCGCATCAGCGACCGGTCTTTTTTCTTTGAAAGAAAAGCAATGGAGTCAAAAGATTCTCAATTATTTATCCCTTTCAAAAGCCCAGTTGGCGCCTTTATGTGCACCGACTGATCGTTTTTTGATTACCGAGGAGATGGCGCAGCGGTGTGGCTTGAAACCTGAGGTAGAAGTGATGTGTGGGGCTAGCGATGGGTGTTTAGCAGCATATGCTGGCTATATTTCTACAGGGATCCGCAACAGCTTGACGATCGGAACCAGTGCGGCGGTTCGTAAAGTAAGTGAGACCACCGTCTTTGATCACCAAAAACAAAATTTTTGCTACTATCTGCAAGATGACCTCTATGTCGTAGGGGCACCTTCAAACAATGGTGGCTGTGTCCTTGCTTGGGCAAAAGAGACCTTATCAGAAGATCCTGATGCGTTTTATCAGTATCTGCCTCAAGTCATGGAGGAGTCGCCGATCGGCAGTAACGGCTTACGTTTTTTTCCCTATTTAAACGGGGAGCGGGCACCTTTTTGGACAAATGAGATCACAGGCGGCTTTTCTGGCTTGACCCTGAAACACAATCGCTCAGACATGTTGCGGGCAGTCATCGAAGGCATGCTGATGAACATCGATTTATTAAAGCAAATGGCGCAGTTGGAAGGGGCAGTCACTGTAAGTGGTGGTTTCTTTCAAACAAAACTTTTAGGTCAAATGACCGCGGATGTGTTGGGGCTGACCTGTTATCTTTCCGATGAAAACGAACCGATATTCGGCTTGTATGATTTATACAAAAGCTCTGTTGTGCGGCAAGATCAGCCAGATGAAAAATTTGTTCCTGATCCGCAGAACCAAGCGCTCTATCAAGAATTGGCAAAAACCTATTTTCAAGCATAAGCAAAAACCAGCAATCCACTAGGGTTGCTGGTTTTCTTTTTCAACATGGGTAAAAGCGTCGACGATATATTCCATCAATAAGAGCAGTTTACCAAAGAAGCTAGTGTACTGGATGTTTTGGGTGTCATAGGGACGTTCATCGGTCACTTCAAAGGAAAAGGTCGCTAGTTGATTGGCGCGATGATCACCGTTCCCGCAAAACAAAACAGTTGGTATGTGATGTTCATTGGCTAATGCCATCTTTTCCAGCACTTTTTGTGTTTCGCCAGATTTAGAGATGGTGATCAGCATACTGATGTTCTCGATGTTGTTACTAATGATCCCACCTGAGTCAGAAGCACTGACTAATAAGGTTTTGATGCCGTTGACAAGCATTTTTTTGTGGAGGTATTCTGCCACGATCCCAGAAAAACCTGTTGCATAAATCGTAATAAACTTGTCCTTGTTTCGTCCATAGATTTCTTTGATCGCGTCGATCGTATCTGCAATACTGGCAGCGTCAATTTGGTAATCGATGGCGGCTTCAGTGATCGTCTGATTTTTCAAGCGATTCTTTAAGAAGTAAAGTAGCTCTAGATAGCCAGAAAAACCCAATTTTTGCGCAAGCCGCACGATGGTTGCGGGAGAAGTGTAGATCGCTTTAGCGATTTCTCTTAAGGGCAATCCATCGATCGCAGCGGTATTTGCAAGCAAATAATCAAGGATTTGCAGCTCATTGTCAGTCAATTTTTTTCCTTTGATCAATACATTTAAGTCCATTGTTCGGCACTCCTTTGTCTTGTCTTCATCATACAATGAATAACGACAGAAAGTAAAATGGGAATCGCCTCATGCTGATATATAGGAAAAAGGATTGTGCATTTCCTAAAAAGATATTATAATTTCTTATATAGAAAATAAAGGTGGAGAAATGATGACGCAAAAACCATATGGAACCGTACTACTAAAAGCAGCAACCATTCTAGATTATCTCGCAGAAGCGCCAAGTAAACCATTGCAAGAAATTTCAGAAGCAACGAAACTAACCCCATCCACAGCTTTGAAAATATTAGAAACGCTGCAAATGATCGGCTATGTCAAACGCGACAAAGAGAAGAATTATCGCTTAGGGTCTAAGCTGATCAAGTATGCCAATCAAAACATTCAAGAGCTTGATTTAGTGGAAATCAGCTTGCCTTACTTGGAAGCATTGCAGAAAACGGCGGATGAAACGATCCACTTAGGGGTCTTGACTGCCAATGAGATTCTTTATGTCAATAAATTGGAGCCCCACAATCAAACGATCCGCATGTCTTCAAAAGTAGGGATCACAAGACCGTTGTATAGCTCTGCCATGGGGAAAGCCGTTTTAGCGGAGTTTGATGCCCCTCAAGTGGAAGAATATTTGGCAGCAACGCCTTTAACCGCTTATACCGAAAACACCATTACGAATCAGTTGAAGTTGAAGAAAGAATTGGAACAGGCAAAAGAAAACCAAGTAGCGTTTGATGATGAAGAAATGGAACAAGAAATCTATTGCATCGGCGCCTCACTGATAAAGGATCAGGAGATCGTTGGGGCGTTTTCTATCAGCCTACCGAAATACCGCTTGACCCCAGAATACAAATCGACATTGATCGATGCGATTATTGCGACAAAACAACAAATTGAACAAGCATTATAAACTTTTTAGTGGAAAGCCCTTGCAAATAAAAACGAGAACGGTATAATAAATGTGTAAGTTTCTTTATAATAAATACCATTTTCCAAATAGGAAATAAATGGAGGGTCTCAATGAAAAAAGTAGCGAATTTAATGAAACTAAAAGAAAGCGGCGTGATCGCTGTTGTGCGTGGCGCTTCAAAAGAAGAAGCACTACAAGCAAGTAAAGCGATCGTTGCAGGGGGGATCACTGGCATTGAGTTGACTTTTACAGTGCCTCAAGCGGCGGATGTAATCGCTGAATTAGTAGCAACCTTCAAAGATAATCCAGAGGTAGTCGTTGGTGCGGGGACCGTTCTTGATGCAGTGACCGCTCGCTTAGCGATCATGGCAGGAGCACAATATGTGGTAAGCCCAACCTTTGATCAAGAAACAGCTGAATTATGTAATTTATATCAAATCCCGTATCTGCCTGGTTGCATGACCATTTCAGAAATGAAGGACGCCTTAAAAGCAGGCGCAGATATCATTAAACTATTCCCGGGTAGTGCGTATGGACCAAGTATCATCTCGGCCTTCAAAGCGCCATTGCCACAATTAAACATTATGCCGACCGGTGGTGTCAGCTTAGACAACATGCAAGAATGGTTTGCGGCGGGTGTCGTAGCCGTTGGTGTAGGGGGCAATTTGTTAGCGCCAGCAGCAAGTGGGGATTTTGACAAAGTAACAGAAGTAGCGAAACAATATGCGGCAAAATTAAAAGAGATTCGAGGAAAGTAAGATGGCAAACATTCTGACACTAGGAGAAATCATGTTGCGTCTATCGACAACGTTAGGCGACCGAATCGCCCATAGTTCGATGTTTGCTGCCCATTATGGCGGTGGAGAAGCCAATGTTGCGATCTCCTTAGCGAATTTTGGTCATCGCGTTTCTTTTGCTAGTAAAGTGCCTGAGAATGCTTTAGGAGATGCCGTTTTTCATCATTTACGAAGCTATGGCGTCGATTGTCGCCACGTGCTTCGTGGCGGTTCCCGACTAGGTACTTACTATATTGAAACCGGTATCGGGGAACGAGCAGCGCGAGTGGTTTATGATCGCGCAGGCTCTAGCTTTGCTCAAATGAAAGAAAATGAGTGGCAATCTGACCTTTTTGATGGGGTTGATATTGTTCACCTTTCAGGGATCACGCCCGCTCTTTCAACGACTTGGCAGACACTTTTGCTGACGTTGATCAAAGAAGCGAAAGCAGCTGGTTGTAAAATCAGTTTCGATATCAATTATCGTGGAAAGCTGTGGACGACCGCTGAAGCACGCGTCTTTTTGCAAGAAGTGCTCCCCTATGTCGATTATTGCTCGGCAGGACAGTTAGATGCCCAAGTCTTTATGGATGTATCAGCTCCAACAGAGGAAGTCGAAGATGACTACTATTATCAAGAAATGCATCGGAAATACCCAAATATCCAGCTCTTTTATTCAACTAGTCGTCAGGTGCTCTCAGCAAGTCACAATCAATTGACAGGAAGCCTATGGCACAACGGCAATTATGTCATTTCTGCTACCCATGAGATCAATCCAATCGTTGATCGCGTCGGCGGCGGCGATGCCTTTTCAGCTGGTATCCTTCATGGTCTTGTCACGAAGAAACAAGACCAAGAAATCATTGATTTTGCCACTGCAGCATCTGCTTTGAAACATACGATCCATGGCGACTGTAATCAGTTTAGCGCCAATGAGATACAAGAATTTATTGCAACAGGTTCAGGAAAAATTATCCGATAGGAGGAATAAAACATGCAACACATGGAAACACGCTATACCCATAGTCCACTTGATATTCGTCACTATAGTACCGAGGAATTACGCAGAGAATTTTTGGTAGAGAAAATTTTCACACCAGGACAAATCATGCTGACCTATACCCACAATGATCGGATGATCTTTGGCGGAGTGACACCGACAGAAGAAGCGTTAGAAGTGCAATTAAGCAGCGAATTAGGGGTGGAATACTTCTTAGAACGTCGCGAATTAGGTGTCATCAATATTGGAGGACCTGGTGCGATCACGATCGATGGCCAAAAAGAACCAATGAAAAAACAAGACGGCTACTATATCGGCAAGGAAACCAAACAAGTCTTGTTCCACTCAGATGATCCAGCAAATCCAGCGAAATTCTATCTATCTTGCGTGCCAGCACATAAGAAATACCCAAATGTAAAAATCAGTATCGATCAAGTCACACCAATGGAGACAGGCGAGGGCTTGACATTAAATGAACGGAAAATTTATCAATACATTCACCCAAATGTTTGTGAAAGCTGTCAATTACAAATGGGGTACACGATCTTAGAACCAGGCAGTGCTTGGAATACGATGCCAAGTCATACACATGAACGTCGGATGGAAGCATATGTGTATTTTGATTTTGCCAACGAAGACACAAAAGTGTTCCATATGATGGGCAAACCAGATGAAACGAAGCATTTAGTCGTTAGTGAAGAACAAGCAGTTATTTCTCCAAGCTGGTCGATCCATTCGGGTGTTGGAACCAGTAACTACTCATTTATCTGGGCAATGTGTGGCGAAAATATCACCTATACCGACATGGATATGGTGGCAATGGACGACTTAAAATAAAAAGAAAGAGGGTTTATCAATTATGGATTTTTCAATGGATCAATTTCGTTTAGATGGTAAGATCGCATTAGTGACAGGAGCTGTCTATGGGATCGGTTTTACGATCGCTCGTTCATTAGCAGCAGCAGGAGCAACGATCGTTTTTAACAACTTGGATCAAGAATCAGTGGATAAAGGATTAGCAAACTATCGTGAAGCAGGGATCGAAGCCCACGGCTATGTCTGTGATGTAACGGATGAAAAAGCAGTCAACGAAATGGTCAAGCAGATCGAAGAAGAAGTTGGCGTGATCGATATCTTAGTCAATAATGCTGGGATCATCAAACGAATTCCGATGTTGGAGATGTCTGCTGAAGACTTCCGCCAAGTCGTTGACGTGGACTTGAACGCTCCATTTATCGTTTCAAAAGCAGTCTTACCGTCAATGATCAAAAAAGGACATGGAAAAATCATTAACATTTGCTCAATGATGAGTGAATTGGGAAGAGAAACGGTGGCTGGTTACGCAGCGGCTAAAGGCGGCTTGAAAATGTTGACGAAAAACATTTGTGCTGAATTTGGTTCAGCTAACATTCAATGTAATGGGATCGGACCTGGTTATATTGCAACACCGCAAACCGCACCATTACGAGAGATCCAACCAGACGGTTCTCGTCAACCATTTGATCAATTTATCGTAGCGAAAACACCTGCTGCCCGTTGGGGTGAGCCAGAAGATTTAGCAGGACCAACGGTTTTCTTAGCTTCTGAGGCATCCAACTTTGTCAATGGCCATGTCTTATATGTAGACGGCGGTATCTTGGCGTATATCGGGAAACAACCTGAATAAAACAATCGTAAGGAGGCAGAATTCTTTTTGAATTGCTGTCTCCTTTGTTGTAGACTGTAAGGGCTACAAGAAGATAATAGAACACGTAGCAAAGAAGAATAAAGACTTTTGTAAAAAGTTTTGAATAGAGGGGAAAAGATGTCAAAAGAAAGAGTTTTGACTGTTTTGAAGGAGCATACGAATCAAGTTGAAAAAATTGCACCAAGTGAGACCTTAACGACAGAAGGGATTTCCGAAAAAGTCGGTATTCAAAGAAATACCACGAGCCAATACTTGAACGAATTAGTAAAAGAAGAACGGGTCCTTAAGATTCGTAGTAGACCGGCAATCTTTTATGACAAAACAGTTTTTTCTGAACGCTTTTTTACGCCAAAACAGACCGTCTACGATACCTATGAAGAGCTTCTAAATGAAACAAAAAATCAAGAGCAGGGAAATGATGTTTTTTCGACATTGATCGGAAATCGTTCAAGTTTGCAGCGAGTGATTGATCAAATCAAAGCTGCCTCATTTTATCCCGACACAGGACTGCCAATCATGCTTCATGGAGAAACCGGTGTTGGTAAGAGTTTACTCGCAAAAAAGATGCATGAATTTTGCGTTGAAAAAAAGCTCATTGGAGAAACTGCCCCCTTTTTTGAATTAAATTGTGCGCAGTACTATCATAATCAAGAGTTATTGAGTAGTATCTTATTTGGCTATAAAAAAGGTGCATTCACTGGGGCAAACGAAGAACAAGTAGGCCTTTTGGAAGCTGCTGACGGGGGAATCTTATTTTTAGATGAATGCCATCGTTTACCAGCAGAAAGCCAAGAGAAATTATTTACCTTTATGGATAATCAAACCTTTTCGAGAATAGGTGAAAGTAATAAAACCAGAAAAGCGCAGGTCCGTTTGATTTTTGCAACTACGGAAGATATTCAGCAAAATTTTTTAAGAACATTTATCCGACGCGTGCCCATCACGGTTCAGATCCCGTCGTTGCAACAACGGACAAAAAAAGAAATTTCTGAATATATCTATACGTTTTTGATTCATGAAAGTCAAAAATTTGCAAAAGAAATCGTCATTACGTCATGGGTCTTGAATCGGTTGTTGTATTTAAATTATCGCGACAATGTCGGTGAATTGAAAAACTTGATCAAGATCATCTGTGCAAATGCGTATAGTCGTCAAAAAAATCACCCCTATGTTTTGATCAATTCCGAGTCAATCGAAAATAGTTTGTTGTCTCGATTTCTTTCTTTGAAAGAAATCGATAATCTAGAAAACAAAGATATCCGCATCACACCCCAAAGCCAAGCCGGTGATTTCATGCACCTAGAAACAGCGGATAGTACGATCATTCATGCAATCTTTAAAGTTTTTGAGAAATTGTTTCAGCAATATGAAAGCGGTGGAATCACTGAAGATTATTTAGTCAAACAGCTTTCTAGAGAAGCCAGCACAGTCGTGGAGATGTTGGTTTACGAGGATGCAGAAGAAAAACCAACCTTGAAGTTATTGCGTAATACAGTCAAGGAACTAGTAAATTTCTTAGAAGCTAGTTTTTTTATCAAAATTCGTGGCAACTCGATTATCGCCCTGACAAGTTATTTGTATAAACGGAATAATTTTATTTTCAATATTCCCAAAATTGACGAAAAGACCATTGATTCGATCGAATCGTTTATGAATGTGCATTTATTGATGGAATCAAAGCTCCTCAATTCTTTATTGGAATTAGTAGAGACAAAGCTTGATGTTACTTTGATGAGAATGGAAAAAATCTTACTGGCTTTTTACTTCAAAGGATTAGGTTTAGAAAGCCAACAAGACGCGATCCGAGGCGTCATTTTGGCCCACGGATTTTCCACTGCTAGCAGTATCGCTGATGTCGTGAATCGTTTTATGAAGGAACACATTTTTGATGCCTTTGATATGCCTTTTAATGTCAGCGTGGATAAAGTCAAAGAATTTATGACGCATTATATAAAAGCCAATGATTGCTCAAAAGGATTGATCGTTTTAGCGGACATGGGTTCACTTATGTTCTTAGCAGATACGTTAGAACCATTGTTAGATGGGCCATTATTGATTATCAATAACGTCACGACACAGCAAGCATTATTCGTGGGTGAAATGATGCAAAATAATTACGACCTTAAGATTATTGGCGATAAAATCAAGGAAGGTCTCTCGATCGAATACAAAGTTACTTATCCGAGAAAGCAAAAGCAGCCACTGCTGATCACTGTTTGTCAGACTGGTCTTGGAACAGCACAGCAGCTGCAATCATTTTTGAAAGCGAGTATCCCTGAAGAAACGAAGTTTGAGATCGAAGCGGTAGATTACCATTACTTGAAAAAGTATGGAAAGAAGAATGGTCTATTTCAACAATATGATGTGCAAGGAATCGTGGGAACAGCTGATCCAGAAATTGATGGTGTCCCATACATCGCTTTAGAAGACTTGATTTCTGGTAAAGGGCAAGAAATCATTGATGATATTTTTGTTCTTGTCAAAGATCCGGCCATTCGTAAAGCGATCAATGACAATCTTGTACGAAATCTATCGATCGAACGGCTGCTTTCGGCGGTGACGATCTTAGATGTCAATAAAGTCATTTCCTATATTGACCAAGGATTTGTTAGTTTGGAGCGGTACTTACAGCTTCAATTATCCAACAGTAAAAAAGCGATATTATATGTACATATCGCAAGCTTAGTAGAACGTCTGATCCGAAATCAAGAAGTCCCAATTTACCAAGGAGATCCGAGCAAGTTTATGGAAGAAAAAGCAACTATCGCCAAAGCATTAGAGGGCTTAGAGGTGGCTTACAATATCAAAATCAGCGAATACGAGCTAAATTATCTCTGTGAGATTATTTTCGACTGATAAAAATCCTTCTTCGACACTAAAACAATCCATTCCGACAGATGATCAAGTGTTTCGTTTTCACTTTTTTGGCTGGAAAGAATGGATTTTTTTTGTTTTTAAACTAGGAACAATTTTTTATATCAGTAAATAGAAAGCCTTTTATGATAGCGTTTTTATTTATTCTTGTGAGAAGATGAGCGAAATATTTGTTATCGCCAGAAACTTGGCACAGAAATTGCTTATTAGTAATACGACAAAACAAAAAATGGAGGAAACAATATGATCTCAATGATAAGAATCGATGACCGTCTTGTGCATGGTCAAGTAGCTGTGAAATGGTCGAAGGAGTTGGGGATTAGTCGCATCGTCGTCGTTAGTGATAGTATCGCACAAAACGAAATTCAAGTAAGTGCGTTAAAAATGGCAGGGCCTTCAGGGGTGAAAGTTGCAGTGCTCTCATTAGAAAAAGCGATTGCTATTTTGAATGATCCACGCTCGGAACAATTAAAAATCTTAGTTGTTACAAATGAACCGAAATATGTCGCTGGTCTTGTGCCAAAACTTAAAGAGAAACCAATGTTGAATATGGCAAATTATGGACGGATCGGCGGTAGTCTGTCAGACAAAGAAAAAATCACAGAGACTGTCTATTTATCAGAAGAAGACAAAGAAACACTGAAAGAGATCTTTGATGCTGGGTATGATTTTAGCTATCAACCGTTACCAGATGATACCCCACAATCTTTGAAATCATTAATAGGAGGTTAAACTTATGTTAGTCAATGCGTTAATCGTTGGATTTGTCGTCGCTTTAGCAAAATTTTTGGATTGGTGGGGGTCCACTCAGCTAGCTAGACCTATTTTTATCGTTGCCTTATTAGGAATGCTTCTCGGTCATCCGACTGAAGGAATTATTATGGGTGCTCAGCTGGAATTGATTTTCTTAGGAAATGTTAGTTTAGGAGGCGTTATGCCTTCGGATATTACTTTAGGATCCATTTTTGGTGCTGCATTTGCCATGATCGTTGGTTCGGATTTAAATGTAGCGATCGCACTAGCTGTACCGATCTCCATGTTAGGTACCTTGCTATATTCCGTTATGAAGATGGTTGTCACTTCATTAGTTCCTCGATTTGAAAAACATATCAAGGATCACAATTATCGAGCATTCAGCCGGTTATGGCATATTCAGTTTTGGGGATTTGAACTGTGCTATTTCTTATTAGGTTTTGTCGTTATCCTTTTAGGTGCCGATGCAGTAAAAACGTTTGTTGATTGGTTACCCGAGTGGGTTCAAAGTTCTATGACCGTCGCTTCAACCATGCTACCAGCAATTGGACTTGCTCTACTACTAAAAATGCTATGGCAAAAATCTTTGGCTCCCTATTACTTTTTAGGATTTGCTTTAGGTGCATTCTTTTTCTATCAACGTGCGACCGAAGTCAAAGATGGTGTGATCACAACCCAATCAAGTAGTATCTTGTCTTTAGTACAGATTGCATTTATCGGATTTATCGTTGCAGCATTAGTTGTGATGGCAGAGTTGAGAGCAGCGAAGAATCCAGCTGTCAGCAGTGGTCCAACTGTATCGACCGCAAGTGAAGACGAAGGAGATGACTTTTTCAATGACTAAAAATGATATGCTTAAATTAAACAAAGAAGAACGAAAAATCGTTTCGAAAATGTTCTGGAGAAACCAATATTTAATGTTTTGTACAAGTTATACAAAGCAACAAGGAATTACCTATGGGTGGTTAATGGCACCTTTTTTACAAAAAGTATATGGAAAAGATACCGATGAGTTTTATGAAGCAATGAATCGTAATTTGGATTTCTATAACACCGCACCTGCAATGAATGGCTTTATCTCTGCTTTAGGGTTATCGATGGAAGAAGAGAATAAGGCAATGAAAGACAAAGGAGAGTTTTTTGATGCTACTTCGATCTCTGCATTAAAAACTTCTTTGATGGGTCCATTAGCTGGAATCGGTGATGCGATTTATCTTTCTGTTTTGCGAGTCATTGCAACCGGGATCGCATTAGGGCTCAGTGAACAAGGAAACATTTTAGGACCGATCTTGTTCTTATTAGTCGTAAATGTACCAAACATGCTGATTCGTTGGTTTACAACGGTGTTAGGCTATAAAGCAGGCGGTCAGTTCATCTCAGAGGCACTCAAATCAGGTACCTTTGCGGCAATTACAAAAGGTTCCGCAGTGTTAGGATTGATCATGACGGGAGCAATGACGGCTCAATTTGTAACGTTTAGAACAACTTTTGTTGCAGAATTGTCAGGAACGACCTTCAACCTGCAAAATGTGTTTGACTCGATCATGCCAGGTTTATTACCGTTAGCGATCACTATGGGTTGCTTTGCCTACTTGCGTAAACACAATCGTCCTGTTTTAGCATTAGTCGTGATGTTTTTAGCATCAGTCGTTTTGACGATTCTAGGTATTGCAGGATAAGTTGATAGAGAACTTTTCTGGTTGATTCAGAGAAGTTCTCTTAGCTTTTGATCGACATAAATACGTTTGGTCCTCGTTCGAGACAGTTGCAGGCATCATTTTCGAAAAGGAAAAACAAACAGTTCGCCACTTTCGACAGAAAGTTGGCATACATATTGCTTATAACTAAGCGAATAGCAAAATCGAACAAGGAGTGAACAAAGTGAAGAAAAAATATTTTTTGATCTCACATAACGAATTAGCCAATGGCTTGAAAAAAGCATTAGAAATGATTATCGGCACTCAGAAAAATTTATATGCCTTTGGACTGATGCCAGGAGGCCATCCAGATTTGATCACCAATCAAATCGAAGCGCTGATCGATGAGGAAACACAAGTTGTTATTCTAGGTGATATTGCTGGTGGCAGTGTTTGTAACTCGGCCATGCGTTTGACCCAGCAACCGAATGTCGTATTAGTTACCGGTATGAATCTCCCTCTTGCTATGGAAATTATAGTTAGTCAAAGCACATCAGAACAGCAGATCGCAGCAATTATTGAAGAGGTACGCAAGGGGATGACTGTTCAAAATTTACGTCCTTCTATCAAAGAATCATTCGAGGATTTCTTTTAATGATGATTTCTCAAAAAGACTTGCAGATGTGGATGGAAAGGATGTTGCCCAACGATCGCTCATATCTGGCACAAAGCGGTAGCAGCTATACCAAAGAAATTCGATCGTTTGAAGCAATAATGAGGAGTTTTTGGGGGATTTTCCCAGCGTATGGTGACCAACCCCAGAAGCTCAAGACATTCGACACTGTCCAAGATTTTATTGATTGTGTCGAAGAAGGAAATTTACCTAAACTCTCAACAGAAAATCGCCAGATTGCAGTGGAATTAGGTGTATTAGGTTTTATGTTGGGTCGTTATCCATCCTCCTTCTTTCAACTATTTTCGAACAAAGGTAAAAAAGAACTCCTCGCATGGTTATATCAAATCAACGAGATTGATCTGCCAAAGGGCAATTGGTTTTTCTTTTTGCTATTGGTCAATCTTGGTTTGAAGAAAAATAATAGTCCTTATTCTCAAGAGAAAATAGACGAAGCAGTGGCAATAATTGAAGAATGTTATTTAGGTGAAGGATGGTACTCAGATGGGGTCAATCGCCAAAGAGACTATTATGTTGCTTTTGCTTTTCACTTTTATGGGTTATTGATCGATTATTGCTTTCCTGAAGAGATCAAAACGCGCTACAAAAAGCGAGCCATCATTTTTGCAGAATCGTTTAAACACTGGTTTGACGCAGAGGGTCGATCGATTCCTTTTGGTCGTAGTTTGACCTATCGTTTTGCACATTGTTCGTTTTGGAGTGCGCTTTTGCTTACAGAGGCCTATCGAGAAACGAGTTTGTCTGTGTCCGAAATAAAAGGACTAATGGAAAAAAATATTTCTGATTGGCAAAAAAGACCTATCGTTTTACCTAAGGAACAAAACCTCTCGATCGGATATGGATACAATCAGCAATTATTATCGGAAGATTACAATGCCCCCGGGTCACCTATGTGGGCATTTAAAACCTTTGTTGTGCTCGCACTTCCTGAAAAGCATGAGTTTTGGCAGGCGATCAGCGCCATGAACATCCAACGAAGAGATAAAACGGTTCAAGCACATGCTGGATTTCATATCAATCACGACTTACATCAGACAACCGCGTTAAGTAGTTTGCAATGTAGCAATAATCCACTTTTGTACCATCATTTTGAAAAGTATAGCAAGTTTGCTTATTCAAGCTATTTTGGCTTTAATGTCACGCGGGATATCCAAGGAATCGAGCAATTTGCAATCGATTCGACGTTAGCAGTTTCAATACCCGGTCATCAGCAGTATATGACCCGTGGGAAAATTGAAAAAACAAAGATGTATGATTCCTATGGGGTTAGTTTTTGGCATGTCTGGCAAGAGGTTTCGATCACGACGTATTTGGTTCCAATCGATGCTGCCAATCATATCCGCATTCATGAGATTCTTACAAACCAACCGTTGGAAGTGGTTGAAGGTGGTTTTCCTTTGGCAAATTGGAACCGCAAATACAATCAGGCGATCATTCAGGAGAATTCTTGCGCTATTGAAAACGAACAAGGGGAATCGATCATTCGTAATCTTGGTGATGTGCGAACTGCCAGAGTGATTCCTCAAGGACCTAATACCAATATTTATTCTAGTGAAAAAAATGCAGTTCCGACGTTAACGACTATGATCGAAGCTGGGCGGACTGTTTTGGCTGCGCATATCATTGGTCAAAAAAACAAGCAGCTGCTTCCAAAAGTGACTTTTCATGAAACGAATAATGCGTTTCAACTTAGGGGAAACGTTGATTTAACAATTAAAAAGGAGCGATTTGCGAAATGAATGATGAAATCAAACAATGGGCGCTAAAAATTTTTGAAAAAATCGACCACAAATTAGAAGTACAAGTAGCACGGGTGGGGGAAAAAATTCCGTACATTCCTAATGAGATGACAGGTTTATATGAAGAAGATAAAGGTGTAACAGATCCCGTGTGGTGGACCAATGGGTTCTGGGCTGGGATGTTGTGGCAGATGTATCACGCAACTGGGAAACCAGCCTATAAAGAAACAGCAGAAATAAATGAAGTTCGGTTGGATAAAGCTTTCGATCAATACACCGGACTGCATCATGATGTTGGGTTTATGTGGCTGCATACAGCGGTCGCTAATTACCGTTTGACGGAAAATGAGCGTTCAAAAGCAAGAGGACTACATGCTGCACATCTATTAGCGGGTCGCTACAATCCAAGAGGAGGTTTTATTCGCTCTTGGAATCGCGATCGTTCCGGTTGGGTCATTATTGATTCGATGCTAAATATTCCCTTGTTGTATTGGGCAGAAGAAGCAATCGGTGATCCACGTTTTCGTTATATGGCAGAAGACCATGCCGACAAAGTAATGAATCACATCGTTCGACCAGATGGTTCAGTCAATCATATCGGTGTATTTGATCCAACAAACGGTGAACTAGTTGAAACACCAGCCGGACAAGGCTATGCCTCAGGTTCTGCTTGGTCTCGTGGCCAATCGTGGGCAATCTATGGATTTGCATTAAGTTATCTGCATACGGGGAAAAAGGAATATTTAGAAACAGCCAAAAAAGTTGCTCACTATTTTATTGCGGAAGTCTCGAAAACAGACTGGGTACCAGTTGTTGATTTTCGTTCACCTAAAAATCCCGTGATGATCGATACTTCTGCTGGATTATGTGCTGCCTGTGGCCTATTGGAAATCGCAAAACACGTAGACGATTTAGAAAAAGATCTTTACACAGATGCGGCGATCAATATTTTAAAAGCGACAGAGGCCAACTATGCGATTCGGGATGAGGAAAAAGACGGTTTGATTGATTGCGCAACAGGCAGCTATCACGATGAACCGTGGACAGAAGTGCCGATCATTTACAGTGATTATTATTTTGTCGAAGCGATTTTACGCTTGCTAGATAAAGATTTTTTGATTTGGTAAAAGGAGCGACCAATGAACTGTTCAGGCAAAGAAACGATCACGCTTACAACAAAGCACAGCCAACTTAGCTTTATAGTCACAGAGAATGGCTATCTAACTTTGGCTTATTTTGGAAAAAAACTACCCAAAAGTGATCTATCCTATGTGATCACGGAGATTCCAAGGGCAAGCTATTTGGCTGATACCGACAGTATTGAAAACTTTAAGCTGGAACAGCTACCTGTAGGCTATCCTGCATTTGGCAATTCTGATCTAAGAAGTCCAGCTCATCAAGAGATTTACGCTGACGGCAGCCGTCTTTCGGATTTTAGATACGTTGATCATTCATTTAGTAAAATCAAACAGCCACTGAATGGATTGCCTTACGCAAATACTGAAAGGCTTGATTATCTAATTATTGAATTAAGCGATCGTTATACAGGAGTGAGTCTCCACCTAAAGATCACTGCGTTTCAGGAGCAAGATGTCTTTACACAATCGGTCACCTTTAGTAATCCTTCAGATCAGGAGGTCGTATTGACCAAAGCGATGTCTCTCAATCTTGACTTTTTAACGGATGATTTTGAGTTATTACTTTTATCAGGGGCTTGGGGTAGAGAAATGCATCTTTCAAGACGCAAACTTGTTCAGGGGCTGCAGGGAATCGATAGTAAACGTGGGGCGAGTGGTCATGGACAAAATCCTTTTATAGCGTTAGTTTCCCCAGATACCACAGAAGCAGCTGGTGCGGTCATCGCTTGTCAATTAATGTACAGTGGGAATTTTGTTGCAAGCGCCGAGGTCGACATGCATCAAAACACCCGGATGCAAATCGGGATCAATCCTTTCGACTTTAGTTGGACATTAGCTCCGAGTGAATCATTTGATACGCCAGAAGCGATTTTCTTGTATGCAGATGGTTTGAATCAAATGAGTCAGAAATTTCATACTTTTTATGAGGACTGTGTCGTACCTCGTGCTTTTAAAAACAAAGAGCGTCCGATTTTATTGAATAATTGGGAGGCAACCTATTTTGACTTTGATCAAGAACGCATTTTGCGATTAGCTAATGAGGGCGCTAAAATCGGTATCGAATGCTTTGTTTTAGATGATGGTTGGTTTGGCAAGCGAGAAAATGAACGAACGTCGTTAGGTGACTGGACACCAAATCAAGAAAAATTGGGGGGCAGTTTGCAACAACTGATTACGGCAATCAAAGAGCTAGGACTCGATTTCGGTTTATGGATCGAACCAGAGATGGTATCGAAAAAAAGCCTTCTCTACCAGCAGCATCCCGAATGGATCGTACGTGTACCAAATCGTCGACCACAGCAAGTCCGATATCAGTATGTTTTAGACTTGTCTTTAAATGAAGTCCAAAAATATTTGATTGAACAGATAACCTGGTTGTTAGATACCCATGAGATCAATTATTTGAAATGGGATATGAATCGCAATATCACTGACAGCTTTTCTAGTGGATTGAAAAAAGAACATCAGCAAGAATTTTCTCATCGCTATATTTTAGGCTTATATCATGTCTTAGAAACGATCACTAAGCGATTTCCTAATGTTTTGATAGAAAGCTGTGCTGGAGGTGGCGGTCGTTTTGATCCGGGCATGCTATATTACACGCCTCAAATCTGGACAAGTGATGACTCTGATGCCATCGCAAGATTAGAAATCCAAAAAGGGACCTCACTGCTTTATCCGCCCAGCACGATGGGCTGCCATGTCACAGCATCGCCGAATCACCAAGTAGGCAGAGTGACCTCCCTTCACACACGAGCACTTGTGGCTCAACAAGGCAATTTTGGGTATGAATTGAATCTTTTAGCATTATCTGAAGCAGAAAAAGATTGTTTGGCACAGCAGATCAAGCAGTACAAGCTAGAAAGGCAAACACTCCAATTTGGTCAACAGACGAGACTCGCTGTCTATGATTCACAAAATGAATACGCATGGCAAAAACAGAACTTAATGACGAGTGAAGTGATCGTTACTCATATCAATATTTTAAATAAACCAAACACAGTTCCAAAGCGCTTAAAGCTGAAATCCTTAAAGAATGACCAACTATATCAAGTCAATGACACGGTACGATCCGGCGCTGAGTTGATGGAAATCGGACTAATGATTCCCAAACCGTCGGAAGATTTTTTTGCAACAAGATGGAAAATTATGCCGATAAAGGAGACACAATATGCTGACACTAAAACTAATTGATCATGAGGGGCACACGATCGAGGAACATACCCACTCAGAAGAAGTTTATCTTGCATTTAAAGATCGGACTTATCAAGCCGGTGAGAAAATTATGCTTACGACGACGAAAGCGCCACTATTCGTCTGGCTGCAAGTGGATGAGGCACTTGCACCAAGTCTGGTTTATTTGAAAGAAAGTGAATGGATTTTTCCAATCATTACAGAAGACACGCTACGGCGAGCGTATTCGCCTAAATTATTTTCAGGAAAACGCCATTATCTACACGCCTGGTTAGCAAAAGAATACGAAATCAACGCCTATCGAAATTTGGCAGTGAATGCCCATGATCAAAAGAATCATAGTGGCGCCTATCCTCATGCTTATGCCAATGTTGAAACTAGAAATGATTCGACATTTTTTGCAAGAAATGCGATCGATGGCATGATCGCCAACGAGAACCACGGGTCTTTTCCATATCAATCATGGGGTATCAATCAACAAGCGGATGCGCAATTGACGATCGATTTTGGTCGCAACGTTGAGATCGACAAAATCGCTTTGGTTCTTAGAGGAGACTATCCTCATGATAGTTACTGGACGCAAGTGACACTCGAATTTTCCAACGGACAACAAGAAATCCTGAAACCAACGAATCAACTCGATCGCCAATATTTCAGCTTTACCAAAATCCGTACTTCCTCAATTTTGTTAAAGGAATTGATTAAGCACCATGATGAATCACCTTTTCCAGCGCTAACACAAATTGAAATTTATGGCACTGAATGTCAACAGGAGGAAAGCAAATGATAGAAAATCCAATTCTTAGAGGATTTAATCCTGACGCCAGTGTAGTCAAAGTCGGATCTGATTATTATCTAGCAACCTCAACGTTTGAATGGATGCCCGGTGTTGAAATCTATCATTCATCTGATTTAGTAAATTGGACGCTAGTTGCTCAGCCGTTACAAGACGAGACCACTATTAGCTTAGTGGGCAATCTAAATTCCGGTAGTATTTGGGCGCCACACTTAAGCTACTCCGAAGGGCAATTTTGGTTGTTGATCACTGATGTGAAAACAGGAACGGCATTCAAAGACACACTGAATTATGTGCTGTCGGCAAAAGAAATTACTGGACCTTGGAGTGAACCTGTCTTTGTCACTGCCAGTGGATTTGATCCGGCATTTTTTCATGATGATGATGGAAAACATTATCTAATGAGTATGCTTTTTGACCATCGTTTGGAAAAGAAACGGTTTGCTGGTCTTGTGATGCAGGAATTCGATTTAGCTACAAAATCTTTGGTGGGGGAAAGAAAAAAATTCTTCGAAGGAACGGATCTGGGGGTCTGTGAGGGGCCACAGATCCTAAAAAAAGATGGTTGGTATTATTTACTAGCAGCTGCTGGTGGAACCGATTATAGTCACGCTGCGACAGTATGTCGAGCAAAACAGGTGATGGGTCCATATGAGCTTTCACCGTATCATCCTTTTTTAACAACTAAAAATGATCCAAAAAATCCGTTACAAAAAAGTGGTCATGCTTCTTTTGTTCAAGTAGCGGCTGATGAATGGTATATCGTTCACATTTGTGCACGCCCATTGACGGAGCGTGGCTATTGTCCATTAGGTCGGGAAACCGCCCTTCAAAAAATAGAGTGGATCGATGGCTGGCCTCGTTTAGCTACTGGTACCTCTGCGCCAGAACGTTTGATTGATGAACCAAGTATTGCCAAAGAAGTTATTCAAAAAAAAGACCATAGTTCTCGGACAGATTTTGATGAGCCGACTTTGCCAAGTTACTTTAAAAGTCTTCGACAGCCAATTGGCAGCCAGTGCTCACTTTCAGAAAGAAAAGGGTATTTACGTCTTTACGGTCAACAAAGTATAACGAGTTTGCATCGTCAGACGTTGATTGCCAGACGTTGGCAGCATTTTGCCTTTCGCGTAGAAACCAAAATGGAATTTGAACCACAGTCGTTTCAACAATTAGCAGGTTTGACCTTATTTTTTGATACAGATAATTGGCATTACCTGCATGTTTCCTACGATGAGGAAACCAAGGAAAAATATATCCAATTAGAAACAGATGCGATCAATCAGTTTCAATATGCTTCAGAACGATTAGTTATCCAACCGAATCTTGCCATTCATTTAGCAGTGGAAGTGGATCATGAATGGGCACAGTTTTCATATGCTGTCGGGGATGAACCATGGCAAATGATTGGTGATCCGGTCTCAGCTGCCCAATTAAGTAGTGATTTTATCAAAGAAAACGGGAAACTAGCTTTTACCGGCGCAATGGTAGGTATCTGTGCACAAGACATGGATAATCATCGATCCTACGCAGATTTTGATTTCTTTACTTACACGGAAAGCCATTCGTGAGAGGGCGTAAAGTAAATCAGCGGGTTTTGCTTAAGCGATTCATTCATTGTTCGCTCGTTTTGTTCAAGGATAGAACGAGATAGCATGAAAGACAAAATAAAAGAAAGACGGGCACAGAATGAATGAGCAGCGCCAGATTGCCCATAGTCTGTGCCTTTTTTCAAAGAATGAAAAGCCTTGAGGAGCAAAAGAAGATCGTATGAATAATGATCGAGTATCATGAACTCAGAATCACGCAGGAACAGAGTAGTCAAATGGCGATAACAATTATGTAAGCGCCTACTTTTTGTCGGAGAGGAGATTACAAATGAATAAACTTTTTGAATTAATCCGACAGCAGTCTTTGCTCAAAAAAATGATCGTTAGTTTAAGTAGCTTGTTTCTCACCTTTTTTCTCATATTATCTACTTATCTTTATCTTCAATCGCAGCGAGTACTGTTGGACCAAGGAGAACTTTTATTAAAGAATGCCAGTGAAAAAAATCAGACGAATTTTAATGTAGGAATTGAATCGATCGAAGAGTTAGGCATCGAGCTGGTTTCAGACAATGAGTTTGTCAATTTTTTACAAAGATATGTTTCCGAAAGGACGATCAACGATCAGCCTTCCTTTGATTTTCAGACGACCGTCATTCCTCTTATACGCAAACTTCTTTCTACCACCCCGACACTGGCAAGTATACAGATACAGCTGTACGACCTTCAATATACTGTTTCATCTAAAAGCATGGTCACTGATCATCAGCTGTATCAGGAAGATCCCTTGACCTTCGGTTGGTATTTGGATCAAGATCAGCAATTATATTATCATTTTCCAATCAATCCTTTTGAATCGAATCAGCGGAAAAAGGGCTGGATCAATCTGTATGTCAATCCTCTTTTTCTTTTCCAATCGGTGAATGAAAATCTCGACAATCAAAGTGGGTTCTCTATTTTAGATGCTACCGGAGCAGTGATCTATGATCCATTGCTGTTTGCTGATCACCAAGATAAGGAAAATTACTTGATTCAGGAAGTTCCATTAAAAAATCAGTGGCAGTTGCTGACTTTTTATGCGAAAGAAAATTTTCGTGTGTCGTTAAAGGATTTTCTGAATAGCAATTTCATTTTGATTATTTTTTTGCTCAGTATGATGATCGTTTTTACGAATATCTTCTATAAATGGCTCGTTTCTCCGATTCGAAGGTTATGCGAAAAAATGAAATTGACGAATGGTCAGCAATTACCGCACAAAATCGCCATTTCGAGTAATGATGAAGTTGGTCAACTAGAAGCAACCTTTAATAAAATGATTGAAGATTTAGAAAACCTTCTGCTTAAGATCAAATCAGATGAAGCCTTGAAAAGAAAGGCGCAGTTGAGTAAATTTCAAGCACAGATTCAACCCCATTTTTTATACAATACGTTAGCAATCATTTCTTGGTGTGCAAAAGCAGGTGAGACAGAGCAAGTCGTTCAAATAACGAACGATCTCGCTCAGTATTATCGACTCATTTTGGCGAAAGGAAAAAACTTCGTTTCTTTAAAAGAAGAATTAGATTTAGTGAAACATTACTTATCCATTCAACGATTACGCTTTGCAGATCAACTTGACTATGAGATTGCTGTTGATCCTGAAATCGATGTAGAGTCGATTCAAATTCTTCATCGAATTTTACAACCCTTAGCAGAGAATGCTTTTCAGCATGGTATCTATGTAAAAGGTCAAGGGAAAATCAAAGTTACTGTTGCTGAAAATGAGGAAACATTAATCCTTCTAGTCGCAGATAATGGCGCGGGTGCCTCGCCAGAGATAGTAGAGAAAATTCGCAGCGGGGAACAATTAGAGCTAAAAAAGGGAGGCTTTTCCTTGCAATCCATCATCAATATCTTGAAATCTTCTTATGGGGATCAGGTGAGGGTAGAATTCTTTTCAAAACAAGGGGAAGGAAGTGTGTTTCAAATTGAGTTGAATAAAAGCGTGCTTTAGGATCAAACTGTTTTATTGTGGTAGATATTACCATTTTCGGTGAATATTACCAGTTTTCAATCCTTCTCAAATCGTATAATTCTATATAAGAAAGCGTTTACTAAGGAGCTTTAGAAGGAGGTTTTTAAATGAGTACAGCAACCATTAAAAGAAAGAAGAGCTTATTTTCCACTGGAAATAAGCTATTGTACTGGGTGTTGCCCTTTTTGCTAGTTGTTCTAGTTTTTGGGTATTTGCCGATGTTGGGCTGGTATTTAGCTTTTATTGATTATTCACCTGGTGCTTCTTTGGCAGATATGCCATTTGTAGGATTCAAATGGTTTCGAATGTTGATCTCTTCCAGAGAACAAGTGAATATCATCATACGCGTGATGAAAAACACACTAGGTATGAGCTTTTTAGGGTTAGCAACTAGTGTGTTACCAATGTTTTTTGCCATTTTATTATACGAAATCAGAAGCAGTAAACTAAGACGGCTCATTCAAACCATGACGACTGCGCCACATTTTGTCAGTTGGGTTTTAGTTTATTCTTTAGTTTTTGCCTTTTTATCAGTTGATAATGGGGTCATCAATAATCTATTGGTTGACTGGGGATTTATTGATACACCAATCAATTTTTTGCTAGATAACAGTCATATGTGGCTGAAAATGACGGCTTTAGGGGTATGGAAGGGCATCGGTTGGAGCGCCATCATGTACTTAGCGGCGATCAATGGGATCGATCAAGAATTGTATGAAGCTGCCAGTATAGATGGTGCGAATCGTTTGAAAAAAGTTCTTCATATCAGGATTCCGGGTTTGTTGCCAACCTTTTTCGTTTTACTCATGATGAGTGTTGCCAACATGATCAATACTGGAATGGAACAGTATTTCGTTTTCTCTAATGCGATGACGAAAAGTTCGCTAGAAGTACTAGATCTTTATACGTACAACATCGGGATCGGTCAAGGGAACTTCTCTTTAGCAACGGTTGTCAGTATTTTGAAAACGGTCGTCAGCTTGATTTTATTCTATTCAGTTAACCGTTTGTCAAAAACCGTTCGCGGTGAATCGATCTTCTAGGGGGAGTACAGTATGGCAGCTATTAGTAAAAAAAATAAAGCCTATTCAGTAAAAGATACGTTGTCGATAGGTGAACGAGTATTTAATTTCTTCAATATCTTATTCTTTTTTCTTTTCATGTTTTTGTGTGCTTACCCATTTTACTATATTTTTATCAATACGATCAGTGACAATCAGTTGAGTGCAATGGGGGAAGTCTTGTTTATACCTAAAGACATTCATTTTCAAAATTATAAACAAATTTTGGAGATCCCAAATATCACAAATGCATTTATCATCAGCGTCGCTCGGACCGTTATTGGGACGACGTTGACTGTCTTATGTTCAGGATTTCTTGGCTTTATGATGACCCAACAAAAAATGACGGGGCGCAAATTTGTTTACCGTTTTATTATTTCAACGATGTATGTCAGCGCGGGGACGATTCCCGTCTATATGTTATTCAATTACCTAGGCCTATTGGATAACTTTCTCGTTTACGTCATTCCGGGTATGGTTTCAGCTTACAACATTGTTTTAGTTAAAACGTATATCGAGTCTAGTATTCCAAGTTCTTTGCAGGAATCGGCAGAGATGGACGGTGCTGGGATCATCACGATGTTTTTCAAAATCGCTTTGCCACTAATGGTGCCGATTTTAGCCACTTTGGCCATCTTCAGCGCAGTTGGACAATGGAATAGTTTTATGGATACAGTGATTTATGTAACGCGTGAGGATTTACATACCTTGCAGTATGTGCTTTACCGTTATTTGACACAGTCCACAGCGTTAGCGAATGAAATCAATTCGGGAAACATCTCTATTGATCAAGTTGCTGCTACGGCGCAGACAGCTCAGTCCGTCAAATTAACGGTGACAATGATGGTCGTTTTACCAATATTTGCCATTTACCCGTTCTTTCAACGTTTCTTTGTTAAAGGAATAACGATTGGAGCGGTCAAAGGATAAAAAAATTAGGAGGAAAGAGAATGGATTTAAAAAAGACTGGGAAAGCATTAATGTTAGGCGGACTGTTAGTGGGGACAGCAGCGTGCGGTAGCAACAACGAAAGCAGTGATGAGCCTCAAGGTGCTCAGGATGTATCGATTTATTCAATGTCAAGTACCTATGAGGGAGAGATCAGAGGGTACGTAGGGAAATATCTTCAAGATGAATTAGGCGTCAATGTAAATGTGATTCCTAACAGTGTCGGAGGGACAAGTCGATTAGAGACGCGTTTGACTACTGGGGAATTGGGGGATTTGATCGTTTTTACAACTCAAAAGGATTTGAATCGAGCAAAAACGGCTGGTATTATCGAGGATTTGACTGAGTATAAGGAGAAACTGCCGAATGTTACCCGTTTTGAGGACGCCGTAGCTCGAGCTGAGACTATTTTTGAGGGATTGTACGGCATACCAACCACCGTTTCCCAAGAAGCAGAAGTAACCAAAACGAATCCGACCTGGTTGCCGTCAATGCGTTATGATTATTATAAAGAATTAGGCAGTCCAGAAATTGAAACGTATTGGGATTACGGGGTTTTGGCAGAGCAAATGGTCGAGGCACATCCTGAAACTGAAAATGGAGATAAATTTTATGCTCTTTCCTTGTTCAGCGAATGGGATGGAAATAGTGTCAACCAATTGCGTAGTATAGCAAAATCTCAAGGTTATACTGATACTGATGGTGTAAATCGCTATGAGTTCATCAACGTGTCTGTCCTTGATGATAGTTATGAAGATATTTTGAGTGAAGATAGTCTGTATCTGCAAGCGTTGAAATGGGCGAATGATCTGCATAAAAAAGGATTGCTAGATCCCGATTCTGCTTCACAGACATGGGAGGACTATTTAAAGAAGGCGGAAAAAGGACAATCGGCGATCATGCCATGGGGCTACACTGGCGAGCTGAATTTTAATCCCGTCAATCCCGAATTAACCAGTCAAGGCAAAGGGTACAAGCTAGTACCAAACAATGAACTTCTAGTAGCGGATCAAAAAACGACGACCTACGGGAACAACTGGTTCTGGGCGGTTAGTAAGAATGCAAAGAACAAAGACAAAGCATTAGAACTTTTGGACTTCCTATATTCTGATGAAGGACATTTGTTCTGGGAAAACGGTCCTCAAGGAATCATGTGGGATATCAATGATGATGGCAAACCCTATCTCACAGAATTAGGCAGCGGCAGCTGGGAAGCACAGGCACCAGAAGAAGCAGGTGGCGGTGCTTTATCAGAGACGTTCAAAAAATTAGTCAATGGACCAAGTGTGGATCAACAATCCGTAAGCCCAATTTTGAACGAACCAGCAAATCGCTCCGTTTGGGAAACGACGCTTTTAGAAAGTGCGACAGAGTTAGATAAACAGTGGACAGAAGATCACGATGGTGCGCTAAATTCAAAAGAATACTTGCTTGAAAATGGCTTGCTAGCATCTTACGATATCGCAGATGTTCCATTAGTTGAGCGAGGGGATGAACTAGACTTGACCTACAATCAAGTAGGTGCAGTCATTAAAGAATACTCATGGCAAATGATCTATGCCCGAGATGATGAAACATTTGATAGCTTAAAGAATGAAATGATTGAGAAAGCGAAAAATCTAGGATACGACCGTTGTGTAGAATCTGAGCAAACGATCGCTCAAGCATGGTTCGCAGCACGTTAAATCATTTTGAGGATCACTCTTAGAAAGGTCTATTTCTTTGGGTGATCCTCCTCATTATGGAGGTGATGAAGAGGTGAAAGAGAATTGGGCTGCTTGGCTCTATGAAACGACGCTTTTATTTAGTCGTTTGGTAGCGATGAATCTCTGTTGGTTATTTTTTGTCCTATTAGGTGGAGGGGTTTTTGGCGCTTTACCAGCAACGATCTCACTTGTAGCAGTTTTTCGTAAGGCACTCGTTTCAGAAAATGAGTTTTCATGGCTAAAAGAAGCGTGGTATTGCTACCTAAAGAATATCAAAAAATTCTTCTGGCTTTCGCTCCTATTGTCTCTGATTTGTACAGGTTTACTGTTCAGTAGGGTTTTATTTATTCAAAATTCTTTGCTGTTAGAAAGAGCGGCGTACCTTAGTTTACTCTATTTACTCGTTCTGGTCGTACCTTATTTTTCATTGAATGAAGTACATTTTTCGTTATCCACAAAAGCGCTACTTAAAAATGCTTTTTTATTACCTTTATTCTGGCAGTTTTCTTCAATCAAAATCATCGTTAGTTACAGTGCTGTCTTGGTATTAAGTTTACTTATACCAGGGATCATTCCGATTCTGAGTTTTTCACTCCCTTTATATCTTACAACGACGATTTTGCTCAACCGTTGGAAAAAACAGCTTTCGAAGGAGGCGTAACGGATGTATCGCTGTTTGATTGTTGATGATGAAAAAATCAGTCGTGATGGCATCGCTCAATCGATTGATTGGCAAAATCTAGGGATTGAAATCGTCGGATTAGCCAAAAATGGCGCAGAAGGATTAGCAATGTTTAGAGAAACCACTCCTGAAATCGTTCTTTCAGATATTCAGATGCCCATCATGGACGGACTTGCATTGGCAAAGAAAATCAGAACACAGGCTCCAGAAACAAAAATCATTATATTATCCGCTTTTGGCGAATTTTCTTATGCACAAGAGGCGATTCAACATGGCGTTCAAAACTATTTGTTAAAGCCAATTGATGAGAAGGAATTAGAAGAAGCTTTGATCAAGCTATTGCAAGAAATCCAAATAGAAACCAAACGCAAGCATCAAAGGCAAACAATTGATCTTCTCTTCAAACGGGAGATCATACCCTTGGTTAAAAATACCGGGATCGTTACTGTTTTGGATGCTGAAGGATTTATGCCTACAGAAGGTGAAGGGATCGAGGGTGAAATAGAAGGCAATAGAATCTCTATTTTAACACTTACTCATTTTACGTATGAGCGAATCATCTTATCTGGACAAAAGGGGTTTTACAGTAGTTATCGTAGTGACGGTAATGTAGTAAAAAGCTATCAAGAAGCTCGAATGGTGATGGCAATTGCCTTGTTTTGGTCACGAACGAATCTAACGTATTGGCGTGTTGAACAACAAAGAAAAAAATGGCGACAATTTCGTTTTGAGCGAAACAACGTAGTCAATAAATCCTCAAGAAAGCTAGTTGAGGCATTGCATCAGTCTTGCCAAAGTGAAATTCAAGAGACATTGACCATTTTTTTTCGGCTATTAAAACAGTTTGTCGGATTAGATGCTGAGGAGATGAAAACGACCTGTATGAATCTCCTTCGTAAAGTTAACGAGTATAGTAACTTTCTTGCTGAAGAAGAACAACGTCGCTTTCCAGAAGAAATCATGGCATTAACAACCTTTGACCAAATTGAAGAAAAAATGCACCAACTATTTGAGCAATTACTGATCAATTATCAAAACCTTGACCAGCAGGCGCATTTGTCGATCATTGAAAAAATCGATCGCATAATTGAGCAACAAATGGCAGGGGATCTGACCAATCAGACGATTGCTGAACAAGTTTTTTTGAGTCCAAATTATATGGCAGCAACGTTCAAAGAGTTGACTGGTCGTTTGTTAAGTGAATATATCACGGAAAAACGTTTGGAAAAAGCAAAGGAACTACTTTTGACAACCAATTTGCCGATCGTAAAAATCGCCAAACAAGTAGGTTTTTCTTCTCAATCGTATTTCACCAAAAATTTCAAACGATTTTTCGGAGTCACACCGAAAAGATTTAAACAATTGCACTGGTCGAAACAAGGAGTCGAAGATGAAAAATAAAGCAACTACTTATGATATTTTATCGTGGAATGAACAATCAGAGGAAAACAAGTGTATCTGGCTATTTTCAAATTCTAAAAGAGAAATGCACTGGGTCGAACATGGATTTATCCAGTACCACCCGTGTGCAGCCAATGCGCTAGGTTGGTGGGGCCTTCGCTTTGAAGTGGGGGCGCAAAAAAACAAGCGGATGAAGATTCGTTTGGCATGCAGTGTAAATCGCAATCCACAAGAAGAGGCGATCCGTTTTTTTGAAACTGAAGTAGTGCTGCTTTCGGGGCAAACCCAATATGTGCCTTTCAGCCAGTTTGGATTTGATCAAGGAATGCTGATTTATTTAAAAGCTATTGTCGGCATTGAATGTTGGGCGGTAAAAAAAGAGGCGATCAAACAACTAGAGATTATTGCGGCACCCTGCGTATATATGGATGCTACAATCAAAGGAAAAGCATTGCAGAAAAAACAAGTCGATTATGAGATAACTTTGACGAATACCACCTCAAAACCACAATTTGTTCAGATCGCGCAGCAGAAAATGGGCTGGGAGATTTTGACGACACTGCTTCATGAGAGCGGATCGGATCAACCAATCAAAGGGCTAGAACTGAAGCCTTTTGAAGAAAAAGTGGTTCTCCTCAGTGTATTTGATGATCTCCGTTTTGGACCATTGGCTTCAGAAAAGCATAAAATCCAACTCATTGATCGTAGAGGTTTTACGCAAACCTTAACCTTTATAACGGGTCGTTACGAAGAAACGTTCACGACCACCCTTTCAAGCGCTGATATCCATGAGATCCAAGAGAAAATAGGCAGCACACCATGGGCGCAGGCAAAGTACCAACAGCTCTATCAAAGGGCTAAGCTTTGGCAGGTACCGAAAATCGATCCTGAATTGCCCTATCTTTTTATGAGTAGGCAATCAGACGAAGCAGGAAATGCTGCGTTGATTTATTTGCTGAGTGAGGAAGAAGTATTTGGAAAAAAAGCGGCTGAATTCTTGAAAGAATTGGTTGACGATGAAAAAGGATACCTTGTTTTACCACATGCAGGAAATCAAGAATTAGTCCATGAAGGTGAGTTTTTTAAACACGCAGCGCTAACTTATGATCGATTGAAGCATAGCGGTTTGCTTACAAAAGATGACAAACAAAAGATTGAGGAAGCCTTTCGACTATTTATGTCCATTATTCGGGATGAATGCCATCGGGGGAAAATATCGAATTGGAATTTAGCGGAATTAGCTGGGGTCATTGCTTGTGCTGCTGCTTTACAGGATCTGGAGAAGATTGATTACTTTTTACACTGTCCTGGTGGGGTGATCGAGCATATCAGTAAAGGAATCCTAAATGATGGCTGGTGGTATGAAGCGTCCATTGGTTACAACTTGCTAGCAATGGGTCTTTTTTTAGAAATCAGTCAGATTGTAAACAAATGGGGTTACCAGTTGCATTTGCAAAGAGTCCCAGCAAATTATGCCCCATACTATGATCTTCATCAGAAAGGTTTAGATGAAAGTGATCGCATTGACGGGCTTTCCACAGAAGTCTGGGGTCCTACTGACAAAAATTATCGTTCCATTGAAATGCTGACCGATAGCATGATCGATTATTATGATGAAACTGGCGTGATATTTGGCATGAATGATTCCTGTGAATCGCGAGCAGTTGGTGTCCATCTAATGGACCCAAGATACGATTTAGCTTACCGCTTGTATCAAAAACCCGCGTATCTCTCTTTGCTTAGGACGATTCGACCCGAGGACCGTGATCTTTGTTTTGGTGTCGCTCAGTTGTCAGATACTCCTCATGAGAAAAAGGTTCCCTATCGTGAGGCTGTCATCGCTGAGGTTGCTGGCATTGCTTTGTTGCATTCGAATGCTCCGAAGCGTTCTGCCGAACAACAATATCAAGTAACTTTGAAGAGCGGAATTTTAGGGGGGGCTCATGGACACTATGATCGATTAGCGTTAAACTCGATGCGACGTTTTGGGAAAAGTTTCTATAACCCGGAAAATGTTTGGTATGCCTATCATACGTTTATGTATAAGTTTTATGTTCAAAATTCGCTCACCCATAATATGACAGTTGTTGATCTCAAGCAGCAAGATCCGGCACCAACGAAAACGTTGGCATGTGTAAGCGAGACAGAGTACCAATACATTGTTCAGGAAATTCGTACGAAATGGTGTCAACCGCCTTATGGTGGTTGGAGAGTCGGCAACGCTGAGACATTTCGCGAAAGATGCTGGCAAGAAGGTCGAAGCGTGTTTATTCCTGATGAGATACCTGAATATAGCCAAAGATCCGCTTTTACTGAAGAGATCCTCCAACGACGAGCAGTTGTAGTGACCGATGACTATGTCATTGTACTTGATTATCTGGAAGGAGAAGATACCCATGCTTTTGATTGTCTATACCATGCAAGTGGATTAAAGGGAATTTTTGCTAAAGAGCTAGAAGCAGATTATTTACTTAGTAATGACCCTCAAGATGCTCGGTACTTTTTAGTTGGCAAAGATATCGAGTACCAAAAGACAACAGAAAAACTTTCAGATGATCCGTTATCAAGCGCTCAGTTTATGACAGATGTGCATTGGTTTCGTGCACAAGAACCATTAAGGTTTTCTTTTTCGGTCGATATGCATAAATACAATGATAAGGGCTGGCTCACACCGTTGCGAACCAGTCAAAATCAACCGGGATTACTAAACTTGGCTATTCACATGATCCACCCGCAAAATGCGCCCGTTTTTGTGGGGATGGAGCCAGCATATAGTCAAACACAACAGCAACTGGTTTATCAGATTCGAACGGAAAAGAGTGTTCTTCATGAAAACAAGATGGGTACATGGATTTTTGGAAAAGAAGAAATTCAAGTAGCTATTCCTGCAAAGAGCCAAACGATCGTTTTAGAAACTAAGACAACCTATGTTGCGAATGAATACGGAAGTGGAAAAGACGTGCCTTTGCCTGCAGTGTTTTGGGGTGAAGGAGTCATCAAGACCCACGCAGGGGAGAGAATTCCTATTAATCAACTACCACGAGTGACAGAAGGTATCAAACAATCCCCATATGAGAACCGAGATTACTTTGGCGGTCCTATCAAATTTGAAACCCAAGTGATCCAATCCGCTTTGCCAGCCACGCCAATTGCAGAAGCTATTTCTGGAACGATAACGATCGATCTCAGCGGCGTTGATGCAGCATCATTAGAGATTGTGATAGGTGGCGATTATCCGTTAGGAGATGAATCCGATCATCGGCGAGTAGTTGGTATTCGCAAAGAGGGACGAACTGCCCAGTTTGCAACGATTCTCGAGCAGTACGATCAAGAAAGCAAAGTTGAATCGGCAACGATTTCAGAAAAGACCTTGACTGTAAGGCTAAAAGATGGACGTGAAGATGAATTGAATGTAGCCGATTGGCATTTAGAACAAGCACAATTGCGTTTTAGATCTGGAAAAACATAAATAGCTTTTTTGTGGAAAGAGGCAAGACATAGCTGATAACGTTGGTCGATTATTTTGACTATTTTTTTTAAAAAAAGGAGGCAGAAAATGGGGATCGCAAAAGTTTGGTTTTTGTTGCTTGGTAGTCTGTTGCTTAGTATTTTAAGTGTTCAAGTAGGATTTGCTAGCGAAAGAGAGGAAATCATCATTGTTGATGATGCGTTTGTCTCAAACTTTAATGGTCAACATGGAGAAGTGATGAAAGAACGAAACAGAGAAAAATTAATTGTAGGAAAATTAAGAGAAGCTTATATGAAATTAGCTATCAGTGATTTGACAGACATAGAAACGATCAAACAGATCCAATTGGAAATGGTGACTACTCATGGTGGCAACCAGTTGTTTTTCCAAGAGGCTTCCAATGAATTGACTAGTGGAGGACAAGCCGGGAGTCAGTGGGATTCTGATACGATCACTTACGACAACAAGCCTAGCGTATTGAAGGATACGAAAACGTATGAAGTCACGCTGCCAAATGGAGAGGCGGTAGTTACGTTAGATATCACTGATTTGATCAAAGAAGCCAAAGCTGCGAATCGTCAAGAAGTGACCATCCACTTTTATACAGAAAAAAGTCTTGATGAATCGATTGCTGCATCCGAACTTTTTTCAATTCGTTCGACAAGAGCGCCCTATGTCAAGATTATACGGACAACTGATGAAGTACCCCAAACCATAGAGGGACATAAGATTGGTAATTATTTCACCAACGCTTCATTACCAGTGAAGTACATGAAAATCAAAACTGATTCGGGGAGTTACTTTGCCGTTAGGGAAAATGGGGCAATTTACACAGTAGAGAATGAACAAGAAGCAGAGACGTTTGCTTCGTATGTGGCAGAACCGATCCACAAAATAACTGGTTCTTTAAAACCGACAGCTCAAATTCAATCAACCACCACTGGTAAATTTCTGAGCTTTCAAAACTATTTTTCAGAATCAGATGAACAAAAAAACTATTATCAAAAGAAAGACGAACGCTTTTTATTCAACTTTACCGCCGCATCCGTCAATGATAATGAACGGTTATCCATTCATTATTATCCTGAGTCAAACCGTTATACGATCGCTTCAGATCTAGATACTTTACGAGACGAACCCTCCGTTACTCATTGGTTTTTACATTGGCAGGAAGGAAGCTTAACTGCTAGTCGACAACAAAATCGACCAGCGTACTTTGTTTTTGAAGAAACTGAGTTCTCAGGAGCGCTGATTGTTGACCATGAAATACGTGCAAATCAAGTGTTTGTTCGATGGTTGCCGATCACAAGTGATGATCTGCCAAATGACTATCAATTAAATGTTTCAGCTAAAGTTCAGAAAACAAGCGACTATTTTCAAGCTGTTTTCCCAGTAGCGGATTTGCCTGAAAGCATCGAAGTTACTTATCAGCAGGCAACGTATACGGTAAAAGGAGTAAGTGAAGCTAGATCCTTTACCCATCCAGGTATCCAACTGACCACTGAACATCTCGATCAGATGAAACAACGAGTCGCTGAGAAAAAAGAACCCTGGTATAGTGATTATTTAAAACTTAAACAAGGGGTCTCCAATGATCAAAGTGCATTGACATTTATAGATACGCCTTTAGAAGGAGTGGGACGCGGTGCTCCAGAAGGTCATGGCAATATCGGCAAATTTGAAAGCGCCAGCAATGCAGCGTACTTTTTAGCCCTACAATGGGTCATCACAGAAGAGGATGACTATGCACAAAAAGCTACAGAAATCATTAATGGCTGGTCGCAAACCTTAAAAGTGATTGATGGCCGTGATCGCATTTTGGGCGCTGCGATCAGTAGTTCAAAATTAATAGAAGCAGCAGAGATTCTTGCGCATTATCAAGGTGGTTATTCTGGATATACTGCCGAAGATATCAGCCAAACCCAAGAAATGCTTATTAATACTGTGTATCCAGTAATTGAAGATCTAGGGGTTCCAATGTTAGCAAACGGCAACTGGGATACGGCGGCTATGAATGCGATGATGGCGATTGGTCTTTTTACAGATAGTCAACCGATCGTTGAGCGGGCGATCAATCTGTATCAGTCGATTCATATCAATGGATCGATTGCTGTCTATGTCAGCGATACGGGGCAATCGGTTGAAAGTGGACGTGACCAAGCACATGCACAGTTAGGGATCAGCTATTTGGCATCTGTGGCTGAAGCCGCTGCGAATCAAGGGATCGATCTTTATTCATTACATGATTATCGCTTAGTGAAAGCCTTTGAATGGGCTGCCAAGTACAATTTATTTGAAGAGGTACCATTCACCCCCCTCATGAACGTTTTCCAAAACCCGAATCGAGGGTATTGGACCCGGCTAGATAGTGAACGCATCAATCGCGGAGAGTTGCGCCCAATATATGAACAAGTGGCAGCACGCTTTCACGATAGTCCCGTTGATATGACCTGGACAAGCAAAGCTGCTGCAGCAATGCGCGCCCAAGGGTACATCCATAATGATCATTTGAATTTTTCAACGTTGACTTTTTACAATGGCCCGATTTATGAGACTGCGCCAAGCTTAACTTTGCGAATAAGAACACGCTTAGAACCTTGGTATGAAAGAACCTTAACCAAAGTAGGCGACGAGTATGTTTATGAAACACGAAATTCTTATTTATCCGCTAACGATGCAAGTCTTCTACAAATCAGTAGAAAATATGTTGAAGCTGATCTTTTCCAACTAATACCTCTGGATGGAGGGAAGGTTGCACTGTGGAACCAATCAGCAAACTGTTACTTGTCAATTACAGATGAAAAAAATGCTGCCGGTGATCAGTTGATCAAAGCAAATCAAACAGAAATTACTGAAAGCGAGACGTTTTCTGTCATGGGAACGGGACGAGGTTTTGTTTTTCTGACCGCTCCGTTTTATGAGGATCGAATCATAAAAATCGATCTTTCAGCAGTCGCAAAAGAGCAAGACCCTGAATTGACACTCGTCTTAGGACAAAAACAAACAACTGATGCAAATGCCCTTGCAGAAGAAGAAAAATTGCTTTTTTATTACGATTTCTAAATAAAAGAACAAAAAACATTTGCAGCCACCTTGAACAAGTTCCGCTAAAACGGACCAAAGGTGGACAAATGTTTTTTTATTGATGATTTTCTTTCAAAATCTGATAGATAAGCTTCTTTAGTGCCTCATTGCCTAATTGCTGTGGTAACGGGGCGGAAAGATTCATTTGACTAGAATTTAGATTGGTTTGCGCATTTTCTGCTCGATAGTCAGAAGGGGTTAAGCCATTTTTCTGTTTAAACGTCCTCATAAAATGTTTTGCATCGGAAAAGAAAGCTTGATCAGCTACTTCGTTGACCGATAAATTGGTTGTTGCTAAAAGTGTTTTTGCATAATCAATTTTGGTGTTTACCATATACTCTTTGATACCAATTCCCTGTTCCTTTTTGAACAGTCGGCTAAGATAATTGGGATTCAAGCCAAAATGGTTAGCAATATCAGATAAGTGGAGTTCACTTGTAAGGTTGACCCGAATCCACTCGGCAATCAATGCAGTTTTTTTGACATGATTTTTCGCGGTATGTGCCAATTGATTTAGGTAATCATCACAAAGAGCGATCAGTAATAAGGTTAAAGAAAAATCATTCCCCCGTTGTGTGTATTGTTGTCTTTTTCCGTTTGTAAGCAATTGATTAAGCAAAACAACGATTCGTTCGGGATACTTTAACTGGAAACGTTGTGGGAGAAAGATAAAATTATTTAACTCTGTTGGCATCGTTAGTGTTGCTAGATCCTGTAGGCCTTTTTGTAACATAGGCTCTTTTAAAGAAATCGTTTGGTAGGAAGCAATGAAATGTAGCCAGTAAAAATGAACTTCATGTTCAATTGTAGCAGCAGCTTTGATTTTCGCATATGGCGGTATCAAAAAGCATTCGTTTTCCTTGATCAATACCTCTTTTTCGTTGATGGTCAAGGAAACATCGTTTTTTATTGGCAAGATAAGTTCAAAATTTTCGGAATGATGGGTTTCTTTGTGGCGCCATGTTTGATTTTTATTGTTCGAAAACAACCCACTCCATAAATTGAAAATTGGTAGATTTAAATGAATCTGATAGATCATTCGATACTCCTTCATAGCAAAGACATTAGAAAGGTAACTTTCTGACACCAATTATATCGTTTTTTCAGTTATTCAACAATTAGATCCGCATTATAATTGACTTGTATTCATTTTTGAGAAATGACTGGGTGGAAAAAAATGATTATTGGACAGGAGGAAATGGAAATGGAAGACCAAAGGAACACGTTTATTATCACTGATTACGGGGTGTCAACAAATTCAGAAAAAAATCAAACAAAGGCGATTCAATCATGCATCGATGTTTGTCGAAAGGCTGGAGGAGGAGAAGTAATCATACCAGAGGGGGACTATTTGATTGGCTCTTTACGTCTTTATTCAAATATCACCTTACGTTTAAAATCTGGGTCAATCTTAAGGGGAAGCCAAAACTTAGCGGACTATTGTGATTTTCAAGTACCAAGTACGATTAACTACTTGCACGATGAATACTACAAAAAAATTTGGCATTTACCTGAGTATTATTTTTATGCCATGATCACGGCTTTTAAAGAAGAAAATGTGAAGATCATCGGGGAACCTGGATCGTTGATCGATGGTCAAGATACTTTCGACGAAAATGGGGAAGAAGGCTTTCGTGGACCGATGGGGATCATTCTTTCCCAAATCACGGGGGTTCATTTAGCTGGTTATTGTTTTAAAAATAGTGCTAACTGGAGTCATACGATCGATGGCTGTCAAAATGTCCAAATAAACAATGTAACCATCGAAGCGGGGCATGACGGATTCAATCTACATCATTCCACCAACATTTATGTCCGTGATTGTCATCTAGCATGTGGAGATGACTGCTTTGCTGGGTATGACATTGAGCAGCTGATGGTAGAAGATTGTTTTTTAAATACAGCTTGCAACGCAATGAGGATCGGTGGCGATACGATTACCTTTAAAAACTGTAGGTTTCAAGGCCCAGGGCGTTATCCTCACCTTTCAGAAAATACGTATTATACCCATGCCATTTTTAAATACTATGCGATTGAGGCAGATACGATTAAAAAAGATGCCCAAAACATTCGCTTAATTGATTGTAAAATCGCTGACGCAGATAAGTTTCTTGTTTACGAGTATGGCGAAAAGAAACTAATGCAAAATAATCGACCTTTGCGCCAGTTATTGATAGAGAATTGCTCGATTTCTGGGATTCGCAAGACATCAAACTTTTTTGGGAACGGTGAACAGGTCCGATTACAATTTAAGAATCTCAAGATTGATTATACAGGGGAAGCTTGTTTTCTTCGGGTGGACGAAAGTGTTCAACTAGAACTACAACAAGTGGAATTTTTGAATCCGACGAAGATTGAAATTGGGAAAAACCAGGTGATTGAATTGCAAGGACTTATTACGCAGAGCTTTTTTAAAGGAATCGATCAGTAGGCAATATACAAATGAAAGGAGGCCGTTATATGCAAAAGTTACGCACGGTCGTGTTTGGCGATATGACGATCGACTACTATCAATCCGCCGAATCTGTGGAATGGGTCCTTAGCCCAACTTCTTTGCATCATGAAGTACAGCTACCTAAAAAGACCAAATTTGATTCCTTGATTCAAGCAAAACTGATAGGTGATGATTACCCAAAAGGGTTCAGCACAGGGAGTACGATGCGGAATAGTGCAACAGTCAAAAGCCTTCGATTAGTGAAACAAATCGATAAACAGGAATCGAATAAAAAAGAAATTGCTACCATCTTAGCTGATGATAGAGGAAATCACTATACCCATTATGTAAGCTGGCAGATAGGGTTTCCAGTAATAGAAACTTATGTGACCTTTGAAAATCGGACGAAGATTCCCCAGATGCTTGAAATGTTGGCAAGCTTCTCATTGAGTAATCTTAGTCCATTTTATGATGAGAATCCAATAGGCAATTTGAGCTTGATCCGCTATCAAAGCAAGTGGAGTTTTGAAGGGCGTAAAACCATACAATTGCTTGAAGACTTACAGCTTGAGCCCTCATGGAAGCCTTCTGGTGTAGGATTAGAAAAATTTGGGCAAGTAGGTTCGATGCCAGTTAGAGGGTGGTTTCCGCAAGCGGCAATCTATGACAAACAAAAGGATATTACATGGGCAGTTAGTCTTGCGCAACCAGGATCATGGCAGTTTGAAGCGTATCGTCTTGATGAGGATTTTTGTTTGTCGGGTGGATTAGCAGACCGAGATTATGGCCATTGGCTAAAAGCTGTTATGCCGGGTGAAGTTTTTGTCACTCCAACAGCATACCTAACCGTCACTTGCGGGAATGAAGCAATTGCCGCCCAAAGATTAACAAAGATATTGACGTTACCTTTGGCACAAAAACAGCATCCTACGGAAGAGGATTTGGCAATCCAATTCAACGAATTTTGTACATCTTGGGGACGACCAACAGAAGATATGACTTTGAAAAATTTGGCTGCCTTAAAAGGGAAAGCGATTCAATATTATGTCATTGATGCTGGCTGGTATGCCAATCAACATGGATGGGAACGTAGTCATGGTGATTGGCAAGTAAGTTCGTCACAGTTTCCCAATGGATTAGAGACGGTGATCGCTGCTATCAAGCAGCATGATCTGATTCCGGGCATTTGGTTTGAAATTGAAACAGTCGGAGATCAGTCAGTTGCCAGTACGTTTTTTGAACATCTATTGAATAAAGATGGACAGCCTCTAACCGTCGGCAATCGACGCTTTTGGAATATGCGAGATCCTTGGGTCATTGACTATTTACAAGAGAGAGTAATCAATTTTTTAAAGTACTATGATATCGGATATTTGAAAATCGATTATAATGAAAATTTTGGGATCGGTTTTGATGGGAAGGAATCTTTTGGCGAAGAAAGTCGCTTACAGCTGTTGGCAACACAGGCATTTATTAAACGCATTCAGCAGCAATTACCTGATTTAATCATCGAAAACTGTTCGTCAGGCGGTCATCGCTTAGAGTATTCAATGATCCAACTGACGGATCTGTCGAGCTTTTCTGATGCTCATGAGGCAATCAGTGTCCCAATCATAGCAGCAAATTTGCATGACCATCTTTTACCGAGACAAAGCCTGATTTGGGCGGTCATTAGAAAGCAAGATTCACCCCAACGGTTGTTTTATTCTTTGATCAGTACCTTTTTAGGAAGAATATGTCTATCCGGCGATATCAATGAGCTTTCCAAAGAGCAGTGGAAAGTGATTGATGATTGTTTCGTCTTTTACGATCACTGTCGTCCTTTGATCAAGGATGGAACGACAACTGTCGTCCGAAGTCAGATTCTTTCCTATCGAAAACCAACTGGTTATCAAATCGTTCAACGGGAACTTGGTGATCAAGCCTTGCTCATCATTCATAACTTTGACCAAACAATGGTTGAACTACCTATGGATTTTCGTACGATTCTTCATACCTGCGGATTTGAGTGCCAGGGAATCCAGCTTCAAAAGAAGAAAAATAAGTGGTACCTTTCTTTTCCTTCTCCCTTAATGGGGTGTGCGATGCTCATTAAGCTTCGTTAGCATTTTCTTTCTATCAAAATTCAATCATTAAATAGCCTTTTAAACTAAGTAGAATAGAGGAAGTGACCGCTCAAAGTTAGACGAAAAATGCTAACTTTAAGCGGTCACTTTCAAATTCTGAAACGAACCAGTTTGGGGGATACATGGTTTCTTCTAATCTAAATGGGGAAGATTCAACACGAACAATGAGTTTCAATCTAACAAAACTTGTTGTGCAAGCGGTAATGGAGCATTTGTCAAACATTTGGCAACTAATTTGGCGACGGCTGTAGCACCTTGGTCATTCAAATGCGTGTTATCCGTAATGCCGGCTGGATAATTGGGGTGCTGGTTTTTTTCTAAATGAAGAAAATAGGTTTTCGCCTGTTGTGGTTCCAGTGCTGAAAAGAACCGTTGTGTTGCGACAAAAAGATCCAGACAGACCACATCCAAGGAGGTAGCCAAAGCACGCATTGCTTCTGGGTAAGGACCGACTGCCAAAGGATCAAGTTGCTGTTGGTCCACGTAATGCAAACGAGTGATCGAGGTCAATAGGATCGGTGTCGCTTGCTGCTGGCGTGCCGTTTGCACGAAGGTTGCTAAATTATGCTGATATTCTACAGGTGTCGTACCACGACTATCTGTTTTTTGATTGTTGTGTCCAAATTGAATCAAGAGATAATCACCAGCATATAGTTCTTTTTTTGCCTGCAACAAGCGTCCTTCTTCAATGAAGCTTTTGGAGGAACGCCCATTTTTTGCCAAGTTGACGATTTGATGCTGGGGGAGATAGCGTGAGATCTTTTCACCCCAGCCCGTTTCTGGACGAGCGCTAGGCTCTTTGATCGATGCGGTGGAATCACCGACGATGACGATTTTTTCCATTGTCTTTCTCCTAAAATTTGAAGTAGTTGTTGGCGTTTTGATAACAGACATTTTCTACTAATGGTTTTAGCTGACGAAGATCAGCAGGTGCTTCACCACGTACAACGATCTCAGCAAGCCATTCACAAAAGACGCGTCGGAAATATTCATGACGGGTGTAAGACAAAAAGCTTCTTGAATCCGTCAGCATGCCGACAAAGTTAAAGATCACACTGCCGTCTGCGAATTTCGTCAATTGGTGACGCATGCCTGCGCGGGTGTCGTTATACCACCAGCCAGATCCTAACTGCAATTTATTATTGCCTTCTTGCTGGAAGCACCCCATCAAAGCGACGAGTGCATCATAGTCATTGGGATTTAAGGAGTAGAGAATCGTTTGAGGCAAATGGTCCTGCGCATCAGCAGCGTTCAATAATTTCTGCAAGCTTTGAGTCAGTGGTTGATCATTGATGCCATCGTAGCCCGTATCTGGTCCCAAGCGCTCAAACATTCGTTGATTGCAGTTACGGTACGCATGGACATGCAGTTGCATCGTCCAACCATGTTCGTGATACAGCTTCATCAGTTCAACTAGAACATTGGTTTTGAAGAAAGAGACTTCGTTTTCCTCCAAAGATTCTCCAGCTAATGCTTTGGCAAAAATTGCTTCAAGGGATAACTGTTCGTCTGCAGCATACACTAAAGTATCCAGCGCATGGTCAGACAAGCGGCAGTGATGCTGGTGAAAGTAGGTTACACGGTCCCGCAAGGCTCTCAAGAAAGCATCGTAGGTAGTGATCGCGTTTTCGACACTCTTTTCGAGTTTGGTAACATAGGTAAGAAAATTCGGATGGTCGATTTGTAACGCTTTGTCAGGTCGAAAGGTCGGCAAGACCCGAAAACGTTGTTCTGTTTGGCTTAATTGGTGATGATAGTGAAGATCATCGACTGGATCATCTGTGGTGCAAACGATCTCGACGTTACTGCGAGCAATCAAAGCTCTTCGGGTAAAGTCTTTTTGCTGCAATTTTTCGTTGCATAGCCTCCACAAAGTTTCGGCATTTTCTTCAGTAACGGGAAGATCGATCTCAAAAAATCGCTTTAATTCTAAATGGGTCCAACTGTAAAGGGGATTTCCCACCAATTTTGGCACTGTTTGACACCATGCCAAAAATTTTTCATAATCACTGGCATTGCCCGTAATCGCTTCTTCGGGTACGCCACAAGCGCGCATCAATCGCCATTTGTAATGATCACCACTTAGCCATGCCTCGGTGATAGTTTTAAACGGCCGATCCTCATAGATTTCTTTCGGGTCTAGGTGGCAGTGGTAATCAATAATCGGCAGCTCTTTGGCATAGTCATGGTATAGTGTTTGAGCAATTTCATTTGGCAATAAATAGTTTTCATTTAAAAACATGTCGGACCTCTTTTCTTTGATTATAGTGTCACGCCATTTTTAAAGATGGCGATCTCACGAACGTTGTTGGCTTCATTACGCGTCGGTTTTCCACTGGCAGTATCGATGATCGCTTGAATAAAATCTTCCAGCACGACCTCCATCGGCTCTTCCAACAAGCGACCAGCGTTGAAATCCATCCAGTGGGGTTTCTTATGATAAATCTCTTGATTTGTGGCAACTTTCATGGTCGGCACATAGGCACCAAATGGCGTGCCGCGACCAGTGGTAAATAAGACGAGTTGGCAATCGGCAGAAGCCAGTGCAGAAGCGGCAACAAGGTCGTTTCCTGGACCTTCCAGCAGGCTCAAGCCTGGCTTACGGAGTTTTTCCCCATATTTTAAGACATCGACGACAGCGGAAGTCCCAGATTTTTGGGTACAGCCTAATGACTTATCTTCTAGCGTAGTGATACCGCCTGCCTTATTGCCAGGAGAAGGATTTTCATAGACTGGTTCACCGTATGCAAGGAAATAATCTTTAAAGTCGTTGATTAGATGGAGAATTTTTTCAAAGGTGGCTTCATCTTGTGCACGCGCCATCAAGACTTGTTCAGCGCCAAACATTTCGGGTACTTCCGTCAAGACTGTACTGCCACCTTGAGAAACTAAAAAGTCAGAAAATGCCCCCAACAAAGGGTTGGCGGTGATCCCAGAAAACCCGTCGGAACCCCCACATTTTAACCCGATCTTTAGCTCACTCAAGGGAACGGCTTCTCGTTGATCCTCTTTTGCTGCTTCCAGTAATTCTTCTAATAAGCTTTCGCCGACCGCAATTTCATCGTCGCTTTCCTGTGCCACCATAAATTTGACGCGCTTTGGATCGTAGTCACCCAGGTTTTTCTTAAACTCGGGAACGGTGTTGTTCTCACAACCTAAGCCAAAGACCAAGACGCCACCGGCATTTGGATGATGTACCGCATCAATTAAAATTTGACGGGTGTTTTGATGATCTTGGCCTAACTGAGAGCAGCCGTAGGGATGTTTAAGGATCGTAATATGATCAAAAGTGCCAAGATCCGGATGATTCTTCTTGAAGTTTTCAACAATGATCTCTGCGATGCCATTGATACAACCAACTGTTGGCACGATCAGTAAATCATTACGAATTCCAACTTTGCCGTTTGCCCTACGGTACCCTTGGAACGTCGCAGCCCTTTTTGGATAACGGACGGGATGCAAATCGGGAGCATAGGCGTATGTTAAGGTGCCAGAAAGGTTGGTTTTGACATTGTGGGTATGCAACCATTGGCCAGTTTTCACGTCAGCTAAGAGATGTCCAATGGGATAGCCATATTTGATCACGTCTTGTGATTGTGCTAGGTCTTTGAGGGCGATTTTGTGTCCTTGTGGAATATCCTCAAAAAGGGTGATCGTTTTGCCTTCAAATGCAAGGGTCGTTTTAGCAGCTAGTGGTTTTAATGCGACTGCGACATTGTCTTTAGGGTGCAATTTCAATAGTTGCGCGGGTGTTTCTGTTAATGTGCTGGACATAAAGATTCTCCTTTATTTCAAACTTGGCTCAGGGGTGTCAATCGACGCAAGTAACTGGCGGGGTCCGTCTTGTTTTAGGCATGCGCACATTTCATTGATTGTCTCTGTCATAAAGCTCAGGTCTGCATGCCAAAGTTGCTCATTTTTTAATAGAGCTGCGATCTGTTCTTCTGCTGGTAATTGTTTCACTTGCTGAAATATGGTTGTCACTAGCTCATCATCTTGAAAGGGTCGTGTGAGATAGAAAGTCAGCAATCCTGCCAGTGCGGCAGTGATTCGTTTTGGTACCTGCTGGTTTTGTTGGACATAACGACTTAAGACTGGTTGAAGACGCGCACGGAATTTTGAGACGCTGTTTAAAGCGATCGATTGCAGCTGATGCTTCACATAAGGATTTCTGAAGCGCTCTTTGATTTGGTCCGCATAAGCTGCAAGCTGCGCTTTAGGCAAATCAAGCATTGGAATCAACTCTTCCTGAAAAAGACCATCCAAAAAGGCTGCAAATTCACGGTCGTTCATTACTTCTTCAACGGTTTCTAAACCCGCTAAAAGAGCGAGGGGAACCATCGCCGTATGAGGACCATTTAATAAATGTACTTTTTGTTCACGGTAAGGAGTCATATCTTCTGTCACGATCACATTCAACCCAGCTTCTTGCAAAGGGAGCTTTTCGGCTACGCCGTTTCCTTCGATCACCCATAGCATAAAGGGTTCCGCAGTGACCATTACGGCATCCTCATAGCCAAGAACCTCTTGGTATTGAGCCACTTTGTCGCGAGGATATCCTGGAACGATCCGATCGACTAAGCTGCAGCAGAAGGTGTTTTCTTTTTCTAACCAGTTGACGAAGTCTGATTCCAAAGACCATAATGCGGCATATTGTAAGACGATCTCTTTTAGTTTTTCCCCATTCCGATCGATCAATTCACAAGGAATGATCAAAAATCCCTTTTTTCGTAGTTGAAAACGACGATACAAAAGAGCGGTCAGTTTTGCGGGAAAACTTTGGGGAGGGGTATCGTGTAAGGTATCCTCTGGGTGAAACGCAATACCTGCTTCCGTCGTATTAGAAACGATAATCTCAAGTTGCTCGTCTTCGGCTAAAGCAAGATAGTCTTCCCATTGCTGATAAGGATTCAGCACTTGATCAATGGTGGAGACGACTTCAAATGTTTGAGATAAAGCGCCATCGACAAGTCCTTCTAAGATAACGGTGTAGAGATTTTCTTGTTGTGCCAACAGCTCTTTCAAGCCGTGATCAATCGGCTGTACCACAACGGCACTGCCGTTAAAAAGACCGTTCTTGTTCATTTGCTGCAGCTGCCAGTTAAAAAAGCCCCGCATAAAATTGCCTTCCCCGAATTGAATCACTCGGGCTGGATAGGTTTGATGGGGTTGTTCGGTAATTTTTTTCATAGAATCCTCCTTAAAAAATAGTTATGCACACGTTAACATTTTTGCGTAAGCGCTCTTGAAAACAAGAGGCTTACAGCGATTGACGAATGATTAACGAGGTATCAAAGAAATGTTGTTTCTCAACTACTTGATTGGCAAATGCCTGCAACAGCAGGGTTGCTGCCAATTGACTCATTTCATAGACTGGTTTGCGGATCGTTGTTAATGGGGGATACGTATAGGGAGAAAAAGAACTATCATCAAAACCGATGATACCGATCTCCTCAGGGATCTTTCGTCCTGCTTGATGACAGGCATTGATCGCACCGATCGCCATGTCATCATTGGCGCAAAAAATCACTTCAGGTGGTTCAGGTAAAGCGAGTAGTTGCTGGGCACCCAGCTGACCGCTTTCCAACGAGTAGTCGCCAGCTACGAAGTATTCTTTCGGGCAGACAAGCTGCTTTTCTTGAATCGCTTTCATAAATCCTTTGCGGCGCTCTCTAGCGGAACCAAAGGAAGCGATCCCTTCGATCATGGCGATCTTTCGAAAGCCTTGTTCAAGCACATAGGTGATCATTTGATAGACCCCTTGGGCATCATTACTAGTGACATTCATCAAGGTTGCATCCTGCAATTGACGATTCAAAACGACGATAGGAATGTTATTCTTTGAAAGAGCAGCGATAAAGCCGTCATCACGATCACTTTGACTCATCACGATCGCTCCATCGAGGCGATTCGGCTCTTCATCAAATGTATCGGATTGCAATAATTCATGAACCGCCAAAGTATATTCGGATGGTAGGGTATCACTGATTCCTTTGATCACTTCGACTAAAAAGCTATCGGAAGTACCAATGGATAGATGAGAAAAATAAAGACCAATGATATAGGATTTTTTATTCACCAGACTTTTGGCATTGACATTGGGCACATAATGTAAAGATTCAGCGATGGCTGCGATCTTCTTTTTTGTTTCTGGCTTAATTAATGGGCTATCGTTTAGCGCACGAGAAACAGTTGTATGTGAAACACCAGCGACTTTGGCGATATCTTTGATCGTGACCATAGAAAACCTTCTTCCTTTTTGCTTGATTCAAGCATAGCTTGTTCCCACGAGAATGTCAATACACCAAGGATGCACACGTGAAACATTTTTCAAAATAACATAGGAACTTTTTCTGGGATGTGCTAGTATAAAAGAAGATAGTTAGGTAATGGGAGGGAGTCTATGAAATTCTTTTTAAGCTATCATCAAACGTCCAACTTGTTTTATAAAATATTTATTTTGATTTTTCTAATTGGTAGCGCTTTAATCGTTGGGTTTAGTGGGGTCATTTATCATCGAACGTATCAAAACATTCAAGAAACATTTTTGCAAAGTCAACATAATTTGGTCAACCAAGTCAAAGAAAATCTGGATCAAAAAATTCAGATGGTGGAGTATGCCTTTTCTACATACAGTAGCACACAAAGCTTTTCCGATACGATGGAACAGCCGTTTTCTGTGACGAATTATCGACAAGTACGAGAGATCAATTCACAACTGGCTTACATTGGTGTGATGGGGATCGAAAACGCCAGTTACCAATTGGTGAATTTGAACCAGCATTGGAAAATCGAAGAAGGCTCCTTAAAACAGATCGATGATACTGAACTTGCTGCTTTTCAATCGTTGATCGACAACCAACGCTACTTGTATTGGTTGCCAGAAGATGGCTATTTAAAAATGGTGATGACGCTGCCTGTGTTTCGACAGGAAACCACTGCTTTGGGGATCGCTGAAATCCAAGACCATACCATTGCGCAGTTGGTGGCAGATCATGACGATTCCTTTTTGAATATTTTTCATGCGGACGGACAACTGCTTTTCGATAATGGTGAAGTGATCGATTCTGCCTTACAAGAAACAATGATTGCAGCTGCCCACGGCGATGGCATCTTCACTGACAAAGAAAACAATAAGTATGTGGTCACACAATCGGATTACAATCAGTGGTATCATGTGATCCGCCTGGCGCCTGCTAGCGTTTCACAAGCAATCCGTGAATTAAGAAGCGGTTTGATCGTGATTGGCAGTCTTTTGATCATCCTCTTTTTATTAGTATCCTATCGCATTGCGATCGTGGCTACCTCACCAATCAATCGGATCGGTGAGCTTTTAAAGCCCAAAAAACAAGGTCAGAAATTAGAAGTCAATCAGTTGATTTCCGATATCGACCAGGTCTTACATCAAAACCACGATCTCGCCGTCAAAGTCGAGCATCAAAAGCCCGAATTAGAATCCTTGTTTCTATTAAACTTGTTTCGCGGCTGTATCTCAGAAGAAGATATTCACTTAAAACTGTCACAATTTGGGTATGAAGTATCCAAAACAGAACACTTTGCCGTATTACTGATTCAAATCGATGATTTGTGTGGACGAGAAACAGCGACTATTGATATTTTCTTGCTTGCCATCGAGAATCTCGTTTCGGAGATCATTCCAGCACATTTGCGTTTTCAACCAATCATCTCCAGTCAAGAAACCCAAGGAACGATTTTAAAGCTTCCTGAATCAGTTGACCAAAAACAAGTATTGATCTATTGTCAAAAGATCCATCAAGCGGCAAAAGATTACTTGAAAATCAAAATAAGTTGTGGGGTCTCACAATCCTACGACCGCCTCGTAGAAACCAAATTAGCGGTTGATAACGCCAAAGAAGCCTTGCACTATCGAATGAATTTAGGGGAAGAAGTCATTATCTTTTTTGACGACATTGCAGCACAATTAGACAATAATGCGATCGTTCAATACCCTAGAGAAGCAGAAAGCACCTTTTTGGATGCGATGCGTAGTGGGGAACTAGCGACCATCAAAGCGAGTTACACGGAAGTCGTACGGGAAATCATTCATGAAAACAAAAATCCGTTGACGATTGAAAGTGCCTTGTTTAAGTTGATCAACAGTATCGTTCAGCTAGGGCAACTCTTAGGAGCGGATCATACCAGCTTGCAGAATAGTCGTAAAGTTTATCAATCCGTGCTCAACCAAACTAGTTTGTTCAAAGTTGAGCAAATCATCTATCATGAGTTAGTTTTACCTATCGTTGAAACGACACAAGCCAAAACAGATCGAGAAATTCGCTCCTTGTCTGAAAAGATGGTCTTGATCGTACACCAACAATACGATCAAGATCTCTCCTTAGATAGCATTGCTGAACAGCTGCATTATAATGCCAATTACTTAAGTAATGTGTTTAAAAAGGAATTATCCATCAATTTTGCCGATTACTTACAAAACTATCGGTTGCAAATCGCCAAAAAATGGTTGCGGGAAACGGATATGACGATCAAGGAAATCGCAGCCAACCTTCAATATACCAACTCTCAAAACTTCATCCGCTTTTTCAAAAAGAAAGAACAGATGACCCCTGGAGAGTATCGCAAGCGATCCAAAGACTAAAAGAAAAAAGCGCTTTTTGATCGTTGATCAAAAGCGCTTTTTTTCTTTGCTGTCTGTTGGTTACCCTTTGACGGAACCAACCATTGCACCTTTCACGAAATACTTCTGGACAAATGGATAGGCGATCAACATTGGCAGAGTCGCAACGACGATCACGGCCATTTTTACGGATTGTGCTGGGGGGACAACATCGACACTAGCGGCATCAGCGTTCATCCCGCTGGAGACGATCACGATTTGTCGAAGGAGCACTTGGATCGGCCATTTCGCTGAATCATTGATGTACAAGATCGCTGATTGATAAGTATTCCAATAACTAACAGCGTAGAACAAAGAGATCGTCGCAATCGATGGTAAGGAAAGGGGTAAGATGATACGGAAAAAGACGCCCCAATCAGAGCAACCATCCATTTTTGCGGATTCCTCTAAACTATCAGGAATCCCTTGGAAAAAGTTTCTCATAATGATCATATTATATGCACTGATGGCGCTCGGTAAGATCAATGCCCAGAGAGAATCGATCAAGCCGAGGCTTTGTACCAAAATAAAACTTGGGATCATCCCACCGCTAAACAACATGGTAAATACGACAATAAAGTTGAAGATGCCGCGTCCATGCAAATATTTTCTCGAAAGAGCATAGGCCATAAAAGAGGTCAAGATCATTGAAAGAACCGTTCCGACGATGGTCACGAAAAGGGAAACACCAATACTCGTAAAAATCGTGGGTGTCGAGAGAATATACCGGTAAGCATTTAAGCTAAATTCACGTGGGATAATGATAAATGTTCGTGTCGCGATCTCAGAAGAAGAAGCAAAGGAGCTTCCGAGAATGTTTAGAAAAGGTAAGAGACACGTTAAGGTGAAGAGTAGTAGAAAGCCAATAATAAATCCTTGAACGACCCGTTCACTTTTCGGGCGGTTCGTTTTTTTCAGGGTTTGTTGCATAGAAAAAACCTCCATCTTTTTTTACTTAAATAGGTACTTCCAACGTATCATGAGGCGGGGACAACGTATATAATCACTTTTACATGTTGAAAAATTCACAATAGCGATAAACGTTGATAAATCAAGGGTTTTCCAATTCGATTGAGAAATAATTCTAAAAAATGTATGCCTTTTCAAAGCTGAGAAAATGATTATATACGTTATCTTTTTTTCACGCTACCATGGGACTATCAAATCAAAAAATTCGGAGGAACAAGTATGGAAACAAAAGTTGATAATTACTTCTCACCACTTAATGAAGAAGAACAGCGGCTGCGGCTGAAAAAGAAAAAATGGGCGCAAATCAGAAAAAATCGTGCCCTCTATATTATGGTATTGCCGGGGATTTTATATTTTCTTATTTTCCGTTACATACCGATGGGCGGTTTGGTCATCGCTTTTCAAGACTACCAACCATTCTTGGGGATCCTAGGAAGCCCCTTTGTTGGCTTCACTCATTTTATTCGGCTCTTTACTGAAGATACCTTCGTGATGTTGATGCGCAATACACTGATCATGTTTTTCTTAAATATCACGATTTCTTTCCCTTTTCCTATATTATTGGCACTTATGCTAAATGAAGTAAACAATCGCCGTTTGAAAAAAGGGATTCAAACCATCATTTATTTGCCTCATTTTATGTCGTGGGTCATCGTTGTTTCCATCTTCTATGTTTTATTAACGACAGAAGGTGGTGTAATCAATAACATGATCGAAAGTCTTGGTGGCGAACGTATCCCGTTTCTAACAAGCCGCACGTGGTTGCGTCCAATGTACATTTTCCAAGATCTTTGGAAAGGTGCCGGTTGGGGGACGATCGTCTATCTAGCCGCTATTACCAATGTTGATGAACAGCTTTATGAAGCTGCGGATATGGATGGGGCTGGCAAGCTACGAAAAATGTGGCATATCACATTGCCTTGTATTCGTCCAACGATTGTAACCTTATTGATTTTAAAGATCGGTTCGATCTTAGATATGGGCTTTGAGCATATGTTCTTGTTGATGAACTCAATGAACCGTGAAGTTGCCCAAATCTTTGATACCTTTGTCTATACCGCCGGGATTCAAAATGGTCAATTGAGTTACTCGACAGCTGTTGGGCTGTTTAAAGGACTTGTTGGCTTGATCCTCGTTATCTTTGCGAATCGTTTGGCGAAAAAAATTGGCGAAGACGGGATTTATTAAGAAAGAAGGGATCACATGACGATCGAAAAGATCACGAAAATCAACGAAGGATTACTCGCATTTTTGACGCTGATCGCACTTCACTTTCTTTGGCTCAGTGTGACTCTCCTGGGAGGGGTCCTCTTTGGCATTGGCCCTGCGTCGTATGCCATGATGAAATATTATGATCGCTGGCTTCGTCTTCATGAACGACCACCTTTGATCAAAAGTTTTTTCTACTATAGTAAAGAACGGTTCCGACAATCGGTGCTGATCAGTTGGTTGTTTCTGATCATTGCAGCGATCGTGATCACCAACATATTTGCGCCATTTCCATGGTTTATCCAAGTAGCGAATGTCCTCTTTTTGATTGCGTTTCTCTTTTTATTCATGCACGTGTATACCGTCATGGCAGCCACCAACTTTGTGACCGTGTTTGAGATCCTGCGGGGGAGTGCGTTGTTAGGTTTAGGCTATCTGCATTATTCGATCATAAGTTGGACGATTTTGATCGTTGGCTATTTAGTCCTGGGCAGTTATTTCTTGATCGGCCTCTTTTTGATGGGTAGCAGCTTAGTTGGTGGTGTTTTTGCCCTTGCTGGTAAAAAAATTCTTCAAGATATCCACCCAATTGAAACAGATCAGGTGGTTTCAAAAACGGCATCGACTACGGAGCAAACCGTTGCCAGCAAAGGAGATGAGGTCATTATCTAAAGAAAATGGCTCAAAGACTTTTACTGGTCCGCAAACAAAACGGTCACTAGAGAACACCTGAAAATAGCAAGACAAGCTGAACCCTCATGAAATACAGCCGGTAAAACGGATTCATTCAAATAGCTCTATGAATTGAGGAGACTACAATAAAAGGAAGTATCGTACATGAAGAACTATTCGGAAATTGCTTTGAACACATTATTTGAGCGCTATGACTACTTATGCAAAGAAAAAATTTATCACGGAAAATGGTCCTATGACATCGGGGTCGTTTTACAAGGCGTGAAAGAAGCCTATGAGCAAACTGGTGACAAACGCTATTTCGACTATATCCAAAACACGATGGATTTTTATATTGACGAAGACGGTTGTATCAAAAACTATCAGATGGATGCGATGAATATCGATTACATCAATAATGGCAAATGTTTATTCTTACTATACAAAGAAACAGGTGCTTCAAAATACAAGATCGCCTTGGACACGCTGTATCAACAATTACAGCAGATGCCAAGAACAAGCGAAGGCGGGTTCTGGCATAAAAAAATCTATCCTTATCAAATGTGGTTAGATGGCTTATATATGGGGGCCCCATTTCTAACAGAATACGCACTGACATTTGAGAAAGAAGAAGCATTGGAAGATGTAATCAAGCAATTCACCTTATGCTTTACTCATACCCTAGATCCAAAAACGGGTCTTTTGTATCACGCGTGGGATGAACAAAAAGTCCAGCCGTGGGCAGATCCTGAGACCGGTTGTTCAAAAAATTTCTGGGGACGATCAATGGGATGGTTCATGATGGCTCTCGCAGATACGATGGTGCTATTAGGGGAATCAGAGCAGAAGAATCCATTAGAAAAAATGTTTGTCTCCTGTCTAGAAGCTCTTGCTAAAGTAAGAGATCCCCAGAAAAAAGTGTGGTATCAAGTCTTAGATAAAGGCAGTGAGCGTGGGAATTATTTAGAAGCATCCGCTTCTTCAATGATTTGTTACGCAACAGCGAAAGCAGTCAAAGCAGGGATCATCGATCAAAAATGGCAAGTGTTTGCCCAAGAGACCTATCAAGGATTGCTTGATGAGTTTGTCTTTTTAACAAAAGAAGGCTGGTTGAATCTGATCAGAAACTGTGAAGTTGCTGGTCTTGGTGGCCCAGATGATCGGGATGGTACGTTTGTTTACTATATCAGTGAACCCGTTATCACGAATGATTTCAAAGGATACGGTGCCTTTTTACAAGCGAGTTTACTGCTGCAACCACTAATGGAGGAAGGAAGCAAGAAATGAATATCCAATTGACTACAGCTGATTTACAAGAAAAAGAAGGTCTGTTGACAGAAGCGATTCAAGAAAAAATTGATGAATTGCATCAACAAGGAGGAGGCAGAATCACTTTTTCCGCAGGACGCTATCCGACAGGAGCGCTCTTTTTAAAAAGTAATATTGAACTGCACCTACTATTGGGGGCGACCCTAGTATTTTCTGATGATCCCAAAGACTATCCCGTCGTTGTGTCTCGCTGGGAAGGGGTCAAACGGGAAGTTTATACCTCTTGTTTATATGCCGAGAATGCGGAAAATATCGCTGTCACAGGACTAGGAATGCTTGATGGACAAGGGCAAAGATGGTGGAACACCTTTCGGGAAAACCGTGAACAGCTTGCTTATCCACGACCAAAATTAATCAGTTTTGACTCTTGCCAGCAAATTACGTTGAAAGATATCCGTCTTGTCGATTCACCAAGTTGGACCGTCAATCCGATTCTTTGCCAAGATCTAACGATCGATAATCTTCGCATCAAAAATCCAGCGGATTCGCCAAATACGGATGGGATCGATCCTGAATCTTGTAAAAATGTCCGCATCAGTAACTGTCATATCGATGTTGGTGATGATTGTATCGCCATCAAATCAGGAACGGAGGACACCAAAGAACGGGTCGCTTGTGAGAATATCACGATCGTAAATTGCCATATGCTTCATGGGCATGGGGCAGTCGTTCTAGGTAGTGAGATGAGCGGCGATATTCGTAATGTCACCATCAGTAATTGTATTTTTCAAGATACTGATCGTGGGATTCGGTTGAAATCCCGTCGGGGACGTGGCGGAACGATCGAAGATATTCGAGTGAATAACATTGTGATGGATAATGTTATCTGTCCATTCACTTTAAATCTTTACTATTTCTGTGGACCGAAAGGCAAAGAAAAGTATGTTTGGGATAAAAATCCGTACCCGATCACCGAGGAAACCCCTCATTTTCGGAGAATCCATTTTGCAAATATCTCGGCTCGGAATGTTCATGCGGCCGCTGGGTTTGTTTATGGCTTGGCTGAACAATTTATTTCAGATATCACTTTCCAAGATATTGCTGTTTCTATGGCTGAACACCCAATTCCAGGAAAGCCTGCAATGATGACAGGTATCGAAGAGATGACAAAACAAGGCTTTTATATTGGCTGTGGACGGAATATTCAGTTTGATCGTATCAATTTGGAAGGCGTAACTGAAGCGTTCCATATCGAGAATAGTCGGGAAATCACCGTCACACAATCATTTGAGAATCGTCAGCCTCTGGCATTTCAAGGAGATTTTTTGTGAGGGATCCTCAGTTACTACAGCTGCTAGGTCCTGATATGAAAGTTGCACCACAAGTGGTTCAGCAAACAAAAGAGCAAGTGCAAAATTATACCTTGGAACATTTACTTCTACGATTAAATCAAGAAGAGGATGTCCCTGCATACTTTGCTTATCCTAGCTCTCAGCAACCTGTTCCACTCGTTTTGTTCAATCATTCTCATGGCGGCGACTTCACGAGGGGGAAAGAAGAACTACGACAAAGTCCGTGTTATATGCAAAAAGAAAGCCTATTCGCGACATTTATGAAGTTGGGCGTCGCCGTTGGGGTGATCGACATGTGGGGCTTTGGCGAACGAAAAAACGGTGAGAATGATAGCTACAAGCGGTTTCTGTTGCATGGCAAAACATTATGGGGACAACGAATCTATGATAACCAACAGTTTTTGACCTATCTTGCTTCCCGCAAAGAAGTGAAACATTCCGCTATCGCCACATTGGGACTTTCTATGGGCGGCTTGATGAGCTGGTGGTTGGCAGCGCTAGATGAACGGATATCAGTGGTGGTGGACATGGCAGCACAAGTGGACTATCAAGCATTGATCGAAGAGGACCGTCTAAGCAAACATGGGTTTTACTATTATGTTCCTAATGTGTTGAAAGACTTTACGACTGTGGCGATTCAAAAACAGATCGCACCACGCCCGCGTTTGAGTTTGGTTGGCAAAGAGGATCGTGGCTGCCCCTCAAGCGGCGTCGCTCGTTTGGATCAGCAGCTCGGACAGCATTATGAAGCAATAGGCTATAAGGAGCATTGGCAGGCGTGTTGCTTGCCAGGCGGTCATGAAGAAACCAAGGAGATGAGAGCGCAGTGGATCGAATTTTTAAAACAGCACCTCCTATCAAGCTAAAGGTTAGTAAAGAGTCGCAAAAGGGTGATTTTACGAGTATCCAAGCAGCCGTGCTGGCTGCTGAAGCCTTAAAAGCACCTTGTGAAATCACGATCGCCTCTGGCGTGTATCAAGAACAGGTGAAAATTTATAAAAACCAGCTTACGTTGATCGCGGAACCTAACACGTTCTTATGCTACCACTTGGCTGCCGAGCAAACCGATGAAAAAGGGCAAAAAAGAGGAACGTTTCAAACAGCGACGCTCTTTATCAATAGCCGAGAAGTCTTTGTAAAAAACCTGACCATCATCAATGACGCAGGGTATGGGCAAGCAGTCGGGCAAGCAGTTGCCGTCTATATCGAAGGGGATGACATTCGCTTCGAACGCTGTCATCTCGATGCTTTTCAAGATACCTTGTGCCTGGGTCCATTGCCAAAATATACCAAAGAAGGCGAACCAATGATCAGCCCTTGGCGAAAGACAATCTTTGACCAACAACAGAGTTTGTTTTTGCATTGCAGGATCAGTGGAACAGTCGATTTTATTTTTGGCGGTGGTTCCGCCACCTTTGAAGAGTGTCACTTGCATTGTAAAAATACACCACAAACGAACTACATTACTGCTGCCTCAACCAGCAAACAAGCAAGCGGGTTAACCTTCGATCGGTGCCGAGTGACAGGGGACAAAGCCTATTACTTAGGCCGTCCTTGGCGTAATGACGCCAAAGTCACCTTTTTATCCTGCTGCTTTGATCAACAGCTCGCCCCTTGCGGATGGTCTGATTGGGGAAAAACAGCAAGCCACCAAACGGTCACATTCACGGAGCGAATGTGTTGTTACCAAAGAAGTCCCCAACGTCCTGAATGGGTGACTCTTGAAGGAGTGATAGAAAAATGAGCAAGGCAAAATGGTCTGGCTGGATCGGGATGGTTCTCGCTCTGGTGTTTATGGGCGGCTTTTCCTTGGCGATCAATCAAATGACTGTCCAGCAGTTCGAAGAGATCTTTCAACGTGCGTTTCCCACTATACTGAATCAAATGACGGCAGAAGCAGCATTGGCGCAATTTCAAACACTCGGTGCTTGGTTTGGCTTCACGCTGTTGGCACTCCTGATATTGGTTTCAGTGGCGACGATGCTTGTTCGCTATCGTAATTATCGAAAGCAATCTTGTGCTATTTATTTTTTGACTGGTGTCGTGACATTGATTGGTAGTCAAATGATCGCTTTTCCGATTGCCTTTTGTTTCTTTTTAGCGGCGGGTTTTTGTTTTCTCCATCGCGATGCCGGACACAAGAAAAAAACAACGGACGCAGTCAGCAAACAAGGAGGGGTTGCATGAAGGCAATAATCAATAATCCGATTTTAAGAGGGTTTCATCCTGATCCGAGTATTTTAAAAGTCGAGGATACTTATTATTTAGCGGTTTCTTCCTTTGAGTGGTTGCCAGGAATTCGGGTCTACTGTTCTCAAGATCTAGTCAATTGGTCCCATGAAACAGATATTCTGACCAATCAAGTGGATTTATTAGGCAACACAGCAAATTGCAGCATTTGGGCACCGCAAATCAGCTACGCAAACGGACAATACTATTGTGTCTATACAAATGTTCGCAACACGACACGCCCCTTCAAAGACTGTCGAAACTATCTCATCACGGCTCCTACCATTCATGGGCCATGGAGTGAGCCCATTTACTTAAATGGTAGTGGCTTTGATCCGTCCTTGTTTCATGATCAAGAGGGGCGTATCTGGTTACTGAATGCGCTTTGGGATTATCGTAAGGATACACCAAATAAATCGGTGGGGATCGTGCTCCAAGAATACTCTGAAGCACAAGGGTGCTTGATCGGTGACAGAGTGCCAATTTTTTCTGGAACCCAGCTGGCGAAGACTGAAGCACCGCATCTTTATTACCACAATGAGTGTTATTACTTACTGACGGCAGAAGGAGGAACGGGTGCAGGTCATGCGGTAACAGTTTGTCGTAGTAAAACCATCACTGGACCTTATGAAGTAGATCCGCATTTTCCCATGATGCGTGCCTATCAGCGCGAAGATTCCCCTTTTCAATGTACAGGTCATGGCAGTTTGACGATTGCGCCATCAGGAGAATGGGTCATGAGCTATTTGATGACTCGGCCAGTAGAAGGGGCAGCGATCCTTGGACGAGAGACAGCACTCCAAACTGTCTATTGGGATCACGAAGGATGGCTGCGTCTTAGCAATAACGATACGATCCCAGATCAAACCATCAGGCTCGCTAGCGACGCTCAGAAGCAAAGGGCATCACCTGCTGTTTTTATTGATGACTTTAAAGGATCGTTGCAAAAAGCATGGAACGGCAGACGATTGCTGCCCAATGAAGAGTGGTGCAATCTGAGTGAGCGACCAGGGTATTTGCGATTGATCGGCGGAGAATCGATGCAATCGAACTTTCATAAGCACTTATTGGCGATTCGTCAACAAGACGTTTGTTTTGAAGCTGAAACAGTGATGGAATACCACCCCCAATCGTTCAATCAGATGGCTGGATTGTCGCTTTTCTTAAATGAAGAAAACTATTTGTTTTTCTACGTAACCTATGATGAAAAAGAAGACAAGGTCCTTCGGTTGCTGCGGTGTTGTGAAGGAGAATTTCACTTGTTCCCAGATAAATTGCCCCTCGCTGCTGCAAGTGAGCCGATTGGATTGAAAGTAGTCGGTTCTTATCTAGAAGCCCAATGGTTCTATCGGCAATCACAAACGTGGCATCCCTTTAAAAAGCAAAACATCCAGTTCTTGTCTGGTGGTTTTACGGGGAATTTCATTGGAATCAGTGCCCATGATTTAGATCACTTTGGCAAAAGCTATGCCGATTTTGAATATTTTACGTATCAAGGGAAAGATCCGCTCGATGATGGCTCCCTAAAAATAGAGAAAGAAGGTTAACAAATGAAAAAGTTGAAAGTTGCAAGTTTATTATTATGTGCTGGACTGTTTTTAGCAGGCTGCGGCGATGGTGGAGGTTCACCTGAAGGACCAGAAAGCGAAGGGAAATCAAGTATTTCTTGGATGGCGATGCTACATACTGCTTCCCCACCATCTGGAGATGTCACGCAAAAGCTAGAAGAATACACAGGGGTCGAGATCGACTTTACGTGGGTGCCAGATGCTTCAAAAACAGAACGCTTGAATGCAGCATTGGCGTCGAATTCTTTAGCAGATATCGTTAGTCTGACAGAAATCAATAACACAACCGTCCGCAGCTCACTCGCATCTGGAATGTTCTGGGATGTGGAACCCTATTTAGAAGAGTTCCCGAATTTGGCAGAAATTTCCGAAGATCGGTTAGAGTCTTCTCGAATTGATGGTCGAATCTATGGTGTTCCGTTTTTAAAACCGATCGCGCGTTATGGCGTCCTTGTCAGAAAAGATTGGTTGGATAATTTAGGCTTGGACGTGCCGTCGACATTAGAAGAATTAGCAGCTGTCGCCCAAGCCTTTACGGAAGATGATCCAGATGGAAACGGTGCGGATGATACGGTTGGTTTCGTAGAGCGTGATGAGTCCTTTAACGTTGGGTTCCGTTCACTTTCAGGTTACTTTGGTGCAGACAATTGGTTTACGATCACGGATGATGATGAAGTGATGCCATCCTTTATGCAACCAGAATACAAAGAAGCAATGGAATGGTTCCGTAATATCTATGATAACGGCTGGATGAATTCTGATTTTGCGGTAATGGCGAAAAATGATCAGAAGAACTATATCGTTCAAGGTCGTGGTGGGATCGTATTGAGTGGTTTGCAAGAAGTACGTAACTACATTGATGATGCAGCTGGTACTGATGAAGAGCATATGGAATGGGTCTTGATCAATGATATCGTCCATGAAAATGTGGAACGTCGTATCCTTTCTGATACCAATGGTGGAATGGGCGGCTGGCTAGCCATTCCGAAAAACAATGTTGAAACCGAAGAAGACTTACGTGTTGTTTTGAAATTTATCAATGATTTGATGGACGAAGAGCCGTTTACGTTGATGACGCAAGGGATCGAAGGTGTTCATTATGAAATTGATGATGAGGGTGTCTATGTCCGTTTAGATGATACGAAGTGGCAACAAGAAGTACAACCATTTTCTTCGTCTCGTCCATCAGAATTAGTAACAGTTTTCCCTTCAAGCAACCCATATGTCAACTTAGCCAATGAAAAGATTCGCGAAAATGAAGAGTTTGCGGTGATCAATCCTGCACAATCGCTGACCTCTGAAACCTATGATCGTTCATGGTCAAGCTTGATTGAAGGAATCTCAGACGCTTACTACCAATATATGACTGGGGAAATCGAGATCGATGGGTTTGATACAGCGATCGAAACCTTCTTAAGAAATGGTGGACAGCAAATCATTGACGAGTTCACGGAAGACTATCGTTCACAACAATAAAGGTCACAAAAGGTTCTGATCATCTATTGAGAAGAAATGGATGAAGTGAGGAGCCGCTACTGCTGAATGATTTGAAGACCAAGACCAGTTGAAGTGATTGGCTGCTTGGTCTTCTTTTTGCTTCAAAAGCAGTGAAGAAAGGAGAAGCTATGTTTCAACTAACTGTTCGGGGGCATGATTTAAAGAATTATGGGTCCCCAGAAGAATTAGCGCAAAAAATTGCCGCCCAAAACATTCATAACATTCAATTTGCATTAAATAAATCCTTCCCACAATGGGCAGAGCCAGAGCAATTAAGCCCTGGTTTAGGCCGCTTTTTCAAACGAGTTTTTGGTCAATCTCACGTTCAGGTCGCTTTATTAAGTTGTTATTGTAATCTGATCCATCCTGATCTGGAAAAACGGGAAGCGATTTTATCCAGATTCGAGACCTATCTCGCACATGCCAAATATTTTGATGCAGCTATGGTCGCAAGTGAGACTGGTTCGGTTTTGCCAAATATGGGGTATACCGAGGAAAATTTTAGTGACGTCGTTTTCGATGATTTGGTTCAGGTGATCAAGCGTTTGGTCCAAGTGGCTAAGAGACATCAAGTGATGCTAGGAATTGAAGCGGGATTGAATCATCCACTATCATCGATCGACCGAATCCAAGAATTGCTGGAACGGGTACCCTCTGACTATTTAGGGATCATCTTTGATCCAACCAATCTGATTACTGCGAAGAACTATCAAGAGCAAGTCGCTTTGACAAGGGAAGCTTTTTCCCGCTTTGGCGATGCCATCGTTTGCTTGCACTTGAAAGACTATCAAGTAATCGATGGGAAAATCAAGGTAGTCCCATTGGGAGAAGGAATGATTGATTATCAACAACTATTGGCCATCACCGCTAAATACAAGCCATATTGTTATGTTGTGTTAGAAGGGACGACCGAAGAAGCGATGCAGCCAGCCATTTCACTGATTGAAGCACTGAAAAAGTGAGGCAGATGTCTTTGATTGTGACTGATGCGGAAATGCTTTGTTTCTAGGAATCACGGGAGATCACGGAATCCTTTCCTCAACAAGCAGATTTATTTACTTACTAAAAGTTAGTGTTATACTTAAAGGTACAAGTGAATTTAACTGTTTAGAAAAGAGGAAATAACGATGAAAATGATTCAATCAACCTATCAAATCGATGCAGCAGCCGCAATTGGCAAAGTCGTTTTAAAAGTAGCAAACATAGAAAAAATGAGCCAGTTTTATTCGGACGTGATCGGCCTGACTTTATTGGAGCAAAGTGTAGATCACGCGCGATTAGGCGTGGGAGCGCAAGAGCTTTTAGTTCTAGAGAAGGTGAGTGATCCGTTGCCTTTGACACGGAAAACAGGCCTTTTCCATACGGCGTTTCTTTTGCCTAGCCGTAAAGACCTAGGAAATATGCTGATTCATTATTTGGAAGCCAAAGCTCCCCTCGATGGTGCCAGCGATCATGGATATAGTGAAGCGTTATACCTGAGCGATCCAGAAGGAAATGGGATCGAAGTGTATCGTGACAAACCGAAGAGTGAATGGGATATTCGAGCAGATGGTGAGATCGTAGGCGTTACTATCGAAATGGACGCGCAAGGCGTGCTGGGAGCCGCTGACCGATCTCAAACGACCTTTCCAGTTGGCACCACGGTGGGGCATGTCCATTTGAAAGTGGCGGACTTGGCAAAAACAGAAGAATTCTACACAGAAGTTTTAGGCATGCGTTTGACCTCAGATTTTGGTAGCCAAGCAAAGTTTTTTGCTGCTGGTGCGTATCATCACCATATCGGATCGAATATTTGGATGGGAAGAAATGTTCCAGCTATGGAAGAACAGGATCTAGGCTTAGCGTACTTTACGATCGTTTTGCCAGCTTTGGCTTTTTCTACGTTACGAAGTCATCTCAAGGCAAGAGGCGTTTCGTATGAGTTAGAAACAGACAGCCGCTTGCATTTGACTGATCCGAATGGGATCAATCTGATCATCGAAAGAAAGAATCAGCCTTAAGATGGAGGTTTTTTCATTCATGAAATGAGAGAATAACCTATAATCAAGTAAAAGGAGAGCAAGCATGAAAAAAAACGGGGCGGGACAATCACTATTTCTAGCATTATTGATCAGCATGGGCTTATTTTTCTTTGTCCAAGGGAAACAATTAATAGAAAGTGGGGCGTCTCCTGTGATTTTTATTGCTTTTTCGGCTTTTGCAGGAATTATCGGAGTTGGTGTCTATGGTCTTCAAGCAATAATGAAGCAGCATCGGCGCAAAGCCATGGTACCAATCAAAACCAAAAAATAAAGAAACCGACCAATCTTAAACAGGAAGATTGGTCGTTTTTTTGTTTAAGCTAAGACAAAATGGGAAATGGGGTCTCGTCCCCTACAGATTAATTTTCCATGTTTTCAATCGCAAATTCGATCTCATCAGGTGAGAAGCCGTTCCCTTCAAGATGAGCAGCCATATTTCTTTGACGGATCCCTAACACCCGACGGGATTGATTGGCGCGTCCTAAAGCATGGCGATACCAATCTACATCTAGGGTTTCTAGTGCCCATTGTGTTTCCTCCGCAGTAAAACCTTCTGTTTCTAACAGTTCTGCCATCTCTTGTTTTGAATAAAAGCGACGATTTCCTTGCGCTCTAACGAGGAAAAAGGCTTCAAGTTCTCGTTCTGTCGCATTGTTTTCGCGCTCATAGCGTGCTGCTACAGTCGGGGCGAGATGAAACCCTGCTAAAATCGTTTCCTCGGTCACTTCGTTATCAAACACGTAGGTTCTGAACTGAAAGCGATTGTCGTTTTCCAGTTCAAGCCATAGTGATTCAACCAGAAATCGATAACCGTATGGAATCGTTTCATAAACAGCATTGGCAATTTCGTAAAAATAAGCGGAAACGGCTTCGTAAGGAGTCATTATCTCGGGAACGATTTCCGTCGTTTGTCCATTAAACAAAGTGATTGCGGAAGGGTAGGTCTCACCAGCATTCGTAAATGTGAGAATCCCCACTGGCTCATGTTTTGTTGAAAAGATATTCATGGTCACACCGTTCGCCAAATCAATCGCACTCTGCCACTCGATTTCTTGGTCATCGCTTTGTTGGTGTAAGTGTTCAAGTGTATCAGGTGTCAAACCAAGCTTTTCTCGTGTATCTTCATTAATTCCTTCTTCATCGGCAAGAGGATTGTTTGCTCCAGCGGTCACTAGTGCTAAATCCTCTTCGTATTCGTTGAATAATTCTTGCAATTTTGCTCGTCTACTGACGATGATCGGGCTCTCTTCATGGATGGCAAGTAAGGCTTCGATACGGCCATTGCGAGCGGCAACCCAACTGGGCATATCCAGATAGCGAGCTTCGATCGCTTCTTGAGCGAGTGCGATCATTGTTTCCGTGTTTTCAATGAATGCCGCCTTGTGTTTTGAGTTGCTATTGACCTGGTCTAGAAAGGCCAATTCTGCTTCTTTGCCTCGAATCATCAGTTCGAGATTTTCAATACTTAAATCATAAGTAAGATTTTCTGCATGATAGGTATGTTCCCAACCAGCATCTAAAGCTGCACCGATGCGTTCAGAAAGTTCCTCAGGGCTTGCTGAATTTATCGTCCCACATCCTGAAATCAGGGACAGTATTAGTAATAAAGGCAACAAAACTTGTTTTTTCATTTTTCTCCTCCTCGTGAGACTCTAGTAAACCTCGCCATTTTGTACGAATGAACGCATTAGATCGAGCTCTTTCTTGGGTATAAACATAGCCACAATACAAGGGACATCAACTGAGCCCCCAAAGTTAGACCAAAAAAACTAACTTTTTGAGGTCACTACAACAGCATATGGGCATCGCGATGCCCTTTTCTTCGCTAGCTTTTAGTTACCTATGTTTGTCATCGCGTAGTCGATTTGTTCTTCTGAAAAGTCTTCAAAAGCCAATAACCGGCGAATGTTGTCAGGAGGAAGACTCATCAAGGAATGATAACTATTTGCTTTCTTCAACGCCTGCTCGTTCCAATCAATCGTGAGCTGATCAACTGCCCATTGTGCATCATTATGGGTAAACCCTTCAAATTCTAATTGTTGTATCAATCGTGCACGTGAGAAAGCCATGAGGTTCGTAAAGGATTCGGCACGAGCGATCGCTCGTCTTTGTTCTGAAGATCCTTTATTCTCGGTCTGAGTTTGTTCGTCATTGTTTTGCTCTTGCTGCAAAGCCGTAGCTGCTTCTTGTTTGGCGTTTGCTTCTTGAAGCTGTTGATACACGGTAGTGACCATGTCTTGATCAATGTCATGATCGAAGCCATAGGTCATCACCGCCAGCTGATGTTCATCAGAAGATTGATCGAATCGATTCATAAACATCATTGATTCACGAGGAATATTTACGGCGAGCGCTCGTAAAATCGTTTCATAGAAAGCAGCTTTTTGCTCGTCGGCAGTTTCCCGATTCAGAACAGTAAACCCAGATGCGTACTCCTCATCGGGCATCGCAAAAACGAAGACGTCAACATTCGTTTCGCTTGTGTGGTAAACGGTGGCGGTGAGTCCATCGTCAAGTTCGATTGTGCGATGAAGAGTAAGCGCATCTTCTGTGAGCTGCTGAAGCTGCTCGATATCGTCTGCCAAAAGCCCCAGCTTTTCCCGCGGGTCGGCTTCAGGAATCGTTTCGTTTGCTACCTCTAGTAGACTGTTGAGGTTGTCTTGATTACTGAGAATGATAGGGCTCCGTTCATGAATCGCAGCCAGAGCTTGGCTATAACCAATGCGGGCAGCAAACCAAGCAGGGACATCGATCCGACGCTCCACTAACGCTCGTTCAGCGGTTGCCATCAAATCAATCGTGTGGCTGATCAATTGCTGAAGATCTTCGTCGGAAGAATCAAGCTCTTCCAAAATAGCCAGTTCGGCTTGGCTGCCTGCAATCAGCAATTCTAAGGTCGCTGGTTGATAATAGGCCCAACCCGTTCCAGACTGGTTTGTATATTCCAGTCGTGCGTCGATGCCAAGCGCAACGGTCTCTGACAGTTCTTCATCTGCCTTCGTGCAGCCGATAAGCAAAATAACGAATGACAATAGGGTGATCAGTATTCTTTTTTTCATTAGACTCCTTCTTTCTATCGAAAGTAACTGAGAAAACGGTCGGCAGAGGTTGGTTCATCTGGGGGAAGGAGGAGGGCAGGTGAATGGAAAAAATGTTGAAAAGATTTCCATCACAAGTTCATTCAAGCAATTGTTTCTGATACGCTAATAAGAAAAAACGGAAAATCGAACTAAATTTTATGAATAGTCGTTATATTATTCATTTTATATGAAAAATATCTCTAAATGCAACGATAAAAGGATTTTTATTGGATTTTTTATATTTGGGGAAAGGAAGGTTACTATCAACTTTTGAGGAGTAGGTACTCAAGATCAAAGCGATCGAGGGAATTCATTGAAGGATCGCCAGGGGGGATCTTTTGTGCAAACAAAAAACAGCTTCCCGCAATGGGGAAGCTGTAAGGATGCGGAAAATGGGATTTGAACCCACACGAGCGATTGCTCACAAGACCCTCAATCTTGCACGTCTGCCATTCCGTCATTTCCGCAAATACTATAGAAGGAAACGCAGGCTGAGGTAGTACTGTCACGCCGCGTCTAGAAAATATCTTACCTGATTTTCAGCAGGTTTGTCAATAACTTTTCCTCATGCTATTTGAAAGAATTTTCAGACTTTAGATTGCATTTTTTCCCATAAAAGGTATGCTAAAAGAATGAATAATTATTTTTTTGAGAGGAGAGCAAATGAACTATTTTAAAAACCAACTGGCAAAAGCTGTTAAGCAGAAAACATTCATCTTCCTACTCATTGGGGCCTTTAGTTTAGGCTGCTGTTTTTCCATTTATTTGAAACTGATGGAACCTGTCAACTTGCCCGCTACCATTACCGCAGAAAAAGCGGAGGCTTCACGGCTTGTTGATCGCTACCAAGCCAATCAATCTGGTTCACCGGATGAGCAAGAGGTATATCAGCTATTACTTGATAACAATACTCTGACCTCACGGCAGCTGTCCAACTTGATTATGGAGGAATATGAACGATTTAATCAAACGAGTATTCAAATGGCGGAGCTAAAAAAGCAGGTTTGGGCGTCTTCAGTTGATGACAAAGCCTTTTTACCGCCGATGTGGTCGATCGAACAAGAGCAGACGGTCTATCAAGCCTTAGCCGAGCAAGAAAAAGATCCGGTTCTCACGGCTGCTAATACCCAGACGGCTGTCGCTTTGGCAATAACGTTTTTACTGAATTTTGGGTTCTTCTTCTGGGCTTTTTTTGCTAGTGACAATTTATTAGAAGAAAGAGAACACTTCTCCTTGATCCGCTCATACCCACAGATTTTCCCGATTCGGATGGTCAGTAAGGTTTTTGTCAAAACGATCACCAATTTAGGAATCTTGCTCGTGTTTTTCTTAGGCGTCTTTCTTTCAATGAGCCTTCTGGGGGAGTTCGGGGATTGGCAGTATCCAGTAGCCGTCTATCTCAGTGGGGATTGGGTAGCCTTACCTTTTTGGCAGAGTGTTTTATCTAGTATGGTTTCTTTTGCCTTGCTGATTGGTTTGATCGAATGCTTAGGTTTTGTCATGAACATGGTCGCAGCCAATCGATACGTCTCTTTCTTTTTACTGGTGCTTTTTTATGGATTCGGCTTGATTCCGATGCTGCAAAAGATCCCTATATTACCAGTTCATCTAGCTGCTATGGATAAATTTTATTCGGGCGCCTTTGCTTTGGGCTCTGGCACTTCTTGGGGCGTCTATGCCAGTTGGCTGCTGACGCTAGTGTGGATCTTCCTTTGTTTAAGCATCATGCTTGTTGCGGATAAACAGAATCGCTTGTTGAGAGGAGGTAAAGGATGAAAGACTATTTTTTCTTTGAATTACGCCAGCTGTTAAAAAGCAAGAAAACCATCGGCCTTTTTTGCTTGCTGCTGATCTACAGCGGCGTTTACAGTTTTTGGCAAAGAGACTTTCGCCCGATTGAACGAGTAGATAAAACAGAAATGCAACAACGCTATACCGTGCGACAAGATTTTCTTGATCAACAAGCAGCCAATCCCTCTGACCATTGGTCGGCATTCATGGCAGTCGAAATGTTTACCCCATGGAATGAAGCAGAAAAACAACGGCTCGACGCGCTAGCCGAGAAAGACTGGCAAGCATACGCACAAAGCACAAGTACTTGGTACCATCTCGCTTTGCAATTTACCGATGAACGAAATATTTTTTATACCCCTGATTATTACACGTTTCGAAATTACTATGCTGGGTATGACGGGCGCTTCGGCTATGCATCAACCGCAAAACTGATGGAAGCTTTTAGCCAGCTGCCCAATAGCAAACTCTCTCAAGCAGTCATGGAGCAAAAAACGGGGGTGCAAGCATTACAGCGAAGCTTTACTGAATATTTACCGATTCTATTAATTGCTGTTTCTTTATTTTTGGCGATCGATTGTTTACCAAAAGAACGAAGACATAAATCCCTGTTTCTTTCACTGCCATTATCGGCAGAAGAGATCCTTTGGAGCAAAACGGCAGCGTTGATGGTTGGTTCTGCAATCGCAACGCTAGGAACCATGCTCTTTATCTGGTTTGGCTCTGGTATTCAATTCGGCTTTGGTTCCTTGGAACTGCCAGTCACGATTTTATCATCGACCTTTGATGCCCGCTACCCGATCACCGATTTCAATGCTTTTGAAACACAAGCCATCGGTCTTTTTTTAAGTCAATGTTTTCTTGCAACGCTTTTCTTGCAGTTTCTTTATTGTCGCGGCATCTTGCTGTTCAGTGCCCTGTTTCGCTCAGAGCTGATTAATCTGCTTGTGGCTGGTTTTTGTTTGCTTTCGCCCTTTCTTTTCCAACGGCGCTGGTTTAGTGCCTACCTTGATAAAACGCTGTATGTCTATCTGTATCAAAATGTGGGACAAGTCCTTTCAGGCTGGACACGCTTTTACTTTGGTTCTGCAGGATTTACGATGGAAAAAGGCTTACTTTTATTAGGCGGGGTTTGGCTTCTGATCGAATTGTGTTTCTTTTTGACGATCCAACGCAAAAAATTTCATTTGGCATAGGAGGAACGATATGTTAGAACTGAAAAATGTGACTGTCACGTATACGAGAAAAGTATTGGATCAACTTTCCGTTGCTTTTTCTCCCGGGGAGATCGTCGGGTTAGTCGCCCCTAACGGCACTGGGAAATCCACGCTACTGAATGTGGCGATGAATTTCATCCAGCCGAATGAAGGCGCAGTATTTTTAAACGGCAGTCAAGTATATGTGACCAAAAAATCAGAAGTGGCAGCGCATCAACAAATTTCATTTTTTCCTGATCAAAATGATTTGTACAATGATTTAAGCGGACTCGAGCATCTGAAACTGTATCAGCGAATGTGGCGTTCAGAGGAACGCTTGGTGGAAGAAACGATTGCTCGTTTGCGAATGAGCGATTATATCAAACGCCCAGTGGGAACCTATTCGCTGGGGATGCGGCAACGTCTGTGTTTTGCGATGCAGATCGTGACAGATACGCCATACATGCTGATGGATGAGGTGATGAATGGCTTAGATCCGACAAATGTCGAATTGATCTCCAACGTGTTGAAAGCCTTGCGGGAGCAAAAGAAAGCGATCGTGATCGCTTCGCATATTCTGACGAATTTAGATTCTTACGCGGATCGGGTCTTGTTTTTAAAAGACGGTAAGATCATTCACGAATACCTTGGCCGCAAGTCGTTGGTCAATGAACCGTTGTATGTAAAGACGGACTCGGCGGATTTCTTGGTGGCTTTTCCAGAGTTAACGACAGTGACTATCGATCTGCAAGGGCGGATCTATCTAGTAGAAATCAGCGATCCGCAGTTGCCGCAACGTTTTATCGCAGCAGGAATCACTGATTTTTCGGTGGGGCATTTGGCGTTAAATGAATTGTACTTGAAGTATTTTCCTGAAAATTCCTGAATGAACCAAATTCAGTGGATGAACGCAGGGCAAGCCCTCTCGACCGAGAGGTGAAAAATTTTCGCCACAGTTAAAATTTTTTTGCTATAATAGGTTCAATCTGAAAAGAGATCAACGACGAGAACCAATAACCTGACGTTGACCTATGGTTAAAGGAGAAATGGAATATGAAGAAATTTTCAAAGTCGTCAAAACTTGAAGGGGTCAGTTATGATGTACGCGGCCCTGTTTTAGAAGAAGCTGATCGGATGCAAGAAGAAGGCATCAGTATCTTAAAATTAAATACTGGGAATCCCGCGCCCTTTGGCTTTGAAGCCCCAAATGAAATCGTTAGAGATTTGATCATGAATGTGCGAGAGTCGGAAGGCTATTCTGATTCAAAAGGGATTTTCTCGGCACGTAAAGCGATCGAGCAATATTATCAATTACAAAAATTTCCTGATGTGACCATCAATGATATTTACACAGGTAATGGTGTTTCCGAGCTGATCACGATGTGTATGCAAGGGTTATGTAACAATGGGGACGAAGTGCTCGTGCCGATGCCAGACTATCCTTTGTGGACTGCTTCGATCTCATTAGCTGGCGGAAAACCCGTCCATTATATTTGTGATGAACAAGCAGATTGGAATCCTGATATCGAGGATATCAAAGCCAAAGTAACCAGCAAGACGAAGGCCATCGTCATTATTAATCCAAACAATCCCACCGGCGCTGTTTATCCGAAAGAAGTTTTGCAACAAATCGTCGAGGTTGCTCGTGAGCATGACTTGATCATTTTCTCCGATGAGATCTATGACCGTTTAGTCATGGATGATTATGTCCATGTACCGATTGCTACACTAGCACCAGATCGCTTCGTTGTGACGCTAGGCGGTTTGTCTAAGTCTCACCGAGTGGCAGGCTTCCGCGTTGGCTGGATGGTTCTCAGCGGGGATAAGTCCAATGTCAAAGACTATATCGAAGGCTTGAATATGTTGTCATCGATGCGGCTGTGTTCCAATGTTTTATCGCAACAAATCGTCCAGACTGCATTAGGCGGCTATCAAAGCTCCGATGAGCTGCTGCTGCCAGGTGGTCGAATCTATGAACAAAGAGAGTTTATCTACAAGGCAATCAATGATATTCCTGGATTGTCAGCAGTGAAACCGAAAGCAGCCTTTTATATTTTTCCTAAAATTGATATTCAGCGCTTTAACATTACCAATGATGAACAATTTGTTCTCGACTTTTTACATGAACACCATATTTTGTTGGTGCACGGCGGTGGGTTCAATTGGCAACAGCCCGATCATTTCCGTATCGTCTACCTTCCTAATATGGAAGATTTAAAAACGACTGCTGAAAAAATGACAGAATTCTTGGCAGCGTATCGCCAGAAGTAAGTACATGAAAAAGCACCGCTCCTTCAGCGATCGTGAGGGAGCGGTGCTTATGTTTTTATTCGGTAACTGGTTGACAAATTTTTTTGCTGACAATCATCCGATTGGTAAACTTATCCAGCATTTCAGCACTAGGATCGGTCACTTGAACGAGGACCGAATTTTCATATTCCCGTTCGATGATCCCTTGGTATTTTTTGCCTTCCCATGTAAAAAAGATCGTACTGTCGATCATCATCTTAACACCTCATTTGAAATTGTGGAAAAATAACAAGACATTCTTGAAATTGCTTTCCTTTTTGTCATTATGTGCTAAAATAAAGAAAATTAAAAATGCGAATTCGCATTTTTGACAAGAAACGTTCGATTTTTTTAGAATTCCCCCTGGAGGACGATTATGAAAAAAAGAGATGAATCTTTTGGTCAAAATATCCGTTCAATTCGGTTGAAACGAAAGATGACCCAGAAGATGTTAGCGGAAGATATTTGTTCGCAAAGTGTGTTAAGTCGTATCGAAAACAACGAAGAGCTGCCCAATGTCTGGGTGATGTATCAAATTTGCCAACGCTTAGGCGTCACCTTAGATCAAGTAATGATGCTTCATTCGGAAGAGATCAACAAGACCAATCAAATCTTTGCCGAAATCGAATCACATTTTGTCCATAAACAATTTCAAGAAATGCGGGAAAAAATGCAAGACAAGGCGATCAAGGATTATTTGTATCTGGATTCAGATATGCAAATGTATTACTACTATCTAGGTAGCTGTGATTATTTCCTCGATCAAAACTATGATGCCGCCCTTGAGGCGCTGAAAAAAGGATTGGCCTATTCCTATCAACAGGATAAGACCAACGTTTCGGTGATGGAAATTCGTATCCTGAGCTGCATGGGTCGTGTCTATAGTGACTTGCTGCAACTGGGTGAGGCGCGTTTTTATTTAGAAAAAGCCTACGATGCCATGCATGCCTTGCCGCCGGAGCGACTGTCCACAGCGCTGACCAAAATTTATTACAACTATGCGGTCTTTTTAAAGGAGCAACAAGAAGACTGTCGCGCGCTAAAAGTAACCAACGAGGGCATTGCCCTAGCGAGAGAGAAAAATAGCTTATATTTTCTAGAAGAATTGTTTGAACTAAAAGGACAATTGCTTCAAAGACTAAAAGAAGAAAAAGCAGCTGAAAAAAGTTTTCAACTGTATCGTGCCGTCATGGATATTCGCCAATCAGACAAAGTGGTGTAGACCTTTCTTGACTTCTGCTGCAAATAAGAGTACTTTTAAGGAAGAAAAGAAATAGAGGAGCGATCAAGATGAATAAATATATTTACGCAGACAAATTCTTTCTGAAATCAGCGGTTCATGGCCCTGGTTACTTGGAGGTCAAGGAGGGAAAATTCGGCGCGATCGTCGATGAAGTCCCTGCTGGTGCAGACGTAGAAGATTATTCAGGCAAATGGGTAGCACCGGGTCTTGTGGATACTCATATCCACGGGTTTATGAACCATGATGTGATGGATAACGATGCAGAAGGCATCAAAGCCATGTCAGAAGGTCTTTTGTCTTGTGGTGTGACATCTTTCTTACCGACAACTTTAACATCTAGCAAAGAACGGTTGCGGGATGTTGCTGAAACCGTTGGGAAAGTCAAAGACGAAGTTACAGGAGCAAAAATCCAAGGCATCTACTTTGAAGGACCGTTCTTTACTGAAGAACATAAAGGGGCACAAAATCCGATCTATTTTGGTGATCCTGATATTGATACCTTCCATGAATGGCAAGAAGCTTCTGGTGGAATTATCAAGAAAATCGCCTTGGCTCCTGAGCGCGAAGGTGTGAGTGAGTTTGTTTCGCAAGTGACGGAAGAAGGCGTAGTGGTTGCACTTGGGCATAGTAACGGAACGTTACAAGAAGCGCAAACAGCAGTAGAAGCTGGTGCCAGTGTCTTTGTTCATGCCTTCAACGGAATGCGCGGATTAAATCATCGTGAACCTGGAATGGTCGGTGCCTTACTTTCATTAAAAGAAGTTTTTTCTGAGTTGATTTGTGATGGCCACCATGTGCATCCTCAAGCAGCTGAGATCTTAATGGAAAAAGCTGGTCACGACCATGTGGCCTTGATCACCGACTGTATGATGGCTGGCGGTATGCCAGACGGTGATTACATTTTAGGTGAATTTCCAGTAGTGGTAAAAGATGGCACGGCTCGAATGGAAACAGGCAATCTTGCTGGCAGCATCTTGAAACTAAAAGAAGCCGTGAAAAATGTTGTAGAGTGGGGAATTGCTACTCCTCAAGAAGCGGTCATGATGGCCAGCTTGATCCCAGCGATCAGCTGCAAGATCGACCACGCTTGCGGTATGATCAAACAAGGTCGTCCAGCTGACTTCATTGTTTTGGATCAAGAAATGAATTTAGCAGCCACTTATTTAGATGGTGTTTGCCGTTACCAAGCATAAAATGAAACAATCTGCTTCAAGAAACAAGAAGAGAGCTTCTCTTGATCTGTTTTTTGAGCAGATTTTTTTATTTTCAGTTATGATGAAAGAAAACGGTATTCTTAGAAGGGGAAGGTGGCAAATTGAAGACGATTTTAGTTACGGGTGCCAACGCTGGCATGGGCTTTGCAACAGCCAAACAATTGGCAGAATTGGGGATGCATGTGATTTTGTATTGCCGTTCTGCCGAACGAGGACAGGCAGCACAGCAACGTTTGAAGGAAGAGACAGGCAATCCAAGCATCGATCTAGTGATCGGTGATTTGGGGTCGTTGGCTAGCGTACGCAAGTCAGCCGCTGAAATCAACGCCCGCTTTGAGAAATTGGATGTACTGATCAATAATGCGGGCATCGTCAATTTAAAAAAAGAGCGAACAGCCGATGGATTTGAACAAATGCTGGGCGTAAACTACGTGGGGCATTTTGAACTGACCCGTCAGTTATTGCCGCTAATAAAACGTGCGGATGCTGGTAGGATCGTTAATGTTGCTTCTGGTGCTTACAAATTTGTAAAGAAAAAGGATCAGCGCTTTTTCGATGTGCCGAATTTTTTGCCTTGGCGGGAATATGGGCGCTCAAAAAAAGCCCTGATATTATTTACAGATGCGCTTGCGTTTCAACTGCGCAATACGACCGTTACTGCCAATGCCTTGCATCCGGGAGCTGTGGCGACCAGCTTAGGGGTCAGCAGACAGACAGGATTTGGTCAATCTGTCTACAAAATGCTCACGCCTTTTTTCAAAACACCAGAGGAAGGGTCTGATACAGCGATATATTTGGCACTAAGCCCCGAGGTGGCTGGCATTAGCGGGTGCTACTTTGTCGATCGTCAGGCAGTGCCGACCGAGATCCTTGATGAGCGGCAGCAAGCGCAAAAACTTTGGGAAGAAACCCAGCGAAGAATTGCCGACCAAGCACAATGATTGGTTTTTGTTCTTTGTCAATCAAATTAGATGGAAGTGTAAAATCGATTCTGGGACAGAATGAGCATCATTTTGTCTCAGATTTTTTAATTTGATAAAATGAGCTGCTTTTTTGCTGTTTCTTTCGCAGGAATAAGTATGATACACTATTAAGCGAGAAAGCGCATGCGGCGCTGGAATTCTTGGAGGAACATAATGAGTTATATCGAAGTTGTGAAAGAAGTGAAGAAATACACAATGGGCGACACGGTTATTGCTGTTAATGATGGTGTTTCGTTTTCCGTAGAAAAAGGAGAGATCGCACTGATCCTTGGTCCAAGTGGCGCTGGTAAGTCCACCGTTTTGAACATATTAGGCGGAATGGATCAATGTGATAGTGGCAAAGTGATCGTTGATGGAACAGATATTGCTGGCTTTGATGCCAAACAATTGACGACCTATCGCCGCAAAGATGTCGGTTTTGTCTTTCAGTTTTATAATTTGGTCCCTAATTTGACAGCCAGAGAAAACGTTGAACTCTCAGCACAAATCGTGCCAGAGGCACTTGATGCAGCTGAGATCTTGACCCAAGTTGGGCTTGGTGATCGCTTGGATCACTTTCCAGCGCAATTGTCTGGTGGCGAACAGCAGCGAGTCACGATCGCTCGTGCTATTGCGAAGAAGCCCAAATTGCTGCTTTGTGATGAACCAACTGGGGCCCTTGACTATGAAACGGGGAAACAGATTCTAGCAATTCTAGAAAAAACGGCTCGCGAGACTGGGACGACCGTTTTGATCATTACACATAACAGCGCATTGGCTCCCATGGCTGATCGTGTGATCCATATCAATGATGCAAAGGTCCGCAAGATGGAAAAAAATACTCATCCGATTCCAATTGCCTCTATTTCTTGGTAAATGCCTATGAAAAAAACATTATTACGTTCCAGTTTACGTGAAATCAGGCAAGCACCCGGGCGGTTTTTGTCCATATTAGGCATTATCTTTTTAGGGGTCGCTTTTTTTGTGGGGATCAGTGCAACTGGTCCGAATATGGAACAAGCAGCTGAAGATTATTTTGCTCGCCAGAAATTAGCGGACTTTACGATTGCGTCAACATTAGGGTTGTCGACTGCCGATCGGGAAATCATTGAAGAAATGCCTGGTGTCACGTCTGTTGAAGCAGAGCAGATCGCCGATATCAATGCCGAAAATCACCGTGCCGTGATCCGTGTCTTTTCCCTTTCGAAGGAGCGGCAAGTCAATCAATATCAGGTGACTTCTGGTCGATTGCCGCAAAAGTCAGGGGAAATTGCTTTGGATCAAGCGGCACAAAGCAGCGGTGGGTTTGCACTAGATGAAACTTTTGAACTGCCAGAAAGCGGTGAAAACCAGCTAGAAACGAACACTTATACGATCGTTGGCTTTGTCAATAGTCCCGAATTTATTGAGAATTTTCATCGAGGCAATAGTACCGTTGGGAATGGGACGGTTGATTACTTTGCAGTAATTCCAGAAGAAGATTTTAAAGAAACTGCGTATGCTAGATTGTTAGTTCGTTTTGATGAGCTATCGCAAGTGGCTAGCTATTCAGAAGCATATCAGACAAAAAGGGATCAAGTAAGTGATGAAGTAGAAGAACGGTTGGCTCCGCGGGCACAAGGACGGCGGCAAGAGTTGATCGATGAAGCGCAACCAGCCATTGATGAGGCCAAAGAACAGATCCGTGATGGCGAAGAAGCATTGCAGCAAGCGCAAGCGGAACTGGACGACGCAACAGAGAAATTGGCGCAGGTGCATCAGGAGTTGACGGAACAAGAAGCAGCTTTTCAGACAGAGATTCAAACTGCCCAAGAGCAATTGAATGGAGAAGCGCAAAAATTAGCTGAGGGGAAACAGGCATTGATCGAAAATCAACGCCTGCTAGATCAAAATGAACAAGCATTGATTCAGCAAGAAGCCCAAGTACAGTCAGCCCAAGCTCAGTTGGCATCTGTTTTGGCACAAAGACCTGAACTACAAAGGGGCATCCAGCAGGTAGAGGAGCAACTGGCGCTGGCATACCAAGGCATGGATCAAATCAGAAGTGTGGGTCAACTTTCTGCAGAGGAGCAACTGGCCCAGCTGCCTATCGTCTATGCACAAGTAACCGCCGCTCTGGCACAGTTGAACCTGCCGACAGATGTCCTTGGTCCGATTCCTGATCTGGAGGAAATCGATGAAACGATGATTGCTACTATGCTCACGGCAGTTGAAGATACATTGCGTCCACTCATTGCCGAAGGTGAGCAACAACGTGCGCAATTACTTGGGCAAATGGCTGCGATCAATGACCAAGAAGCGCAACTTCAGCAGGCACAACAGCAAGTCAATGCTGGCTGGAGCCAAATCAGAGCTGGGCGCCAAGAATTGGCACAAGCGCAGACCCAGATCACCCAAGGAGAGACGCAGCTGAGCGACGCTCGTGAGACCTTAGCTTCTGAAAAAGCCAAGGGTCAGTCTTTATTAGCTGCTGGTTGGCAAGAATATCGAGAAAACGAAGCAACCCTTCAAGAAAAGCTTGACGAATTTAAAGAAAGAGCACCAAAAGAACACGAAAAACTTGAAGATGCCAAAAAAGAAGTTGCTGAAAAAGAGCAGGAATTATTGGAGCTAAAACCGGCAGTTTATCGTGTCGCGAACCGCGATGCGAATCCTGGTTATTCAGAGTACCAAGACAATGCGGAACGGGTTTCTTCGTTAGCGACGATTTTCCCAGTTATCTTCTTTTTGATTGCAGCGTTAGTCAGTCTAACCACCATGACGCGGATGATCGATGAAAAACGTAGTGAGATCGGTACATTGAAAGCATTAGGCTATCGTAACTGGGAGATTGGACAGAAATTTTTGCTTTATTCCTCTGCAGCAGGCATCACAGGTGCTGTATTGGGTCTAGCAGTCGGCTTTTCCTTTTTTCCAGCAATCATCATTCAAGCTTATGGACCGCTTTACAATCTCACGGAGTATGACACCCCATGGTATTTGCGGCTTTCATTGATTGCTGTGGGAGTCAGCTTGCTTTGCACCATCGGTATCGCGCTGCTGGTTTTACGTTTTGATTTAAGACAGTCATCGGCTTCATTGTTACGACCAAAGGCACCCAAAACAGGAAAACGAATTCTCTTAGAAAGAATCACCGTTATATGGCGGCACTTAAGTTTTATTCAAAAAGTTACAATGCGAAACCTGTTTCGCTACAAGTCCAGAATGCTCATGACCATCTTAGGGATCGCGGGATGTACCTCCATGATCTTGACTGGATTTGGTCTAAGAGATTCCATCAGCAATATCATTCCTTTACAGTTTGAGAAAATCTGGCAGTATCAGGCAGTGATCACCTTTGATGATGAGGATTCTGAAGCAATGAGTGAAACAAAAGCCGCCGCAGAAGATATTGAAGGCTTTGAAGCAGGGTTATTCTTGCATACGGAAAGTCTGACGTTGGCTCAATCGGGGGTCACGCAGCAAGAAGTAACCGTCACCGTGCCAGAAGATCCTGCGGCTTTATCGAGATTTGTCCACTTGAATGATCGGGTTTCAGGAGAAGCTTACGAGCTAGAAGGAGAGGGTGCCATCATCAATGAAAAGCTTGCTAAGTTGTTTGGATTATCGGTGGGTGATACGATAACGTTGACGAATGAAAGCGGCGAAGCATTTGAACTGAATGTGGCTGCAATCGCAGAAAACTACACAGGGCATTTTGCTTATTTGACCCCAGATGCGTATCAAAAGATCTTTCAGGCAGCCCCTTCTTACAACAGTGAGTTATTGAAATTCAGTCAGCGTTTGACGAAATCGGAGGAAGAAGCGATCGCGGCTGATTTGATGGCACAAGACAATGTCATCAATGTTTCCTTCCTCTCAGCTTCAGCGGATGCCTTAGATGACACGACCGCAACCTTGAACATCGTCATCTGGATCTTGATCTCGTCTGCGGGGGCATTAGCCTTTATCGTGTTGTACAACTTGAACAACATCAATATAGCGGAACGCATTCGCGAGTTGTCGACCATCAAAGTATTGGGCTTTTATGATCGAGAAGTGACCATGTACGTCTTTCGTGAAAATATCTTTCTGACGATCTTCGGCATTGCATTTGGTTTATTATTAGGGGTGCTTCAGCATCAATTTGTCTTACAGACCATCGAAGTCGATATCGCCATGTTTTCACCGACAGTTGAACCAATGAGCTATGTGTATGCCGCTGGATTGACCTGCTTATTTTCAAGCGTGGTAGGGATCGCAATGTATTTCAAACTGAAACATGTCAATATGATCGATGCACTGAAAGCCAATGAGTAACAAAAACAGCCTTTTCTCAGAATGATTCTGGAAAAAGGCTGTTTTTATTTTTCTTGTTTTTCTTGTTCGGAAATCTCGCCTTGGACTTCTTCTAGCATGGCTTTTAGTTCAAGCTCTTTTTGCCTCAGCACCACCAGATCTTCTTGGATCTCATCCTTTTTCTCTTCCTCAGGTGGTCGAATGACGAAATTGATCGATAGGGCAACTAACGTGCCGATAAAGGTGTCCAATACACGGTCTAAGGCGAAGATGATCGATTCCCCTTGAGGGACACTGGAAGTGATCAAAAGCATCGTCGCAATAGCAGAGATAATGCCAGAATTGTTATTGATGCCATCTGAAAAAACGATGACAAAAATGACTAGCGCTGGCAAGACAAACAATTCGATCAGAAAGTCATTTTGAAAATATTGCTTCGTCAAAAAGTAAAAAATGGCTGTACCGCCGCCGATCGTATTTCCTAATACCCGTGACTTACCAAAAGAGATCGTTGTGGTCAGGTCTTGTCGCAAAGAAAAGACAGCCGACAAGGCAGCAATCAATGGTTGGCCACGATCAAGAAAATGAAAGAGCAGAATACAAAGCATGACAGCAATGGCTGTTTTTATCGTTCGCATACCCAAGCGAAAACGCCCCAGTTTCATGGTCAAATGCCCCCTTTACTTAATCATACCCAAAGCAGTTGAGAAATTCTAGTCTTATTCCTCACAATTTAGTATACTTTTCACAGGAGGTGACAAAAATGAAAATCGGAATGAGGACCGTGAAAACGGCGATTGCTGCTGGTTTATCAATGTTTCTGGCACAACAGATCGGTCTTTTGTATGCGCCAGCCGCAGGGATCATCGCCATTTTAAGCGTCGGTAATACAAAGAAAACGTCACTTTTTACGGGAATCGGGCGCTTGATCTCTTTGGCGATCGCAACGCTCTTAGCTTTTGTCAGCTTCCATTTATTAGGCTTTGGGCCGATAGGATTTGTTCTTTTTCTCTTTGTCTTTATCCCAACCGCTGTCTATTTCAATTTGACCGATGGGATCGTCGTCAATTCTGTCTTGGTGACCCATTATATGATGGAACGTTCGTTTGCTTGGCCACTGATTGGGAATGCTTTTTTATTGATGAGTATTGGCATTGGCTTTGCACTTTTGTTCAATTTATATATGCCAGATGGCGAACGAGCATTGAAAGAAAGACAGCAATTAGTGGAAGAAACGTTTAAAAGTCTTTTAAAAGACATGTCGATTGCGTTAACTGAAAAAGAAAAGGCGACGCTTCCCCAGGTCTGCCAAACGCTTTTGGGGGATATCAAGCAAGGCAAACAACAAGCAATGGTGCATAGTGAAAATCAATGGCGAGGAGAAGCCTCCTATTATGAAGAGTACTTTACCATGCGCCAAAGTCAGGCACGCTTACTCTTAGAAATGGTTGACTTATTGCAGTTGTTTTGGGTAGAAGAAGCCTATACAAATGCGTTTCAAGAGTTGCTATCCTTTACTGCCGAGTCCTTTCACGAAAATAACGATGGGAAAGAGATCTTGGCAAAAATTGCTGCGCTTTATGAAGATTATCGACAAAAGCCATTGCCCCAAACAAGAGCAGAGTTTGAAAATCGCGCTCAGCTGTTTCAGTTTCTGCAAACCTTTAAAAGTTTTATTGAAATCAAAGCCGACTTTTCTGATCAAATGCAAACAATGGCACGCTAAAAAAAGACTCCTAAAAAGGAGTCTTTTTCATTTTACTGCTGTTCCCAAAAAGCTTGCATTTGATCAAGAACGTCAATGACATCGGTGGTCAAATGGATCGATCCTTCGATCTCGCCATCGATGGCTTTGATCATATTGGCAATTTCATAATTAAGGGCTTGACTGCTGTCGCCAGCTTCAATCACTTCATTTGTTCCATCTCGGAAATGGATCACGGCTTTGTCCGCACGAGGGTATTCATCTACGGTAATGTATCCTTCTTCGAAAGCGACGATACCGGTTTTAGGCATTTTCGCTTGAAAAGTCAGCGTGACACTAGCCATTTCATCGGCTGGATTTTGTAATATCGTGACTGATTGTTCATCCACACCTGTAGAGAAGGGCTTCATGCTGCTAAACGTCACTTCTGGTGTATCCGTCATGAAAAAGCGGGCAAATGAAACAGCATACGTACCGATATCCAATAAAGCACCGCCGCCTAAATCTGGATTGAAGAAACGATTGCTTGGGTCTGGATCTTTGTAGCTGCCAAATGGTGCTTGGATCATTTTTAATTTTCCTAATCGTCCGGCATCGATCTCTTCTTTCAACCGAGCATAAACCGGCATATTGAAAATCGTCATTGCTTCTTCTAAGATTAGGTTTTTTTCTTTGGCTAAGGCTAGTTCTTCCGCTAGCTCATCGGCACTGGTGGTGATGGCTTTTTCGCAGAGGACATGTTTTCCTGCCATCAGAGCTTTCATAATAAATTCATGATGAAGATCATTAGGTACTGCAATATAAACAATATCGATTTGCGGATCTTCTAACATGGCATCTGTGCTTTCATAGGCATGGGGAATAGAGTGTTTCTCAGCAAATGCTTGGACTTTAGGGAAACTCCGGGCACTGGCCCCATATAGTTCACTTGCTTCATTAGAAAAGCCAGCAGCAAATTGCGTTGCGATATCTCCGAGGCCAATCATTCCCCAACGGTATTTTTTCATCATTGATCATCTCCTTCGTATTTAGTATAACAAAAGAAATCAATTCTTTAAAATAATCAAAAACAATCGCAAAAAGTTTCCATTACGGCTGACTTTCAGTAAAATATAGAAGAGGAGGGATAACATATGCATAATGTATCAATTGCAATTATTTTAAATACCATCATCGAGCAATACGCATCAGAAAAACAGTTTTATGAAACACAATTAGGCATCACCGAGGAGCAATGGGAGGCATGGAAAAATGGCACAATGAGTCTGTCACCTGCTGAAAATCAGAAAGTGAAGCTGCTGTTTTCAGATTATGAATGGATGTTGATCCAAAAAATCATTCGGCAAACCGTCATTTATCCAGAAAAACGCAATCAAGCGGTCGTCGAGTTCAAAAAAATGAAGACTCAAATCGCCAGAACGTGGTTAGCAAGCGATTTAGCGAAAGTCGAATTGTTAACAGAATCTGAAGAAACAGCCCAATACCTTGATTTGAGAGTCAGTATTACGTATGATGAGTGGGGTTATGATGATATACTAAACTTCCGATTGCCCGCTTTTGTTCAGCAGCAAATTCGCAATGAAAAAATCGAACTGTTGGAGTGGGTCAAAGAAAATCTGGAAGAAACTTACAACTAAAGGTAGGATATTTTTTGAAAAAGTATTATGGAATGGCTGCGGCGGCGGGCTTCTTGTTTCTGGTTCTTTTAACCATTCAAGTGAACCGAGTGACCGCAGTCACCCCAACAAAGAGTGCAAGTATCGCTCGTTCAACAGATCAAGCATCAACGGGTGAAACAACAGAAACAAATGAAAAAGAGCCAAATGGGAACACGCAAGAGTCACAAGAACAAGCAAGTGCTAGTGATGAAGTGAACGAAGAGGATTTTCCAACTGTCTCATTGGATGATTGGTCATTGGTTTTGGTAGGCCCAAACAATAAAATCAAAAGCGAAATTGCCCAAAAAGATTTAGGGAAATTGTCGAATGGCTATCTCGTCGATCAACGCATCGTTTCAGCTTATGAAAAGCTGGCAGATGCCGCAAGAGCTGCAGGACATCCTTTGGTGATGGTCTCTGCCTACCGTTCAGTCGCGTATCAAGAGGAGATATTCAATGCCAATGTCAACACCCTGATGAGTCAAGGTCATACAAAAGAAGAAGCAATTCGGATCACGAAACTGACCTTTACTGAGCCTGGCTATAGCGAACACCATACTGGGCTTGCTGTTGATGTTGTGGATCAGGATTGGTATCAAAATCATACAGGAGAACTGCTCAATGAGGGGTTCGGTGATACTGAGGGTGGAAAATGGCTACAAGCTCATGCAAGGGAGTATGGGTTTATCATCCGTTACCCGAAAGGAAAACATGCTATTACGCAAATCGATTATGAGCCTTGGCATCTACGATATGTAGGGGTCGAAGTGGCAACCTACATTGAGGAGCAGGAGTTGACCTTTGAAGAGTTTCTGGAAGAAGCAAAAGAACACATCGCTCGAAAAGAAGCAGAACTGTCCTCTCACGAATGGGAAGATCCTTTGGCAGAGGACTGGATCTATGAGGGGTCTCTTGCTAAAAGTCAAGAAAGCAGTGAGCTTACACAAGATGAGTTGTTGCTGAATGGAGGCAATTTGTTTTCTGAAAATGTGTTTAGTCAGACAAAGGAAGTGAAAAAATGAGCGCAAGACGAAAAAAACAGAAGACTCGTTTCCCATTAGTCTTTCTAGGGTTATTCTTGATTGGGATTGCTTTTATTTTTTCCTTGAATAGTTTGGCAGACCCCCTTCCAAAAGAGGAAGAAACAAACACGGAAGCCATCTCCCATGAAGAATTTATTGATCGCATCGCTCCTTACGCACAAGAACTGCAAAAGGGCTACGGGATTTTACCAAGTATCATTATTGGACAGGCAATCCTTGAATCAGATTGGGGTCAAAGTTCTCTAGCCAGTGAATACAATAATTTATTTGGAATTAAGTCGTTTGGCCATTCAAAAAAGGTGACATTAGATACCCAAGAGTTTTATAATGGAGAATGGGTCACGATTCAAGGAGATTTTCGTGTCTATGATACTTGGGAAGAATCAATGGATGATCATACGATGTTGTTTGTAAATGGTGTGGATTGGAATCCTGCACTTTATGTAAATGTCTTGACAGCAAACGACTACCGCAGTGCCGCACAAGCATTACAAGATGCAGGGTATGCAACGGATCCGGATTATGCCAGCAAAATCATTCAAGTAATTGAAACCTACCAATTGAATCGATTTGATCAATAAGAAAAGAGAGTTGGCTGCTTATGGAAGAAAAATATATGCCAAAAATCACCACCGATTTGCGTAAAGATATCGTGAAAGTGCCTAAAGTTATTCGAGAGGCTAGCGGTATTCAAATATTTGGAAAACAAATCCGCTCCATTATTTTCACAACGGATATTGCGATCATCCGTAATACAAATGCGGATGCTGTGATTGCGGTCTATCCCTTTACACCACACCCAGCAATTACGAAAGCAATCATCGAAGCAGCGGACATTCCAGTGTTTTCTGGTGTCGGCGGGGGCTTGACCCAAGGATTTCGCTCGTCTTATATGAGCATGTTTGCTGAAGCCCAAGGGTCGATCGGGGTCGTCTTAAACGGACCAACGCCACTGAAAACTGTGGAGCAGGTCTGTAAAGTTGTAGATATTCCCGTTATCAGTACCGTAACGAGTAAGTATACCGAAATTGATGCCAAGCTTGAAGCTGGTGTGAAAGTCATCAATATCAGTGCGGGCAAGGACACAGCAGATACCGTGGCTTTCTTCCGTAAAAAATATCCGAAGCTGCCGATCATCGCAACCGGTGGACCAACCGATGAAAGCATCTTAGAAACGATTGAAGCAGGCGCGAATGCCATCACCTACACGCCGCCGTCCAATGGGGAGCTTTTCAGTAAAAAGATGGAACACTATCGCGATATGGAGAAGCCAGAGTAGGAAATGATCCACAAATGAGAATATTTTTATTTATAAAGGGCATTCCATGCTTGTGTTTTTAATCAAAGACAGGCATAATCGAATCTATCATTTAAAAATTACTTGTATATCGTCGAAATATGGTCGACAGTCTCTACCCGATACCGTAAATATCGGACTATAAGTAAAAATCGTGCCTGTTAGACACTTTTTTTGCTTTGGCAAAAAGAGTGTCTTTTTTTTCAGGATGGAATAGAAAGGAACGAGGAGAGCTAGGATGGAAAAATTAGTTGAGCGTATCAAAACACACGGAAATGTGCTGGGCGAAGGGGTTCTTAAAGTGGACCAATTTTTGACCCACCAAGTGGATTATGAGTTGATGAAAGAAATCGGTGCAGTCTTCGCGGAACGGTTTCAAGGAAGCGGCATCACAAAAGTAGTGACCATCGAAGCTTCAGGGATCGCACCAGCCCTTTATACTGCAGAACAGTTACAAGTACCAATGATCTTTGCCCGTAAAGCAAAGAGTTTGACAATGGATGAAGAGCTGCTGACTGCATCTGTCTATTCCTTTACCAAGCAAGTGACCAGCCAAGTATCGATTTCCAAGAAATTTTTGTCTTCAGAGGATACAGTCTTGATTATTGATGATTTTTTAGCAAACGGACAAGCAGCAAAAGGCTTGATCGAACTGTGCCAACAAGCAGGAGCCAACGTCGTCGGTATCGGTATCGTGATTGAAAAATCATTCCAAAGTGGTCGACAATTACTTGAAGAAATGGGGATTCCTGTTGTTTCACTAGCACGGATCGCCTCATTGTCTGAGGGACAAGTCAGCTTTTTAGAAGGAGATGCCTAATGAAAGAAACGAATAGCCGTTCAGCAGTTTTAGGCTTGCAACATTTACTAGCGATGTATGCAGGAGCTGTTGCCGTTCCTTTGTTGATTGGAACAGGTCTGGGCTTCAATGAAGCTCAGATGACGTATTTGATCTCGATCGATATTTTCATGTGCGGAATCGCTACGCTTTTGCAACTAGTTGTTACCCGCTTTTTCGGGATCGGCCTACCAGTCGTTTTAGGCTGTGCCATCCAAGCTGTCTCCCCATTGATTTTGATTGGCGCCAAATCAGGGATCAGTGCGATTTACGGAGCGATCATTGCCGCTGGGATTTTCATTGTTCTGATCGCTGGCATTTTTTCGAAAATCAAAGTCTTGTTTCCCCCATTGGTGACGGGAACCGTGATTACCGTCATCGGCTTGACCTTGATTCCAGTCGCCATCACTAAAATCGGTGGGGGCGATGCTGCAGCTGCTAACTTTGGTGATCCAACGAATTTATTGTTAGGCTTTGTGACGATTGCCTTGATCATTGGGGTGCAGGTCTTTGGGAAAGGCTTTATTCGCTCGATTGCCGTTTTGATCGGTTTGATCGGTGGGACCATTTTAGCAGCGCTCTTAGGATTGGTGGATCTTTCTGCCATCGCCCACGCGCCTGTGTTTCATTTGCCTCAGCCTTTTTATTTTGGCTTACCAACCTTTGATCTGTGGTCGATCGTTTTGATGATCATTATTTCCATCGTGAGTCTGGTAGAGTCCACTGGTGTTTATTTTGCGCTGGGAGATATTACTGAAAAACCGATTACAGGCAATGACTTAAAGCGCGGCTATCGTGCGGAAGGCTTGGCGGTGATCCTTGGGGGGATATTCAATACATTTCCTTATACTGGATTTTCACAAAATGTAGGTTTGGTTCAACTTTCAGGTATTAAGACGCGACGCCCGATTTTCTTTTCAGCTATCTTTTTGATCGTATTAGGGCTGTTTCCAAAAGTCGGTGCCATTGCGCAAATCATTCCAGAAGCAGTACTGGGAGGCGGCATGTTAGTGATGTTTGGCATGGTCGCTGTTCAAGGGATGCGAATGCTGAGCAAAGTTGATTTTATGAATGACAAGAACTTGTTAGTGATTGCGGTATCGATCGGTTTTGGTTTAGGGTTCAATATGATGCCAACCTTATTCAGTCAGATGCCTGAAACCGTCCAAATGTTTACAGGCAATGGGATCGTCATGAGTAGTTTGACAGCCATTGTTTTGAATCTGTTCTTCAACGGATTGCCGAAAGAAACAGACGAAGTGACGGAATTGAGCTTGCAACAGTAAGTTGATTTGATCCAGACGAGGATTCGTCTGGATTTTTTGTATTGTTCCTTTATTTGTCTTTTTCCTGCCAAACAGAAAGACTGAATGGTTTTCTTAGCCATAAAAACGAACGATACAAAGTTAAACTAGCAAATAGTTCGAAAATATTTTGACATTGCTCCGGCAACTCGTTACTATTTAAAGGGGAAAGTGATTGTTAGTCATAACGTGCTATGCAAAGGGCGTTGGGTCGCAGTGACAAACTGCTGCTAACAAACTAATTTCGTGAGAAAATACTTCTGAGCTTGTTTCAGAAGAAACTAGTAAAAAATCGTTGGAGGGAAAATCAAATGAAACCAGCAGTTGCAGTGATTATGGGGAGCAAGTCAGATTGGGAAACAATGAAGGAGTGCTGCTTGATTTTAGATGAGTTAGCGATACCTTATCAGAAAAAAGTCGTTTCGGCACATCGTACACCAGATTTGATGTTCGAATTTGCCGAAACTGCTCGTGCAGAAGGAATCAAAGTCATTGTCGCAGGAGCAGGGGGAGCAGCTCATTTGCCAGGAATGGTCGCAGCGAAAACAACGTTGCCCGTCATTGGTGTGCCTGTACAATCTCGCGCATTAAACGGGTTGGATTCCCTACTATCGATCGTGCAGATGCCAGCTGGTGTACCAGTGGCAACAACAGCGATCGGAAAAGCTGGCGCAACTAACGCAGGACTACTTGCAGCGCAGATGCTTTCCATGTATGATTTAGAGATAGCGGAGAAATTAAACGCGCGAAGAAATACATTAAAAGAAATTGTATTGGAAAGTAGTGATCAACTTGATTAAACCTTTAATGCCCAACGCAACGATCGGAATCGTTGGCGGAGGACAGCTAGGTCGTATGATGGCAATGAGTGCCAAAGAAATGGGCTTTCGGGTTGGCGTCTTAGACCCTACTGCCAATTGTCCAACAGCCCAAGTCGCTGATTGGCATATTGTTGCTGCCTACGATGATGTGTTTGCTTTAGAAGAAATGGCTCGACGTGCCGACGTGATCACCTATGAATTCGAAAATGTCAGTGTCGAGGCTTTGAATTCCATTTTGCCTTATTCCCATATCCCTCAAGGGACTGACCTGTTAGCAATCACTCAAGACCGTTTATTAGAAAAGTCATTTCTAGAGGCTAACAATATCGTAATTGCACCTTATGCCACGATCATCAGTCCAACGGATATCCAAGATGCCATCGACAGTATCGGTTATCCCTGTGTGTTAAAAACGACTAGAGGCGGTTATGACGGAAAAGGGCAGCACGTGTTATACAGTACCGCGGACTTAGCGCCTTCGATGAACTTACTGCGTGAAGGGACGTGCGAATTAGAAGCGTGGATTCCTTTTGAAAAAGAATTGTCGATTTTAGTTGCTGGTAATGGAGAAACCTTTACCACTTTCCCAGTGGTAGAAAACATCCACCGCAACAATATTTTGCATCAAACGATCGCTCCTGCGCGCATTGATCCAGAAGTTGCCGAAGAAGCAAAACGGATCGCTCATATTATTGCGAAGGCCTTGGATCTGCAAGGCGTTTTAGCCATCGAAATGTTCTTGACTAAAAGTGGCGGCTTGTATGTCAATGAGTTGGCACCGCGACCGCATAATTCTGGTCACTATTCGATCGAAGCTTGTTCCATGAGTCAGTTTGATGCCCATATCCGGGGGATCTGTGGCTGGCCATTACCAGAAGTGTCATTGCTTTCACCAGCAGTCATGGTCAATGTCTTAGGCGATGAATTGACAGAAACGTATGAGCTGATTGCCACAAAACCTGCTTGGCAATTCCATTACTATGGCAAAGAAGAAGCGAAAACCGGGCGTAAAATGGGTCATATCACTGTTTTGACAGAAGATATCGCAGAGACCACTGAAGAAATCTATCAAACCAATATTTGGGATTAAAGGAGATAATAACATGTTAGAGCGTTACACAAGACCAGAAATGGGTGCTATTTGGACCGATCAAAACCGTTACCAAGCGTGGTTAGAAGTAGAAATATTGGCGGATGAAGCTTGGGCGGAACTAGGGGAGATACCGAAAGAGGATGTTGCTTTGATTCGTGAAAAAGCAACCTTTGATATCGACCGTATCTTAGAGATCGAAGCGCAAACGCGACATGATGTGGTTGCTTTTACCCGAGCAGTCTCTGAATCTTTAGGTGATGAAAGTAAATGGGTCCACTACGGCTTGACGTCGACGGATGTTGTTGATACTGCGTATGGCTACTTGATGAAACAAGCCAACGACTTGATTCGGGAAGATTTAAATCGTTTTGTGACGATCATTGGTGAAAAAGCCAAAGAATACAAACATACCGTAATGATGGGACGTACCCATGGTGTACATGCGGAACCAACGACCTTTGGCTTGAAATTAGCCTTATGGTATGCGGAAATGAAACGCAATGCCGAGCGTTTTGAGCGGGCAGCAAAAGGGGTCGAAGCAGGAAAGATCAGCGGAGCAGTTGGAACCTTTGCAAATATTCCACCGTTTGTCGAAGAGTATGTCTGTGAAAAATTAGGGATTCGTGCGCAAGATATTTCCACACAAGTACTACCTCGTGACTTGCATGCAGAGTATTTCTCTGCAATGGCGTTGATCGCAACTAGCATTGAGAAATTTGCCACTGAAATCCGGGGCTTACAAAAATCAGAAACCCGAGAAGTTGAAGAATTCTTCGCAAAAGGTCAAAAAGGTTCTTCTGCCATGCCCCATAAGCGTAACCCAATCGGTTCTGAAAATATGGCGGGACTTGCACGAGTCGTTCGCGGCCATATGGTGACAGCTTATGAAAATGTCTCACTGTGGCATGAACGGGATATCTCACATTCATCGGCAGAACGGATCATTATTCCGGATACGACGATTTTGATCGATTATATGCTGAATCGCTTTGGCAATATCGTCAAAAATCTGACTGTTTTCCCAGAGAATATGAAGCGCAATATGAATGCGACCTTTGGATTGATCTACAGCCAACGAGTGATGTTGAAATTGATCGATCACGGTATGACAAGAGAGCAAGCCTATGACTTGGTTCAGCCAAAAACAGCGCAAGCTTGGGATGAGCAAACGGATTTCCGTCCACTATTAGAAGATGATCCAGCCATTACGGATGTGTTGTCCAAAGCAGACTTAGACGATGCGTTTGATTACAACCATCACTTAAAACAAGTCGACACGATCTTTGAACGTGTCGGTTTAGCCGAATAAGAAAAAAGCCGCAACCTTCAGATCCTTGTCTGCTGGGCTCCCCGTCAAGTGGACAATGAAATAGAATAAAATTATTTTGACGACTGTCTACCGAAATTCGGTAGGCAGTTTTTATGTTTTTTACTTTGTTTAACCTCAACTTTGCTCGACTGGCCTCCTTCTTGGTTAAGCGGATTTATTCTATTCGCTTGTCCAAGAGGGGGAGTGATTAAGCTGCCATTAATAATTCTTGATGAACTTGGATCGGTGTTTTGCTCTTCAAACATCGTTGATAGCGACCATTGTTGTAATAGTTCATGTATTTCTCGATCATTTCAACGAGACTTTCTCTACTGATAAACTTTCGCCGATAATATTTTTCTCGCTTAAGCATTCCCCAGAAGCCTTCCATTGGACCATTATCGGTACAACGGGCGACACGAGACATACTCTGCTTCATTTTCGCTTTCTTTAGCTTTGTGCAAAAAACTTTACTTGTATATTGAAATCCGCGATCGCTATGAAATAGCGGATGAGCGGTTGGCTCGGCGGCGACTGCTTGATCGAAGGTATCAAAGACTAATTTATTGTCATTTTTGTCGCTGATGACAAATGAAACAATGCGACGATCGGCGAGATCGAGAATAGCGCTCAAATAGATTTTCTTCACTTCGGCCCCTTCATAATACTTGAATTCACTCACATCTGTTAGCCATTTTTGATTCGGTTGATCCGCATAGAACTTTCGATTCAAATAATTTTTCGCAATATGATACGGAGTCTTGGATGCCTTAGTGATACTATTGCCTGAATGCTTGATGGTTGATTGGATTTGAAGTTTGCGACAGATTCGAAGAATACGCTTGTCATTCACTTGAAAGCCATAATCATTCACGAGATCTTCACAGATTCTGCGATATCCTTTATCGTTGTCTGCTTCATAAATATAACGAACAAGGTCTGCCAACTGTTCATTCAATACCACTTCAGGCAGTTTGGGATTTTTTAACCAACGATAATAGGCCGATCTTGTGACATGGAGCAGGGTACACATGGTGTTAATTGGATAGCTTTTTGTCTCGTGCAGCTCTTTGATCGATTGGTATTCAAACGTATGACGAACTAATTCAAATCCCGCCTCCTTTCTAACTCGCTGACTTTTTTTAACAGGTCATTTTCCATTTCAAGCAACTTGATCCGTCGTTCTTGTTGAGCCAGTTTATCGCGCATTTCTTCTTCGGGTGTTCTGGCAGGTTTACTTCCCGCTCGTTGCCCTCGACGGTCTTCTAAGCCTTTTTCTCCCATCTCGTCGTATTTCAACACCCAGTTCCGAACTTTTTGGTAAGAGACTTGGTACTGAATTGCGGTTTTCCCATAGTCTCGACCGTTGATAATACAGTCATGCACAATTTTAATTCGTTCATTCAATGTTGTTTTTCTGGATTTACTCATTCTACTTCCACCACTTTCTGATTTGAAGTTTCTATGAGTATTATATATCTTTAACCAGTCTTCTAATTGTTTTTTGTTACGAAGCCCGTATTTCTTGGCGACAGCTCTTAAGCTACCATGTGTTCCAGCTAAATAATCATGGACCGCATTCAGTTTCAACTCTGTTGAGTATGATTGATTCCTTTTTGTAGGGAGTAAACCTGTGGGTCCTTCATTCTCATAAAGAGTGATCCACCTTTCTATCGTACTGAAACTTACTTGTGCTTCTTTGGCCAGGCTGTTTATGCTAGCTTCATTTTTTAAAGCTCTTTCTACAAAAGCTAGCCGTTCTTCTGAACTTAATTTCATTTTTCCTCTAGACATACAAACTCCCCCTATATAAGCCACTTTATATTTCAGTGTCCTATATAGGGGGAGCATATCAGTCTGAAGGTTGCGGCTTTTTTTTTAATAATGTTCAGCTAAGTAGGTCAATAGCTCAGGTGCTAAACCAGTTGCTGATTGGTTTTCCTGGCGATCTTCTAGCATGGAGACCATCAGAAATCCTTGGTCTTGCGAATCAAAGGCAAATAAGAAACTGTTTTCCTGGCCTTTTTCATCTTGCTTTTCTTTGATTTCAGCTGTTCCTGTCTTAGCAGCCAATGGAATGTTTAATGCTGCCAAGGAATGTGCAGTTCCGTTTGGATCGGAAACAACGGCGGTCAAATCTTGATTGATTTGATCGATCGTTTCTGCTTTAAAGACTTCTTTGTCTTTTTGCTCTGCCTCTTTCACTAAACGGGGATAGACCAGCTTCCCTTGATTGGCAAAGACGGAGTAAATAGCCGCTTGCTGGATTGGATTCAATAGCAATTCTCCTTGGCCATAGCCGGTATCTGCCAGTAAAATGTCCGAATTGAAGGAGTCTTCATTTGAAATTTGAGCAGGATTCATCGCGATCGGTAAATCCAATGTTTCACCAAAAATCAACTTCGACAAGCCGTCACGAAAGGCATCTTCGCCCATAGATAAAGTTTGTTGCGCCATATAAATGTTATCAGAGTATACCAGTGCATCCTTGAGATTCACAGAAGCTACATCAGTAACTCTCGTCACAAAGTAGTCGCCCCACGAGCTATCTTTTTGCCATTTCAATCCATCGATTGCGATACTCTGCGTAGGATCGATCGTGTCATTTTCCAAGCCGATCGCACCAGTGATGGCCTTAAAGGTCGAACCAGGTGCATAGGCCGTAGCAAAGCGGCTGATGAAAGGCAGGTCTTCATTTTGTTCATACGCATCATAATCTTCTTGTGAGATCCCTTGGGTCATTTTATTGGGATCATAACTTGGCGAGCTGGCAAGTACCAACAGATCGCCAGTTTTGGGTTCGGTAACGACCGTTGCTCCTGCTTGGTTTTGTAAGGAGTCAAACGCCGTCTTTTGGGCTTGGGCATCAATAGTCAATTGGATATCCTTGCCATCTGCGCGCTCTTTTTCTAACAGGACGGCTTTCTCAGCACCATCTTCATCTGTGATGGCGATTTTTCCGCCGTTTTCTCCTCGCAACTCTTTATCGAAGGCAGCTTCCAGACCACTACGACCAATTTGTCCGTTGCTTGCTAGTGTTTCATCTTTTTCGATATCTTCCGCTGTTACATTTCCTAAGTAACCAATCAGTTGAGCGGCAGCTTCCCCAAGTGGGTAAGTGCGTCCAGTCGTTTCTTTTAAACTTGTTCCAGTTGGCATCTCATCCGTTGGTTCGATGATCTTCAAGGGGACGAACAACTCATCTTGAACCCAAGATTGCCCCAACGCTTGCTCGATGGCTTCTTCTGTCAGGTCGAAACGTTCCGCGATCGCTTTGATATTGGCGTTTTTTTCGTCTCCCGTGCCCAGTTGCCCCGGAACGACGCCTAACTGATAAAGCGTGCCATTTTCTGCTAGTGGTTCGTTGTTTCGGTCGAGAATCTCTCCGCGAGTGGCATTATCTACGGAAATACTGACTTTGTCTTGTCCCTCCATTCCTGGAAAGATCAACTGAGGGGACCAATCGATCTTGGCTTCGTTATCAGCTACAGTGATCGTGCCGCTATAAGAAAGCTCGGTTAATTCACCTAACGAGGTGGTCAAGGAACCGTTGTATTGGAAATTGAATTGATCGGAATCCTTGTCATTAGGAGTTACCTCAATCCCAGAGGCTTTAAATGATTCAGCACCGATACCAGTGAAGATCGCTTCGTATTTTGCAGAGACTTCGTCTGCGGTAAAGCCGGTTGATGCTAAACTGTCTTCAGACACGAAGGCAGGCAAGTCACTGTACTTCTGATCGGCCAAAGCGTCGATAAAGGAAGTGAGGGCTTTTTTAGCAGCGGCTTCTTCTTGCCGATCCTGATAGACGGTATAACCATAATAGCCGCCGCCTAGTACCAATAAGGCGGCAGGAAGTGCCAACCAGACGAAGCGCTTGGGCTTTTTCGCTGGCTTTTCGTTGCGAGAGCGCCGATTTTCTGACATATTATTGTTCCTCCTTCAAAGCCGTCATACGGGCATGATAAAGCGGCAACAGCGTTTGATAAACTGCTAAAATATCCGCCATCTCAACGTCTTCGATCATTTCTTTCGGAAAAATCTTTCCAATTTGAAGCTCGCTTTTTTTGACTTTCTTCAATCGTTCCAGATAGGTTGGCCACATGGCGATAGGGTGGTGGTCGTATTTTGTGTGATCAGGAGAAAGTGTAAAGTCAGCTGGTAATCGATCGAATAATTCTTTTTGGGCCAACCAGGATTCAGCGATCGTTGCCTGATTTTTCGGTTGATCGATCACGCTGAGCCAAACAAAGACATACGCTTGATTGATCCCAATTTGAAAGTGGGCATCCATTTTATAGCCTCGTTTGTTCGGACCGATCCCTGCCCAGGTTTCGGCAGGAGGGTAGACGGTTCTGCGCCGGTGCTGAGCAATATGCAAATAAAAAGGCTCTTGGCAGCTTTCTTCAATTAATGGGATCGCTGCCTCACCGATCGTTTGAAAAATCGGCTGAATCTCGGCACGGATTTTTTCCATTCGTTCGTCTAACGTTTCTAAAGAAAAAGCATCAAATGATTGTTTCGTAAATAGCATGATCGTATCCTTTCTGTTGTCTGAAAATAGTATAACAAAAAAAGCCCGATAAATTACGGGCTTTTGTTTATTTTACCTTTTTTTATCGAAGGATACTCAGTCAATTTGCCGCTGGACTCAATTTAAACGTTGGTGTCTGGCTTTGTTCCTTCAAAAGATGCAAAAGATCATCCAAGAAAGAAAAGTCCATTTCTTCTAAATTAAAATAAATCCGAAAAGAATACGTATGTTTAAATAAGCTTTGGCGATGGATTTGATGAATGATCAATTCGTCATTGCGCTCATTTTGAAATTGTAGAACACGCTTTTGTTCTTCGGCATAATGAGGGCGCGCCCCTTTTTTGAAGGGACTGAATAAATAGAAACTTGTTTGTTGGTTGATGGAAAGGATTTGCTGCACGGCCAATAATTCGTTATGGAGCTGTTGTTTTTCTTTGTCTGATAAATGAGCTAAAAAAAGTTCAGCACGATTCTTTAGCGACCACATATAGTACTCCTCCTTGAATGTAGCTACAATACGACCTAAATATAGCATGAAAAAAGAATATTGTAAACGCTTTATAAATCCTTCGCTGCTTCTAAAGAGGAATCTACTTTCAATCAACTGGGTAAAAAGCGAACATTCGTGTTTATTAATATGTAAATGTACAGATAATCGTTGACCCGCTTTTTCTGCGTTGTTAGAATAATAAGCAAATAAAGATGTGTGTCATCGCTATGTGAAAAATATTACTTAACTGAGGTGGATTATGGAATCAGAAGTGCTTCTTTATGAAGGAAAAGCCAAGAAATTGTTTAAAACCAACGAAGAGGATGTATTGAGAGTCGTTTATTTGGATCAAGCTACTGCATTGAATGGTCAAAAGAAAGATGCCGTTGTAGGAAAGGGTGCCTTGAACAATCAGATCACTGCGCATCTTTTTCAGCGGCTAGCCGACAAAAATGTCCCAAGTCACTTTCTTCAATTAGTGTCTAAACACGAACAATTAATTCGAGCTGTCACCATGATTCCTTTAGAAGTCGTTGTTCGCAACACGGCTGCTGGTAGTTTTTCAAAGCGCTTGGGCATCGAAGAAGGAACCAAACTGCCAAAGCCGATCGTAGAGTTTTACTACAAAGAAGATCGCTTGGATGATCCGTTTATCAATGATGATCATGTGTTTTATCTAGGGCTTGCCTCAGAAGAGGAGCTGGACCAGATCAAAACATTGGCGCTGAAAGTCAATGCTGCGTTACTGGAAATCTTTGCGAACATCAACATTCGCTTGATCGATTTTAAAATCGAGATCGGCAAAACCAAGAAGGGCGAGTTGCTCCTGGCTGATGAGATTTCACCAGATACTTGTCGTTTATGGGATATGGGGACAAATGAGCATCTTGATAAAGATGTCTATCGACGTGATTTAGGGGACATCGTTCCTGTTTATGAAGAAGTCTTAAATCGTTTAGAAAAGGAGAATTCAGCATGTATTTAGTCAAAGTTTATGTAACCTATAAGGAATCTGTTTTAGACCCTCAAGGAGAAGCTGTGAAAGGAGCCGTTCATCGCTTGGGGTATCAAGATGTCAGTGATATTCGGATCGGGAAATACTTTGAAATCAAAGTGACACCTTCCAACAATCAAACACAAGCAGCTGTAGCAGAAGAGATCGAAGCGATCTGCGACAAGCTTTTGGCGAACGTCAATATGGAAACCTACCGTTATGAAATGGTTCAAATGGAGGAAGCGGCCCTATGAAATTTGCAGTGATCGTTTTTCCTGGATCAAATTGTGATGTTGATTTGATGTGGGCAATCAAAGATATCATGGGGGCAGAAGCAGTATATGTGCGCCATGATGCAGACAGCTTAGCTGGTTTTGACGGTGTTTTGCTTCCAGGAGGATTTTCTTATGGTGATTACTTAAGATGTGGAGCGATCGCCCGTTTTTCAACGATCATGTCAGAGGTCATTCGTCTGGCAAATGAAGGCAAACCTGTCTTTGGTACCTGCAATGGGTTTCAAATTTTAACGGAAGCGGGCTTGTTACCAGGGGTTTTACAAAGAAATGAATCACTCCATTTTATTTGCAAACCGGTCCGTCTGCAAGTGAATAATCAAACAGCTTTTACTTCTGAATATGAAACGGATCAAGTCATTACGCTTCCTGTCGCTCATGGTGAGGGCAATTATTATTGTGATGAAACGACTTATCAGGAATTGGTTGCCAACAATCAAATCGTTTTCCGTTATGAAGATAACGTCAACGGCAGCCTACACAACATCGCTGGTATCTGTAATAAAGCTGGCAATGTTCTAGGCATGATGCCTCATCCAGAACGAGCGATGGAAAGCTTATTAGGCTCAGAAGATGGCAAGAAGTTTTTTGCTTCATTATTGAAAAATTTTGGGAAGGTGCCGGTAAATGGATAAAATGATCGTAAAAGAACCTACACCACAAGAAATCAAAGACACGAAATTATACGAGCAATGGGGATTGACCCAAGAAGAATATCGGATGATCTCAGAAGATATTTTGGGACGTTTACCGAACTATACCGAAACTGGACTCTTTTCAGTGATGTGGAGTGAACATTGTTCTTACAAAAATTCCAAACCTGTTTTGCGGAAATTCCCGACAGAAGGGCCGCAAGTACTGCAAGGGCCTGGAGAAGGTGCGGGTATCGTGGATATCGGCGATGATCTAGCCGTCGTTTTTAAAGCGGAAAGCCATAATCATCCTTCTGCGGTGGAACCTTATGAAGGAGCAGCAACTGGTGTTGGTGGGATCATCCGCGACATCTTCAGTATGGGTGCAAGACCGATTGCTGTTTTAGACTCCTTACGATTTGGTGAGTTAGATAATCCAAGAACGAAATATCTTTTGGAAGAAGTCGTTGCTGGGATCAGTGGCTATGGCAACTGTATTGGGATTCCGACCGTCGGTGGTGAAGTGGCATTTGATCCTTGTTATGAAGGCAATCCATTAGTCAATGCGATGTGTGTAGGGATTATTGCCCACAAGGATATTCAAAAAGGGCAGGCTAAAGGTGTTGGAAACACCATCATGTATGTCGGCGCAAAAACAGGACGCGACGGGATACACGGGGCGACTTTTGCATCGGAAGAATTTGTCGAAGGAGAAGAACAACAACGTTCCGCCGTACAAGTCGGTGATCCTTTTATGGAAAAACTTTTGTTGGAAGCTTGTTTGGAATTGATCGTGGATCATTCGGACATTTTAGTCGGAATTCAAGATATGGGTGCTGCTGGATTGGTTTCTTCTAGTGCCGAGATGGCATCAAAAGCCGGATCAGGGTTGCGCTTAACGTTAGACGATGTTCCACAACGAGAAACCAATATGACACCTTATGAAATGATGTTGTCAGAATCCCAAGAGCGGATGCTGATCTGTGTCAAAAAAGGACATGAAACTGAAGTGGAAGCACTCTTTAAGAAATATGATCTAGAAGCCGTCGTGATCGGTGAAGTAACAGATGATGGCAACTATCGTTTGTTCCATCACGGACAGGAAGTCGCTAATTTGCCAGTAGATGCTTTAGCTGAAGATGCGCCGACTTACTACAAAGAGATGGCAGAACCGAAACGGATCAAAGTGTTTAAGGAAACACCAGACTTTGTTCCAGTGATTCACTCAGCAACGTCTGTATTTGCCGATCTACTGCAGCAGCCGACGATCGCTTCAAAACGCTCGATTTTTGAAACCTACGATTCGCAAGTTCGTACCAATACCGTGGTAGGACCCGGCAGTGATGCCGCTGTGTTACGAATCAAGGGAACCAATAAAGCCTTGGCGATGACGACTGACTGTAATGCTCGTTACCTGTACTTAGATCCAGAAGTCGGCGGACAGATCGCAGTTGCAGAAGCTGCTCGAAATATCGTCGCTTCCGGTGGGCGTCCATTGGCGATCACTGACTGCCTTAACTTCGGCTCGCCAGATAAACCAGAAGGATTCTGGGAGTTATCCACGGCTGCTGACGGGATCTCAGAAGCTTGTCGTGTGCTAGAGACACCAGTCATTTCTGGGAACGTCTCCTTATACAATGAAACGGACGGACAATCGGTCTATCCAACGCCAGTAATTGGGATGGTCGGATTGATCGAAGAGCTGGCGCATATCACGACGCAGCATTTCCAAGCAGCGGGGGATGCGATCTATGTCCTAGGGGAAACCCATGCTGACTTCAATGGGTCTGAATTGCAAAAACTGCAGACAGGAAAGATCGCTGGGCGTTTAATGTCCTTTGACCTTGAAACAGAAAAAATGAACCAACAATTGGTTACCGCAGCGATCCAAGCAGGTCTTGTTCAAAGTGCCCACGATTGTGCCGAAGGTGGTTTAGCGATCGCTTTAGCCGAATCCGCTTTTGACAAGGGCTTTGGTCTAAATGTGACCGTGTCATTGCCAGCAGCACAATTGTTTTCAGAAACCCAATCCCGATTTGTGCTTTCAGTCGCACCTGATAAGCAAGCAGCTTTTGAAGCGCTGGTAGGCGCTGCTGCAACAGCGATCGGGGAAGTGACTGCTGATGGCCAGATTCGCATGCAAGCACAAGATGATACGATCGAGATGCCCCTTACTGAGGCGAAATTGAAATGGGAGGAAGCCATTCCATGTTTAATGAAGTAAAGAGCCTCAACGAGGAATGTGGGGTTTTTGGTGTTTGGGGTCATCCAGATGCCGCTCGTGTCACCTACTTCGGACTACACAGTTTGCAACATCGCGGCCAAGAAGGTGCAGGGATTGTCACGAATGATGCGGGGAAACTCAATGGCCACCGTGATTTAGGGTTGCTAGCGGAAGTCTTTTCGGATGAACGTGTCCTCCAGCGTCTGACAGGAGATGCTGCCATTGGTCACGTTCGTTACGCAACTGCTGGTAATGGTAGCGTTGATAATATTCAACCATTTTTATTCAAATTTTTTGATCAGCAGATTGGCTTAGCTCATAACGGCAACTTGACGAATGCGAAAAGTCTACGGAAATCCTTAGAAAAGGCTGGTGCGATTTTCCACTCGAATTCCGATACAGAGATTCTCATGCACTTGATCCGTCGCAGCGAAGAACCGCTTTTTATGGATCGGGTCAAGGAGGCATTAAATCAAGTTAAAGGTGGATTTGCGTACCTTTTACTGACCGAAAATGCCATGATCGCAGCACTAGACCCCAATGGCTTTCGGCCATTGTCAATCGGGAAAATGGTCAATGGTGCTTATGTGGTGGCTTCAGAAACCTGTGCGTTGGAAGTCATCGGTGCGGAATTTATTCGTGATGTCCGACCAGGCGAAGTCGTGATCATTGATGATGCAGGCATTCAAATTGAACAGTATACCCAAGAAGTACAACCCGCGATATGTTCGATGGAGTTTATCTATTTTGCCCGTCCTGATTCCAACATCGCTGGCGTCAACGTCCATCGTGCCCGTAAAAATATGGGCCGTCGCTTAGCACAAGAGGCGCCGATCGAAGCGGATATGGTCATTGGTGTACCGAATTCATCCTTATCTGCTGCCAGCGGGTATGCAGAAGCTTCAGGTATTCCCTATGAATTAGGCTTAGTAAAAAATCAATACATCGCACGAACGTTTATTCAACCGACGCAGGAGTTAAGGGAACAAGGTGTACGGATGAAGCTCTCAGCTGTTCGTGGCGTAGTCGAAGGCAAACGAGTGATTCTAGTCGACGATTCGATCGTCCGAGGAACCACCAGCCGCCGTATCGTGCAACTGCTAAAAGAAGCAGGTGCCAAAGAAGTTCATGTACGTATCGGTTCGCCGCCTTTGCGCTATCCGTGTTTTTACGGGATCGACATTCAAACGAGAAAAGAATTGATCGCAGCCAAATATACGGAAGCTGAGATTTGTGAAAAAATCGAAGCAGATTCTTTGGCCTTTTTAAGTGAAGACGGGTTGATCGAAGCGATCGGTTTAGATTTTGACGCACCTTACTCAGGATTGTGTATGGCCTATTTCAATGGCGATTATCCAACCCCTTTGTATGATTATGAAGAAAACTATCTCGCGTCTTTAGCTGAATAAATTGTAGGCAAAAATGGTTTTTCAAACGAAGCAGTGAAGGACCGCTGGTTTACTTGCGTTAACGACGAATGAGCTGAATGAAGAAAAGCGGATGAATGATTGAGGAGGAACGAACGTGGCAAATGCATATGCAAAAGCCGGTGTCGATGTCGAAGCCGGTTATGAAGTAGTCGAACGGATCAAAAAGCATGTGAAACGAACAGAACGTCTAGGCGTGATGGGGGCAATCGGGGGTTTTGGTGGCTGTTTTGACTTATCATCGTACCAATTGAAAGAACCAGTACTCGTTTCTGGGACAGATGGTGTAGGAACTAAGCTTTTATTGGCGATCCAGCAAGAACAGCACACAACGATCGGCATTGATTGCGTCGCAATGTGCGTGAATGATATCGTCGCTCAAGGGGCAGAACCTATCTACTTCCTTGACTATGTTGCAGTCGGTAAAAACGATCCTGCAAAGATCGAACAAATCATTGCTGGTGTCGCAGAGGGCTGTGTGCAAGCGGGTGCTGCCCTGATTGGTGGGGAAACCGCTGAAATGCCGGGAATGTACCAACCAGAAGAATATGATCTTGCTGGCTTTGCCGTAGGAATCGTCGAAAAAAGTCGCTTGATCACTGGAGAAACCATCAAAGAAGGCGATGAGCTGATTGGGTTGCCTTCATCAGGCATTCACTCGAATGGGTACTCTTTAGTCAGAAAAGTCTTTTTTGAACAGCATGGCTATACAGGAGCAGAAACATTTGCAGAACTTGACAACCAAACACTTGCAGAAAGTTTATTGACGCCAACGAGAATTTACGTGGATGCATTGAAGCCTTTATTGACAGAAGGATTGCTAGCTGGAATTTCTCATATCACTGGTGGCGGCTTTGTTGAAAATATCCCGCGGATGCTGCCTGAAGGTCTGGCGGCAGAAATCTCCTTAGACACTTGGCCGCAGTTGCCGATATTTGATCTGATCGCTGCTCATGGCGCGATTCCTCACCAAGAAATGTTCGAGATTTTCAACATGGGGATCGGTATGGTCTTAGCCGTTGCGCCAGAAAATGTTGCGGCAGTAATGGCGCTTCTATCCGCCAATGAAGAACCAGCGTATCGGATCGGTAAAGTGACGAAACGTGACAACGAAGCTGTCTGCTTTAAAGAGGCAGTCCGATGAGGATCGCCGTCTTTGCTTCTGGAACGGGCAGCAATTTTACAGCGATCGCCGATGCGATCCAGGCTAATGAAATCAAAGGGGCGCAGATCGGATTGGTCTTTTCCGATAAACCTGCAGCGCCAGTGATAGAAAAAGCCCGCGCAAGAGACTATGAAACGCTTGTCTTGGAGCCAGCGGCTTTTGCGTCAAAAGCAGCCTTTGAAAGGAAATTGATCGAAGAATTGCAGTATCATGCCATCGATTTTATTGTTTTAGCTGGGTATATGCGGATCATCGGGAACACCCTATTATCCGCTTATGAAGGCAGAGTCATCAATATCCATCCCTCGTTGTTGCCGAGCTTCCCAGGCAAATCTGGGATTGCCGATGCCTTCGCTTATGGCGTGAAAGTGACGGGGGTTACGGTTCATTATGTCGATGCTGGCATTGATACAGGGCCAATCATTGCCCAAGAAATCGTTCGGATTGACACCGACGATACGTTAACAAGTGTGACAGAGAAAATTCATCAAGTGGAACACCAAATCTATCCAGCTGTTTTAGCTGAAATTGTGGAAAAGGGGCTATCAAATCGTGAATAAACGTGCATTAATCAGTGTGTCTGACAAAGAAGGACTGGTACCATTTGTCCAAGAATTGACCAATTTAGGATTTGAGATCATTTCAACTGGCGGGACCAAAACCGTCTTGGAGGAAGCAGGGCTTCAACCGATCGGCATCGAAGCGATCACAGAATTTCCTGAAATGATGGACGGTAGGGTAAAAACGCTACATCCGCGGGTGCATGGTGGTCTGTTAGGGCGACGTGATCTGCCTTCTCATATGGAGGCAATGGCTGAGCACGGTATTTTACCGATCGACCTCGTTGTCGTCAATCTTTATCCATTTAAAGAAACGATCAGCAAGCCTGATGTCACAGAAGCCGACGCAATCGAAAATATCGACATCGGCGGACCAAGCATGCTGCGTTCTGCGGCGAAAAACCATGCCTCAGTAACTGTTGTCGTTGATCCCAAGGATTACGACTGGGTTTTAACTGAGCTGAAGGAAGGCAATACGACGTTGGCATCAAGAAAGAAATTAGCTGCCAAAGTCTTCCGCCATACCGCAGCCTACGATGCCTTGATTGGTGAATACTTGACCAAAGCGGTGGCTGAAACAGAAACGGAGAACTTGACGAAAACCTATGTTTTGAAACAAACATTGCGTTATGGTGAAAATAGTCATCAGAAAGCTTCCTTCTATCAAGACGCATTACCCGTACCCTATTCGATTGCCAGCGCAAAACAAATCCACGGCAAAGAATTGTCTTACAACAACATTAAAGATGCTGACGCTGCCTTACGGATCGCAGAAGAATTTACAGAGCCAACTGCAGTAGCCCTAAAGCACATGAATCCATGTGGAATCGGAAGTGGAGAAACGATTGCTGAAGCTTTCCAAGAAGCTTACGAAGCAGACCCAGTGTCGATTTTTGGCGGGATTATCGTCTTAAATCGTCCAGTTGATGTGGCAACTGCGCAGCAGCTGCAGCGGATTTTTCTTGAGATCATTATTGCACCTGCATTTGAAGAAGGAGCACTTGAAATCCTAACGAAGAAAAAAAATCTGCGCTTGCTGGTTGTTGATTTCGAAAAAGCAGCCAAACAGCCAGAAGTTGTCTCTGTCCTTGGGGGCTTATTGGTGCAAGAACCAGACGATCAAATGGAGTCACCAGCAGATTGGACCGTGGTGACCAAAAGACAGCCGACACCAGAAGAAATCGCAGCCTTGGCATTTGCTTGGAAAGCGGTGAAACACGTGAAGTCCAATGCGATCGTTTTAGCCAATCAACAGCAAACCGTCGGGATCGGTGCTGGTCAAATGAACCGCGTTGGTTCAGTGAAAATCGCTGTGGAACAAGCCCGTGAAAACAATAAATTGGCTGGTTCAGTGCTGGCAAGCGATGCCTTTTTCCCGATGGATGACAGTGTCGAATATGCAGCACAACAAGGAATCAAAGCGATTATTCAACCTGGTGGTAGTATCAAAGATCAAGAATCGATCGACATGGCAGATAAGTACGGTGTGGCGATGGTCTTTACTGGTGTTCGTCATTTTAAACACTAAGAAATAGGAGAAGACGATGAAAATACTTGTTATTGGTAGTGGTGGCAGAGAACATGCCGTCGCAAAAAAGTTTCTGCAAGACCCTCAAGTTGAAACAGTCTTTTGTGCAATGGGCAATCCTGGAATGCGAAAAGACGGGATCGTGACAGTCGCAATTGAAGAGTCCGATCATGAAGGTTTGATTGCTTTTGCTCAAGAGCAGGAGGTTGATTGGACCTTCGTTGGTCCAGAAGTTCCATTACTAAATGGCATCGTAGATGATTTTCAGGCGGCGGGCTTGGAAATTTTTGGTCCCAATCGACAAGCAGCGATGATCGAAGGATCAAAAGAGTTTGCCAAAGAATTGATGCGTGCCAATCACATTCCAACAGCTGACTATCAAAGCTTTACAGATAGTGCGCAAGCAAAAGCATATATCCAACTTAAAGGTGCACCGATCGTTATCAAAGCGGATGGCTTAGCGGCAGGCAAAGGCGTAGTTGTTGCTGAAACCGTTGATGAGGCGAATGCAGCTGTCGAAGCGATGCTGGAGCAAAATGCTTTCGGTGAAAGTGGTGCAAAAGTGGTGATCGAAGAGTTTTTGGCTGGTGAAGAGTTTTCGCTCTTGGCGTTTGTTAAGGACGAAGCCGTCTATCCAATGGTCATTGCCCAAGACCATAAACGTGCGTTTGATGGCGATTTAGGGCCGAATACAGGAGGTATGGGGGCGTACACACCAGTACCGCAGATTCCGCAAGAAATGGTCGATCAAGCGGTCAAAGAAGTTTTACTTCCTGCAGCAAAAGGGATGATTCGTAATCAGACACCATTTACTGGTATTCTTTATGCAGGTCTGATTGCTACTAATGAAGGACCGAAAGTCATTGAATTTAATGCTCGTTTTGGTGATCCAGAAACGCAAGTCGTGTTAAGTCGTTTAGATAGTAGCCTGGCACAGATCATTGATGATCTCTTGCAGGATCGAGAGCCCGCGATTCGCTGGAATCAAGCAGCTTCGATCGGTGTCGTGATTGCATCGCAAGGATATCCTGGCAAGTATCAGCAAGGAATGCCTGTTCCATCTCCTCAAGGAGAAGGAACACAATTCTTTTATGCAGGAGTGGAGGAGACTGCTGATCAAGGCGATTTGACGGCAGCTGGTGGTCGTGTTTTTCTTGTGGAAGCTTCAGCTGAGGATTTAGCTACTGCACAAAAGAACGTCTATGAAGCAATCAATAAATTGCCTTTGTCGGGTTTGTTTTATCGAAATGACATTGGTGACAAAGCCTTACACTATAGCAACTCATCAAAGGCGATGAAGTAAAGAACGTTTCAATGCGTAATGCAAATTGAAAGTAAAGGATGACTGCCAGTAGAACCAATCGGTTGTGCTGGTGGTTTTCATTTTATAGGAGGTTTTTTTGACGTTGGTGTAGCGTTTTCATCTTGTTGTGCTAAAATAAGAATGTAGTTTAAATAAGGAGGAACTTTACGTGAAAAAAATTAAATTCGGTCCCACTGATTTAGAAGTATCTAGCGTGATTTTAGGTTTGATGCGAATCAACAATGCCAAAGACCCAGTGAAAGTATTGACGACAGCGATTGAAAATGACATTACCTTTTTTGACCATGCCGATATCTATGGGCGCGGAGAGTGTGAAACGATTTTTGCGGAAGCGTTAGCAAAAACGGATGCCAAAAGAGAAGAGTTGTTCATTCAATCAAAATGTGGCATCGTTCCAGGTGAAATGTTTGATTTTTCGAAAGAGCATATCATTTCTTCCGTGGAAGGTAGTTTACAGCGTTTGAAAACCGATCATTTGGATGCGCTACTATTGCATCGCCCTGACACTTTGTTTGAACCAGAAGAAGTGGCAGCTGCCTTTGATCAATTAGAAAAAGACGGCAAAGTGAAATACTTCGGTGTCAGCAATCAAAAACCTGGTCAAATCGAATTGTTGAAAAAATATGTTTCCCAACCTTTAGTAGCGAATCAGCTGCAATTCGGGATCATGCATACGGGAATGATCGATCAAGGAATTCATGTCAACATGACGGATGCTGGTAGTGTCGATCATGATGGAGAAATTCTTGAATATTCTCGCTTGCATGAGATGACGATCCAAGCTTGGTCTCCGTATCAGTATGGTTTCTTCGAAGGTGTCTTTATCGGTAACGAGAAATTCCCCGAGTTGAACGAAAAATTGACTGAACTAGCGGACAAGTATCAAACGACACCGACAGGTATTGCTTCTGCGTGGATCTTACGTCACCCTGCAAACATGCAAGTGATTGCTGGAACGATGACCCCACATCGGATCGAAGAAATCGCGCAAGCATCTTCGATCGTATTGACCCGCCATGAATGGTATGAGGTGTATAAAGCAGCAGGAAACATCTTGCCGTAATTTATTAGTAAATCCCGTTTTTTTCAGTACTTATAAGGGTGAATGTTCGCAAAAGACGAACATTCATCCTTTTTTTTCAAAAAGTATTTCTAAAAAGCTTGTATTTCACTTCTAGGTGGTTTAAATTGTTGTGGGCGTTAAAAATAGGCTGAGGCCATTTGATGCTTGCTTCACTCTTAGTAAGATTTGGAGGATATTTTTATGTTTGACATGAAAGTTTTTGATTACGAAGATATACAACTGATTCCTAACAAGTGTATCGTGAACAGCCGTTCAGAATGTGATACCACGGTGACATTAGGCGGACACTCTTTTAAGATGCCTGTCGTTCCTGCAAATATGCAAACGATTATTGATGATTCGATCGCAGAATTTTTAGCTGAAAATGGCTATTTTTATATTATGCACCGCTTTGATGAAGAAGCGCGGATTCCATTTATCAAAAAAATGAAAAGCCGTGGCTTGATTGCTTCTATCAGCGTAGGTGTCAAAGAAAATGAATATGCCTTTGTGGAAGAACTAGCTGACAAAGAGATTGTTCCTGATTTTATTACGATCGATATTGCTCATGGCCACTCAAACGCCGTGATCAATATGATCCAACACATCAAGAAGCATTTGCCAGCAACGTTTGTGATCGCTGGAAATGTTGGAACACCAGAAGCAGTTCGTGAATTGGAAAACGCTGGTGCAGATGCAACGAAAGTCGGCATTGGACCTGGGAAAGTGTGTATCACAAAAATCAAAACTGGTTTCGGAACTGGCGGCTGGCAGTTAGCAGCACTACGCTGGTGTGCCAAAGCTGCTCGCAAACCAATCATTGCAGATGGCGGCATTCGGACACACGGCGATATCGCTAAATCTGTCCGTTTCGGTGCAACAATGGTCATGATCGGTTCATTGTTTGCAGGTCATGAAGAATCACCTGGTGAAACGAAAGTAGAAAACGGCGTTGTGATGAAAGAATACTTTGGTTCTGCATCAGAATTTCAAAAAGGTGAAAAGAAAAACGTGGAAGGAAAGAAAATTTGGATTCAATACAAAGGTTCTTTGAAAGACACGTTAGTTGAAATGCAGCAAGACTTGCAGTCATCGATCTCTTATGCAGGTGGAAAAGATTTAGAATCGATTCGTAAAGTGGATTACGTAATCGTGAAAAATTCGATTTTTAATGGAGATACGATCTAAACAGGATACTAAAGAAGCGACCTTCTATTAGTCGTTTCTTTTTTTGTAAGAAGAACCATTTTGTTTTTCTGTTTTCTTCGTTATAATAGAAGCAACGAAGAGTAGAGGAGCGGGTGACCAAATGACAATCAAAGTGATGTCAGTGTTCGGTACCAGACCGGAAGCCATCAAAATGGCGCCACTAGTAAAGGAATTGGAAAACGACCCGCGTTTTGAATCGATCGTTGTGGTGACGGCGCAGCATCGAGAAATGTTGGATCAAGTATTAACGGTTTTTGAGATCACACCAGACTATGATCTGGATATTATGACTTTAGGGCAAACCTTGACAGGGATCACCACCAAAGTTTTACTGGATCTAGAACCGATCCTGCAAAAAGAAACTCCTGATATCGTGCTGGTTCATGGCGATACGACCACCGCTTATGCAGCCGCGACGGCCGCCTTTTATCAGCAAATTCCTGTGGGTCATGTGGAAGCCGGTTTGCGCACATGGAACAAAAAATCTCCTTATCCAGAGGAAGCCAATCGTCAGTTGATCGATGTCTTAGCTGATTTTTACTTTGCGCCAACTTCCCAAAGCAAAAAAAATCTGCTGGCTGAAAACCGCAATGAGGCTGCGATTTATGTAACAGGTAATACCGCCATTGATGCGATGCGTTATACGATCTCGGAGGAATACCAGCATCCAGAACTTTCCGCAGCAGATCAAACCATGATCCTACTAACAATGCATCGTCGAGAAAACTTAGGTGCTCCGATGCAGCAGGTCTTTCGTGCTTTAGCACAGATCGCAAAGGATAAGCCAACGATCAAAGTGGTTTTCCCTATGCACAAGAATCCCCAAGTCCGAGGGATTGCTCAGGAGATTCTTGGGGAACTAGCAAATGTTACGTTGATTGAGCCTTTAGATGTCATTGATTTTCATAACGTTGCGAATCAAAGTACCTTGATTTTGACGGATTCCGGTGGTGTCCAAGAAGAAGCGCCGTCATTAGGCGTTCCTGTTTTGGTCTTGCGAGATACAACAGAGCGTCCAGAAGGCATTGCTGCAGGTACGTTAAAACTGATCGGTACGTCTGAAGCTGCGGTTTATCAAGAAACAAAGCGACTGCTAGAAGATCCAGAAGCTTACAATGCCATGGCACATGCAGAAAATCCATACGGCGATGGGAAAGCAAGCCAGCGAATCCTGCAAATTTTAGCCGATCATTTTTCGTGAGAGCTAGAGTGAATAATAATTCTCCCAGTATAGGGGAACATAGAGAAAGAGGCAGCTGTTTGTTAAATGGCTGTCTTTTTATATACATGAAACCTGCGGGAACGCCGTTTCCATTTTTTCGTTGATTGTGACAAACGAAGAAGCTTGATTAAGTGTGAGTTTCGCTTTGAAAGGATTTCTGTTCATCTGCTCGTATATAAAGGTTTATCAAGTATAAAATCACATCAGTTCTTTAACGTTGTTATTTTATTGTAAGACCTTTCATTTGAAAACCTATGGAAAACTTTGAAAAAAGGGTACTTTTTTCCTTAGATGCTGTTGACATTGGTTAGGATAGCAGTTATTATGTGGGTAGTTGGAAGAAAGACTTCCGACGAACTGACATTTTATACAAATAATTGTTAGGTGAGGCTCCTATATGGACACAAGCTGCTGCTGCAAAAGCATCGAGAGATGCTTAGTTGGTAGGACAGGTCTAATCGTGAAGGTTAAACCCAAAGCAGCTGATAGCAAATTTGCTATCTACGCCCTATAGTGCTAAAGCTCTACAATGATCATGAGTTTTTTACGCATGCTTATTGGGAGCGTGCGTTTTTTTGTGTCTTTTGCGCGCGTTCCACAGTGACTTACCTAATAAAAAGAAAGGAAGATTCACATGGAATACCCCAGTCCCCAGATGAAACAGCGGAGTAGTTATCGAATCGCTAGGGGTGGCGTAAGCAACTCCTAAGTGCTAGGAGGAAAAAAAGATGTTAAAAAAACTATCGAAAGATCAAGAACTAAAATTACTTGCAAAATTGACCGAAAGAGAATTATTGATGGAGATGCGGACCTCCTTCCAAGGGTTATCGGAAGAAGATGCTGCAGAACGTTTAGCAGAGTATGGTCCAAACAAAGTCGACGCACAAAAACCAACACCCGCTTGGTTGATGATCTTAGGCGCTTTTAAAGATCCCTTTGTGTTAGTTTTAGCCCTATTAATGATTATTTCTTTTGTAACAGGCGATATTGAAGCTGTGATCGTGATGGGAATCATGATTTTAGCCAGTGTTATGATTACTTTCGTCCAAGAATACCGTTCCCAAAAAGCAAGCTTAGCGTTAAAAGAACTTATTGAAAATACTTGTTCCGTAACCAGAGATGGAATCACGAGAGAAATTCCAATGGATGAAGTCGTTCCTGGAGACATCGTCACCTTAGCAACTGGCGACATGATCCCTGCGGATGCGATCTTGATTTGGACCAAAGATTTATTTATCAATCAATCTTCATTAACAGGCGAATCAATGCCCGTTGAAAAATTTGTCGATGCTGGGATCAAAGAAAGCGATGAACAAATTTCTGCACTAGATATGCAAGATCTTGTTTTCATGGGTACCGATGTCTTAAGTGGTCAAGGAAAAGCCATTATTTTGAAAACCGGTCAAAGTACATTCTTTGGCGATATTGCTAAAAATGCGACCACGAAACGCGGCAAAACAACCTTTGAAGATGGCTTAACGAAAGTCAGCAAACTATTGTTGCGAATGGTCATGGTTCTTTTCCCAATCGTTTTACTGATCAATGGATTAACCAAGGGTGATTGGGGCGAAGCGTTGTTCTTCGCGATTGCAGTAGCAGTTGGTTTGACGCCAGAAATGCTACCAATGATCGTTACCAGTAACTTAGCCAAAGGGGCGATCTCTTTGTCAAAAGAAAAAGTGATCGTCAAAGAATTGCCTTCGATTCAAAACTTAGGTGCAATGGATGTCCTATGTACCGATAAAACGGGTACGATCACCGAAGATCGTGTCGTGCTGGTACAACATTTAAACCCGTTTGGCGTAGAAGATAAACAAGTTCTTGATATGACCTATTTAAATTCTTACTATCAAACAGGGTGGAAAAACCTGATGGATATCGCAGTGCTAAACTACTATGAAGAAGAAGGTTTGGCAGCGCCATTTAACGATGTGACAAAAATCGATGAGATTCCTTTTGACTTTTCACGTCGTCGCTTGACGGTTGTTGTCAATGCGGATGGTCATCAACTGATGGTCACAAAAGGTGCAGCTGAAGAAATGGAACAAGTCTGCAAATACGTAGAAGTTGATGGCAAAGTGATGGAATTGACTCCTCAATTGAGAGAGCAATTACGTCAAGTGAACCTGCGCTTGAATAAACAAGGAATGCGCGTGTTAACGGTTGCCGTAAAACGCGATGCTCACGCAGATGCCGTTTATTCTGTAGCAGACGAACAAGACATGATCATGATTGGCTTTATGGGCTTCTTAGATCCAGCAAAAGAAACAGCCAAAACAGCGATTGCTTCTTTACACGGTCATGGCATCAATGTCAAAGTGTTGACTGGAGATAATGCGATCGTTGCGCAAAAAGTTTGCCGAGATGTTGGTATCGATGCAGATGAATACTTATTGGGAACCGATATTGATCATCTATCAGATGAAGAGTTAGCAGCGAAAGCTGCAAAAACCAATCTGTTTGCAAAATTAAACCCAATGCAAAAATCACGAATCATTGAAACCATTCAAGCAGCAGGCCATACAGTCGGCTTTATGGGAGATGGCATCAACGATGCGCCTGCTTTACGCACGGCAGATGTTGGCATCTCGGTTGATACAGCAGCGGATATCACCAAAGATGCCAGCTCGATCATTTTATTAGAAAAAAGTTTGAATGTCCTTGATAAAGGGGTCATCGAAGGGCGCAAAGTATTTACCAATATGATGAAGTACATCAAAATGACGTTGAGTTCGAACTTCGGGAATGTCTTCTCGATCTTAGTTGCTAGTGCCTTTTTACCTTTCTTACCAATGTTGTCCATTCAATTGTTGGTTCAAAACTTGGTGTACGATATGGCACAATTGACGATTCCATGGGACAACGTAGACAAAGCAGAGTTAGAAAAACCAGTCAAATGGCAAGTAGGCGGACTATTGAAGTTTACCGTCGGCATTGGACCGGTCAGCAGCATCTTTGATATTTTGACCTTCTTTGTGATGTGGCATGTCTTTAGTGCAAATACGATCCAAGAGCAAGCCTTGTTCCAAGCAGCATGGTTTATGATCGGCTTAACGACACAAACCTTAGTCGTTCACATGATCCGAACAAGAAAATTACCATTTATCAATAGTATTGCTTCACCGGCAGTCCTGATCTCCAGCGTCCTAGCAATTGCAGTTGGCTTCTTAGTTATCTTGACGCCATTGCACACAGTCTTCGATTTTGCGGCGCTGCCATCAAGCTACTGGCCATGGTTTATTGGTATCAATTTCGCTTATTTAGTAACAGTTGAATTTGCCAAACGCATTTACATTCATGTAACGAAAGAATGGATTTAAAAAAACAGGTCGGCGTTCTTCCTATGGAGGGGAGAATTGCCGATCTGTTTCTTTTTATCCGATCTCTGTATTATTTTTTTCTCATCTTAAGAAAATTCTTTTTGATTCAAGTCGAATCCTTCACAAGTAATAAAAGGAGGTTAATGGTAAATCTGTTTAGTCAAATGATTATTGCTGTACTATTCTTAAATAAAAAAAAGAATCTGAAAAGAAAAAATTGAAGAAAGCGATTGCTTTAATGTGATTAATTTCACTAATGTTTTCTTAAGAGTTGCTACAGTGGGAATTGTTTTATTAAAAAAAATACCCTTTTCACTTGTCATTTTCGAAGTTAAATGATAATTTATAAGAGTAAATGAAATTTCGATAGTACAGATTTAAACCCTGTTACATACGAAAGTGAATTTTTATATCAGAGAGGAAAGTGTGTCAAGATGGCAAAAAAACAAAAAGCACTTGATTTCCAAGCGATTTTGGAGCAAGTCAATGCAGATTTTCCAACTTACCAAGCTTTGGACAAAGACGGGAAAATTGTAAATCAAGAGTTAGTACCAGATTTAAGTGACGACGAATTAGTTGAATTGATGACTCGTATGGTATGGTCTCGTGTATTAGACCAACGCTCAACTGCGTTAAACCGTCAAGGTCGTCTAGGTTTCTTCGCGCCAACTGCTGGACAAGAAGCAAGCCAATTAGCAAGTCAATTTGCTTTTGAAAAAGAAGACGTTCTATTACCAGGTTACCGTGATGTACCACAATTGATCCAACACGGTCTGCCATTGAAAGAAGCGTTCTTATGGTCACGTGGTCACGTTGCTGGGAACCTTTACCCAGAAGATTTAAAAGCATTGCCACCACAAATCATCATCGGTGCACAATACGTCCAAGCAGCCGGCGTTGCTTTAGGATTGAAAAAACGCAATAAGAAAAATGTTGTATTCACTTATACAGGTGATGGCGGTTCTTCACAAGGGGACTTCTATGAAGCAATCAACTTTGCAGGGGCATACCATGCAAACGCTGTATTCTACATCCAAAATAATGGTTTTGCGATCTCTACACCTCGTGAAGTACAAAGTGCGGCACCAACATTGGCACAAAAAGCAGCAGCAGCTGGGATCCCTGGTATCCAAGTTGACGGTATGGATCCATTGGCAGTGTACTATGTTTCTAAAGCAGCTCGTGAATGGGCAGCAAACGGCAACGGTCCTGTATTGATCGAAACCTTGACTTACCGTTACGGTCCACATACATTGTCTGGTGATGATCCAACCCGTTACCGTTCAAAAGACATGGACAGCGAATGGCAACAAAAAGATCCATTGGTACGTTTCCGTACTTACTTAACTGAAAAAGGACTTTGGTCTGAAGAAAAAGAAGAACAAGTCATTGAACAAACAAAAGAAGAAATCAAAGCAGCGATCGCTGAAGCTGACCGCGTGCCAAAACAAAAAGTTTCAGATTTCTTGAAAAACATGTTTGAAGTTCAACCACAAAACATTAAAGAACAAATTGCAACTTACGAAGCGAAGGAGTCGAAATAGTCATGGCACAAAAAACAATGATTCAAGCAATTACAGATGCCTTAGCTGTTGAAATGGAAAATGACAAAGAGATTTTAGTCTTTGGTGAAGATGTCGGTAAAAACGGCGGGGTTTTCCGTGCAACAGAAGGTTTACAAGAAAAATTCGGCGAAGATCGTGTCTTCGATACCCCTCTTGCTGAATCTGGTATCGGCGGCTTGGCTTTCGGTTTAGCATTAGAAGGTTTCCGTCCAGTTCCAGAAATCCAATTCTTTGGTTTCGTATTTGAAACCTTTGACGAAATCGTTGGTCAAATGGCGCGTACTCGTTACCGTATGGGTGGTACACGTAATTTACCAATCACTATTCGTTCACCATTTGGTGGCGGTGTGCACACACCAGAATTGCACTCAGATAACTTGGAAGGATTGATCGCTCAATCACCTGGTATCCGTGTCGTTATTCCATCAAACCCATATGATGCAAAAGGATTATTGATTGCTTCTATCCGCAGCAATGACCCAGTTGTTTTCTTAGAGCACATGAAACTTTACCGTTCATTCCGTGAAGAAGTGCCAGAAGAAGCATACGAAGTTCCTTTAGACAAAGCAGCAGTAACTCGTGAAGGTTCTGATGTTTCCATCATCACTTATGGTGCGATGGTTCGTGAAGCAATCAAAGCTGCTGACAACTTAGCGAAAGAAAACATCAACGCTGAAATCATCGACTTGCGTACAGTTGCTCCTCTTGATGTTGAAACGATCATCAAATCAGTTGAAAAAACTGGTCGTGTGGTTGTCGTTCAAGAAGCACAAAAACAAGCAGGTGTTGGCGCTCAAGTCGTTTCTGAAATTTCTGAACGTGCGGTTCTATCACTAGAAGCTCCAATCGGACGCGTGTCTGCACCAGATACGATCTTCCCATTCGGTCAAGCTGAAAACATTTGGTTGCCAAATGCAAAAGACATCGAAGACAAAGTGAAAGAAATCGTGAACTTTTAATAGTTGAAGAAGGGAAGAATAGAAAATGGCATTTCAATTTAAATTACCGGATATCGGTGAAGGAATTGCAGAAGGCGAAATCGTAAAATGGTTCGTCAAAGCAGGGGATACCATCAATGAAGATGATACCTTACTAGAAGTTCAAAATGATAAATCAGTGGAAGAAATTCCATCTCCAGTAACAGGAACAGTGAAAAACATCGTTGTCCCTGAAGGTACAGTCGCAAACGTTGGGGATGTCCTTGTTGAGATCGATGCACCAGGACATGAAGACAACGAAGGCGATGAAGGTGTAGCAGCAGAGTCTCAAACACCAGCAAAACCAGCGGCAGAACCTACAACGGAAACGGCTGAAGCATCAGCTGGTTCTTCTGAAGGTTCAGGCGTTTTCCAATTCAAATTGCCAGATATCGGTGAAGGAATTGCAGAAGGCGAAATCGTAAAATGGTTCGTTAAAGCAGGAGATACCATCAATGAAGATGATACGTTGCTTGAAGTTCAAAACGACAAATCAGTGGAAGAAATTCCATCTCCTGTAACAGGAACAGTGAAAAACATCGTTGTTGCTGAAGGAACAGTCGCAAATGTTGGGGATGTTTTAGTTGAAATCGACGCACCAGGTCACAACAGTGCGCCTACTTCATCAAGCACATCAGCAGAAGCACCAAAAGAAAAAGTGGAAACTTCTGGTTCAGCAAGTGTTGTTGAAGCAGCAGATCCTAACAAACGTGTCTTGGCTATGCCTTCTGTCCGTCAATTCGCTCGCGAAAAAGATGTTGATATTTCTCAAGTATCAGCAACAGGTAAAGGCGGCCGTGTAACAAAAGAAGACATCGAAAACTTCCTATCAGGTGGCGGACAAGCTGCAAAAGCTGAAACTCAAGCTCCTGCGAAAGAAGAAACAAAAGCTGCAGCAACTGAAAGCAAACCAGCAGCTCCAGCAAAAGCCTTCAAATCAAACTTAGGTGATTTAGAAGAACGTGTGGCCTTAACACCTACACGTAAAGCAATCGCTAAAGCGATGGTAAACAGCAAACAAACAGCACCTCATGTAACCTTGCATGATGAAGTTGAAGTAACAAACCTATGGGATAACCGTAAGAAATTCAAAGAAGTTGCTGCTGCAAACGGCACAAAACTTACTTTCTTACCATATGTTGTGAAAGCATTGACTGCAACAGTGAAAAAATTCCCTATCTTGAATGCGTCGATCGATGATGCAAAACAAGAGATCGTATACAAAAACTATTACAACATCGGTATCGCAACAGATACTGACCATGGTTTGTATGTACCAAACGTAAAAGATGCAGATCGTAAAGGCATGTTTGCTATCGCTGATGAAATCAACGAAAAAGCAAAACTTGCTCATGACGGCAAATTAGCTGCAGATGATATGCGTAACGGTACCATCACGATCAGTAACATCGGTTCAGTTGGTGGCGGCTGGTTCACACCAGTAATCAACTACCCTGAAGTAGCTATTTTGGGTGTAGGTACGATCGCCCAACAACCAATCGTAAACGCTGAAGGCGAAATCGTTGTCGGACGTGTGATGAAACTTTCATTAAGCTTCGACCACCGTATCGTTGATGGCGCAACAGCGCAACAAGCAATGAATAATATCAAACGTCTATTAGCTGATCCAGAGCTATTAATGATGGAAGGATGATTAACAAATGGTAGTTGGAGATTTTGCTGTTGAATTAGATACAGTTGTAATCGGTGCGGGACCTGGCGGCTATGTAGCTGCCATCCGCGCTGCTGAAATGGGACAAAAAGTAGCAATCATTGAAAGAGAATACATCGGCGGCGTTTGTTTAAACGTTGGTTGTATCCCTTCAAAAGCTTTGATCGCTGCAGGTCATCATTACCAAGAATCTTTGGATTCAACAATGTTTGGTGTAACAAGTGAAAATGTTTCCCTTGATTTTACCAAAACACAAGAATGGAAAGACAACAAAGTCGTTAAAACGTTAACTTCTGGTGTTGGTTTCCTATTGAAAAAACATAAAGTTGAAACAATTGAAGGAGAAGCTTTCTTCGTTGATGATCACACATTGCGTGTCATCCACCCAGATTCAGCACAAACTTACTCTTTCAACAATGCAATCATCGCAACAGGTTCTCGTCCAATTGAAATCCCTGGTTTCAAATTCGGCGGACGTGTCCTTGATTCAACTGGCGGATTGGCATTAAAAGAAGTTCCTAAAAAATTCGTTGTTATCGGTGGCGGTGTCATCGGTTCTGAACTAGGTGCAGCGTATGCAAACCTAGGTGCAGAAGTAACAATCCTTGAAGGTTCTCCTCAAATCTTGCCAACCTATGAAAAAGACATGGTCAAATTGGTTGAAGAAGACTTTGCGAAAAAAGGTGTAACAGTCGTTACCAACGCAATGGCGAAAGAAGCAATTGACAATGGCGATAGCGTAACTGTGAAATATGCCGTAGATGGTAAAGAAGAATCAGTTACTGCTGATTACGTGATGGTTACTGTTGGCCGTCGTCCAAATACTGATGACATGGGCTTGGAACAAGCAGGTGTTGAAGTAGGCGAACGCGGATTGATCACGGTTGACAAACAAGGCCGTACCAACGTATCAAACATCTACGCAATTGGTGATATCGTTCCTGGTGCTGCATTAGCACATAAAGCCAGCTACGAAGCAAAAATCGCTGCTGAAGCAATCTCTGGCAAAAAAGTTGCTGTTGATTACAAAGCGATGCCTGCAGTTGCCTTTACTGACCCAGAATTGGCTTCTGTCGGTATGACCATCAAAGATGCCAAGGATGCTGGAATTGAAGCAAAAGCATTCAAATTCCCATTCTCAGGTAACGGTCGTGCGTTATCTCTAGGAAAAACCGAAGGATTCATTCGCTTAGTAACAACGGTTGAAGACAATGTGATCATCGGTGCGCAAATTGCTGGTTTAGGAGCAAGCGATATGGTTTCAGAACTTGCTCTTGCTATTGAATCTGGCATGAACGCAGAAGATATCGCGTTAACCATCCATCCACATCCATCTCTAGGTGAGATCACAATGGATGCTGCTGAGTTAGCTCTAGGTTTACCAATCCACATTTAAGCTTTTTGAAACTCGTTCATCATTTGGTGAACGAGTTTTTTTATCACCAAAAATAAAGCGATCCTAAGCTATTGACAGAATCTTCTGTAAATGATACGATGCTCTTAATATTTCAACCGTTGATGAGGAAAGTACATTGATTTGGCAAGCCTAGAGAGTCTTCGTAGGGTGCAAGAAGAACTTGTAGAATCAATCGAAAATGGCCTCAGAGGTGATCTTCTGAACTTGTACGAAAGATAAGAAGATCCGGGTGCGCCCGCTATCGCGTCAGAGTATAACGACGTTAATTTGTCGCGTACTTGCTGAGAAGCATGCTGGAAAGTCTGCTTGAATAAAGGTGGTAACACGTAAACACGTCCTTTGATATCTCGATATCAGAGGGCTTTTTTATTTGTATTATTAAGGAGGAATAGTATGACAGAAAGATTTGAGACGATTCAATTACACGGAGGACAAACACCAGATCCTACTACAGGGAGTCGCGCCGTACCCATTTATCAAACCACATCGTATGTGTTTGAGGACGCAGATCAAGCGGCGGCGAGATTTAGTCTTAGTGAGAATGGCAACATCTATACCCGTATTACCAATCCGACAACGGCTGTTCTAGAAGAACGACTAGCCCTCTTAGAAGGCGGTGTCGGTGCGTTAGCAACGGCTTCTGGCTCAGCAGCGATCACCTATGCGATTTTAAATCTTGCACAAGCAGGAGATCATATCGTTTCTGCTGCTTCAATTTATGGGGGTACCTATAATTTATTCGCTCATACGTTGCCAGATTTTGGCATCACTACAAGCTTTGTTGATAGTGAAGATCTGGCAGCACTAAAAGCAGCCATCCAAGAAAATACTAAAGCAGTTTTTCTAGAGTCTTTAGGCAATCCAGATATTGATATTGCCGACTTTAAAAAAATTGCAGCGATCGCTCATGAAGCAGGGATTCCCCTCATCATTGACAATACCTTTGCGACTCCCTATCTGTTTCGAGGATTTGAGCATGGGGCGGACATCGTCGTTTATTCCACGACAAAATACCTCGGTGGTCACGGCGCTGCTTTGGGAGGGGCCATTATCGACAGCGGCAACTTTGATTGGACAAATGGCAAATTTCCCAAGCTGGTCGATCCCGATCATAGCTACCATGGAATCTCATGGGTAGAAGCCGCTGGTAACGCTGCCTATATCACTCGGGCACGAACGATTCTTTTACGGGATACAGGCGCTGCGATTTCTCCCTTCAATTCATGGGTGTTGCTGTTAGGCATCGAGACGCTTTCGTTGCGGATGGAACGTCATGTAGAAAATGCGCAACAAGTTGCTGAATTTTTAGCCAAGCACTCGGAAGTCTCTTGGGTTCATTTCCCAACACTGCCGGACAGCCCCTATTTTGAACGGGCGCAGGAGTATTTCCCCAAAGGGACCAGTTCCGTCTTTTCCTTTGGATTAAAGGGTGGAGCAGAAGCAAGCAAAACCTTTTGTGGCGCAACCAAGCTCTTCTCTTTGCTGGCAAATGTCGGGGATGCAAAGTCCTTGATCATCCATCCAGCTTCGACGACCCATTCCCAGCTTAGCGTAGAAGAACTTGCAGCAGCCAAAATTCGTCCAGAGACGATTCGCCTATCCATTGGATTGGAAAACATCAACGATCTATTGGAAGATCTCACGCAAGCCTTCCAACAGCTCTAAATAGTTGAAGCAGTAGGAAAAGCGCAGGATACTATGCTGCGCTTTTTTGTTGTCGGTTAGTGTTTCAAATTAAACTGCGGTTTCTGTTGTTAGAAGGATAGTAAATCCATCGGTTCTATGCTATATTTAGTTGCTAAGGAATATGGATAAGGTGGGGGATGTATGCGTAATCATGCAAGTGACAAGAGGATTCGGTTTTACTACACAAGTTTGCAATTTCTTTATTGGATGATGTTTTGCTCAATCTATGGCTTTGCGACCCTTTTTTTGATTTATTTCAAGGTCGATCCAGCAAAAATTGGCGGTATTTTAGCCTTAGTCAATATTGCGTCTACGATTTTGCAGCCCTTCATCAGTCAAGTCATTATCAAAAAAAGTAAAGTACCGCTGATCGTTGTCTTGAAAACGATGACAATCGGCGTGGTCGCGGTGCTCTTAGCAGGTGTGATTTTCCCTGCATTATCAATACTGACCTATGTCTTAGGAGGGATTTTGCTCGTTTCCATGCAGTCCTTTCTCAACGCCTTGGCGTTTGAATACACGAATAGCGGCAACAAAATCAATTTTGGCTTTTCGCGTGCGGGTGGGTCACTAGGATTTGCGGGGACCTCCTTTTTACTGGGGCAGCTCTTGGAGGAGTTTTCGGCAGCCCTTTTGCCAATGATCGCTATCGGGCAGGCCGTTTTGTTTCTCATTATTTTGCTTTTGCTGCCAGCGATCAAGAAGCCAGAAATGCCCGTGATGCATACAGAACAAAGTCATTCAGGTGCCTTTTTGAAAAAATATCCTTTTTTACTCTTTCTCTTTGTCGGGTTTAGCTTTCTTTTCAGCTTCCACACGATGATCAACAGCTTTTTGGCACAAATTTTTGCCGATATTGGCGGTGGCAGTAAGGAAGTTGGCATCGCCCTGATGGTTGCGGCGTTATGCGAATTGCCAGGCATGATTTTCTTTGAACAGTTAGTGAGGATACGGTCTAGCCGTTTTTGGCTGTTGTTTTCCAGTGTTGCCTTTGCCATTCGTGGGGTGCTGATGCTGTTGATCAGCTCCATCATCTTGATGGAATTGAGCCATTTGATGCAAGGGGTTAGTTTTGCTTTGTTTATTCCAGCTTCGGCTTATTTGTTCAACCATAGTTTGGCAGATGAAGATCGGGTTTTTGGACAAACGATTATTATCATTGCTACCACGATCGGTGGCGTGATTGGCAATCTTTTGGGCGGGATGCTGATCCAAAACTTCGGTGTTTGGGAAATGCTTTTGGTTGGGACTGGGTTTGCCGTTCTAGGTGCTGCATTGACCTTTATCGGTGTGAAAAAAATCCCTAAAAGTAACAAGAAACTAGCGATCCTAAGCGAATGATCGATAGGTAGAAAAAAGAGTTGCGGCCGTATTTGCTTCGGTCGCAACTCTTTTGAATCTGATCAACGGGTACTATTTCTTTTCTAATACAGCGATAAATTCCCGCATATAGTCTGGTAGATCTGGGGGACGGCGGCTGGAAACGATATGTCCATCCGTAACCACAGGTGTATCCACCCATGTGGCTCCAGCATTTGTCATATCATCTTTGATGCCTGGTGTACTGGTGACCGTCTTGCCTTGCAGGATATTCGCAGAAATCAAGACCCAGCCTGCATGACAGATTTGACCAATGACTTTTTCGTCTTTGTCCATCGTTTGCACGAAAGAGATGACCTCTGGGAAACGTCGTAATTTATCAGGCGCCCAACCACCTGGAACTAAGATGGCATCGTAGTCATCGGCATGAATATCAGAAAAAGCATAGGCTGATTCTGCGGGTACACCGTATTTGCCAATATACGTTTTATGCGCTTCTTCACCGACTAAATCGACTTGCGCGCCTTCTTCCCGTAACCGATGGACCGGGTACCACAGTTCTAAATCTTCGAAATCATTGTCGACTAAGGCAATGATTTTTTTGTTTTCTAAACGCAAGAGAATTCCTCCTTTAGGTTGCTAACACAAGTGTAACAAATGCCTAGAAAAACAACAAAATATCCGCTTTGCTGTCGGTGACTAAACGAGCAGAGTGATTCTTTGTTAGTTTTTTTAAGAGAATTACCTATAAAAAAATGCTTGTACCAAAGAACCTCTTTTCGCCTATAAGAGGTTTTATGGTACACTGGAAGAGAAAGAAACTAGAGGTGAAAACTATGCGGGATTATCAATATCCTCTTGACTTAGATTGGTCGACAGATGAAATGGTCGTCGTCATGAAGATGTGGGAACGATTAGAACAAGCCTATGAAAAAGGCCTTCCTAGTAGTACGTTTCTTGAGGCGTATCAAGCCTTTAAGAAAGTCGTTCCTAGCATTGGCGAGGAACGCCGTTTAGGCAGAGAATTTGAAGAACTATCAGGCTATTCGCTGTACCATGCTGTGCAGGCAGCGAAAAAGACTGAGGGAAAACTAAAAATGAAAGGGTAGATCAACGAATGCATGAAATCGTTAATGAAGTTCGCCAGTGGATGATCGCTGCAGGTGAAACGATCAAAGACAATTTAAATAAAGAAGACTTAGTGGTCGAGACAAAATCAGGACGGAAAGACTTAGTGACAGAATTGGATAAAGCCACGCAAGATTTTCTGATTGGTAAGATCCAATCCTATGATCCGGATGCCAAAATTTTAGGTGAAGAAAACGGACTGGACACACTTGCCGACATGAGTGGGCGGGTCTTCATCATTGATCCGATCGATGGAACGATGAATTTCGTGTTAGAAAAAGAAAACTTTTGTATCATGATCGCGATTTACGAAGAGGGCAAAGGGCGCTTTGGCTTTGTCTATAATGTTATGAAAGATGAATTCTTATGGGGTGGTCCAGAGATTGGTGTCTATAACAATGGCGAGAAGATCGAACCGCCGAAAGATATTGCCTTATCCGAAGGTCTCGTTGGCTTGAATTCGCCCATGTTGATCCATAACCGCCACCACGAAACCGAGGTCAGTGACAAAGCATTAGGCATTCGTATGACTGGCTGTGCTGGGGTAGAGCTGATTGCCCTCGCTAAAGGACAAAGAGCAGGCTATCTTTCTCATCTTGCGCCATGGGATTATGCGCCAGGGGGTGTTTTGTTAGAAACCCTTGGATTAAAGATGGCAAACATCAAAGGAGAGCCGCTATCCTTGAATGGACGGGAATTGTTCGTAGGCGGTACACCGAAAGCTTTTGAAGAATTATTGGCGATCGTCAATCAATAAGAAAAAGCCAGATATTTAATAAATATCTGGCTTTTTCTGTAAAAATGAAAACTTTGCACTATATTTCAGAAAGAAATTCTGGTATAATGGCTTGTCGAGTGCAATGTCACCAAAAAAGGAGTTTATAAATTGAATATTAGAAATGATATCCGCAACGTCGCTATTATTGCCCACGTTGACCACGGAAAAACTACATTAGTTGATGAATTATTGAAACAATCCCAAACGTTAGATAGCCATACCCAATTACAAGAACGGGCGATGGATTCAAATGCGATCGAAAAAGAACGTGGTATCACGATCTTAGCGAAAAATACAGCGGTTGAATACAACGGAACCAAAATCAATATCATGGATACCCCAGGACACGCGGACTTCGGTGGTGAAGTAGAGCGGATCATGAAAATGGTCGATGGTGTTGTTTTAGTTGTTGATGCTTATGAAGGAACGATGCCTCAAACACGTTTCGTATTGAAAAAAGCGTTGGAACAACATTTAGTCCCAATCGTTGTTGTTAACAAAATCGACAAACCATCTGCTCGTCCTGAGCACGTGGTAGATGAAGTATTAGAACTATTTATCGAATTAGGTGCAGACGATGACCAATTGGACTTCCCAGTGATCTACGCTTCAGCGATCAACGGAACCTCAAGTGAATCAGATGATCCTGCCGATCAACAAAAAACGATGGCACCATTGTTTGATACGATCGTAAAACATATTCCAGCGCCAATCGACAACAGCGATGAGCCATTGCAATTCCAAGTATCGTTGCTTGATTATAATGACTACGTTGGACGTATCGGAATCGGACGTGTCTTTCGTGGAACGATCAAAGTTGGTGACCAAGTTGCTTTGATGAAACTTGATGGCCAAGTGAAGAAATTCCGTGTCACAAAATTATTCGGTTTCTTCGGTTTGAAACGTTTAGAGATCCAAGAAGCGAAAGCTGGCGATTTGATCGCTGTTTCTGGGATGGAAGACATCTTCGTTGGTGAAACAGTCACACCGATCGATCACCAAGACTCGTTACCTGTTTTACACATTGATGAGCCAACGTTACAAATGACCTTTGTCGTGAACAATTCACCATTTGCAGGTCGTGAAGGGAAATTCGTAACCGCTCGTAAAATTGAAGAACGCTTGATGGCGCAACTACAAACAGACGTGTCTCTACGTGTTGAACCAATCGGACCAGATTCTTGGACTGTTTCAGGACGTGGCGAACTTCATTTGTCGATCTTGATCGAAAACATGCGTCGTGAAGGTTTTGAATTGCAAGTTTCTCGTCCAGAAGTTATCGAACGCGAAATTGATGGCGTGAAATGCGAACCATTTGAACGAGTGCAAATCGACACACCAGAAGAATACATGGGTTCAGTGATTGAATCACTAGGGATTCGTAAAGCAGAAATGCAAGATATGATCAATACAGGAAATGGACAAGTACGGATCATTTTCTTAGCACCAGCTCGTGGCTTGATCGGCTATACGACAGAATTCTTATCAATGACTCGCGGCTACGGTATCATGCACCACACCTTCGACCAATACTTGCCAATGATCCAAGGGCAAATCGGCGGACGCCACCACGGCGCACTAGTATCGATCGATACAGGAAAAGCAACGACTTACTCAATCATGAGTATTGAAGAACGTGGAACGGTCTTCGTTGAACCAGGTACTGAAGTATATGAAGGAATGATCGTCGGCGAAAACTCTCGTGACAATGACTTAACGGTCAATATCACGAAAGCAAAACAAATGACCAACGTTCGTTCAGCGACGAAAGACCAAACATCTGTCATCAAGAAACCAAGAATCCTTTCACTAGAAGAATCATTGGAGTTCTTGAACGATGACGAATACTGTGAAGTAACACCAGAAAGCATTCGTTTGAGAAAACAAATCTTGAACAAGAGCGAACGGGAAAAATCACAGAAAAAGAAAAAAACAGCTGACAAATAAACAATGATCAAGGTTTTTACCAACTTCTGATCTGTTCGATTTTCCGAAGGATGGAAAAGGGATTGCTCCTGTGGTGCAGCGGCTCTTCGCCGCAACCCCTAGAAAAGCAATCAGCCGATTTCCCTCCTTCGGTTCTTTTTTGCACGTCTACCCGATCTGTTGAACCGTTAAAATAAGCAGCGCTTGCAATTTCGACCATTCCTTTTTAAAATGGAGAAAGTAAGCACAAAGGAGAAATCTATGAAAAATTATCCTGTTAAAAAGAATCAGGAACTTGAAGTCGATATTTTGGACCTTTCCCATGAAGGAAATGGGATCGCCAAAGTCGATGGCTACTTATTATTTATTGAAAACACCCTGCCAAATGAACGTGCCTTAGTCAAAGTATTGAAAGTCGGCAACAAATTTGGTTTTGCCAAAGTGATGAAACTGTTGCAAGCAAGTCCTGATCGGCAAGAATTACCGAATGAAGCATTGTTGCGCACCGGGATCGCCCCATTGAGTCATTTGAGCTATGACAAACAATTAGCCTTCAAACAGCAGCAAGTAGAGAATGTTTTGGCTAAAATCGCCAAACTGCCTGAAATCAAGGTCAAGGCACCAATCGGAATGGAAAAACCATTTGGTTACCGCAACAAAGCGCAAATCCCTGTGCAAAAGATTCATGGAAAATTAACGACTGGATTTTACCGCAAAAACAGCCATACTCTGGTACCGATCGAAGACTTTTATATTCAAGATCCAAACATCGATCAAGCAATCATCAAAGTCAGAGATATTTTGCAGCGCTTCAATGTCAAAGCCTACAATGAAGAAGCCCATGAAGGGTTCTTACGCCACATTGTCGTTCGTCGTGGGCATCACTCAGGTGAAATGATGGTCGTATTAGTGACACGTAAACCGAAATTCTTCAAGGGAGAAGAGATCGCGGAAGTGATCCACGAAGAGATTCCAGAAGTTGTTTCTGTCATTCAAAACATCAATGAAGAAAAAACCAATGTGATCATGGGCGAGTTCGAGCGTGTCTTGTATGGCAAGTCATCGATCGATGATCAATTATTAGGCAAAACCTTCCAAATCTCAGCGAAATCTTTCTATCAAGTCAACACAGCGCAAACAGAAGTCTTGTACCAAACCGCCTTCGAGATGGCACAACTGTCTGAAAATGATATCGTTGTGGATGCCTATGCAGGAATCGGAACGATCGGGATCAGTTTGGCTGATCGCGTGAAAGAAGTGTTAGGGATGGAAGTCATTCCTGAAGCAGTGAACGATGCCAAAGCCAATGCCAAAAGAAATGGTGTCGAAAACGTGCATTACTTTATCGGTAAAGCCGAAAAAATCATGCCGCAATGGCTACGTGAAGGCATTCAACCGACAGTCGTCTTCGTTGATCCACCTCGCAAAGGTTTAGATGCCAGCTTTATTGAAACGACCGCTGCAGTTAAACCAGAGCGCATCGTCTACATTTCCTGCAATCCAGCAACCTTGGCTCGTGATCTCGCGTTGTTTGAAGAAGAAGGGTATGTGACAAAAGAAGTCCAACCTGTTGATTTGTTCCCACAAACGACCCATGTGGAGTGTGTCGTGTTGTTAGAACGTCGTTAAGAAAAACGAGTTCTTTTCAGTGATTTTGACCGTGAGTTCTTTTTATGGTAATTGTCATAAAGTCTTACGATAACAAAGTTACTAGAGAAGGCGAGTCAATTGAGAAATAAGCAACTATAACCCATCTGTCTATCTAATTACGTCGATTGTAACGTTTGGAATGGATGAAATATAAAACCAGAAACTGGAACAGAAAGACACTCTTTTTTGTTCCAGTTTTTTTGTTCTTTCTCACTAATGATGAGCGGGGAGAAAATCAATGCAAAAAGCAGGGAAGCTACAAATATGCAGACAGCCAAATCCTTTAACAAAATGGTTTGTCAGCAATTTATAGTTAATGTGTATAAAAATATGGCGTGGCGTGATTAGAAAGTATTATAATAAACGTAGTGAATAGAAAATTTTTGTTAGGAGGGATTGCACATGGCAACGATTCGTGCATTTTCACACAAAGAGATTACACCGCAAAATACACATTTATCGAGTTTTAAAGTGTTGATAGAGTCAGCTTTTTATGGGAACAATGTCACTTGGATTGATGATCTAGCCACTGCCTATCACTTAGCAAAAGAATCTTCTGGCGCTATTCTTACGGATATGCCGGTAATACACACCAAGGAGTTAGGACTACCAGAGGATGCTAAAGTCATCGTGTTTAATGACGGAAAAGTTGTTGGACGGACAGCGGCAGCTCGACGCATTATCGGACATCCTGGAATCCAGCGAGAATTATATGAAGACATTTTGCGAGATGCCTTATACCAAGGTACCCGCAAGCAATTTTATGGTGGTGAAGTTGTTGTTGGATTAGATGAAGCGTTTATGGTCAAAGCTCATCTGTTGATACCAGAGCACTATGAAACCAATTTTTACTCTTATTTGTTGAATTTTCAATTGATGACGAAATCATGGGAGGAAAGGTACCAACGTTCCAAAGAATATCCAGAGACGGACATTTTTTTGTACGCTGATCCAGACTGGTCTCATCCTGATTTTCCTTATGGGCTGTCTCTTTTTGATCCTGAACACAATGTTGCGGCAGTCTTAGGTTTAAACTATTTTGGTGAATTGAAAAAAGCGACATTAACTTTGGCTTGGGCTACCGCGCATCGCCATGGCTTTGTGGCGTGTCATGGGGGAATGAAGCAGTATCAGTTACCGAATCGAACATTTACGATGGCTGCTTTTGGTCTTTCAGGATCAGGAAAATCGACTATCACATTGGCAGAACATGGTGGCAAATATGAGATCAAGGTTCTGCATGACGATGCATTTGTGATTAATCAAACAAATGGTGCCTCCACTGCACTGGAGCCTTCTTATTTTGATAAAACGCAAGACTATCCACTAACCAACCCAAATGTCCGCTACTTTATCACCTGTCAAAATGTTGGGGTTACTTTAGACGAGAAAGGAAAAAAGGTCCTCGTGACCCAAGATATTCGTAATGGGAATGGTCGAACCGTCAAATCACGGTATGTCACACCTAATCGGGTGGACCATTTAGATTCGCCGATCGATGCCGTATGTTGGATCATGAAAGATGACACGCTGCCTCCTGTAGTAAAAATTGACGATCCGATATTAGCCGCTGTTTTTGGTTTGACCTTAGCTACGAAGCGCACGACAGCTGAACATATTGTCGAGACCACGGACATAGATAAACTGGTCATCGAACCTTATGCCAATCCATTTAGAGTCTATCCTTTGGGGGAAGATTTTGCCCATTTCATGCATTTGTTTAAAGAAAACCAAACGGCTTGTTACATTCTAAATACAGGCTTTTACAAAGGCAAGAAAGTCACGCCTGAAGTCACACTAACATCGATTGAAAAAATTGTGGAAGGCGAGGCTGAATTTAAAAATTTCGGTGGGATCACCGAAATGAGTTTCCTGCCAGTAACAGGCTTTAAAGTCGATTTTCAAGATGCCTCCTATGTGGCTCATTTAAGAGAGCGGATGCAAGGTCGGCTGGACTTTATTTTGGCTCAAGAGACAGAAAATGATGGCTATAATAAGTTGCCTAAAGAAGTAGCAACGGCAATGGAAAAGGTGATTTCTACATTAAGTGAGCTTCCTAGCTAATTTAGTTGAATCAAACTTCCGCAAGCGGCTTTTTTCCTGAAACACTTAATTTGTTAGCCAGAAAGGAGCGAATATGAACATTCAGTTTCACCATATCCAAATCACAGTCAATGATGTAAAAAAAGCAGAAGGCTTTTATGATCAATTATTTGCACTATTAGGTTTTGACCTCCAGAAGAAATATTCTGGGTATTTAGAACATGCTGATATGGAAGTAGTAGAATATATAGGCGATTCATTTGATTTCGGCATTTGTTCCCTACGAAAAGAATGGAAGAACGAGAAAATCGATTCAAGAAAACCTGGCTCTGTTCAGCACATAGCATTTAAAGCGGAAAGCCGCGAAGTCGTAGATGCGATTTTTCCCAAAATAAAAGCTTTAGGGGTAAAGATCCTTCATGATCGACCAATGGAATACAAAGAGCGCATCGCCCCTAACTACTATGCCTTATTTTTTGAAAGCCCAGAAGGCATTCGTTTTGAACTATTTCATTATGCCTGATTCCTTGAACTAAAAGAGCGTGACATGAACTTGTTGCGTGAGCGTGTTCCTATTCAGGTGATCTTTCATTATGGGGTTCGGATGATCATGCGATTTCAGAGACAAACTTTTTTAAAACCTGTCATCAGGAAAACTAGAACATTCTTTTTAAAAGTACGTCCGTTTGGAAAAAAAAACTATTTGATTTCTAAAATTCATTTGGACAATTCAAAAACAAAAACTTAACTCATGTGTTAAAAAACGTTCGAATTTTTATCATTCTAGAAGCGAGTGCACCGTGGGTCAATGAGGATTATTGGGTTGATTGCACGACACTTAAGAGATGGAGGAAGATCAATATGGATCAGAGGGTTCAGCAAGACATCGAGGCAATCATTTCCCATCAATATGATCATGGCGCCGATTTATGGTCGACGCCAGACCATAAATTACTAAAAGGAGCACCCTTTACGACCTTAGAAAGTCCTCTTTATTTACTTGAACTTGGCATGTCACGTGAGGAGAACTTATTAAAAGAGACATCCGCATTGATCTTTCAAGGATGGAGAGAAGACGGCAGATTTAAAATTTCTCCGTCAGGGGGGATCTATCCTTGTCATACGGCATTGGCTTTGCGAACGCTGTGTGCTCTTGGTTACGCAAGGGACCAGCGGCTGCAACAGACCTTTCACTATTTTCTTGCTACTCAGGAAGCAGATGGCGGCTGGAAGTGCAATAAGTATAGTTTTGGTCGCGGCCCTGAGACCCACTTTTCCACGCCAATGACGACGTTAACGGTCCTTGATGCCTTTCGCTATACTCATGATCGTGAACAGATGGAAACGCTTAATCAAGCACGCGAATTTTTGCTTGCTCATTGGGAGATCCGTCAGCCAATCAGTCCCTGCCATTATGGGATGGGCACATTGTTTATGCAGACAGAATACCCCTTTAGAGGGTACAATCTTTTTTATTATCTGTATGTCTTGTCTTTTTATCCTTCTGCCAGAAAAGACGCACGATTTTTGGAGGCTTTGCAGCAGTTTGAATCGAAAGTTCAAAATGGCAATGTCATCGTAGAACGGGTCGTACCCAAACTGGGGAAACTGAATTTTTGCCAAAAAGGGCATATCAGTCCCTTTGCCACACAGCGTTACCAAGAAATTCTTGCTCGATTGGCAGAGGATTGAGGAAAAAAACAGCCCTTTGAAAGGTTCCCCCCATCTAGACGATTCTTTTTCTTTTCTGGTACACTGTCTGTAAAGAAGCAAGTGATTAATCAACAGAGAGGAGAAAGACATGCAAAAAATATATCTTGTTGAAGATGATGCAACGATCGTCTCTGTTCTAGCAGAATATTTGCAGCAATGGGGGTACGAATGTGTTTCCGCGAAGAATTTTGCTAGCATCTTGCAAGAGTTTCATGAGATCAAACCGGATCTCGTTCTTTTAGATATTTCGCTGCCTTATTACAACGGGTATCATTGGTGCCAAGAAATTCGCAAGAAGTCAGAAGTGCCGATCATTTTCCTTTCGTCGATGGATCAACAGATGAATCAGATCATGGCGATGAACATGGGAGCAGATGATTATTTAACAAAACCCTTTGATTTAGCCTTCGTTTTGGCAAAAATCCAAGCATTGCTGCGGCGCAGCTATCAGTATAGCCACCAACAAGCGCTGACCTTTGAGATAGGGCAAGTAACCTTTTATCCCACAGAAAATGTATTAAAAAAACAGGGGGAACAGTTGCCACTGTCTCCAAATGAAGCTCGGATTCTTTCCTTGCTTTTGCAGCATCGAGGGAAGATCGTAGCCAAAGAGACCATCATTGAAATGCTCTGGAATAGTGAAGAATTCATCGATAATAACACATTAGCGGTCAATATGACCCGCTTGCGAAAAAAATTAAGCCAGATCGAACTATCCGATTTGATCCAGACGGTAAAGAATAAAGGGTATTTGATAGAAAAGGAACACGCCTATGACTAACGTGAAAGAATATTTCGTCCTTTATGGAAAGTTTTATCTCGTTTACCTGCTGTTTAGTGCGGGCCTATTTGGGCTATTCTTTCTCCACAGCCTTTCGTTGGAGCCCTTCATTGACTATGTGGTCTTTTCAGGGGTGATCTTAGGGGGACTTTCCCTTTTTCATTATTTTCGTTACGCACAAAAAAGAAAGCAGCTGCAGCATTTATTAAGAAAAGAACGTATGACGGAAGCGGCGTTGGCGTTCTTGCCTGCCACTCGAAATCGTTTAGAAGACGAATACCAAGCCCTTCTTAAACAATTGGCAAGAGAAAAAACCACTTCTGATTACAAGGCAGCGTTAAAAAATGAAGAAATTTATGAAGATTTCGGCTTGTGGCTTCATCAAATCAAAACGCCTCTAGCTGCGCTGGATCTTTTGGTCCAAAGCGATTCGTTGTCACCGACGGAGGTCAAAGCGGAATTATTTAAGGTGAATGATTACTTGCAAATGATGTTGAATTATTTACGACAAAATTTAGCGAATGAAGATTTTGTCTTTGAGTCGATTGCTTTAGCGCCCCTCGTTCGTCAAACGATCAAAAAGTATGCCTTGTTTTTCTCGAAAAAGAATCTGCAACTGGACATGGCGGTGGATTTGACGGTGACATCCGATCGAAAGTGGCTCGTTTTTATTTTTGAACAGGTTCTTTTCAACAGCTTGAAGTATACCGAAACTGGTGGCATCAACGTTTTCACTAAAGACAATGCCTTAGTGATTCAAGATAGCGGCATTGGTATTCGTAAGGAAGACTTGCCAAGGGTGTTTGAGAAAGGATATACGGGACAAAATGGTCGCTTTCAGCAACGAGCGAGCGGGCTAGGCTTATATATGAGTCAACAAGCGGCTGAAAAAATCGGCTGCCGTTTAGCGATTGATTCTGAAGTAGGACAGGGAACCATCGTCACACTTCATTTTCCCACCACAAATAACGGATAGCCGCAAACTTTCAACACTGTAAGTTTGCGGTTTTTATTGTAAGTCGCTTTTTTCTGCCAGTCAGCTTATTCTAAAAAGGAAGGAGGGAACAAGATGACACTTTTAAACATTCAACAAGTAAAAAAAATCTATCAAAGCCAGCTGAACGGACAACCCGTTGAAGCGTTGAAAAATATTACCTTTATGGTAGAAGAAGGGGAATATGTCGCTATCATGGGGGAATCAGGTTCGGGAAAGAGTACGTTGCTGAACTTGATGGCGACGTTAGACCAACCAACAGCAGGTGAAATGCAGCTGAATGGCATCGATCTGACCACGATCAAAGAAAAAGACGCAGCGAGTTTTCGACGGGATCACTTAGGCTTTGTTTTTCAAGACTTTAATTTATTAGACACCTTTTCGGTAAAAGACAATATTTTATTGCCATTAGTTTTATCAAAAGTTTCCGTCAAACAAATGGAAAAGCAGCTTCAACCTATCGTACAAACTTTAGGGATCGCCGATTTATTGCAGCACTATCCGTATGAATTGTCTGGCGGACAAAAACAACGAGTTGCTGTCGCACGAGCGATCATCACAAAACCAGAATTGCTATTAGCAGATGAGCCAACCGGAGCGCTGGATTCGAAAACCTCTGATCAATTACTGACATTATTTCAACAGATCAATCAAAATGGACAGACGATCGTGATGGTCACTCACAGTTCGATCGCAGCCAGTCGCGCACAACGCGTCTTGTTTATCAAAGACGGGTATGTGTTTCACCAGCTGTATCGAGGGGATCGCAGCAATACCGCTTTTCTAGAAGCAATAGCCGAAACAATGACTGCTGTCTTTGCAAAGGAGGAGTAACCAATGTTCTTTCAAAAAATCGCCTTCTCCAATTTGCGTAAAAATGCCAAAGCTTACACACCCTTTTTATTATCTATGAGTTTCTTGGTGGCTGTTTTGATGATGACGCAAATCATCGTGAACAATCCAGGAATGAAGGAACTTCCTAGTAGTCAAAGCGCCATCTTCATGTTTCGTTTAGGAAATATCATCCTCATGATTTTTGCGGCGATCTTTTCCTTTTACACCAATAACTTTTTGATCAAACAGCGAAAAAAAGAATTTGGTCTCTACAATGTTTTAGGACTAGGAAAACGTGAGATAGCCTTCGTGGTCTTTTGGGAACTCTTTTACAGTTTTCTCATTAGCCTTGCCGCCGGACTGATCAGTGGCTTATTGTTTGCACGATTAGGATTTTTGATACTGAAGAAAATCTTAGCCGTAGGCGAGTTCTTTGTCTTCAAACTGTCATTTGAGAGTATTGGCTTGGTGATCCTGTATTTTATGTTCGTCTTTGGTTGTTTATTTTTATTTGACATACTGCAAGTACGCAAAACCAATCCACTTCAATTACTGCAGGGAAGCAAGCGAAATGAAAAAGAACCACGAGCAAAAGGTATTTTGGCACTATTAGGTGTCCTATGCTTAGTGGCAGGCTATACGATCTCTGTGACGATCAAGTCGCCCATCAGTGCATTAGGCCTGTTCTTTGTCGCCGTCGTCCTCGTAATCTTGGCTACCTATTTGTTGTTTATTGCGGGCAGTATCAAAGCATTGCAGTTTTTAAGAAAACGAACGACCTATTATTATCAAACGCCCCATTTTATCAATGTCTCTACCATGTTGTATCGGATGAAGCAAAATGCGGCTGGTTTAGCAAGTATTTGTATTTTATCAACGATGGTGTTAGTGACCGTTGCTACGACCGCCAGTCTTTATTTTGGACAAAAGAATGTGATCGAAACCCGTTTTCCTTACGATGTTCAAATTGAGTCAGCGGCTGATTCCCAGCAAATCAACACAGCAATTAATGGACTTGAAGAGAAGCTAACGATCAAAGAGCGCCAGCAAGTCACTACAACAAGACCGTTGCTTTTTACCTTTGAGGAACCAAATTTTGTTCCCTCAACCACTTTTGAAGAAAATAGCGGTAGTTTAGATAAAGCCGTGTATCTTATTTTTCTTACCAGTTCTGAATACCATGAAATCACCGGGAAAACAGGACCCGCTGACGACGAACTATTCGTTTTTCCCGCCACCTGGACGCATCAAGCATTACCAGAAAAGACGACGATCGATGATCGTCAATTTCGCTTGCGGGAATTGAAAGAACTGCCAACATTCACGAAAACAGAAAACCCCGTTCAGCATCTTGTTCTCGTGGCGGATGATCAGTGGCTTGCCGAAAAGCTAAGCGCTTGGTATCAAAACGAAGAGTTTCAACTTTACCAGCAACCAGTGACAACAACAGTCTTTAATTTTCAAACAGAAGAAGTAAGCGATCGGGAAGCCATCGCAAAAGAGATTCGCAGCGAACTTCTGGCAGCAGATGCTCAGGCGAGCGTTGAATCAAAAGATCTTTTTGAAGTTGAGACAAAAACCTTTACCGGCGGTTTTTTCTTCTTAGGCTTGATTTTTGGTGTGATCTTTATTTTAGCTGCTGCATTGATCATTTATTATAAACAAGTTTCCGAAGGGATGGAGGACAAAGAACGTTTCGAGATCTTGCAAAAAGTTGGGTTAAGCCATAAGGAAGTCAAGCAAGTGATCCAGCAGCAAGTTTTGATGATCTTCTCATTTCCTTTGGTGGCAGCGATCATCCATTTGGCGTTTGCTTTACCAATGATTCGAAAATTACTGATTCTTTTTGGTCTGACGGATCGTAACTTATTGATTACGGTAACGATTATTTCTGTCCTGTTGTTTACAATGATTTATCTGCTGGTGTATTTCATCACCGCAAGAGTCTACTATCGATTGGTGGAGCGCAAACAGTAGCGGGGGGACAAATGCTATTTTGTCAGACGATAGCTAGATGGATTAGCCGTCACCGCCAAGAGCTACAAAAAAATAAAATGTAAGAACACCTCATCCATGAAGCGACGCTCAAAAGTTAGAATTTTTGGTCTAACAGTTTGGAATCACTACATGATTGAGGTGTTTTTTTGATAGGCACGCCCGTTAGCCCACTTTTTAGAGTTGAAAAAAATCCTTAGGTGACCTATAGTGAAAAGGAGTAAAGCACGGGTATAGAGTGCCGCGCGATTGATAGTCATTTCAAAATAAAAGAGATCATGTGATCCAAAAAGGAGAAAGCCCTATGAAAGAGCAGCCGATAACCATTGGATTCCCCTTAAGAGGTGAGTGGCTTGCGCCGACTACACCAGCCGAGAAGATTCCTAGCCATGGTACCGATCGAATGGGGTTGCGTTATGCCTTTGATTTTTTACAAGTTAATTTTGAGGGGAAAACCAAAGCTTTTCATGATCGAAGCTTTTTGCGCTATTTCTTCTTAGGGGTCCCGCTGGAGAGCTGTTATTGTTGGGGCGAAAAAATCTATGCGCCTTGTAATGGCGAAGTCATTGTTGCAAGAGATGGCTATCGGGAACGGAAAATCGTTCACTGGATCAGAGATTTTTCGATCGCTGTAAAAAATGGTTTGTTTTTTAATGAACAAAAAGATGATTATCAACAAATAGCTGGCAACTACATTGTGATAAAAGCTTCTGAGGGCGTTTATATGGCATTTGTTCATCTGCAAAAAGGATCTGTCACTGTTTCCGTAGGACAAAATATCACCAAAGGGATGGTGATCGGAAACGTTGGCCATTCGGGAAATTCGACTTCGCCTCATCTGCATTTTCAAGTGATGGACACAAGTGATATCGGCCGTGCAAAAGGTCTTCCTTGCCGCTTTGAAGAATATGAAGTGTACCAAGCAGGGGGATGGACAAAGGTGCAGAATCGGATACCAGGAAGTACGGATCGGATACGATTGTTGAAGGAATACTAAGGACCAGTTTTGAAACATTCGCATCAGGGCTTGCAGGATGCTCAACTGAAAGAACGTTTAAAAGTCTTTGGACTACTTTTAAGTACGTGAAATAATCTTAGGCTTTCAAAATTTGTGAAGAAAATGAAATGCAAGGAGAACAAATGAATCATTTACCCAATATCCTTACCACATCTCGACTGATTCTCGCACCACTTTTACTATTCCTTCAGCCAATGTCTGGCTGGTTTTGGCTGCTCTATTCCTATTGTTTTGTAAGCGACCTCGTCGATGGGCTGCTTGCAAGAAGGATGAATCTTACGAGTGAGGTGGGTGCCTTACTAGACAGTTTCGCAGATGTAAGCTTTTTTCTCGCAGTTTTTCTTTCTTTTCTACCACAGTTGTTGGCGGCACATACGCTTTGGGTCTGGCTACTAGTGATTGCTATGATTCGTTTTGTCAGTTATCTGATTGGCTATGTAAAATATCGGTCTTTTAGTAGTCTGCATACATGGCTCAACAAAGCAGTCGGTTTTCTTTTAGGTAGTTTCCCATTGCTGCTCATGGTGAGTCCTGCAAAAATTGTTGTCTTGATTTTGGGGACCATCGCCACTGTTTCCGCATTAGAAGAATTGCTGATAACGATCCTCTCAAAAAATCTGGATAGAAATCAAAAATCGATATTCGAAAGTTTTAAGTAAGGCGCCTCTATCATTGAGGGCCTTTTTTTGCGTATTCATCGCTAATAGACTTTTAAAAGACCCTTCAAAACAATTTTAAAAATAACATTGAAAACAATTTTTAATGGTATTATGCTTATCTTTGAAGGGAGGCTTCACAAATGAATAGACAAGAACTGCATGCATGTATCAGTAAAAACCAGCCTAATATTTGCCAAATTGCTGCCTACCAAAATGGAAAGGAAGTTTACTCGGATGAATGGCATGAGTATAAGCCAGAGGATACTTGCCACCTTATGTCCGCTACGAAAAGTATCGTTTCTCTACTAGTTGGGATAGCGATCAATCAAGGCCTCATCAGGAGTGTCAATGACAAAGTCCTCGATTATTTTCCAGACTATCAAGTAAAACGGGGCGAAAAAACGATTCAGGATATTACGATCAAACACCTATTAACGATGCGAGCCCCGTATAAATGCAAAGGTGATCCATGGACAAAGGTTTGTTCGAGTGACGACTGGACCAGCGCCTCGCTTGACTTATTGGGAGGAAGAAAAGGGGTGACAAATGAATTCAATTATCAAACCGTTTGTCTGCAGATCCTCACTGGTTTGTTAGCGAAAGCTTCTGGAATGACGACCGTTGATTATGCGAACCATTATTTATTTCGACCTCTTGGTGTAGCCGAACTGACCAATTATTATGCGGAAACGGCACAAGAGCATAAGCACTTTACGATGAGCAAGGCACCAAAAAAACCGGTTTGGTTTTGCGATCCTTTAAATATTGGCACTGCAGGTTACGGGCTTTGTCTTTCAGCAAAAGATTTAGCCAAAATCGGTGAGCTATGCTTGAACCAAGGCATCCATCAAGGACAACAAGTGATTTCTTCACAATGGCTCACTGAAATGGTCAATCCGCTAGAGACAAACATAGAGAAATTTCAAAATATGAGTTATGGGTATTTATGGTGGATCTTGGATGCTGAGAAAAGCACCTATGCCGCCATCGGCAATAGTGGAAATGTCCTTTATATTGATCCCGAATCAGAGACTGTTATCGCCATTACGGCGTATTTTAAGCCAACTGTCTTTGATCGCATCGACTTTATCGAGACAGAGCTAAAACCGTTCCTTTTGCACTAATGAGCGTTAAGAAAAAGCAGTCTGCTGTCAAAAGTTGATTGCTTTTTTTGTAGACGAAAGCTTAATGATCCCTTTTGTGACTATGGCAGGCAGGTGACCTACTGATAAAGCTCGGCTGCTAGCCTTTTTATGAAATTATAATTTAGCAATTTGATCCCGCAGGTAGGAGGCTAAATCAATAATAAACGGAAGATAAATGAGAAATGAATAAAATGACCAAACTATCAACGACGTAAACTTGGTATACTATAATTGAGAAGAAAATCACAAGTGAAAGGAGTGGTTGGGGTGTTTTCAGAAATCAGTATCTATCAAGTGAAACCCAGTAGTGTTGAGACCTTTGAAGCAGTCATGCAGGAAGCAACAGAGGCAATGAAGGCCATGGAGGGGGCTTTGTTCTTTCGATTAATGAAACGAACCCATTACATCAAAGAAATGAGGACCATCAAGGAAGGTCGCCTGCCAGATCCATTGACGAGAGTCATAAAATGTGTGAAATATGCTCACTATTGGGAGTTTGATAGCGAAGAAAATTATGGCAAAGCTCAAAAAAAGTTGTATGAAAGTTACTGGAAAGCAATGGAGAAATGTTTGATCGTTCCCCACGACAAACTATTGGGGGAAGTTCTTGAGTGCTCGCTTTAGTACCAAATGCTCTCCTTCTGAACGGACTTTTTGTTGCAACTGTTAAGAAAGGACAGGGTAGAAATACAACGGATGTTAAAAAAGTCATTTGAACGTTTGAATGGAGGACTGGTATTTTTTTTAAACACTCTATTTCTTGAAGGAATCTAAAAGGAGGAAGCCCCGATGGCACAGGTTGCTTTTCATAATTCGTACAAATTAAAAAAAGGCGTTTCAACAGCGGAATTTGTTCGTGTCGTTGAACAATTAAACCGAGAATACATTTCCAAACAAAGAGGATACCTTTCTTTTGAATTATTAGTAGATGGAGAAACTTGGGCGGACATCACCAAGTTCGAAACGAAAGAAGATGCGGAAACATTTGCCCGATGCGGCACGCCTAATGCCTTTGCACAAAAGTTTTATTCATTCATCAATCTAAACAGTTGCAGCTCTCACCTATACACCATTAAAAAAACGTTCCAATAACTAGCCACTATGGAATGAACAGCTCAAAAAACAATTCATATGAAAAGAGGAACTTCTTATGACAAAACCAGCAGAATGGTATCAAGGAAAAGTCGGTCGGGCAGAACATTTGGTCTATTTAAATAAGGAAGCCAAAGAGCTTGAGAAACTGATTCACGGTGACAAAACAATGATCATTCGGGGGGCAGCCGGCAGAAAATCACCTTTAGGAGGAAGAGCCAAAATCAACGATCTTGTGTATTTTGTGGAGACTGGCGGCGATTTGACCATCACTCATCGGGGCATCATTGCCAACGTGATTGAATCTGAAAAGATGACGAAAGAAGAATCCATAGATTTTGTAAAACGCTATGAAAAAGAGTTGAATTTATCGAAAAAACAAGTCGATCGTTGGGCAGGGAAAAAGTATCTAGCGGTCTATGAAATCGCTGAATTAGAAGAAATAACACCATTTCAGTACAATCGTGAAAAAAATATGGATGATTGGGTCATCACAGATGATATCAACAAAATCAAATTGTAACGTAGCGAAAACCTTAAAAAACGAAGCGCAAAGGAGTTGAGTGGAAGGATGGAAGGCAAAAAGCAATTGTTTCGAGACAAAAACGTGAAACCAACAGAGCAGCTGATTGCAGAATCTTTGGGTGAAGGATATGTCATTTATCAACGTTTTATCGAAACCCTTGAAAACGAGGGCATCTCTCTTATGGATTGGCGCTATTACCAAGATGGAAAAGCGTGGTTGTCCAAAGGCGAATACAAATGGACAACGACTCGTGGAACGAATAAAGTGAAACCAATTTTTTGGCTCTCGATGTGGGAGGACTTCTTCAAAGTCTCCTTTCACTTTAGCGAGAAAGTCCGAACACAGTTATTGTCTTTACCAGTCAGCGATGAGACAAAGGAAACCATTCTTAAGGCGCCAACTAATGGCACGAAAATGAAGTTTTTTTCTGTGATTTTTGATGTCGCTAATCCATCACTCTTTGAAGATATCACCGAATTGATCGTGTTCAAAAAAAGTAAATAAAGTAAGAGTATGTTTATTTAACTTGGATAGTCTGATTTTATTACATCTATCAAAAAGGAATCTTTGTTATAGTTTACCCATTTTTTAGGTTAAGAAAAGTAAAAGTCAATCAGAAGACTCTAAGTTTATCGCCTTTCCTCTGATTGGGTTTTAATATAAGTAACTCTTGGAAAACCAACGCTAATTTTGATTAGATTATCGGATAAAATTCACAATGAAATAAATTTTACTCGCTAAATATGCTATTATGGGTAAAATATGCTTTAATTACTTTTGAATTGATGTAAGACACATTGGAAAAGGAGAAAAGACAAATGACTATTCAACGAATCACAGCTTGCGTTCAAGTCAAAGGAGACTATCAGAAGTGTTATCATTTTTATACGGAAAAAGTTGGTTTGGTACCAACTTATGGCGATGAGTCAGGTCCTTATACAAGCTTTGCATCGAAGAAAGAGGAGGCGCCTTTTTTTGGTATGTTCCAAGTGGATGCCGTGATCGATCAAGTGGAGGGCTATCCGATTTCGGATAATCGGATTTCATCTGATACGCTTTCGGCAACGTTTCACACCACGGATTTTGAAGAAGATTATACGAGAATGAACAATGCTGGTGTAGTGTTTGAAGTGAGTAAAACCGTTTTGGGGGAAGGGGACCAAGCTTTTCATATTGCCTATTTCCGCGATCCAGAAGGAAATTTGCTAAGCTTGGAGGATGGCGGTGTCTAAAGAGTTCACATTCAAAAAGAATCAGAAAAAACGTAAAGAAAGATTTATCTCATAATTGTTTTGAGATAAATCTTTTTTTATTTGAAATCATTCCTCTATAAAGCGTTCCTTCATCCGCTCCAAGAAAAGTCCAGAGGCTTTTGAAAAAACTTGGGTGTTCTTCCAAATGACTGCAAGATCTGATTCAAGAGTGGGACTCAATTTTCTAAAGCATAAAGGACTGTCAGGGGTGAAGTTGATTAATTTGTCGAGGGTCAATGCATAGCCGACGCCTTCTTCAACCAACTTTGACGCATTGTACACGAGATTATACGTGGCAACGACAGTCAATTTGTTCATGTCTTTTTTCAACCATTTAGAAAGCTCATTGCTGACCAGACTTTGTCGTGAAGTAATCAAGGGAACCTCCCAGAGATCCTTTGGTGTGATGACTTCGTTACTAGCAAGGGGACTGTCTTTTCGCATCAAGACGCCCCAGGTGTCTCTGGCAGGTAAGCGCAAGGAATGGTATTTTTTGACGTCGACGGGGCTGATCACGACGCCAAAATCCAACAATCCTTTGTCCAACCGTTCTTTGACCTCGTCAGCATTGCCACTAAATAAATGAAATTTGATGTTAGGGTATTCAACCTGAATCTCCTTGATGATTTTTCCCAACAGCTGGATCACATAGGTTTCTCCAGCACCGATCGACACGTTGCCCGCAATCGTATCTCGAGGCGACAAAAATTCTGAACGGGTCTTTTCTAACAATTCTACAATTTCTTCCGCCCGCTTACGAAACAAGAGGCCATCTTCCGTCAGCGTAATTTTGCGATTGCCTCTGGTGAACAGCGTGACACCTAATTCTTTTTCTAACTCCATTAACTGTCGTGACAGGGATGGTTGCGAGAGATGCAGATGTTTTGCGGCAGCTGAAATCGTTTCTTTTTCTGCAACTGTTAGAAAGGTGGTTAAACTTTTTAATTCCATAGGTCTATACTCCTTTTTCTATGCTATATATGAATAGTTGGGTATTTGATATTAGTATTTTACATAGAAAGTTGCGGCAAGTACAATAGGTTTATCCAAAAATAGCTCAAGCGATCAAGAAAAAACGATCATCCAGACCTTGATCATTTGAGAAACATTGGAGAATCGCCCTAAGGTACAGGATAGTTGACCGAGAAAGAAGGCGAATGAAATGAAAAAATGGCAAAAGAAGGCCCTTGTGTCTTTAGTTGTGCTGGCACCGTTGGTTTTAGGTGCTTGTAGCAGCAATAATGAGGAGACGAATGAAGAGCCGCAAGCCAGCTCAGGAGGAGAAACGATGACAGAAAATGTTTCATTGACAGATGAATGGGATAAAGTTTTCCCAGAAAGTGACACGGTGAATCACCGAAAAGTGACTTTCCAGAATCGTTACGGGATCACTTTAGTTGCGGATCTTTATGAACCAATTGATGCGCAAGGACCACTTCCAGCAATCGCCGTTAGCGGACCTTTTGGAGCAGTCAAAGAGCAGACATCTGGTCTATATGCACAAACGATGGCAGAGCGTGGTTTTGTTACGATCGCTTTTGATCCGTCCTATACAGGTGAAAGCGGTGGCGAACCACGCTATGTGGCTTCCCCAGACATTAATACAGAAGATTTTCAAGCAGCCGTCGATTTTCTATCTGTCCAAGAAAACGTAGATGAAGAAAGAATCGGTTTGATCGGGATTTGTGGCTGGGGTGGTCTAGCTTTGAATGCCGCAGCTATCGATACCCGTGTGAAAGCGACTGTTTCTGCCACCATGTATGACATGTCGAGAGTCAATGCTCAAGGGTATTTTGATGAAATGGGGGCTGAAGGACGCCATGAATTGCGCCAGCAGCTGAACGCCCAACGTACAGTTGATTTTGCCAATGGCAGCTACGAACGAGCAGGTGGGGTACCAGATACACTGCCAGAAGATGCGCCTGTCTTTATGCAGGATTATTTTGATTATTACAAAACAGACCGAGGCTACCACGAACGTTCCTTGAACTCTAATGATGGTTGGAATGTCACGTCTTCGCTGTCATTCTTAAATATGCCACTTTTGTCTTACATTGATGAGATCCAAAGCGCCGTTTTATTGCTTCATGGAGAAGAAGCCCACTCACTTTACTTCAGTCAAGACGCCTTTGAGCAATTGCAAGGCGATAACAAAGAGCTGACAGTCATTCCTAATGCTTCGCATGTTGATCTATACGACCAAACAGAGGTGATTCCTTTTGACCAAATGACCGAATTCTTCCAAGAGCATTTGAATTAAACCGCCACAACCAGCTGCACGACTGTTCAGTCCCATATCTTCTGCTGAGCAGTCGTGTTTTAGAAAATAAGCATTCCGTTGCCCGCCGCTACATCGAATCATCAGCAGAAAGGAGCGAAGCCATGTTGATAAAACTCATCCCTGCTGTCTTGCTGTTCCTACTAAGTGCCTGTGGGACAAGTGGAACAGAGGAGAGGCATGCGCTGTCTGCCAGCGAAACTTCCTCTGAGGCAAGTCAGGATCATGATCAACCGACGATTGAATCAGCAACAGATGTGGTCATTACGGTTGGTCAACAGGATTTTATAGCGAAGTTTTATGAAAATGAGGCGTCTGAATACCTAATGAATCAAATGCCCTTCACGTTGACAATGAGTGACTTGAACAACAACGAGAAATATTATCGTTTTTCTGAGAATTTGCCAGAAATGACTACAGAACGGCCGGAGATCATTCACGAAGGAGAAATCATGAGCTGGAATAGTCATACGTTGGTGCTGTTTTATCAGACCTTTACCAATTCTTATGGTGGCTATAGTCGTATCGGCGTTATTGAAGATCCAGCAGGATTAAGAGAAGCAATGGGGGGAGAGGACGTGGTGGTTGTCTTTTCGCTAGAAAATACTCGTGAGTAACGAATGATTAGGAGAAAAACAAATGACGATCGATCAATTAAACAAACTTATGGCAAGTGGTGAACCCTTACTTGCCGGTTCGCAAGCTTCAAAACAAATGGTGGCTTTGAGTGCTGAGGCGAGAAAACTGACCATGAAAATCAATATGGCTTATCATGAACCTCATGAATTACAAGAACTTTTTGCCCAATTGACTGGGAAAGCAGTTGAACCGACATTTTCGCTTTTTCCGCCTTTTTATACAGATTATGGCAAAAACATCCAAATTGGCAAAGGGGTGTTTCTTAACGCCGGTTGTCATTTTCAAGACCAAGGAGGGATCACGATCGGTGATGATACCCTAATTGGGCATAACGTTGTTCTAGCTACCTTGAATCATGGCCTTCACCCTGAAGATCGTAGCACGCTTTATCCAGCCCCCATTACGATTGGGAAGAATGTCTGGATTGGCTCAAATGCAACGATCGTTGCTGGTGTGACCGTCGGTGACCATGCAATCATTGCTGCTGGGGCAGTGGTGACCAAAGATGTCGCTGAGCGCACGATCGTGGCTGGTGTACCTGCAAACTATGTCAAAGAGGTCACTGAGTAAGCACAATAGCAATGAGTAAGAAAAAAACTGCTGTTCGCCTTGTCGCTTTTGAAGCGATGAAGACGAACAGCAGTTTTCTTATTCTTGAGGCGGCTCGCTCGTATTGGAACCGGCGAAGTTTTCGATCAACGATTTCACATCCAGACCGAGGGTTTCTTTCAATGTTTCTTGTGTGGTCGACAAAAGATTGGTGGCGTAATTGGTGACACGATTGGCACCGCCGCCTTCACCTGATCCTGTATCAACGACCGAAATTTTATCGATATTACCTAATGGGGCGGCAGCCTCTTTGACTAATTGCGGCATGATCTCAACGATCATGCTAAGGATCGCTGCTTCATCATATTTCTTGAAGGCTTCGGCGATTTTTTCCTTCGTTTCAGCTTCCGCCGTTCCTTTCGCCAAGGTCGTCTCGGCTTCTGCCAAACCAATCAGACGAATTTTATCGGCTTCAGCTTTTGCCAACGACTCTGTTCGAAACTGCTCAGCTTCAGTGGTTGCTAACGCAGACGCTTTTTTCGCTAATGCTTCTTGTTCAAGCGCATAACGATCGGCATCGGCTTTTTTCTTGATCTCAGAATCAAATTGGCGTTCACGACGCAAGATTTCTTTTTCTTCCAATTCGATTTGTTTTTGTCGTTCAACGACTTCAACTTCAATCTCTTGTTCTCGAACTTTTTGTTTCATGATGGCACTTTGCAGATGATAGGCTTGATCGGCATCGGCTTTGGCGATGTCTTGTTCTTTCTTATAAAGCGCCAACTTCAATTCTTTTTCCTTTAATGCTTCAGCGATTTCGGTCATGCGTTTTGATTCCGCTGTTTGCGATTCTTGTTCCGATTGGGCTTTTTTGATGCGGGTTTCTTTCAGCGCTTCGGCTTCTGCAATTTCAGCATCCCGTTTGACTTGGGCGATTCTAGGTTTTCCAAGAGAATCTAAATAGCCATTTTTGTCTCGTACTTCTTTGATCGTAAAGGAGACAATGATCAAGCCCATTTTCGCTAGATCGACAGAGGCCACTTCTTGCACGCTTTGGCTGAATTTGTCGCGATTTTGATAGATTTCTTCGACGGTCATCGAACCAAGGATCGAACGCAGGTGACCTTCCAAGACTTCTCGTGCCTCATTTTCTAATTCTTCACGGGTTTTTCCTAGAAACTGTTCCGCTGCCGTTGCGATTTCTTCTACGGATGAGCCGATCTTGATAATGGAAGTTCCATCACACATAACGGGAACTCCTTGTTCCGTATACACTTCTGGTGTTGAAACATCCAGCTTGCTGGAAAGTAAGCTGATTCGGTTTGATCGTTGGAACACTGGCAAAACAAAGGCTCCGCCACCACGCACGATTTTGATTTTGTTATTGCTCTCATCCGCATGAACATTTTTGTTGCCAAGGTAACTTCCGCTGATAATCAACGCTTCATCGGGCTTGGCTGTTTGATATTTCGTGACAAAGATGATCAAAAGCATCAGTAAAATGAACGCCACGATTGCGATCGGAAAGACAATTGGTGATAAGAAAATATCCATAGATGCACCTCTTTAGTGATTTATTTTAGTTGTCCAAAAATTTTTCTGTATAGGGAACGACGTAGCAAATACGCTCTTTGACTTCAATAATCAACACTTTTGATCCTGCTGCTAATGGTTCATCGATAGGTTGAAAAGCCGAGGCTGGCCGATTACTTGAACCAGTGACACTTGTGAGTTGAATTTCACCCATTCCTTCACAAGGAATCGGCGTCAGCACCGTTGCGATTCGACCTTCAAAGTCTTTCTCGGAACTCGAAAGCGTCGCTTCAGCATTCCTCATGGGAATCAGCACGTAAAAATTCAAGAGAAAAACGAGCCCTGTAGAAAGACAAGCGCTACCAATGAAAAGCATCATCGAATAGCCTGGGAAAATAGTTTCCCCTATGTAACCGAAAAGACTCGTAAAGGCAAACCAGGGGATGATCAACATCGGATCAATTGGACCATCAAAATCGAAGATATCGCCAAACAGAAGCAGCAAAAAGGCTAAAATGGCACAGCCAATCAATACATACAAATAAATCTGATCAGGTGCGTAAGTGTGCAGCACGTATCCACCTCCTTTCAAATAGAGTGATGTGTAAGAATAATGAAAGCTAAGAAACAATCGAAAGAAGAACGAGGGAAGGAAAAGAACGGAATAGGTGTTATGTTATAATTATACCAATAAATAATAAAAAAATTTAAATAAAATAGTAAAATTGAACAAATAGTACAACAAAGGGAGGTTTATTTTTTTGAAAGAGCCGATCAAAAATCAGCTTTTTTTCATCAGCCATTGACAAACCAGGAAAATCCAAGTAGATTAAATCAGGGTACTAGAAAAAGGCAAAATTAGCTGCAGATGATTTGAATCGTAAGAGGCAGCTTTTATTTTCTATTACCATAGATCGAAGGTAGTTGTTCGCAAACATAAAAGAAGTCAGGAACACTTCTTTTCAACCGACAGTATTGCTAAGAAATAGAGGTGGAATCGATGGATCAAAAAGAAAAAATGTTAGAGCTAATCAAGAAAAAACAAGGCGGCGGCCGTTCAAAAAAAATGGAATCCCCAAAAAATGATCGAAAAAACATGCGTAAAGGCCCGAAAATTTATAATAAGTAAATTTAGCAAAGTAAATGGTAAGAACACTCAAATTCATTGGAGATTTGGGTGTTTTTTGTGTTTTTAAAGCGAGTCTTCTATTAAGCGATAGAATGAAAAAATTACCGAAATATTGTAACCGTTTTCTTTGTTATTCGGATTTTTTGACTTGCTATACTAATGTTATAAGAAAAGTTTTTGAAAGGATGATAAGAAATGAAAATTGTAGGAATCACAGCTTGTACTGCAGGTATTGCTCACACGTATATTGCAAAAGAAAAAATTGAAAATGCAGCAAGAAAGAATGGAGATGAAATAAAAATAGAAACACAAGGTTCCATTGGTGTAGAAAACGAGTTGACGGAAAAAGACATTTTTGAAGCAGATATTGTTTTAATTGCCGCCGATATATCGATCAGTAAAGAGCGGTTTAAAGGCAAAAAGATAGTTGATATTCCAATAAGCTTAATTATGAAATCAGCCGATGGGGTGATAAAAAAGATTCACGAAAAAATGGGAATCTAATATAAGAAAAGAAAGGGAGGATGGAAGTGATGAAAACACAACATGTAAAAAAGCACGTGTTAACAGGTATTTCGTACATGATTCCAATTATTGTTGCAGGCGGAATTTTGGGAGCGCTAGCAAAGGGATTCGGGGGTTATGACATAGGTAGTCTAGTTGAGCCTGGAGCCACACCATTTAGCAATCTTAATCCTTTTAGTTGGATTGGTTTTTGGTGGGGAGTCAATCAGATAAGCTCTTATGCGATGAGTTTTGCAGTGGCAGTAATGACAGCAGGTACTGCCTATTCTATCGCAGGAAAACCAGCAATTGTTTCAGGTCTGGTGCTAGGGTTTGTTGCTACACAAAGTAATGCTGGCTTTTTAGGAGGATTATTAATCGCTTTTTGTATTGGTTGGTTTGTTAATTGGATGAAAACTTGGCACGTCCCAAAATGGATGAAAGGTTTGATGCCTGTATTGATCATACCAACATTAACCTCTTTTGTATGTGGAATGATTTTTATCTCGATCTTATCGCCTCCATTAGCTTTTATAATGAATCACTTTCAGGAGTGGATCATCTCTTTAAATGGAGGGGCAAAATCACTTATTGGGGCGGTGATTGGAGCTGGAATGGGCTTCGACTTAGGTGGTCCAATCAACAAAACCGCTTCACTTGCTGCAAATGCTTTAGGTGCAGATGGTATCAACGGTCCGATGGCAGCAAAAATTGTCGGAGGAATGACGCCACCGATCGGCGCCTTTATAGCAACGGTTATCGCAAAACGCAAATTTTCGAAAGCTCAAATCGAGACTGGAAAAGCAGCATTTCCAATGGGGCTTTGTTTTATAACTGAGGGCTGTTTGCCTTTTGCTGCGGCTGACCCTTTTAGATTCATCTTATGCTCGATGTTAGGTTCATCTGTCGCTGGAGCAATTGCAACGGGGATGGGTGTTGAGTCTGTGGCAGCCCATGGTGGGATCTTTGTTATTCCAATGATGGAAAAGCCCTTATGGTTTGTAGTAGCTTTGTTGATTGGATCATGTATTACAGGCTTTATGTATGCCTTTATTAAAAAGAAAGATGTGTTAGACGAAGAGGCAGTGGAATCATCAGTTGATTTAAGTCAAATTGATTTTGAAATAACTATAGAATAGTGAGGGAATAGCCAATGTTAGTTTCGATGAAAGCGATATTAGATGATGCCCATAAACATAATTATGGTGTAATGGCAATGAATAGTATAAATATGGAAATGGTTCGAGGGGGGATCTTATCTGCAGCTTCGGAGAATTCACCAATAATTATTCAATTTGGTCCGGGACAAATGAAAAAGCACGCACATAAAGAAGAAATGTTACCATTAATCCAACAATTAGCAAAACGTGTTCATATCCCTGTTGCTTTAAATTTAGATCATGGAATGGATTTTGAGACGATCGTGGATTGTATCAACTCTGGATTTACTAATGTGATGTTTGATGGATCTAGCCTTTCTTACGAGGATAATCTCACAAAAACGGAAATTATATGTAATTTGGCTCATGCAAAAGGGTGCTCAGTTGAAGCTGAACTAGGACATGTTGGTCAAGCATTGTCTGAAGACGACCAAAATACCGATTTATATACTGACCCTGCTAAAGCGCTGGAGTTCGTTCAGTATACTAATGTTGATGCTTTAGCGGTTGCTATTGGAACAGCTCACGGAAATTACCCTAAAGGAAAAATTCCCCGGTTGGATTTTGATCGGTTGAAGGAGTTAAAGGCTACTCTAGATATGCCGCTTGTCTTACATGGTGGTTCAGGAGCTGGTGAGGAAAATTTACGCAAGGCGGTTGCGTTAGGGATTAATAAAATAAACGTTGCAACAGATGCATTTGAAGCAGCAAAAAAAGCTCTATTACATGCATATGATAACGATCCTTCGCTAGATTACCTCCAGCTATCTATGGAAACAGAAAAAGGAATTGCGAATTTTGTTAAACAATTTGTTCATGTTATTGGGTCAGCTGGTCGATGTTCCTTTACTCCATTTGATTTCGAAGTTCACGAATAAAAATGTTTATAACGGAGGATCAGCATATGAATAAAAATCAACAATACCAAAATACTATATTGAGGATTCTCGTTGATTCTCCTCAAATTACCGTTAGAAAAATCGCTGAAAAAATTGGATTGTCTGAAAAAACCACACGGCTTCAATTAGATTATTTAAATGAATACCTTAATCGAAAAAGTATCGGGTGCATCGAGCGAATACCTGGGAAAGGGGTAAAGTTAACCCTTGAAAAGACAATAAATGGCAAATTCTTACATTTAGATGTCCAAGATTCTTCTCTTAATGCACATATTTTACCTCAAATTTTACAAAAGTTGCTCAAATCAAATCCTATGATGTATATAACTCAAAAAAAGTTAGCTAATGAATTGTATGTTAGTCTACCTACGCTAAGAAAAGCCATTGCTGAGGCAAGAATTTGGTTAAAAGAGAATAATTTGGAGATTGAAACCATAAAGAATAAAGGGATGCGAGTCATCGGAAATGAAGTATCTATTCGATTTGCGATACGTAATCTTATTGTTCAAGACCAGGAGCAACCATTAGTGCAAAAATTATGTAAGTTTGTACCAGGACTTTCTATTGACAAATGTCGCAGTATTATTAAGTTTGCTGAGGAAAAATGGAAAATTCAATTTAGTAGTGAATCATTAGACCGAATATTGATTATGCTTTGTTTGTCTTTATATAGAAAGAAACTATCGGATCGCTTAAAATTTACAATCATTGAAGGGATCGAACGATTTAATGAATACAATTTTGCAGAAACGATCTACCAAATTGCTGAAGAACAAGGATATGATCCGGTGTCTTCAAACGATAAAAGGATTTTAGCATATGAAATATTGCTTTCCAGCAAGTTAGTCTGGCTTGATGATTCAGAAGATAAGAAAGATATCGATGAGTTAACGGTTCTAGATCAATTTGTTTCCAAATTTATCTTTACTGTTTCTGATGTCTTGAAAGAAGATTTATCAGAAGATCAAATGTTGATTGAAGACCTCAAAGAGCATTTGCGTTCGGCTATTTTCAGAATTAAGTATGGTTCAGTAGACCAAACGCTGATTGGCAAACAGCTTAAGCAGGAATTTAATAAAGTGTATTTAAGTGTATGGTCTACTAGCCAGCTTTTCGAAGAATATTTTGATATTCAAATAAGTGAAAATGAAGTTAGCTATATTGTTTTGTATATTGAATCAGCGCTGATGAGGAAGAAAAATAAGTCAAATTTGTTTTATACAACCAATCAATCCAGATCCGCAAGCCATTACGTTGCAGAGTTATTGAAACTAAATATTCCAGAAATCAATGAAATAAGAATCGTACGTTCCTCATTGCCAACTGCGAAGAAAGGTGAGTCAACTATTCATATTGCCGACCATGACACAGGCTTTTCCAACATTATAAAAATTTCAAAAATACCTGATAATAAGGATTTTCTTAAAATTAGAAAAGCACTTCGACACAAACAAATACCTTTGACCCAGAGCAAATTTTCTAAATCCATTCAAAGTCTCTTTGCACCGAATCTTTTTTTTATGAATGAAGAATCTACTTCTAAAGAAATGTTACTAAAGAAGATGACTAATAAATTAGCAGAAGAAGGATACGTCTCACAAGACTACTTTTCTACGTTGTGGAAACGTGAACAAGAGACTTCAACATGTGTTGGAAACAAGACGGCGATTCCTCACGGTGCTATGAAAGAAGTGAATGAGCCTAAAATAGCTGTTTGTACGTTGAAAACGAAGATGCAATGGTCGAAGGATGAGGAAGTGCAATTGATTTTTCTATTAGCAGCAAAGATGAACACAAAAGTTAATATTGATAAAACGAAAACCTTTTATAGTGATTTGATCCGAATAACAGAAAATGAGGAAATTTTTGAAAAACTGATAAATAGTCAAGATGGTGTAAAAGCCTATCGTTTTTTGTTTAGTTGATAAGGAGGAAATTATGAGTCTTAACGTGAAAGATATCATTGATCATAAACTAATTGATCTTGATCTGAATGCTTCTAATAAAAAAGAAGCAATTAGCCGACTTGCTCAATTACTGGCAAAGCAAAACTATATTGTAGATCAAGATTTATTTGTTAAAGATGTGTATCTAAGAGAAGAAGAGGGAATAACCGGCATGGGAAATAATGTAGCAATTCCTCATGGAAAATCAGCTGGAGTCTTAAAACCATGTCTTGCAATTGGAAAGACTTCTCGACAAATAGAATGGGAATCTTACGATGAAAAACCTGTCGTGTTAATTTTCTTATTTGCAGTCCCAGCTAATCAAGAAGGAGTGACTATTCACTTAAAGTTATTGTCGCAAGTTGCTGCAAAATTAGCGGACGAAAGTACATTAAAACAATTAAAAGATGAAGATGATGTCGAAAGATTTATCAAAATTCTTTCTCGATAAAAAGTATGGAAAAGGAGTGCTCGAATGAGAATTGCATTATTGAATGAATTTAGTCAATCAAACAAGAACCCGCTTATTTTTGAGACACTAAAGAAGGTAGTTAAAGAAAGTGAGCATACAGTCTATAATGTCGGGATGCAAAAGCCGTTGCTGAGTAAAGATCTTCCTGAAGCATACACTGATGAGAATCCGAGGCTAACCTATTTGCACCTAGGAGTTCAGGCGGCGTTACTACTTAATAGCCAGGCAGTCGACTTTGTATTAACAGGCTGTGGGACAGGTCAAGGCGCATTAATGTCCTTAAATTCATATCCGGGAGTATTTTGTGGCTATTGTATTGATCCAACAGATGCTTTTTTGTTTTCACAGATCAATAATGGAAATGCCTTGTCTATTCCATTTGCGAAAGGATTTGGTTGGGGAGCAGAAATTAATTTAGAGATGATAATTGACCGTGCAATAAACAGTTCAAGAGGACAAGGGTATCCACTTGAAAATAAGGCTTCGCAAAACAAAAATGTCCACTTATTGAAACAGTTACGGCAAACCACAACTATATCGTTAGAAAACATTTTGAAGAAATTAGATCCAGAATTTCTTAGTACTTGTTTGACTCCAAGATTTTTGGAATGCTTTCATCAAGGGGAATATGCAGATGTCTATTTACCTATTCTTGAACGTATTCAAAACAAACAATAGAAGGAAATACAATTATCAATTGATCAGACATACCGATTGATCTAAATTGAGTAATTTAAAACACTATATCCAGGCAAACCTAAGCTGATTGAATCAGTGGTGGTATCCTAAATATAGTGTTTTATTAATTTTTATTGTTTTACAGCATTTATGCTTTGTACAACTCACTCAAAGCTGGCAGATCATGGACTTGGTATTTTGCTTTAAAAGCTGCGATTTCTTCAGCGCTGAAGCGGTTCGGATCAAGTTTCAGTTCTTCGACAGGAAGAGGGCGTTCGTTAGCGATCTTGACATCGATCACCACAGGTCCGTGGCTTTCTTTAGCTTGTGTAAAGACGGATGCTAATTCTTCTTCCTTCGTTACCGTGAAGCCTTTCGCACCCAATGCTTCCCCAACTTTACCAAAATCAGCACCGGCTAATTGGACACCGAACTTGGTTTGCTCGGTATCTTCTTGCTCCGCTTCGATGAAGCCGAATGAGTCATTGGAAAAGACCACGTTGATGATTGGCAAATCATATTTCACTTGGGTGATGATGTCTTGCATTTGCATCGCAAAACCGCCATCCCCACTAAAGGTAAATACTTGGCGATTCGGATAGCTCAATTGAGCTGCGATCCCACCAGGTACACCATTGCCCATTGTCGCAAACCAGCCAGACGTTGTGAAACGCTGTTCACCCGTCATTTCTAAATGACGGATACTGTGAATCGTCACATTACCGACATCCGTGACAAACAGGGCATCAGGAGCTGCAATCCGGTTGATTTCTCGATAGACAGGTTCAGGACGCAAAGGAACTTGCGAATCATGGTAAAAACGATGGCGCCATTCATGCCAATTGCGACAGTTTTCTTGATTGGCTTTTAACCAAGCATCTGCAGGACGAGGGGCTGCCATCTCTGTCCATTTTCTAAGAGCGGTTGCACCATCTCCTAAAACGGAGACATCCGTCTGATGACGACGACCAAATTTCGAGGCGTCGATATCAACTTGGACAAAGTTGGCACCAGGATTGAAAAAGCGGCGGCCAAAAGGGAAGTCACTGCCGACAAAAACGATGAGATCGGCTTCTGCCAAAGCTTCATTGGCAGGTTTTGTCGCAACCCGTCCAGCAAATCCAAGAAAGTTTTCATAAAGATCAGGCACGATGCCTTTGGCTAAGACAGAAGCTGCGATAGGCATCGAGAAATGCTTAGAAAAAGCATCGATGGCATCAAAATGACCAAAGAGACCTTGTCCGATATAAAGGACGGGTTTTTTTGCTTGTTCAAAATAAGGAAGGGCAGCCTGTAAATCCTCTTCATCAGGCTGGAGAACACCTGTCTTATGATTTTTTGCGGTTGCAATCTCCTGTTTGTCGATTTCTGCAAACCCGTAATCGACCGGGATCGTTACCACAGCGACTCCTTTAAATTTGTAGGCTGCTTTAATGGCCTCGTCCACCACGTGGGGCAAACTTTCAGGGGACATGACCGTGCGATTGTAGATACTGACATCAGCGAACATCGGATTTTCATTCATTTCTTGAAAATCATTGTAGTTCATCGAGCTCGAAGCTACTTGTCCTAACAAGGCAACGACGGGCACGTTATCCATTTGAGCATCATATAAGCCATTGATCAAATGGGTGGCACCCGGACCAGCAGAACCAAAAACCGCACCGACTTTTCCCGTTAGCTTGGCATCAGCCGCTGCTGCCAGCGCACCTGCTTCTTCATGACGTACTTGAATATACTTGACCGATTGCCGTTCATGGTACAAAGCATCCATCGTTGAGTTGAAAGAGCCACCGGGGATTCCATAGATATGGTCGATGCCCCAAGCTTCAAAAACCTTGATCATTGCTATACCAGCATTGATTTTTGTCATTTTCTTCACTCGCTTTCTCTGTTGTCATTCGTTCTCTTTTAAGTATAAACGTTTCTCAAAAAGACAACAAAGAATGCGCCTTCTGTCACAAGGCGCAGCGAAAGACTTATTTTAGGAAATGAACGACTCAGTTGCGCAGCTCTTGCACGAATCGGCTGGCGATCTCTTTTGGTCGGGTGATGGCACCACCAACCACGATACCCGTCACACCCATATCTTGGATTTTCTTTGCTTGTTTCGGGGTGTGGATCTTGCCTTCGGCTATCACTGGAACCTTTGCTGCAACCAATTGCTGGATCAATTGATAATCTGGTTCGTCATTGGTGGGACTATTCGCCGTATAGCCGGACAAAGTTGTACCAACAAAATCGACGCCCGCTTCAAAGGCATTGATGCCTTCCTCATAGGTGGCGATATCTGCCATGAGTAGTTGATGGGGATAAAGAGTTTTGATTTGTTTGATAAAGGCATTGACCGTCAAGCCATCGTGACGTTTGCGCAAGGTGCAGTCCAAAGCGATCACCGCAATCTGTAAAGCTGCTAATTCGTGCACCTCTTTGATGGTCGCTGTGATAAATGGTTCTTCAGGTGGATAGTCTTTTTTGATGATTCCGATGATCGGCAGATCAACAGCGGCTTGGATTTCGCGAATATCGCGAACGGAATTGGCACGGATGCCAACAGCTCCAGCTTCTTGAGCTGCTTTTGCCAATAGGGGCATGACACCGCCTTTTTCGGTATACAAGGGTTCTCCAGGCAATGCTTGACAAGAAACAATCAACCCGCCCTTGATTTGTTGGGTAAAGACTTCTTTTTCCATTTATATAACACTTCCCATTCTGATAAAGGTTCGTTTCTCCCTTCGACTATATCATGAGGTTTTTTGCTTGTAAATGAATCAACACCTCTTTGAATCAAAGGCAAGACATTCAAAAAACGTGCAGCAAGCATCACTGTCATGGATACTTGCTGCACGTAACGAATAGGCTAGGCAGATTTTTTATTCTGCTTGTTTTGACGTGCATTGCTTGAACTTTTCAAAATCGATCGTTTGATTAGCAGGCAGCACTTCGTATTGCAATCGTTCTGTTTCTTCATCGTGAATGATATGGAGGATTTTTCCTTCGTCATCTACTGGTCCCAGACTGATGATCGTAAAGCGTTCATTGATGACTTCTAAATTTTGTAAAACCCCAGAAAACACTTTGCGAATATGATGGGCGGTTTTGATTTTTTTGTCCGCTTTTTCAACAGCCTTGGCCAACGTAAAGCCTTCATCTAAAAACGTTTTGATCATTTCCACTTTGACGACCGTGGGCAGTCGGTATTTTCGTGGGGCATTTTCTTCTTGTGGGACCGATTGAATAAATCCTTTTTGTTCCCAATAACGCAACTGGCGAGGGGAGATATCACACATTTGGCTAAGTTCGCTGATGCCGACTAACAAGTTTTCATTATCAACGAGTTTTCGAAAAAGATGAGACATACGGACTCCATTCTTGTAAAGGTATTTGTTAATATTGTAACTTGTTTTACTTTTATGTCAAGTAGGTTGACAAATTTCAGGGAAAGATTTAAAGTAAAGATGGTTTTATGAAAAATATACTGAAAAGAGTGTGAAATATGTCAACGAGTCGTCCTTTAGATATCTACGGCAAACCTTACAACCGTTCCTTACTGGTCATGGTTTTGCTGATCGGTACGTTTTGTACTGTTTTGAACCAAACATTGTTAACAACGGCTTTTCCAACTTTGATGGATGCCTTTGACATCTCAGCATCTGATGTTCAATGGCTGACCACTGGTTTCTTGCTGGTCAATGGGATCATGATCCCGATCACCGCATGGCTGATCAACAAGTTCAGCTCGAGAAGTCTTTACTTAACGGCAATGAGCATCTTCCTTGCAGGAACGATCGCTTGTTTTGCTGCACCGAACTTTTCTACATTATTGATTGGCCGCTTAGTGCAAGCTGCCGGTGTAGGGATCTCGATGCCGCTTTTGCAAAATATCATGTTGTCGATCTTCCCACCAGAAAAACGCGGTTCAGCCATGGGCATGTCAGGAATCGTTATTGGGTTAGCACCAGCCTTAGGCCCAACGTTATCTGGTTGGATCATTGATCATTATGACTGGCGCTATTTGTTCGGAATGGTCATTCCGATCGTCGTTTTAGTCTTAGTCTTAGCGCTCTTTCTAATGAAGAGTGTGATTGAATTGTCGCATCCGAAAATCGATCTGTTCTCAGCGATTTTATCAACCCTTGGTTTTGGTACATTGCTCTATGGCTTTTCAAGCGTCGGCGACAAAGGGTGGGGCAGTATTGAAGTAATCGGTTTTCTAGCAGCCGGTGTCTTTTTCATTGCTTTCTTTGCATGGCGTCAATTGCACATTGAGCATCCGTTCTTAGAGTTGCGCGTGTTCAAATCAACGACCTTTACCTTGGCGTCGATCCTTTCAGGGGTCACGAATATGGCGATGATCGGTGCTGAAATGGTTCTCCCATTGTATATCCAAAACATTCGTGGTGAGTCAGCGTTTCATTCAGGATTGATGTTATTGCCAGGTGCGTTGATCATGGGGATCATGATGCCGATCACTGGTGCGATCTTTGATAAGTATGGTGCAAAACGTTTAGCTATCACCGGGATGTTTATCTTGACTGCCGCAACCTTACCATTTGCTTTCTTAACAAAAGATACACCGATTTTGCATATCATCATTCTTTATGGGATTCGGATGTTCGGGATCTCAATGGTGATGATGCCAGTAACGACTTCAGGAATGAATGCCTTACCTGGTCATTTGATCAGTCACGGTACCGCGGTAAACAATACGTTCCGTCAAGTAGCCAGCTCAATTGGTACGGCTATCTTGATCAGTGTCTTGACAAACGTCACCAAGGGCAACTTGCCAAGTGATTCTTTGCTGGATGCAACGCCTTTGGCATACAAAGAAAAAGCAATTGAAGCGACTTTATCTGGCTACCATGCCGCCTTTTATGTGGCAGCGGTCTTTAGCTTCTTAGGATTCTTGATCGCCTTCTCCTTAAAGAAAAAAGAACCACGATTGACGGTTCTTGAAGGAGGTGCGGACAAATGATCTTGCTTTTGATCGTTCTTAGCGTGTTAGGGTTTGCGGTACTGAATGTCTTTGCCAAAAACAAGCTGCAAACAGGTTTATCATTGGTCTTAGGTCTAGTCTTCGTGGCAAGTGTCGTCGCATTGATGGCCAATTTGACCTATCATTTTGGAATGGAAAAAGAAACGACTGCTAAAACAACCCCACTGGTTTCTAGTGCCGATAACGAGAATTTTGATTTGCTATTGTATCAGCCATTAGGAGATGGTACGGAAAAAATCTACCTATATAAAACGGATGCTGATCAAGAGGAACCAAAACAAACCGGTACTGATAAAGTGACTAATGTTGTGGAAACAGGGGCTGATTCAGCTCAATTAGAAACAAAAACGACGCGCTGGGTTTATAAAAGTGACCTATCACGCTTCTTGTTCGGGATCGCTGATAACGATGGCCAATATGTCAGCCGTACCAATACGTTCTCATTGCCAGATTCATGGGAAGTCTTGAGTGTGGATCAAGCAAAAAAACTGGCTTCTTTAGCGAAAGAACAAGCGGACACCATGAAAACACAAGGACAAGCCTATGTCCAAGAAAAAATGCAAGCTGCATTAATGGCTGATCCAACGATGGATGAGGCAGCCCAAAAAGCAAAAATCGCTGAATTGACAGAAGCTTATCAAAAAGAAGCGCTGGCAAAATTGCTGGAAGAAGCAAAAAAGTAAAAACGAGCAGATAGTCAGGGGAGGGAAGAATCAAATCGGATTCTTCTGTCCCTTTTTTATATGGAACGTGATACTTTTGAAAAACGGCTGCCACCAAAAAAAATCCCACACACTAGAAGTGAGTGGGATTTTTTTTAATCAAATGAGCACGCGGCAATCCGGTCGAAAGCTTCTTTTAACAAGTCCAACGATTGGGTGGCAGCTAAGCGAACATAGCCATCGCCGGTCGTTTCTCCAAAGGCTTTCCCAGGGATCATCAGCACACTGGTTTCCTTTAATAATTTCTCGACAAAGCTGACAGAGTCCAACCCCGTTTGTTCAATGTTGATGAAGGCATACATGCTTCCTTTGACTGGGGATAAGGAAAGGAACGGGATCTCAGCAACCCGTTGTTCAATGTAAGTCAGTCGTTCCTTAAAGACAGCAACCACTTGCGGCACGAGGGTATCATAGTGATTCAATGCGTAAATACCTGCCCGTTGTGAAGGAGTTGGTGCCGAATAGGCGATCGCCTCATTGATCAGTTTTGCCGTAAGATTGATCGATTCAGGTGCGATCATGTAACCGATCCGCCAGCCTGTCATGGCAAAGGCTTTTGAGAAACTGCTGAATGTGATGGTGTTCTCAGGTGCGAAGGCTGCCATCGGTACAAAGGTGTCATCAAAGCAAAAGGCTTCATAGACTTCATCTGAGAGGATTAGTAAGTCATGGTCAATGGCAACTGCTGCGATTTTTTCAAAAGTTTCTGAAGAAAAAACAGCACCAGTAGGATTGTTGGGTGAATTGATAATGATTGCCCGGGTTTTCTCAGTGATAGCGGCTTTTAAAACCTCGACGTCGATTTGAAAGCCATCTTTTTCAAAGGTCGGAATAAAGACTGGCACACCACCGACTAGTTCGACTTGTTGTTTGTAAGGCGAAAAGTACGGTTCGTGAATAATCACTTCATCACCGGGATCAATGATGGCAGCCAAAGCTAAGTACATGCCATGCAATGCACCGACAGTTCCTCGTACTTGATTAGGAGAAAAAGTAAGCTGGTATTGCTTTTGGTAAAAATCAACGACAGTTTGGATAAAATCAGCACTGCCGTCTGAAGCGGTGTATTTTGTATGACCTGCTTTGACGTCAGCAAAAGCTGCTTCAATGATTGTCGCATCTGTAATCAAATCAGGATCACCAATCGACAAATCAATCAAATTTGGGGTTTTCTTCGCAAGAGTGGCGATCTCCATTAAAAGATTTTCTTCTGGTTGTAAAAAACGTTCTGCAATCAACGGACGGTTCATTTTGTCATCTCCAATTTCTATAAAACTTTGCTTAAAAAATCCTGTGTCCGCGCATTTTGCGGATGCTCAAAGATCTGTTCTGGTGTTCCTTGTTCTTGAATGATACCGTCAGCCATAAAGATGACACGATCGGCGACTTCTTTTGCGAAGCCCATTTCGTGGGTAACGACGACCATCGTCATGCCTTTTTCTGCCAAAGCTTGCATGACCGTCAACACTTCTCCAACCATTTCTGGGTCCAATGCTGAGGTTGGTTCGTCAAAGAGCATTACATCAGGATCCATTGCCAATGCTCTAGCAATAGCCACCCGTTGCTGCTGCCCGCCAGAAAGGCTAGAGGGGTAACTATCCGCTTTTTCAGCTAAGCCAACCTGCTCCAGCAATCCTTTCGCTGTCTCTTCGGCAGCAGCTTGCTCTTGCTGTTTGACTTTGATCGGGCTGATAGTCAGATTTTCTAACACCGTTTTATGAGGGAATAAATTGAAGCTTTGAAAGACCATTCCCATTTTTTGACGAATCTGATCGATTTTCACCCCTTTTGCCAATAAATCATTGCCTTCGAAGGTGATTTTCCCGCCAGTCGGCTGTTCAAGAAGATTCAAGCAGCGTAAGAAAGTACTTTTCCCACTTCCTGAGGGGCCGATGATCACAACGACTTCACCAGGTGTCACTTCAAGATCGATTTCTTTTAAGACGGTATTCTCGCCAAATGTTTTCACTAATTTTTCAACTTTAATCACTAGTTTTCATTCTCCTTTCAGCAACACCCAATAGACGTGAGAGGGCGAAGGTCAATACAAAGTAGATCAATGATACGATAACGTATGGTAAAAATGGTTTGAAGCTGGCCCCTTGAACGACGCCTGTTTGGAAAATCAGTTCAGACACACCGATTACCGATACGACCGAAGACTCTTTGATGACCGTGACAAATTCATTTCCTAAAGCAGGCAAGATGTTTTTGATGGCTTGCGGGAAAATGATGAAGCGCATCGCTTGGATCTGATTCATGCCTAATGAACGAGCGGCTTCCAGCTGTCCTTTATTGACGGCATTGATCCCAGCACGAATGATTTCTGCCACATAGGCGGCACTGTTTAGTGCTAAGGCAATACAGCCAGCAGCTAACTTCGAAAGCTCTAAGCCTAAAACGCCTGTTCCAAAGTATACAATAAATATTTGTACTAACAAAGGTGTTCCCCGAACATATTCAATATAGACAGCGGCAATGACTTTCAATGCTTTTGACTTAGAAAGCTTCATAAAGGCTAACAAGCTGCCACCGATAGAGCCGAATAATACCCCAACCAAGGCTAGGAAGATCGTATAGCCAGTTCCAGTGATGTAAAAAGGCAGATATTTTTCCCAAAAGCTTTGCTCTTCATCGATCGTGCCTTCTTCGGTAAACATCAATCGATAGGCATCTTCTTTGTATTGGCTTAAAAGATCATTACTAATGATAGTTTCAATGGAGGAATTGAGTTTTTCCAGTAAAACTGGCGCTTCTTTCGAGATGGCGATCGCGGTCTCCTTCACGCCGTTTTCAAACGTGACATTTTCGGCTAATGCCAAGGTATCATTCGCCGTCACATAAGCTTCGGCGACGGGACCTTCCATCACGATCGCATCGATCTTGCGTGATTTTAGATTGGTGATCAAATCAGGCACCCTTTGCAAAGAGGTGACGGTCGAGCCAGTCAATTCTGTATTTGCCAGCTCTTCTTGTGTGGTTTGTCGTTGTGCACCGACAGATACACCATCAAAATCAGCCGTCGATTGGAAACGATCCGCGTCTTCTGCTCGAACCAGGACGGTCTGTTGGACTTCCATATAGGTATCAGTGAAATTGACTTCTTTACGGCGCTCATCCGTAGCAGCCATCCCAGAGATGACGACATCGATTTTACCCGTTTTTAGAGCCCCTAACAGCGCGTCGAACCCAAGCTCCTCAATTTTCAGATCGACCCCTAAGTCATCTGCAATTTTTTGGGCAATCGAGATATCGATCCCCACGATTTCATTTTTTCCATCAACATTGGCACGGAATTCATATGGTGCATAATCGGCAGATAAACCCACGACCAATACACCATTTTCTTTGACTTTTTCATAGATTGGATCGGTTTCTTCTGCATGTGCTTGTCCGACAAAGAAAAACGGCAGCAACGCTGTGATGATCCCTAATAAAACAGTACCCTTACTAAACCTTTTCATGTAAACGCCCCTTTAACTTTTTCTGTGCATCTATTAAAAATGCAAATAATAACTAATAAATGTATAAAAATACATATAAGTGATAGAAACTATCATAGCATAACATCAGTTGAAGTCAATAAGTCAGAGAAAAAAAGTCAAAAATTGTTGTAGAGCGTAAAACCATTTATTCAAATTATTTGCAATCCAAGGAAGAACAAAGTGGAGAAGGAGCAGCAGCCATTTTCTATACACATCTATTTGAAAGGATGCTTAGAAAATAACGGATAGTGAAGAAAGAAAGCAGCTTCGCTTAAACGAGAAACAGGATCTGCAATGACAAAATAAAAAGTTGTCTGAAACAAAGCGGCAAAAACGAAACATAAGACATTTTTTGGATTTCTTGCGATAATAAAAGAGAAGAGGAGGCGATAGAATGAAGGTCGTATTGATTCGACATGGTGAAAGCGAAGCAAATTTTGAAAATTACTGGACAGGGTGGCTGGATGTTTCTCTGACCGAAAAAGGCCGACAACAAGCTTGGGCTGCGGGGGAACAGATCAAAGCATTGGGGATTTCCTTTGATTTTGCCTTTGCATCTGTGCTGCAGCGAACGATCATCACTTGCGATGCCGTTCTGGAAGCCAGCAATCAGCTTTGGGTTCCTGTGAAAAAAACATGGCGCCTAAATGAACGTCATTATGGCCAATTAGTAGGGGTCAATAAAGATGAGATGGTGGCAAAGTATGGAAAAGAACAGGTGCAAAAATGGCGACGTGGATATGATGAACCGCCTTTATATGTGGAGGAAAATGATTTAGACCGACGCTATGATTCTTTAGACCCTCGCTTGATACCTAAGGGAGAAAATCTGGGGATGGTGGTGGCGCGAGTAGTCCCATTTTGGCAAGACCAGGTGGTTCCGTTACTTAAAGATCATAAGAATATTCTCATTACTGGTCATGGGAACAGCTTGCGGTCGTTAGTCAAATACTTGGAAGACGTGCCAAAAGATGCCATGGATACGATCGATATTCCTAACGCACAGCCGATCATTTATGAGTTTGATAGCCAAGCAAACTTGATTGAACGGGCGTAATAACGAACATTTAAAGAATAAACCACATTTTCGTTTGATGTTACATCGAAAATGTGGTTTTGTTGTGCTATAATAAGAAAAATTTTATGAAAGGCGGGAGGATATGAAAGCCGTATTAACCGTTATTGGAAAAGACAAGGTTGGGATCATTGCTGGTGTTAGCCAGAAATTAGCAGAATTAGAAATCAATATTTTAGATGTGTCCCAAACGATCATGGAAGATTACTTCACGATGATGATGCTTTTAAACATGGATGCCAATCAGGATTTTGATGGTGTTCGTGAGGAGCTTCACCAAATTGGTCGTACATTAGGTGTAAAAATCAGCATTCAAAATCAAGAGATTTTTGATACCATGCACAAATTATAGGAGGCACTATGGAGACAAATCAAATACTTGAAACCATTCGCATGGTGGAAGAAGAAAACTTAGATATTCGTACCATCACAATGGGGATCTCATTATTGGATTGTATTGACGCCGACATTGATCGTACCTGTGAGAAAATTTTTCAAAAAATTACAACAAAAGCGAAAGATCTTGTCAAAGTCGGCGAAGAGATCGAAAGTGAATATGGCATTCCGATCATTAACAAGCGGATTTCGGTTACCCCTGTAGCGATCGTAGTGGCAGCTTGCCAGCCGACACCCGCAGACTGTATCAAAGTTGCGAAGACCTTGGATCGAGCGGCGCAAGAAGTCGGAGTCAATTTCATCGGCGGCTATAGCGCACTAGTAGAAAAAGGCTATCAAGGCGGCGACCTTGCATTGATCGAATCGATTCCAGAAGCCTTGGCTCAAACCAATTTTGTCTGTTCGTCGGTCAATATTGGATCAACGAAAGCTGGGATCAACATGGATGCAGTACGTCTGATGGGAGAAACAGTCAAGAAGACGGCTGAGGCATCAGATATGGGCTGTGCGAAGCTCGTCGTCTTTGCGAATGCAGTGGAAGACAATCCCTTTATGGCGGGGGCTTTTCATGGGGTCGGTGAAGCTGATGTGGAAATCAACGTTGGTGTCAGCGGACCTGGTGTCGTCAAACGTGCCTTGGAAAAAGTCAAAGGCGAGTCCTTTGATGTCGTGGCGGAAACAGTCAAAAAAACAGCTTTCAAGATCACGCGGATGGGGCAATTGGTCGGGCGCGTGGCTTCAGAGCGCTTGGGCGTTCCATTCGGGATCGTCGATCTTTCGCTGGCGCCAACTCCTGCAGTCGGCGATAGTGTGGCATTGATTTTAGAAGAAATGGGTCTAGAATCTGTCGGTACCCACGGAACGACGGCGGCTTTGGCCTTGTTAAATGATGCAGTAAAAAAAGGCGGCGTAATGGCATGTAACCATGTTGGAGGTCTGTCGGGTGCCTTTATCCCCGTTTCTGAAGACGCAGGGATGATCAAGGCTGTAGAAGCTGGTTTATTGAATTTAGAAAAACTTGAAGCCATGACGGCGATCTGTTCTGTCGGTTTGGATATGATTGCGATTCCAGGAGATACTTCTGCTGAGACGATCGCCGCAATGATTGCGGATGAAGCAGCGATCGGCGTCATCAACCACAAGACGACAGCTGTCCGAATCATTCCAGCGAAAGACAAAAAAATCGGCGACCGCATTGAATTTGGTGGATTATTAGGGACGGCACCAGTGATGAAAACCAATCCTGCACAGTCTACTGATTTCATTTTACGTGGGGGACGTATTCCCGCTCCGATCCATTCATTCAAAAATTAATTTGTACTCCTTTACTAGGAAAATATGATAAAATGACCTTTAAAAGACCGACCCAAATGCTGTCTTTTAAAGGTTTTTTAGTCATGTAACTATTTTTTTCATGCTTAAGGCGGATGTTTTATCATTTGAAATCGAATACAATGAAAGATAACACGATGAAAAGGGGTGGTAAAATGAAGAAAATCTTCCAACTTGGGATGTTGGTTTTTGTTGGTTTGATGGGATTTTTTGTCCTTCAACCATCAATTGCCTTTGGACAGACATTTGTTCGTGATGATGCCGGGGTCCTTTCACAAGAGACGATCAAACAAATCGATACTTTGAATAAAGAGGGCTTTCAATCATTGACTGGAGCACCAGAATATGCTGTGATCACGATCCCTTCTTTAGATGGGCAATCGATTGAAGAGCGTAATTTGGAACTGTTCAATGAGTATGGTTTAGGAAATCCAGAGGACAATAATGGACTATTGTTTCTCTTTGCCATTGACGATCGTGAATTTCGTCTGGGTTATGGCGATGGACTATCCTATGTCTTCAGTGAGCTATCGGAAGATGATTTAGTGGATGAAGATGCCAAAGACGCATTACGAGATGAAGATTATGATACAGCGATATTGGCAGCTTCTAATGAAGTCTATCAGCGAATGAAAGAAGCAGATGAAACGATTGGTTTAGGGACGATCTATCAAGATGGCAAGCAAATGTTAGCAGAAAAACAGGCACAAGAAGCAGAAGCCACTAAGCAGATGTGGTTCACTATTGGTAAAATCGTCAGTGGTGTCGTAGCGGCAGCAGCTGCAGGCCTTGTCGGTTTCATCAGTTTTCGCCATCTTAAAACCAAACGGCGTTTTGAAGAGCACCTGCCATTGCCGAAACATCTGTTAGAAGATAGTCACTTCCAACAGAAAGATTTCTTGAAATGGGCTAGCAATAGAAAGAACTATCAGCGTTACCATCAGTATCAGACAGCAAAAGATTGTCAACAAGCATTTACGCAGTATGTGACGAGGACTTATGTGCCAGCGAAATTGACTTCGGTCACTGGATTGTCGACAGCGGATAAACGAGTCATCCAACACGGCTTGACGAATCCAGCAATTGGCGCCTATTTTTCAAACTTGCTGATGAAGAAACAAACCACAGTCAAACAGTTCGGTCAGGTGATCCTTACACAACATGACACCTTAAAAACCTATGAAGCCCAATTAGGCAGGGAAGTGACTGAACGGATGGCAGACTACGATTTGACTGATGCGGTGTTACCCGAAAATCTGCCTTTAGCAGATGCTTATCGAGCAGAAATAGCCAAGCAAGCCAAAGAAGAGATCAGAAGACGCAATGAGCAAGGGCGATACTTAGCTCAACTTTTGACGGAAAAAGCGACCTATCCTGAGATGGTACAAGCCATTCCAAAAGAAGTTTCTGATGTTCTAGCGGAAGTGAAAACAGATGCCTTGTTCCAAGTTGACTTGAAACAGGTTTATCAAAATCACCCAGATTTAGCGAACAAATTATCCTCATTTGATGCTTCTGATCGAGCAGCGGTTTTGAATAATGCTCGCCAAGAGTATGACCCCCATGGTATGAATATGGCGTTGTTCTTTGTGATGATGAATAATCATGTGACCCATCAAGAACAAGTCATTGCCGATACGCAAAGTTCTTCGAATGATTTTGGCGGCTTTAGCGGAGGAAGCAGCAGCGGTGGCGGTGTTTCTGGTAGCTGGTAATTTTTCGTAAGGAAGAACGTTCATTGTTCTGCAATACATTCGCTTGCATGTAGGTTTGTGCAAGCGGAAGGATTGTATGGTCAATGGCGTTTTTTCTTGTAGAGGAAATCCCTTGATAAATAAGACAAACCAAACAAAGTGTGGTAAACTTTTTAGAGTTACTGAAAATGAATGGAACTTTCATTCATTTGAAAAAGGGAGAAAACGAGGGATATCATGTACCAATCTTACATATGGGATTTTGACGGAACACTTTACGACAGCTACCCAATCATGTTAAAAGCTTTTATCAAGACATTGAAGGAGTATGGCTTTGATCCAGATCCAGCGGAGATTTATTATATACTGAAAGATTCATCTTCCAAAAAAGTTGCTGAAAAATACAACTTAGATTTTCAAGAGTTCACTAAAGCATTCAAAGCAAATGAAGCGCTGGATGATCGTTTGCCGCTTTCCTTTGCAGGAACCAAAGAAACATTAGAAGCCGTGGTTGCTGCTGGGGGCAAGAACTACATTTTGACCCACCGCGATGTCGTCTCAACGAAAGAGTTGTTAGAAAAAGAACAGATGGCAGACCTGATCGTTGAGATCGTTGGCCCAGAAAACAACTTCCCCCGCAAACCGGATCCAACTTCCCTGATTTATCTTGTTGAAAAGTATCAACTAGACAAAGATCAGACTGTCATGATCGGCGATCGCACGATGGATGTTTTTGCAGGACAAGGAGCAGGTGTCAAGACGATATTTTATGATATAGAAGGTCTCTTAAAAGATGTATCTGCCGACCATACCGTCCAATCAATGGCTGAAATACAAGAAATCATTAAGTCTTGAGAAATCAAGGCTTTTTTTGTGGTGAAAATGTTCTTTCCTGTCCATTGATAACGATCATGAAATTACTTATCACAAAAGGTATGAGTACGTCGACTTTTTTTAAAATCGCTGGGTGATATACCATAATAGGCTTTAAAGACTTGAAAGAATTGACTGCGATCAGAGTAACCTAACAAGATAGCAATTTGATCGATCGAATGATCGGTATGCAATAAGTATTCCTTAGCTTTTTCCATTTTTTGCATCTTGACATAATCAGAAAATTTCATGGATGTATTCTTTTTGAAAAAAGTGGATAGATAAGTGGGATTGTAATGAAAATGACGTGCCAATTTTTTTAGTGTGATCGAATTTAAGTGCAGCTCAATATAATCAATGATTCCTTGAATATCCACCGATTCTTTTTTGAAAAGATTGCAGGAGGTAATCATCTCGTAGGACTGACTGATGTCTTCAATCATGATTGCCAAAAACAAAGTAATGATTCGAGGGTTTTTGTCTTTTTTTTGCCACTCGTAGTAAAAATTGTTGAAAGAGTTTAACGGTGAGGTGTCTCGGCTTTTAAAATATATGTAAGGTGTTTTCATTGGTGTCTCGTAAACGAATGGAAAGAAAAAAGGACTTACTTGTTCGTTATTTTTTAAGGCTGGAAAAAGATCTTTTTTAATAAATTTAGGTGGTGCTTGAATAATCATGATCACATCATTGTCTGACTGATCGATATGAAAAGGAATGGAAGGCGAGATCATTACGAAGTCATACCGATTGATTTTAATACAAGTATTTTCAATAAATAACGAACCCTGACCACTTCTTACATAAATAAAAATGGCCTCCTCGTAGTATTTTCTTTGAATCACTGTAGGGGAACCCTTCAATTTAGTCATTTTAAAGGACTGTTCGCCTTTAAGGGTTTGTGGCTGATTTTTTTTCTCCTCGTTCATTATATGCACCCCTTTGCTAATCTCTCCCACTCAGTACAGGTGAAATTATAGCAAATTTTAGAAAGGATAATTTTCGTTGAAAGCGCTTTGACAATATTGGAACATATGATGCCAAGAAAGTGTCATTTATGCTGATTTTTCGAAAAAAAAACACTCACTGAACCAAAGAATCCCCCTCGTTTCCTCACCATATACGGGCTATACTTTTCGTTATAGAAAACGATTTCAAAGGAGGTCATGAAAGAAGATGTCAGAAACAGTTTTAGAGCTTAAAGGTATCACTAAGACATTCCCTGGTGTCAAAGCACTTGATAATGTCCATTTCAAATTAGGCAAAGGCGAGATTCATGCACTGATGGGAGAAAATGGTGCAGGAAAATCAACCTTTATCAAAGTAATTACTGGCGTCCACCAGCCGGATGAAGGTGATATCTATCTTAACGGCAAGAAAGTATGTTTTAAAAATACCACCGAGTCAAGAGAAGCGGGAATTGCTGCCATTTACCAACACATCGTCGCATATCCTGATTTGACTGCTGCAGAAAATATTTTCTTGGGGCATGAGGTGACGAACGGTTTACTAAAAACACTTAACTGGAAGGCAATGAATGAGCAGGCGGATCGTCTTCTCAAAAGATTGAAAGCTAATTTTTCTGCAAAAGATCGGATGGGAGAGCTCTCAATCGCCCAGCAGCAGATTGTTGAAATAGCAAAAGCGCTCTCGCAGAAGGCCAATATCATTATCATGGATGAGCCTACTGCAGCTTTGACTGCTTCTGAAAGTGAAGAGCTTTATCAATTGGCGGAACGCTTGCGAGATGAGGGTAAATCGATCATTTTTATCTCTCATCGTTTTGAAGACATGTATCGCCTTGCTTCAAAAGTCACCGTTTTTCGGGATTCACAATATATTGGATGTTGGGATGTGAACGGAATCGCCAACCATGATTTAATCGTGGCGATGGTTGGCAGAGAAATCAACCAACTCTTTCCAAAACAAACGGTGACTCCCAAAGAAGAAGTACTTCGTGTGGAGCAGCTGTCGAAGATTGGCTATTACAAAAATATTAATCTCAGTGTTCGAGCAGGAGAAATCGTAGCTCTGACCGGTTTAGTAGGGGCAGGAAGAACTGAAGTAGTGGAATCGATTATTGGAATCAGCCAAGCGGATCAGGGAACGATTTATCTGGATGGGGAAAAATTCGTTCCGAAAAACCCAAACCATGCGCTCTCTCATGGAATCGGTCTGCTACCGGAAGACCGTCAAAAAGAAGGGCTGATTTTAGATTTTTCGATCGGTGATAATATTACTCTTTCCAACATGCGAAAAATTAGCAATTCAATTTGGCTAGCGCCCAAAAAAGAAAATCAGTTGGCTCAGGAGTTATCGAATAAGCTGGGAATTAAGTGTCGAAGTATCTCAGATAAAGCTTCCACGTTGTCAGGAGGGAATCAGCAGAAAATCGTTGTTGCAAAAATGCTTACCTCTTCTTTGAAGCTGATCATTCTCGATGAACCGACGAAAGGAGTAGATGTCGGAGCTAAAGCGGCTATCTATGAAATTGTCAGCGATCTTGCTTCTAAAGGTTATGCAGTTCTAATGATCTCTTCGGAGATGCCTGAAGTTTTGGGCATGGCTGATCGTATCTATGTCATGAAGGAAGGGAAAATCACTGGCGAGATGTCAGGGAAAGAAGCCACACAGGAACGTATTCTGGCCCTTGCGATGATCGCCCAGGATGTTGAGAAGGTGTCCAGCAACTCTGAAAAAATAAAGGAGGTTTTGTAATGGAACTTAATGAGTTGCAAAAGCAAAACGGATTTGGTATCAAGCGATTAAAAGATAAACTTCCTAATTCACGGGAACTTGGATTGATCTTATTTATTTTAGTAGCATCAGTATTTATCCAAACTCAAAACAGCAGTTTTCTGACAATGGTCAATTTGACCGATATGTTGACCAACACTTCTATTTTGGCTATTTTGGCTGTGGGAATGATGATGGTTTTGATCACAGGCGGAATCGATCTTTCTGTGGGGGCAGTTGTTGCTTTATCTGGGATGTCCTCAGCGGTTTTTATCCGAGATTTTCCGAACATCCCGGTTATAGTTGCCGTGCTCGTGGGGCTTTTCGTGGGGCTTTTCTCAGGACTGGTCTTAGGCCTTTTGATTGCCAAAGGAAGGATCCTGCCGATTATTGCCTCACTGGGGATGATGAATGTCTATCGCGGTTTAACCTACATCGTTGGTGATAATCAATGGGTCAGTGCTTTTCAAATGACTGATGCTTTTAAAGAGATCGCAACAAGTTCATTTTTAGGTATAAATCATTTGATTTGGGCAGCTTTCATCGTTCTGGCAGTCTTCTATTATATTTTGAATTTTACTAGAAGTGGACGTCGCATGTATGCTGTGGGATCCAATGAAGAGGCTACGGCGATCACAGGGATCAGTAAAGAAAGAACGTTGATTCTTGTATACATGCTCAATGGTTTGCTTGCTGGCTTAGCGGGTGTTTTATGGGTCAGTAAGTTTGCTTCTGCACAAGGAGATACTGCTTCTGGGTATGAATTAAACGTGATTGCAGCTTGCGTATTAGGGGGTGTTAGTGTTAATGGAGGCGTAGGGAAAATTTCTGGCTTGATTACGGGGGCATTACTTTTCGGTATCTTGAATAATGCTTTGCCGTTGTTAAATGCGTCAACCTTTTGGGAGGATGCGATTCAAGGAGTGGTCATCGTTGCTGCTATTGTAATGAATGTATTAATGAAACGCCGGTCGGATGCTGCCGCACTGAAAAGGAGAGAATTGTAATGGCTAAAAGAAAAGAGACCGTTCCAGATTATGAAAAATCCCCATGGATGAGATTTCTTTTTTCTTGGGAAGTTATTCTGCTTTTGATACTGGTGGGGATCCAGATAATGAACAGTATGATTTCACCAAATTATTTAAACGCAGGTTCCATAAGTACAGCGATGATGAATTTCCTTGATAAATCTTTTATGATTTTTCCTATGACGATGATTTTACTTCTGGGGGAGATCGATATCTCTATCGGTTCAACCGTTGCTTTATCAGCGGTCGGCATGGGACTGGTTTATCAGCAGACCGGATCTATGGTAATTGCCATCGTTGCCTGTCTTATACTGGCATCTGTCTGTGGTTTGCTTAACGGGATCCTCGTCAATTTATTTCCTGAGTTGCCAACGATGATCATCACTTTGGCAACGCTAACGATTTACCGAGGGCTTGCTTATATATTATTGGAGAATCAGTCGATCTCAGGCTTTCCGGATTGGTTCCAACAATTGGGATGGGGAAAATTAGGGGAGATACCGCTGATTGCTCTTGCCTTTGTTTTTACAGCAATTGTTTTTTGTTTGATTATGACGAAGACAGCTTTTGGAAGAGAACTATATGCGATGGGAAGCAACAAAAAAGCAAGTTTGTTTTCAGGAATCAAAACGAAAAAGAATCTTTTAATCGTCTATACACTAATGGGGGCTATGGCTGGAATCACCGCTTTATTTTTGTCTTCAAGAATGTCTAGCGTTCGGGCAGATATTGCCTCTGGTTACGAGTTGGAAGTGATTTCCATGTGTGTCCTTGGCGGAATCAGTACTAGTGGAGGCAAAGGAAAAGTTTTTGGGCCGATTTTAGGAACCTTTATCATTGGTTTCTTAAGGTATGGTTTGGGAATCATCAATCTGCGAGCGCAGACGATTACGATGATTTTAGGTGTATTGCTGATTATCAGCGTTTTAATTACTAGATTTGATCTATCAAAAATCTCAACTAAATGGATGAAAAGAGGGACAATCAATGAAACTAAGTAAATGGATCGGTTTATCAATCGCCACAGCTGTCATGTTTTTAGCTGCTTGCGGCGATGGGCAGGAAAGTGCTGGAAATGTAGAGAATTCATCAGGAACTTACGCAATCGTGGCTAAAAGTGCTGGCAACCCGTTTAATGAGAAACAGATTGAGGGCTTCAAGAAGGCGATTGAAGAGCAAGGGTATCAAGTCATTGAAAAAACACCAGATCAGCCCACGGCAGAGCAGCAGATCAATATAATTCAAGAGTTGATCACACAAGGCGTGGATGGAATCGCCATCGCAGCAAACGATGAGAACGCATTGCAGCCTGCATTAAAGCAAGCAATGGATCAAGGCATTGCTGTCACGAGCTTTGACTCTGCAGTCAACCAAGAATCAAGACAGGCTCATGTAAATCAAGCCGACCCGAAAGCGATTGCTGTTGCAATGATGGATGCTGTCTTAGATCTGGCAGGAGGAGAGGGACAATTTGCAATTCTTTCCGCCACCAGTACTGCCACGAATCAAAATACTTGGATTGCTGGGATGGAAGAACTGATGGCAGAAGATGAAAAATATGCCGGACTTGAGCTTGTAAAAATTGCTTATGGAGATGACCTGAGAGATAAATCTACTTCTGAAACAGAGGCATTATTGCAATCTTTTCCTGATTTAAGGGTGATCATGTCACCTTCTACCGTCGGTATCGCAGCTGCCGCTAAAGTTGTTCAAGACAAAGGCGTTTCGGACAATATTAAAGTCACAGGACTGGGGCTTCCTTCTGAAATGGCAGCATACATTGACAATGATGTCTGCCCATATATGTATCTTTGGAATCCTATCGATATTGGCTATATGACCGGTTATTTGTTGACCGCATTGGCACAAGAAGACATTAGCGGTTCCGTAGGGGAAACATTTGAAGCAGGAGATTTAGGAACGAAAGAAATCACCGAAGCACCTGATGGCGGCACAGAGTCCTTCCTAGGAGAGCCGTTCCGATTTGATAGCAGCAACATCGACGAATGGAAAGAAGTCTATTAAAAAAATGGCAAAAAGAGTGCTTGAGGGAAACAAGCATCTTTTTGCATCTTAATCTGATTTACGGTAGTTTAATGGAGTCATACCAGTTCTTTTTTTGAAGAGACGACTGAAGTAAGATGAGTTTTTGATGCCGATTACCTCACTGATTTCTTTCATACTGAGTGAGGTAAATCGCAGCAGTTCTTTTGCATAAGATATTTTAGCTAAGAGATGGTATTCGATTGGCGGTACTCCTTGAAATTTCGTAAATTCTTTGCTGAGATGAAATTTATCACGATTGAAAGCTGTGGCTAGTTCGTCAAGGGTAACGGTTCTAGTGAGATTTGCTTCTAAATATGCACGAATCTCTTTTATATGGTAGGGAATGTCATCCTCAAAATCATTGGAATGATACTTGTTGAGGATAACCTCATTTAAGAGTTCGTGGATCAACAAAGATACTTTGAATTCGCTCTTACCACTTTTTTGCAAGAGCTGGTTTTGTATTTTTTGGATGATGGCTGGAATTTTTGAATTTGCAGACTGACATTTATTTGATCCTGATCGAAGAAAATAGTTGTAAAAAGTTTCTGTACCAAGACCATAAAAGTGAATCCAATCCATCTCCCATGGCTCATTACTGGAGGTGAAATAATGCTGGTATCTTTTGCAATCGATCAAAAAGAAACTATTTTTTTCAAGAGTATAGGTACTTCCTTCATAAAAAAGTGTTCCTTGCCCACTATGGGTAAATTTCAATAGGTAGGAAGGGTAATTTTCTCTTTCAGTAAAATAAGGTTTAGACGCCTTGAAATGACCAGTTTCTTGAACGTAGAAAAGCAGTTCTTTACACATCTGGCTAGGTGTTTCTATTAAATAAAGCGAATCTGGTGACCAATTTCGGTGATCATTTTGCCAGTAGGACATAAGTTTCCTCCTAATTTTTTCTATTTTAAGAGTAAACGGATAATGTAAGGGTTGTCAAGAGACTAAAATCCCCCCAAACGAAGTATGGTCGAAAAGAATATGAGAATCATATATTATAAAATTGACAGGTAATAGTGAAGGAGTGAAGATGTGATGATCAAAAAAGCGATCCGAATGAAATTGCTTGATGGGTATCAAGAACTTTATAAAAAACGTCATGACGAGTTATGGCCTGAAATGGTAGATATGCTTTCCCAGCATGGTGTTCAAAGCTATGAAATCTACTTAGATCCTAAGACAAATGATTTGTTTGGTATTTTAGAAATAACTGATGAGAAGCTTTGGGCACAAGCATCAAGGACGAAGGTCAATCAAAAATGGTGGGCATTTATGGAGGATATCATGGAAACAAATCCTGATTCTTCTCCCGTTTCTGAGTCATTGCTGAATGTCTTTCGTCTGAAAGAACATAGAAAAAATAAGTAATCAAAAAATCTGTTTAAAAAATCCCAAGAGTTCTGGGAAGCGCTGGATGTCTTTTAACTCTGACCTCTTATTCATGGTTAGGTCCTTGAAACTCAGTGAAAATCAGCGAATCATAAAAACCTCTTACAGGAAATGAGTTGTAAGAGGTTTTTAGATGTCCCTGAAAATATAAGAGCTGCATTATTTAAGAACTGCATGATCTTCTAGTCTCGACACAACAAACCAAAAACAAGTCACGCCATTTTTCGACTCAGCGCCATATTCGAAGGCATGAGAAGTCAAAATGGTTTTTACGATCGCTAAGCCGATGCCAGTTCCTTCTTTATGTCCTGCTTGATGTTGGACGCGTTGGTATCTTTCCCAAATAAGTTCGAGTTGTTCTGGAGGGATATCTTTTCCAGGGTTGATGACAGCAACTTTTGTTCCTGCAGATGTATTCGTTAATTTGATTAAGAGTCGTTCATTTTTAGGTGTATGGTTGATGCCATTGTTTATTAAATTACGCAAAACCTGTTCCATTTTTATGCGATCAAAAAGAGCATTTCCATTCGTACGATCTGCTTCAAAATCGACAGTGATGTCATATTGATTGGCGATCCCTCTTGCGTAAGCAACGACGGAGGAAACCACCTCGTATGTATTCCAGATTTCATTTTTAAGCTGTGTGTAGCCAGCTTGCATGATAGAGAAATCCATGATGTCATCGACCATAGCACTCATGCGGTGGGCTTCGCTGATAATTAGGTCCATATGTTCTTTTCGAAGGCGTTCGTCGCTTCCAGATACATCACGTACCATCTCCCCATAGCCAGTGATCAACGCGAGGGGGGAGCGTAGTTCATGAGAAACATTGGCAATCACTTCTTTTCGCAAGACGTCTACTCGCTGAAGTTCTGTGCTTAAGTCCGCAACTGATTCAGAAAGTGTACCTAATTCATCACTACGCTTAAGTTTGGGTACGGAATAAAGCTCGCCGTTGGTTAAGCGGATGATGGCTTCTTTGATGGTTTTGATCGGGCGAATAAAATGCTGTGCTAAAAAAAAGGAGATCGTTGACGCAAAAATAGTTAATATGATGGTGAATAGAAAGAGTTGCTGTCGATTCAAACTTTGAAGCGCTTCGATTTGAGTGATCGTATTGGAGAGCAAAAGGGCAGCTGGGCGTTGGAAAAGAGTGGTAGGAACGCCAATAAGAATGGCAGAAGACTTTTCAAAGTCTTCTACAGCACTCAGGCTCTCACCATCAAGGACAGTTGGTGCGTGAGATAACAACCAGTTGTATTCGTTGCTCAACCCATCTATGTTTAATTGTTGGCCATTGTTAAATGCCGCCAGAATTTCGCCATCCGCGTCGACTAAGAAAAGAGTCCCAACGATCGTTTTACTAAGAAAAAGTAATGGCTCTTCTGGTAAATCATCTGGATCTACTGCCATTTCTTCAATAGCGGCAGCTGTTTCCTGAACTGTTTCTAAAAGTGATTCTTTCGTTACATTGATATAATTTGGTTCAAAGAGCAAAATTTGAACAGTCCACAAAAAAGCGATGCCAATGATGACCAGCAGCATATTGGCGGACCAAAGCCGCACGAGTAATTTACTTTTGATGTAAGTAAAACCTAACCGACTAGTCTTCATAATCAAATTTATACCCAACGCCCCAAACCGTTTGGATCAACTCTCGGTAATCCCCTAGACGCTCTCGCAAGGACTTGATGTGTGTATCCACTGTTCTGGTATCTCCGAAATAATCAAAGCCCCAGACACCTTCTAAAATTGATTCTCGGCTCAAAGCGATATGATTATTTTTCGTCAAATAGACCAGCAGATCGAATTCTTTTGGTGTAAGCGGCAGAGGTTTCCCTTTGATCGTTACAGTATGAGAAAAAACATTGACTTCGAGATCACCAAAAACGATCTTTTCGAACTGAAACTGACTGCTTCGTTTCAACACAGCTTTGATGCGAGCCATCAGCTCTTTAGGGCTAAATGGCTTGGCAATATAATCATCGGCACCAAGATTGAAGCCAAAGAGTTTGTCATACTCTTCCTTTCGAGCGGTAATCATAATGACTGGCGTGTTACAGCTGCCTCTGATTTCCGAAAGCGTCTGAAAGCCATCTTTTCCCGGCATCATGACATCTAGGAGGATCAAATCGAATGAATGATTGGTTAATTTTTCCAAAGTTTCTTTTCCATCCGCTGCCTCAAAACATAGATACCCTTCGATTTCCGCATAAGTTTTCACTAGGGCACGCATATGGGTGTCATCATCAACGATCAATATTTTTTGCAAATTTATTCACATCCTTAAAAATAATTTATATTTTTTAAAGTATATCACAGCATAATCGCTGATTTAATAGGAAAATGACTCTTTGAAAAATAATTGTTCTTTCCCTCACAAGATCATCACAAATACACAATACTATAGAGGTATATTCAATCGAAAGGAGCGCTTTGGCGATGTATGACTATCATATGGTCAGAAAGAAAAAAGCAAAGAAAAATCGTAAGCTAGTCGGTCATTGGTTATACATAATCAGTCTTGCGCTTTTTATGGGGTTTTCTGCATGTTTGATTTACATTGTTCAAGTCGGCGTGATTGCAGGCGTCTCTTTGTCTGAAAGAATAGAAAATTTGTATTATAGTTCAAGATCGATCGAAACAAGTCGAGGGGCGATTTTTGATCGGCAGGGGACAGTGATCGCACAGGATATTCTTTCCTATACTGTTCGAGCGGTTCTTTCTGAAGATTACATTGACAATGGACGACCCATGTATCTAGACAGAGCGCGCTTTGAGGAGACCGCAACGATTCTTTCGGAGTATTTACCTATTTCTAACGAGCAAGTTTTGTCAATCTTGTCAGATGGTGCGAATCAAACAGATCCGCCTGTCTTTCAAGTGGAATTTGGCAATGTTGGCAGTGGTCTAAGTGTGACTACTCGAAATCAAATCGAAGCGGCGTTTGATGCAGCTGGAATCAACGGTATCTATTTCGATGCTCGTTCAAGTCGCAGTTATCCGAATGGTATCTTTTCTTCACATTTGATAGGGACAACGTCAGATGATGAAGAGATTCGAGTCGGAGTTTCTGGATTAGAATATGTACTGAACGACTTTTTGAAGAATCAAAATGGGCGAGAGTCCTTTCAAGTCAATGCTTCAGGGAATCCTGTTCCCGCAACCAATCAAACCGTAGAAGAAGGAGTAGATGGGAATGATGTTTGGACGACATTAGATGCTCATCTGCAGTTATTCACTGAATCAGTGATGGATGAAGTTATGGAACAAACACGACCAGAAAATCTAACGGCTTTATTGATGGATGCGAAAACTGGGGAGATTTTAACGATGGCTCAAAGACCTAGTTTTCATCCAGAGACCCAAGAAGGAATTACGGATGAACACTTTATTTGGCGTAATCTTTTTACGGAAGAGATGTATGAACCTGGTTCGACCTTGAAGCTGGCAACCGTTGCGGCAGCTATTGATGAAGGTGTTTTTGATCCGACGGAACGCTACAATCCTGTGAGTATGCAGATTGAAGATCGAGTCATCAATGACCACGACTCAGGAGCAAATGGTGAGTTGACGATGCGGCAAGCGTTAGCTTGGTCAAGCAACACTGGGATGGTTCGACTTCAGCAACGGATCGGTTTTGATAATTGGGCACAGTATTTAACTGATTTTGGATTAGGGAAAGTTACAGGAAGTGAGCTTCCTGGGGAAGTGCCTGGGATCTTACCTTCAAGAAATCGGGTGGATTATGCCATGAGTTCCTATGGCCATGCGATCGGCGTCAATCAGATGCAGATGATGCAGCTATTTAGTGCATTTGCCAATGGTGGCGAGATGATACGTCCGCAATTGATTCGGCGAGTAGGGGAAGAGACCCAAGTTTTTCCAGAAGTCGTTTCCCAGCCTATTTCACAAGCAGCAGCTGATGCTGTTTTAGAGTACATGACCGATGTAGTGACGGATGAACGTTATGGCACCGCTTATGATGTATACCAACTGACGAACCATGAGATTTCTGTCAAAACTGGGACTGCTCAGATCGCCAATGAGAATGGTCAAGGCTACATGACGGGAGAGTTTGATTATATTTATTCGGCGGTCTCCATCTACCCAACGGATGATCCACAGTTTATTCTTTACCTCACTATCAAGCGACCAGAAGAATACGATCGACATACATTAGCTAAAATCGCCAATCCCTTGATGGAGCGTTCGATGGCGCTGCAAAGTTTTCGTGAGTAAAAAAAGTTTCTTAACAGGAGCTTAAAAAGACCTAGATCATCTAAGAAATTTCATGCTGCAGCTGGTCAACTTCCCACAGGAATGATAGTCTTTAGAAAAGACAGGAAGGGTGCATCATCGATCCAATCTAGGGATGAATGGATAAACGATCGCGCTAAAGCTAACACATAAAGATTCATTGACGGAGGTGTCATATGAAAAAAATAAAATTTTTAATCAAAAGCATTTTTCTCATCGGGCTTCTTTATTTTGCAAGCCAGATGATCACATGGCAAGACGGGCGCTTGGCATTTCGTGATGCCCGACTCAACGAGATCACTCAATCTCTCTCGTCCCAATTTTCTCTTTCACAAGACACTTCAGCAAGGCCAGCGGCAGAAACGCCTGCCCAGACATATTTATATAATGAATCACGACAAGTGATCGAAGAAACCTTTGGGGAAGCGATCAATGAATCAGCGAATCGGTATGGACTGAACTGGACTTCCTATCACGATGATTTTCGTAACTTCATGATGGTGATGTATGATGAACATGATATTGCGCAAGGGATCTATACGAATCAAGACACGATTCTTATCGATGACACGCTAGGTATTGGGTCTTCAAAAGCAAGCGTTCGTAATCAGATGGGGACGCGTCAAGAAAGTCTACAACGAGGATCACGACGGTATCGCATCGATTCGGATGCCGACTATGATCTGTTCTTGCAAGACGATCAATTGATTACTTTTTTCTATGATGTTCATGCCGAAGATACAGTGACTGCGATCCAAATCATCAATCGCTCCCTAGAAACACGCCATGCGAATGATTTTCGCCAAAATCAAGCCGCCATTTTAAGCGGTTTACGAACACAGTTATTTGAATTAACGAATGCCACCCGAGTGAAATTTGGTTTGTCACCCCTTGGTTTCAGCGAAGCAACCAGTGAGACCGCCGTGAAGCATAGCCAAGACATGGCAGAACATCGATACTTTGACCATATCGGGTTAGATGGATCGACTCCATTTGATCGGATGCAAGAAGACGGGATCAGCTTCACTGCTGCAGGGGAGAATTTGGCATTTGGCCAGGCCAGCAGTATTTACGCCCATCAAGGTTTAATGAATTCAGAGGGACATCGGGCAACGATTCTAAATGATGAGTATCAATTTCTCGGGATCGGTATTGCGATCGATACCAGCGAACAGCCATATTATACAACGTTGTATCATCGAGGATCGGCGTCGTAAATTCCTGAATTGCTTGAAACTGATTAGTTAAAAAACACTGCTCATTTGAGATTGCTGCGTTAGCAGCATCAAGTGAGCAGTGTTTTTTTGTCGATAAAATGGTGTGCAGCAGTATTATTTAGTTTTGACGGTAGGCATGAGGAGAGCACTGATACTTCTTTTGAAACAGCTTATAGAAGAATGAGACATTTTTATAGCCGACTTGGTGTGCGATTTGTTCTACAGGTAGGGAAGAATTTCTCAACAATAAACTGGCTTGATTGAGTTTTAATTCTTGAAGGATCGTCACAAAGGATCGACCAAGCTGCTGACTGATACGGCGACTCAAATAGCTCGGGTTGTATCCAAATGCCTCCGCAACCGAAGCTAGTGTGCAAGTAGCGAAATGTTTCTCCAGATAGTCCAACACTTCTCCGAGGTACAGTTGGTCACTTTTTTGCGACTCGATCCGTTGTTTTTCCTGGAAGTTACGAACGAGTTCGGAAAAAATAATGATCATATAGGAATGGATGACCTCATGAGAACCGAAGGAGGGATTGAAGAACTGGGCCAAGACCCCGAAAATCGCATCAATCAAATAGTCGTTGTTACTCGTTTCAAACACTAAGTATTGATTGTGCTTTTGACTTTCAGATAACGCATTGATGGCAAAATCGGCGATCATGCTATTGGATGCTAACCGACTGAGCATCTGCGTGGAAAAGTACTCTTTACTGATCAAAAAGTTAATAACAATGTCGTCTTGATTTGTTTCGATAATTTGGTGGATCACCCCAGTATCTAGTAAGCAAAAGTCACCTGCCTTTAGGACCACTTTTTTCTCATTGATCATGATCGTGACTGTTCCAGAAAAAACATAATTCATTTCGATAAAATCATGCTGATGTAGTGGTGTAGAAGAAAAGCGTGCATGTTTTAAAATCAATAGCTGGCTTGTCTTAAGAAATCCGCTATCCTGCGGTCGTTTTCGTATGAGACGAGAAAGGTGTTTTTCGAAGGTATATTGGTAAATTGGCTCATTTTTCTCAGTGTAGACTTTCTTGAAATCCTCATAATTGTATGGAAGGGTTTGCGTCTTTTTAAGGGCTATTTCTTCAGTAGTCGTCAATTGTTGTAACTGCTGCAGAATGTTTTGTTTATCCATCGCTTTCTCCTTAGGTAAAAAATAGTCAATGAAATAGTAGAGTATCGTCATTGAAGACAGGTAGAGATAGTATATAATACTTGTATGGTAGCGTTATCAATTATCATAATCCGGATGATAATAATAGTCAATAGTACCAGCAAATTCGAAAGAAATGGGGAATCACCATGAACCACGACAAACCATCATTAGGGGATAAGATCCAAAGTACCCTTGGTCCATTTGCAAGTAAAGTCAATGGGAATATTTATATTACTTCAGTTAGGGATGCAATGTTAGCTTACATGCCATTCACCTTTATTGCGTCGATCTTTTTAATTATTGCTTTTTTTCCGATCCAACAAGTGACCGATTTTATTACTATGGTGTTGCGAACAGAAGATGCTAGTGTCTGGCAAGAGAAATTGCTCTATGTCAACAATGCCACACTCGCAATCGGTGGTTTGCTAGTTGTCATTTCCCTCGCAAAATCACTGGCAGAAAAACTTGAAACAAATGTTTTGCAATGTGTCTTAACTGCTTTTGTTTCCTTTTTACTATTAACACCGTTGGATGCAATGGAAGCAGGAACTTTTTTAGATATCACCCGCGTTAGCGCGCAATCGATGTTTTTAGCGATTATTGTCGGTATTTTTAGTACAGTTCTTTATAAAAAAATTGAGGACAAAGGAATCAAAATCAAAATGCCAGCAGCGGTACCACCTGCTGTTTCTGGACCATTTGAATCGGTGATTCCATCTTTTCTTGTCATCACGACGATTTGGGTCATCCGACTCATCATCGAAGCCTTATTTAACAGTGATGCCATGACGTTGATCAATGGGACCCTTGGGATTCCATTAACTATGTTAGGTGGCTCCCTAGTTGGAATGGTCGTTGTGAAAATTTTCGAGCAATTCTTGTGGTTTTTTGGCCTTCATGGAACTTCGATCATTCAAGCAGTGATGGACCCAATCCATCAAGTCCTTGAAGATCAAAATCGTGTGGCATCAGTGGCGGGAGAGATTCCAACGAATATTATCAGTATGAGCTTTCGGAATCATTTTGCCTCGATTGGCGTTGTCGGTGCGATCATTGCTATTTTGATCGTAGCAAAAAGCAAACAGTACAAAGAGGTTGGAAAGATTGCTAGTGTTCCTTATATTTTCAATATCGGTGAACCAGCGTTGTTCGGGATACCGTTAATGTTGAATTTCAGTTTTCTCATTCCCTTTGTTTTTGCGAATGCCGTCACAACGATCGTCGCTTACTTTGCCTTTTATTTCGGGTTAGTCCCGATCCCAACAGGGCTTGCACAAATTCCTTGGACGACTCCCCCGATCATTAGCGGCTATTTTGTCACTGGTAGTATCATGGGCGCATTGCTACAAATCGTCTTGATCGTGATCGCAACGGTGATTTGGTTGCCATTTATCAAAGTTGCTGATAAGCAGATCTGTATTGAAGAAGCACAATAACCCACGAAAGGAGCAGCGTATGAAAGAAACGATAACCATCAACGGGAAGACAAAGCCATTAACAGTGGATTTAAATGATCCGGTCCTTATTGAGTGGTCAATGACCAATCACCAAGGCTATCGATTGCAACTTTTCAATGAACAGCAGCAAGCAGTGTATGACGTTTCCAACATAGCCGCTTCTGAGAATAAAATGGCGGTCCATTTACCACAGCATCCACAGCGAAAAAAATATCAAGTCAAATTGACAGCAGGAGCAGGCAACGATGTCACCATTTACAGCAGTGTGTTTTTCACGATAGAAAAGCGTGAGCAACCTAAAGAAACCATGGGCAAGTGGATCACTCGCTTAGATGATCCAATTAAAAAAGAACGGTTTTATTTTTCAGAAGAGAAAAATAGCTGCTTGTCCCGCTCCTTCACACTGGAAAAGTGTCCTTCCTATGCAGTGATCGATTGCTGCGGGCTTGGTTTTTATCGCTTGTCTGTTAATGGAAAAACGGTATCAGATGTTTATTTAAACAGTGATGTAACGAACTATGATCGAGTCGTCTACTATGATACTTATGAGTTAACTGATTTTTTACAGGAGGGAGACAATCGGATCGAAGTTGAACTTGCGAATGGCTGGTACAACCCTGCTCCGATTGAGATTTTAGGTCGGTATAACATCCGCAAACAACTAGCGATCGGTAAACCTTGTTTCTGGGGGGAGCTTCAGTTAAATGACGGAGGAGAGAATCGCTACATTTACTCAGACAATCAGTGGCAAAGTAGTTTTGGGCCTTATTTGCAAAACAATCTTTATATAGGAGAAATCGTTACCGATGTACCTGATCCTCGACCAGAAGGAAAAACGGTACAAATTGCTGGTCCCGCGGGACGTTTTAAGCCAAGCTTTATTCCTAAAATCAAGCGCACACAATCGATCGTTCCCAAAAAAATGACCGAAACTGCAGCGGGACTGCTCATTGACTTCGGTCAAATCATCAGCGGTCAATTTGCTTGTACACTTGAGAAAGATTTCATTGGTCAGATCAGAATCAGCTATGCAGAAACATTAGATGAGAAAGGCAACCCTGATTATACGTCTACGATCAGTGGAACTTATGGCATATACGATCCCTATGAAGGCAAGCAGCCAGATGATCCCATCGTTCAACGAGACATCATTGAGAAAACGGCAGCGAGGACGTTCGTTTTTGAAAACCGCTACACGTATCATTCCTTTCGCTATGCGTTGATCGAGACGAAACCTGCTAACAACCTTCAAGCGAAGGTGGGCGCAATCAAAGCCTATCGCCTGCATACGGATGTGAAATCGTTGGTAACCCTTGAAACCTCCGATCCCTTCTTGAATCAGTTATGGGCGGTTGGCCAAGCCACGCGGTTGAACAACATCCACTCGTATTTTGAGGACTGCACCCGTGAGCGGTTCGGATATGGCGGAGACATCGTCGCTTTATTGCCAACACAGATGGCAGATCTGGCGATTGCGCCGTTGTTGGAAAAAGTGTTGTGGGATTTTGCCAACGACCAACGACCGGATGGTGCAATGACTGCAACTGCGCCATTTGTAGGAATCATGACAAATGGTCCATCAAATGGTGGTGGTGCGTTAGGATGGCAATTGGTAGTTCCAGAGCTTGCTTTGGCATTGGTCAAGACCTATGGGAAACAAGCAGCGGTTGCCAAGCTGCGTCCACAGTTGGAACGGCACCTCAACTATTTACTCGCTTTTGATTTTGATTATATCGCCCAGTGCTGCCTCGGTGATTGGGGAGCAATTGATGAAACTCAGCAAAACGGGGTCATTACTTCGCCAGATCAGTCCTTTTGCTCTGCCTGCATGTATCTGCTTTTACTACAGCGTTACCAAGAATTGATCGACTTGAGGATCATTGGTAACGAGGACTATTGTCAGCGAGTGACAGCAGCGATCCAGTACACGACACAGCAAATCAAACAGCAGTTTTCTAAAGGAAATGAGCAATACGGTGCGGGCACCTTGTCTAGCATGATCTTTGCAATGAAAACAGGACTCAGTGAAAAAAAACAAATCTTGCCAAAATTAGTACAACGGATCAAGCAGCAAGAGGGGATTTTCTCTTTCGGCATCTTCGGGATGGCATGGAGTTATCAGTTGCTGGCTGAAGCTGGCTATAATGATATTATTTTTGATTGGTTAACGAGGAAATCTGCGCCTAGTTATGCAGAAATGCTGGCAAGTGGAAACGGCACTTTGATGGAACATTTTCCAACGCCGCAACATTCAGCCACTTACGAGGGTTCGTTGAATCATGCCATGTTTGCTTCTTATGGGTATTGGTTTGTCCGTCATTTATTAGGCATTCAGATGACAAGCGCTGGGATACTGATACAACCAGCCTTCGATGTACCTGTAGCTCATGTCAAAGGCTCCTTACAAAGTACGTTTGGACTAGTAACTTTAAGCTGGGAAAAGACTGATCGTACCGTTCGCTTAACGGTGGAGTTGCCACGAACATGTGGCTATGAAATCAGTCAGATGAAAGGTTTTAGAAAAGTCAGCGAGAAAATAGAGGATGTGAGGAGTCAAAAGAAAGTTACCTGTCACTATACGATTACTTCTTAGCTGGTGAAAAAGTCGACACGTGGAAAGTGTTGACTTTTTTTCTGTCCTTGATTACTTTTTGCGTATTTCATCTATGAGGTGGTGAAAATGGATCAATGGAAGCTGCTCAAAGACTATTGGCGATTTGCAGTTGGTGGTGCTGTTTTGATGGTTTTGCTGATCATCTGGTTCGTACCGTTCTCGCAAAACAAAGAAACAAACTGGCAATCAATGGCAGATGCAGCAGGTCAATCGTCTGAAATGGGGGAAGGTGGAACCCTTCAAGAAGATGGTCTTCACGATGAAGAGTATGAGATCGTTATCGATGTCAAAGGAGAAGTGCACCAACCGGGCATTTATCGTTTAAAATCAGGTGCGCGGATGTATGAATTGATTGAACAAGCAGGTGGTTTGACAGAAGAGGCGTTAGAAACAGCCATAAACTTAGCACAGGTGTTGCAAGATCAACAGATGGTGATCGTCCCGCATAAAGAGGATCAAGCGTTTACGGAGATGAATGCTTCAGGAGTAGGTGGCAGCCAGACAGCAGTGACACAAATCAATCTGAATCAAGCCAATGCGCAGCAACTGCAAGAACTGCCAGGCGTGGGTGCCAAAAAAGCAGAAGCAATCATCGCTTACCGCGAAGAATATGGCTTTTTTAAACAGATTGATGACCTAAAAAAGATCACAGGCATCGGAGAGAAGACCTTTGAGTCCGTGAAAGAGATGATTACAGTGACGGACTGAACCAAATAAAAGTAAGAAATACTAAGAAATGACGGTTGAAAATTCAAGAAATTCGATTAGAATAGAACTAATCAATCGCAAAGGAGCAAATGAATGAGCAATACGAGAATCCCTTGGGACCAGTATTTTATGGCGCAAGCTGTTTTACTTTCTTTACGCAGTACGTGTTCCCGACTTGAAGTCGGCGCTACATTAGTCAAAGATCGCCGAATCATCGCTGGAGGCTACAATGGGTCCGTCAGTGGCGATGTACACTGCATCGACGATGGCTGTTATGTTGTCGATGACCATTGTATTCGGACGATTCATGCAGAAATGAATGCCTTATTGCAATGTGCAAAATTAGGGGTGTCAACAGACAATGCGGAAATCTATGTGACGCATTTCCCTTGCCTTCCCTGTACGAAAGCAATTTTGCAAGCAGGGGTCAAAACGATCCATTATTTGAATGACTATCGTAACAATCAGTATGCAATGGAATTGATTCAACAAGTAGGTGCTTCCGTCCACCAAGTTGAACTTGATCCGGTGTATTTTGAAAAACTTTCATTTGGTGTGCTGAATGATGCACAACCAACAAAAGAGAACTGATTCATTTTTATTTCTTAGTATTATTTTTGCTTGTTCGGTGACTGCTTACTATGTGCAGTCCATCTTACTGGGACTCATTGCACTTTATTATTTCGGGATGCTTGTCTTAAGACGACAAGCATTTTTGTGCATGATTTGTTTTGTCGGACTGTTGCTGTTAAGTGTCCGCGTCTGTCTTTCTCGGACTGGAAACATACAAGAAGGTGAGTATCAAGGGGTAGTCAATGTGTTGCCAGACACGATCAAAATCAATGGCGATCTGCTTACGTTTGAAGCAAAATCTTCCGCAGGTAAAGTGATTGGCCGTTACACGATTTCTTCAGAGACTGAAAAACAGCAATGGCAGGATCGATCCGATTGGGGAAGAAAGCTGCTGGTGAAAGGATTTTTTTCTCTTCCTGAAAAACCACGAAACCGCCACGGGTTTGACTATTCTGCCTATCTAGCCAGTCGATCAATTATTGGCACAGTCCATATCGAGCAAATGGTAGGAATGGAAGCAGCAGACTCAGGCTTTTCGCTTGCAAAAGTTCGAGCAGAGGTTATTTCTTCTGTGCAACGAATCTTTCCTGAACGCTCAGCAGCCTATATCAATGCGTTGCTCTTTGGTTTTAAAGACCATGACTTTCAAGAAGTACGTCAAATGTATCGTGCTAGTGGCTTATTGCATTTCTTTACGATCTCAGGAATGCATGTCGTCTTATTTTTCAAGTGGTTTCGCGGATGCTTCTGCCGATTGGGGTTTACGCAAAAAGAAATGCTGTTGCCAATGGGGGTCTTTTTCTTGGTCGTAATTGGGATTTGTGGCGGCGGCATTAGTGTCTGGCGTGCTGTCTTGGCATTGTCGGTTACTCAAGTGACCACTCTTTATCAACAACGGCTATCGGCAAGTGATCATTATGGGATCGTCTTAACGGCTCTTTTATTCGTTGATCCCAAAGTATTGCTTCAAACATCGGGGCAACTAAGTCTTTTGATGACCTTCCTGATAGTGATGCAGCGACCGATCAAATTGACGTGGTTTTGGCGCAGTCAGTTCCTCACGGTGCTGGCTGCCCCTGTCATTGTCTCGCTCTTTTATGAATTTCCATTATTTGGGGGCTTTTTGACGTTTGTCTTTTTACCGTTTTTTCAATTGGTTTTGCTGCCAGCCTGTTTCTTAATGTTCATTGCTGGGACGCTTTTCCCAACCATCAGTGGGCCGATTGACCTTTTTGAAGGGCTTTTATCACTTATGGAAGTTGTCGTGGGCGCTGTAGGAGACGTATCGATAACGGTGGGTGCCCTTCCTGCAGGATTGGCAGCTAGTTGTTGTTTGCTTGGCCTGCTCTGTTACCAAAAGAAACGGTGGCTGCTGGTGATCTGTTTTTCGCTTGTTGTACCAATCGTCTTTCAACAGAATCGAGTTTTACCCACCATTAGTTATGTCGACGTTGGTCAAGGCGATAGTATCGTTTTACAGGCAGAAAAAAATCGCGAAGTTTATGTGATCGATACTGGAGGTTCTCTGTCTTTTCCGAATGAAAACTGGCAAGAGCGCAAACGACAAGCTGCCGCTGAATCTACATTGATTCCTTTTTTGAAAGGGGAGGGAGTCAGGAAGATTACTGGTTTGTTTCTAACTCACGGGGACACGGACCATATGGGAGATGCGCTAGCATTGATGAAGGCGATCCCTGTTGAAACGTTATATCTTGTACCAGGAAGTGAACAAGATCAGCGCATCGCCAAGCTTTTAAACGAACTGCCTAAGCAGACAAGCGTTGTTTGGACGACGGTTGGCCAAGTGGTGGGTGATTTCCTTCAGTTGCAAGTATTGGCACCAGAATCAGGTGCAGGACAAAACGAAGATTCGATGGTGATTAAAACCAAGGTAAGGGATAAAACATTTTTGTTTACTGGCGATCTCGAACAAGCAGGGGAAAAAAAGTTGATTCATGATTATCCGAATTTAAAAGTTGATGTTTTGAAACTAGGGCATCATGGCAGTCGAACCTCGTCGGCACCTGAGTTTGTTGCGGCAATCGATCCCCAATTCGGGATCGTTTCAAGTGGACGGAACAATCGGTACGGGCATCCTCATGAAGAGGTGCTTGAAACGTTGGCAAATCAGACCGTTTTGCGAACCGATCAGCAGGGCATGATCCAATTTATTTGGTCTGAAAAACAACAATCATTTTTGATAAAAACGCTGCTAGACTATCCGATTGACTAATGGTAGGATAAGAATGAAAGCGAGGGGAACGATGGAATTACAAAAAGCGTTGCAAGCAATTCGAACCAAGGAGTTGCAATCGATTTATCTGGTCATCGGCAGTGAAATGTTTTTACAAGAGCAAGTTCGCACGGCCTTTTTGGAGCGTTTTTCCGTTGGGAAAGATGATCTGAATTTTGCTTCCTTTGACATGGAGAAAGATCCCCTTGATATGGTGATCCAAGAAGCCCAATCGTTGCCTTTTTTTGGCGATCAGCGATTACTGTTCGTTGAGCGGCCATTTTTCTTAACGGCTGAAAAAAAGAGCAATGCACCTGAGCATGACCTAGATGATTTTTTGAATTATATCAAAGACCCATTGGAATCATCGGTAATGGTGATTTTTGCAGATGTCGATAAATTAGATGAACGGAAAAAAATTACTAAGCAGTTGAAGAAAGCCGCAGTTGTGATTGATGTCGCACCTATGAAAGAAGCCGACGTGCGTCAGTATCTCCAACAGTCGTTGGCAAATGATGGCATCGAAATGAGCCGAGAGGCGTTTGATTTGTTTTTACGGTTAACGGATCTGCACCTATCAAAAGCGATGCAGGAGTTACAGAAACTACGGCTGTATGCAGGAAATGGCAATAAAATTACGAAAGAGATCGTCTTGCAGTTGATCCCTAAGACGTTGGAACACAATGTCTTTGAATTAACCAGCGATGTCTTAAAGGGGAACGTATCGGATGCGTTGCGCTTATATGACGATCTATTATTGCAAGGGGAAGAGACGATCAAGATCAATGCTATCTTGATCAGCCAAGTCCGTCTGCTGTTACAGGCGGCGATTTTGATGAAAATTGGCTACCAGCAAGCCAATATCGCAGAAACGTTGGGGATTCATCCGTACCGAGTGAAGTTAGCGATGCAGCAAGCTCGGGGGTTTGGAGAAAAGCAATTAGCGGCACTATATAGTGAATTGATCGAAAATGATTACTTAGTGAAAAGTGGTCAGATGGACAAAGAGTATTTGTTCCAGCTATTTGTTTTAAAACATGGCAAACAGTAAGTCAAAAAGAAAGGCGCAGCAATCGATGATTGCTGCGCCTTTCTTAATTTGCTTATTTTGCAATTTTTTTACTTAAACGAGATTTGTCGCGACTAGCTTTGTTCTTGTGGATCAATCCTTTAGTCTCAGCCATATCGATTGCTTTAACAGCATCTTTATATAACGCATCTACGTTATCAGCACCAGCTTCAACAGCTTGATCAAATTTTTTGATTGCTGTACGCATTGTGCTTACTTGAGATGAATTCTTAGCATTAGCCGCTTCGCTTGTGCGAACACGTTTGATTGCAGATTCAATGTTTGGCATGTATTTCACCTCCGAAAAAAAAGTTCAATTACGTTTAGAAAACGTATAAATCAACACTAGTCATTATACCTAATGCCAAGAGTGATTGCAATAAAAGTTGTAAAGAAATTTTACTTAACACAAAAATTTGTTTTTTGGCCGTGCTATTTTTTGCTTTATGGATTTTAAAAATGCTTCTTTACACATTTTTTACTGAATAGTTATAAAAAGTTTACACAGAAACAGCTTTCTATGCTATGATTACTTCGGAATTTTTAAATGGGGGAATCTATGTGAATATCGCTTTGTTTCTAACGATTGTGTTGTCATTAGGGGTGATTTTCGTCAACGGCTGGACGGATGCGCCGAATGCTATTGCAACCGCTGTCTCCACGAGAGTCTTACGCCCGAATATCGCCATTGGCATGGCAGTCGTCATGAATTTCTTAGGTGTGCTAGTGATGACGTATTTTAATGCGCAAGTTGCAGAAACCATCAGCAACATTGTGACTTTTGATTCAGGCGGGAGTTTTCGGGTCTCACAGATCGCATTAGCCGCTGCCTTGTTTTCAATTGTTGTTTGGACGGTCGCAGCTTGGTATTTTGGGATCCCAACTAGTGAATCTCACGCGTTGATCGCAGGACTGACTGGTGCAGCCATGGCCCTTGGTGGGTTACATGCAGTCAATGGCGAGGAGTGGCTGAAAGTTTTGATCGGTCTTGTCGTTTCTACGTTGATGGGCTTCATTGGCGGCTTTCTGATCACGAAACTGATCGTATGGCTCTTTCGCGATACCCAACGGCGAAAAGCCAACAAAATTTTTACAGTTGGTCAAGCCATTGCGGCTGGTGCCAATGCGTTCTTACATGGTGCACAAGATGGCCAAAAATTTATGGGTGTCTTCATGTTAGGGCTTTTCTACAACAATCTTGCTGAAAAGACCGGCAATGGCTTTTCGATCCCACTCTGGGTGATGGTTCTTTGTTCCTTGACCATGGGGATCGGTACTTCTGTCGGTGGGATGAAAATCATCAAATCAGTAGGGATGGATATGGTAAAACTGGAAAAATACCAGGGCTTTTCTGCAGATGTTACCGCTGCGATCTGTTTGTTCTTGTCTTCCGTATTTGGTATCCCAGTTTCAACGACCCATACAAAAACGACTGCCATCATGGGGGTAGGGGCTTCTCGACGTTTTTCTAGCGTTGATTGGCGCATCGTTAAAGAAATGATCTATGCTTGGATTTTAACGTTCCCTGGTTGCGGGTTGATTGCGTTTCTAATGGTGAAAATTTTATTGCTAATTTTGTGAGGAGAGAAAGTAATGGCACGAAAAAAAGGATTTGATTATTTTGCGGCAATGGAGCAGTTGGCAACAAATGGGCATCTAGCTGCGAAACGTTTTTCGCTGTTGATCAATGATTACTCTGAAACAGCGTTAAGTGAAGCGGCAGCTGAGATTCATGGATTAGAAAAGGAAGGCGATCAGGTGATCGCTGAGTTAACGAATGAGTTGTACGACTCATTTATCACACCGATCGATCGCGAAGACATCCTGGTCATCTCTGAGCGCTTAGATGATATTTTGGATGGCATTATGGGACTGACTTATTTATTTGAGAATTTGGTCATTACGAAGATCCGCCCTGAGACGAACTTATTTGCTGAAATGATCGTTCAAGCGACACAGGGGGTCGAAACAGCATTAAAAGAGTTTCCGAAGTTCAAAAATTCAAAAACATTGCGTCAAATGATCAACGATGTAAATACGATTGAATCAGAAGCAGATCTTTTGTATTCAAAAATGAAAAAAGCGTTGTTTACGGATGAAAAAGAAGTGCTGGAAATCATTAAATGGAAAGATATTTATGATCGCTTTGAATCGATTATCAACGACACCGAAAGTGCGGTTGATATTATCGATGGTATGGTGATCAAAAACACGTGAGGAACTAGAGAGCATTCAAACGAAAAAAAAGAGCAACTATTGCGGCAGTTACCTGCCCAAGAGTTGCTCTTTTTGCTTATAATTGGATCAGCCAATAGCCGATCAAAATGATTCCTAAAACGATGCGATACCATCCAAATACGGTAAAATCATTCCGTTTGATGTAGTTCATCAAGAAACGGATCGCGATGATCGAAACGATGAATGACACGATGGTTCCTGTCAATAAGATGACGGTTCCTTGGAAATCAAAGGCATTGCCATCTTTCAAAAACTTGAAGATTTTCAAGGCACTGGCACCAAACATGGTGGGAATACCTAAGAAAAATGAAAATTCAGCAGCAACATAACGAGAAGCGCCGATCATGATAGCACCTAAGATAGTAGCACCAGAACGAGAAGTTCCTGGGATCAATGCCAATACTTGGAACATTCCTACGATCAATGCCGCTTTGTAGGTGAACTTGTTCAAATCGGTACATTTTGGTGCTTTATTTTTGTTGCGTTTTTCTACCACGATAAAGCCGATCCCATAAACGATCAAGACGATCGAAACGGAGAAAAAGTTGTAGAAGTGCGCATCTAACCAATCATCTAACGGTAATCCGATAATAACCGATGGCAAGACCGCCACGACGACTTTAAACCATAACGTCCATGTATCTTTTTTCTCTAACTCATTTTTCTGCGGTGAAAAAGGGTTTAGTTTATGGAAATATAAGTAGACGACTGCTAAAATCGCACCCAGTTGTATGACAACATTGAACATCGTCATAAACTCGGGAGTTACATTCAATCCGATAAATTCGTTGGCTAGAATCAAGTGACCCGTGCTGCTGATTGGCAGCCATTCCGTGATCCCTTCAATGATCCCAAATAAAATCGCTTTTATGAAATTTGTAAAAAACATTGGTTCAGTCCTTTCTATGACAAAATACAACTCTTAGTATACCGTTTCCTGATTCGAATACCAATCTTTTTCCTAAAAAAAGGGGGCAGTTTTTAAAACAAAAACTGCTCCTTTCTTAAAGAAATTGATCAACTGCCAAAGGTTTCTCTTAGGATAAAAGTTCTTGAGAGAGTGCTAAGCCTTTTTTGATGTAATCGGTATTGCCCACTTCAGCAATCGTAAAGCTGCCATCTTCGTAGATCAGTCGAGTGACCGAGCCATTTTCAATATCCATGCGAACATTGTTCTCATCATTGATCAGATGCAAAAGAAAAGCGATCGTTAAGCCGTGAGACACAACTAGCGCATTGCCGCCGCCTTTTTTCTCAACGCGGTAGGCGATATCTTCAAACCCTGTTTTGACACGTTCGGTCAACACATCAAAGGTTTCCGCCCAATTGGCTGTATCTGCGTGATAGATCGCATTGGCGATCGCCTCAAACGAGACATGATTGGCAATCATATCATCGTAATCAGGAAAGTCAAGAATCCGTGGCAGAACGCCCCACATTTCTGCATCATAGGCACCTTCAAGTGAGCCAAAGCACCATTCACGAATCCGTTTGTCGATATGATAAGGGATCTCTGGTCCTCTGACATGTTCACCCAGTATCAGACGCATCGTTTCGATCGCGCGGCCGCTGTCACTGGATACTGCTTCCACAAAATCCACATCTCGTAACCCGAGTCCTAAATAATGGATGCCTTGTTCACCAGTACGAGTCAATGGGGTGTCGCACCAGCCTTGCACACGCTGCAATGTGTTGAACATGGTTTTCCCGTGACGCACGACATACAATTCCGTTTTTGCCATAAGTAGTAATTCCTCCTTTGGTTCGTCATTCGTTTATGCGTTAAAAAACGGATTGGTCCGTTTCTCAATCTCGATCGTTGTTGGTTCCCCGTGGCCAGGATAAACGGCCATCTGATTCGGTAAAACAAAAAGTTGCGTTTGGATGCTGGTCAGCAATTGCTCAAGGTTGCCAGTTGGTAGATCGGTCCGACCGATGCTGCCTTTAAATAAGGCGTCTCCAGAAACGACAAACTTGTCAAAAATAAAACTGACGCTGCCGATGGAATGACCTGGGGTTGCAACAACCTTAAAGGACATGCCAGCTATCTCGTACTCTTTCAATTCTAGCTCGAATTCTGCTGGACGTGCGGTGATGGTTCCTAATTCAGGATGACGACCAGAAAGGTTTTTCATAGGATCACTTAGCCATTCTTGCTCAAGTGGACTAACGTAAACGGGGATCTGATAATAATCCCGCAAATGGTCAACTGCGCCGATATGGTCATAATGAGTGTGGGTCAATAAAATCGCTGCTGGTTTTGCGCCTGTTTTTTCGATCTCAGCGATCAATCTCGCTGCTTCTGCTCCAGGATCAATAATCAACAAAAAATCTTCTTTCCAAATAAGGTAACAATTTTCTTGAACGGGTCCTGTCACTAAACCAATGATTTTCATGCTAAAACCTCCTAGGATCACAAATACTTGTGTCTGACTATAAGTATAGCTTAAAGTATAAGAGGAAACAAAGAAAGGTTTTTAGGAGTGAAAAATTAATGATAGAAACGATTAACACAGAAGACAATCGTCAGGCGATCTGTCAATGGCTCAATTATTCAACGAAAAAAACAGAGGCAGTGAGTGCCTTTTCCGATCAAGAGCAGCTTTCATTTGCATTTTTTGACAATCACGATCAACTTGGTGGGTTGATTGGGAAACGGACAGGTAATACGATTCATATTCAATTGTTTGCAGTTGATCCAAACCATCAGAATCAAGGGGTGGGGAAACAATTGATGGAAGCACTTTTCGATCACGGTAAAAAAGCGGGGTGTCGTTCCGTGACAGTTACCACCCAAGACTACCAAGCGCCACAGTTCTATCAAGCAGTCGGCTTCGAACAATTTGCTGTGCTTTCTGACACACCTGTACTTGGCATGGATAGGCTTTATTTCGTGAAGATGCTGTGACCACCCTATGGCAGGCAGGTGATAAGGCTAACCAATAGTTTGATGAGAGAAAAGCTCAGAATTATTGTGGGAATTCGAAAATTTTTCTAAGAAACCGCATTAGCAAAAAACTGCTGTTATACTAATTAAAATAAGAAAGCGCGTGTTTCGTTTGAAACTGGTCTAATTTTTTCCTGCAGCAGAAACATTCGTCGTGACTAAGTTCGGGGAAAGTAAGTGTTCAGGACCTTGTGTTCGTTTTGATTGGTATACATCAACTTTTTGTAAGAAGGTGTTTTTTATGAAAAAATCGCTCCAATTCTTTTTCACTGTATGCTTTGCTGTGCTTCTTTTAGCGAGCTGTGGTGAGGAAGAGCTATCCATCGATGATTCGAAAGAAGTTTCTGAAACCGTTACTTCCGCCTCAAAAGCGGTTGAAAATGGCGACCTTGATTTGATGTTGATCCAAGATGAGAGTGTCATCTTTCCGCAAAGCCAAGGGGTTTATGATTTCCATGAGAATGAGTTGACGATCGTTAAGCAGTATTTGCCGATGGCAGACTTAGAAGATAGTTCAGCCAGCTCTAGTGATGTTGCCTTGTATAAAGGACAAATCGAAAGTGATTTTCAGCGTCATTTTTCCCATTCAGAGGTACAGTTGTCCAACGATCCTTATCAAATTTATGAGATCACCTATCAAGATGCCTCATACATCGTCGAAGGAAAACGTTTGACGATCATGGCAGATGGGCGAACCTTTGAGTTCACCTTAGATCCCAATAATCAGAAGGCCTATGATCAAAATGGCGTTAGCTATGACATTCAGGTCGATCAATAAATTTTCTTAAAAAAATATTCCTGCTTTACTTGCTTAGGTGAGTAGAGTAGGTTTTTTTGGTAACCTTTCGTCAAACCCATTTTCTGGAAGTGGAAATGGCGTTGATTACCTGATGAGAATGCATTTTGCCGCAAGTGATTTTTTTAGAGATCAAACCTATTTGGATAGGATACTCTCCGCAGAGGATGAAAAGCTGTTTCTGTTCGCTTTTCCAAAAGTGATCAATCCGCTATAATGGCAAACAAGAAGGTGAACACGTGTATAAAGGAAAAGTTGCGGTTAGAAAAATCGTAGAATTTATTTTGCGCAGAGGCGATATTGATAGCCGCAAAGTCAGTAATCATACCGCACAAGAAGGCGCCCGTATCCATCGCCAACTACAAAAAGAGGCTGGGGATGCGTATCAAAAAGAAGTCTTTTTCAAACGAGAAAGCCAAATTGAGAAAGATTCGATCACTGTCGAAGGACGTGCCGATGGTCTCTTTTTTGATGCAGCTGTTAATTCTTGGGTGATCGATGAGATCAAAACTTCAGAACCAGCTTTCGAAGATATCCCTGAAGATCAAATCGATTTGTTTTTTGCCCAGGGAATGGTTTATGCTTATTTGTTTTTACTGCAAGAAAATGAACAAGCAGCGCTTAATGACAGTGAAAAACAAGAGAAACCAGAAGCAGAAGCTACTGCTGATGGAGAAAATGATCCGAGGAGACCCATCGATCGGATCGCCGTACAATTGACTTATTATCAAACCACTGAAAAGCTGACCACCCGTACGAGAAGAACATTTCAGTTCTCAGAATTAGCTGTTTTTTATGAAGAATTACTTCAGGAATATCATAAATGGTTAGTTTTTCAAGAGAATTGGCGCCGTGTCCGCAATACGTCTTTGCAGCTGCTGTCTTTTCCCTTTGAAACCTTTCGCAAAGGGCAGCGAGAGTTAGCAGCAGCGGCGTATAAAACACTAAAAAATGGCAAGCGACTTTTTGCGGAAGCGCCAACGGGAACTGGAAAAACCATGTCAACGCTGTTTCCCGCATTAAAAGTTCTCGGGGAAGAAGGGGCAGATCGGGTCTTTTATCTGACGGCGAAGACGATCACCAGACAAGTGGCTGAAGATGCGTTGAGCAAGTTAGCAGACAACGGTAGTGAAACCAAGAGTGTCACGATTACTGCCAAAGATAAAATTTGCTTTCTGGATGAACGAAACTGTACGCCAGAGCATTGTCCTTATGCACAAGGTTATTACAATCGAATCAACGAAGCATTGTGGGATCTGTTGCATCACGAAAACCAAATAACCCGAGAAGTGATCGAGACTTATGGAATGAAGCATACGGTTTGTCCCTTTGAGCTTTCACTGGATGTCAGTGTCTTTTGCGATGTCATTATTGGTGATTATAATTATTTGTTTGATCCAACCGTTTATTTACGGAGATTTTTTGAAGAGCCAGACGAAGAGTATTTCTTTTTAGTGGATGAAGCCCATAACTTAGTTAACCGTTCGAAAGAAATGTATTCTGCAACGATCTTACGACAGCCATTTAAGGAATTAAAGAAGAAGCTGCCGAAGGATCAACAGAAATTAAAACGCGCACTAAACAGAGTTGATAAAGAATTTGCGGCTTTAGCCCAATTAGCAAAAGAGGAAGGATGGTCATACCACCATCAAGCAGCTCCCCATGAAACAATGGTCAATCAGCTATACAAATTAGCTGAATTGATGAAGGAATGGTTGCCGGCAAATCCTGAGCATGAATTGCAAGAAGAAGTGCTGCAAGTGTATTTTGAAGCCAACCATTATTTGAAGATTAGTGAATTTTATGATGATCACTACGAAACGACGGTGGAGATCGACCGCTATGATATCAAACTACGGCAATTTTGCATCGAACCAGCGCCGTTTTTGGAATCCGTGTTAGATAAGGGCAAGGCCAGCCTGTTGTTTTCTGCGAGCTTTACCCCTTTGTCGTATTATCAAGAAGTATTAGGTGGCGGCGATGAAGCTTTGCGCTATCGCTTGCCAAGTCCTTTTGATCCGAAAAATCAGGGGATTTTTATTGCGGACTATATTCAAACGACGTATCGCCAACGTGAAGCCAGCATTCCTGCGATCGTTGATGCGATCCAGCAAATGACGGCAGCGAAAGCGGGAAACTATATGGTCTTTTTCCCATCTTATCGTTACTTGGATGAGGTGGCGGCAGCATTTTCTCAACAGGCGCCAGAGGTGGAGGTCTTGATTCAGGGGACTGCTATGAACGAAGCAGTGCGCGAGGCGTTTCTTGCGCAGTTTCAATCTTTTGACTCGCAACAATCATCCTTGCTGGATAAAAGTCAAGACGAACCAAAGAGTCAACCAAAAACATTGGTGGCATTTTGTGTCCTTGGAGGAATTTTTTCTGAAGGGATCGACCTAAAAGGCGATCGCTTGATCGGTGCAGCAGTGGTCGGAGTCGGACTGCCGCAAATCAATCACGAGCAAGAATTGATTCGGGAATATTACGATGAGAAAAAGGCAGCTGGCTTTGCGTATGCCTATCAGCTGCCAGGGATGAATAAAGTCCTGCAAGCAGCCGGTCGAGTGATTCGGGATGTCAGCGATCGTGGCGTGGTGTTATTGCTGGATCAGCGCTTTCGGACACCGCGTTACCAAGAACTTTTCCCGCTGCATTGGCAGCATGCCTTGCAGATTCGTCGGCCGCAAGAGTTATCAAAGGCATTGACTCATTTTTGGCAAGAAAAAAACTAGAAGCAGAGCTTTCAAGAGCGGTTGCGCAAAATCAGTAGATAAAGCTGATTTTGCCTAACCATCACGTTAGACTCTGTTCTAGTTTTTTTGATTAGCGATAATTTGTAAATTGTAAATCGATCGTCAGGGGCAGTTTACGCAACAATTGGATCACCTCTTGCAGATCGTCACGACTTTTGCCTGTTACCCGAATTTGATTGTCTTGAATTTGGGTTTTAACTTTTAGCTTGGCGTTTTTGATCGCTGTCGTTATTTTTTTGGCGTTTTCTTTATCGATGCCATTGATCAATTCTGCCGTTTGACGAGCTTTTGCCCCCAAGGCATGCTCCGTTTCGCCAAATTGAATATTTTTCGTTGGTACATTCCGTTTGATCAGCTTCGCAAAGAGCACATCTTTGATTTGCTCCAACTTAAATTCGTCATCTCCAACGATCGTCAGTTTGCCCTCAGTCATCTTGATTTCTACCGTGGAGCCTTTAAAATCAAATCGGTTTTTCAATTCTTTTTCCGCCTGTTGAATGGCGTTTTTCACTTCTTCTGTGTTGATCTCAGATACGACATCAAAACTTGCTTCTTTTGCCAAAATCAATCACTCCTCTCATCTCTTACCTATGATTTTAACATGGAGGCGAACGATGCGGGAATGAAAAGTAAATTTTTGCAAATAATTGTTTCATTTTTTCACACAAACTGCTATTCTTTGGAAGGAGATTTTTAGTGAAGGAGCTAGATCATTGTGAGTAAGTTATTAACGAAGCACGAACAATCAGAACGATTGAAAAAAATAGGGGTTATTTTGCTGTCAGGTATTACTGCAGCCATTGCTTTAAATTTCTTTTTGATTCCCGCAAACGTTCTTTCTGCTGGGATGAACGGGGTCGCCCAATTGATCGTGGCACTTGCCTTGGAACATTTTGGCGTTCACCTTAGTACAGGGCTGTTTATTTTCCTCTTAAACTTGCCTATCTTTGTTCTCGGGTTCATCAAACTCGGGAAATCATCGACACTATTGAGCTTTATCAATGTCGTTGTCGTTTCCGTCTTAACGATGATCCTTCCGCAAGGAGCGATCACTGACAATATTTTGGTTAACGCTTTGCTAGGTGGCGTACTGTTAGGCGTCGGCGTTGCGTTTTCACTGAAAATGGGTTTTACCACCGGCGGAATGGATATTCTTTCGTTGATATTATCAAAAACGACTGGAAAAACAGTTGGTAAATATATGTTTATTTTAAACGGCATCATTGTCATGGTCTCAGGTTTCGTCTTTTCTTGGGAAAGTGCCTTGTACACGATTATTTCGATTTTCGCAATGAGCTACGTTGTGGACATGCTGCACACAAGTCATCAAAAGGTAACGGCAATGATTATTACGACCAATGCGGAAGCTGTTGGGAAAAATATTTCTAAGCATGTGTTTCGCGGCATGACTTTGTTCCCCTCAGTCGGAGGGTATTCAGGCGTACCTGGCAATATGATCATGATGGTCGTGACGCGCTACGAGATCTACGATTTAGAACAAGCCGTTTTAGAAGCTGACGGCAATGCGTTTATTAATTTTGTGCCGACCCAATCGATTACAGGCCGTTTTGCGACAGATGATGAACAACGGACCTTTAAAACGACAGGGGTCTTCCCAGAACTGAAAATACACAAGAAAAGCCGGCCATAATCAAGGATCGTCCATTTACAAATCTTGCAAAAGAAGGTATTATTTGAAACAAGAATTAAAGGAGGTCTTCAACCGTGGCATATACTGAAGTAGAAGCAGAAGCAATCAAAGAGCGTGTCTTGGCTGCCTTGGAAACCGTGATTGACCCTGAGTTGGGGATTGATATAGTGAATCTAGGCTTAGTTTATGAAGTCGAATTTGATGCAGAAACAGGCAATACCGTAATCAAAATGACCTTAACAACAATGGGCTGTCCCTTAGCCGACGTATTGACTGAATCGATACACGAAGCACTAAGCGATATTCCAGAAGTCAAAAATCCAGAGGTGAAATTAGTCTGGTATCCCGCTTGGACGACCGATAAAATGAGTCGTTACGCACGGATTGCTTTGGGGATTCGTTAAGGATTTTCAATCATAGAAAGTTGTTTCATATTTGTTAACTAGATGGAACAAGCTGTTTTCTTAGGTGTCGGACAGTTGGCAAAATGAGGATATAAACACAGAACTCTTTTATTAACTTTGAAAAAGTTGGTAGAAGAGTTTTTTTATAGAATACTTTCTTAAATAAACAGTTACTTGGTGAAAAAGTTATGCTTTTTTACTAAAAGCATTAAAGAAAATCATATATTTTTAAACCTGAAAGCTCAACGTATTTTCCATTCATATGACAACTCAAAGTGAGTTAGTATTTAACTTTTCCGAAATAGTAATACTTTCTATAAACCTTCGATCATTTTGACAAAAAAAGAGCACAGAATAAATTCTTATTCATCCACATTGATAACCTTAAGGTGCATCCCAGAAAACATGTCTAAAGAAAAGTTACTGAATTTAGTCAGAGACTTTGGGATACGATGAATTTTCCTTAAGGAGTCAATGTAGAATGAAGAAGGATGATTCTAGGAATGTTTTTTCAAAGGTCATGTGATTTCATCCTATCAACTGACTCTTGGTTAACAAATATACAAATGTGTTCTATGCAACCATACATATAGGAAAACGATAGCCAAACTACAGTTTCGGTCAATCATTTAGCGAGTTACATATTTTTATTAGAGATTCGAGATTAATTAATTGAATTAATGTATAATTATAGTTAAGTTGTAAAAATGATTTGGTTGATTCCCTTGATCATAAAAACAAAAAAGGAGTGTGTTTTGTGGATTTTCTATTTACTTTATTTGCTTTTATTTTCGTCGCAGTTATCTTATATCATATTGTCGAATTCTTAAAGGATCAATCTACGCCAGAAGTGGCAGTACTTGCCACGCTAGTAGACAAACGAATGACTAGTAGCACGAATATTGCTGCAAACGGCTTTACGAATCAATCCATTACCTATTATCTTTTATTTGAAATCGCAAGTGGCGAAAGATTAGAATTTAAAGTAGGGTATGGAAAATACAAATTATACGTCATCGGAGATACTGGAGTGTTGAGGTATCAAAGAAAAAGGTTTAATTCACTTGATAGGTAAAAAATTTGTATGTATATAGTATGTGTTTATTCGTTTTCAATTTCAAAAAAAGTTGAACAGTCAATTAAAAAACTCCTATTCAAGTGTCTTATCAATTGAAATGATTTGAATTGTACGCTTTCGATGGAAAACGCCAGTATCATCGAGTAACACTTGAGAATTTCTACTTATGAGGTCGCATAAATAAAACCAAAACCGAAGGAAATTTCCTGCGAGGAATGGCTTAATTTAGTTCACCCATTCGATTTATTGGTGGAAGTGATGAGCTACGGATCGTTTTTAAATACTCATAAATAGAATAGATTGCTTCACCAAAATCTCGTGACTCATTGTTACGAGGTTTTTTGTTTTTTACGTGACTTCAGAAATAATTGCAAAAAGGAAAAATCGTTCTTGGTTTTTCACAAACATTTTCTCTTTCAAGTGACAAAGTCGTTGCCGTTTTGGGTTAGGAACGATTGGGTTGCTGACGATCCAATGGTTAAAAATTGCGGGTGTGAAAACGATTATTGGCATTGATATTCAATCAGAGAAACTGAAACAAGCATTAGATTTAGGTGTCACCGATACGATCGATCCTAGTGTTCAAGACCTTGAAAAAGAGATTTCTCGGATAACGGATGGTTTAGGCGTAGATATTGCAATGGAATGTGCAGGTACTAAAATAACCGAAGAACAATGTCTCTTAGTGACAAAAAAAGACGGGAAAATTGGATTTCAAGGGATCACTTATTCTGATGTTTTGATTAAGCAACGGGCATTTGAAAAAACTTTCGCAGTGAATTAACCATTAAGGGTTTTTGGAATAGCTATTCTGCGCCTTTCCCAGGCAAAGAATGGTTTGATTCACTCACCTTTTTAGAAAGCGGACGCTTAAGTGCCAGTCATATGATTTCCCATCGCTTTCCGTTAGAATATCTTCAAAGAGCATTTGATTTAGCGGTAAATAGAAGTGAAAGCTTTAATAAAATCATGATCATGCTCTAAAAACTAAACATTTGATTACAGCACAAACAGATTGTTTTCAAAAACCATTTTTATTCAGCAAGCTTTAACAAGCTGCTATGGATATGGTTTTTTGATTTGCTACAGTGATTAAATAGGTTGCTCCTTCTAAAACCTGTCCCAATCAAAGACACCGTTGCATTTTCAGAAATGAAACGGTAAACTAGTTGAAAAGATTGGAGGAATGAATCAATGATAGCTACGAATTTTGGGAAATTTACATACGAAAATCCGTTTATGAACGCCTCAGGAGTACATTGTATGACGATCGAGGAATTAGATGAATTAGCGGTATCAGCAGCTGGATCATTTGTCACAAAGAGTGCAACGCTAGAAGCACGTGCCGGAAATCCAGAACCACGTTATACCGATTTACCCTTAGGAAGCATCAATTCGATGGGATTACCAAATCTAGGGGTGGACTACTACTTAGATTATGCCATCAAAAAACAGCAGGAAATGACTCAGCAAGCGCCTTTCTTTTTCTCTGTCGCTGGTATGAGTGTGGCTGAAAACATTGAGTTATTGAAGAAGATCCAAGAAAGTGATTTTGAAGGAATCACTGAGTTGAATCTTTCTTGTCCAAACGTGCCAGGAAAACCACAAGTTGCCTATGATTTTCCTTTGACCGATCAAATTCTTGAAACAGTCTTTGGTTTTTTCACAAAACCTTTAGGTGTCAAATTGCCGCCATACTTTGATTTGGCTCACTTTGATGAGATGGCTAAGATATTAAACAAGTATCCGTTAACCTACATCAATTCAATCAATAGTATTGGGAATGCTTTATTCATCGATCCTACTACTGACTCGGTAGTTATCAAACCAAAAGATGGTTTTGGTGGTCTCGGAGGCGAATATGTGAAACCAACGGCATTAGCCAATGTGCGGGCTTTCTATACACGTCTCAACCCAGAAATCAAAATTATTGGTACTGGTGGGATTCGTAATGGTCAAGATGCGTATGAGCATTTGTTGTGTGGTGCCTCTATGTTGCAGATCGGCACAGAGTTGCAAAAAGAAGGGCCGGCGATCTTTGAACGATTGACGAAAGAATTAGAAACGATCATGAAAGAAAAAGGATATCAATCAATCAGTGAATTTCAAGGCAAACTAAAAACGATTGATTAAAACGACTTTCTATCATTCTCTGTTTCTTTTTATAGAAGAAAGTCTTAGAAGAAAGGTGGGGTTAAATGGAGAAATTTCGTAAAACAACTGAGGGCGATTTAACGGAGTTAATGGCGCTGATTGAGGAAGGAATTGCTTTTTTAAAAGCTCAAGGATCACCACAATGGCAAAATGGCTATGGCCCAAAAGAAACTCAAATCAAAGAAGATATTGCAAAAGGTGAAAGCTATGTGTTAGTGAAAGATGGGAAAATCGCAGCGTCTGCGGCACTGGTTTCTGGTGATGATCCTGTCTACAACGCAATTACCGGCGCAGGGTGGGATGGAAACGGTCCGTATCTATCCATTCATCGCGTCGTTGTCAGTTCTCATTTTAAAGGGCAAAAGTTAAGTGCCAAATTGCTGCAAGCTCTTGAAGTGGTTGCATTAGAGCAAGGAATCGTTGATTTGCGTATCGATACGTATAAAGCCAATATTGGGATGCAAAAGAATATCCAAGCAGCTGGCTATCAATATAAAGGAGAGGTAACATTTCCTTTTCCGAATGGAGAGCGATTGGCGTTTCAAAAACGTTTGATCACAAACTAAACATTCTTTTTCCATTCTTGTCACTTGGCTGAAAGAATGGAAAAGGTGTGTCAAAGTGAATTTTTGGTATGAAAATGTGGATAATGGTTGTCAGAATCCTTTCGGCTTGCTAAGATAAGCACGTAAAGGACGGTGCCAAATGAAGAAAAGAATCAAAAAGAAAAAAGCTTATAAAAAATACATCCATGATATTTTTGCAGGTTATGAAGAAATGCTTGAAAATCCAGCGATCGATGAGAAGAAGTTCTCTTATTTGAAAGAAGAAACAACCTTAAAACGAGACGATCAAAATCAAATCCGTTTCCGTACGATCGATATTGATTAAACTACCTTTTGGGTAGTTTTTTTCTTTGTTTTTGTTAATTGGAAAAATTTCAGAAAAAAAGCTTGCTCTTTCATTCATAGAATGATAAAGTATTCAACGTTGGCAATTGAGCCAGCGGGTCAAAACAACAGTTGAAAAATCTTCAAAAAAGACTTGACCAAAAATGAAACAGATGATATTATAACGAAGTCGCAATAATAAAACAGTTAATCAATGTTGATACATCAACAAAATTAATTGAAAAAAGTTGTTGACAAATAACAAATCATTTGTTATTCTAATTAAGTCGCTGAGACAGCCGCTACGAAGTTGAAAAACAACGAGCGAAAAAAACTTTTAAAAAAAGAGTTGACAATTAAATGTCACTCTGATATGATATAAAAGTTGCTAACACAGCACGGTAGACCTTTGAAAACTGAACAAAGCAAGCAAACGAACCAATGTGTAGGACGTTTCAATTTATTGAAACAAATACATGCAAGCAATAGCTAGCAAAGTTAATTTTTATGAGCTTAATGACCGTATGGTCATTCAAACAAATCATTATGAGAGTTTGATCCTGGCTCAGGACGAACGCTGGCGGCGTGCCTAATACATGCAAGTCGAACGCTTTTTCTTTCATCGGAGCTTGCTCCACCGAAAGAAAAAGAGTGGCGAACGGGTGAGTAACACGTGGGTAACCTGCCCATCAGAAGGGGATAACACTTGGAAACAGGTGCTAATACCGTATAACACTATTTTCCGCATGGAAGAAAGTTGAAAGGCGCTTTTGCGTCACTGATGGATGGACCCGCGGTGCATTAGCTAGTTGGTGAGGTAACGGCTCACCAAGGCAACGATGCATAGCCGACCTGAGAGGGTGATCGGCCACACTGGGACTGAGACACGGCCCAGACTCCTACGGGAGGCAGCAGTAGGGAATCTTCGGCAATGGACGAAAGTCTGACCGAGCAACGCCGCGTGAGTGAAGAAGGTTTTCGGATCGTAAAACTCTGTTGTTAGAGAAGAACAAGGATGAGAGTAAAATGTTCATCCCTTGACGGTATCTAACCAGAAAGCCACGGCTAACTACGTGCCAGCAGCCGCGGTAATACGTAGGTGGCAAGCGTTGTCCGGATTTATTGGGCGTAAAGCGAGCGCAGGCGGTTTCTTAAGTCTGATGTGAAAGCCCCCGGCTCAACCGGGGAGGGTCATTGGAAACTGGGAGACTTGAGTGCAGAAGAGGAGAGTGGAATTCCATGTGTAGCGGTGAAATGCGTAGATATATGGAGGAACACCAGTGGCGAAGGCGGCTCTCTGGTCTGTAACTGACGCTGAGGCTCGAAAGCGTGGGGAGCGAACAGGATTAGATACCCTGGTAGTCCACGCCGTAAACGATGAGTGCTAAGTGTTGGAGGGTTTCCGCCCTTCAGTGCTGCAGCAAACGCATTAAGCACTCCGCCTGGGGAGTACGACCGCAAGGT